>NZ_CAEM01000063.1 GCF_000236865.1 Senegalimassilia anaerobia JC110 | reverse complement strand
CTTCTTGAGGGAGCCGTGCGCCTTTCGGCAACACCCTACCCGAACACAGGAAGGGCCGCAGCCGCTGCCCGTAAACGCAGAAGTAGGAAGCCCCGCAACGCAAGGAACAACCCCGAAACGCAGAAAAGGCCGCAAGGGGACATCCCCCCTGCGGGCCTCTCCCGGCGCATGCGGCGCGCCTCCGCACATCTCCTCGCGCGCGGAACCGCGCAAGCATAGACGATATGAGCAGGACATAAAAACATTGAGAGCCCCTGCTGCATGCAATTCCCGTGGATTAGGCCGACAATGGCGAGTGTCTGATTCGAACCGGTGGCGGCCACGCCACAAGCATGGAAAGGGGCTCTCCCATGTTGAATACTACCACCTTCGTCGGCCTCGACGTGCACGCGCGCTCGATAAAGGCCGTCGCCCTCGACGCGATGACCGGCGAGGTCCGATCTGCCACCTTCGGCTACGACGCCGCCGAGATCGCGGGCTGGGTGTCGTCCGTCGACCCGTCCGCCAAATGCGTCTACGAGTCGGGCGTCACCGGGTTCGACCTGCAGAAGAGGCTGTCCTCGATGGGAATCGACTGCGTCGTCGGCGCGGTGTCCAAGATGATCAAGCCCAGCGCCGACAGGCGGAGGAAGAACGACCGCAACGACGCGGAGTTCCTGGCGCGCATGCTGTCGGTCGGCAACGTCGTGGAGGTATGGGTGCCCGACGACGAGTGCGAGGCGGCGCGCGACCTGGTGCGTGCGCTAGACGACGCAAGGGACGACTTGAAGCGCTGCAAGCAGCGTCTGTCGAAGTTCCTGCTCAGGCACGGACACGCGTTCAGCGAGACGACCCCGTCCGGGCGCCGCAAGGGCAACTGGACCGCCGCGCACTGGGCGTGGATAAAGTCGATATCGTTCGCAGAGAAGGCCGACGACGACGTGCTCGCGTACTACATAGACGCCACGAGGCAGGCGATGGAGGACAAGGCCCGCCTCGAGAGGCTGGTCGAGGCCGAGGCGTCCAAGCCCAGGTGGAAGCGCAGGGTCGACTCCGTCAGGTGTCTGAAAGGCATCGACGTGATGAGCGCCGCCGACCTCGTCTTCGAGGCCGGCGAGTTCTCCAGGTTCAAGAACGCCAGGTCGTTCGCGGCGTGGATCGGGCTGACGCCGTCGGAGCACTCCAGCGGCGAGAGCGTGCGGCAGGGCGGCATCACGAAGGCGGGCAACAAGCATCTGAGGCGCGTGCTCGTCGAGTCGGCGTGGCACTACCTGGGATGCTCTCCCCATTCGAAAGACCTGGCCAAAGGCCAAGCGCCGGACCCCGGCGCGAGGCGCCATGCCGCCAAGGGCGTGAGAAGACTCGTCGGCAGGCGGGCCGCGATGCTCGAGCGCGGCGTCCACAAGAACAAGGCCAACGTCGCAACCGCCCGCGAGCTCGCATGCTGGTGCTGGGCGATAGGCTGCATGGTCGAGAACGGCTAGCCTTCGGGAAGGCCGTCACGACATAGCGCGATCCATCCCGTCCTGTGGTCCGATCCGAGGCCGTTGGGGCGAACCCCAGTCTTTTCTTTTGCGAGCGCCGCAGGCGCCACCCGCGTGCACAGACTGTCGTTTCGACGAGGTAACCCCAGCCGTAGCAACGGATTGTCCAGCGCAGAGATGCGCCACGGGCGGATATTAAACTGCGAAGACGAGCGTCGGAGAGACACGCCGAGGTCGCCGCAGGAGGGTTGAGATAGAGAAAGGGCCTGACCCCGGTTCGAAAGAATCGAGGCCAGGCCCAATATTGTCTATTGACAATGTCCTGCTCATA
>NZ_CAEM01000064.1 GCF_000236865.1 Senegalimassilia anaerobia JC110 | reverse complement strand
CTCCTATCTTTAAGTCGTTGCATTTTTAAGCCTTTTATCGAATGCTTATGGATGCAATGCAGATTCTGGCGGGCAGGGTTGCCGACATGGCCGATGAGAGCCTTGCTTCTCGTAAAGGAGTCTGGCAACCTGCCCCATCCGGGCGAGGCCGCGGATAAGCTGGATGAGGGTGGCCGCGCGCCATTCCTCGGATCTCTTCTAGGAGGTAGCGGTCCCGGGTGCGGTAGCAGGAGCCCGCCGCTAGCGGAAGGAGCCGCCCATGATCTACGCAGGTGTGGACATCGCCAAGGTGGACCACGTGATCGGCGCCGTCGACGAGACGGGGGCCGAGGCCGCAAGGCCCATGAAGTTCAAGAACAGCGAGGCCGGCTTCGAGAGGTGCATAGCCTGGCTGGAGTCCGTCGCCGAGTCGGAGGACGACGTGTTCGTCGGCATGGAGGCCACCGGCCACTACTGGAAGGCCTGCTTCGCCTACCTGATGGCCGCGGGCTACCGCGTGTGCGTCGTCAACCCCATGCAGGTGCACGCCATGCGCAGGCTCAAGAGCCTGTCCGGCGTGAAGAACGACCGCATCGACTCTTGGCTCATAGCCGAGACGCTGCGCCAGGGCGACTACGACGAGACGAGGCTGGCCACCGACGAGGTGCAGGCGCTCAAGCAGCTCACCCGCTACCACCAGGGGCTCAAGCAGGAGCTCGCCGCCGTGAAGACCCAGGCCATATGCGTGCTCGACGCCTACTTCCCGGAATACGCGGCGCTGTTCTCCGACATGTTCGGGGCCGCGTCGCTCAAGGTGCTCGCGGAATGCCCGACGCCCTCCGAGGTCGCCCGCAAGCGGGCGACCTCGATAGCGAAGCTGCTGTCGGAGGGCTCGCGCGGCAGGCTCGGCGACGCCAAGGCCGCCGAGGTCAAGGCCGCGGCAAAATCGTCGGTCGGCATAAGGCTTGGCGAGGAGGCCGCCTCGTTCCAGATCAGGACGATGGTCTCGCAGGTCGAGTTCCTGAACGCCACGATTGCCAAAGTCGAGAAGGAGGTCGCCTCGCTGCTCGCGAGGGTCGAGCCCGACATCACGACCATCCCCGGCGTGTCCACGACGACCGGCGCCCAGATCGTCGCCGAGATCGGCGACGTGAAGAGGTTCAGGAACGCCGCGTCGATCGTGAAGTACGCGGGGCTCAACTCCGGCGTCGATGAGTCGGGCAAGTACTCGGCCGAGGGCGTTCCCATAACCAAGCATGGCTCGCCCTACCTGCGCAGGTCGCTGTGGCTGGCCGCGAACCGGGCCAGGCAGTACGACCCGAGGCTCAAGGAATACTACGACAAGCTGCGCCGCAAGGGCAAGCCCCACCGCGTCGCGGTCACCGCCGTGGCGAGGAAGCTGTGCCACGTCGTCTACGCCGTCATGCGCGACAGGAAGCCGTACGACCCGGCCAAGTAGCCCCGGTTGGCATATCCGCCCTAGCCGCCATCGCATCTGCGATGCGCCCCATTGCGCCCAAAAGCATTCGATATTCGGCTGTCAAAGTGCGTTAATCGGATAAACCTACTCAGCTTCAAAAAACTTCGGATTATCCCTTGACTTCATATAGCTGGTCTCCTTTC
>NZ_CAEM01000065.1 GCF_000236865.1 Senegalimassilia anaerobia JC110 | reverse complement strand
GCGGATTCTAGCGGTGGATGCAACACCCGCTAACTAAGCCGCATCCTCCGACTCGTCTATCAGCTTCACGAAAAGCTCGCTCGGCTTCATGAAGCCGAGCGTCTTCCGCGGCCTGTCGTTGAGCTCCTCGGCGACGGCGTCGAGGTAGTCTTCCGGGTACGCGCTCAAGTCGGTCCCCTTCGGGAAGTACTGGCGAAGGAGGCCGTTCGTGTTCTCGTTCGTGCCGCGCTGCCAAGGCGAGTGCGGGTCGCAGAAGTAGACCTGCATGCCGAGCGCGGCGCCGATCTTCTTGTGGCGCGCGAGCTCGCTTCCCTGGTCCCACGCCAGCGAGTTCAGCATGAGCTCGGGCAGGCGGGCCATCTTCTTGACTATGGCGTCCTGCACCTGCTCGGCGCCGTGCCCGTCCGGCAGGTGGAGCAGCATCGTGAAGCGGGTCGTGCGCTCCACGAGCGTCCCGATCGCCGACTTGTTGGCCGCGCCGGTGATCAAGTCGCCCTCCCAGTGGCCGGGCACGGCGCGGTCCTCGACCTCCGCCGGCCGCTCGCTGATCATGACCATGGGGTCCCTGAAGCGCGGCTTGCGCTCGTCGCCGGCCGACCTGGGACGGCGGGCAGCGCGGCCCGATCGGAGCTTCCCCTCGATGTCGCGCCTGAGCCGGCCCTTCGATTGGACGTAGATGGCCTGGTATATGGTTTCGTGGCAAGCGTTCATGGCATCATTATCGGGGAACTCGCGGCGAAGCCAGCCGGAAATCTGCTCGGGCGACCAATGCCTGTCGAGCTTCTCCTGGACCGCGCGCCGCAGCCTCGGGTCGTCGATCTTGCGCGCCTTCGGCCGTTTGAGGCGGCTGGTCGAGAGCTGCTGCGCGCGGTAGGGGCCGTAGCCGCCCGTCGGCCCTGCGTTCGACCTGATCTCGCGGCTGACGGTGGATGGGCTCCTGCCCAGTCTCGCGGCTATGGATCGGATGGAATCGCCGGCGCGCAGGCCGTCGGCGATGGCGATTCTCTCATCCTGCGATAGATAGTAGCCGTCTATCTTCTTCGGTTCTTCCATGTCTCCACGATACCAGTCGACAAGCGCGCGCTCGTCGCGGCCGGATGACCTGCCGCGCCCGTTCCTCCATACCTTGCCCGTCCGCTTCGAGACGCCCACCGCCTCGGCCGCGCGCGTGAAGTTCATGCCGCCGGAGACGAGCTCGAGGTATCTTGCCCTGCGAGCCCCCTGCATCTCCCTCAGCTTGTCGTAGACGACCCCGTCAAATTCGTAGCCCATCGTAGGCACCCTTTCCGATCAAGGGCGTTGCAACGTTCGCTAGAATCCGTC
>NZ_CAEM01000066.1 GCF_000236865.1 Senegalimassilia anaerobia JC110 | reverse complement strand
GAACCAGAGGATTCATGGGGGGGGGTACTTGCAAGTCTATTCTGCATAACGGAGCTGATGCGGCGTGCGCAGAACGGACGCTCGAATCGGTTTACAGATGAAACCTGGCGACGCATCTAGGGACGAAAGGGCTCGTAAACGTTTAGAGGGCGATCCTACAATAGCAGATAGAATACCTTTCAGCTCTCGGCTCCATATGGCGGGTCGAGCCGCTTAGAGTCAATGATTTTAAGGAATCCCCGAAGGGGTTCATGCCTCGGCGCAATGCCCGTGGAGACGTCGAGCGCTATCCTCAAATCCTTTAACTTGCTTGCCTTGGAGTGACTAAAAGAGAATAGTGCGAGTCTGTATCGATTAGCACGAGGCGAGGCCAACAATTAGCTATGCTTGATGGATGAGGCGGTTCTGGCTAGGGACGATATCCGAGTACTTGGGTGCAGGCGTGTCTTCCAGAGGTACGCAGCCGCCGGGGCCTCGCGAGGGTGGAAGGTCGCCGAGATGAAGGACACTGAGCAAAGCATAAGACGCGCACGTGAGCAAGTGAGGAGAAAAATATCGTCTCGCGGACCGTCGAAATCGTTGTATTGACGGTGCAGGTGAAGGTGTCAAAAGGAGCTAGGTTCGCTGGCGGAGATGATTCAGTGTGCGCTGCGTATGACGGGAAAACAGAGGGTGTTGAGCTGGTCTACCAACTCAAGATAAGCAATCCCGATATCAACGTCAGTGCTGTAAGACCTTCAATTTTTGTTCAGCGGCTGCCTCGCTTGGACGAACGCCGTGGGCAAGAGGACGGAGCTGGAGGCTTGCGATCTCCTCTCTGGGCGGCACTCTCAGAAGGTAGTTGTCTAAAGGGCCCCAAAATCATACAGTCGTCAGATAAGGGCTTCCTGAGGGGTTCCGGGAGTCGTGGTGGACAGCAAGAAGATTCGGCGCCTCATGTGAAAACACGAAATGTTCCAGAGCGTCAAAAAAAGAATCCCGGTCATCTGATTGGCGTAGACAGCAAGCATAGAAACTGCCGACAACGTCGTGAACCGCCACAACATGCGCGGTGAGCCGTTGAACTTGTATCCGCTCATGCTGACTACCTGCCGAATAGTGGCGGCTTAAGCTATCTCTTCGGCATCTGGGGACGGATGAAAACGCAGTTAGGGCCGAACAATCGCATTACGCATAATGAGATTATCTCTAGCAAACGGCAATGCTGTATATGCCAAAGTTTGAGGAGACGGGTGGTTGCCGAACTCGCGAAGTACTAGCGGACCGTTGCCAAACCCCCTCCGAACTCCATT
>NZ_CAEM01000067.1 GCF_000236865.1 Senegalimassilia anaerobia JC110 | reverse complement strand
TTACAGCTGGTACTCGACCTTGCCGCCGAACTTCTGGCAGTTGCGGGCAATGGTGATGCGCTGGACGTTCGGGGCGCCCTCCTCGAGCCACATGGCGCGGGCGTCGCGGTACAGGCGCTCGGTCGGGCCGTAGGGGGAGTCCTCGAAGTAGCCGTCGCCGCCGAAGATCTCCAGCATGCCGTCGGAGACGATGCGGGTGGAGTAGATGGAGAACAGCTTGCACATGGCGGCCTTCTCCTCGATGTACTTGCCGTTGGGGTCGGCGTCGTACTCGCGGCCGAAGTCGTAGACCATGCAGCGCAGGGCGTGCGTGTACATCTGCATCTCGGCGATCTCGCGCTTGATCATCTGGCGGGAAGCGATCGGCTTGCCGAAGGTGATGCGGTCGTTGGCGCGGGCCAGGGACATCTCCAGCATGCGCTGGCACATGCCCAGGTTGGAGGCTGCGATGTGGGCGCGGGAGACGGACAGGGAGTGGATGGCGATCTCCATGCCCTGGCCTTCCTCGCCGAGCAGGTACTTCTTGTCCAGCTTCATGTCGGTGAACTTCAGGCCGGTGTGGGCAGCGCCGCGGGCGCCCATCATGTGGGGCATCGGGGTGACCTCGTAGCCGGGGGTGTCGACGGGCACGAAGAAGGCGGACAGGCGCTCGTCGCCGGACTTGGACTCGTCGGTGACGGCGATGACGTAGGCGAACTCGCAGCAGTCGGTGTGGGAGATCAGCCACTTCTCGCCGTTGAGGATGTAGTCGCCGTTCTCGTCCTTGACCGCGGTGGTGTGGATGTCGGCGCCGGTGCCGCCGGACTGCTCGGTCAGGGCGAAGCAGGTGAAGATGGTCTTGTCCTGGAACTTGTCCATGTACTGGGCCTTCAGCTCATCCGAGCCGTAGTCGTCCAGGATGCGCCAGTTCAGGTCGGCGGCGTAGTGCAGGTGCATGCGCATGCCGCCCGGGCCGCGGGAGAACTGCTCCTGCACGCGCAGGATGTCGAGCTCGGACAGGTCCCAGCCGCCGTACTGGGCCGGCAGGGCGAAGCGGTACAGGTCGTTCTCCTTGGCCAGCTCGTAGAACTTCTCCGGGAAGACGTTCGTGACCTCGATCTCGGGCTGCATCTCCTCGAACGGGCCCTCGGCCAGGTTCTTGATCTGCTCGAGGTAGGCCTCGAACTGCTCCTTGGACAATTTGCTCAT
>NZ_CAEM01000068.1 GCF_000236865.1 Senegalimassilia anaerobia JC110 | reverse complement strand
CGCGCGGCGTGCCAGTCGTCGGGCGTCGCCTTCAGGCCGGCGGCGCGCAGCGCGGCGCCGGCGTCGAGCGAGGCCGTCCTGGACTGAGGCAGCGCCCTCGAGACCGCGGCGGAAAACGCCTTGAACGCCTTCCCGCCCCGGTTCTCCCGTTTGGCGCTGGGCTGCGGCGAGCTCGTCCCGAACGCCTTGCCGATTGCCAGGTAGGACAGCCCGCCGGCGGCGAGCGCGGCTGCAAGTGCGGCGATGTTGCTCATAGGTGGCTCCTTTAATCAACCTTCATCTTCTGGAGATGCCTCGAAAGCGCGACGCCCGCGATGTCCATGGCGGCGGCGACGCCGATGGCCGCCCAGCCGATCGGGGAGGCCAGCATCGAGCTGTAGAAGTCGGGGGCCATGACCAGCAGGGAGCCCATGACGGCTATCGGCAGGACGGCGAGGATGACGGTCTGGACCTTGCCGCCGCTCGTGATCGCGGCGATGTGGCGCCTCAGCGCGATCCTCCCGTCGATCGTGGCGGAGATCTTCGCGAGCACGGGGGCCAGGTCGCAGCCCGTCTCCGCGTTCACCGACGCCGCGGCGATCACCAGCGGCATGTCCTTGCACCTCACGCGCCGGGACATGTTCTCGAGCGAGGCGAGGAAGGGCACGCCGTAGCGCATCTCCGAGGAGACCCGCTCGAGCTCGGAGCGCAACGGCTCTTCGACGTACCTGCCCACGGACTCGATCGCGGCCTCGAGCGTGATGCCGCCTTCCAGCGAGTGCGACATCATCAGCAGCGCGCCGGAGAGCTGCGAGTCGAACAGCTTTTCGCGCGATTTGCGCTTGGCCCTCACGTAGAGCCAGGCCGCGGCCGGGCCTGCGGCGATCCCCGCGACGGCGCCGGCCGGGCCGGCGACGGCCAGCAGCGCAAGCGCCGCCAGCGCCGATCCCGCCGCGGTGAGCGTCGCGAACAGGGTCGCGTCGATCCCCACGCCGGCCGCCGAC
>NZ_CAEM01000069.1 GCF_000236865.1 Senegalimassilia anaerobia JC110 | reverse complement strand
GAAGGGCCCGCGACGTGATTGAACGTCGCGGGCCCTTTTGCATAATGGGACAAAGGGACAGTCCCTTTGTCCCATTATGCAAGTCCTTCTACAAGCGTGATGGCGTCGGGTACGTCCAGCGCGGCGACGGGGCAGTGGCGCAGGAGCTGTTCGTCATTGGTGACGAGGCAAAGTGCCTTCGCCCGCATGGCCGCGGCGATGACGAGGTCGTCTTCGAAGTCGTTGTGCAGGGGGCGCTGCTTTCGCGCCATCCAGATGTCCGACTGGTCGCAACAGACTGCAGCGGCGATTTCGCTCAGATGATCGACTGCGGCCCATGCGGCGGCGGTCGCGGCTTGCGCGGCGCTTTGCGTGAGTTCGCCGCCATGCGTTTTCCGGTATGCAACCTTGTAGTCGTTCGCAAGAAGGAAGAACAGGTCTTTTACGCTGGTTGCCGCATATGCCAAGGTGCAGTCGTGAGCGTTGGCGCATTCGAGAAGCTTGAAGGCTGCGGTGCTTCCCGGACGGTGCCCAAGGTAGTAGTCGACCCAGACGTTGGTGTCGACGAGCAGCGTCTTGCGACTATTGGCAGGTTGCGGCATTTCGCTACTCACGTGTGCTCCAGCCCATCGTTTCGCCATACTGTTCCATCGCAGCCGCTTCTTTCAACTCGGAAAACGACAGCGACGCGTTGGGGGCGCCGGTGATTCCGCCTGCAACGTACGCGTCGCGCACGATATTCGGTCCCTGCGCGATGAGCTGGGACTTTTCTTGACGTTGGGCCCGGGCGTCCGCTTCGCGCTGCTTTTGACGATCGGGGAACAGCGCGTCGGTGATGGCTTCAGGCGTCTCGACATTGCGCCCGGCCAGTTCCCATAATGCGCGGATTGCTTGGGACGGGGAAAGCCCCGCCGCGGCAAGCCCTGCGTCGCCGCTAGCTTTGCAGCTGACGGCGATACGCGCGTTGATTTGAGCGGTAGCGGGCATGGCGT
>NZ_CAEM01000070.1 GCF_000236865.1 Senegalimassilia anaerobia JC110 | reverse complement strand
AAAAGGTGACGGTCCTTCCGTAGTCATCGCCCTCGGCGGCAACGCTCTCGGCAACAGCCCGCAGGAGCAGCTCGAGCTGGTGAAGAACACCGCCAAGCACATCGTCGACATGATCGCCGATGGCGTGAACGTCGTCGTCTCCCACGGCAACGGCCCCCAGGTCGGCATGATCAACAACGCTTTCGCCTACGCCGCCGCCAACGACGGCAAGACCCCGGAGATGCCTTTCCCCGAGGCCGGCGCTATGTCCCAGGGCTACATCGGCTACCAGCTGTCCCAGGCCATCCTGAACGACCTGAAGGCCCGCGGCATCGACCGCTCCGTCGCCAACGTCATCACCCAGACCGTCGTGAACCCCGAGGATCCGGCGTTCCAGAACCCCACCAAGCCCGTCGGCGCCTTCATGACCGAGGAAGAGGCCAAGGCCAAGGCCGCCGAGACCGGCTGGACCTTCAAGGAGGACGCCGGCCGCGGTTGGCGCCAGGTCGTCGCCTCCCCGAAGCCCGAGCGCATCGTCGAGTTCGACGCCGTGAAGGACCTCATGGACAACGGCTACATCGTCGTCTCCACCGGTGGCGGCGGCGTGCCGGTCTTCGAGACCGAGAACGGCTACGAGGGCGTTCCCGCCGTCATCGACAAGGACCGCTCCTCCGCCAAGCTGGCCGCCGACTTCGGCGCCGACATGCTGGTCATCCTGACCGCCGTCGAGAAGGTCTGCATCAACTTCAACAAGCCCGACCAGGAAGAGCTGTCCACGATGACCGTGGCCGAGGCTCGCGAGTACATCGCCCAGGGCCAGTTCGCCCCCGGCTCCATGCTGCCCAAGGTCGAGGCCTGCATCGAGTACGTCGAGGCCTTCCCGAAGGGCAAGGCCCTCATCACCTCCCTCGAGTGCGCCGCTGCCGG
>NZ_CAEM01000071.1 GCF_000236865.1 Senegalimassilia anaerobia JC110 | reverse complement strand
GGCCATCTTGCCGGTCTCGGGGTCGAGCCAGTACCAGGACCCGCCCCAGGACAGCCAGCCCGAGCCCATGCGGCCCGACGCGTCGACCCAGTACCAGGAGCCGGCCCAGCCGGCGACCCAGCGCTGGCCCGACAGCGTGCCGTCGCCAAGCAGGTACCACCACGCGCCGTCGCCGTCCTGCGCCCAGCCGACGGCCATGGCCCCGCTCTCCGGGTCGAGCCAGTACCACGCGCCGTCCCACAGCCAGCCGGCGTCCATGCGCCCGGAGCCCGCCAGATGGTACCAGCGCCCGCCGGTCGCCTGCCAGCCGGTGAGCATGCGGCCCGAGTCGTCCGCCAGGTACCAGTCCCCGCCGCCGTCGCGGAACCAGCCGGCCGCCATCTTGCCGCTTTGCGGGTCCAGCCAGTACCACGCGCCGTCCCACAGCCAGCCGGTGGTCAGCGCGCCCGAGGGGCTCGTGCGGTACCACGCGCCGTCCCAGGCCCAGCCCCGGCCGGTGAGCAGCGCGCCGGAGGCGGTGGCGTGCCACAGCGACCCCTGCGCCTCGAAGGTGCCCTCGGCCATGCGCCCGTCCTCGCCCAGCCAGTACCAAGAGCCGCGGTCGCTCACCCAGCGGGCCTCGGCGGCGTGGGGGGAGCCGTCGAACCAGTACCATGCGCCCTCGAAGCTCTTCCA
>NZ_CAEM01000072.1 GCF_000236865.1 Senegalimassilia anaerobia JC110 | reverse complement strand
CCGCTGCTGCCGCTCCGGCTGCGGCCCCTGCAGCTCCTGCGCCGGCTGCGGCTCCGGCGGCCGCACCGCAGGCGTCTCCTCGCCCGGCCGCTGCCGAGCGGCCTGCACCTGCGCTCGCTTCCGCCCCCGCTACGCCCGCGGCTCCGGCGGCCTCGGCTCCGGCGGCCCCTGCGTCCGCTCCGTCGGCCCAGGTCGCGCCCGCTCCCGCCGCGCCCGCGGCGGGCGGCGCAAGCCCGCAGCTGGCCGCCACTATGGAAAACCCTGCAGCGTTGCAGCGCATGTGGCAGGGGGCGCTTGCCGAGCTTAAGCGCAAGAAGGCCGCTTACGGCGTGCTGTTCCTGGGCACGAAGGCCGTGTGGAACGCGCAGACGGGCATGCTCGCCATCGAGTTCCCAAAGGAGAACGCCTTCGCGTTCAAGGCCGTCCAGAAGCCGGACGTGCAGGCGGCGGTCGCCGATGCCCTGGCGCAGTCGTGCGCAGGCCAGGCGGTGCCGTTCGCGTATCAGCAGGCGGGTGCGGCCCCCGTCGCCGCGGCGGCCCCCGCGCCTTCGCGTCCGCAGCCCGCGCAGGCGCGTCCTGCGGCGCAGATGCCCG
>NZ_CAEM01000073.1 GCF_000236865.1 Senegalimassilia anaerobia JC110 | reverse complement strand
TATAGGAGGAGCAGGGTGAGCAGCCTGCTCATGCGCCCGTTCCCGTCGTTGAACGGGTGGATGCTCACGAAATCGAACACGAACACCAGCGACACGAGGACGGGATCGTACGTTCCGGCTTCGATTTGCGCCCGGTATTCCCTGCAGATGGCGTCTACCGCCGCCGGAGTCGCGGCGGCGCTCGTGGGCCTGAACCTCGCGACCATCTCCCCGCTGGCCGACCTCTCGGCGATCACGTTGTCGGAATCCTTCCACCTTCCTGCGAACGAGTCGCCAGTGAACCTGTACAGGTCGCGATGGAGCTGCAGGATCACGCCGGGCGTCACGGGCACGGCATCGTGCCTTTCGTGGATCGTGTCGAGCACGAACCTGTATCCGGCTATCTCGCGCTCGTCTCGGTTCTTCGGCTCGGCCTTCTCGGCCATCAGGTCGCGAAGCCTTTTGTCCGAGGTCGCGATATTCTCGATCTTGTTTGACGCGCTCGTGCTCTGTATTTTCGCGACCTCGACGAGGCTTTCCAGCACGT
>NZ_CAEM01000074.1 GCF_000236865.1 Senegalimassilia anaerobia JC110 | reverse complement strand
ATATCTTAATGTCTGATCATCATTTCTTTTCGACCGTTATCGCAATGGACGAACTTGCAACAAGCGTCGTTCTCCAACATGGGCTTATAGGTGACATGCGGTTTTTCTCGCCAGTTAGAGCTAATTATTTCTTTGCATGGAGTGAGAAAAGCGCAAGCTTGGTAGATTCCGAAAAGGCAATTAATGCAGGGACGTACAAATTTAGTAAATTGTCAAACAAACGTCGTGATAACAATGTCGAAACCTTTGCAGATACTAAACGGGTTCTTTTAATTTTGTCGAGTTCAAAAACTGCGCAGCAGATTGTGCAACGGCTCGAACCAATTCTCACATTGCAAGAGCGTTATAAATTTACCTTGCTCATAAAAATGCACCCCGGCTCACTGTTTTCGATGGATGAGTTGCACAACGCTGTCGCATCTTCCAAGATTGAGCTTTATAAAGAGGAAAAAATCGAGACGCTTGACTTTGATTTTGCTTTTATTGAACAGTCTACTGCAGCTCTGGACGTAG
>NZ_CAEM01000075.1 GCF_000236865.1 Senegalimassilia anaerobia JC110 | reverse complement strand
TGACCTTCGAGTACACCGAGATGCTCAACGGCGGCGTCGCCCCCAGGGCGTTCTCGCTGGCCGACGACGGGACGCTCCGCGAGCTCGAGACCACGCAGGGCGCCAACTACGTCGAGGGCATGATGTTCGACGTGGCCGCCCACGGCGCCGACCCGGCGTGCGTGGCGTTCGTCGACACCACCGGCCTGGAGGAGAGGCCCTCCGCGCCGCAGGTCCAGGCCCGCTCCTACACCTGGTACGGCGCCGACGCCGCGACCACCGTCGAGATGGGCCGGGTGACCGTCGAGGGCGCCGACCTGTCGGCGCTTCCCGACCCCGACTCCACCGGAGCCTGCGCCGAGGCCACCAGGCTGGAGGCCGGCGACCCGGCCTACGACAAGGTCGCGGCCGCCGTGGCCAAGAGGTGGTCGGGCGACCCGGCGCTGCTCCGGGTCTACTCGTTCAGGGTGCTCGACGGCTCCGGCTCGGAGGTCGCCGTCCCCGAGGGCGCGGAGG
>NZ_CAEM01000076.1 GCF_000236865.1 Senegalimassilia anaerobia JC110 | reverse complement strand
GCCATGGAGGGCTCGTTCGTCATCCAGGACCTGCGCACCTTCTCCAAGTGGCCGCACGTCATGGAGGAGTGGGGCAGCATGTTCACCGACTACCCGGTGATGGTCAAGGAGGTCTTCAACGCGATGTTCAGCGTCGACGGCGCCCCGCAGCAGCCGTTGATGAAGCGTATGAAGCCCATCATCAAGAAGCGCGGCGCGCTCAAGCTCGGCCGCGAGGTCATGAAGGCGGTGAAGGCGCTGTGAGCAAGGTTTGCGAGATCACGGTCAACGTCGACGAGGCGCTGTCCGTCAACAAGTACGAGGTCGACGAGGAGACCCCGCACATCGAGCTGGCCGAGGACGACGGCTCCGAGGCCTACAACGAGGAGTTCCTCAAGCTGGTCCGCGTCTGCCCCGCGGCCCTGTACAA
>NZ_CAEM01000077.1 GCF_000236865.1 Senegalimassilia anaerobia JC110 | reverse complement strand
TCCCTGTTTGCAAGGGGGGTTTGGGGAAAGGGTGTCTCCAAGCGGAAGGGGCCGCTTGAGGGTATTCGGTTGTCGGCCGGCTGCCCGATGGGGGGCCGCCGAGACGGGCCGGCCTCCTCCCCGCCGCCGGGGAGGGAGTCGCCGACGGCGGGGCGGGGGGATTGGCGGGCCGAAGCCCCGCAAGGGCATCGGCTCGGGCCGCCATGGGCGGCCGGACCAGACGGCCCGGCCGAACCCGGGGAAGCGCCCTAGTAGAACATGAACACGGACAGGCCCACGTTGTAGAAGGCGACGCGCAGGCAGACCGCGCCGATGAGGGCCGCGACCACGGCCACGGAGCCG
>NZ_CAEM01000078.1 GCF_000236865.1 Senegalimassilia anaerobia JC110 | reverse complement strand
CGCGCGACAGGCGCCGGCAGGCCCAGGACGCCGAGCGCGCCCGGCTCGCGGCGCAGGCGCGCCTGTCGAGGCCCGACCTGGTGCGCCAGCAGGCCGCCGCGAGGCGATACGGCATAAGCCTCGAGCAGGCCTCGAAGATGGGCCGCGAGCTCGCGCAGCTTTCCCGGGCCGTGGAACCGGGCGCGACGTGGGACGAGGCGAGCCCGCGCGCCAAGGTGGCAGCGAGGGCGTTCGCGAGCGAGGCCCTGAAGACCCCGGCAGCGGCCCGCGCGGTGCGGCGCGAGGCGGAAAGGCAGCTGGCGGCGAGGCCCG
>NZ_CAEM01000079.1 GCF_000236865.1 Senegalimassilia anaerobia JC110 | reverse complement strand
CCGAGAACCACGCTGCCATGTGTCAGCGTTATCCTTGTCCGAGAACCACGCTGCCATGTGTCAGCGTTATCCTTGTCCGAGAACCACGCTGCCATGTGTCAGCGTTATCCTTGTCCGAGAACCACGCTGCCATGTGTCAGCGTTATCCTTGTCCGAGAACCACGCTGCCATTACCATGGCACCGTGGTTCTCGGACAAGATTCATCCGCAAACCTAACGGCGGGCGCAAAGCTCGACCCCGTGGTAGA
>NZ_CAEM01000080.1 GCF_000236865.1 Senegalimassilia anaerobia JC110 | reverse complement strand
ACATCATGTGCACCACGCGCGAGGCCGGCCCCGACGGGTTCGGCGCCAAGAACCGGGACTGGAACGACAAGGCCCTGCTGGTCGATCTGCGAAAGTCGTGGGAGCGCGACCAGAACGCGGCCCTTGAAAGGCACTACGAGCGCGAGCGCACGCCCGAGCGCGACCGCG
>NZ_CAEM01000081.1 GCF_000236865.1 Senegalimassilia anaerobia JC110 | reverse complement strand
TGTCTTTCGATCTTTTCCTTGCTTATGGGCAAGCCCGCGCTAGATGGGCGCGAGCGAGCACATCGATCCGACGACGGCCGCGAGCGCGAGGGCCGGGCCGTACGGCACGTGTTCCTTGAGGCCGACCTTGCCCACGGCCGCGGCGCCTGCCAGAG
>NZ_CAEM01000082.1 GCF_000236865.1 Senegalimassilia anaerobia JC110 | reverse complement strand
GCACCGATTTCGTCATCAACGGGATGGAGGAGTAGCCCATGGCCCTGTTCGACTGCACTATCGAGGCCACTTGCGGCCATGCCCGCGCGCTTTCGTACGAAACCGCGCACGGCACTTTCCATACCCCCATGTT
>NZ_CAEM01000083.1 GCF_000236865.1 Senegalimassilia anaerobia JC110 | reverse complement strand
TTTTTCCGCCTCCAGCCTTGTCGGCGCTCGGCGCGAGGAAGTACTTTACCGGAGCGCCTCTGCGCTGTCAAGGACTTTTTTCGAAGTCCCTTTCCAGCCCTCGGCCGGTCGGCTCAGCCTCCCGTTCCGGTG
>NZ_CAEM01000084.1 GCF_000236865.1 Senegalimassilia anaerobia JC110 | reverse complement strand
CGCGTACTCGCGGCCCTCCGCGGCGCAGCGCTCCCGCTCGCGCGATTCCATGGCGCGCACCGCCGGCCCCTCGTGCATGGTCGGCTCGCGGTCGATGCCGCGCGCGGCGTAGCTGCGGCAGTCGACGTAG
>NZ_HE611021.1 GCF_000236865.1 Senegalimassilia anaerobia JC110 | reverse complement strand
TAGAAAAGCGCCCTCCGCGAGCGCGACGCCCTGCCCTCCCGCAGCCTCGCGCTGCAGTACTCTCGGCGAAGGCGGGCTTAACTGCCGGGTTCGGGATGGGACCGGGTGATCCCCGCCTCTGTGGTCGCGCTCGCGGGGGGCGCTCCCCCGCGGCCTCTCTATGAAGCCTGCCAGGAACCCCTGTCCGGGGCGACCCTGGCGGCCGCATGGCGGGCACGGACAGAAGATCACGCATCGCGCTCGGTGCTTTAATCGAGGATGCGAAGAGCTCGGGCTATTAGTGCCGCTCGGCTGAGCGCGTCGCCGCGCTTGCACCTGCGGCCTATCGACCAGGTGGTCTACCTGGGCCCTTACCGGAGAGTGGACTCATCTCGGAGACGGCTTCCCGCTTAGATGCCTTCAGCGGTTATCCGTGCCGGACGTAGCTAGGCGGCCGTGCCGTTGGTCGACAACCGCTGCACCAGAGGTCCGTCCACCCCGGTCCTCTCGTACTAGGGGCAGACCTCCTCAATCCACTTGCGCCTGCGGAGGATAGGGACCGAACTGTCTCACGACGTTCTGAACCCAGCTCGCGTACCGCTTTAAACGGCGAACAGCCGTACCCTTGGGACCGACTTCAGCCCCAGGATGCGATGAGCCGACATCGAGGTGCCAAACCTTGCCGTCGATGTGGACTCTTGGGCAAGATCAGCCTGTTATCCCCGGAGTACCTTTTATCCGTTGAGCGACGGCCATTCCACTCTGGGCCGCCGGATCACTAGAGCCTGCTTTCGCACCTGCTCGGCCCGTCCGCCTCGCAGTCAAGCTGGCTTGCACTCTTGCGCTCTCGGGACGGTTGCCGACCGTCCTGAGCCAACCTTTGCGCGCCTCCGTTACTCTTTGGGAGGCGACCGCCCCAGTCAAACTACCCGCCTGGCACGGTCCGCGGCCCTGGTACAAGGCGCCGCGTTAGGCCGCCGGAACGGAGGGGGCAGTATTCCAAGGGCGGCTCCGCCGGGGCTGGCGCCCCGGTTTCTAAGCCTCCTGCCTATCCTCTACGCGCCGAGCCAACGGCCAATGCCAAGCTGCAGTGAAGGTTCACGGGGTCTTTCCGTCCTTCCGCAGGTAATTCGCATCTTCACGAATAGTGCAATTTCACCGGGTCCATGGTCGAGACAGCGCCCAAGTCGTTACGCCGTTCGTGCAGGTCGGAACTTACCCGACAAGGAATTTCGCTACCTTAGGACCGTTATAGTTACGGCCGCCGTTTACCGGGGCTTGGCTTCAGCGCTTCGCTTACGCTAACGCATCCGCGTAACCTTCCGGCACCGGGCAGGCGTCAGACCCTATACTTCCCCTCGCGGGTTGGCAGAGTCCTGTGTTTTTGGTAAACAGTCGCTTGGGCCGTTTCGCTGCGGCCGCCGCGGGCTCGGGGAGCTGGTCCCTCCACCTGCAGCGGCACTCCTTCTCCCGAAGTTACGGAGCGATTATGCCGAGTTCCTTGACCATGGTTCCCCCGATCGCCTCGGTATGCTCTACCCGCCCACCTGTGTCGGTTTTGGTACGGGCGCCTCGGGCCCTGCCTAGGGGTTTTTCCAGGGAGCGTGGGCTCCGCAGCTTCGCCATGCGGCTTCGTCTCGCGTCTCGGCCTTGTGCGCAGGGCGGATTTGCCTGCCCTGCGGCCTACATGCTTTCACGGGGGCGTCCAGAACCCCGCCTGCGTACCCTTCTCCGTCGCCCCTTCGGTCGTAGCGGTCCCGAGGCGGTACAGGAATGTCCGCCTGTTGCGCATCGGCTACGCCTTCCGGCCTCGCCTTAGCTCCCGACTGACCCTGGGAGGATTAGCCTTGCCCAGGAAACCTTGGGCTTACGGCGGCGGCGTTTCCCGCGCCGCTCTCGTTACTCATGCCAGCATCCTCACTCCCCTGCGCTCCACCGTCGGTCGCCCTCCGGCTTCGCCGCGCAGGGGAAGCTCCCCTACCAATGTTTATACATTCCGCCGCTTCGGCGCATCGCTTAGCCCCGTGAATTGTCGGCGCATGTCCACTCGACCAGTGAGCTGTTACGCACTCTTTGAATGCATGGCTGCTTCTAAGCCAACATCCTGGTTGTCTGGGCGGACGCACATCCTTTGCCACTCAGCGATGACTTGGGGGCCTTAGCGGGCGGTCTGGGCTGTTTCCCTCTCGAGCACACAGCTTAGCCCACATGCTCTGACTCCCGGCCTTTGGTCTCGCGGCATTCGGAGTTTGGTCGGCATCGGTAGGCGGTGAGGCCCCCTCCTCCGTCCAGTGCTCTACCGCCGCGGGAAAACGGCCGGGGCTAGCCCTAAAGCTATTTCGGGGAGAACGAGATATCTCCGGGTTTGATTGGCCTTTCACCCCTACCCACGGGTCATCCCCTCCGTTTTCAACCGAAGTGGGTTCGGCCCTCCACGGGGTCTTACCCCCGCTTCAGCCTGCCCATGGGTAGCTCACCCGGCTTCGCGTCCACGACGCGCGACTAAAAATCGCCGTCTTAAAGACTCGCTTTCGCTGCGGCTCGCTTAAAAGCTTAACCTCGCCGCGCATCGTGACTCGCTGGCTCATTCTACAAAAGGCACGCCGTCACACCGTCAAAGGTGCTCCGACTGCTCGTGGGCGCGCGGTTTCAGGCGCTGTTTCACTCCCCTCTCGGGGTGCTTTTCACCTTTCCCTCACGGTACTGGTTCGCTATCGGTCGCGGGAGAGTGTTCAGCCTTGGAGGGTGGTCCCCCCTGCTTCGCGCGGGGTTTCACGTGCCCCGCGCTACTCTGGGCCGGAGACCCGCTGCCAGCGACCTTCCGGGTACGGGGCTCTCACCCTGTTCCGCCGGCCTTCCCAGGCCGTTCCCCTAGATGGCTGGTTTGTAACAGCGGCCGAGGGATGCGGCCCTCGGTTGCCCCGCCCAACAACACCGGCGCGGAAACGCCCGCACGCTTGCACGCGCGCCGGTTTGGGCTGGCCCGGTTTCGCTCGCCGCTACTCCCGGGATCTCGGTTGATTTCTCTTCCTCGGGGTACTTAGATGTTTCAGTTCCCCCGGTTGCCTCCTGGCCGCCTATGCGTTCGGCGGCCGGTAGCAGGGCATTGCCCCTGCTGGGTTCCCCCATTCGGGAATCCGCGGATCAAAGGCCGTTTGCGCCTCCCCGCGGCTTATCGCAGCTTGCCGCGCCCTTCGTCGACTTCCCGCGCCAAGGCATCCGCCTCGCGCCCTTTGTATCTTCGTCCTGAAGTGTTCCCTGTTATGTGTTAGGTAAACCACATCGAGTAAATCTTGAATGATTTCGCGATCGTGAAGAATCCGAATCAACTTGTTAGATGAATTGATTTCGTTATTCGTTCTCGGGGGCCGGGAAAAGGCTTCCCGGCCCCGCGTATCTTCTGTATTCCGTGCTTCGCTATGCGGCTGTCAAGGTGCCTCGGGGCGGGAGCCCCGGGAGCCGGATGCTGGATTTGGGAATCTTGCTTTGATAGTGAAGCCTTGATTCTTGTGAGAATCTCCCTAGAAAGGAGGTGATCCAGCCGCACCTTCCGGTACGGCTACCTTGTTACGACTTCACCCCCCTCACCCTCCACACCTTCGACGCCTCCGCCCCTGAAAGGGTTCGGCCGGCGGCTTCGGGTGCAGACGACTCGGGTGGTGTGACGGGCGGTGTGTACAAGGCCCGGGAACGTATTCACCGCGGCGTGCTGATCCGCGATTACTAGCAACTCCGGCTTCACGGAGGCGGGTTGCAGCCTCCGATCCGAACTGGGGCCGGCTTTGCGGGATCCGCTCCCCCTCGCGGGGTCGCAACCCTCTGTACCGGCCATTGTAGCACGTGTGCGGCCCAGGGCATAAGGGGCATGATGACTTGACGTCGTCCCCACCTTCCTCCGGCTTGACGCCGGCAGTCCCCCGCGAGTCCCCAACTGAATGCTGGCAACACGGGGCAGGGGTTGCGCTCGTTGCGGGACTTAACCCAACATCTCACGACACGAGCTGACGACAGCCATGCACCACCTGTGCAGGCTCCTCTCGGCCACGGCGTCTCCGCCGCTTCACCTGCATGTCAAGCCCTGGTAAGGTTCTTCGCGTTGCTTCGAATTAAGCCACATGCTCCGCTGCTTGTGCGGGCCCCCGTCAATTCCTTTGAGTTTTAGCCTTGCGGCCGTACTCCCCAGGCGGGGCGCTTAATGCGTTGGCTGCGGCACGGGGGATCTCATCCCCCACACCTAGCGCCCATCGTTTACGGCTGGGACTACCAGGGTATCTAATCCTGTTCGCTCCCCCAGCTTTCGCGCCTCAGCGTCAGTTTCGGCCCAGAGAGCTGCCTTCGCCGTCGGTGTTCTTCCCGATATCTGCGCATTCCACCGCTACACCGGGAATTCCGCTCTCCCCTACCGCACTCGAGAGCGCCAGTTCGGGACCCGGCCGGGGGTTGAGCCCTCGGGTTAGAGGTCCCGCTTAGCGCTCCGCCTACGCGCGCTTTACGCCCAATGAATCCGGATAACGCTCGCCCCATACGTATTACCGCGGCTGCTGGCACGTATTTAGCCGGGGCTTCTTCTGCGGGTACCCTCGTTAGGTGTTCCCCGCTGAAAGCGGTTTACGACGCGGACGCCTTCGTCCCGCACGCGGCGTTGCTGCGTCAGGGTTGCCCCCATTGCGCAAAATTCCCCACTGCTGCCTCCCGTAGGAGTCTGGGCCGTATCTCAGTCCCAATGTGGCCGGTCGGTCTCTCAACCCGGCTACCCGTCGTCGGCACGGTGGGCCTCTGCCCCGCCGTCTACCTGATGGGCCGCGACCCCATCCCCCGCCGCGAGAGCTTTCCCGGGGGCGGCATGCGCCGCTCCCGGAGTACCAGGTATTAATCCCCCTTTCGGGGGGCTGTCCCTGGGCGGGGGGCAGGTCGGTCACGTGTTACTCACCCGTTCGCCACTTCATGTCCGCCCGGGGGCGGTTTCATCGTTCGACTTGCATGTGTTAGGCACGCCGCCAGCGTTCATCCTGAGCCAGGATCAAACTCTCCGTTGAAGAAGAGCGGGA
>NZ_HE611020.1:4014-8222 GCF_000236865.1 Senegalimassilia anaerobia JC110 | reverse complement strand
CAGGCCTCGTCGCCTCGTAAAGCGCTTGTCTTCCGCGGTGCTCCCTCATATCGCCGATAGACGACATGATTTCGGGCGACATGAGGGTGCTGAGCTGCCTCGAATAGTCGAATTGAGCCATGGGGTATCTTCGCCAAATATAAATAATATGGCGAAGATACAAGGAATATGGCGAAGATACAAGGGCAGATGTCTTCCTGCGCGCAACGCCCTCGGGGAGTGCTTTAAGGATGGCTTCCGGGCGGCCGGAACCGGCCGCCCTATTCGATCTCTGAACTGTTACGATAGCTATCAGTTGATGAACTCAAGTGTTTCACCAGGGAAAACGCCGTTTTTATATTTTGAATCGAAGTACCCGGCCCTTACCCGCTGGCCTATTTTCGCGCTTCGAATCGACGATGGAGACACCTGGCATACGCCTGTATATTCGACGACTATGGTTTCGCCGCCGTATTTTTGGTTGTCGTCAAGGTGGATCGTCGTTGTAAGCGCGTCTTCGTCGATGTCGGTTATTTCTCCCGTACTGAACGTTATGCACGACATCGGGCCGCCGCTCGTCAAGCCATCTTCCATCGGCATCTGATTCGCTCCCGTTTCATCGTTTGCCGAAGCGCATCCGCTTATCGTCGATGCGATAACAGCTGCTGCGGCGAGCTTTACGAATGTCCTTCTGTCCATAGGTGTTTCCCCTTCTGCGAAGGTGGATCTTTATGACGTGCAGGGACTCGAATCCTTTTGCAAAGATAAACGGGAAACGCCGCTTGGTTTGAGCCAGGTTAAAAGGCCTCGGTAAACGGTTTCTGAGCCCTATGTCATAGTCCCGTATAGAACACCCTCGGGGAGGGCTTTCGAGGCGATCCGGGTGGTCGCCTTTTTTGATCCCCGAGGGTGTACAATAAATGTATTTATAATATACGTCCCGTATAGAACACCCTCGGGGAGGGCTTTGAGGATGGCTTCGAGGCGGTCGGTTCCGGTCGCCTTTTCTGATCCCCGAACTGTTACAATAACTATATTTATAATATACGTCCCGTATAGAACACCCTCGGGGAGGGCTTTGAGGATGGCTTCGAGGCGGTCGGTCTCGACCGCCTTATTCGATCTCCGAACTGTTACAATAACTATATTTATAATATACGTCCCGTATAGAACACCCTCGGGGAGGGCTTTGAGGATGGCTGAGAAGAGGTTCACGAAAGAGCAGGAGCGCGCCTACTGGCAGGAGAAGCGAGAGGCTTACATCGCCATGAGCCGCCGCATGCTCGAGGAGCCGGGCTATGAGTGGCGCGACCCCCTGGCGTTCTACCGCGACATCTTTCCCGAGGGCTTCTTACAGGAGAGGTGGGACGGCGATGCCAAGGCCGAGTTCGACGGCAAGCCCAACGCCATAGCTCTGAAGTTCGGCCCGAAGACCCGCAAGCAGCTCGTCAAGGGCAAGAAGGTCGACGTCCCCGTCATCGAGCGCTACACCGTTACCGATGACCTCGACGGCGTCTCAGAGCTCGTTAAGGCATCCATCGCCGAGAACGCCCCCGTCTACATGGCCCCGGTGTCGTTCTTCGGCAAGAGCAACAAGGCGGCCAACGCGCGCTTCCTGCACGCCTTCGCGGTGGACCTCGACGGCATGACGCCGGGAAAGCTTGGCACCGTGCTGAAACAGATGCGCAACGGGCACGACCCGAGCCTCGACAAGCACGTGTCGATGCCGCAGGCGACCTACATCGTCATGAGTGGGCGGGGCTGCACCTGTACTACCTGCTCGACCGCCCCGTTCCGCTCATCCCCGCCGTCGTGCCCTTCCTGCAGCAGCTCAAGCGCAGGCTCACCGACGTGGTGTGGACCGACTACACCAGCGAGGACGGCAACGAGGGCAGGCAGTACCAAGGCATCTACCAGGGATTCCGCATGCCCGGCACCACGACCAGGCTCAACGGCTACGGTGTCGACGCGAAGGACGTGAGCAAGTACGAGGCCCTGGCGTTCGTGTACACGCCCGAGGGGGCCTCTGAGCCGCGGCGCGTGACGCTCGACTACCTGGTGGACTACTGCGGCATCCGCGGCAAGGAGATACCGGGCGAGCTGTACCGCGTCCTGGAGACCAAGGGCGGGCGCACCCCGCTCGCCGAGGCCGAGGAGAAGTGGCCTGATTGGTACGAGCGGCGCATCGTACGGGGCGAGGAAAAGCGGGGTTACGACACGAACCGCGGTGCCTACGAATCATGGCTCGGCCGCGTTGACGACGAGGCCGTGGTGCACGGGCGCTACTTCGCCGTGCTCTCGCTAGTAGCCTATGCGATGAAGTGCAACGTGCCGCTGGAAGAGCTCGCGAGCGACGCCTACAGGCTGGTGCCGAAGCTCGACAGGCTGAGCGACGAGCCGGGAAACCGCTTCACCAACTATGACGTCGCCTGCGCGCTTGCGGCCTACGGCTCGAACGAGCTGCGCTTCTGGAAGAACGAGTACATGTGCCGCCGCGCCAAGATCGCGCCGCATGAGAACAAGCACAACGGGAGACCGCAGGGCGAGCATTTGAAAATTGCCAGGTTTGCCAGGGATCTGAACTATGACGAGCCTGGCGGATGGATCAATAAAAACGGGGCGCCGACCAAGCGCGACGAGATACGCGCCTACGCCGCCGAGCATCCCGAAGCGAGCCAGCGGGCGATCGCGAAGGCCCTGGGCGTGTCTCCGACGACCGTCAACAAATGGCTCAAACCCGACGCATCACACGCGACGCGCGGCGGAAGTGCCGAAACCGCGGCGAGTATCGAGGAATTGGTCGAGAAGGCTATCGACGAGCATTTGTCGTTGATAATCGGCAAGCACGGGGAGGCCGTCATAGCCGACAGGGAGGACTACGAAAGCCAGCAATCCCTAGCGGACTTGCTCGAGGAGGCGGGCGATTGGGCGTTCGACAAGTACTGGGACCGCTTGGCGGAGAAGAACGGCAGGAGTGTCTGTAGGGTGAGCATCCAGAGCATCGTGGACGATTTTGCCCGCTCGCAACAACCGAACACGAACGACTAAATTACCGAACATATCGAAAAGAGCAATCGGTAAATAGTCGATTTATTTGCCGATTCATCGACAAGCGGAATATATAATCGCTGATAGATAGGGAAAACCGTAGACCAAATAAGGGATATTCGATTTATGGGCATCACCAAGAAAGAGCTCGCCGACACCCTGGGGGTTTCGAAGCAGACCGTCGTGAACTACATCGACCGCCTCGGCATCGCGCAGGAGCACGTGTCGAGGGTCGGCAAGTACGACATCCTTGACGATTTCGCCGTGTCGGCGATATCGGATGCCGTCGGCAAGAGCATTCCCCAGCAATCGGAATCCGACGATACCGACGTATCGGACGCTGTCATCGCGGCGCTCAACGATCGAATCGCTGACCTCAAGGAGCAAAACGGCAGGCTTGCTGTCGAGCTGGCCGACCTTCGGGCCTCGCGAGACAGGGAAATCGAATCGCTTCGCATGCAGCTGAACGACGCAAACCGCCGCGCCGCCGAGCTCGCCGATCGTGTCGCGACTATAGCTGAGCGCCAGCAAGCGATTGCGGCGACTCCATGGTGGAAGCGCGGCCGCATCGCCATGAAGCTTCTCGGGCCTGGAAGCGAATAGGAAAGCGCCGTTGCCGGCGCTTTCCTATTCGCGTTGCGTTTTGCTTTTCCGTCAGCTGACGGCGGCGAGGATCTCGGCCGCCTTCTCGAGCGCCGCGTCGCGCATCAGCACTGACTTCTTGACGCCGGCGGCCTTGGCGGCGCGGGCGATCATGTCCGCGCCCGACGCCGGGCACTTGAACGACAGCGACGACGTCGCCTCGTTCGCCAGCTTCGGCCTTCCTGGCTTGATCGGGCCGTCGAACGCGTATCCATCGGGAAGCTCCCCGGCGTCGTATGCGGCGCACCACTGCTCGATCATCTCGCGCGTAACCTTGAACCCGCCTTCTGCGGCCGGCAGGCTGTCCATCGTGATAGCCATCGCCCTACCTCCCGTTCTCGTCGTACTCGCGCTTGAACTTCGCCCCGACGGGCGACTTCGCGTGGAAGATGACGAACTGGCTCCCGGTCGAGTACGCGATCATCTCCACGTCGCGGTTGCCGATGCGGCCGAACGCCATATAGTGGGGCGGCCACTTGTCCTTGCGGACCATGCGCCAGCTTCCCTGCGCCCCCATCCAGGCGCGCTCGACCTCTTCC
>NZ_HE611020.1:2390-3994 GCF_000236865.1 Senegalimassilia anaerobia JC110 | reverse complement strand
CCGATGCGGATACACGGTCGGAAAATACGTATCGATCGAAAAGGAAATCGAAAGATCGAAGGAAACGTACTATGAGGCGCTCGGCGCAAGCTCCGCCGGGTGGCAGGACGGCGAGAACGACTACACCCCGTTCGTGACCTACATGCTCGGCGTGATGACGGCCTGCTACAAGGAGCTTGACAGGAGATTCGCCATTGCAGCGGGCCCCAAAGGCGGCGAAGGCATGCTGCGCGCATATTTCGAGCAGCTCGTCGGCGCAGCGACGAAGAGGGACATCATGGATGCGAACCCGTCCATAAGCAAGCGAACGGTCGAGCGCGTCCTCAAGAAGCTCCAAGATGACGGGACCATCGAGAAAACGGGCTCGGCGAGGTCTACCGCATATCGCAAACGCTAGGAACGGCATCGTCAGGCTCGCTGAACGCGTCCTCTGAGGCCGTCTCGCGGCGGATCTCGCCGCCCCTCGTCCTTCGAAAGCCGTCGGCCGATCTTGCCCGGCGCGCCCCGCGCATCAAACGTCGAGGTCGCCGAACTCGGCGACGTACCTGCGGTCCATGAAGTGCGCGCCGCAGCGGGCGCAGAAGTCCCAGTGCTCGTCGACGAGGCACCCGCAGTTGCCGCACTCGGAGACGGCCCCGCCCGCATGGAGGCCGATGAACGCGATGCTGGGGGACAGCAGCGCGCTTTCGCGATCGGGCAGCTTGCCCGATCGCGCGATGCGCTCGGCCTCCTCCAGGTGCGCGTAGCTCGCGGCGAGCCTCTTGTCGCCGTCTTCCAGCGCCTTGTCCTTCCTTTTCGCGTAGTACGCGACCAGATCGATCATAGACGGGCCGTCCTTCCTCTGCCAAACGTAAAGCCGGCGGCTGCGACACGGTGCGACGCCGCCGCCGCCGGCGGCGCCCGGCGTCCTGCGCCTGCCCGCCCGCGGGGGATCCCTGCGCGGGCGTCGCTCGTATGGCGCGGGGAATCATTAAAGGCAGGCTGCCTGGCGTCGCCGCGTCCATGTCGGCCCGACAGGAGCCTGCAAGCCGTCCGCGCCGCGCGGGATGCTTGCCTGGCAGGGCGATTATACCGCCTCACCACCAGTCGCGATCGCGCTCCGGCTCCTGCTCCATGTACCTCGACCGCTCCTCATGGTCGACCGCCCGCTCGTAGTCGCGCCGGCGCATCGGCTTGCGGCGTTCGCCCGTCGCCTGCCCGCGGCCGGCTTCGCGGTCCGCGGACGCGCGCTCGCGCTCCCTTTCGACGGAGCGCTCCACCAGCGGCTTCCTGGCGTGCCTGTCGGCGCTCAGGCGGTCGATCGTCGGCGACAGCCCCCTCGGGCACGCCTTGTGCAGCATGCGCCTCTCGCGGCGGCTCAGGCCGTCGTAGGCCTCCCGGGCCTCCCGGGTGACGCCGGCGCCGCGGCCGTCCATGTCGCTGGCCATGTCCCGCACGCGCTCGACGTTGCGGCGCATGCGCTCGCGCTGCGGGTCGAAGACGCGGAGGAACCGCGCCAGCTCCCGCGCGCGCTTCTGGGCCCATTCGATGCCCTCGCGCAGGCGCTCCAGGGCGGCGTTGCGCTCGCGCACCGCCTCGTTCTCGCGGGCGCGGTCGGTGACCGG
>NZ_HE611020.1:0-691 GCF_000236865.1 Senegalimassilia anaerobia JC110 | reverse complement strand
CCTGTCGTAGATGCGCTCGGCGGCGCGGTACGCCGCGGCGGCCGTGGCCGAACGGCCCTGCCCGCGCGATATGACCTTGCAGCAGAGATGGTAGCTTGCCATCGCGCGGCCTCCTTCCGAGCGCAGCGAGAAACGGACGTTTCGAGCGCCCGCGAGGGCGCAAGGGGCCGAAGGCCCCGCGCAGCGAAAACCCGCCAAAGGGTTTTCGCGGAGCACGCAAGGGCGAAGCCCGCGCAGTCCCCGGATGCGGCGGACAGCCCCGGGGACGGAGAGCGGGGCGCAGGTGGCGCAGCCCCCGCCGCACACATCGCGCAGCGATGTATAAGTGCGCCCTTCGCACCTACGGCACGCCTATGGCGCGAAGTGTACCACGCTGCGCGCGGATGCGCACGTGCCGTGCGCGACCAGGTCGGAAACGCTACAATTAACGAAACGCAAAGGGACGGAAGGAGCGCCATGGCGAGGGCGAGGACGGCCGACGAGATCGACGCGCAGATCGAGAAGCTCAAGGAGCGCGAGAGGCAGCTCAGGGCGCAGAAGCAGGCGATCAAGCGCAGGGAGAACGCGGCGGCGCGCAAGCAGCGCAACCACGCGCTGATGGTGTACGGCGCGATGGTCGAGCAGCACCTGGGGCGCGGCGACTGGACGAGGCTCGACCCGCAGGCGGTGAGCGCCTACCTGGCGAGGTTCG
>NZ_HE611019.1 GCF_000236865.1 Senegalimassilia anaerobia JC110 | reverse complement strand
CCTCTCCGCGTCTTGGGGGGACGCCTGAAGGCGCCTTTCCGCGTCCCGGGGGCTCGACCGACGGCAGCGCATGCGTGACATCCGCCGATCGTGGTGCCGGGGGCCCGCCCGGAGGGGCGTCCCTGCCGGGCGGTCCTTCGTTCGGGCGCTGCGCGCCTGCTCGGTTCTGCGCTGTATGCGCTCCGTGTAATCAGCTCGGGTGCTTCCGATGGCTATATCTGCGCGATGGGTGGTCTGAGGCCGGCTTTCTTTCGTTATGCGCCGCTTCCCGATTCGGATTTTTGTTGGTCACTGAAAGCGCTTATGAGGACTATAATCTCAAAGCTATATACAGTTCATTGGCGCAATGCGGGTGTCGGGGATTGTGCGAGTCGTTGATATTGGCTCGTACGTTCGGTGCCTGTAAGGTCCTATGCGGACCTGCCGAAGACGGTAGGTGAATCTGCTTTACGGCAAGTCTTTTCTAGCTTGGAATCGTAAACAGATCCGGACCGTTTACGGCATGTTCGCAGGGTCGCGCCATCGTAAAGATGGGAGATTGTCATGTCTGCTAATTCAGGGGGCGCACGTGCGTCCTGGTCGGGCAAGTGGGCGTTTATTTTGGCTGCTGCGGCTTCGGCTATCGGATTGGGAAATCTTTGGCGTTTCCCGTACCTGGCTGCGAAGTATGGCGGTGGTGTGTTCCTTATCACCTACGTGGTATTGGTTGTCACGTTCGGCTTTACGTTGATGATGCTTGAGGCGGCGCTTGGTCGCAAAACTGGGCAAAGTGCGCTTGGCGCCTTTAAGTCTTTCGGGAAGAAATACGCCTTTATTGGCATCTTCACTTCCGCGATTCCGTTTATTATCGTGCCTTATTACTGCATCATCGGTGGTTGGGTACTCAAGTACGCTGGTGCGTACCTTATCGATGGCTCTGCGGCGCTTGCTGATGGCGGTACGTACTTCACCAACTTCATCGGCGGTGGTGGCGAGAGCTTCATCTGGGCTATTGCCTTCCTGCTGATCGTGTTCGCTATTGTGGCGCTGGGCGTGAAGAACGGCATCGAGCGTGCAAATCGCATCCTTATGCCTGTGCTGCTGATTATGACGGCTGGCATCTGCATTTATGAGCTCACGCTCCCTGGTGCAATTGATGGCTTGGCATATTATCTGACGCCTGACTTCAGCAAGTTCAGCGTTGAGCTGGTCATTGCCGCACTTGGTCAGATGTTCTACAGCCTGTCGCTGGCCATGGGCATCATGATCACGTATGGCTCCTACATGCAGAAGTCCGACAACCTTGAGCAGTCCGTGCGTCGTATCGAGCTGTTCGATACCGGCTATGCGTTCCTGGCTGGTTTGATGATCGTGCCTGCTGCGTTTGTGGCTATGGGTTCTGCCGAGGCCGTTGCTTCGAAGTCCGGCCCGTCGCTGATGTTCGTGATCTTGCCGACCGTGTTTGACCAGATGGGCGGCATCGCTTCGATCATGGGCTTCCTGTTCTTCCTGCTCGTGGTGTTCGCGGCATTGACCAGCTCCATCTCGCTCACCGAAACCTGCGTGTCCATCGTTCAGGACTCCGCGCACATCACACGTAAAAAGGCGCTCATCGTTTCCATGGCGTTCATCTTCGTGATGGCCATGATCGTGAACATGGGTTACTGCCAGTTGGCGTTCATCGAGCCGCTGGGACCGGGCAGCACTATTCTGGACTTCCTGGACTTCATCTCCAACTCCGTGATGATGCCGATTGCCGCTTTGATGGCATGCGTGTTCGTCGGCTGGATCATCAAGCCTAAGGCGATCATCGACGAGGTGAAATCCTCCGGTCCGTTCAAGGCGGAGAAGATGTTCGCCGTCATGGTGAAGTTCATCGCGCCTGTGCTGCTGGTGGTTATCTTGGTTGCTTATGTTGCTGCGCAGTTCGGTTTGTTCAGCATGTAGCGGGCTGTTCGTATAGGCATCTAGCGCTGTGAGTTAGCTAGCGAATTTTCAAGAGGTCGTCGATGCTTGTCGGCGGCCTCTTGCTTTTTAGATAGCCGCCTCTCGTCTAGGGTCATGCGCGGTTCGTGCCAGGGCTCGTAGACTTGTATGGGGTGATATGGCGCTTGCTTGTGCGCGAGCCTCTCTGCGATGCATTCGGTGCTTCTTGGATGGCGGGAAGTAGATGGTTTTGCGCATGTGGGGGAAGGGGTTGGTCGTGGTGGCCGAGGAATGGCTGCTGACGGCACCTCCAAGCGCGGTTTGCGCTGAGAGTTGTTGCATGAGCTGTCGGGCGCAATGGCTCTCCGCTTTGCGGCAGGAGGTGAATAGCGTGTTGCGTCGTTCTCTATGACGGGAAAGGAGTGGCGCTGCATCGATTGCCTGACTGCAGCGTTTTCAATGCAGTCCGCGCTTGCCGAGAAGACCTGCTCGCTGATTGTTTCGAACAGGTAAATTCCTACGTGGTTGCGTCCTTTCAGCCTGCCGTAGGGCTGGATGTTCCCCATTTTCCCTCTGTTTTGGGTGTAAGGTATTCGGCAAGCGTTATTTGCACGTTGGGCGCGCAACGCCCTTTCACGAAGGAGCATCACGATGGTCGAGAAGAAGGATCTTGACTGGGGCAGCCTTGATTTCGGCTACCATCAGACCGACTACAGCTACGAAGCTCATTGGAAGGATGGCGAGTGGGACGAGGGCGGTTTGACCACCGACCACGACCTGCATCTTTCCGAGTGCGCCGGCATTTTCCATTATTGCCAGGAAGTGTTCGAGGGTCTGAAGGCTTACACCACCGAAGAGGGTTCCATCGTTTGCTTCCGTCCGGACATGAATGCAAGCCGCATGTTCGATTCCGCTGAGCGTCTTGAGATGCCGGGCTTCCCGAAGGATCGCTTCGTCGAGGCCGTTAAGGAAGTTGTGAAGGCGAACGCTGCGTGGGTGCCGCCGTTTGGTTCCGGCGCCACGCTGTACGTGCGTCCGTTCATGATTGGCTCCGGCGAGGTCATCGGCGTGGCTCCGGCTCCCGAGTACACGTTCCGCATCCTGGTCACGCCCGTCGGCCCGTACTTCAAGGGCGGCCTGAAGCCGATCAAGCTTCGCGTGTCCGAGTATGACCGCGCCGCGCCGCACGGCACCGGCAACATCAAGGCTGGTTTGAACTACGCCATGTCGCTGCGCCCGACCATGGAGGCGCACCGCAACGGCTACGCTGAGAACATTTACCTGGATTCGCAAAGCCGCACCTACATCGAGGAGACCGGCGGCGCGAACGTGCTGTTCGTGAAGGAGGACGGCACGCTGGTGGTTCCGAAGTCCCATACCGACTCCATCCTGCCCTCCATTACCCGCCGCAGCCTGGTGCAGGTTGCCCAGGACCTGGGCATGACCGTCGACGAGCGCTATGTCACGTGGGAAGAGGTTGCCGGCGGCGAGTTCGTCGAGTGCGGCCTGTGCGGCACCGCGGCTGTCATCAGCCCGGTCGGCCAGATCGACAACAAGGTCAACGGTGCCGACCAGGAGGTCGTCTTCCCGGCTGGCTGCACCGAGATCGGCCCGGTTATGAAGCAGCTGCGCGAGACCCTCACCGGCATCCAGGATGGCAACCTGGAAGACAAGCACGGCTGGGTCTGCAAGATCGACGTCGACTAGTCGTCAGCTGTATGGCTTGATGCAAACGATAACGGGGAAAGCAGGAGCTCCTGCTTTCCCCGTTTTTGCGTTCGGCGGGATTGCGCGGGACGGACAGCCTCGTGCAACTTATCCTTCGCGTATCCTAAATGCTTCGAAATCGGCCGCTTACGCTGTGCTCGCCGTTCTTCTGGCGGTTGTTTTCCTAGCTCAAGCGGATGCCTGTGTTGCGCATACTTCCTAGTAATTCTCGGCGTTGATCTCGAAGTATGCCTGCGGGTGGTTGCATACGGGGCAAACGTCGGGGGCCTTGGTGCCTACGACGATGTGGCCGCAGTTGCGGCACTCCCACACCTTGACCTCGCTCTTCTCGAACACCTGAGCGGTCTCCACGTTATGCAGCAGCGCGCGGTAGCGCTCTTCGTGATGCTTCTCGATGGCGCCGACCTGGCGGAACTTCTCGGCAAGCTCGGGGAAGCCTTCCTCCTCGGCCGTCTTCGCGAAGCCCTCGTACATGTCGGTCCATTCGAAGTTCTCGCCGTTTGCGGCATCCTCGAGGTTCTCCGCCGTCGAGCCGATGCCCTGAAGCTCGCGCAGCCACATCTTGGCGTGGTACTGCTCGTTTGCCGACGTTTTGCGGAAGATCTCGGCGATCTGCTCGAAGCCTTCCTTCTTCGCCACCGATGCGAAATAGGTGTACTTGTTCGTTGCCTGCGACTCGCCGGCGAAGGCGGCCTGCAGATTCTTCTCGGTTTGCGTTCCTTCGTACTTGCTCATGAGAAACCCCTCTCGCCGTGATGGCCCGCAGCGCCCGTGCGCGCGGTGCCTTTGGTTTCCATCTAATGATGATATGGGCAAACGCGCGGCGGCGCAATTGTTTGCGCCGCATTGTGACGTAACTGTTGCAAGGGGGTAGCTCTGGGCGGTTTGGGCGTGCATTCGGCGGGGCATCGCGCTGGGGCGTTGTTTGCGGTATCATAAAGAGCCAAGTGTATTCACTAGTTAAGGAAGTTTCAGCATGTCGCTTTCCATCGGTATCGTGGGTCTGCCCAATGTGGGCAAGTCCACGCTGTTCACGGCCCTCACGAACAAGGGCGGTTTGGCAGCCAACTACCCCTTCGCCACCATCGAGCCGAACGTCGGCATCGTCCCCGTTCCCGACGATCGTCTGGAGAAGCTGGCCGAAATCGACCATCCTGCCAAGATCGTTCCCGCAACGGTCGAGTTCGTCGACATCGCCGGTCTGGTGGCGGGCGCCAGCCAGGGTGAGGGCCTGGGCAACCAGTTCCTCGCGAACATTCGCGAAACCGATGCCATCTGCGAAGTCGTGCGCTTCTTCAGCGACCCGGACGTCGTGCATGTCGATGGCCGCGTGAACCCCAGCTCGGACGTTGAAACCATCAAAACCGAGCTGATCTTGGCCGACATGGGCACGCTCGACAAGGCCATTCCGCGCCTTGAGAAGGAAGCGAAGCGCGATAAGGCAGGTGTGAAGAAGCTCGAGGTTGCGAAGAAGGTGCTCGAGGGCCTCAACGAAGGTCATCGCGCCCGCACGCTGAACCTGGATGAGGACGAGCAGGCTGCCATCTACGACCTGCATCTGCTCACCATGAAGCCCATCCTCTATATCGCCAACGTGGATGAGGACGCGCTCGATGCCGATTTGGCCGAGATCGACGGCTGTCAGCCGGTGCCGATTTCCGCAAAGGTCGAGGCCGACCTGGCCGAGCTCGATCCCACCGAGGCGAAGGAGTACCTGGAGGCCATGGGCCTTGAGGAGTCCGGCTTGGCGCGCCTGGTGCGCAGCGCCTACAAGCTGCTGGGCCTGCAGAGCTATTTCACCAGCGGCGAAACGGAAACGCGCGCTTGGACCATCCCCATCGGCGCGAAGGCCCCGCAGGCCGCCGGCGTCATCCATTCCGATTTCGAGCGCGGCTTCATCAAGGCGGAAACCGCTTCGTATGCCGACTACGTGGAGCTGGGTGGCGAGCTGGGCTGCCGCAACGCCGGCAAGTTGCGTCAGGAAGGCAAGGAGTACGTGGTGCAGGACGGCGACGTTATGCACTTCAAGTTCAACGTATAAAACGCCTGTTCAGTCGCATGTTTTAGGCCCACGACGCAAGCGGAGCCTTCTCTTTTCAGCGTGTAACGCGCCTGGTCAGAAGGTTGATCAGCGAACTTCACGGGGCGAATCCGGGAAACCGGCTTCGCCCCGCGCTTATTTGCGTCGCAACGGTGGCGGTGTCGGCGTTGGATGGGAGGTAGAACGGCTCCCGTGCTGCTGTTTTAGGATGCGCGGTGCGCAGCGACTTCTTCCTTCAGAGCGAATCACGGTCAGCTTGCTGCGCAGTGCATGCGGACTTTTCGCACATGCGCGAAAAACCATCGGGCTGGCGTATAATCGGCCTGTTCGAAAGCTATTCGGCTGCGCGCGACGCGGCCTTTTATATGTCCGGCGCAGGATGCTGGGCGTGCGACAAGGAGCATCTCGATGAAAACGAGCGATTTCGATTACGATCTTCCCCAGGAGCTCATCGCGCAGGAGCCGGCGGCGGTGCGCGATGCGTGCCGCATGCTGGTCATGGACCGCGAAACCGGCGCGATCGAGGACCGCATCTTCCGCAACATCATCGACTATCTTGAGCCCGGCGATCTGCTGGTGGCGAATGAAACGCGCGTTTTGCCGGCGCGCCTGCTCGGCGCGAAGCGCGGCACGGGCGGGCAGTCCGAGGTGTTCCTGCTTCGCCAGCTTGTGGGCTCGAAGGCGCAGCCGTATGCGGACGTGCCCCAAATCCCCGGCCAGCCTGTTCCCGGCGAAAACCAGCAAGCCATCTGGGAGGTACTCGTGCGTCCGGGCAAGCGTTTGAAGCCCGGCAGCGGCGCGGTGGTGGATTTCACGGATGGCGAAGGCAACGTTGCGCTGTCCGCCGAGATTGTCGACTGGGCCGAGGGCGCCCAGCGCGGCGAGCGCGTGGCTCGTCTGACCACCACGTACCCCTCGCTTGACGAAGCGCTTCACGCGGTGGGGCATACGCCGCTGCCGCCTTACATCAAGCACTATGCTGGCGATGAGGAGCTGTACCAAACGGTGTATTCGCGTCGAGAAAGCTCGGCGGCGGCTCCTACGGCGGGCCTGCATTTCACGCCCGAGCTGATCGAGCGCCTGCGTGAGAAGGGCATCGATTGGGAAACCGTCGAGCTTGAGGTTGGCTTGGACACGTTCCGCATCGTGGATGAGGAAGACCCGCTGGCCCATAAGATGCACACCGAGTTCTATACGGTGCCGCAGAAGACGGTCGATGCCATCAACCGTACGCACGCCAACGGCGGCCGCGTGGTTGCCGTTGGCACCACCAGCGTGCGCAGCTTGGAAAGCGCCTGGGATCCGTCGGCCGACGACGGCGCCGGCGCCATCACCGCGCGCGACCGCGATGCCACCAGCCTATATCTGCTGCCGGGCAGCACGTTCCACGTGGTGGACGCCCTGGTCACGAACTTCCACGTGCCGCGCAGCACGCTCATGATGCTGGTTAGCGCGTTCAGCACCCGCGAGAACATCATGAATGCGTATCAGCATGCCATCGAGGAGCGCTATCGCATGCTGTCGTTCGGCGATGCCATGTTCATCCGCTAGCATCCGCTTAAGAGGGAAGCGGCCGGCGAAAGGGTTTGCGAGCCCAAAATTCGTGTCGTACACAAGGGTTATGTTATAGGGGGTTTGGTCGTATGCCTTCCGTTTCTCTGGCAACGAGAAACGGAAGGCATTCTTATTTGCTCGGGGCGAAGTGCGATGCGGAAACCGAGTGAGGGCGCCGGGTTCCTTGCTTTGGGATGCAGGCGCAAGCTCTTCGCCCGCTGTTTTGCTTTTGCGGGTGCAGTGTGCCAGCAGGGGTAGGGCGTATTCGTCGGACAGATGGAGTCTAGCCACTATTTCCCCTGTTCGCGTAGGGCTTTCAGGATAGCGCGCTTGCGTGCCTGCTTCTTGTCGTAGGCTGCGCGCTCGGCTTTGTGAGCTGCGCGTGCGGCTTCCTCGGCGGCGCGCTCGTCGGCGTGGGCCGCGCGTTCGGCGGCTTTTGCGGCGGCGCGCTGCTCCTTGCGCTCGGCGCGTTCGGCGGCTGCTTCCAGGTCGCTGATGCGGCAGCCGCAGAAGTTTTGCCGGTACATTCCCAGCTCGCGGCTTTCGCGCGTGGCTTCGTCGTAGTAGGGGCGGAAGTCCTCGAACACGGGCGCGACCCCGGCTTGTGTCGCCGCGCGCTCGACTTCCTCGCGGATGACCTGGGTATATTGGTAGGGGCTCACCGATAGCGTGGTGCCGATGCCCTCGAAGCCGCGTTCCGCGGCTACTCGCGCGGTTTCCTCCAGGCGAAGGCGATAGCAGGCACGGCAGCGAGCCTCCCTGCGTGCGGGATCGACCGACAGCACGGCGGCGCGGGGGGCGACGCTGCCTGTTGCGCTTGCGAAAAGGGAAGCGCCATCAGGGGCAGAAGCCCCGTGATTCGTATCGGTAACCGTTTTGCACCGGTTGCTAGAGGCTTCGTTCGTGCCATCGATTTCGCCCTCGCGTTCGCCGGCGCACTCGCCTTTCACGCCAGCCTTCGCCCGTGCCTGCTCAATCTCGGCGATCGCGGCGTCCCCGATGCGGCCCGCGCACGCTTCCCACGTTGCCGGGTCGTACGGGCCTTCCAGCACTTCGAATCCCGCATCCGCGGCCCATGCGCGCAGCGTTGCCAGCCGGTGCTCGTATTCCTCGGCGGGATGGATGTTCGAGTTCGCATAGTAAATGGTGATGTCGTGCCCCGCGGCCTTCAACAGGCGCGTCGGCTCGAGCGAGCACGGCCCGCAGCACGCATGCAGCAACAACTTCATTCGCGAACTCCTTTTTCGATGGGCATTTCGCCGCCGGCGCGGCGCTTCCCCTATACTACCACGCAGACAAAAACTATCCCCACCTGCGGCAATCTGCAGAAAGGCATGATATATGGAGAAACGAACCTTCCGCGCCGTCTTCTTCGATCTTGACGGCACGCTGCTGCCCATGGACGTCGACGTCTTCATGAAGAGCTACTTCCGCGCGCTCGGCGGCTACGTCGCGCGCATGGGCGTCGCCCCCGACCAGTTCATGGCCGGCATGAAGCGCGGCATCACCGCCATGGCCACCAATGATTCCGGCCACGCGAACGCCGAGTCGTTCTGGCCCGAGTTCCTGGCCTGCATCGACCTGCCCGAAGACGTCACGGCCGAGACGCTGCAAGCTGCCATCGGCGATTTCTATGAGAACGAGTTCGGCGAGCTGGGCGCCGATGTTCAGCCGAATCCCGCCGCCGCGCGTGCCATCGAGGCGCTTGCCGCCAAGGGCTATCCGCTGGTGCTGGCCACCATGCCGATGTTCCCTCGCCGCGCCGTGGAATGGCGCCTGCGCTGGGCAGGCATCGACCCGGCGGTGTTCTCGCGCATCACCACGTTCGAGAACTCCACCGCCGTCAAACCCAAGCCTGACTACTATGCGGAGAATCTTGCCGCTGCGGGCGTCGAAGGCCGCGACGTGCTCATGGTCGGCAACAACACCAAGGAGGACCTGGCCGCATGCCAGCTGGGCTGCGAGGGCTTCCTGGTCACCGATTTCCTGATCGACCCTGTCGGCTTCGAGGTGTTCAGCGTGCGCCATGGGTCTATGGAGAAGTTCGCGGACTGGGTGGATTCCCTGCCCGAATGCGCCGATCCGGCGCAGGGCGTCAGCGACGCCATCGTGCCCGCCGCCGCGCGCGAGCGCGTGCTTGCGGCGTGCGGCATCGCCGACGGCCAGGCCGGCGGCGCGAAAACGCTCGAGGAGGCGGGCCGCTCCGGCGGCACCGATTTCGTCATCAACGGGATGGAGGAGTAGCCCATGGCCCTGTTCGACTGCACTATCGAGGCCACTTGCGGCCATGCCCGCGCGCTTTCGTACGAAACCGCGCACGGCACTTTCCATACCCCCATGTTCATGCCCGTCGGCACGTCGGCCACGGTCAAGGGCATCACGGTCGATCAGCTTCACCAGCTGAACAGCCAGGTGGTGCTCGCGAACACCTACCATCTGTCTTTGCGCCCCGGCGCCGATTTGGTGGAAGAGGCCGGCGGTGTGCACAAGTTCATGAACTACGACGGCCCCATGCTCACCGACTCGGGCGGATTCCAGGTGTTCTCCCTGGCTGACACGCTGAAGCTCGATGCCGACGGCCTGACCTTCCGCAGCATCTACGACGGAAGCTATGTGCGCTGGACGCCCGAGTCCAACATGCGCATCCAGGAGCAGATCGGCGCCGACATCGCCATGCAGCTCGATCAGTGCACGCCGTACCCGGCCGAGCGCAGCTTCGTGGCCAACGCCGTGGACCTGTCGGCGAACTGGGCGCGTCGCTGCTTGGCGGCGCACAAACGCCCTGATCAAACGCTGTTCGGCATCGTGCAGGGCGGCATGGAGCTCGACCTGCGCCTGGAGAGCATCCGCCGTCTGCGGGAGATCGAGGACGAGAGCCTGGCCGCGGGCGGTCGCCGCTTCGGCGGCTTCGGCATCGGCGGCTATTCGGTGGGCGAAGACCACGAGACCATGTTCGAGACGCTCGGCCAGGTGGCCCGCGCATGCCCCGAGGACCGTCCGCGCTATCTGATGGGCGTGGGCAACCCCACCACGCTCGTGCGCGCTGTGCGCGAGGGCGTCGACATGTTCGACTGCGTGCTGCCCACCCGCACCGCGCGCATGGGCACGGCGTTCTCCAGCACGGGCCGCATGAACATGCGCAACGCGAAGTTCACACGCGACTTCACGCCGCTCGACCACAGCTGCACCTGTCCGACGTGCCAGAACTATACGCGAGCCTATCTGCGCCACCTGGTGAAGCAGAACGAGATGCTCGGCGCCATCCTGCTGTCGGTGCACAACCTGCACTTCCTGCTCGACCTCATGCGCCGTGCCCGCGAGGCCGTGCTGGCGGGCGAGTACGAGCAGTTCTACGAGGAGTGGATGAACAGCCCGGCCGCTAAGGACTACTAATATAAGGCTCGGGCAGATTCCCGCTTCTTGGTGCTTTCGCATTCTCCTCGATTGTGGGAAAATGCGAAAGTTAGGGTATATATGGCGGCGGTCGCCGCCGCCACGGAAGGGACGGCCCGGCAGGGCCGTCCTATGGTTTACAAGGCTAGGAGAAGCTCGCATGGCGAAAGCGCAAAACGCCAAGGCCAAGAAGAAGGGCGGCAACGCCAACCGCCGCAACGTATGGCTGTTGGTGCTGACCACCGTCTTGGTGCTGGGGTCCATCTTCATGTTCACCCCTCCGCAGGACAAGATCAACCAGGGCCTGGACATCCAAGGCGGCCTGTCGGTGGTGCTGTCGGCGAAAAGCACCGACGGCGACGCGGTGACCTCCGAGGACATGGAGAAGTCGCGCGCCATCATCGAGCAGCGCGTCAACGCGCTCGGCGCCTCCGAGGCCGTGGTGCAGCTGCAGGGCTCCGACCAGATCCTCGTGCAGATCCCCGGCCTTTCCGATACGGAGACGGCGCTGTCCACCATCGGCAAAACCGGCAAGCTGGAGTTCGCGCGCCTGGATTCGTTCACCGATGAGGACGTCAAGACCAAAATCGAGAACGGGCAGTACGGCGCCAATAGCACCATCACCGACGACTTCGGCAACAAGCTGCCTTCGGGCAAGACCGAGCACCTGAAGGTGGAAGAGGGCACGTACACGCCGCTGATCACCGGCAGCAACATCACGAAGGTCGACATCGGCCGCGCTTCCGAGACCGGCACCGACTACTCGGTCAACGTCTCCCTTGATTCCGAGGGCACGAAGGCGTTCGCCGACGCCACGAAGGACCTGGCAAGCACCAAGGGAAAGATCGTCATCATCCTTGACGGCGAAGTGCAGTCCGCACCGGCCGTGCAGTCCGAGATCACCGGCGGCCAGGTGTCCATCACCGGCGGTTACGACAAGGAAGCCGCCTCCTCCATGGAGACGGTGCTCGAGTCCGGCTCGCTGCCCGTGAGCTTCGAGTACGCGCAGTCCCAGGTGGTCGGCCCGACGCTCGGCCAGGATGCGCTTACCTCCGGCGTGCTGGTTGCCGCCATCGGCCTTGCGCTGGTCATGCTGTACCTGCTGGTGTTCTACCAGGGTCTGGGCCTGATCACCGCGGCGGCCATGGCCGTATTCGCCGTGCTGTACCTGGGCATTTTAGCCCTGCTTTCGCACTTCGGCCTGTTCAGCCTGTCCATGGCCGGCATCGCCGGCGTCGTGCTGACCATCGGCATGGCGGCCGACTCCTCCATCCTTACCCTTGAGCGCTTCCGCGAGGAAATCCGCATGGGCCGCAGCGTCCGAGCCGCCTCCGTCACCGGCGTGCGCCATGGCATCCTCACGTCCATCGACGCCGACCTGGTCACCATGGTCTCGGCGCTCACGCTGTTCTTCCTGGCAAGCGCCTCGGTCAAGGGCTTCGGCCTGACGCTGGCGCTCGGCATCATCTGCGACATCGTCATGATGCTGCTGTTCAAGGCGCCCATCATCCGCTTGCTGGCGCCGAAGTGCATCGCCAAGCACCCCGGATTCTGGGGCGTGAAGGACTGCAAGGAGGCCGCCCCGTACTTCCAGGGCGAGAAGCCCGCGTCCTCGCGTCATGACGTGCGCGGCCGCTTCATCAAGCTCGACATCAACCTGCTGGGTTATCGCAAGGTGTTCCTGTCCGTCGCGGCCGTGGCGGTCGTGCTGGTCGTGGCGCTCGTCGGCGTGCGCGGCGTGAACTTCGGCATCGAGTTCGTGGGCGGCACCTCGGTCACGTTCCATCAGGGCGGCAACGACGCCACCACCGAGCAGGTGCGCTCGGCCTTCGCCGATGCCGGCGAGCCCGACGCCGTGGTGCAGACCACCGACTCCGATGGCCAGGCGGGCTTCCTTGTGCGCACCACCGATACGTCGGCGGAAAGCGCGGCCGCGGCGGCCAACAAGGTTGCCGACCAGTTCGGTTGGGATGCGGAAAGCTTCGAGGTGACCACCATCGGCCCGGACTGGGGCGCCAGCGTCATCCAAAGCTCCTGCATCGCGTTCTTCGTGTCGCTGCTGCTCATCATCGCCTACATCTCGGTGCGCTTCCGCGATCCGAAGATGGGCGTGTCGGCGGTTATCGCCTTGCTGCACGACCTGGTCATCGTGCTGGGCGTGTACGTGCTCGTGGGCCGCGAGGTCACGCCGAATACCATCGCCGCGCTGCTCACCATCCTGGGCTACTCGCTCTACGACACGGTGGTCGTGTTCCATCGCATCAACGAGAACATGAAGGGCGATTCGCCGAAGTGCACGTTCGCAACCATGGCGAACCACTCCGTCAACGAGGTTCTGGTGCGTTCGCTCAACACCTCCATCACCTCGCTTATCCCGGTTGCGGCCATGCTCATCTTCGGCGGCGAGACGCTGCGCGACTTCGCCCTGGCCATGACCGTGGGCCTGGTGTGCGGCTGCTACTCGTCCTACGCCATCGCAACGCCCATCTACGTGATGTGGAAGACGCGCGAGCCGCAGTTCGCGAAACTGCAGAAGAAGTACGGCGCGGACATCCAGCGTTGGTTCCTGAACCGCCTGCCGCAGGCGGCTGCCGGCGCTACCGCTGCTGCCGTCGCTGCTACGGATGCGGTAGCGGATGGTGCCGGCCAGGACGCGCCCGCCGCGGTGCCCGCTGCTTCGCAGGGTCAGCAGGCTGCGAGCAAGCCTGCTAAGGCGCAAAACCGCTCCAAGAAGAAGCGCAAGAAGGTTCAAGGCTAACATCGGCTAGCTGACTCGGGCCGCTCGGAAACGGGCGGCCCGTTTTGCTGTTTGAGATTGTTTGCCGGCGCTTGGCTCCTGGTGCTTCACATTGGGTATCTCGGCGGTTTTGCGCGAATGCGACGCGGGTCAGAATGGAGAAGCGTCGCGCTCGTGCTGTACGGGTTTGCGCCTCATCGGTGGTATCAGGCGTCTCGGAACCCGCGCTTAAACGCGGGTGCGCATGAGATTCCTTTTCATGCAAAAAGCCCGGCTCCTGATCGCGTTTTGCGGTCAGGAGCCGGGCTTGATTCGATTGGACTGGTAAGCGTCCGAAGGCGCGTGTCGGCTCGTCGAGATTAGAAGCCGAAGTCCAGGTCGCTCAGGCGGATCTCGCCGTCGTCGTCATCGTCCTCTTCCTCGTCATCCTCGCCAAGGCTGCTGTAGCGGGAGATGATGGCTTCCATCTGCTCTTCGATGGAGCTGGTGCCGGCGAAGGCATCGCGGAACAGCCTCATATCCTCCTCGCCGAAGCTGGCGCCGGCGCCTTCCATGATGGCGCCGATGTTGGCCATCTTCTTCACGGCTTCGTCTTCTTCCATGGGTTTCATCTTCTCGGGATCCATCATCGGGAACATGTTCGATCCTCCTTGCACGGGTAACCTAAACAGAGCGCTGTCCTGCGGCAATGTGCTTGGCACACAGGTGCTTGCGCCGTTGTTTCACTGTTCAGTAGTATAGCAGTCGGATAGATTGCGGGAGGTCAACGAGCGCATTGCAACCTATTGTGATACGCTGAGGAAACAACGTGAATCCATGCACGCAGGCTATGGAGGAATCGGCTGCAAGCAATATCGGCCATGTTAAAAGGAGTTGCCATGCGCGAAGGAAGCGCCCCGAATTTCTGTCCGCCCACCGAGGAGGGCATCACCCTTACGTTCCAGGACGAGAAGGGTGATCAGATCGACCTTGAATTCCTTGGCTTGATCCTGCACGAGGGCCGTCGCTACGGCTTCTTCTTCCCGGTCACCGAGGATAGCCCGGCATGCAGCTCGGGCGAGATCATCCCGCTTGAGGTGACCGAGCTCGACGAAGATGGCCAGCCTGCCGCATTCGAGTTGGTCGAGGACCAGGCTATCGCGCAGGAAGTCTACGAGGACTTCAAGCAGGCCGCCAAGGACCTGTACGACTTCGAGTAGACACTATCGATTCGTTGAACGGTACGTAAAAGGAAGGGTACGGCGCGAAGCCGTGCCCTTCTTGTTTTTGATTATATGCAGATGTCGCTACAGCTCGATCGGCTTCCACTCCTCGTGGTTGCAGACCCATGCCTCGGGCTCCTCGACGCTGAAGAACACCAGCGTGGGGTCGTCGGGGCCGTCGTAGCTCTCGCCCAGGCTGCACAGGTGAGCGTAGCCGGCGTAGCGCATGTCGGCGTTGGCCTTGTCCTCAAGACCGGCCTTGCCGCGCAGAATCAGCCAGCCATGGCCGGGCCACCAGCTGGATGCCTCGAACTTCTGGTTCTGCTGCAGCTCCTCCCACACGTCCTTGGTGGTGGCGGTGACGAACCAGATCTTGCCGTCTTGCTCGGCGGCGAAGCTGAACGGGCGCACGTGGGGCTGGTCGTTCACGCTGGTGGCCAGGTACCACGCGGGGACGTTCGTCAGATACTGCAGGATGGTCTCGTTGCCGGTCATGTGATCCTCCTAGTCTTGGAACCGGTCGGTTATAGAAAGTAGCCGATAGCTGCGACGCAGCCCGCCAAAACGGCCATGAATGCGGCGGCAGCGGCGTCGCGCGGGGCGAAGCGAAGAGGATGCAGGTGCGTGCGTCCTTCGCCACCGTGGTAGCAGCGAGCATCCATAGCCGCCGAAAGCGTTTCGGCGTGACGGAACACGCTGGTGAACAAGGGTACCATGAGCGAAGTGAGCATACGCACGCCGCGTGCGGGGCTGTTCGACAGACGGGCGCCGCGGCTGACCTGAGCATGGTAGACCACGGCAAGCTCGTTGGCGAACTGCGGCATGAAGCGCAGCGCGATGCCCATGATCATGCCGAGCTCGTGCGCGGGCACGCCGAAGCGGGCGAAGGGCTTGAGAACCCATTCGAACGCCTCGGTCAGGTCGATGGTCATGGTGGTCAGGGTGATCAGGCTCATCCCCAGCATCATGATGGTCAGGCGCGCGCCCATGAACAGGCAGGTTTGCACGCCCGCCTCGCTGATGCGAAGAATGCCCCAGTTGACGAGCACCTGGCCGCCTTGCGTGACGAACAGGTTCAGCACCGCCACGATGACCACGATGGCCATGAGCGGCGCCAGCGACCGCGCCGCCTTGCTCGGCGGGATTTGCGCCAGCGCATAGCAAAGCGCCGTGAACGCCGCGCATACCGCCAGGGCCGCCGCGGTTTTCGCGCACAGCAGCACCACGATGAACGCGCAGCCCGCTATGAGCTTCGTGCGCGGGTCGAGCCGATGCACGCAGCTGGTGCCGGAAACGTAGCTGCCGAAGGAAAAGCCCGGGTTCATTCGACCACCTGGCCTTCAGAGCCGGCCGGGGAAGAAGAGGCCTCGCCGGCGTTGCCGCTGCCCGCGCCGCAAGCCGCGGCGATCATCCCTGCCAGCTCCTTCTCCGTATACAGTTTCTCCTGCTCAAGGGGCCATCCGCCTGCGCGCAGCGCTTCCGCGAACGCCTGCGGCTCGGTGGTTCCCAGGCCCACGTCCTTGAGCTTGCGCGCGTGCAGGAACAGGCGCTCGGGAGCGCCGACACCCAGCAGCCGTCCCTCGTTCATGACGGCCACGCGGTCGCACATGGCGGCAAGGTCGTCCATGCAGTGCGACACCATGACCACGGTGAGGCCCTGGTCATGCAAGCGCGCGATCATCTGCAAAAACGAGCGTTTGCTGGCGGGGTCCAGGCCCGCCGCCGGCTCATCGAGCACGAGTACCTGCGGGTCCATGGCAAGCACGCCGGCGAATGCCACGCGGCGTTGCTGGCCGCCTGAAAGCTCGAACGGGCTCTTCTCGGCCAGCTCGTCGAAGGAAAGCCCCACGCGATCGAGCGAGCTGCGCACGAGCGCATCGACCTCTTCGCCCGAAAGACCCAGGTTGCGCGGCCCGAAGGCGACGTCCTTGTATACGGTTTCGGCGAACAGCTGGTGCTCGGGATACTGGAACACCACGCCGATCGATCCGCGCACCTTCGACTCGGCGCCCTTCGAGGCGATGTCGGTGCCGTCGACGAGCACGCGCCCCGAGGTGGGTTTCAAGATGCCGTTCATGTGCTGGATGAGCGTTGATTTGCCGCTGCCGGTATGCCCGGCAACGCCAAGGAACTCGCCGCGGCGCACTTGAAGCGAGACGTCGCGTACGGCCCACAGGCTATCGGGGCTGTTGCCCCATTTAGCCTGGCGGGCGGCAGGGGCCTGCTTGCGCTTGCGTTGCCGTTTTGCCTCGGCCGCGTCGTAGGTGAAGCTGACGTCTTGGAACTCGATGAGCGCCGGGGCGTCGGCGTCGCCCTCGCAGGTGGGGAAGTCGACGTCGGCGTCGGCCGCATCGGGCGCTGCCGCGTTCGCGTCGGCGGTGGTGCAAATGCCGGCGGCCTTGCCGAGCGCCAGGACCTCGCGTGCCAGCTTCCCTGCGTCCACGGTGGGCTGCACGGCCATGCCCGCATGGCGCAGATCAAGCGACAAGCGGGCTGCGAACGGCACGTCAAGGTTCAGGTGCGCCAGCGCGCGCGCCTGAACGAGCACCTCATCGGGCGTGCCTTCGAGCGCCACATGCCCGTGCTCCATGACCACCACGCGGTCGGCCTGCGCCGCCTCTTCCATATAATGCGTGATCATCACGATGGTCATTCCGCGTTCGTGAAGCTCGTGACATACGCGCATAAGGCCTGTTCGGCCGCGGGGGTCGAGCATGGCGGAAGCCTCGTCGAGCACGAGCACCGCAGGATTCATGGCAAGCACTCCGGCAATGGCCACACGTTGTTTCTGCCCGCCGGACAGGGCATGCGTTTCGTGGCGCTCGAAGCCTGAAAGCCCTACGTCCTCAAGCGCCTGCGTCACGCGTTCGCGCAGCTCATCGGTGGGGACGCCTAGATTCTCGGGGCCGAAGGCCACGTCGTCTTCCACGAGCGAGGCCACCAGCTGGTCGTCGGGATTCTGGAACACCATGCCCACCGTCTCACGGATGCGGTACGTGCAGTCGGCGTCCGCGGTGGGCATGTCCTGCACCTTCACGGTGCCCTCGTCGGGGATGAGCAGGGCGTTCAGGTGCTTTGCCAGCGTCGACTTGCCGCTGCCGTTGCCGCCTAAGATGCACAGGAATTCGCCCTTGCGCACGTGCAGGCTCACGCCGTCAAGGGCGAAGTTCGCGCCATCGTAGGTGAAGCGGACGTTTTGAACATCTATCATGATTCGCTTTACGATCCTTTCGTGAATCGGCGAATTGCGTTGCGTTTTGCGGGATGCGAACCGGAGTCGGAGCGAGTCTCAAGCAGGGTGACCCCGGTAGACCGGCGTTGTTTATCCGGGCTGCAGCCCTTCGCTCGGCTTCGGGTGCTCTTTCTTGTGAAAGGCGGGCTACCGAGCCGATTCCCGCTATCCCGTTATACGGTCCTGCCGGCAAGCGGGAAGCTCCTGCTTGCCGGCAGGACCGTGCCGCGCTGGGGCGGCACGGTTGGGAACGCGTTTACCTAGCGACCCTTGACCTGGTCCTTCTTCGGGGTGATCAGGTTGGAGACGGCCTTGTACACCAGCAGGGTCAGCGCGCTGTTCAGCACGGTCTTGATCAGGTTGAACGGGAGCACTGCGGGTAGGATGAGCGGCATGATGACGTCGGCGCTGCCGTACCAGAACCACACGCCGATCGTCAGGTTCGTGGCGACGGCGCCGATGATGGCGATCACGCAGCCGACCAGCAGGCCGATGATGGCGCCGGCGAACGTGTGCTTACGGGCATAGATGGCGGCGGCGGGCACCACGAAGAACAGCGTGGCGCAGATGTTCATGAGGCCGCCGACCCATTCGCCGAGCATCAGGCTGTGGATGATGGCGGCGACGGCGCCCACGGCAAAGCCGGCGCCCGGGCCGAAGGCGAAGCCGCACACCATGGCGGGCATGAGCGAGGGATCGTAGGTCAGAAACGGCGCTGCGGGCAGGATGGGGATCTGCACGAACGACAGCAGCGCGGCGATGGCGCACATAAGGGCCATGGTGACCAGCTGGCGCGTCGACCAGCGGTTCGTGTTCTTGATGGTTGCGTTTGCGGCGGTTGCCTGAGACATGGTTGGACCTTCTTCCCGCGAAGCCTTCTTCCCACGGGTTTTGCTCTCAAGCTTCGCGAAAAAGAGACAAGCCCGTATGAATTCCTTCCATACGGGCTTGTATTCGCTCAACAGCTTCCCGCCCGGCAATGCTGCGCTGTGCGGTGCGTTTTGCGAACTCTGCCTCTTCCATCCGGACTTTGACCGTTGGTCCTGGATTTGCACCAGGTCAGCCTTGCGTGCATGCGGCTTGCCGCCGCTTGACGCACAGGGTCGCGGACTTCCGGCTCGGCTGCGGCTTGCCGCCGCGCGTATCCGGTTACCGCCAGTGAGGATTTCCACCTCGCCCTGAAACAGAATTCAATGGGACCTAGTTTAGCTGCGCCGCCATGGCTTCGCAACCGTTTGGGCTATGGATGTTTTCCGCGTTTTGGGGTGCGAACATATAGCGAACGGTTATAGGAAATCAGCTTGGAGAGGCTTGCTTTCCTACCGAAACGCCACGCAATCCGCTTTTTCGCCGAGACTTTAGCGGCCTGGGGCGAAGGCGGCTCTATAATAAGCCGTTCGCGTCCCTGAAGGGACTCATCTTTAAGGCTACGAGGTTTTGCATGAACTACATCGAAGTGCTCGACAGCATAGACGCCGCCGTTTGGGGGCCGCCTATGATCATCTTGCTGCTGGGCTGCCACATTTACACCACCATCCGCACCAAGGGCATCCAGCGCAAACTGCCCTTGGCCCTCAAGCTTTCCATCACGAAGGACAACGGCGCCCAAGGCGACGTCAGCAACTTCGGCGCCATGGCCACTTCGCTCGCCTCCACGCTGGGAACGGGCTCCATCGTCGGCGTGGCCACGGCGGTGCTCTCCGGCGGCCCGGGCGCGGTGCTGTGGATGTGGCTTACCGGCATCCTGGGCATGGCAACGAAGTACACCGAGGTTTACGCTGCTATGAAGTACCGCGTGAAGGATCGCCAGGGCCACATGATGGGCGGCGCCATGCATGTGTGGGAGCAGCGCTACAAGCGTCCCGACGGCACCGTGCCGTGGTGGGCGAAGTTCATGGCCATCTGGTTCGCCGTCATGGCGTGCCTCACCATCTTCGGAGTTGGATCGGCCGTGCAGACCAGCGCCATCACCTCGGTTGCGCAGGCGAACTTCGGCGTAGAGCCCTGGATCGTCGCCGCAATCGTGTGCGGTAGCGCCCTGCTCATCATCATGGGCGGCTTGGGAACCATTTCCAACATCTGCGAGAAGCTCGTGCCCATCATGGGCGTCGCGTACATCTTGGGCTGCGCCTATATCCTCGTTTGCAACTGGGCGTTCATAGGCGAGTCGTTCAGGTTGATCTTCGAATGCGCCTTCACCCCTCGCGCGGCATTCGGCGGTGCGGTGGGCAGCGGCATCATCGTGGCGCTGCAGTTCGGCTGCGCGCGCGGCCTGTTCTCCAACGAGGCGGGCCTGGGCACGGCCCCGCTTATCAGCGCCGCCGCCGAGTCGAAAAACCCTGCGCGCCAGGCGCTCGTGTCCATGACCGGCCCGTTTTGGTGCACGGTGGTCATCTGCTTCGTGACCGCCTTGGTCATCGTCTCGTCGCTGTGCGCCCATCCCACGCTCATCCAGGATGCCGGCGTTACCAACGGCGCCACGCTCGCCAACGCCGTGTTCGCCACCATCCCCTATGTGGGCGCGCCCATCCTCATGCTGGGCATCCTGTGCTTCGCCTATTCCACCATCATCGGCTGGAGCTACTACGGCGAGCGCGTCACCCTGTACCTGTTCGGCCGCCGCTGGGTGCCGCTGTACCTGGGCTTCTACATCTGCATGGGCTTTTTGGGCGGCGTGGGCGTCGGCGATGTTGCCTGGACGGCAACCGATATCTCCAACGCGCTCATGGCGTTGCCCAACATCCTTATGGTGCTGCTGTGCGCCGGCATGGTGGGCAAGGAGACGCAGCATTACGTCTACGACGGCAACATCGACGAGGAGCTGCGTGCGGACATCCACGAGCTGCCCGAGAAAAGCGTCTTCACCCGCAAGAAGGCATAGGGGAGTGGTCCTGCGCGTGAACAGGGGATAGGACCCTGTTCATGTTAGGAATGCCTTGCAAGCCGGTCGCTTTTGCGGCCGGCTTTGTTGCGTTCAGGCGGCTTTTGCGCGGCGCGTGAGGGCGCACGCGCGTGCAATGCGGGCATCCCTTGAAGCGGGCGCTTGCCCGGCGTTGCGGTGTGGGCTTCGCTTTATAATGGCGGGTATGGAAACTATCGCAATCATAGGCGGCGGCGCATCGGGCCTGATGGCGGCTGTGGAGGCATCGCTTGCGCTGCGCCAAGCGGGCGCTGTGGCGCACGTGGCCCTGTTCGAGGCCGACCCTGAGCGCATCGGGCGCTCCATCCTGGCAACCGGCAACGGCCGCTGCAACATCTCAAACGCCTGCATCAGCGCTGACGCGTATCGCAATCAGGCCTTTGTGGGGCAGGCGCTTATGCACCTGCAAAGCGCTTACGCCGCGGAACGAGGCGCAACCAGTATGCGAACCCTTGAGGCGAACCCCGTGCTCGAGCGCTTCGCTGACATGGGGCTCGTGACGCGCGAGGAGTCGGAGGGCCGCTTGTACCCCATGGCGAACAAAGCCACCAGCGTGCTGGACGTGCTGCGATCCGCCGCCGCCGAGCTGGGCGTCGATGTGCAAACCGACAAGCTCGCCTCGCGCGTTGACGCGCCGGCCCCGGGCGGCGCGGGCTGTTTCAACATACGCTTCGCCGACAAGACGATAGCGCATGCGGCGGCGGTTATCGTGGCCGTCGGCGGGCGCGCGGCAAGCGGCATTCAGCTTCCGGAACCCTTGGCGTGCTCGGACATGCAACCCGTGTTGGGGCCTTTGCGCGTAGATGCGCGAAGCGCGAAGCTCACACGGCAGCTCAACAACATCCGCGTACGCGGGACTGTGCATCTCGGGCGCGGCGGGCATCGTATCGCAAGCGAGCGCGGTGAGCTGCTGTTCCGCGACTACGGGGTCTCCGGCGTGTCGGTGTTCAACCTGTCGCGTTTTGCGCAGCCCGGCGACGACCTGGTCGTCGACTTCCTGCCCGATATCCCCCCGCAGGACATGGAGCGCTTCATGATGACGCGCCGCAAGCGGATGCGGAAGCTGCTGGGCGGTCCGCTTACGCTCGATCGCTTCCTTGAGGGCTTGCTGCTGCCTGCGGTGTCCGCCGCGGCGCTGCGACAGGTCGGCTTGCGGACCGGTGACCGGTTTACACAAGAGATGGTTCCCCAGCTTTGCGACATGCTCAAAGGCATGCGTCTGACGGTGGAGGGCATCGGCGACGAGCGTCAGTGCCAGGTGCGCCGCGGCGGCTTCCCTGTGGAGCGGTTCAGCCCCGCAACCTGCGAGGCACTCGATGTGCCGGGCCTGTTCGTCACGGGCGAGGCGCTCGACGTCGACGCGCCCTGCGGTGGATTCAATCTGCATTGGGCCTGGTTAAGCGGTATGCTCGCCGGTCGCGCAGCAGCTGATCGCGTATCAAGCGGGGAAGGCGTTGAGTGCGATGGCTCTTGTGAAGATGCTAGGAAGAGGTCGAGTAATAAGCGGTCACCGTTTTACACCGATGATGTGAACCCTTCCTCGGGCCGCGATTCTCGCTTGCCGGTCGCATCGCGCTCGGACGGTCCGCAAGCAACCGCCCACGCCGGCGGCTCCTGCTCTTCTTCTCGCGCAGGCAAGCCGCATCACTTGCGCCGCCCGCATCATCCCCATCGGGACGAACGCGACAAATCCCGCAACCAGCGTGGCGGCAACGCCTCCCGCAATGCCCGTCACCGCAATCGATAGCCCGGAGGAAACCATGCTTGAGATCTCAAACCTCGCCCTTCCGCTCGATGCCGGGCTCGAAGGCAAGCAAGCTGCAAAGCTCGTGCGCCGCGCCGCGGCCCGAGCGCTTAACGTCGCGCCGAGCGATATCGCCGAGATCCGCCTGCTCAAGCGCAGCGTCGACGCGCGCAAAAAGCACGACGTGCACTTCGTGGCAACGCTTGGCGTGGAGCTGGCGGGCGGAGCCCAGGCCGAAGCTGCGGCCATCGAGGCCGCCGCGCACCGCAAAGGCGCCGCGAACGTGAAGGCGCATCGCCCCTACGAGCCGCTGCGGGTCCCACAGGTCGGCGATTCCCCTCAGGCGCAAAACGAGCCGCGCCCCATCGTGGTGGGCACCGGCCCGGCCGGCCTGTTTTGCGCGCTCTACCTGGCGCGTGCCGGTTTGCGCCCGCTCGTGGTCGAGCGCGGTGCGGCGGTCGACGAGCGCATGGCGGCGGTCGACGCCTTCAACGCCGGCGAGCCGCTCGACCCGCACACCAATATCCAGTACGGCGAAGGCGGGGCGGGAACGTTCTCGGACGGCAAGCTGACCACGAACATCAAAAGCCCCTGGGCGCAGCACGTCCTGCATCTGTTCGTGGAAGCGGGCGCGCCCGAGGAGATCCTGTGGCAGGCAAAACCCCACATCGGCACCGACCTGCTCGTAGACATCGTGCGCAACATCCGCAAGCAGATCGAGCAAGCCGGCGGCGAAGTGCGCTTCAACACCCAGCTCACGGCCCTGCATTTCGAAAACGGCCGCCTAACCCAAGCCGAGATAACCCACACTCAACCCACCCAGACACTTCGGGGACGTAGCACTAACTGTCCGGAATCCGCTCAAGCTGAGGGCCGGCAGACAGAAGTTGTTCAGGCAGAAGCCCTTAAGCCGGCGTCCGCAAAACCCGAGATCAGCCAAGCCGAAGTCCTTCAGTCTGAGACAGCCCAATTGGAAACCCCTCAATCCGGGGTCGGCAAACCCGAAGCCGCCCAAATCGAAATCACTGCCGAGCTGATTCCCGCAAGCCGCGTTGTGCTGGCGTGCGGTCATTCTGCCCGCGACACGTTCGAGCTCGTGCGCGACGCGGGCGTGCACATGGAGCAGAAGCCGTTCTCCGTAGGCGTGCGCATCGAGCATCCTCAGCAGCTCATCAACTGCTCGCAGTACGGGAAGGCCGCCGACCATCCGGCGCTCGGAGCTGCCGATTACAAGCTGTCGATGCATTTGCGTCCGCAAAAAGGCGAAGAACAGGGCCGCGGCGTGTACACGTTCTGCATGTGCCCAGGTGGGGAAGTGGTGTGCGCCGCCAGCGAGCCGGAAGGCGTGGTGGTCAACGGCATGAGCCGCTTCGCGCGCGATGGGCAAAACGCCAACAGCGCGCTGCTGGTCGGCGTGGGCCCCGAGGATTTCGACGGCGAAGACCCGCTTGCGGGCATCAAGCTGCAGCGTGAGATGGAGCAGGCGGCCTACCGAACCGCCATCGCCGCCGGCGGCGAACCGTATCAGGCGCCCGCGCAAACCGTCGGCGACTTCTTGGCGCATCGCGCCGGCGGCCCGAGCAAGCAGGTGAAGCCCACCTACGCGCGCGGCGTCGCATGGTGCGACCTGCACGAGTGCCTCCCTCCGTTCGTGGCGCGCGCCATGGAGCAGGCCCTTCCGCAGCTCGATCGTCGCTTGCACGGCTTCGCCGATCCGCAGGCGGTGCTCACCGGTGTGGAAACCCGCAGCTCAAGCCCCGTGCGCATCGTGCGCGGCAAGAATATGCAGGCCCAGCTGGCCGCGGCGCCTGTTTCGGGCTGTGTGCAGGACGAAGTCTTGAGCCCGGCGCAGCTGGTCCCGGAGCCCACTTCGGGCGGTGCGCAGGACCAGGCCCAGGCCAAGACTCAGGCGGCCCCGGAATCCTCAGCAGCCGCCAACAGGCAACCCGCCGACGTTGCCGCTCTCGAGCCCGAAACCGGCCTTTACCCTTGCGGCGAAGGTGCGGGCTATGCAGGCGGCATCATGTCCGCAGCCTGCGACGGCCTGCGCGTTGCCAGTGCCCTGGTGGAAAGCCTGCGGCCCGAATAGGGGAGCCGCTACGAAAGCCGCCTTAAAACCAATCGTTTATTCGCCCAGCTCAGCGGCCCAATCGAAATCGATCGGCGGCGCGGTCGGCCCATCGGCCGCCGCGCCGCCGTCCGCGCCCCCAGCGTCCCTGCCATTCCACTGGCAAGCCCGCATGTCGACGCGCCCATCGTCCAAAAACGTCACGCCCTCCGCGGCAAGCCTTGCCCGTTGTTCGTCAGGCCCGCCAAATGCAAAACCCGGCGCAAGCGAACCGTCCTTGAACACCACGCGATGGCAAGGGATTCCCGTCTGAGCCGCGCAATCCCACGGATCGGGATTCCCATGCATGGCATACCCGACGAACCGCGCCTTGCGAGGCTGCCCGATCAGCCGTGCCACCTGTCCATACGAAACAACCTTCCCGCGCGGCACCCGCCGCACCGTTTCGTATACCTTGTCATTAAACTCGCCCATATTCGCGCTCCTGATCATATGCTGCGGCAACGTCATCTGTTCCCGCATAATTATAGGCGCTGCCTCCACCTCGCTTCTGCCTATTTCCTGCGGCTATCGCGTGCCAAAGCTTCGCGCGTTATACCGTCGCACGCAAGAAGAAGACGTCCTGAACAGGGGAAGCCGGGTGCAAATCCCGCACGGAGCCGCCACTGTGACGCGACAGCGAAGCTGCCGCCCAGCCAGAACACCTGCCAGGAAGCGTGCATGCGCAAGCGGCGTCTCTCCGCGAACGCGCCCTCGATCGAGGCTTTATTGCGTAGCAAAGCAACTCCGCCGGATCGTTATCTGCGGCAAACCTTCGCTGTCTGTCTTCTGCGGGAGCGCGAGCCCAATCCCGCGCATCTGCGTGCAAAAACGCATGCGGGAAAAGGAAAGGAGAAGAAAGACAGTGAAAGCAACAACTGCGCAAATGCCGGCAACGCTCGCGCAAAAAGCGATCGCGCTGCTCATGGCGCTCGTCCTCTGCATGGGGCTGACCCCCCACGCAGCTTGGGCGGAAGAAGCGGGGGAGACAGGTGGCTCCAGCGCGCCGCAGGCCGTCGAGCAGCCTACCGTTACCCTCACCATCGTGAACGGCTTCGGCTACTCCGGCCCGAACGTCCTCGTGAGCAAGGCCTACTCCTTCACGGAGGGCCAGACGCTTGCCGACCTGTTCGCCGCAGCCAAGGCCGCCGGTGACATCAAGGACTACGAGTTCTCCAACCCCTACGGGTATGGCGAATACCTGGCATCGGTGATGATGCCCGACGACACCGTGGTCTCCGACCCGACCGGCGCCGCATCGTATTGGGCAAACTTCAAGAACGGCTCCTATGCATCCGGCGCGGCCTGCCAGGCCGGCGACAAGCTGGCCGCCGGCGACGCTTTCCAGTTCGCGTTCACCGACCTCGTGGTCAACCGCGGCCCTTTGCCGACGAGTGGGCTGTCCTGAAGGGCAAGGCTGAAGGCGTCGCTCCCTCCAAGCCTGGTCAGTCTGGTTCCACTAATCAGGGCAAGCCCTCTGCGGCCAACTCCAACAAGTATGATGCTGCAAAGGCTGAGACCCTCATCGCAAACCTTTCTGCCCGCTTCGCGATCAACGGCAAAGATCACGCTATCGACAACAACACGTTCTACGCGGCTATCGCATTGAACTCCTTCGGCAAGGGTGCATCCATCGACGCCGCCGCCATCCTGGCTAACCTCAACAAGGATGACCTCATGACCGCCGGTCGCATGGGCAAGTACATCATGGCTCTCACCGCCGCCGGCATCGATTGCACGAAGGTTAACGACAACGGCACCGTGCGCAACCTGGTTGCAGAAATGGAAGCGCTTGAAAAGCCCGAAAGCATGAGCGTGTGCGACGCGGTATGCATCCTGCCCGTATACCAGTACGGCTCCTATAAACAGGGCGATTCCGCCATGGCGCCGTCCGCCCTCATCGATCTCATTCTCGCCAACGCAGACGACAAGGGCCTGTTCGGATCCCTTACGTATGGCTGCGATACGCAGACTACTGCGCAAGCGATTCTCGCGCTCCTGCCGTACCAATCGTTCCACTCCGGCGCCGCAGCGGCTATCAAGAAGGCCGAATCTGCGCTGTTGAGCATGGATAACGAGGACGGTAGCTTCGCTTACAGCGCGCAGTATCGCGAGGCAAACCTCGACGCAACGGCAAACGTCGTCGCTGCCCTTGAGGCGCTTGGCTATAATTGCGCTTCCGACAGCCGCCTGACCACGAGCAACGGCTCTACGCCGCTTGGCTATCTGACGTCCGTTGCCGATAAGGACCTTACGGGTTACTTGGATTCCTCCAGCTACAACGAGTCCGCAACTTCCGCAGTCGTGCTCATGGCTTTTGCGGCTCATGAGGGTGCTCGCCAGGCTGATGGCGCCTACTCCGTCTACACGTTCAAACAGGTAACGAAGGACGACTCGAATTCTGGCTCCAATCAGGATTCCGGTTCTAATTCCGATTCCGACGCCAAGCCGCTCGCCCAAACGGGTGACGATGCTGCAACCGCTGCAGCTACCGCTATCGCTCTGTGCGCTCTTGCGTCCGGCGCCGTCGCGGTTCGTCGCGTCCGTCGTTTCCGCACGCTCGCGTAACTCGAGGTTCACCTTATGAGCGACCAAGGTACCGAAGAGAAGGACCTCGGCGCGCAAGATGCTACCGTGTCGGCGGGCGATAAGCCTGCCGACACGCGCATTGCGCCCGGCGTCACTGAACAAAACCATACTGAAAGCGAAGCTGGTGACGCGTTCGCCGCGCAGCCGAAGAAACGACAGCTGACCTCACGTACCATCGGGGCCATCGCGGCATGCGCCGTCGCGCTCGTCGCCGTATTTGCCGGCATAGGCTACGCAACGGGCCTGTTCGGTTCTGCGCAACCCGACGAGCAGGTTGCGCAGCAGCAAGCGCAGGAGCAATCTGCAAGCGCTTCCTCTACTAGCGTCAAGCAATCTACGTCCGGTCAGCCCGACAATTCCCAGGATGGTGGGGACAAGGCATCCTCCGCGGAAGACGGGAAAGCAAAGGACGAAAACTCGTCAACAGATTCGTCGCAGGAGCAATCGGAGGGTTCTTCGTCCGAGCAGGCTTCTCAATCGGACGCCTCTTCCGGGGGGTCTGGGGCATCCGGTTCGGCAGCGTCTAATGCATCCGAAAACTCTGGCTCTGCCTCTTCCTCTGGTTCTGCGCCTGCATATCAGGAGCCCGAACCCGAACCCGCCCCTGCGCCGGCGCCCAGCACGATTTCCGTTTACATCAGCATCGATAGCTCGCGCGCGCAAAGCTATGGCCTGGGAGGCTTCTCTTATGGCTCCGCGGTCGTGCTCCCTCAAGGCTCCACGGTGCACGACGCCCTGTGCGCGACCGGCGCTTCCATTTCCGGCTCGTCAGCGATCGAGGCGAAGTCGTTCGAATTCGCCTACCCGCCATCGGAAGATTCTTAAGCACCGCGCGCCTCGATCGGCCCGATCGATTGGCGCGTCCCCCAGGGGGCGTTCCAGCTGCTTGTCGGCGCGACCGATAGCGGCAAAACCACGCTTTTGCGCAACTGCAAACCCTCGATCGCCCCGCATGGCGAATGCACCGGTGAACTTGCCGTGTTCGGCCAGCCTGCAAGCCGGCTCGATGATCGGCAATCCGCATCGCTCGTCGGCTACGTGTCGCAAAACCCCGAGAACCAGATCGTGTGCGACATCGTTTGGCACGAAGTCGCCTTTGGCCTTGAAAACCTCGGCACGCCGCAAGATGTGATGCGCCGCCGCGTTGCTGAAGTCGCCCACTTCTTCGGCATCGAACCCCGGTTCCGCCGTCAGGTCTCCGAGTTGTCGGGCGGCCAGCGCCAAATCGTCACCCTGGCCAGCGCGCTTGCCCTTCGCCCGTCGCTTTTGCTGCTCGACGAGCCGACCCCACAGCTCGACCCGGTTGCGGAGAAGACGTTTCTGCATGCTCTGTTCCGCATCAACCGGGAACTCGGCATCACCGTGGTCGTATCCACCCACAACCCCGAAGCCATGGCCGAATACGCCACCGAAGCGGTCTGCATGGACGGCGGCCGCTTACGTCCGATCGCGCTAAGCGAGTTCGATGCGCAGCCCCTTATCCCACGGCCCTGCCCATCTCGCAATGCCGATGCGCCTGCATGCATAACCGTCTCCGACGCCTATTGCAGATACGAAAGAACGTCCGATTGGGTGCTTCGCGGTTTCGACTTGCGCGTTGCGCAAGGGTCCATCCATGCGCTCATCGGCGGAAACGGGTGCGGGAAGTCGACCTTGCTTCGCGTGATCGCCGGCGTGCAAAAGCTCGATCGCGGTGCATGCGTCAACATGCTTGCTCAACGTCAGGCTCTCTTGCCGCAAGACCCCAAAGGGCTGTTCGTGTGCGACACCGTGCAAGAGGAGCTTGCCGAATGGCAGCACGCCTGCGGATACGCTGACGCAGATGTCGACGTTATCGCTCAGGCGTTCGGCCTCGCCGAGCGCCTATCGAACCATCCCTACAATCTATCGGGCGGCCAGCGCCAAATCGTCACCCTGGCCAGCGCGCTTGCCCTTCGCCTGTCGCTTTTGCTGCTCGACGAACCCACGAAAGGTCTCGACCCGCAAACAAAATGCCAGGTGGCGAAAGCGATTCAGGGGCAAGCGTGTGCAGGTGTCACGGTAGTCATGGCAACGCATGATCTTCCGTTTGCGGCTCTCGTCGCCGACGAGGCCACCATGCTGTTCGACGGTGAGTCCGCCGCAACGCAGCCCGCGCCCGAGTTCTTCGCCGATAACCTCTTTTATCGCCCGACGTGCGATTATCAGCAGGCGGCATTGCTGACGTTCGTCGTGGCTGTAGCGGCAATCGCCGCGTTCTTCCTCAATTTTGAGCGTTCGAAACCGGCGCTTAGGCAAATCATGCCCACGGTCGTTCTCGCCGCGCTTGCCGCAGCGGGTCGGATCATCTTTGCGCCCATCCCTGATTTCAAGCCGGTCAGCGCCACCTGCATCATCGCAGGCGCGACGTTCGGCCGGCAAAGCGGCTTCATGGTAGGCGCGCTTGCGGCGCTTGTAAGCAATTTCTTCTTCGGTCAAGGCGCTTGGACTCCCTGGCAGATGTACACCTGGGGCCTCATCGGCTACATCTTCGGAATAGCGGCGCCGCATGAATGGTTCGACAAAAAGCCCGTTCTCCTTATATGGGGCTTCCTGTCGGCAATGCTTTACGGCTTGTTGCTAAACGGATGGTACGTCATAGGATTCGTGCATCCCATTACATGGCAGACCATGCTAGCAGCCTACGCAGCGAGATTCCCCCTCGACCTCATCCACGGCATAGCAACCACGCTCTTTCCAACAGCACTATATTTACCTTGGAAACGGAAGCTAGAACGAGTCAAACGGAAGTACTGCATGTAACGTGACGGAGAGCAGGGCGGGTTCCGGCGGGCAGCTGTGCTCGATCGCCTGCTATCTATATCAACGAAGCATCAGGTCCGAGTAAGGATTACCGGGGTGTATAAGCAGGAGCAATATCCAAAGCTCTCAGAGCCCCAGATATACGATGTGGGGGAAATATGAAGCGTAAAGGAATTGAAAAATTACCCCTTGCGCAGCCTCCGGACTATGCGTAATATACATCCCCGCCCTGAGGCAAGGGCA
>NZ_HE611018.1:52824-103015 GCF_000236865.1 Senegalimassilia anaerobia JC110 | reverse complement strand
GAGTGGCGTTGCGCGCGATGCCGGCAGGTTTATGCGTCGTGAGGCCTCGGCATGGTTCACGGGCTCGGCCCCAGGGTGCGCTGAGGGCTGTTACCCTCGCGGAGTCTATTTGCGTTTTGGAGACGCTAATGCCTAGCAAGATGTGAGATTCACTCCGGATTTGTGGCCGGTTTTGAGCAAGGTTAGGATGCTGCGCCTGCTGTTACCGAATTGTGCATGAACCGTGGAGGGTAAGTCGACTATACTTCAAATCAGGGATTAGAGTGATTGATCGCGATTCTGCGACCTGCTCATTTGGGCTGCAAGGGAGGAGATCTGTTATGGCTGTTGATAAGATGCTCGTTGCATTTGATGAGTCTGAGGGTTCGAAGAAGGCGCTTAAGACTGCATCGGAGTTGGCTGCTGCTAATCCGAATGCCCACATCGATCTTGTCTATGTTGTGCCGATTCCCATGTTGAACTCTGATCAAATGGCTAGTTTCCAAAGTATTTTGGACCTGATGATTTCCGATGGCGAAGATTTGTTGGCTGCTGCCGCTAGTGATATGGGTGATGATGTCGCATCTCGTACGGATTCTCTCTTGTTGACGGGCACGAATCCCGCTAGTGAGATCCTTCGACTTGCCGATCAGCGTGAATACGACATGATCGTTATCGGCAACAGGGGTCTTTCCGGTCTGAAGGAGTATACGGGCAGCGTTAGCCACAAAGTGCTTGCCGGTGCAAAGGTACCTGTGCTGGTTGTGAAATAGCGTGAAGTCAAACGTCGACCGATTTGATTGGCCGCTTGCGAGTGTTCGCTGGCGGCCAATTTTATTCAGCGGATGAATTTGTCTATGCGTGCCGCCGGCGTCGCGAAACGATCAATCGGTGGTCGCATTTCGTCGCATGTCGGCTGTTCCTGCATTTGAACTTTGGGCCGCTTGTCTCAAGGATCGGAAAAGCAGCGATTTGCTACTTTGCTCTCAGTTCCCAGAAGGCAACGGCGCTTGCTGCTGCTACGTTGAGGCTGTCAACTCGGTGGGCCATGGGGATACGCACGGTGTAGTCGCAATTTGCGATGGTGCTGGAGGCTAAGCCGTCGCCTTCGGTTCCTAATACCAGGGCTAGGCGCTCTTCGCTTGCAAGTTGGGGATCGTCGATTGAAACAGAATCGTCCGACAGTGCCAAAGCGGCGGTTTTGAACCCCAGGCTGTGCAGCAGCGGAATGCCGTCGTGGGCCCATGAGCCGGCTCCCGTGGCTCCGGAATCTGCGCCGATACGGGCCCAGGGAATCTGGAACACGGTTCCCATGGATACGCGGACTGCTCGGCGATAGAGCGGATCGTAGCAAGCTTGCGTAACGAGCACTGCGTCGATTCCAAGTGCGGCCGCACTGCGGAAGATGGCTCCGACATTGGTGTGGTTCGTGATGTCCTCGAGTACGGCTACTCGTCGTGCGTTGTGGCAAACCTCCTCAACGCTTGCAGCGATTGGGCGGCGGAAGGCGCCGAGTGCGCCGCGTGTGAGCTCGAAGCCGGTCAGTTGTTTGAGCTGACCGTGAGGAAGAATGAACACTGGTAGGTCGATATCAGGGTAGCGTTGCCCGATTTGCTCGATGATGGGTTGCATGCCGGGAAGGAACTTCTCCTCCATCAGCAGCGACAGCGGTTGCATGCCGCCTGCGACGGCGCGCTCGATCACCTTCGACGACTCGGCGATGAACATGCCCTTTTCGGGTTCGAGCTTGTTTCGCAATTGCACCTCCGTCAGGCGCGCGTATGCGTCAAGGCGGGGGTCGTCTATAGTGCTGACGTTGATGATCATGAGCCGTTCTTCCTGTTCGGTGTTGCTTAGGGTCAATGATACCCGATGGCAGCATCGATGCGCAGCATGTGCGCGGAACCTGCAGCTTGGCGTGTAACCAAGACAGTGGGTTGACGGAGGGCGATGGGGAAACAAGACGCCAAGCCAAGGGTGCAGATGAATAGGCCGGCGGACGGGCAAGCGGGGGAGAGGCTGCGGTGCTTGTTGGTTTCGTTCATGTCCTGCGGCAACGAGGGTCAAATCTAGAAAAGCGCACGCTTCTGAGTTCTGCCGTTTCAATCCATGGGGCGAATTTATGCCGCAAGTATCAGGGATGTGCGATCGGCTCTGTAAGGGTAGATTGCGGGCTGTTGCGCGACAAAACAAAGCTCCAGTTTCTTTTCGTTAAGGAAAAGTGCGGTTCTTGTACCATGGCATATAAACGCAATGCTTAGCGAAATCAAGGCTCCGCTCGGAAAAGTGCAGTTCTCGTTCCGTGGCAGAAAAGCCGGTTTTGGCTCCTTGGCAAATCGTGAAAGCTTCACCTCGTGAATGAGGACTCTGTCTCTGAGGTTTGGCGGCTTCGTTGTGTTGAAGGGTATACTTTCCAATAAAGATAACTCGACAAAGGAGCATGGTATGTCGGCATCGCAACATGAGAATGCGCTTGAGCGGGCAGCGCATCCCGAGCAGCACCCCGCGTTCGATCAGTTCGTAGCTACGATATCGGCGCTTCGCGCGCCTGATGGCTGCCCATGGGATCGCGAGCAGACGCACTCGTCCATTGCTCATAACATGATCGAGGAAGCCTACGAAGCGGTCGATGCCATCGAGGCGGGCGACGTTGCCCATATGCGCGAGGAGCTTGGCGATGTGCTGTTGCAGGTGGTGCTGCAAAGTCAGATTGCGGCCGATGCGGGCGAGTTCGATATCGAGGATGTTGCGGCGGACGTGGATGCCAAGATGGTCAGGCGCCATCCGCACGTGTTCGGGGATGAGGCGGCAGCTGGCGCATCCGAGGTGTTGAACCTATGGGACAAGGTGAAGCTTCGGGAAAAGCAGGCGGCCGACCAGGCTGGTGAGGAAAGCGGAGGCGAACCGCCGGCTGGGTTGCTGGATGGTGTGCCGGTGAGCTTTCCGGCTCTGATGCAGGCGCAGAAGATATCGCGCAAGGCGGCTGCGGCCGGATTCGAATGGGAAACGCTCGAAGATGTTTGGGGTCAGGTTCGAAGCGAGATCGATGAGCTGAACGAGGCGTACGACCAGGCCCCGAAGGCGGCAAATGGCAAGGTCGAAGGCGACCCTGAGGCAATTGCCCATGTGGAGGAGGAGCTAGGCGATGTGCTGTTCAGCCTGGTCAACGTTGCTCGTCGTATGGGCGTGAACTCCGAGAACGCGCTGCGGGCAAGCTGCCGCAAGTTCCGTACGCGCTGGTCTGCCATGGAGCAGTCGGCGTTTGAGCAGGGCGTACGCCTTGAGGATATGACCTGCGAGGAGCAGAGCCGCTTGTGGGAGCAGGCGAAGGCCGATTTGCGCAAGTAGGCGCTATCGCTGGAACGGGAAGCTGGCCGCGGCGACCGACTTCGCGGGGGAACCTCCCCGATTCCCCCTCGCGCGGCGCGATTGCCGGAACGGAAATTGGCCGTGGTAACAGGATGGTAAGAAAGCCCTTGCCGCTCTGTAAACCTGGCTTCCCGTGCGGTACCATAATCTCAATCGACAGCACGCGCCGTAAGCCGTTAGGCCTGCGGCGCGTATTTTCAATGCGCGAACTGCGTGAATCGCGATTACGCCGCATCGGTAAGGTGCGGAGAAGGAGCAAGCCGATGAGTACGACCGGTGAACCCTCGATTGAAGCTGCGGAAAGGCTGCAGGGGCGTACGGTGGAGGACAGCGCCGCAAAGCAGCTGCCTGTTCCGAACGTGCCCGACCTTTCGGCGTTCGATATGAACGGGAATCTGCATATGACCTCCGAGAGCATGGAGAAGCTGCATCAGGCTAGCGTGGAGACCCAGTCGATCATGCAGAAGTATCGGGCCGCCATGAGGGAGATGCAGGTTCGCCTGGAAATCTTGGACCAGGATCTGAACCTGAAGAAGCATCGCAATCCCATCCACCATATCGAAAGCCGCCTGAAGACTCCTGCGAGCATATACGAGAAGATCGGGCGCTACGGGTACGAGGCGACGCTTGAGAACATGGAGCGTTACATTCTCGATATCGCCGGCATTCGCGTCATCTGCCCCTATATCCAGGATGTGTACAGCCTATTCGAGCTGCTCAATCGCCAGGATGATCTTGAGATCGTGAAGGTGAAGGATTACATCGCCTCGCCGAAGCCGAACGGGTATCGCAGCCTGCACGTCATCGCGCGCATCCCCGTGTTCTTCATGGATAAGAAGGAGTCCATTCCCGTGGAAATCCAGCTGAGAACGCTGGCCATGGACTTCTGGGCAAGCTTGGAGCACGATTTGAAGTACAAGGCCGTCAGCGAGGTGCAAGGCATCGATGCCAGCAGCGAGCTGAAGGATTGCAGCCGTATCATCGAGGAGGTCGAGGCCCGCATGCAGGTGCTGGCGGGCGCCTTGGAGCCTGAAGGGTAGTCATCATGAAGCGCTACGTCACCGATGCGAACAACACGCTATCCCAGGATGAGCTGGGATTCACGCGCAATCCGGATGCTGAACTCCATTTGATCACCTGCCGTCCCGATGTGGCGTATCAACGTATATCGGGGTTCGGCGGTGCGTTCACGGAGGCAGCGGCGAACGTGTTCGCCCTCATGCCGCCGGAGTTGCAGGACCGCTTTCTGTTGCTGTGCTTCGGGGGAGCGAAGGATGGCGATCCTGCCGCCGGCGGAAATGCGTATAGCTTATGCCGCACGCATATCCAGAGCTGCGACTTCGCGTTGAGCAACTATTCGTATGTGCGGCCATTCGATTCAAGCTTGCGGTCGTTCACCATTAGCCGCGATAGGCAGCTGCTACTTCCGTTCGTCAAGTGCGGGCTTGCGGTGAACCCGCAACTGCAGTTGTTCGCAAGTCCCTGGAGCCCGCCGGCGTTCATGAAGACCAATCGACGCATGAACGGTGGGGGAAAGCTGCGTCGTTCGCAGTATGAGGCATGGGCCGAGGTGCTGGCGAAATATGTGGACGCGTATGCTCGCGAAGGCGTGCGCATAAGCCGTATGAGCGTGCAAAACGAGCCCATGGCAAGCCAGGCGTGGGATTCGTGCCTGTTCAGCGCGGAAGAGGAAGCTCAATTTGCGGCGGCGTATCTGCGTCCGGCGTTGGACGCGTCGGGGCATGGCGATGTGAAGCTGTTCGCATGGGATCACAACACCGACAAGATATTGTCGCGCGTTCAATCTACCTTTGGAGCGCCGGTGAATCAGGCGGGGAAGCTGCCGCTTGCCGCCGCCGGCTGGCGAGCCGAGGGCACGGTTGCCTCCGACGCTTTCGCGGGCGTGGCGTTCCATTGGTATGCGGGCGATCATTTCGAGCAGGTGGACGAAGTGGCGCGACGCTGGCCCGACAAGGAGCTGCTGTTCACCGAAGGCTGCGTGGAATACACACGCGGCGAGGATCGCAAGGCCACGCAGGAACGCAAGGCCGAGCAGTATGCGCATGCCGTCATAGGCAGCTTGAACGCAGGCGCTGCCGGATTCATCGATTGGAATCTGCTGCTCAATGAGAAGGGCGGGCCGAACCATGCCCGCAACTTCTGCGAGGCGCCGTTGATGTACGACCGCGACAGGCGCGAGCTGGTGGCAAACCGGTCGTTCTTCTATATGGCGCACTTCTCCCGCTTTGCGCCGGTGGGGTCGCGTCGCTTCCTGACGTCCCGGTATACCGATGACTTGGAGACCGTGGGCTTCCTGCATCCCGATGGGTCGCGTGCGCTGGTGGTGCTCAACCGTCATGCCAGGCCGCGAAAGTTCCTGGTGTCGGAGGGGGTGTTTACGGCGGAGTGCAAGGCGGCGGGGCACAGCATCACCACGCTGGTTTGGGACGAGGACGAGGTGCGCGAGAGGTAGCCTTTCGCGCACACTGCGGTCTTGCTGTGGCTTGCGGCGCATTTGGTTCGGAATTCGCTATTTGAGATGCTGTTTGCGACGATTTGCTGCGGCTTACGATGATGTGCGATTTGGGGCTTGCGGTCGGCGGTGCTGTTCGAGGATGCGATTGTTCTCGTTGCGGCTTGTTGCGCCTGCGATGGTTGCCGCTGCGGCCCGCGGAGCTTTGTCTGGAGCTCGTAACCGGCGGCTATTTGCGGGAGCGATGGTTTTCGCCGTTGTTTGAAACCGCCCTTGACCTGAAGTGCGCTCTAGCCTTTACCATCGAATGTAACGAGAGGAGCATTCGATGACCGCAAACAGCAATACCGTGCCGAAGCTCGGCTTCGGCTGCATGCGCTTTCCGCTGACCGACCCCAAGGACGTCACCGCCATCGACATCGATCAGGTCAAGGAGATGGTCGACCTGTTCATGGATGCCGGCGGCACGTATTTCGATACCGCTTTCGTCTACCATGACGGGCACTCCGAGGTAGCGTTGCGCGAGGCTCTGGTGGAGCGCTATCCACGCGATAGCTTCACCATTGCCACGAAGTGCCTTGCCTGGGCGCTGCCCAATGCCGAAACCGCCAAGGCTTGCCTGGATACCTCCCTTGAGCGCTTGGGCACCGACTATGTGGATTATTATCTGCTGCACAACGTGGGCGGCGAGCGTACGAAGAAGTTCGATGATTTCGGTTTGTGGAAATGGGCGCAGGAGATGAAGGCCGCCGGCAGGATCCGCAACGTGGGCTTCAGCATGCACGATGGAGCGGAGACGCTCGATCAGCTGCTCGACGAGCATCCCGAGGTGGATTTCATCCAGCTGCAGGTGAACTACCTGGATTGGGAAAGCCCCGTGGTGCAATCGCGCCGCAATATGGAGGTTGCCCGCAAGCACGGCAAGCCGGTGGTGATCATGGAGCCTGCGCGTGGCGGACGTTTGGCCGATTTGCCGGCAGCCGTTGCGGCACCGTTGCTGGAAGCGCGCCCCGATCTGAGCCAGGCGTCATGGGCGTATCGCTTCTGCTACAACCAGCCTGGCGTTCTCACGGTGCTTTCCGGCATGTCCACGCCCGATCAGGTAAGGCAAAACGTCGCCGAATGGCGCGAGCACGGCGACGCGTTCTCCCCAAGGGAACAGAAGGCGCTCGATGCGGCTTGCAAGGTACTGGCTTCCGTGCCCACGGTGCCGTGCACCAATTGCCGTTACTGCGTGAAAGATTGCCCGCAGCAGATTGCCATCCCCGAGATCATGAACCTGTTGAACCTGGAGGTTCAAACGGAGAACACCGAGTTCGCCAAGCAGCAATATAGCTGGCAGGCGGCGCCGGGCCGCGCGAGCGATTGCATCCAATGCGGCGCATGCGAAGCTATGTGCCCGCAGAGCATCGACATCATCGAGCAGCTTGAGAAAGCAGCCGAGCATTTCGAGTAAGGCATTCGGCTCCGGTTGCGCCAGAGAGGGCCGCCGAGAGCATTTCGAGCGCAGGGCTGCTGCAGGGCGGGGGTCGCCGCGAAGACGATCGAGCGTCCCTAAGCCGTGATGCTGAGCTGGGGGGTGGCTGCAGAAGGCCGCCAAGTGCTTCGATCAAGGCTGCTGCGGAGCTGGCTGTTGTCGAGAAGGCGGCCGTCCCTAAGCCGTGATACGGAGCTGGCGCGGCTGACGTGGCCGCGAAGGCGATCGAGCGCTGCGATGCTCCAATGCGGAACGGGGTCGAAGCTACCATACGTGAACGGGGTCGAAGGCGGTGCTCGCCTTCGACCCCGTTCACTTTCGCCGCCTGCGCTGCAAGCGGCATTTTCCCTATTCGCTTACCGGTGCTTCGTTAGGCAAGCTTGCCTTGCAGCTCCTTCGCGGCAGCGGCCTTGTCGAAGTTGCCGCCGGTGCGCTTGGTGAGCTCGCCCATGACGCGCCCCATCTCCTTCTTCGTGGTCGCGCCCGTCTCGGACAGCACGGCATCGATGAGCGCGGAAAGCTGCTCGCCGGCCAGCTGCTGGGGAAGCAGCTCTTCGAGCATCTTCACCTGGGCCGTGAGCGTGTCGGTGCGCTCCTGGTTGTTGCCGGCCTTGATGGATCCCTCCAGCGTCTCCTTGGTTTGCTTGATGACGCGTTTCGTCATATCGTCGACGTCTTGCTCGGTGATGTCGCGGCGCTCATTCACCTCGATGTTCTTGATCTCGCCGTGCACTTGGCGAAGGATGGACAGGCGTACCTTGTCGTGTGCCTTCATGGCTTGCTTGATGTGCTCTTTCAGCTCGTCGTACTGCATGTGCGCTCCTTGATATCGAGGTCCTGCGGCGCTTGGCGCCAGGTGTTCCGTTTCCCAGTATAACGCCGCTTGCAAGACGCTGGCTTCCGCTGCGCAGCCGCTTCGCTACGGGCGCGCAGCATACGGGAGCCGTTATGCTGCGTGTGTGGTATAACTGGTGCCTATGGATACTGAAACGACATACCCCGCATCGTCTGATATGCCTTTCGGCGCCGGTGAAACCCCCGCAGCGCCTGCTACTCCCCATGCCTGGACGCCGTCCCAGTTCAAGCCGCGCGACCTGCGCGAGGCCCGAGCGCATCGCAATGAGCCTGCGCAAACCTCGGCGAACGAGGCGAACAGGAAGCATAACGTGCGCGAATACACGCTGGGCGAGGAGATTGCCAACTCCATCTCGCACGGCGTTGGCGCGCTTCTGGCCATCGCCGCCATCCCCATCCTCGTGGTGAAGGCGGTAAGCCACGGCGGCGGCATCCTGCTGTTCGCCGCGCTGGTGTACACGCTTACCATGCTGCTCGAATACACCATGTCCACGCTGTATCACGCGTTGGCCGTCGACAAGGCGAAACGCGTGTTCAAGGTGTTGGACCATAGCTGCATCTACCTGTTCATCGCCGGTTCGTACACGCCGTTCTGCTTGATCTCGCTTGCCGATTCGAACGGTATCGTGCTATGCGCGTTCGTGTGGGTGCTCGCCGTGATAGGCGTTGCCTGCGAGGCGTTCTGGGTCTTCCGCCCGCGCTGGATTTCCGCGGTGCTTTATCTTGCTCTGGGCTGGTCTATCGTGGGGTTCCTGCCGGCGCTTATCCAGGCCATCCCTGCTGCGGGTTTGTGGCTGCTGGTCGCAGGCGGTCTTTGCTACTCGGTCGGATGCGTCTTCTACGTATTGAAGAAGATCCCGTACATGCACTCCATATTCCATTTGTGGGTTGTGGCGGGAAGCGTGCTGCAATTCCTGGCGATTGCGCTGTATGTCATGTAGGCTAGCTCAAAAGGAAATTATCACTAGGAGCGGTTTTAGCGCATGAACGGGAAAAACGAAGACGACGACGTTAAAAAGGGACTGAAGGGCATTTTCGGCTTTTTGGGCGCACCGAAGCGCCAGGCCCTGTCGGCTGAGGACGAGATCAAGGATTTCGTGGCGGACAGCGACGATCTGCTTGATGATGAGAAGCGCATGATCCATGAGATCTTGGACCTGGGCGACATGGACGCCGGCGAGATCATGACGCCGCGCGTGGATATGATCTTGGTGGAGGGTACCGAAACCGTGCGCCAGGCGGTGGACCGCATGATGGGAACGGGCTATTCGCGCCTTCCGGTGTTCCAAGGGGATATCGACCGCATCGTCGGCGTGGTCCACTATAAGGACCTGGTGCCTCCCGTGCTCGACGGCCATGGCGACGACCTGGCGGTCGACTACGCTTTCGAGCCGCTGTTCGTGCCCGAGTCGAAGGATGTGTTCCCCCTTCTGGCCGAAATGCAAACGAAACGGCAACAGATGGCCATCGTGGTAGACGAGTACGGTGGGACCGATGGTTTAATTACCGTCGAGGACATCGTCGAGGAGATCGTGGGCGAGATCGTGGACGAAACCGATCGCGAGCGCCCCATTCTGAAGCAGGAAGGTCCCGGCGTGTGGCTTGCCGACGGTCGTTTCCCCGTTGAGGACGCCGTTGAAATGGGCTGGCCGCTTGCCGAGTCCGAGGACTACGAGACCATAGCCGGCTGGGTGCTCAGTATGCTGGACACCGTTCCGCAAATGGGCTACTCCTTCGAGAAGGACGGCTACCGCTTCACCATCCACTCCATGCGACGCCGGCGCATCCTTGCGGTGCGCGTGGAGCGCATATCCGACGATGCCTTGCAGGCATCCGATGGCAAGGCAGGTCAGGAGGAGCGGTGAACCCAACACGCCAGCTATACCGGTCGCGCAATGCGCTGGTAGGGGGCGTGTGTGCCGGGATCGCCGAGCGCTTCGATGTCGACCCTCTGGTCGTGCGCATCCTTTTCCTGACGTTCGCCGTGTTGACGCTGGGCCTTGCAGGCCTTGCGTATCTGGTGCTCTGGGCTGTGCTTCCTAAAAGACCCATGCAGGTGAAGCCCGTGAAGGTGGAGCCTGATTCCGTTCACTCCGATACGTTCGGCGCGGTGGATTGCCGTCGCGCCCGCGGCGCCGCGATGGGGCGGTGCGCGAATGCCGTGCCCTATGTGAGCGCGGCGCATCTGCCGCCCATGCCGCCCGCGATGGCGGAGGGCGCTCGATGCGAACAAGGGCCCGCTATGGGCGCCGATGTCGCTTCCGTCGAACCGCACGATGCCAAGGCCGGCGAAGGGGATGGCCCGTCAACTGCTCGGATCGTGCTCGCTCTTGCGGTGGGCTGCCTTTTGGCTTCGCTGGGCGCGTCGTTTGCCGTTTCGGGGTTTTTGCACGGGGTTGCCTGGTGGCAATGCTGGCCGTTGGCTTTGGTGGTCTTCGGCATCGTGCGTATAGCCGTGCCGGGTGGCGAAGGCGAGCGCGCTTTGGCGTTTTTCGCGGGCGTTTCCGTGTTCGCGGTGGGGCTGACATTGCTGCCCATGAGCATGGGGTTCATCTCGTGGGCCACGTTGCCCAAGATGTTCGAGTGCTTATGGCCTCTTCCCGCGTTGGCGGCCGTTTTGCTAGCAATGGGGGCGTACGCCCGCCGCCCTGTCGTTATCGTGGCGGCGGCGGTGCTCGTGCTGCTGTTCTGTGTGCTCGGCTTCGACTTGTTTTCCGAACCCGGCCCGCTGCGCGAGCTGTCCTTCGGTACGCCGTTGGGGCGCGAATACCGCTTTCCTCTGCCTTTTGATTAACCGAGTCGATAGGTTTGCATCACGGCCATGCGCAGCGCGCATGGCCGCTTCCGTTTTGTAAGGCGCCGCTCGTCGGATGCGGTACGCTTGTTCGTGTTTCGGTTTTGCCCAAGCTATGAGAAACCACCTGGGGAAATATAAATGTTTTACTTGTCAATCGAACAAACGATGAAGGGCGCCTTCACATGATTTTGTCGGTTTCGGGCCTTCCGGTAAAATAATCCCTGTCAGAACAGCATATCGCCCTTCAGGCAGCAAACCCTTTCGACAATCGAAGCAAGCTGTCGCCGCCTTGGCGGTTTGGTCGTATGCTGCGAGCGAAAGGTTTTGTTTGAAGAAACGGAATGCATACCGCACCGGCGGGCTGGCGCTGAAGGTTGTCGGCCTTGCATGCGTGTCGTGCGTGCTGGCAGGTTGCTTGGGCGTGGGATTCGCAACTGCCGCCGGCGGCGTTTCCCATGATATGCAGACGTTCGGCATCAGCGAGGTCAGCACGCCGGGCAGTGCGTCGGCATCGGCGGAGTCCCTGTCCGATCAGGCTGCGGACGCCTCCGTGACCGCAACGTCCCGATTGGCGGCTGCTGGAACGCGCGACATCTCGAAGGGCGTCGCCGCCATCGAGGCCGAGGAGGAGGCCGCTCGTCGCGCCGCCGAGGAGGCGCAGCGCGCCGAAGACCTGGCGCATACGCAGGCCGCGCTTGCCAACAGGGACGCTCAGCTCGCGCGCGACGAAGGCGCCGGCCTGACGGGCCTGACCGAGGTCGACTGGAACGTCAGCAAGGCGGAGTTCGTAGGCGAATGGACGCTGCGCATCGACGCGTATCTGGCGGGAAGCCCGCTTTCGGGTTATGGCGCCACGTTCGCCGAGACGGCTTGGGAAAACGGCGTGGACCCGCGTTTCTCCCCGGCCATCTCCAATACCGAGTCCACGAAAGGTCTGAACTGCTTCCGCAGCCATAACGCATGGGGCTGGATGGGGAATACGTCCTGGGGAAGTTGGAACGAATCCATCAACGCGCACGTGCAGGGTTTGGCGAAGGGTTATGGGTACACCATCTCCCTGGCGAACGCCAACAAGTATTGCCCGCCAACCTATGAGGATTGGTATGCGAAAACGCTTGCGCAAATGCAGCTGATCTAGCGCGAAGGCGGCCTGCGGGCCGCCTTTTGCGTTATCCTGTTGCGTGAACTTCGGGAAGGATTTTCGCATGAGCAACGTCATCGTGGTGGGCTGCGGCCGCGTGGGATCGCAGCTGGCCAACATGCTGTCGGACAACGGCAGCAACGTGTGCGTGATCGATCGCAACGTGGACGCATTCGCCAACTTGGGCCGCAACTTCAACGGGTCCACCATTCAGGGCGTGGGCTTCGACGAGGAAACGCTGGAGAAGGCGGGCGTCGATGAATGCGACGTTGTGGCGGCGGTGACGCAGCTGGACAACACCAACCTCATGTGCTGCGAGGTGGCAAGCCGCCTGTTCGGCGTGCCCCATGTCATCGCGCGCCTGTACAACCCTGACCATGAGCGTGCGTACATGCAGCTGGGCATCGACTATGTGTGCGGCACGTCGCTGGTGGCCGAAGACGTGTTCAGCAAGGTGGTTTCCGGGCATGGCGCGCATCTGGACACGTTCGGCGAGTTCGAGGTGCTGCGCTTCTCCCTTGACCTGAGCTGGTCGGAGCGGAACACCATCCGCGTGGCGGAGATGGAGCGCGATCACGACATCCGCATCGTGGCGTTCGAGCGCGGCGACGGCAGCGCCAGCTCCATTCCCACGCGCGAGTCCATCCTGTACAACGGGGACTCGGTGTTGGCATGCGTGCGCCATGAGCTTATCGAGCAATTCAGCAAGTACATTCAAGATTAACGCGGTTTCCGCTTGCCCGACGGCGAAGCGGGGGAGGTTTGGCTGATGTACGTAGTGATCGCCGGCGGCGGCAAAATCGGCGAATATCTGGCGAACGTGCTGCTTGAGAGCGGCAACGATGTGACCATTATCGAGGAGGACCTGGAGACGGCTGACCGCCTGTCGGTGGTTTTGCAGGGCCGATACCTGGTCATCCACGGCGACGGCTGCGATTCGAAGTACCAGGAGGACGCGGGAATCCGCCGTGCGGACGTGTTCGTGGCCACCACGGGTCAGGACGATGACAACCTGGTTTCGTGCGAGATCGCCCAGCGCGTGTTCAACGTGCCGCGCTGCATCGCCCGCGTGAACAGCCCGAAGAACCTGCGCATCTTCCACGAGGTGGGCATCGAGTGCGTGTCGTCCACCACGCTCATCGCCAACCTCATCGAGGAGGAGACGTTGCTGGGCAGCGTGAGCGTCGTGTCGTCGTTGACGCATGGTAACGTCATGCTGACCGAGGTGGTCGTCCCGCGCATGCGCCATCATTCCAACGATGCCGGCGTGCTGGCAAGCGCCATACCCCTGCCTCCCGACAGCATCATCGCGGCGGTCGCATCAAGCGACAATGTAGAGGTGGTGAACGAGGACACGGTGATGTTCCCCGGCGACAAAGCCATCGTGGTGGCGGACAACCAGGTCATCGACGCCGTGCGTGCCGCGTTCAAAGGTTTGTAGCAACGAAAAAGGGAGCTTGCGCGAAACGAGCCTCCTGACGAAAGGACCCGAAATGGAAATCCATTTCGGGTTCTTTCGCGTTAGGGAATGGGCTGGGGCGCGGGGGTTGAGCCGGCGAAGCCGCCGTGCCTGGTGTGGGCAAGCGCCTGCATGTGCTCGGGTAGGCGAGCTCGCAGGCGGGTCGGCTCGCAGGCGGGCGGGCTGGCTGTTGGCAGGCGCCCGCGCGGAGGTTGGCGCCTCTCGGTTTAGCGCGGCGTGTTCGCCAGCTCGTCCAAAGCCTCTTGCGGTGTGTATTCGCACGTGCCGTCGCCCAGCTTCACCACGTCGATGCTGTCGCCGGCCTTGACCTTGCCGCCGGTGAGGGCGACGAAGAAGATTCCCTCGCGTGGGAAGATGCAGTCCCCGGCCAGGTAGAAGATCGCGCACTTCTTGTGGCATACCTTGCCCTGCTGCGACAGCTCCAGCAGCACGTCGTCGCCGATCTTGAGCTGCGTGCCAAGCGGCAGCGCCATGAGATTGATGCCCTCGGTGGTGATGTTCTCGGCGAAATCGCCTTCCTTCACATCTAGGCCGCGCGCCCGGGCCTTCTCGATGGATTCCCAGGCCAGAAGCGAAACTTGGCGATGCCAGTCTCCGGCGTGCGCATCCTCGGCGACGCCGTGATGGGCCTCGATGGTCACCGGGCCGTCCACCACGGTCTTGCGCATGCCTTTGCGTTTGGACACGCAGACGGCTCGCACGGTGCCGTGCGTGGTGCTGTCGGCGTCGGGGCCTTCCATGCGGCCCTTGTCGAACACGTTGAGCTGCTCGCTTGCCTCGTGCTTGGCGGCTTCGGCGTTGCATGCTTCAAGGGCGCCATCTTGGCGGCCCTCCTTGTTTTCGAGCGTCATGATCCCCCCAATAAACCTAGTAAATAGCTAGGCGCATCTTATCATATCTGAGAATGATTCGGCGAACGAACACGTTGAATCTGCGAAAGGCAAGGGTAGGGTGCGGGCATGCGTAAACCATCTGCAGAAACGCGTGCGGCGACAACGTGCCGCTTATGCGCACGGTATGATGTGGTCATCAGCTATCAATCGCGAAAGGGGCCGTTGTGATCAACCGCTACACGCGTCCTGCCATGGGCGCCATCTGGGAGCTTCAGAACAAGTTCTCCATCTGGAAGGAAATCGAGGTGCTGGCGTGCGAGGCTCAGGCCGAGCTCGGCCAAGCCGGCATCACGAAGGAGGAGGCGCAGTGGATCCGCGACCACGCCGACTTCACGGTTGAGCGCATCGACGAGATCGAGAAGGTCACGAACCACGACGTCATCGCCTTCACCACGTGCATGGCCGAGTGCATCGACGCCGACGTCCCCGAGGGTCGGGAAAAGCCAAGCCGTTGGGTGCATTACGGCATGACCTCCTCCGACCTGGGCGACACTGCGCTGTCGTACCAGATCGTGCAGGCCATCGACATCATCCTGGACGACGTCAAGCAGCTTGGCGAGACGTGCAAGCGCCGCGCGTTCGAGTTCCAGAACACCCTGTGCGTGGGCCGCACGCACGGCATCCACGCCGAGCCCATGACGTTCGGCATGAAGTTCGGCAGCTGGGCTTGGGCGCTCAAGCGCGCGCAGACTCGCTTGGAGCAGGCTCGCGAGGTCGCCGCAACCGGTGCCATCTCCGGCGCGGTGGGCACGTACTCCAGCATCGACCCCTATGTTGAGAAGTACGTGTGCGAGAAGCTGGGCCTGACGCCCGACCCGCTGTCCACCCAGGTGCTGGCGCGCGACCGCCACGCCCAGGTCATGTGCGCGCTGGCCTGCGCTGCCGCAACGCTCGAGTCCATCGCCATGCAGGTGCGCCTGCTGCAGCAGACCGACGTCATCGAGGCGGAGGAGCCGTTCAAGAAGGGCCAGAAGGGCTCGTCGGCCATGCCTCACAAGCGCAACCCCATCACAGCCGAGCGCGTGTGCGGCCTTGCCCGTTGCGTGAAGGCGAACGCCCAGGTGGCGCTTGACAACGTGGCGCTGTGGTACGAGCGCGATATCAGCCACTCCGGCACCGAGCGCGTGGCGCTGGCCGACAGCTTCACCGCGCTGGACTACATGTTCGCCAAGATGCAGTGGATCATGGACGGCCTGCAAACCTATCCGGCGAAGATGGAGCACAACGTGTGGCGCACCAAGGGCCTCATCTTCTCCAGCAAGGTGCTGCTGGCCCTGGTGAACACGGGCATCACGCGCGAGGAGGCGTACGTCATCGTGCAGCGCAACGCCATGGCCGTGTGGGAGGATATCCAGAACGCGGTGGACGGCCCCACGTATCGTGAGCGCCTGGAGAACGATCCCGAGGCCAAGCTGTCCAAGGAGACGCTCGACGAGATCTTCGATCCGTGGGACTTCCTGACCCGCAAGGACGAGGTGTTCGAGCGCCTGGAGGGCCTCGAGTTCTAAACGGTGCCGCATGCGTTTCGGCGACCGTCTTGTCGCCTGCCGGCGAAGACGGGCTGCCGTGCGGGCGTGTCGTCGCTGTTGGAAGCTTGCGTCGTAGCCGGCAGGCTGCTTGAGCGTCCCTGATGGCGATGGGCACGCGGGGTGCGTATGCAGCTTGTGACAAGCTAGCGAATAAAGAAGCGCCGCGACTTGAAGTCGCGGCGCTTCTTGCTGTTTATCGACGGTTTTCCGAGGTTGCGTGCGAGAACGGTCTTCGCTTTCGCACCTCTGCTTGTTATGCGCGCAAGAACGCCTCGTAGCCGCGTTCGGCCTCGTAGATATCGGCTTTGCTGGTGGCCTCCCAGGGGCTATGCATGGACAGCACCGCCACGCCGGAGTCAATGACGTCCATGCCGTACTTGGCGGGGATGTAGGCGATGGTCCCGCCGCCGCCAGCGTCGACCTTGCCCAGTTCGCAGGTTTGGAACTGTACGCCGGCGTCGTCCATGATCTTGCGGATGCGCGCCATGTACTCGGCGTGGGCGTCGTTGCTGCCCGACTTGCCGCGAGCACCCGTGTACTTGTTGAACACCAGGCCGTGGCCCAGATACGCGCTGTTCTTCGCCTCGAACACGCTGGCGTAGGCGGGGTCGAAGCCTGCGGAGACGTCGGAGGAGAGCATGGCGGAAGCGGCCAGTGCACGGCGCAGCGGCAGCATGCCGCCCTCGCCGGCAAGTTCCATGATCTCGGCGATGGTGTTCTCGAAGAACTGCGAGGCCATGCCCGTGGCGCCCACGCTGCCGATTTCCTCCTTGTCCACGAGCACGCACACGGCGGCGCGGTCGAGCTCCTCGCCGGCAACGGCAAGCTGCGCCACCAGCGAGGTGTAGGCGCACACGCTGTCGTCCTGGCCGTAGCCCAGCACCATGCTGCGGTCGAAGCCCAGGTCGCGGGCGCGGCCGGCGGGCACGACCTCAAGCTCGGCGGACAGGAAGTCCTCTTCCTCGATGCCGTACTTGTCGACAAGCAGCTTAAGGGCGAAAGCCTTCACGGGGTCCTTCTGCTCCTTGGCCTCGCCATCCTCGTCGCGCACCACCAGCGGGCGGTTGCCGACCAGGATGTCAAGCGCCTCGCCTTCGACGACCTCGTTGGCCTTCTTGCCCATCTGCTGGTTCGCCAAGTGGATGAGCAGGTCGGAGATGCAGAAAACGGGATCGTCGGCGTCCTCGCCGATCTTCACGTCCACCACGCTGCCGTCCTTCTTGGCGATCACGCCGTGCAGCGCCAGCGGGACGGTGACCCATTGATAGTGCTTGATGCCGCCGTAGTAATGGGTGTCCATGAAGGCAAGCTCGCTGGATTCGTACAGCGGGTTCTGCTTGACGTCCAGGCGCGGGCTGTCGATGTGCGCACCAAGGATGTTCATGCCGTCGGTCAGCGGGCGGGCGCCCAGCTGCACCAGGATGACGGCCTTGTTGCGCATGGTTGCCCACACCTTGTCGCCGGGAGCAAGCTTGCGGCCTGCGGAGATGGCGGTGTCCAGGCTTTCGTAGCCGGCGGCCTCGGCGCTGCGGATGGCTGCGGCGGAGAACTCGCGCTCGGTCTTGTTCTCGGAGATGAAGTCGATGTAGCCGGCGGCGAGCTGCTCGAGCTCGGCCAGCTGGTCCTCATCGTAGCGTTTCCACGCGGATTCGCGTTCCATATACGCTCCTTGCATTCGGGGATCGTTGCTCGCAGACGATAGTACGCCAACAGACGCGGGCATGCTAGGCGGGGAAGGGGCGCAACCGGGAAAGCCGACAACTGCGAAATCGGGATTTCGGGCGAATCGCTGCGAAGACGCTATGAAACGAGCGGAATCCACTCGATGGAGTTGTCGGCAGGGTATTGTTGCTCGATGGTTTGATTCTCGGTTTGGAATTGCTCGGCGGTGATAGCCGTCTTGTTGCCTTGCGCATCAATTTTCACGTAAGTCCCACTCTCCATACCGAGCTTCTCGACTACGTTGAGGTTATCGGTGCGACCGTTGAAGCCGTTCGCATAGTCCGTCCAGGCGTCGCCGATGCCGGTTGGGTAGGCGCTTAGCGTGCTCACGGTGATCATCCAGTCTTGGAAGCCGCCGCTTCCGCGTTCGTAAAGATAGCCGCCGGCGCAGACGCGCATGATCGAACGTTCCCATGAATAAGCGACGCGAACGGGGGCGTTGTTGACGTAGGACCAGATGTCGAACGCCTGCGTGTTCGCCTGCGCATCTTTGCAACCGATGATCAGCTCGGGTACGTTATCGCCGTTCAAATCGGAAAAGGCGTAGCAAACGTTCGAAAAGCCGTTGTTCGCCCAGTCCATAAGATAATTGGGAATGGCCATCGAATTCACGTAAGGGTGTCTGGAAGCTAGGTCGTCCTTGCTGAGCTTGGCGGAATCGTCTGCAAGCGAGCGATAGTCGTCGATGACTGCTTGCAGGGCGGTTTGCGCCTCTGCGGCGGGGTTAACGGGTGCGGGCGTGGGCTCGGGCTCCGGTGCGGTATCGGGTGCCGGCTCCTGCTCTGGCCCTGCAGCGGTCGATGGCTGTTCCGGTTGCTGCGGCGCCGGGGCCTCTTGTTCGGTTGAGGTTTGCTCGTCTGCGGGTTTTGCCGGGCTGTTGATGGAGAGCGCGAAGAAAGCGGCTCCGGCGGCGATAAGCGCAAACACCACGGCCGAAACCGCGATCACGGCGGGCTTCCTGATGGCTTTCCGTGGCGTATCCGCTTGGGGGCAGGACGTTGCGTCGGATGCGCTCGCCGAGTCTTGGCCATCGGCAGGGGTCTGTTCGTTGGTTGCGCTTCCGCAGGTTGGGCAAAACCGTGCATGTTCGGAAAGCTTCGTTCCACAATGCTCGCAGTACATCGATGCCTCCTTTGCAGCTGCAGTTATGCCTGCAGCCGATGCCCGATACTAAAGACTATGGCAATCCGTTCAGGGCGGTTGCCCTGCTTATGAGCCGAAGCCGTTTGCGGCGGCTTGCAAGCTACGGCCGGGGGTGTCCGCATTTGGGGCAAAACGATCCGGCGTTGCCCGTCTTTCCGCATGAGCAGTCCCATGTGCTCGTTACGACGGGGTTGATGGGCACCGTCGGCTGTGCAGGCTGGGAGGGTTGGGCAGTCGTCTGCTCGGCCTTGTCCGTCGAGACATTGCTGGAACGACGTTTTGCGGCAAATATCCCGCTCAAATCGAATGAATCATCAGACGTCGAATCGGTCGATCCGAGCATTTTGTTGCGGATGTCGTGCAGATCGACTGCGCCGCGGATGAACATCATGCTCCACTCGAAAAGCAGGCGGTTGACGACCTCGAAAATCACGAATGCTAAGACGGCAATGACAAGGCCTTCGAAGAAGGCTCCCGCTGCCCTGGCCCCCGATTTCGATGCGGCGGACATAAAGGGATAGATCAGGCAAAATGCCGCTATCGAGGTTGTTGAGAACACATACAGGAACTTCGTGATGCTTTCGATGAACAGGTGGTCGAAGCTGAAGAACTTGGTAAGCGGCTTCGTCTTGTCCGCTTTCTTGCTTGCGAACTTGATGAACAGCACAATCGCCGCCGCAATGGCTGCAATTCCCAAAATGGGCGCAATGATGTCGACGGCCGTAGACATCCCGTGAGAGCCAATTGAACCGTACATAACGATCCCTCCTTTTCGAACCCCTAAAGCGGCCTTCCTGCCGCAATGAAGATAGTATACCGGCAACGGCGCCCTGTGGCATTCATCGCAATCGTCTTGGCGGGAATCGTCCCGGAGGGCAAGTTGCGGAACCGGATGGAGGAGCGCCGGACGCTGATTCGCCCGTTTCCTTTGCTTGCTGTTCGGCTACTATGGAGCCATCATATTGCTGTCGCAGCGGACGCTGTTCGGCGTTCAACGGTAGGGGGTGCGCTATGTTCTGCGCGAATTGCGGAAAGCCGATTGAGGATGATGCCAGGTTCTGCGAATTCTGCGGGACCCCGGTTCTTGATGAAGGGCCTGCGTCGTATGCTGACGACGTCTCGGGCCGGCAAGCGGGGGATACCGTCTCCGCGCAGGCATCGCCGTCGCAGGATGTGGGGGCCAATCAGGGATTTCGTCCGGCGATGGCGCAAGGAGCCGCCCCTCGGGGCAAAGGCATCTCCCCGCAGGTTGCGACCGTTGCGGCGGTATGCGCGGTTCTTGTCATCGCGGTAGCCGTGTTCGCCATCCCTCGCATCATCGAAGTGGCTGGCGGCTCGTCTAGCGAGGCGGCAAGCCGGCAGCAGGCCGATCAACAGGCCCAGCAGCGATCCGATGGGGCGCAGGGATCCGCCACGGAAAACGCCGTCTCCCAGCAAGTGCAGGTGAAAAGCGGCATCTCCGAGTATTCGTGGGCTGACCTTTCGAATATCGCTGCGGAAATAGAGCGCGCGGCGAAAAATCGCGACGATGCCGTTAAGATGGCGGCAAGCTACAACCTTGTGAAGCCGGACGGCTCGTTTACCGGCGATACGAAGACGCTGCAGACGTCTATGGGAAACGCAGATGTGTTTATCGTCGATGTGTTTAAAGACAAGGGCTCGAGTGGGCGAAACGCAGCGTTCACGTTCATGACCTCGGGGATTTTTTCCGAGCATCCTATGAATCCCACGGATTCGAACTCCGGTGGTTGGAAGTCGTCGGGTATGCGCGCTTGGCTGAATGGGGAAGTGCTGCAGTCGTTTCCCGATGAGATGCGCTCTGGCGTGATGGCGGTGAGCAAACTGTCGAACAATGCCGGTAAGACCACTTCGCCCTCAAGTGTTACCGAGACGCAGGACAGCGTATGGCTGTTCTCCTGGGTGGAATGCCTTGGCCCCATTGCGTGGAACGCCAGGTCGAATCAAAGCTATATCGACACGGTGGATAATAAGGAGGGGTCGCAATACGCTTGGTTCAAGCAGCAGGGCGTTGCCGGCGAGCAGGGTCATGCCTCGCTTGACCGCAGCGTTGCCGGATCGAGCAATCCCGGCGTTTGGTGGATGCGCTCTTCGGCTCCCAACGTCGCAACGTCGTTCGGGGACATGGGCCCGGAGGTAGATAACGGCGGCTATGCCTCCACCGCGGAGGGCGTCGTGTTCGGGTTCTGCTTGTGATGGGCGCGCCAGTGCGGGCGGCAGGCGCCTGGGCGGCGGCAATGGTGGCGCTGATCGCGTTGTGCTTGCTTGCCGGGTGCGCTTCCGGCCAGGAGAAACAAGGGGAGGCAACTGGCACTACCGATGTCGAGGCGCTTGTCGACTGCGTTGATGATGCTCGGGGCAGCGAAGCTGCGGCGCCTGTTTCGGCGCCCGAGGGCTTGCGGGATGCGTTGGAGCAGGCTGTAGAGGCTCATTCGGGGGCCTATGCCGTTACATGCGCATCGGCTGATGGATCGTGGTCGGTTGACGTGAACGGTGACAAGCCCTTCGTTTCCGCCAGCATCATCAAGCTGGCGATATTGGGGACTTTGCTCGATCAGGCTCAATCCGGGGTGCTGTCGCTTGACGGCACGGTAACCGTGAGCCCGTCGGACATAGTCGGAGGTACAGGCGTCATCCAAGCATCGGGCGCTGGCGAGTCGTATACGTATCGCCAGCTTGCCGCTTACATGATTCAAGATAGCGATAATGTCGCCACTAATCTGATTATCGATGCGGTCGGCATGCCGGCCGTGAACGAGTACGCGAGCGAAATCGGCCTCACGCAGACCGTGCTCAACCGCCGTATGATGGATTTTGCTGCGGGTGATGAGAACTACACGTCGGCGAATGATGTTGCGCGCATGCTGCAACTGATCTACCAGGGAAAGTTGGTGAGCCCGGACATGAGCGAGTTCGCCCTTGACTTGCTGAAAGGTCAGCACGATGACGCTGGGCTGCTCGAAGGGCTGCCGGTGGGCAGCGTTTTCGCTCACAAGACGGGTACGCTGGACGGCGTGTTCAACGATGGGGGCATTGTGCTCGACCAGAATCCCTATGTGATGGTGGTTCTTTCCAGCGATGCCGAAAGGTCGCAGGCCCAGGCTTGCATGGTTGACATCGCTCAAGCGGCAGATGCCGCTATTGGCTAACGGGTATGCGGCTCGCTTTTTCCTAGCAGCTTGCAACGGCGTTGGCCGTTCGTTGTAGGCTGCTTTCGTTGCAGTTGTTTTTTCGGTTGCCTCGGTTTCTGTCCAGCTTTGCGGGCAATGGCGAAGATCTTCCGCTTTCGGCGTCGGCGCCGATTGCGGTTTTTGCCGGGCAGCGCGCCTGCATTGCGGGCCCAAGGTAACGGATTCCACGCATTTCGCGGAAACGGGGCGGATGGGGCGCGCGGCAGGGGGATAATCATAGCGATTGTCTTCAAATTCGAAAGGCGGCTGCATGCTGCAACTGATAAACGTGTGCAAGTCCTACACCACTGCGGACTTCACGCAAACCGCGCTCGATCATGTGTCGGTGGCCTTCCGCGACAACGAGTTCGTGGCGGTGCTGGGGCCTTCGGGCTCGGGCAAGACCACCATGCTCAACATCATCGGCGGCCTTGACCATTACGACGACGGAAACCTGCTCATCGACGGCGTGTCCACAAGCGAGTACAAAGACCGCGATTGGGACGCATATCGCAACAACCGCATCGGCTTCGTGTTCCAGGCCTACAACCTTATCCCACACCAGACCATTCTGGAAAACGTCGAGCTGGCCCTCACGCTTTCCGGCGTGTCCCGCGCTGAGCGCCGGCAGCGCGCCGTCGAGGCGCTCGGCCGCGTGGGGCTTGCCGAGCACGTGAGCAAAAAGCCTAGCCAGCTTTCCGGCGGCCAGATGCAGCGCGTCGCCATCGCCCGCGCGCTCATCAACGATCCCGAGATCTTGTTGGCAGACGAGCCCACGGGCGCGCTCGACTCCAAGACCAGTGTGCAAATCATGGACCTGCTCACCGAGATTGCGGACGACCGCCTGGTCATCATGGTCACGCATAACCCCGAGCTGGCGCAGCGCTACGCCACGCGCATCGTCACCTTGGCCGATGGCGTCATCCGCGATGATACCCGCCCGTTCGACCCGGCGGCCGAGAATAGCCCGCGCCGCACCGCGAAGCAGGCTCGCCGCACCAGCATGTCGTTCCTCACGGCGCTTTCCCTGTCGTTTAAGAACCTGCTCACGAAGAAGGGCCGCACGCTCATGACAGCGTTCGCGGGCAGCATCGGCATCATCGGAATTGCCGCCATCTTGTCGCTGGCCAACGGCGTGAACAGCTACATCGCCAATGTGGAAGAGGAGACGCTTTCCGAATACCCGTTGCAGATCCAGGACCAAGGGTTCGACATGACCAGCATGATGGGGCTCGGCAGCGGCGCGGAGGGCTCGTCGGCGGAGAAGGCCCAGGACGACGCCCCCGATGACGATTCGGGTAAGCCCGTGCACGAGTCGAAGATGATCGCGAGCACCTTCGACAGCATCGGCAGCAACGACCTTGCGTCGTTGAAGGAATACCTTGACTCGGGCGAATCGGGCGTGGAGCCGTATGTGAGCTCCATCGAGTACGGCTACAACGTCACGCCGCAGATCTTCAGCTCCGATACATCCGGCACCGTGCATCAGGTGAACCCGGACAAGTCGTTCGCCAGCATCGGCCTGGGCTCTTCTACAGCTTCGAACGGCATCATGTCGTCGATGATGAGCACCAACATCTTCTACAAGCTGCCCGACAATATGGGCATGGTCGAGGGCCAATACGACGTTATGGCAGGTCATTGGCCCGAAAACTACGACGAGATCGTGCTGGTGCTCACCCCGGGCGGCAGCGTGAGCGATTTCATGCTCTACTCCATGGGCCTGCGCGATCGCGCCGAGCTCGAGAGCATGGTGCGCGCCTTCGCCAACGAGGAGGCCGTCAACGCGCCGAGCGACAGCCTGTCGTTTTCCTACGACGACCTGATGAGCGTCACCTTCAAGCTGGTGAACGCTGCGGACTTCTACCAGCGCGATAGCGAATACGGCGTGTGGAAGGACAAATCCGGCGACGATGCCTACATGAGGAACCTGGTGGACAACGGGGAAACGCTGAAGATCGCGGGCGTTGTGAAGCCGAAGGAGGGCGCGAAGATCACCTCCCTGCAGACGGGGCTGTACTACCCCTCTAGCCTGGTGAACCATTTGATCGACCAAGCGGGCAAGACCCAGATCGTGCAGGACCAGAAGGCGAACCCGGCGACGAACGTGATCACGGGCAAGTCGTTCGCCGATGAGGAAAGCAACCAGGAAAACGGCAACGGCTTCGATATGTCAAGCCTGTTCACCATCGACGGGCAGAAGCTGCAGAGCGCCTTCACGTTCGATCAGAGCGTGCTGGCCGCGGGGCTGCAGGGAGCCGATCTGGGCGCCAGCATGGATTTGTCGGGCATGAACCTGGATCTTTCCAGCTTGCCTGCCTTCGATGCATCCTCCATCAGCATCGACCCGAGCGCCATCGACGTGAGCAAGCTGAACCTTGACTTCAGCGGGCTGGACATCAGCTTCGACGGTGTGCAGCCCACCATCAAAACCGATGCGCTCACCGCCGGCGTCATGGGCATCGTGCAAGGGTACCCCGCGTGGTTGGCGGCGCACCCGGAATACGCGGGCAACGTCGATGCGGCCGTGGCGGCGTATCTGGCAGACCCCGCCACGCAGGCCGCCATGCAGCAGGTCATCGCCGGCTCCATCGACTTTAGCGGCATGTCAGGCCAGATCGAACAGCAGCTGCGCGATCAGCTTTCGCAGCAGATCGGCCAGCAGATTCAGCAACAGCTGCTCCCGGCGTTGACGCAGGCCATCTCCTCGCAGCTGCAAACGCAGCTCGGTGCCGCTATGCAAGCGTATATGCAAAGCGCCATGGCGCAGGTGATGACCCAGTTCGCGGGCGCGATGCAGCAGCAGGTGTCCGCCGCGATGAACTCGTATATGACCAGGCTTGCCGGCAACATGTCCAGCGCTATGGGCGTCGACCAGTCCGCGTTCGCCGACGCCTTCCAGATGAACATGGACGAGAACGAGCTTGCCGAGCTCATGGCAAGCCTCATGTCCACCGAGCAGTCCAGCTACGACAACAACATGAAGAAGCTGGGCTGGGCCGACTACGCCAAACCTGCCAGCATCGACATCTATCCGAAGGATTTCCCCAGCAAGCAAAACGTCATCGACATCCTCGACAGATACAACGACCGCATGGAGTCGAACGGCGAAGAGGGCAAGGTTGTCAGCTACACCGATATCGTGGGCGCGCTGATGAGCTCGGTCACCACCATCGTGAACATGATCAGCTACGTGCTGGTGGCGTTCGTGGCCATTTCGTTGGTGGTCAGCTCCATCATGATCGGGGTGATCACCTATATCAGCGTGCTCGAGCGCAAGAAGGAGATCGGCATCCTGCGCTCCATCGGCGCCAGCAAGGGCGACATCAGCCGCGTGTTCAACGCTGAGACCATCATCGTGGGCTTCACGGCCGGCGTCATCGGCATCGGGCTGACCGCGCTTGCCTGCATACCTGCCAACGCCATCGTGTACTCGCTGTTCGATGTTCGCAATGTGGCCATCCTGCCGTGGCAGGCGGCGGTGGTGCTCGTGGGCATTAGCGTGCTCCTTACGTTCCTGGCGGGCCTTATCCCCTCAAGCGCCGCCAGCCGAAAGGACCCGGTCGAGGCCCTGCGGTCGGAATAAGGCGACCGTGTTCGGTAACGTTTCTGGCGGCAGGCCATGCTTTCCGCTACACTGCAAGGGTTGATTGTGAGCGCCCGGCGTATCGCTACGCCGGGCGTTTTTTGCGTTACGCGCGCCACGGCGCGCGGTTTGGAGGACGAATGGAACGCGAGAAGTTCGGAACCCGCCTTGGGTTCATCCTGGTGAGCGCGGGCTGCGCCATCGGCCTTGGTAACGTGTGGCGATTCCCCTATATCACGGGCGAGTACGGCGGCGCGGCGTTTGTGATCATGTACCTGGTGTTCCTGGCCATCTTCGCGCTTCCGGCGCTCATCATGGAGTTCGCCGCCGGCCGCGCAAGCCAGCGCTCCATCGCGCGCAGCTACGACGTGCTTGAGCCGGCGGGCACGAAATGGCATGCGTTCAAGTGGCTGGCGCTTGCCGGCAACTACCTGCTCATGATGTTCTACACCACCGTGGGCGGCTGGATGCTCGCCTTTGTGGTGAAAAGCGCCTCGGGCGAGTTCGTGGGGCTGGAAAGTTCCCAGGTTGCCGACGTCTTCAACGGCCTGCTCGCCGATCCGGTGCAGCTTGCCGTGTACATGCTCATCATCGTGGGCGTGGGCGTGGGCGTCACGCGCGCCGGCGTGCAGAAGGGCGTGGAGCGCGTGACGAAGGTCATGATGATGGCCCTGTTCGTGGTGCTCGTGGCCCTGTGCGTGCGCGCGGTCACGCTGCCGGGCGCCGCTGAAGGCCTGCGCTTCTACTTGATGCCCGATTTCGGCAAGATGTTCGCCGGCGCCACGCTGGCCGAGCAGCTTGCAACGTTCGGCGATGCCGTGTATGCGGCCATGGGCCAGGCGTTCTTCACCGTTTCGGTCGGCATGGGCGGCATGTCCATCTTCGGAAGCTACATCGGCAAGGACCACACGCTCACGGGCGAGGCGGTGCGCGTGGCCGGCCTTGATACGCTCGTGGCGCTGATGGCGGGCCTCGTCATCTTCCCGTCCTGCTTCGCGTTCGGCGTGGAGCCGGGTTCGGGCCCGGGCCTGGTGTTCATCACGCTGCCCAGCGTGTTCAACGAGATGCCGTTCGGTCAGCTGTGGGCGGTGCTGTTCTTCGTGTTCATGACGTTCGCCGCGCTGTCAACCGTCATCGCCGTGTTCGAGAACATCATGAGCTTCACCATGGACCAGTGGGGGACGCCGCGAAAGAAGGCATGCCTGGTCAACGGCGTGTTGCTGGCCGTGCTTAGCATGCCCTGCGTCCTGGGCTTCAACGTGCTGGCGGGCTTTACGGTCCCGGGCATCGGCGACATCCAGGCCATCGAGGACTTCCTGGTATCGAACAACATCCTGCCATGGGGCGGCTTGCTGCTGGTGCTGTTCTGCACGCGTAAAAGCGGGTGGGGCTGGGAAGGCTTCCTGGCGGAGGCCGACACGGGCAGCGGCCTGAAGTTCCCGCGGTGGGCGCGCGGCTATGTGGCCTATGTCATCCCCGTGGGCATGCTCATTGTGTTCGCCATGGGTTACGCCCCCATCATCGCGAAATGGGCGGGGCTGGGCTGATAAGGCTGCAAAACCGCATATCGTACCTGGTAGGGCCGCTGGGGAACCGGCGGTCCTTTTCGTTGCCCGAGCGTTGTTCTCCGTGCGTTTCTCCACATTCTCCGCTATTTGCCGGCCCGCCCTCGCAATCGGGCCGTCGGCGTGACTATAATGGCTAGCAACGAAAATCCCGTTGCGAGAGAAGGAGCCGTCTCCCATGGCTTATTATTACGACGAGCCGTCACGTACGTTCAACGAGTATCTTCTGGTACCTGGTCATACGCCTGCTACGTGCGTTCCGGCGTCGGTGAGCCTGAAAACCCCGTTGGTCAAGTACCGCAAGGGCCAGGAAGAGTGCCCGCTTTCGCTCAACATCCCCATGGTCAGCGCCATCATGGCCGCCGTGTCCGACGACAACATGGCCGTCGCCCTGGCAACCGAGGGCGGTCTGAGCTTCATCTACGGCAACCAGACCATCGAGCAGGAAGCCGCCATGGTCGCCCGTGTGAAGAACTACAAGGCCGGCTTCGTCGAGTCCGACGCCAACCTTTCCCCTGATATGACGCTCAACCAGGTCGTGGCTCTGAAGGAGCAGACGGGTCACTCCACCATGCCCGTCACCGACGACGGCTCTGCCCATGGCAAGCTGCTTGGCGTCGTCACCGAGCGCGACTACCGCCTGTCCCGTATGACCGGCGAGGAGAAGGTCTCCGAGTTCATGACCCCGCTCGAGAAGCTGGTCACCGCCTCCGAGGACACCTCCCTCAAGGTTGCCAACGACATCATCTGGGACCACAAGCTGAACTCCCTGCCGCTGGTGGATGCCGAGGGCAATCTGGTCTACATGGTGTTCCGCAAGGACTACGACAGCCACAAGTCCAACCCCAATGAAATGCTCGACAGCCACAAGCGCTACATCGTGGGCGCGGGCATCAACTCCCGCGACTACGCCGAGCGCGTCCCCGCGCTGGTCGAGGCAGGCGCCGACGTGCTGTGCATCGACAGCTCCGAGGGCTATTCCGACTGGCAGAAGATGACCATCGAGTGGGTTCGCGAGCACTATGGCGACACCGTCAAGATCGGCGCAGGCAACGTCGTTGACGGCGAGGGCTTCCGCTTCCTGGCCGAGGCTGGCGCCGACTTCGTCAAGATCGGCATCGGCGGCGGCTCCATCTGCATCACCCGCGAGACCAAGGGCATCGGCCGCGGTCAGGCCACGGCCACCATCGAGGTTGCCAAGGCTCGTGACGAGTATTTCAAGGAAACCGGCATCTACGTGCCCATCTGCTCCGACGGTGGCATCGTCTACGACCACCACATCTCGCTGGCTTTGGCCATGGGCGCCGACTTCGTCATGCTGGGCCGTTACTTCGCCCGCTTCGACGAGTCCCCGTCGGCCAAGGTCATGGTCAACGGCACTTACATGAAGGAATACTGGGGCGAGGGTTCTGCCCGTGCCCGCAACTGGGGCCGTTATGACCTGGGCGGCAAGAAGAGCCTGTCCTTCGAGGAGGGCGTCGACTCCTACGTGCCGTATGCCGGCCCGCTTAAGGACAATATCGCGGTCACGCTGCTGAAGATCAAGTCCACCATGTGCAACTGCGGTGCGCTCACCATCCCTGAGTTCCAGGATAAGGCCAAGCTCACCGTCATCAGCTCCACCTCCATCGTCGAGGGCGGCGCACACGACGTCGTGCTCAAGGACAAGGCTCCTTACGCCTCCAACATGCGCTAAGCTTGCCGTCTAGCTAAACGAAAGCCTCGCCCGGTTCGTGCCGGGCGAGGCTTTTTGCTTGCGTGGCGTTTTGCGCACGCAGTTCCTGTGCGAGGCGAAGCTCGTGTATGGGCCGCTATCGAGCGGTCACGCCCTCGCTCTCCCCGATGATGCGATGCAGCTCCTCGATGTAACGGTCCAAAAGTTCGGAGGGCTTGCGTTCGTTGTGCATGATGTACCCCACGGTCATGCGCTCGTCGGTATCAAGCGGGATGCTGACGATGCCCGTATGCATTTCGCTTGAAAGCACGCCCGTGGAAAGCGTGTAGCCGTTGTAGCTGGTCAGCAGGTTGGAAAGCGTGCCGCGGTCGGAGATGCGGATATTGCGCGAGTGCTCGACGTAGCTCAGCGGCTCCTCGGAGTAGTAGAAGGAGTTCGCGGTTCCTTGTTCGAAGCTGTAGCGGGGCCATACGGTCAGCTCCTCGGGCTTGATGATGTCGCGTCCGGCCAGCGGGTGGTTCTCTCCCACGAACACATGCACGCCCGCGTCGAACAGCGGGTAGAACGACACATCGGCGTCATCGAAGGCCTTCTGCATGACGCGCTGGTTGAAAGCATCTAGATACAGGATGCCCACTTCGCTGCGAAACGATCGCACATCATCGATGATCTCGGCGGTGGTGGTTTCCCGAAGGATGAAATCGAAGAAATCGCCCTCGCATTGCTCGACCACGTTCACGAAGGCCTCTACGCTGAAGGCGTAATGCTGGGTGGACACCGCCAGGCGAGCCTGGGGCTTCTCCTTGTTGGCGTAGCGCGATTCCAGCATGTTCGCCTGCTCGATGACCTGACGTGCGTAGCCAAGCAGCTCGGTGCCGTCGTTGGTCAGCGTCACGCCGCGGTTGCTGCGCGTGAAGATGGAGATGCCGAGCTCCTGCTCAAGCTCTTTGATGGCCGTGGATAGGTTCGACTGCGATGCGTAAAGGTTCTGAGCGGCGGCGTTGATCGACCCGTATTCGGCAATGGCGATAAGGTAACGAAGCTGTTGAAGCGTCATGGTGCGTCCTTCGCGAAAGATAGCGTTGCAACGAATTGTAAGGCTCGGAGGTTGCAAATGCGGCGGCAAGATGAATTCACCATTTTCCCGTTGACCGTTTCGTAGGGCACCGGTAGAATGAAAAGCCGCGCATATGCGAAGTGGGCCTTTAGCTCAGTCGGTAGAGCAGGGGACTTTTAATCCCAAGGTCGTGGGTTCGATCCCCACAGGGCCCACCACTTTTTGCGCAGGGCCGCCATGGCGGTTTGAATGCACTGGGCCATCGTCCAACGGCAGGACTCTGGTTTTTGGTACCAGCTACCTAGGTTCGAATCCTAGTGGCCCAGCCATTTAACGTTTCAGCCTCCCGATTGGGAGGTTTTTTATTGTCCGAGAAGAGTCGGAACGCGTGATTTCTCCTGCAATGCCCTTGACGCGTCGCGGTAAAAGGGTATAATTACAAGAATCTGAACGCGAATCTCATCTCAATCATTCTCACGCGTCAAGCCGACAAGGCGGCTGCGCAATGCGCGAATACCTGGCGGCCTCGCCCAATCTCAGCGGCGAAGGCTGCGCGGCATCTAGACCGCACGCCTGACATGCAGGTATCGAAAAGCCACGAGCTCCTCTGGTCTTGTGCGCTTTGTGTATTTTCCCCACACAACTCAATAAGTTTGGTATCATTCTGGATTGCTGCGAAAAGACGAGATTAGTTTGAAGGAGCACCGTTGACCAAGCAAGATGTTATCGAACTGGGTGGTAAGGTTCTCGAAGCCCTGCCGAACGCCATGTTCAAGGTGGAGCTGGAAAACGGCCACCAAATCCTGGCCCACATTTCCGGCAAGATGCGTATGCATTACATCAAGATCTTGCCCGGCGACAAGGTGACGGTCGAACTGTCCGTCTACGACTTGAATCGCGGGCGTATCACGTACCGTTTCAAGTAGTCTCAGCTCGCGCGCAAGCCGGCGCGCCAGTGTCCCCGAGAATAATCACCTGCGGCTGGGTGTGTACATATAGGACCGCATTAACCGAAAGGAAATTGAAATGAAGGTACGTCCTTCGGTCAAGAAAATGTGCGACAAGTGCAAGATCATTCGACGCCATGGCAAGGTCCTCGTTATCTGCGAGAACCCCCGTCATAAGCAGCGTCAAGGCTAGGAAGAAAGAGGAGATAAACCTATGGCACGTCTTGTTGGTGTCGACCTTCCTCGCGACAAGCGCATTGAAGTCGGCTTGACCTACATCTACGGCATTGGCCTGACCACGTCCAAGAAGATCTTGGCTGAGACGGGCATCAATCCGGACACGCGCACGAACGACCTCACCGAAGAGGATCTCGTCAAGCTGCGTGACTACATCCAGAACAACATCAAGGTGGAGGGCGACCTGCACCGCGAGGTGTCTCAGAACATCAAGCGCCTTATGGAAATCGGCTGCTACCGTGGCCTGCGTCATCGCAAGGGCCTGCCCGTTCGCGGTCAGCGCACCCACACGAATGCCCGTACCCGCAAGGGTCCCCGCAAGCAAATCGGCGGCAAGAAGAAGTAAGTAAGGGAGCTAAGAAGTGGCAACTAAGAAAAACGTGCGCACGCGCATCAAGCGCTCCGAGCGCAAGAACATTGCCGTTGGCGCTGCGCATATCAAGTCTACGTTCAACAACACCATCGTCAGCATCACCGATCCTCAGGGCAACGTGATCTCTTGGCAGTCCGCCGGTACCGTCGGCTTCAAGGGTTCCCGTAAGTCCACGCCGTTTGCCGCGCAGATGGCTGCTGAGGCTGCTGCCAAGACGGCTATGGAGCACGGCCTGAAGAAGGTCGCCGTGTACGTGAAGGGCCCCGGCTCTGGTCGCGAGACGGCTATCCGTTCGCTGCAGGCTACCGGTCTGGAAGTCGCCAGCATTCAGGACTGCACCCCCATTCCGCACAACGGCTGCCGCCCCAAGAAGCGTCGTCGCGTGTAACTGAAAGGATCTATTTACTATGGCTATCAATAGAACTCCGGTTCTTAAGCGCTGCCGCCAGCTGGGCCTGGATCCCGTCGTGCTGGGTTACAGCAGCTCCAAGACTTCCAAGCGCGAGCCCAAGCGTCGTCGTAAGGAATCCGAGTACGCGATGCAGCTTCGCGAGAAGCAGAAGGTCAAGTTCATCTACGGCGTGCTGGAGAAGCAGTTCCATGGCTACTTCAACAAGGCCAAGTCCATGCCGGGCATCACGGGTGACAACCTCATGATTATCCTGGAGTCCCGTCTGGACAGCGTGATCTTCCGTCTGGGCTTTGCCCGCACCCGTAAGGAAGCTCGTCAGATCGTGACCCACGGCCACATCACCGTCAACGGCCGCCGCGTGGACATCCCGTCCTACCGCGTCAAGGCCGGCGACAAGATCGCCGTTGCCGACAAGTCCAAGGAACTGCTGGTCATCAAGAGCGCTCTGGTTTCCAACGCCCGCTTCCAGGTTCCGGCTTGGCTTGAGGTTGACATCGAGAAGCTGCAGGGCAGCGTTCTGGCTCTTCCGACCCGCGATCAGATCGATCTCGACATCCGCGAACAGCTCATCGTCGAGCTCTACTCCAAGTAATCGCGCTAGTAAGGAGGCTTACCCAACATGACAGAGTTCATGAGGCCGACGGTAACAACGGAAGAAGTCAACGATACTGTTGCGCGTTTCATCGTGGAACCGCTGGAGCGTGGCTACGGCTATACGCTGGGTAACAGCATGCGTCGCGTTCTGCTGTCGTCTCTCGACGGCGCCAAGGCGACGGCCATCCAAATCGACGGTGTGCAGCACGAGTTCACCACGGCCGAAGGCGTTATCGAGGATATCACCGATATCGTCCTGAACGTCAAGGGCCTGGTCTTCTCGGCTCTCAATGACGACGTGGAAGAGGCCACGGCTCATGTTTCTGCCGAGGGCCCCTGCGTTGTGACCGGTGCGGACCTGCAGGTTCCCACCGAGTTCACGCTGATCAACCCCGAGCATGTCATCGCCACGGTTGCCGACGGCGGCCAGCTTGACATGACGGTGCGCATCGGTGTGGGCCGCGGTTACGTTTCCGCCGAGCGCAACAAGCGCACGGAGGATCCTATCGGCGTCATCCATGTCGACTCGCTGTTCTCCCCGGTTCGCCGTTGCACGATGAACGTGACCGACACCCGCGTGGGCCAGCGTACCGACTACGATAAGTTGGTTTTGGAGGTTGAGACGGACGGCTCCATCGAGCCTATCGATGCGGTCACCCGTGCGGCCAACATCATCAACCAGTACATGGGCGCGTTCCTCAGCCTGACCAGCACCCCCGAAGAGGAAGAGGGCGAAGTGCCGTCCATCTTCGCTCCGGAGGGTCAGGAGTCGAACGCCGAGCTGGACAAGCAGATCGAGGACCTGGACCTGTCCGTCCGCTCGTACAACTGCCTGAAGCGTGCCGGCATTCATTCGGTGCGCCAGCTGGTCGAGTTCTCCGAGAACGACCTGCTGAACATCAGGAACTTTGGTGCGAAGTCCATTGAGGAAGTGAAGGACAAGCTCATTTCCATGGACCTCAATTTGAAGCAATAGGAGAAACCTACCATGAGGCATAACTACAAGGGCCGCAAGCTGGGCACCGACTTTGCCCATACCAAGGCCATGAAGCGTAGTCTGGTGCAGGCGCTGTTCCTCAACGACCGCATCAAGACCATCGAGTCCCGCGCTAAGGAAATCCGCCCCGATGTCGACAAGATCATCACCTGGGCGAAGAAGGGCGACCTGCATAGCCGTCGTCTGGCCATCGCCGCGCTGGGCAACGACAAGGAATTGGTCCGCGAGATCTTCGAGAAGGTCGAGCAGGGCATGTTCGCCGATCGTCAGGGTGGCTACACCCGCATCATGAAGCTGGGCAACCGCAAGGGCGACAACGCTCCCATGGTCATCATGGAGCTCGTCACCGAGCCGGTGGCCAAGAAGGCTGAGAAGCCGGCTGCCAAGAAGGCTGCTCCGAAGAAGGTCGAGGCTGTCGAGGAGCCCAAGGCCGAGGAAGCTGCTGAGGCTGTCGAGGCTGCTGAGGAGAAGGCTGAATAAGCTTTTCGCCCCACATGCTATTTTGAAAGGACCCTTCGGGGTCCTTTCTTTTTGGGACGAATTGCTTGCGGGCATGCGTTTGGCTTCATCTTCGGCATGCTTTGCAACCTATGCTGCTCGAGGACATCTGCGCACGTTGCTGCTCGTTGGTCATGTAGCCTTGTGCGCCGTTGCTTCTCAGGAGTTTCTTATTTCTGCATCGGATGCTGCGCTATACTTCACGCATGCAATTACGAATTAATACGTATATCGACGGCGAATCCTTTGTCCATACCTGCGATGCTCGAGTGAAGGTGCTGTTGTTGTGCGCATATACCGCAACCGTTTTCTGGGTTGAAACATGGGCTGGACAGTGGCTCCTTGGCTTCCTATGTCTGGTGCTAGCCTTGTCGGCCCATGTTCCGCTTGGGCGTATGCTGGCCATGGGAATCCCCGTGTACATGATGGCGGCTCTTACCGTTTTGTTCGCGTCGATCAATAACCAGGTTGGATTCGCGTTGGGCTGCTTCTATGGCGTTCGGATAATCTTGCTTGTCCTCGGCAGCTTCATCGTGGTGCTCACCACCACGTCGACGGCGCTTACCGATGCGCTGCGGTCGTTCGTGTCCCCGCTACGGGTTCTGCATGTACCTGCTGATGATATCGCCATGGTGTTCAGCATGGCTATCCGCTTCATTCCTTTGATGGCTCAAGAGATCTGCGCGATCCATGATGCCCAATTCTCGCGAGGCGCCTCGTTTCATCGCGGTGGCTTATGGCAACGTTTGTCTGCATGGCCTCCTGTGTTCATCCCGTTGTTCGTGGGCATGTTCCGAAGGGCTGATAAGCTCTCGGTCGCCATGGACGCCCGTTGCTATGGTGTCAGAGGAGGGCGACGTACCTCGTTGCGGGACTATCGCATGACACCCGCTTCGGTTGCCGTATCGGTTGTCGGTTTAGGCGTTCTTGCGGCAATAGCGGCACTTCTCTAGCGATCGCTTCCGATTACAGACGCGTGTTCGGCCGCGGGGAACGTCGTCGCCATCGCCGTTCTTTGGCGATCGCCTCTATGCTCAGACGCATATCACCGTCCGACACGTTCGCTAACGTGAAGCTGGCCAAGTCATCGCCTCCGCGCACAGACGCATTTCGCCGTCCGCCTGCTGGTTCGCACATGTCGGGGCGGGCATGGTATTATTTGCCCGTATGGCCTGGTGCAAGGCGCCGGGCGCAAAAGGAAACATCCTACGAGGAGGCATTCAATGAGCGTCATCATCGATGTGTTCGGGCGTGAAATCCTGGACTCTCGCGGCAACCCCACGGTCGAGGTGGAAGTTGTGCTGGAGGATGGTTCCTTCGGTCGTGCGGCCGTTCCCTCCGGCGCGTCCACGGGCGCGTTCGAGGCCGTTGAGCTGCGCGACTGCGACAAGGAGCGTTATCTGGGCAAGGGCACGCTGGATGCCGTTGGCCATGTGAATGATGAGATCGCCGACGCGCTCGTCGGCTTCGAGGCCGACGATCAGCGCGCCATCGACGACGTTATGCTGGAGCTGGACGGCACGGACAACAAGGGCGCTCTGGGCGCTAACGCCATCCTGGGCGTGTCCCTGGCCTGCGCCAAGGCCGCTGCCGAGTCCGCCGGTCTTCCGCTGTACAAGTATGTTGGCGGCGTGAACGGCCATATCCTGCCCACGCCTATGATGAACATCCTCAACGGCGGCGTGCATGCCGACAACAACGTCGACTTCCAGGAGTTCATGATCATGCCGGTGGGCGCCGAGTCGTTCGCCGAGGCGCTGCGCTGGTGCGCCGAGATCTACCACACCCTGAAGAAGGTCCTGCACGAGGCCGGTCTGGGCGGCGGCGTCGGCGACGAGGGCGGCTTCGCTCCGAACTTCACCACCAACGAAGAGCCGCTGCAGTACATCGTGAAGGCTTGCGAGGCGGCTGGCTACAAGCCCGGCGACGACATCATGTTCGCCATGGACCCGGCTTCCACCGAATTCTATAACGCCGAAACCGGCAAGTACGAGCTGAAGGGCGAGGGTCGCGAGCTGACCAGCGCCGAGATGGTGGACTACTGGGCCGCGCTGGTCGAGAAGTATCCGATCATCTCCATCGAGGACGGCATGGCCGAGGAGGACTGGGACGGCTGGAAGCAGCTGACCGACCGCATCGGCGACAAGGTGCAGCTGGTGGGCGACGACCTGTTCGTCACGAACTCCAAGCGCCTGGCGAAGGGCATCGAGCTTGGTTGCGCGAACGCCATCCTCATCAAGGTCAACCAGATCGGCAGCCTGTCCGAGACGCTGGATGCCATCGAGATGGCCAAACAGGCAGGTTACGCATGCGTGATGAGCCACCGTTCCGGCGAGACCGAGGACACCACCATCGCCGACCTGTCCGTGGCCCTGAACACCGGCCAGATCAAGACCGGCGCTCCGTGCCGTAGCGACCGCGTTGCCAAGTACAACCAGCTGCTGCGCATTGAGGAGGAGCTTGACTCCCAGGCCCAGTACGCCGGCAAGAACGCTTTCTACAACATCAAGCGTTAATCGGGATGCTGCCGAATCAAGTTCGGCAAACACCGTAGCGAATGCAGGCCGCTCAGGCGCGCCGTTCCGCTGCAGTTTATGCGATCGAGGGTAAGCCTCGATCGTGCGCTGCAAGCGGGATCGGGCCGCCTGGGCGGCTTGTTGTTTTCCGGCATCGGGCACGCGATACTGGCGCAAAACCGGATGAGGTTTCCCCGGGAGCCCGCTCGGCTTTCCTTGCCTGGGATGTTGTCGCTTTTTCCCCTCGTGAAAACGCGGGGCTGCTACAATGAACCCTATGTGTATTACCGCGTCAGCCAAGGAAGATGGACGATGAAACAGTACAACCCTCACGAGATCGAACCTCGTTGGCAGAAGGCTTGGGAAGATGCCGACCTGTACAAGGTTACGGAAGATCACGCCAAGCCCAAGAAGTACGTGCTCGAGATGTTCCCGTACCCGTCGGGCGACATCCACATGGGCCATGTGCGCAACTACACGATCGGCGACGTCATCGCCCGCTATTCCAAGATGCGCGGCTTCGACGTGCTGCATCCCATGGGTTGGGACGCGTTCGGCCTGCCGGCTGAGAACGCGGCCATCAAGCATCACAGCCATCCGGCGAAGTGGACCTACGCCAACATCGAAACGCAGAAGGCCAGCTTCAAGCGCATGGGCCTTTCCTATGATTGGGACCGCACCGTCGTGGCATGCGACCCCGAGTACTACCGCTGGGGTCAGTGGATCTTCCTGCAGTTCTGGAAGCGCGGCCTGGTGGAGCGCCGCAACTCGCCGGTGAACTGGTGCCCGAAGTGCCAGACCGTGCTCGCCAACGAGCAGGTCACCGAGGGCGAGTGCTGGCGTTGCCATAGCGCCGTCGAGAAGCGCGACCTGACGCAGTGGTACCTCAAGATCACCGATTACGCGCAGGAGCTTCTGGACGACCTGGATCAGCTGGACGGCTGGCCGGAGCGCGTCAAGCAGATGCAGGCGAACTGGATCGGCCGCTCCGAGGGCGCCGAGGTGAAGTTCACGCTGTGCGACAAGCAGGGCAACGCACCCGAGAACCCCACGGAAGACGACCTGATCACCGTGTTCACCACGCGCGCCGACACCCTGTTCGGCTGCAGCTTCTTCCTGCTTGCCCCCGAAAGCCCCATCCTGAAGGGCCTGGTGGAAGGCACGGAGTATGAGGCCGCGGTCATGCAGGTGGTCGAGGACGCGAAGAAGATCACCGCCGTCGAGCGCGCGCAGGGCAACAAGGAGAAGCACGGCGCGTTTACCGGCCGTTACGTAGTGAACCCCATCAACGGCGAGAAGGTGCCCGTGTGGGTTGCCGACTACATCGTGGCCGATTACGGCACCGGCGCGGTCATGGCCGTGCCGTGCGGCGACCAGCGCGACTTCGAGTTCGCCAAGAAATACGACCTGCCCATCATCCCCATCATCCTGGGCGACGACGATCCACTGTTCGAGCAGTTGAAAAACGAGCAGGGCCGTGTGGTTACCAGCGTCGATTGGGACAGCGCCATGGAAGCCGAGGGTCGACTGGTCCAGTCCGGCAAGTACACCGGCCTTACGGGCGGCAAGCACTCCGAGGGCGAGGAGGCCATCGTCGCCGACCTGGAGGCTGCGGGCCGCGGCAAGCGCAAGGTGGAGTTCCGTCTGCGCGACTGGCTGATCTCCCGCCAGCGCTATTGGGGCAACCCCATCCCGATGATCTACTGCGACAAGTGCGGTCTGGTGCCGGTGCCGGAGGAGGACCTGCCGGTGCGCCTGCCCGAGGATATCGACCTTTCCGCTGGCGAAACCTTGGCAACGCACGAGGGCTTCGCGAAGTGCACGTGCCCGAAGTGCGGCGGCGAGGCTCGTCGTGAGACCGACACCATGGACACGTTCACGTGCTCGAGCTGGTACTACCTGCGCTACACCGACCCGCACAACACCGAGCTGCCCTTCGACAGCGCGAAAACCAACCGCTGGATGCCGGTCGACCAGTACATCGGCGGCATCGAGCACGCCATCCTGCACCTGCTGTACAGCCGCTTCTTCACGAAGGTGCTGCGCGATCTGGGCATGCTGGATTTTGACGAGCCGTTCAAGAACCTGCTATGCCAGGGCATGGTGCTCGACGAGCACGGTGACGTCATGAGCAAGTCCAAGGGCAACGTCATCTCCCCCGAGGAGATGATCGCGGGCTATGGTTGCGATGCCGTGCGCGCCTACATCCTGTTCATGGCCCCGCCCGATAAGGAGCTGCAGTGGAACGAGGACGGCTTGGCCGGTATGCACAAGTTCCTCAACCGCGTGTGGCGCATGGTGTACGACTTGGTGGGCAAGGCCGACGAGGACACGCTGTACCAGCCGGGCGCATCCGATGCAGAGGCAGCAGCGGCTCGCAAGGTGCTGCTGCGCGAGCGTCATCGCGTCGCCGGTAAGGTTGTGGACGATTTCGATCGCAACAACTTCAACACCGCCATCGCCGCCATCATGGAACTGGTGAACGCCATCGGCGATTACCTGCGCAAGGTCGGCCCGGAGCAGCGCGCCGCATCTGCTGACGAGCAGGCGCTTGCGACCGAGGTCGCCAATGTGCTGGTAAGGCTGCTGGCTCCTATCTGCCCGCATATGACCGACGAGCTGTGGCATGATGCGCTGGGCTGCGAGGGTTCCATCCATACGCAGGAATGGCCCGAGTTCGACCCCGAGAAGGCCAAGGACGACGAGGTCGAGCTTGCCGTGCAGATCAACGGCAAGGTGAAGGCCCGTATCACGGTTGCCGCGGATGCCGATCAGGAATCCGTGAAGGCTGTGGCGCTCGAGGCCGTGCAGGATGCCGTGGCAGGCAAGGACCTGAAGAAGGTCGTTGTGGTGCCCGGCCGTCTGGTGAACATCGTGGCGAAGTAAAACGCTGACATTGCAGTCGAAACGACCCGGAGGATGCTCCGGGTCGTTTTGTTTTCGGGGTTGGGTTTCGGTGGCGTTGTTGCGCCGTTCCGGCGAAATGCTTGCCGTGAGGTTTCGGCGTTTGCTATTGTCTGTTTCCTATGAGTAGCGCGAAGAAACATAAGGGATGCCTGAGGCGGGTGCTGGATATGGTGCTGGCGGCGGTATTGGCCGTGGTGGCGGTGTTCACCATTACGAACGTGGTGACCATCGTGGGATCGAAAGGGTCCATCGTCACCCCCGAGAAGGCCAGTATCGGCAATGCCGATGCCATCGTGGTGCTCGGGGCATCGGTGCTGCCGGACGGAACGCCTTCGGGCATTCTGGCCGATCGTCTGGATGACGGCATCGCGCTGTACTTCGCGGGCGTGGCGCCGAAGATCATCATGAGCGGCGACAACGGCACCGCCTCGTACAACGAGGTGAAGGCCATGAAGCAGTACGCCATTGCGCAGGGCGTGCCAAGCCAGGACATCTTCTGCGATCACGCGGGTTTCTCCACGTATGAGAGCATGTATCGGGCGAAGTACGTGTTCGGGTGCGAGCGCATCGTGGTTGCCACGCAGACGTATCACCTGTATCGCGCGCTGTGGTCCGCGAAAAGCCTGGGAATGCAAGCCGAGGGCGTTCCCAGCGACTATCACGAGTACCAAAAACAGCTGCAGTATGATATCCGCGAGATTCCCGCGCGCACGAAGGACTTCTTCAAGGCGCTGTTCCGCGTGCCGTCCACGTATGTGGGCGAAGCGATCAGCCTTGACCAAAGCGGAGATGTGACGAACTAGAACAAGACGGCCGCGCGGAATGCGCGGCCGTCGTCCGTTCAGGGGGGCTAATCTTCCAGGTCTTTCGGATTGAACGTTTCCAGCAGGTCGACGAGCTCCTGCTTCTTGTGGATATCCAGCTTGGCGTAAATGCGCTTGCTGTGGGTTCGGATGGTGTTTTCCGAAACCACCAGCTGCTCGGCGATGCGCGCCACGGTGTTGCCGCGGGCGATGAGCTCCATGACCTCGGTTTCGCGTGCGGATAGGCGGTAGTGCTGTCGAACTAGCGCAGCCTGCTTCGACAGGCGATCCTGGTAGTTGGGTGCATCGGAGCTGCGGGCATGGTCGCGTTTCTCGAGTTTTGCGGTATCCGTCGGGAAGGGGCCGTTGTCGGGCGCCATCGCAGGCTCTTCGACGGTCAGGGCGTTCTCGGTATCCGTCCGTGCGATGATGATGGGCCTCATCTCGAACAAGCCGATATCTTGCATGTTGAAAGGACAGGGGCCCGCGCATCCGGCGTTCGCCGCGGGAGACGCTTCGCTTTCCGATTCGGCCTCATCGAGGTCGGTTTGGCGCTCGTTGATATCGGCGATTTGCAAAGGCATGCCAGCGACGAGCTCGATATCCTCTGCTTGGCTTGCGGCCAATGCTCGCTTGAAGCCGCCCTGGCCGATGAAGAACATGAGACCGAGCAAATACACCGCCACCAGCGCGACGACGGCATCGGGCTGCATGCCCATGACGCGGATCTGCTCGGCGAACGTGCCGGCAAGGAACCCGACATCATGCAACGCGTACACGATGCCGGCGAAGAAGCCGTAGATGAACACGGGGTTGATGCCTCGGTCGCGCGATGCCTGCGCGCACTGGATCATCATGAGCGCGATGGCGACACTGTATACCGCATACAGGATGGCGGCTTGCCATCGCGCATAACCGTCGCTGCAAAACGGAAGCACCAGGAACGAGGTGATGAGCAACGGGAAGGCGATGCGGTAGGCGTTGGCGACATTCATTCTCACGTTCTTGAACTGCCAGAGCACCAAAACGCCGATGCCCGCAACCAGGCATCCCGTCATCGACAGCAGGTTCACAAGGCTGCCGACTCGCGGGTCGCCGATGGCCAGCGAGCGCATGACGCCGGTGCAGAATGCGATGGCGCCGACGCACAAGGCGCTGCGCCAGTAATCGCGCAGCACGCGCCTATACACGTTCGGGTGCTCGCGCGGAACATCCTCGAACATGGGCTGCTTCAAGTCGATGTGCCGGCTTTTCAGCACGATGGCAAGCGCGAACAGCGGCATGAACACCAGCGGGATGAGAAACGCGGTCACGGCTTGCGGGATGGCGTACAGGGCGAAGTACAGAAGCGCACCATAAGCGGTGCCCAGGATCAGATCATGGTTGCCATGGTCTGCGTCGAAGCTGGCGAACAGTCGCTGCCACAGCATGTAGAAACCGGCAGACCCTAAGCCCAGAAGCGCACCGCCGGCGATTACCAATATCTGAGCGATTCCATGCAGGTAAATGGCCCCGATAAGGCAGCACCAGCCAAGCAGATATGGCGCGCTTGCGAGCATCACCATGAATCGGCGCGTGGGTCCGGGAAGGTAGTACACTCCGATGGCGCTGGCGAAATAGCATAGCGAGAACACGAGCGACTGCATAAAGAAGAACCAGAACATGACATCCGGGGTTTGGAAGCTCATGGGTAAAAACGGGAACACGCCACCCCAAACGCCGGCTGCGTTGATGGCCAAAAAGAGGGCGTATCCAAGCGATGCGGTGTTCGGCTTGAACGTGCGGGCTATGTTGGAAATGCGTGTGCGTGCCACAGAGATCCTCGTCGTCGGGCACTGCCGTTCGCCCGCCTGAAGGTGCCGGCGGCGGATGGTCGAGTGCTCTTCTCCCTTGCGTGATTTCGCCGCTGCATAGCAAGAATGCGAAATCGATTGCTCAAAACAGTATAGCGCGCAATCGGGTTCAGGCTGTCACATACTGTAATGGGTGATAGCCTGTGAACTGGGCAAACGTGAAATTCGCACGTTTTATGTGACACGGTGGGGCAAACAAGGCGATAAGATTTCATCACCAAATCCGCGCTTGGAGGGTAGACGAGCCCCAACTAAGGAAGCAAGGGTGGTGCGCGGCGAAAAGGTCGCGAAAGGAAGAAGCCGTGTCGCGGCGCGCGATAGCGCAGCCGTTTCGGCAGAGGCGAAAAGGAAAGAATGAAGGGGGAGGCAATGCAAGACATGCCAAGCATGAACCGCCGCACGTTCGTCAAGTCGACGGGTGCGCTGGGTGCTCTGGCCGCCGTCGGCGGCGCCGCTGCAACGGGCGCGAACCTGTTCGGCGCAACCGAGCCGGCACTCGCGGAGTCCGAGGAGAAGATCACGTGGGGCCATTGCGCCATCAACTGCCCGGGCCGCTGCAGCCTGAAGTTCCATGTGAAGGACGACGAGGTTGTGTGGGTGGACACCTGCACGAGCAAGGACGCCGGCTTCGACGACCCGCAGCCCCGTGCGTGCCTGCGTGGCCGTACGTATCGTCGTTGGATGAACCATCCCGATCGCATCAACTACCCCATGAAGCGCGTCGGCAAGCGCGGCGAGGGCAAGTTCGAGCGCATCTCTTGGGACGAGGCTATCGATCTGGCAGCCACGAAGCTCAAAGAGGTTATCGAAAAGTATGGCAACGAGGCCGTGTACCTGCCGTATGCGACCGGCGTTTCCGCAACCACGGCTCGTCCGTTCAATCGACTGCTGAACATGCTGGGCGGCAGCCTGAATCGCTACGGCGATTATTCCACTGCCCAGATCACGGCCATCACCCCTTACATGTACGGCTCCAAGAACAATGGCGGCAGCTCCTTCAAGAACGCCGAGGATGCCAAGCTCATCCTCATGTTCGGCACCAGCCCCACCGAAACGCGCCAGGGCGGTCTTACCACTCATTACGATTGGGTCCAGCTGCGCGAGAAGACCGGTGCGAAGATCTATGTGATCGACCCTCGCATGAACGACTCCATCATGGGCCATTCCGACCAGTGGTTGCCCATCAATCCCGGCACCGACGCCGCGTTGGTCGCGGGTATCGCCCATTACCTGATTCAGCACGACATGTGCGATATGGACTTCCTGCACACCTACTGCGTGGGCTTTGACGAGCAGACCATGCCCGAGGCATATCAGGGCAAGAACATGTCCTACTTCGATTACGTTATGGGCATGGGCTACGACAAGGTGGAGAAGACGCCGGCGTGGGCTGCCAAGGTCACCGGTATCCCCGAGAAGAAGATCGAGGAGCTGGCTGAAGAGATCGGCACCACCAAGCCGCTGTTCGTCTGCCAGGGCTGGGGCCCGCAGCGCCGCAGCAACGGTGAGTGGACGTCCTGGTCTATCATGGCCCTGCCGTGCCTGGTCGGCCAGGTCGGCCTGGCGGGCACCAATAACGGTTGCCGCGAGGCGCGCAACAGCCCGACGCTGCAGTCCCTGCCGGCGGGCACCAATCCGGTGAAGGCCTCCATCTCGTGCTTCGTGTGGACCGACGCCATCAAGCATGGCGCGGACATGACGGCCAAGAACTGGGGCGTGAAATACGTCGACAAGCTGAACACTGGCATCAAGTACATGATCAACTATGCCGGCAACTGCCTGACCAATCAGCATGGCGACATCAACTACGCGCATGACATCCTGGTGGACGAGTCGCTGTGCGAGTTCATCCTGGGCATTGATATCGTGATGACCGATTCCCTGAAGTATTCCGACGTCATCCTGCCCGACATGTTCCGCTTTGAGCAGAACTCGCAGATCGCCACGGGTTCGAACTGGGGCTATGTCATCACCGGCACCCCTGCTACGTCCGTGAAGTACGAGCGCAAGACCTGCTACGAGATGTGCGAGCTTATCGCCGACAAGTTCGGCATTAAAGATAAGTTCACCGAGGGCAAGACCGAGCTCGAGTGGATGAAGGAGCTGTACGAGAAGTCTCGCGAGAAGGACGAGGAGCTGCCCACGTGGGACGAGGCGGTGAAGATGGGCGTGTACACGCGCGAATACGCCCCCACCATCTCCATGAAGAAGTTCCGCGACGACCCTGCGGCCAATGCCCTGACCACGCCTTCCGGCAAGATCGAGATCTTCTCTGAGAAGCTGCTGAAAGACACCGAAGGCTGGGAGCTGACCGATGGCGATACGCTTGCGTGCCTGAATACGCTGCCTCCGATTCCTGCGTACGTCCCCGAGTGGGATGGCGTTGAAACGACCACCGACGAGTATCCGTTGGCGTTGGGCGGCTTCCATTATCGCGGTCGTCTGCATTCCTCTTGGGGCGGTATCGAGGAGCTGAAGGAGGTCAACCCGCAGGAGGCTTGGATCAATCCCGCCGACGCGGAACCTCGCGGCATCAAGCAGGGCGACACCGTCCAAGTGAAGAACGAGTTCGGCACCATCGAGCTGCTGGCGAAGGTTACGCCGCGCGTTATCCCGGGTATGGTCGCCATCTCCCAGGGCGCTTGGCACAATGCGGACATGTCCTCCTCCGATCCCAAGGCTCGTCTGGACAAGGGTGGTTGCATCAACACGCTAACCACGCATCGCCCGAGCCCGTTGGCAAAGGGCAATCCGCAGCATTCCAACATCTGCGAAGTCGTGAAGGCTTAAAGGCAGCGAGTACGAGAGGAGTAAAAGATGACTCGATATGCATTTCATTTCGACGGCACTCGCTGCACGGGTTGCAAAACCTGCGAGATGGCCTGCAAGGATTTCAAGGACCTGAGCGTCGGCACCGCGTTCCGCAAGGTGTACGAGGTGACGTTGGGCACGACCGAGCGCGATGCGAACGGCTGCGTCATCAGCAGCTGCGTGAGCTATCCGCTGTCCATGTCGTGCAACCACTGCGATGACCCGGCGTGCACCAAGGTGTGCCCGACCACCGCAATGCACAAAGACCCCGAAACCGGTCTGGTGTCCGTGGACGCCGACAAGTGCATCGGCTGCGGCTACTGCCACATGGCCTGCCCGTACAACGCGCCGAAGGTCGATCGTGAAAAGGGCCACAGCGTGAAGTGCGACGGCTGCGCCGAGCGCGTCGCCGCAGGTGAGAAGCCGGTATGCGTGGAGGCGTGCCCGGCTCGCGCGCTGGACTTCGGCACGATCGAGGAAATGGCCAAGCTGGGCGAGCGCGGGAACATCGCGCCCCTGCCCGAGCCCACCTACACGAAACCGAATCTATACATCAAGGCTTCCGCTGATGCCCTGCCCGCAGGCGCGGAGGACGGCAAAGTCGTGAATCCCCTGGAGGTGATGTAGCATGATGGCAGAGCTGCCTTTGGCCCTGTTCACCACGCTGGCGCCTATCGGCGCGGGCGCGTTCATCGCGCTGGCCGTGGCTTTCTTCACCACGAAGTTCTCCGATGAGCAGCTGAAGAAGATCGACCGTATGACCACCATCCCGGTCGTCGTGCTGGTGGCCGGCTTCATCTGCGCGTTCTTCCACCTGGCTAGCCCCATGCATGCGTTCGGCGTGTTCGCCGGCCTGGGCGCGAGTCCGCTGTCCAACGAGCTGCTCGCCGGTGTCGTGTTCGCCGTGCTGGCTATCGTGTACTGGATCGTGGCGCTCGCCGGCAAGCTTGGCGAGGGTGCTCGCAAGGGTTTTGCCGCTGTGGTAGCTGTCATGGCGATCGTGTTCGCGTGCTTCACGGGCGCTGCCTACATGATGGAGACCATCGCTTCCTGGAACACCCCGATGGTCCCCGTTGCCGTGCTGGGCTTCAGCCTGCTGGGCGGCGTTTCCCTGGGCGTGCTCGTGCTGGCGCTGTCCGGTGCGCTTGAGGACGCTGCGAAGGGCGGCTTCAAGATGGCGGCTCTGGCGGTGCTGGTCATCGGCCTGGTCCTTGGTGTTGTTGGCCTGTTGGTGCAGGTCATGAACGTGTCCGGCATGAGCAATGCGCTGGTCGATGGCGCGGACCTGGTCGCCGCCGCCTCCGCTCCCATGTGGATCGGCGTGGTGTGCATGGTCGTTGCCGCAGCCGCCGCCTTCATGGCTCTGCGTAACTCGAAGTCCACGGCGCTTGCCGCTGCGGCTCCGGTGCTGGCAATCGTGGGCGTGTTCGCCGCTCGCCTGGCGTTCTACGCGGTGCAGCTGAGCGTTGGCCTGTATATCGGCTAATCGCTGAGGTCGATGCTTTTTCGGGGCGCGTCCGGTTTGCGGGCGCGCCCCTTGCCGTATGATGGTTGCCTTAAGCGATAAGGAGAGGATCGCATGACGGATCTTGATGCTGCGACGCTTGAAGGCGTTGCGTTTTTAGGGAACACGCTGGCCCCGTTTTTCCTGCAGGACCCGCGCACGGGCGATGCCGGCGCCGAGTTTGCGGCGGTCGCTGCGCTTGATGCGCAGGCTGCCGGCGCGGAATGGCCCTTCGTCGGCGAGGCGCAGGCCGCTCGCTGTTTGGGCATGATGGTTGAGGGTCTTGCCCCGAGCCGTGCTGCCGGAGAGGGCGGCGCCTTTGTCGCAGACGATGATCTGATGTGGGAATATCGCCGCTTGTTCATCGGCCCGGGCGCAAAGCCGGCGCCGCCGTGGGGCTCGGTATACACCGATCGCGAGTGCGTGGTGTTCGGTGCGACCACCCTTGAGCTGCGCGCATGGATGCGTGAACACGGCGTTGCGCGAACCGCTGACGAGAAAACGCCGGAGGATCATATCGGGCTCATGCTTGCCCTTATGGCGTGGCTTGCTCAAAACCAGCCCGCTGACCTGGGCGAGTTTCTGAGCCTTCATTTCCTGACGTGGGCGGGGCATTTCCTGGACGAGCTTGCCGATGCCGCCGAGCATCCTTTCTATGAAGGGCTGGCTCGCTTAACGCGTGCAAGCTTGGACGGCGTTCGGGAGGCGTTGGGGTTGGAGGTCGTCACGCCTCGCTTCTATCGCTAAAATACCAAGGAATCGTTTGGTCCGGCGCGTCGCTGCAGGCTGACGCGCCGGACCATGCGGGCGTTATGCGCGTTTCGCGTCGAGCAGTGCTGCAAAGAGGGGGAGCTGATGATTTCCGGGTTCGATACCGCGTTAAGCGAGGTGACGTTGGTGCTGTTCACCACGTTTGCCCCCTCGGGCGCCGTCGCCCTTGTCTTGGTTGCGGCGGTGCTGTTGTTTCCGAAACTTGAATCGACGATGCGGGCGCGCATCAGCACGTTCATGTGCATCCCCCTTGTGGTTACCATGGTGGGGCTTGTCGCGTCGGCTACGCATCTTGGGAACCCGGCCAATGCGCTGTACGTGTTTTTGCATTTCGGCTCCAGCCCTCTTTCGAACGAAGTCGTCAGTGCGGTGGGATTGTTGGCGTGCAGCGGCCTGTATTGGCTGTACTCGTTTTCGGTCAAACCCCTTGTATGGCTGCAGCGGCTGCTGCTGATGATGATCGCGGCAATGGGCGTCGCGTTCGTGATAATGGTGTCCCTCGCGTATTCCGTTGACACCATCGTCACTTGGAGCCTGCCTACGGTTCCGATTTCATTGTGGTTGAATGCCCTGATGGGAGGGCCTCTGCTGGCGGCGATCACGTTGTATGCCGCCCAGTGGCGCGCGCTTGCGGGGCGTTTCGGCCTGCTGCTGATGACGGTGCCCTTCATTGCGTTTGCGGCGAATATGGTCGTGTATATCGTGCAGGGGCGGCTATTGAACGGTATTGCGAATTCGGTGCTCGCGGCAGCCGACCTTGTGCCGCATTACCGCACGATGCTGCTGGCGTTCGCGTTGATGTGCTTTGCCGGTTGCGTGCTTGCCGCCTTCACGATGCATGTCGTGTCGAGGGAAGCGGTGGTGCGCGGCGGGGATGAGCTTGCATTCTCCAAGCGCGTGCTTGTTCGCCTGCTTGTCTCGTGTCTGCTGGCGTTCGCCGGCATCTTCGTCATGCGTTTCGCGTTCTACATGATGCATTTGACGGTCGGCCTTGCCGTATAGGCCCAGAAATAGGTTCAGGTTGCAAAAAATCCCACAACCGCAAATAGCGCGGTTGCGGGATTTTTTGCGTTCAGGGGGGATCGCTCGCGTTGAGGCTCCCCTTTCGTGCCTCAACGCAGGGACTCTACGCCCCGCGCTCTTCCAAATATTTTTCCATGCTGAAGTGCGTGATGTCGCTACGGTTGATGACGCCCACGATCACGCCGTCTTCGAGCACGGGCACCTTCTTCAAGTGGTTCTCGCCGAGCACGCGGCAGACCTCGGGCAGGTCGGCGTGCACGCTGACGCCGATGATCCCCTTCGCGCCGATATCGGAGGCTTTCATGCCCATCAGGTGCTCCAGCTTGTGGGCGTAATCCTTGTGGTCGGAGTATGCGTCCACGGTTTGCACGATCATCACCACAGGGTCCATGATCATCTGGCCGCGCTTGGACAGGTAGCGCATGATGTCGCCGTCGGAGATGAAACCGGTCGGCTTGCCGGCGGCGTCGACCAGCGGCGCGGCGCTGATATGGTTGTTCACCAGCAGCTGCATGGCTTCGAGCACGGTGGCGTTTTCGGGCAGCGTGTACACGTCGCGCTTCATGATCTGCTCGATGAGGGAACGGTGCGCGTTATCTTCGTCGGCGGCCGCCTCGTCGCCGGGCTTGTTGCGCACGAGCACCACCGTCAGCACAAAGCCCAGCACGCATAGCGCCGTTGCCACAGCGAACGCCATGTGGATACCGAACACGCCGGCGGTCATGGTATCGGTCGAACCGGAAACCATGTTGGTGGCAACGGTGGACGTCGAGACGATGACGGCGGTTCCCAGCGAGCCCGCCACCTGGCGGAACGTGTTCTGCACGGAGGTTCCGTGGTTCATCAGCTTGTCAGGCAGCGCGTTCATGCCCCAGGTGGAGATGGGCATGTTCACGAGCGACAGGCTGAACAGGCGCACCGTGTAGATGACCGTGAGCGTGATCAGACCCATACCCGGCCCCATGAACATGAACGTGGCGGTGGTCAGCGCCAGCACGCCGGTGCCGATGACGGCCAGCACGCGCGGGCCGTGCTTATCGAACAGGCGGCCGGCGACCGGGCCCATGGCGCCCATGACGATGGCGCCGGGCAGCAGCACAAGGCCCGACGTGGTGGCCGAGAATCCCATGTAGGACTGCAGCAAGATGGGGATGAGGATGCCGCCGGCGAGCAGCGCGCCTTGCACGAGCATCACGATGATGGTGGCGATGAAGAACTTGCGGTTCGTCAGCACGCGCACCTGCAGCATAGGCTGCTCCATCCGTAGCTGGCGGCGGAAGAAGAACGCCAGTGCAACCACGCCGATGATGACGCCGGCAGCCGAATCGACGGTCACGCCGTAGCTGCCGATGGCGGACAGGCCGTACAGCAGGCCGCCGAACCCGAGCGTTGACAGGACGACCGAAACCACGTCGAGTTTCACATCCTTGTTCGTTTCGCCGCCACGTTCAAGCGCTGCGCCGGCGAACACGATGACCGCAGCGCATAGCGCGGCGATGATCCAAAACATGATGTGCCAGTTCGCCTGGTCGATGATGATGCCTGCAACGGTGGGGCCGACGGCAGGGGCGAATGCGATGACGATGCCGAACACGCCCATGGCGGTGCCGCGGCGGTCGATGGGGAACGTCCACATGAGCACCGTCATCACGAGCGGCATGAGGATGCCGGCGCCGGCTGCTTGAATCAAGCGGCCGGAAAGCAGCACGGGGAAGTTCGGGCCCCAGGCGGCAAGCGCCGTGCCGGCGGTGAACAGGACCATGGACGCAAGGAACAGCCGGCGCGTGGTGAAGCGGTCGGTTAAAAACGCGGTGATGGGCACCATGATGGCGTTGACCAGGGTGAATCCGGTGGTCAACCACTGCGCGACGGCGGCGTCGACGCTCATCTCGCTCATGATCGACGGCAATGCCGGTGCCACGACCGTCTGGTTCAGCACGGTGACGAAGGTACCGAACACCAGCACGATCAGCATGACGATTTGTTTGCGGGTAAGCCCCCAATCAGCCATAGCGG
>NZ_HE611018.1:0-51924 GCF_000236865.1 Senegalimassilia anaerobia JC110 | reverse complement strand
CGCGCACGTCCTTCTCCCGTAAGGGCGCGCGGGTCGGCCGACGAGCGCACGGGGCTAAGGCGGCTTTCGGGCTCGCTTAACGCGTTGCGTTGTCGGATTCGGATAGAGAAAGCGTCAGGCGAAAACAACGTCCCCGAAGCGCGAATGCGCAACGGGGACGTCGCGGATGACGCCATTGTGTTGTCAACAATCATAACGCGCGGAAGCTTGCCCGGTGCGAGTTGCTGGCGGCAGACCATACAATCCTTGCGCGCGTGTCAAATCTTGCTCACAAATGCCGGCGGCGTTTCTCCAACTGTTTGCCGGCGATATTTCGCGGCTGTTAATTCGCGAAAAACAGGGGTTGCGCATCTCTGCGGCATCTTTTATAGTTCGTGCCACAACTTAATACCTTGAAACCGTTGAGGTGAAAGTCAAGCCATCATAAGCGCTCACAGAGAGCGGGTGTTGCTGGGAATCCCGCAGAAATGCTGGGTGGTAAATGGTTCGCCGAGGGAAAGGGGAAAGGTTGACGGTTGCTGCGTTACCACGTGGCGGTCGGCAGCTGAGTATCTGGACCGTGAGCCTGCGTTAAGGGCAGAACATGTGTTGGCATGTTCGTGAGAGGGCTCCTTCGGGGGTCAAGTAAAGGTGGCACCGCAGATGTTACGTCTGTCCTTTATCTCAAAGGACAGACGTTTTTTATTTTGCGGGTTATTCGGGCCACGGGGCGCGGCGAGTCGCCATAGCTGCAAACCGGCCTTTGCTTGAAACCTGTAAGCCGATGATTCCTCATTCGCGTTCGTTGCCGGCAGACCGAAAGCCCGGGGACGGGCGATGACCGGCGGAAACCCCGCCAAGAAAGGAATGAGGATCATGACTCAGAACGTTGCAGCCCAGAAGCGTACGGTGGCAATCTCCGCGAAGAAGGAGGGCCTGTCCGTACAAGATCTTATCCTGGTGGCCGTGCTTATCGCAGCCGGCGCCGTCCTCAAGCTGACTGTTTCCAGCTTCCTCAGCTTTGCGGGCATGAAGCCCAATTTCATGATCGCCATGTACTGCCTGGCAATCATCCTCACGCGACCGAAAGTGTATCAAGCCGTGGTGATCGGCCTGTTGGTGGGCCTGGTCAGCCAGCTTCCCATGCTGAACGCCACGCCGCTGGTGAACATCGCCTCCGAGATGTTGGGCGCTTTGGCGTGCGGCTTGCTGGTCACCGCGCTTGCGAAGGTGGCTGCCGATAACAAAGGTTTCCAGAACGTCGTCGCCCCTGTGATCATCACGTTCCTGTCCACCATCGTCTCCGGTTACACGTTCGCCATGATCGTGGGCGTCGCCGTTGCGCATCTTGAGCCGCTGGCGGTGTTCGGCGTGTATGCCGTCATGGTGCTCGGCACGGCAACCATGAACGCCGTGCTGGCAGCCATCCTGACCCCGGTTCTGCGTGCCGTCCTGAAGCGATAACCGTTCAAGCGCCTGCTGGCAGCCGGATCGCCCGCCATCGCGACCGGCTGCGGCGCAGCCTTCGCTTTCGCCTGCATCGCTGGATACTCGCCTGTTTCAGTGAATCCGGCGCATCGCTTCGACATCGTCGGCCTCCGCGCAAACCGCCTGATCATCTTCCGAGAACCCATCGCTAAGAAGGGAAATATCCCATGATCGAGATCTCGCAATTGTCGTTTCGCTATAGAGAAGGGGCCGAGCCCATCCTGCAGGGCATCGACCTGACCATCCCCGATGGCTCGTTCGTTGGTATCACCGGCGCCGCGGGCAGTGGGAAATCCACGCTCACGTATGCGTTCAACGGCATCATCCCGCACTGCTATCCCGGCGACTTCTACGGCAGCGTGACCATCGACGGGCTGGACACGTGCGAGGCGTCCTTGACCGACATCAGCCGCCTGGTCGGCAGCGTGTGCCAGGACATCGACTCGCAGATGGTGTCGTCAGTGGTCGAGGACGAGGTGCTATACGGCCTTGAGAACTTCGGCGTGCCGAAAGACCAGGTGGAGGGCCGTATCGCCGAGGCGCTGGATGCCATGGGAATTTCCGATCTGCGCCATCGCGGTATCGCCGAGCTTTCCGGCGGGCAAAAGCAGAAGGTGGCGGTGGCATCGGTCATCGCGCTGAAGCCGCGTGTGCTGGTGCTTGACGAGCCGACGGCCGAGCTGGATCCGGCGTCATCGCTTGCCGTGTTCGAGTTGCTGGCGCGCTATGCCCGGGAAAACGGCACCACGGTCATCGTGGTGGAGCAGAAGATCGCGCTGCTGTCCGATTTCGCCGACATGCTGCTTATCGTGGACGGCGGCAAGGTCCGCTTCCAAGGAACGCCCTCCGAGGTGCTCGAGCATTCCGACGAGCTGCTGGAGATCGGCGTGAACTGCCCGCGCTCCACCAGCTTGGTGAACCGCTTGCGTGCGCGGGGTCTGGTGGACGCGCCGGCGGCGCGCAACGTCGACGAGGCGGTCAGGGCGTGCAAGCAGGTTTTAAGCGGGAAAGGGGTTTCGGCATGATCGAGTTCGAGAACGTGAGCGCATCATACGATGGCGAGCTGCCGATCTTGCGCGATGTGAGCTTCCGTATCCCCGACGGCGATTTCGTCGCGTTCGTGGGTACGAACGGTGCGGGCAAATCCACGACAATGCGCCTGGTCAACGGCTTGTTGAAGCCGTCGTCGGGCCAGGTCCTCATCGATGGCGTGCCCACCACGCAGCTGCGCACCAGCCAGCTTGCCGCGAAGGTGGGCTTCCTGTTTCAAAACCCCGATCGCCAGATCTGCTGCTCCACCGTGCGCGAGGAGCTGCTGTTCGGCTTCCGCGCGCAAGGGCGCGCAGATGCCGAGGCCGAGGCGAAGGTGGATGCGATGATCGAGCGGTTCGGGTTCGACGGCGACGCCGAGCCGTTCCTGCTCAACCGCGGCACGCGCCAGCTGCTGGCGCTGGCGTCGATCATCGTGATGGAGCCGCCCGTGGTGGTGCTCGACGAGCCGACCACCGGCCTTGATTTCCGCGAGTGCGCCAAGGTGATGGACGTCATCGCCGAGCTGAACGCCCGCGGCACCACGGTGATCATGGTGTGCCATGACATGGAGGTGGTGGCCGACTACGCAAAGCGGGTGATCGCTATGACCGCAGGTCAGGTGGTCGCCGATGGCGAAACCTTCGCCGTGCTGCGCGACCGCGACGTGCTGGCGCGCACGCATCTGCTGCCGCCGCAGGTGGTGGACGTGTCGCTGCGCTTGGTCGAGGACGGCGCTGTGGCGGCGGCATCGCCGGTGGCGCTGGCTGATACGCTTGATGAGATGACCGATGCGCTTGCCGCTGCGGCGGGCGCTTGCGAAAGGACGGGTGTGCGATGAAGGGCTTCCTGGAATACGTGCCGGGCGACAGCTTGCTGCACCGCATGAACCCGGTAGCGAAACTGGCGGCGGCATTTCTGCTGGTGATCGCCTGTTTCGCTACCAGCAACCTTGCGTTGCTGGCGCTTGTGATCGTGCTTGACGCAGTGCTCGCCGTGCAGTGCAAGATGGTTTCGCAAACGTTGGGTCTGGCGAAGGCCGTGGCGCTGTTCTCCCTGGTTTTGGCGCTGATCGCGCTGCTGTTCACACCGCAAGGCGATGTGCTGGCACAACTGCCGTGGGGTTACATCGGCACGGAGAGCGTGGCCGCGGCCGTGCTCATCGTGGTGCGGCTGGTGGCGTGCGCGGTGCCGCTGTTCCTGGTGTTCTACGTAACCAAGCTCACCGATATGGCGAATGCGTTGGTCAAGGTGCTCCACGTATCATATAAGTATGCGTTCACGTTCATGTCCACCGTGCATTTCATCCCCGTGTTCATGAACGATATGGCGGGCATCATGGAGGCTCAGACCGCCCGCGGTGTGGAGTTCGACGGCGGCTTCTTGAAGAAGATCCGCCTGATGATGCCGTTGTGCGTCCCGCTGCTGGTGTCGTCGGTGCGCAAGACCAACAGCGCCGCCATCGCCGCCGAGGTGCGAGGCTTCAACCTGCGCACTCGGGAAAGCGGCTTCAAGGAGTACCCGTTCGCAGGCATCGACTTCGCGGCGCTTGTCGCGGCCGCTACGATCGCGGCGGCGGCTGTTGCGTTGAACGTGCTGCTATAGCCTGTTGCTTCGCGGGGCGTGTAAGGCGATGGCGGAGGGGGCTACTCCTCCGCGTCGTTCGCGGGCTTCTCGTCTTTGCCGAGGATCGCGCGGTAGAGGTTCTCGTCCTGCTCGGTGTACACGTCGAAGATGACGTGCATGTCGGCGCCGGGCTCGTCGGCGGCGCGGGAGTCCAGCCATGCCTTCACCGCTTGCACGGCGATCTGTGCGCCCTCTTGCTGCGGGAATCCGAACACGCCGGTGGAGATGCAGCAGAACGCCACCGACTTCGCCTTCGCCGCACATGCCGCATCCAGACAGCTGATATAGCATTGCGTCAGCTGTTTGCGCTGTTCAAGCGTCGGTTTTCCTTTCGTCATGGGGCCGACCGTGTGGATGATGTTATGCGAAGGGAGGTTATAGGCGGGCGTGACCTTCGCACGGCCGACGGGCTCCTCGTAGCCTTGCTCTCGCATGATCTGCGCGCACTTCAGGCGCAGCTGCACGCCGGCGAAGGTGTGGATGGCGTTGTCGATGCACAGATGCCCGGGGATCCAGCAGCCTAGAAGCGCGCTGTTCGCGGCGTTGACGATGACGTCGCAGCGCAGGGCGGTGATGTCCCCGCGCCAGATGCTCAGACGCGGGTCGGAGTCGATGCGCGCAAGCTCATCGGCTTCGGTGATGCCCGGTTCGGCAACCATAAGCTGGAGCACGCGGTCCTGCACCTTCAGGAACTCCGGCGAAGCAGGCTTCGGCTCGCGCGTGTTCACCAGCGCGCGGAACTGCTCCCACTGCTCCATGAACCAGCGCGGGTCCTCTTGCGGCTCAACATGCTTGCTCCCCGCGCCCCGTTCGTCCATCAGATGATTTACCAGGAAGGCCATATCCTTTACCAATTGCATCATGGGGTTCGCATCTCCTTGCCCGCGTTGCCGTTTTGCCAGGCGGCCGTTGGCGGCGCGCCTGGGCGCCTCGCCGTCCGCCGTCTGGGCATATCGATTCTTGCTGGATAGAATAGCGCAAGGTTCGAGATACCGCGTGCTCGTGCCGGCGCATCGGCGTTTTCGGTGTGGGTGCGGTTCGTAAAGGGGATGGCGCGAAAGGGGTCCGTTATGGTGGCTATGGGAAAGGACGAGGTGCTGCAATACCTCGATGAGCAGGGGGTTTCCTATCAGAAAGTCGAGCACGAACCCGTGTTCACCATGGAGGGGATGGAGCAGCTCGACCTGCCGTTCGCTGCGGAAGTGGTGAAGAACCTGTTCCTGCGCGACGACAAGAAGCGAGCCTATTATTTGGTAGTGATGCCAGAGGATAAGCCGGCGAATCTGAAGGCGCTGCGTGCGACGCTGGAAAGCCGTCCGCTGCGCTTCGCCTCCGGCGACGACCTCGAGGCCATCCTTGGGTTGCGCGCCGGCGCCGTGTCGCCGTTGGGCGTGCTCAATGATGACGAGCGTCGCGTGCAGGTGGTGCTCGACGAGGAGCTGCGCGGTTATAAGGGGCTGGGCATCCATCCCAACGAGAACACGGCAACGTTGCATGTGCCGCTTGCCGATGTGCTGGCCTTGTTCGATGCGCACGGCACGCCGTATCGCTTCGTTCCCATGGAGCGTCCCAAGGCGTAGCCTATCACGGTTGCGGTAACGTTGCGCCCCGTGGGTGAAACAGGCGAGGATGCGTTTCCCGGTTGTTTCTCTCTGGAGCTGTCGGTCCTGCCCCTGGCTGCGTTTCGGGCGGCGCCGGCCCCGGACGCTTACCGCTGCTTTTTCGGGCGCGTTTTTTCAGCTTGTTTTCAGCTAAGGGCCGCCGATGCGGCCCTTAGGCGTTTTGCGGGTCGCAAACCGTACACCAAAGGGTGTAATTCAGTGACATGCGGGTGACGAAACGGTGCAAGCGCCGTCGTGGTGGGCTGCGGCGTGGTAAGGTTGCCCTGTCAAACAAAACGCAGGGCGATAAGGGCCCTGCGCCTCCGATAGCAAGGAGCCTGCCATGACCGATCAGTTCAACAACCAAAACGGCTACGGCCAGCCTGGGCAGCCGATCCCGCCTGCGCAGGGCTACCAGCAGCCCGGCTATCAGCATTCTTATACGCAGCCGGTGGTCGATGCCCAGGACCCCCGCAAAACCTCTTCCGGCCGCACGTTCGGCACTGCGTTCGCCGGTGCGGCGCTTGCCTGCGTTATCGCGTTCGGCGGCTTCACCGTCTATCAGAATGTGACGGGGACCCCCTCCGGCGGCAACGTTACGCTGGGCGCGTCCACGAACACCGAGATCCAGGCCCAGTCCACCGACGACACGCTTCCCGAGGCCGTGGCGCAGAAGTGCCTGCCCTCCGTGGCCGCCATTGACGTGTACACGGCGCAAGCCTCCACCGACATGTTCGGCCGCAGCACGTCCAGCTCGGGAACGCTCACCGAAAGCTCCCTGGGCAGCGGCGTGGTGCTTTCCGAGGACGGCTACATCATCACGAACAACCACGTGGTCGCAGGCGCCGATGCCTTGAAGGTCACCGTGGGTGGCGAGGAGTATGACGCCGACGTAGTAGGTACCGACGAGTCCAGCGACATCGCCGTCATCAAGCTGCGCAATGCCAGCGGCCTGACCCCCGTCGAGATCGGCGATTCCGACAATCTGACTATCGGCGAATGGGTCATGTCCATCGGCAGCCCGTTCGGCCTTGAGCAGTCCGTGGCAACCGGCATCGTGTCGGCCACCAGCCGTTCGCAGATCATGAGCAACTCCGAAAGCAGCGGCAGCGACGGCTATGGGTACAGTTACGGCGGGTCGTCTTCCCAGTCGAGCGGCTACACCATCTACCCGAACATGATCCAGACCGATGCGGCCATCAACCCGGGCAACTCCGGCGGCGCGCTGGTGGATTCCAACGGCAAGCTCATCGGCATCAACACGCTGATCACCTCGTATTCCGGCAACTACTCGGGCGTCGGCTTCGCCATCCCGGTGAACTACGCGGTCAACATCGCGCAGCAGATCATTGAGGGCAAAACTCCCACGCACGCGCAGCTGGGCGTGTCCCTTTCCACAGTCAACTCCCAGAACGCGAAGCGCTATGGCCTGAAGGTCGATAGCGGCGCCTACATCTCCGCCGTCAACAGCGGCTCTGGGGCTGCCGAGGCCGGTCTTGAGGAAGGCGACATCGTTACGAAGTTCGATGGCAACTCCGTTGATTCCGCAAGCGATCTGATGCTCGACGTGCGTTCGAAGAACCCCGGCGACAAGGTCACGCTGGAGGTCAACCGAGATGGCGAAACGAAGCAGATCGAGGTCACGCTGGGCTCCGACGAATCGTCCCAATCCGCGGCCACGCAGCAAAACTCCGGTAGCAGCTCCAGCGAGATGCTCAATCGCCTGCTGAACAACAGCGGGTCCTCTAGCAAGAGCGACGCGGCTTAGCAGCTACGGTGTTGACGGGCCGCTCGGGCAAATGCCGAGCGGCCCCACGCGAGGCGAGCGATCCGCGCGCCTCGCGTGGGGCCGAAAGCCCCTTTTCCTTTCCTTTTCCCTTTTCCCGCGGGAACGGCCCCTGTTTTGGGGCCGTTCCCATTTTTTCGGACATTTGCACCCGTCGTGGCCGGTTACCATTCATGAGCGGGCAGGCGAATCCGCTGCCTTCCATTGGACGGGTCGCTCCGCATGCGGTTTGACCGATAGCCGGCTGCCTGAAAATATCGTAGTAAGCCCATTGCACTACTAGGTAAAGTAGGCGCATAATTAACGACACGCTGTAAGCAGGAGCTGCGACGGGCGGGCGAGTGCTCCCGGGTGCGTTTCCCGGTGGCTCGCCCGCCCGTCGCATCGCTTCGAAACGGAAAAGGGAGACGAGAGACATGTCGTTTGACGTATTGGGGCCGGTGCTCGCCGTGCTGGTCATCTTCGCGGCGCTCATCGCGGTGCTGCGTTATCTGAAGGCGAAGGATAAAAGCTTCACGTTCCGCGTGTTCACGGCCTTGGGGCTGGGTATCGTGCTGGGCGCGGGCATCCAGTTGGCGCTGGGCCGCGGCAGCGAAGCCGCCACCACCGCGCTTGACTGGATGTCGCTGGTGGGAACCGGCTACATCGACCTTTTGCGCATGCTGGTCATGCCGCTCGTGTTCGTGGCCATCGTCGGCGCGTTCACGCGCACGAAGGCCGTTGACAACCTGGGCAAGATCGGCGGATCGGTGCTCGCCGTCCTTTTGATCACGGTGGCCATCGCGGCGCTGTTCGGCTGGGCGACCATCGCCTTGTCGGGCCTGGCCGGGGCAGACTTCACGCAGGGCAGCGTCGACGCAACCAAACTCGACGCCCTGCAGACGCGTCAGGACAAGGTCGCCGATACCACCATCCCGCAGACCATCCTGTCCATGATCCCCGTCAACGTGTTCGCCGACCTTGCCGGCACGCGCTCCACGTCCACCATCGCCGTGGTCATCTTCTCCGCCATCGTGGGCCTGGCCTACCTGAAGCTGCGCGACCGCGATTCCGAGCAGGCGCAGTTCTTCAGCAGCCTCATCGACAGCCTGTACGGCATCGTCATGTGCATCGTGAAAATGGTCGTGGGTCTTACCCCCTACGGCGTGCTCGCCCTTATCGCCAACGTCACGGCCACCAGCGATTACGCCGCCATCCTCGACCTGGGCAAGTTCATCATCTTCAGCTACGTGGCCATCATCGCCATGTTCCTGGTGCACCTGCTCATCCTGGCCGGCAACCGCGTCAACCCTATGACGTATCTTAAGAAGGCCTTCCCCGTGCTGTCGTTCGCGTTCGTGTCCCGTACCAGCGCCGGCGCCCTTCCCATGAACATCGAGACGCAGTCCAAGGCGCTCGGCGTCGATCCGGCGACGGCGAATTTCGCGGCAAGCTTCGGCATGTCCATCGGCCAGAATGGCTGCGCGGGTATCTACCCGGCCATGATGGCAACGCTCATCGCTCCTACCGTCGGCATCAACGTGTTCGACCCCACGTGGGTCATCGGTCTGATCGCCGTCATTGTCATCAGCTCGTTCGGCGTTGCCGGCGTGGGCGGCGGCGCCACCTTCGCCAGCCTCATCGTGCTGGGCACCATGGGCCTGCCCATCGAGATCGTGGGCCTGATGGCCTCCGTCGAGCCGCTCATCGACATGGGCCGTACCGCTCTCAACGTCAGCGACTCCATGGTGGCCGGCGTCACGTCGTCCAACTTCACCGGCGGCCTTGATCGCGATATGTACAACGATCCCGCCGCGGTCATCAACGCCGACGGCATCGAGAAGGCCTAGGTCCTGCTCGTTTGTCCTTTGCGTGAAAAGCCTGGAAACGGCCGCCCCGATGGGCGGCCGTTTCCGTTTTCAGGTAAGATAGGGAAGCTTAAACGCTTTACGATTTAACCGGGAGGTTGCATATGGCCGAGGAATACCGATATAAGCGCGTGCTGCTGAAGTTGTCCGGCGAGGCGCTGGCAGGCGACCTTGGCTACGGCATCGATCCGAAGGTGGTCGATTCCCTGGCCGACGAGATCGCCGACGTGGTGCATGACGGCGTGCAGCTTGCCATCGTGGTGGGCGGCGGCAACATCTTCCGCGGCGTCTCCGGTGCAACCGATGGCATGGACCGCGCCCAGGCGGACTACATCGGCATGCTGGCCACGGTCATGAACGCGCTGGCGCTGCAGGACGCCTTCGAGCGCCACGGCATCTTCAGCCGCGTGCAAAGCGCCATCAACATGCAGGAAGTGTCCGAGCCCTACATCCGTCGCCGCGCCATCCGCCACATGGAGAAGGGCCGCGTGGTCATTCTGGCCGCCGGCACGGGCAATCCCTACTTCACCACCGACACCACCGCGGCGCTGCGCGCCTGCGAGCTGGACGTTGACGTGCTCATGAAGGCCACGAAGGTCGACGGCGTCTACGATTCCGACCCCGTGAAGAACCCCGATGCGAAGCGCTACGACCGCATCAGCTACATGGAGGTTCTCTCGCAGGGTCTCAACGTCATGGACTCCACGGCCACCAGCCTGTGCATGGACAACAAGGTCCCCATGATCGTGTTCGACCTGACGGTGCAGGGCAACATCGCCCGTGCGTTGAAGGGCGAGGACGTGGGCACCACCGTAGAGTAGTAACGTCTTCCGCGTCGCCCGGGCAGGGCGGGCGCTCAAGGGAAAGGAACCGAAATGATCGACGAGATCATGCTTGAAACCGAGGAGAAGATGCAGCGCGCCGTGAACGGCCTGCACAACGCCTTCGGCACCGTTCGCACGGGCCGCGCCAACGCCATGGTGCTCGACCGCATCAAGGTGGACTACTACGGCGTTCCCACGCCCATCAACCAGATGGCCGGCGTGAAAACGCCTGACGCGCACATGCTGGTCATCGAGCCTTGGGACAAGGGCGTCCTGGGCGCCATCGAGCACGCCATCATGGAAAGCGACCTGGGCGTCACGCCGAACAACGACGGCTCGGTCATCCGCCTGCCGTTCCCTGCGCTCACCGAGGATCGCCGCCGCGAGCTGGTGAAGCAGTGCAAGGAGTACGCCGAGGAGGCCCGCGTGGCCATCCGCAACGCCCGTCGCGACGGTAACAGCCATGTCGCCAAGTCCGTCAAGGAAGACAACCTTCCCGAGGACGAGCAGCGTCGCGCCGAGGCCGAGATCCAGAAGCTCACCGACAAGTACGTCGCCGAAGTCGACGCGGTGTTCAAGAAGAAGGAAGCCGAGGTCATGGAGATCTAGAAGCGACGTTCGCCTGCCGGCGAATCCGTTGCTCGGAGCTGCGGGCGCCCCGGTGCGTCGCGTGCTCATGGCTTGCATGGGTGCGGCTGGCTGCTGCCTGTCTGCGCAGCCGGGCCGACGGTGGGGGAGCGGCCCCTGCTATCGCCCAGCGCATCTCCGATCTCCTCGCAACCCTGGTTCGCAACCGGGTTGCGTCATCCGGCTCTTATGAGCGTTCCCTAGTGCCAGCCGGCGGTTTCCCCGCCGGTTGGCTTTTCCCTTATGTAAGAGGCTGCCCATGAACAAGACGCTTGATTACATATTCCCGAATCCGCCCAAGGGCCTGGACCCCGCTGCCCTCGACCCGCGGGCGATCCCCGAGCATGTCGCCGTCATCATGGACGGCAACGGCCGTTGGGCGAAGAAGCGCGCGCTGAATCGCCTGAAGGGCCACAAGGCCGGCATCGAGGCGGTGCGTGAGACCATTCGTTGCGCCTCCGACCTGGGCGTTCGTTATCTGACCATCTATTCGTTCTCCACGGAGAACTGGAAGCGGCCTCAGGAAGAAGTCGTGGGTTTGATGGACCTGTTCGCCAAGACCATGCTGGCGGAGGTCGATGGCCTGCATGAGGAGAACGTGCGCGTGCGCACCATCGGCGACCTTTCGGCCCTGCCCGACGAAACGCGCGAGGCCTTCGAGAAGGCGTGGCTGAAAACGCGCGACAACACGGGCATGACCTTGGTCGTTGCGGTGAACTACGGCTCGCGGCAGGAGATTCTGCATGCTGCCGAGGCGTGCGTGCGCCGTGCGCTGGCAACGGCGGCCGAGGGCGGCGACCCCACCGCGCCGCTGACGGAGGCCGAGTTCGCCCAGGGGCTGTATACGGCCGACATCCCCGACCCCGAAGTGGTCATCCGCACGTCTGGCGAGATGCGCCTGTCGAACTACCTGCTGTGGCAGGTCGCCTATTCCGAGTTCGTGGCAACCGACGTGCTCTGGCCCGATTTCGACCGCTACGAGTTATTGCGCTGTCTGCTGGAGTTCCAATCCCGAGATAGGCGCTTCGGGGCGGTGAAATAAATGTCCGAGGATCTGCAAGGCGGCGAGCAGCGGTGCGCGGAAGATCGCTCGCGCGGCGAGCGCTTGAAGGATTTTGCGTACCGGAAAACGCCGCAGAAGTTCAAGAACGCTTCTGACCTGCAGGTTCGTTTCCGCACTGGGTTCATATACGTCACGGTGTCCGTGCTGTGCATCCTTGCAAGCGAATGGACCACGCTGGCCTTGCTGTCCGCCACCGCTGCGGTATGCGCGGGGGAGTTCTACTACATGCTGCGCGCCGATGCGAAGCTGCCCAACGAGATGCTCGGCATCGTGGCGGCGGCGCTCTATCCGCTCAGCGTGCACTTCTTCGGGTTGTCGGGCGCGCTTATGGTCAGTCTCGTGCTGTTGCTGGCGCTTATCGTGTGGTACGTGTTCTGGATGCGCGCGCGTATCCCCGATGTGGGCGTCAGCTTCTTCGGCGCAGCGTATTGCGGCATGCTGCTTTCCGGCTTGGTGGTGGTTCGCCAGGCGCTGCCGCATCCGTGGGGCGGCGTGCTGGTGCTCGGCATCTTCTTCAGCGTGTGGGCGAACGACTCTTTCGCCTACCTGGTCGGCAGCAAGTTCGGCAAGCATAAGCTGGCGCCGCGCGTGTCGCCGAAGAAAAGCTGGGAGGGCTTTTTCGCGGGCTTGGTTGGGTCGGCGTTGTTCTGGTGCCTGTTCACGCTTATCCCCGGGCTGAACCTGGGCATTCCCGTGGCAATGGCGTTCGGCGTGATCAGCGGCCTGTGCGGCGTGCTCGGCGATTTGGCTGAAAGCCGCATCAAGCGCAACGTGGGCTTCAAGGATTCCGGCAAGCTGCTGCCGGGCCATGGCGGCCTGCTCGACCGTTGCGACAGCCTGTTTTTAGTGGCGGTCGCCTCTGCCATCTTGTTGGTGGCGGGCGGGTGCATCCCCTTTAGCTGGTAAATCGAACGAGCCAACGTTCTTGCGGCGTTGGCTCGAGTTGTATTCGCAGATGATCGGAGGCTTTCATGAAACGCATCGTTGTTCTCGGCTCTACGGGCTCCATCGGGACGCAAACGGTCGACGTGGTTCGGCAGCATTCCGACGAGCTGGAGATCGTCGGCTTGGCGGTGAACACGCGCGTAGGCGATATGCTTGCGCAGGCGCGCGCCCATAACGTGCGCAACCTTGCCGTGGGCGATGAGCGCCTGGCCGACCAGGCGATCGCGTCCGAGGTGCGCGAGCAGGCCGGCGCCCAAGGCGTGTGGGGTTTCGGCATGGACGCTGTGGTGGACCTGGTGCGTCTGCCCGAGGCGGACGTGGTGGTCAACGCGCTGGTAGGCGCCGCCGGTTTGCGCGCAAGCTACGAAACGCTGCGTGCGGGCAAGGTCCTTGCATTGGCGAATAAGGAAAGCCTGGTGGTGGGCGGCGATCTGATCATGCCGCTGGCGGCGCAGGTGGATGCGCAGCGTCGCACGGCGGGCACGGCCCCCGCGGTGGGCCCGGCGGGCGCCCTCATGCCCATCGACTCCGAGCATGGCGCCATTTACCAATGCCTGCTGGGCGAATCCGAGCGAGAGGTCTCCCGCTTGTGGGTTACGGCCTCCGGCGGCCCGTTCCGCGGCAGGAAGCGCGCCGATCTTGAGGGCATCACCCCTGCTCAGGCGCTGAACCATCCCACGTGGAGCATGGGTGCGAAGATTTCCATCGATTCGTCCACGCTTATGAACAAGGGCTTAGAGGTCATCGAAGCGCATCATCTGTTCAACATGCCCTACGACAAGATCAGCGTGGTGGTCCAGCCGCAAAGCGCCATCCACTCCATGGTGGAGTTCACCGATGGCAGCGTGAAGGCTCACCTGGGCACCACCGATATGCGCATTCCCATCCAGTTCGCGCTTAGTTACCCGCAGCGTTGGGAGGCGCCCGTCAAGCCTTTGGATTTCACCAAACTGGGAAGCCTGGAGTTCGCCCCGGCCGACACCGACACGTTCCGTTGCCTGGAACTTGCTCGCCACGCCGGCGGCGTTGGCGGAACGCTGCCGTGCGTCATGAACGCCGCCAACGAGGTGGCGGTGGCGGCGTTTTTGGCGGAGCAGGGCAGCTACCTGGGTATTGCCGAGTGCGTGGAGGCCGTCATGGACGCGCACGAGCGCGAGGGTGTGCAGAAGGTGGAAAGCCTCGAGCAGCTGCAGGCGCTTGACGCGTGGGCTCGCGAAACCGCCCGCAAGTCCGTGCGCTAGGGTTCGCTCTCAGGCTTCCATGCCTATTTCCAATCGCGTGCATCGTGTGGTTATGGTTCCGCTTCGGTAACGGGGCGGAACCTCTTTTTATAATGAGACGGATTCCAACGCGCGGGGCCGTCAAGCGAAGTCCCGTTTCGTCGTATGTCCGCAGCTAAGGCAAGGAGCCCGTTGTTGAACGTCATCCTCATGATCTTGTACTGCACCATCGTGCTGGGCATCTTGGTAGTCATCCACGAAGGCGGCCACTATCTGGCGTCGCGCGCCTTCGGCGTGCGCGTCACCGAGTTCATGCTGGGCATGCCGGGCCCCAACATCGGCTTCAAGAAATGGGGTACGAAGTTCGGCGTCACGCCCATTTTGCTGGGCGGTTATGCACGCGTGTGCGGCATGGAGCCGGGCGAGATGAGCCCGCATCTGGAGCCGGTGCTGGCGGCGCTGTACCGTCGGGGTACGGCGAACATGGAGGATATAGCCCGCGATTGCGGCATTCCCGATGAGGATGCGCTCAAGGCGCTCGATGAGCTGGTGGACTGGGGAAGCTGCACCGGTCCCACGAAGAAGGACGAGTACAACACGTATCGCGCCGCAGAGGTCATCCCATCCAAGAAGCAGATGCGCGTGGCGCTTGAAGCAGGCAAGCCCGCGCCGGAGCACTATGCCGAGGGGCAGGCGCGCCCGGTCGAGGATGCCCACGCGCTGTTCGAGAGCGAATATCGACAGCAATACCGCAGCCTGCCGTTTTGGAAGCGCTCGGTCATCCTGCTGGCCGGCATCGCGGTCAACCTGCTGTTCGCCATGCTGGTGTTCGTGGTGCTGTTCAGCGTCATCGGCTTCGATGTGCGGATGCAATCGGGCGAGGTGACGCACATGACGGTGGACCCAGGCCGCGCCATCGTGGCGGGCTTCACGTATATCGGCATGGTCGTGCAGGCGGTTGCGGGCCTGTTCAATCCGGCAACGGCGGCGCAAACGGTGTCCGATTCGTCTTCGGTGGTGGGCATCGCCGTGATGTCGAAGCAGTTCGCCGATGCAGGCTTGGTGCCGTTCATGCAGTTCATGGCCATGATCTCGGTGTCGCTGGGCATCATGAACCTGCTGCCCATCCCGCCGCTCGATGGCGGCCGCTTCGTCATCGAGGTGTTCCAGAAGCTGTCGAACAAGGTGGTCTCCATGCGCGCCATGAACGCCATGAGCGCCGCCGGCATGGCCTTGTTCCTCATGTTTTTCCTGGTCATGGTCAATCAAGATGTGCAGCGCATCATCTCGGGGACGTTCTTTGGGCAATAGGGGGACCGCGCTCCCATCCCATGTATCGCATAAGCCGGCAGGGTGCTCGTCCCCTTGCCGGCTTTTTCTTCGCCTGTTGCTTGTATACGTTTCGCCAACGAGAGGCGCTACGCTGGTAGAATAGCCGCTATGGAAACTAATGAGAACATGGGCAACGCGTGCGCCGCGGCTCCTTCGGGGGCCGCGGCTTGCCCGTTGCCGCAGGACGCTATGCGTCCCAATCAGAAAACGCGCCAGGTGCACGTGGGTAACGTGGCGCTTGGCGGTGGCGCTCCCGTGGTGGTGCAGTCCATGCTCAACGCCCCGGCCGATGACGCGCAAGCCAACCTTGCGCAGATCCAGCAGCTGGCCGATGCCGGCTGCGAGGTCGTGCGCATGGCCATCCCGCGCCGCAGCTGCCTGGACACGTTCCAGGCCGTGTGCGAGGAATCGCCTTTGCCCGTCGTGGCCGACGTGCACTTCGATGCGACCATCGCCATCGAGGCGGCGCGCCGCGGCGCGGCGAAGCTGCGCATCAATCCCGGCAACATCGGCGGCTTGGCGAAAACCGATGCCGTGCTCGACGCGGCCGGGCAGGCAGGCATCCCCATCCGCATCGGCGTGAACGCCGGCTCGCTCGACCAGGCGCTGGCCGAACGCAACGATCTTTCGCTTCCCGAGAAGCTGGCTGCCTCCGCGCGCCAGTATGTGGAATACTGCGAAGGGCGCGGTTTTCACGACCTGGTGGTCAGCGCAAAGGCCCACGATGTCATGACCACGGTGCGCACGTACCGCCAACTGGCACGCGAAATCCCGCATATCCCGCTGCACATCGGTGTCACCGAGGCGGGCACCACGTTCCAAGGCGTCATCAAAAGCGCCTCCGGCCTGGGTATCCTGCTCGAGCAGGGCATCGGCGACACCATGCGCATCTCGCTCACCGACGACCCGGTCACGGAAATGCGCGCCTGCTGGGCGCTGCTCGGCGCGCTCGACCTGCGCCGCCGCAACCCCGAGCTGATTAGCTGCCCTACGTGCGGAAGGTGCCAGGTCGATCTGATCGGGCTGGCTCAGGAAGTGGAGCGGCGCATCGCCTGCCTGGACAAGCCGGTGAAGGTGGCCGTCATGGGCTGTGTCGTCAACGGCCCGGGTGAGGCTGCCGATGCCGATATCGGCGTGGCCTGCGGCAAGGGCGTGGGCGTGGTGTTCCGCCACGGCCAAACCGTTCGAAAAGTGGAAGAAGGCGCCATCGTCGACGCTTTACTGGAAGAGATAAAGGACCTGTAAATGAACAACGCCAACATCACGCGCATGAGCGCCCTGTATGCTCCCACGCTCAAGGAAGACCCCACCGATGCCGAGATTGCCAGCCATAAGCTGCTGCTGCGCGCCGGCTTCATCCGCAAGACCGCTGCCGGCATTTACACGTTTTTGCCCCTGGGCAAGCGCGTGCTGACCAAGATCGAGAACATCGTGCGCGAGGAGATGGACGCATGCGGCGCCCAGGAGATCCGCATGCCCATGCTCCAGCCCGAGGAACTGTGGCAGGAATCCGGCCGCGCCGACGCATACGGCCCCGAGCGCATGCGCCTCAACGACCGTCACGACCATGAGTTCTGCCTCGGCCCCACCCATGAGGAGCTCATCACCGCGCTCGTGCGCGCCGAGCTGCGCTCCTACAAGCAGCTGCCGCTGAACATGTACCAGATCCAGACGAAGTTCCGCGACGAGATCCGCCCGCGCTTCGGCCTGCTACGCAGCCGCGAGTTCGTCATGAAGGACGGCTACAGCTTCCATGACACGCAGGAGTCGCTGCAGGAGGAATACGACAGGATGTACGCGGCCTATGAGCGCATCTGCGCGCGTTGCGGCCTTGAGTTCCGCCCCGTGCAGGCAGATGCCGGGCAGATCGGCGGCGCGGTCACCTGCGAGTTCCATGCGCTTGCCGAGGCCGGCGAGTCCGCGCTCGTGTATTGCGATTGCGGTTACGCCGCAAGCGACGAGGTGGGCGAGGGCCTGGCTCGCCCCACGGTCTACGATGTGCCCGAGATGGAGAAGGTGGCCACGCCCGGCGTGCACACCATCGCCGAGCTCGCCGAGTTCCTGGGCATCCCGGAATCCTCCACGGTCAAGGCGCTCTCCGGTAAGAACGACGAGGGCAAGCTCGTCGTGCTGTTCGTCCCCGGCGACCATGAGGTGAACGAGGAGAAGGCGGCCCGCGCCGCCGGCGGCTTCACCATCCTCACCGATGAGGATATGGAATCCTACGGCCTGCACAAGGGCTCCATGGGCCCGGTCGGCCTGCCCGAGGACGCCTTCGTCATCGCGGCAAACAGCTTGAAGGCGGTGCCGAAGTGGGTCGTCGGCGCAAACGAGGACGGGTATCACTACGTGGGCGCGCAGCTTGGCAAGGACTTCAAGGTCGACCAGTGGGCCGATATCATCACCGTCAAGCCCGGCGACTGCTGCCCGAAGTGCGGCATGGAGCTCAAGGGCGCGCGCGGCATCGAGGTCGCGCAGGTGTTCCAGCTCGGCGACAAGTACTCTCGTGCCATGAACGCCACCTTCATGAACAAGGACGGCAAGGAGCAGCCGTTCATCATGGGTTGCTACGGCGTGGGCGTGTCCCGTACCCTGGCCGCCATCATCGAGCAGCATAACGACGAGAACGGCATGATCTGGCCGATGTCCGTGGCTCCGGCGCACGTGTGCATCCTGCCGCTCGCCACCGGCGACGACCTGGTGCAGCCTGCTGCCGAGAAGCTGGCCGAGGAGCTGGCGGGCCTGGGCCTGGAAGTGGTCATCGATGACCGCAAGGAGCGCGCGGGCGTTAAGTTCGCCGAGGCCGACCTGATGGGCTGGCCGCTGCAGATCGTCATGGGCAAGCGCGGCCTTGCCGAGGGCAAGGTCGAGATCAAGCGCCGCGCTACCGGCGAGCGTCGCGATATCTCGCTGGAGGCGCTCTCCGAGGCGCTGACCTTCGCCAAGGGCGCGCAGCGCCGTTGGGGCAACAACCTGAACGCCTTCGCCGGCCTGTTCGCCGGGAAGGTCGAATAGCGCTTTCGCGAGCGCGTATCCCTCACGGGCCCGGCATGTGCCGGGCCCGTTTCGGTTATTTGGGGGCCTGCGTCCGGTGGGTTGCCGCGCCTGCGGTTGTTCGGGGGAGGCCTGCGTTCGGCGGGTTGCCGCGCCCGCGGCGATCGAGGTGGTTCGCGGCTGGGCGACCGTCTCTTCGCCCTTATCGTTGCTCGTAGCGCTGCGCCACCCATGTGCGCGCGGTCTGCACGAACGCCCGCGTGGCGGCCGAGGAGGTGTCCGCAGATCGCATGGCGATGGATATCTCCCGCCGCATCTCCAGATGCGGCGGGAGCACGGCCAAGGGGAGCACGGTATCTTCAAGCAGCAATCCTGGCAATATGCTGAAACCTAGCCCTTTGCTCACCATGTTCATGACGTTGTAGTCGCTATCGACGGCGAAACGCACGCGCGGCTTCACCCCGCTGTTGCGCAGCAGCGCTTCCGCTTCCTGCATCGATCTGCTTCGCGGTTGGATGAAAGGCTCCTCGGCAAGCGTTCGCGCAGGAACGTGGTCGGCGTGTGCGAGCGCATGGTCTGGCGGCAGCAGCACCATGATCGGGTCGTCATGCAGGGGGATGGCTTTAAGCGCTCGTTTTGCGGGTGCGACCAAAAACCCGCAATCGGCATCTCCGTGCCATAGGGCGCGCTCAAGTTCCGCTTCATCGTCGATGCACATCAGGTGCAGCTCTACGCCGGGGTATTTCCGTTCGAAAACCTTCACCATGCCAGGAAACCAATGGGTGGAGATGCTGGTGGGCGCGGCTACGCGCACCGCGCCGCGCTCCAGGCGCCTCAGCTCGGCTATCCTGCTTGCGAGCTGCCGTTCGCCGTTGCAAACGTTGGAAATCCACGGCAGCAGGTCCTCGCCTTCGGCTGACAGGTGGGCTTCCCCGTAATCACGTACGACCAATTGCACGCCCATCTCCTTTTCCAAGGAAGATATCATGCCGCTGATGCCTGATTGCGAGTAGCCAAGATCGTTCGCCGCTTGCGTGAAGCTGCCGGTTTCGGCAACGCGCAGCAGGGCCTTATATTTCGGGTTCACCATATGATGCTCCTTTGTGGGATGCAGCGGTTTTCGCTTGCGGCGGCGATGGTCTCGCGCCGCGACGATGCGGACGGGTTATCCGCACGTGCGAGCCCGGCAAGTTGGCACGATAAGCGCATGGGGGAGGCCCCCCAGCAATTGAGCATTGTAGCCGTAAGGGCATCTGCTGAATCCGGCAAGGCAAGGGGGAAGGCCGTGAAGCTCCTGTTTGCGCAGGGGACCGGCATCGCGGAGGCCCTTGGCGCGACCGCCGAGGCGCGTAAGGTATCGTTTCGGCTTCAACTTCGCGCTTGAGGTCGCCTAGGCGGCCGGGCGTGTTGCATTATAGGTACGTAGGGGCTTGCCGAATGTGCGAGCGTATCGAAAGGGGAATTGATATGGCAACGATCGGCGATGGTTTCAAGGACATCTTCCTGGCTGGCGTGGGGGCTATGGCCATCACGGGCGAGAAGGCCACGGATCTGGTGAGCACGCTTATCGCGAAGGGCGAGCTTACCGTCGAGCAGGGCAAGCAGATCAACACCGAGCTTGTGCACAAGGCGGCGAACGCCGCGCAGTCCGCGCGCTTCGATGCGCTTGAGGCGCGCATGTCGGTCATGACCCCCGAGGAGCGCGAGGCCTTCGCCGCGAAGGCGGCCGAGATCGCGGCGCGCCCGGCGGCGCAGCCTGTGCAGGAACAGCCGCAAGCCGAGGGCTCTCAGGAGCCTTCCGAGCAGGCCGAAGCGTCCGCTGAGCAATAGGGGTCGCGTGCTTCCATGGCCGACAACACGCTGTTGAAGTACTTCTTCTCGTCGGGTTCCGAGGTGGACCCCGAGGGGCAGTTCAACCTTACGCGCAAATCGCGCACGCAAAGGCTGCGCGAGATATATACCATCATGCAGAAGCATCACTTCACGAAGGGGTTCACGCCCGAATCCTTCCGCAGCATGCTGGAGGGCTTGGGCCCCAGCTTCGTGAAGATCGGGCAGACGCTGTCAACCCGTTCGGAGATCTTGCCCAAGGCTTATTGCGATGAGCTGAAGAAGCTGCAGGCAAGGTCGAAGCCTCTTCCGTTCGATGAGATGCTTGCGGCCATGGACTCCATCTACGGGGACGAACGCGAAAAGCTGTTCGCAGAGATCGACCCCAAGCCGCTCGGAAGCGCTTCCTTGGCGCAGGTGCACAAGGCGCGTCTTGCCGACGGCAGCGTGGTGGCGGTGAAGATCCAGCGGCCGGGCGTGCGCGCCACCATGGCGCAGGATATCGACATCATGCGTATCGTGGCTCGGCAGGCGTCGCGGTTCATCAAAGACGGGCAGATGCTCGACTTGCGCGATGTGGTCGAGGAGTTGTGGGCAACGTTTCTCGAGGAAACGGATTTCAAGCGCGAAGCGGCCAACCTGCAGGAGTTCGCGCTGCTGAACAAGGATGTGGCCTTCATCGCATGCCCGAAGGTCTATCCCGAGCTGTGTCGCGAGAATATCCTGGTCATGGAGTACGTCGACGGCATCCCCATCGATGATTTCGAGAAGCTGCGCGCTGCAGGATACGACTTGCAGGAGATCGGCGAGAAGATCCTGGACAACTATGCCACGCAGGTGCTGGATTTCGGCTTTTTCCACGCCGACCCGCATCCGGGCAACATGCTGGTGCGCGACGGGAAAATCGTCTACATCGACCTTGGCATGATGGGCCGCTTATCCCCGCGCGACCGCGCGGGGTTCGGCTCCATCATCAACGCCGTGGGGATGCAGAGCGCTTCAGAGCTCAAAGACGCCCTGCTGGCGTTCGCCATCCAGCGCGACAACAACGCCATCGACCATACACGCTTTCTGGCAGACCTTGATCTGCTGCTGAAAGACTACGGCTCATGCGACGTCAGCGCCATCGACGTCGGTCAGCTGCTTTCGGACATCCTCAACCTCACGCGCCAATGCAAGGTCACGTTGCCGCCGTCCATCACCAGCGTGTCGCGCGGCATCGTCACCCTTGAGGGTACCGTCATGCCGCTCATCCCCAATGAGAACATGGTGTCCATCATCAACGCGCATATCCAGCGCACGAAGGATGTGAAGGCTGAGATGATAAGCGCCATGCAGGAGCTGGCGCTGGCGTTGCGCGCCGCAGGCTCGGGCACGCTGGATACGGCGAAGTATGCAGGTCAGGCGCTGCACATGCTCACGCGCGGGCAGGTTAAGGTGAACATGGAGGTCCTGGGCTCCGAGGCGCCCATGCGCAGCCTTTCGATCATCATCAACAGGCTGTCGCTGGGCATCATCGTGGCAGGCCTGTTCATTGGCTCGTCCATGGTCGCCCTGTCCACCGTGGAGCCGCGCGTTCTCGGGGTTCCCGTGCTGTCCTTCTTCGGATATCTGGGCGCGTTGGTGCTGTCCATCTGGGTGGTCACGGATATCTTGCGCAAGCGACGTTAGCGCTTGTTACGACTTCATCTTCGTCTCCGTCTTGCATTTCGGGCACACCACGCGCATCGTTCCTTTCCCGCGGGGCACAGAAAGCTCCTGCCCGCAATTCTTGCAGCGGAAGTACTTCGTGGTCTTGCGGTTGGACCATTTCTTCTTCGCAAGCTCGTAGCTGCGGCGGGGTTTGGCGGACAGGCGCAGGTACTTCTGGTTCTCTTGGCGGCGTTTCCCGATGTTTTTCGAGCAGGTGCGCCAAATGGCCAGCGCCATCGCCGCAAGCGCGACATAGGAAAGCCATCCGCAATGCGGCAGGATGGAAGCTAGCATGGTGATGACGCCCAGCGCTACCAGCGCGTTGCAAAGGTCGTCGTTGCCGTAACGGCCCTGCATCCATACGGCAGTGCGTTGAGCCAATCGTTGGAAGAAGTTTTTCATAGAGGTGCCTAACGTTTTGGTGGTGCGGCGTATCGCGCCCCGTAAGGTGAGTTTGCAGCCTTGCGGGGCGCGGTGTTTACTGTATTGCTCTTTGCCTGGGGGCGCGGTGCGTGCTGGCGGGCGTTACCTAATGGTTCCCTTTTTCAGCACGGTTTTGCGACAGGGGCGAATCGTTGCGGGGCGACGCGTCCGTCTCCGACTCCGACCAAGCCCGCGTCTTATTGCAGGGACGTGTTCGCTCGATCCAGGATATCCTTCACCGTTTGCGGCTGCTGGTCGCGCAGCAGCGGGAAGGGCACCGGGGAGGCGGGGTCGTCCTCGAACCGGTTGGTCAGGAACTTCACGTACCAGGTGACGTCATGCCATTGTCCGCACGTGAAGCCGGCGTGTCGTTGATGCCCCATCACTTCGAAGCCGAGGCCTTCGTGCAGGCGTTGGCTGGGATCGTTCGGGCTGGTCACGATGCCGTACACCGCTTTGATTCCCTGTGCGGCGCATAGCTCGATGAGCGCACGGTACAGCACGGCGCCCAGCCCGTGGCTCTGCGCGGCGGGTGCTAGATACACGGAAAGCTCGGAGTTCCATCGGTAGGCGCCGCGTTCGCGCAGCTCGTGTGCGTAAGCGTAGCCCACCACCTTGCCGTCAAGCTCGGCAACCAGGTAGGGGTGGGCGGCAAGCACGCCGTCCGTACGGGCTTGAAAGGCCTCGCGCGTGGGCACTTCTTCCTCGAACGTTATGGACGTGTCTATGTAGGGCGCGTAGATGCCCAAGATGGCATCGGAGTCGGCGCTGGTCGCAAGGCGGATGACGGGAGTGGTCATGAAAAGGGCTCCTTCTCGTTTTCGATCAGGAGCCTATGGTACTACTGCTTTGCGGGGGTTGCGTGACGGTCGAGATGACGCCCGATTCCTACGCTGGACGCTTCTGTGCCGAGATTAGCTCGACTTCATCATCGGCCGATTCGCGGTTCGGGTGTGCTTTGCCGGCGTGATGCGGCGAATTGCGGGATACGCTGCGGCCTCGCCTGTTCCAACGCCGGGCGGTCCCGGCTTGTTTCCGCGAAGCCCAAGTCTTCTTGCATCGGGTGCGCGCGATATGGAAAACGCTACGAATCGTCGATGTTTGCGGTATACTCCGTAGACACATGCATAGACGAAGACAGCGGCGCGCATCATCGCGGTCGGCAGAGACGGGTCTCATCGGCTGAAAGGACCCGGGCGGCAGGCGCACTGATTCCCTTCCGAGCATCATGGCTGAAAGCGGGGCGCGGCAAGCGCGGACGTTTTAGTAGGCCGTGGCGGCAGCCCTCCGTTATCGGGGCGAATGAAGCGGGCGGTTCGCGCAGGTGCGCGTCCGTCAACCAAGGTGGTACCGCGAGAGCCTTCTCTCGTCCTTGGACTGGGTAAATCCCAGGCCAAAGGCGAAGAGGGCTCTTTTTTGTTGGCCGCATACGGCGGCCGTCGGCAAATATGGAAAGGATCGGACACATGGCAATCGTGGACGAGCTGTCGGCGTTGCGCACGAGCACGCTGGCCGCCATCGAACAGGCTGCGGACACTTCCGCGCTCGAGGAGGTGCGCGTGGCGGTGCTGGGCAAGGCCGGCACGCTGACGGGCTACCTGCGCGGCATGGGCCAGGTGGCGAAGGAAGAGCGCGCCGCCGTGGGCAAAGCGGTGAACGAGGTGCGCGGCGCCGTCGAGGCGGCGCTCGAGGAGCGCAAGCGCGCGCTTGCCGCCAAGGAGCTTGAGGCGGCTATCGATGCGGCGGCCGTCGACGTCACGCTGCCCGGCCGCGGCCAGCAGGTGGGCACGCGCCACCTCATCAACGCCATCACCGATCAGATCTCCGAGATCTTCCTGGGCTTGGGCTACACCGTGGCTCAAGGTCCCGAGGTGGAAACCGACTACTATAACTTCGAGGCGCTTAACGCCCCGGCAGACCACCCCAGCCGCAGCATGCAGGACACCTTCTACGTGGTCGACCGCTCCGGCGAGGAGTCCGCGGTGCGCGGCGAGTCCAAGGTGCTGCTGCGCACGCAGACCTCCGGCGTGCAGGTGCACGTCATGGAGCAGCAGAAGCCTCCCATCTACATCATCGCCCCGGGCAAGGTGTATCGCCGCGATGTCGCCGACCCCAGCCATCTGCCGCAGTTCACGCAGATCGAGGGCCTGGTCGTCGACAAGGGCATCTCGTTCGGCGACCTGAAGGGCACGCTCGACTACTTCTGCAAGCAGATGTTCGGCCCCGATCGCAAGACGCGCTTCCGCGCCCACTACTTCCCGTTCACCGAGCCTTCTGCCGAGGCCGATGTCAGCTGCGGCGTGTGCGGCGGCACGGGTCATCTGCACGATGGCGAGCGCTGCCGCATGTGCAAGGGCACGGGCTGGCTGGAGATCTTGGGCTGCGGCATGGTCGACCCCAACGTGCTCAGCATGTCGGGCATCGACCCGGAGGAGTATTCGGGCTTCGCGTTCGGCGTGGGCGTCGAGCGCGTTGCGTGCTTGAAGTACAACGTCCCCGACCTGCGCATGCTGCTCGAGGGCGATATGCGCTTCCTTCGCCAGTTCTAGCCCCGTTTGCTCGACGGCGAGGTCGCTCGGCGGCTCGGATCGGCGGAACCTAGCTCGGGTTTTCCGCTTTCGGCGCACGGGCGGTGGCCGTGCTCGGCTTGGTCGGATGCGTTTGATACGGCGCTTCGCCATCCAAGCCGATCCCGGCAAGCTCGGCCGTCCCACTGATTTTCATCGGCCTTGGCCGATGTCATAGAAAGAGAATGTCATGAAAGTATCGCTGAAATGGCTGAACGAATACGTTGAGGTCCCTACGGACATCAAGGCGTTCTGCGACAAACTCGACCTTACGGGAACGGGCGTGGAGGGCGTTGAGACGCTTGGCGCCGCGTTCGACCACGTGGTAACTGCCAAGGTCCTTAAAAAGGAGCATCATCCCGACTCCGATCATATGTGGGTGTGCTCGGTCGACGTGGGCGGGCTCAACGTCGACAAAGAAGGCAACCCCGAGCCGCTGCAGATCGTCTGCGGCGCCCAGAATTTCAACGAGGGCGACCATATCGTCACCGCCATGGTGGGCGCGGAGCTGCCCGGCGACGTGAAGATCAAGAAGTCCAAGCTTCGCGGCGTCGCCAGCTTCGGCATGAACTGCTCCGCGCGCGAGCTCGGTCTGAGCGGCGACCACGACGGCATCATGATCTTGCCCGAAGATGCCCCGGTGGGCGTCCCGTTCGCCGAGTACGCCGGACTCACCGACACCGTGCTCGACCTGGAGATCACCCCGAATCGCCCCGACAGCCTCTCCATCGCAGGCCTGGCTCGCGAGGTGGGTGCGATGTACCGTCGCGACTGGAACGACCCGCTGGCGGAGATGGCGGCCAAGCTCCAGCTCGACGCCTCCGCAACCCCCGTTGACGAAGAGGTCCAGATCACGGTCGAGGACGCTAAGCGCTGCCCGCGCTATACGGCGCGCGTCATCCGCGGCTGCAAGGTGGGCCCCAGCCCCGACTGGATGGTCGAGCGCCTTGCGGCCATCGGCCAACGTTCCGTCAACAACATCGTCGACGTCACGAACTACATCCTGTTCCTGTTCGGCCAGCCGCTGCACGCGTTCGACCTGGACAAACTGAAGAATGCCGATGGTCGTGCGCACATCGTGGTGCGCGCCGCGCAAGACGGCGAGCCGCTGACCACGCTTGACGGCGAGAAGCGCACCCTTACCAGCGACATGACCGTCATCTCCACCCCTGAGCAGGGTGCGGTTGCCTTGGCCGGCGTCATGGGCGGCCTTGACACCGAGGTGACCGATGATACGGTGAACATCCTGCTGGAAGCCGCCACGTTCGAGGCGGGCCGCACCAGCCGCACCAGCCGCAACCTTGGGCTTATCAGCGAAAGCTCCATGCGCTATGAGCGCGGTGTGGACGACCACGGCGTCGAGGCGCGTTCCGCCGCCGCGGCGGCCCTCATCGTGGAGGTTGCCGGCGGCACCGTAAGCGCCGCCGCGGCCGACGACCAGGGCATCATCGACGTGTGGCCCGAGCCCAGTACCGCCGCGCAGCTGAAGTTCCGCATCCCGCGCTTCCGTTCCATGATGGGTGCCCAGATCCCGCGCGAGTTCATCGTCGAGATTCTGGAGCGCTTGGGTTGCAAGGTCGAAGACACCGCGGACGAGGATGTGCTGGACGTGGTTTCCCCCACGTTCCGTCCCGATCTGCCGCGTGAGATCGACCTGTACGAGGAGGTGCTGCGCCTGTACGGCATGGACCTCATCCCCGAGACGCTGCCCGGCGGCCGCGGCCGCTTCGGCGTGCGCTCCCATATGGAGCACGTGCTGGATACCGTCAACCGCACCATGACGGCGTCCGGTCTCAACGAGACCATGACGTATTCCTTCGCCGAGCCCACCGAGCTCGAGCGTCTGCGCATGCCCGTCGAGGGGCTGGGCGACCCCGTGGAGCTCATCAACCCCATGAACTCCGACCAGTCGGTCATGCGCCAGAGCATCATCCCGGGTCTTTTGCGCTCGGTGGCGCACAATCAGGCTCGCGGCGTGAAGAACATCCAGCTCTACGAGCAGGGCATGGTGTTCTTCGCCCATGAAGGCAAGAAGCAGCCCAAGGAGCGCCGTCGCCTGGCCGGTGTCATGGCCGGCGCGTTCGGTGATGCGGCCTGGAACGTGCAGCCTGCGGCGTTCGACTTCTTCGATGGCAAGGGCGTCGTGGAGAACCTGATGCGCGAGCTGGCCATCCCGAAGGTCCGTTACAAGGCGCTGTCTGCGCAGGAGGCCCCGCATCTGCAGCCCGGCCGCGCCGCCCAGGTGCTCTCCGCCGGCACGGTGCTCGGCTGGGTGGGCGAGCTGCATCCGCTGGCTTGCGCCGCCTATGACGCGCAGGCGCCCGTGGTCGCCTTCGAACTGGACGTCGAAGCGCTCGCCAAGGTCTGCCGCCCTGCGCGCGACTACGTCGACGTACCCACGTTCCCGGCCGTTTCCATCGACCAGGCGTTCGTGGTCGACGAGGATGTCACGCACGAGCGTCTGGAGCAGTGCATGTCGTCTGCGGGCGGCAAGCTGCTGGCCGAGGTGCGCCTGTTCGATGTGTACCGCGATTCCGAGCGTATCGGCCAGGGCAAGAAGTCCATGGCGTACGCGCTGACGTATCGCGCCGCCGATCGCACGCTTACCGGCGAAGAGGTCGACAAGGCTCACGCGAAGCTGGTGAAGAAGGTCTGCGGCGCCACCGGCGCCGAGGTCCGCGCGTAAAGGCGATCAGCCCACGTGCCCAGGGAAGCCGCCGAGTTTATGCCCGGCGGTTTCCTTGTTTCAGGCGGATTCTAAGACTTAACCATGGCTAACAGCGTTACAATGGAGCGCAAACGAAAGGATGCGATATGTACGATAATCTGAAAAGCCCCGGTCGTAACGACGAATGCTGGTGCGGCAGCGGGCGCAAATACAAGAAGTGCCATCTCGATTTCGACGAGCGCTTGCAAAGCCTCTATGAGCAGGGCTTCGAGGTTCCCCAGCGCAGCTTGCTGAAAACGCCGGAGGAGATCGAGGGCATCAAAAGAAGCGCTGCTATCAACATCGGCGTGCTGGACCTCGTGGCCGAGCGGATCGGCGCAGGCGTTAGCACCGAGGAGATCGACAAATGGATCTATGATTACACCGTCGAGCATGGAGGCATCCCGGCAGACCTTGATTACGAGGGCTATCCGAAAAGCGTCTGCACGTCCATCAACGAAGTGGTCTGCCACGGCATCCCGTCGCCCGACGATGTGCTGAAAGACGGCGATATCGTCAACGTCGACTGCTCCACCATCCTGGATGGCTACTATTCCGACTCCTCGCGCATGTTCTGCATCGGCGAGGTGTCCGATGAGAAACGCCGCCTGGTGGAGGAAACCAAGAAGGCGCTGGAGGCAGGTCTTGCCGCGGTGAAGCCGTGGGGGCTGCTGGGCGATGTGGGCGCCGCGGTGCACGAATACGCTCACGCGCAGGGCTTTTCGGTGGTGCGCGAGTTCGGCGGCCACGGCATCGGCCTGGAATTCCATGAAGATCCCTTCGTCAGCCACGTATCCGAGCCCGGAACGGGCATGGTGTTGGCGCCGGGCTGCTGCTTCACCATCGAGCCTATGATCAACATGGGAGGCCACAAGATCGACATGACCGACCCCAATGGCTGGACCGTCCGCACTGCGGACCGCAAGCCCTCCGCTCAGTGGGAAGTGCAGCTGGTGGTCACGGAAACCGGCTATGAGCTTCTGAGCTGGTAATCTTTCACCCCGGTAGGGAAGTTGGGCAGCACGGCCCTCCCTGCCGGGGATTTTTTTTCACTTTATAACGAACAAACGTACGAAATCGTGTTATACTCCCGTTAACACTTCAGAGCCAGTGCAAGCGCCTCCTTCCAAGGTCGCCCGTAGATGGCAGCGGTGTTCCTCGCTGCCCGTTCCACGCTTGCAAGATCCTCTCCGTTTTTGGAACAATCGAAGAAGGTGTTTGCCATGTCCGGTAACGGGTCTGTGTCTTGCTGTGCGCAACCAGGTGCATTGGTCGTTATAGCGGCGCTTCCGCTCTGTCAGTTGCGCGATACGCTCGATTCAATGGAATATCAGCTGTTCGAAGGGGGCTTTATCCCGGCAGGATACGGTGCAGAAGGCGCTTGTGATTGGCCGGATATCGATCGTGTGGAGTATGGATCGGCCGTCGACCAGGTTTTGTCCGGTGCCTTCCCGCTTCGATGCGCATGCGCTATGGATTGCGCCGATGCCGTGTCCCTTGTGCAGGAGGTCGGCCATGTTGTGCTCTGATCTTCTTTGGGATGCGCAGTCGGTGTCTCGAAAACAGGTGCCCACGTTGCAGGATGCCTTACTGTGCTGCGATAGGGAAACGCTGCTTTCCATGGTCGAGCAGGGTTATGCGCGTCGTTTGCCGGGGTGGGGTCAGGCAACTCCGCAGCAGCGTCGCATCGCCCGCAAACGCATGGGTCGCGCTTTGGAAGCCATGCTCGACTGCGCGGTGAAGCGCAAAAGCGGCAAAGCCCTGTGCATATTCCCCGAAGAGCGCTTCGTCGTGCATGCGCGGCGGGGCCAGGCATGCATCGAGCGTTTGGTGCAGGCGCGCGTGGCGGATCTGTCTGCGGGCGCTGCGCGGCAAGGCGTCGCTGAAGGCGTGTGCCTGTTCGGCTGCGCTCCCTGGTCGCAAGTTCTTTCGTATCGCGTATGGCTCGAAGGCCCCTGGGATTGCTGCGAGCGCTACATGGTCCTTGCAAGCGCGTTCTGGCATCTGACGCATCAAACGCCGGTGTCGAGGCAAGGTGAATCGAGCTTCGGGGCTTTCAGCGCATCATCGGAAAGCGCCCCTTCAAAGACAAGTGCGCAATCCCTGCCTCGTTGCGATTGCTCGTTCGCAAGCTGCGAAGAAGCGTTCCCTCCGGCAGATTCCGTTGGCAGGCTTGCGGCGGTGCGAGCCGCGTCCATGGGATTGTATGTTCCCGACGCCTTGGAAGAAGCGTGTCAAGAGCGCCTTATCGCCAGGGTCGATAAACTCAATCAGGCCTGTGAGGGCGATTTTGTCAACAGGGTGGAAAACCTTATGGGCCGGCTGCAGGCGGCATAGCATCCTGCAATGAAAAGGGCCGCTCGAATGAGCGGCCCTGGAGTACCTTGAAAAGCTATATCGACTAGCCTTCGATCTCCACCAGCGTGATCTCGAAGTTCAGGTCCTTGCCTGCCAGTTCGTGGTTCATGTCAAAGGTTGCCACGCCGTCTTCGATCGACTGCACGAACACGGGGAAGATCTGACCGTCGCCGCTTTGCATGTACACCGTCTGGCCAACGGGAAGCTCGTTGCCGTTGGGGATCTGATCCAAGGGGATGCGCTGCACCAGCTCCTCGTTGCGCTCTCCATAGGCGTCGGCAGCGGGAATGTGCACGGTCTTGGTCTCGCCTTGCTCCATAAGCTCGACGGCGGCATCGAAGCCGGGGATCATCTGCCCGGCCATGCACGTGAACTCCAAGGGTTCGCCGCGATCCAGGGAAGAGTCGAACTTCGTGCCGTCGTCCAGCGTGCCGGTGTAATGAACCTTGACCTTTTTGCCTTTGTTGCTCATCGAAACGTCTCCTGTCGTATGGGTATTTCGCTCGGTTAAGTCTACCCGACAAACCTGAGGCCGGGCTCGGTAATGACGGGGGAACCGCGAAAAGTTCCCTTGCCGTTGCTTTACGCTTCCTTGGATTCCCTCTCTGCCAGGTCAGCAAGCGTGACCCGTTGGGCTACAAGACGTGAAAGGGGTTCAAGGAGCGTGCGGTCATCGGAGCTCAAGCCATTTTCAGCCAGCTCGACAACGCGGTCGCACAGGTCGGCTACCGGCGCTCCGTAAACACGAGCGTTGTAGCCGTGTTCCATCAGGGCGTCTTTCGCCATCTCAAAAGCATTGGCGTCTACATCGGCGAAAAGGGCTTCAAGCTGCTGCAGGTTGCCTTCGTTGTAGAACAAGCCCTTGATAAGGGCGGCATAGGCGATCACGTAGGGGATGGGCATAGAGTCCGCCGGGCGGATTTCCAAGTACGTTTTCAGCCGCACGTCGGGGAATTGCATGGAAACCGCGTGCTCCACCTGCTTTCGGGTCATCGGCTTGTCGGCGTACAGCTGTCCAAAGGTCTGTTCGCAGTAGCGCCAGCCCTCGTCCTCATCGGGCGCTACTATAGCGGGCGTGTCCAGCACGTACTCCGCATAGTCCTCGAATGTGAAGCCGCTCGAAAGCGCGCCGGGCACAAGGCCGCATCGGTCGCCGTCGGTGTGGAGCCATATGTCGGTCCTCATCAGTTTATGGGGGCGGGGCTTGCCTTCGAATACCGGCGAATTGTCGCAGATCAGGCTTAAGATAGGGGTAAGCGCATAAGCGATCCTCATTTTGCGAAGGCAATCCTGCTCGCTTGTGTAGTCGATGGAGATCTGCGTTGAAGCGCTGCCTCGCATCATGCAGGGGCCGTAGATGTCCTTTGCGCCAAGATATCGATTCATGAACGCGTAGCGGCGTTTAGGTATCAAGTCCAGGCTGCGTGCCGTGGCGGTGGGGTGGTAACCTTGCGCTACCACATGCATGCCTTTGGGGGCAAGCAGGTCATCAAGCGTTTTCCGATATGCGGTAAACGTTTCCTGGGCCTTTTTCAAATCATCGAACGGTCCCGCCGACAATTCGATTTGGGCGGCAGGCTCGATGGTGATCGCCTCTCCCGGGCGAGCTACGCCAAGAAGGTCGCCCTCTTCGTCTACGGTCGCTTGCGGATAGGATTCCCTTAGCTGTTCAAGCAGATGCGCGACGCCGTTCTCCTCGCTATATGAAACGGGGGAGCCGTCGGCGCGCACAATGGTCTGTTCCAGCTCGATGCCCAGTTTCCCATGCGATCCAGCGGGTTTGATGCCGCTTCGGAAAAAGTCCGCCAGGGCTTTGATATTGTGCTTACGAGCAGGTTGGGAGGCGTCGCCGCCGGCGACGTCGGTATGATTTTCGGGGGCTGGAATATTCATGTAACAAGCTCCTTGGCCGGTAATATCGCTGCAATCATACGTCAGTTTGGCTACAATAGGCCTTCAGTCGGCAGCCTTTGTAGGTAATCTGACACTATGAACTGTTCTATTTGAAGATGAAGACGGGGCCGGGTTTGGACGTGCATATCACAAAAAGAACAGCGCTTTTGTTGCTGCTCGACATCATTGCCACGTATCTGTCGTATTGGCTTGCATCTATCCTTACCAACGTAAAGGGAGAGGTGTTCGTCAATAACGAGATATACTTCGTGCTGGGTATCCTCGCGTTTATCAATGTCGTGGTTTTGGCGACGTTTCGCCTGTACAACAATTTATGGGAATATGCCAGCATCGATGAGGTCATCCAAATCGTCGGCGCAACCGTGCTCGGCACGTTGGGCGGCGCCGTGTTTCTGTGGATTATCGGTACCAGGCTTCCCATCAGGGTATTCGTTGTTTCCTGCTTCCTTCTGATCTTCTTCATGGGCGGCATCCGCTTCGTGTTCCGCTTTATGCGTCAAAAGGGAAGGGCTATCGCCTCGTCGCAGCGCACATGCGACCGCCCGCGCACGCTGGTGGTCGGTGCGGGCGAAACGGGCTCGTTGGCAATCGGGCGCATGGCGTCGAAAGACCCGCTCATGCCTGGTATCCCCATCGTTGCCACTGACGATGATCCTGCAAAGCGGGGTCAACGCATCCATGGTGTGAAGGTCTCTGGCGGAACCCCTGACATCGTCGATCTGGTCGATCGCTACGATATCGAGCAGATCGTCGTAGCCATCCCCTCGTCCACGCCAGAGGAGCGCAAGCGCATTTACGGCGAATGCACGAAAACGGATTGCCGTTTGCGCACGCTGCCTAACGTTCGCGCTTTGTCTCTCGACGAAATCGGGGATGTGAGCCTGCGCGACGTCGATGTGGCGGACCTGCTTGGTCGCGAGGAGATCGTTCTGAATACCCGTGCGGTTTCCGGCTATATCGCCGGCGAAACCGTGCTGGTTACTGGCGGCGGCGGTTCCATCGGCAGCGAGCTGTGCCGTCAGCTGTGCACGGTGGCGCCTGCTCGCATCGTTATCTTCGATATATATGAAAACGATGCGTACATGCTGCGCAACGAGCTTCTGTCCGAATACGACGACATCGATATCATCATCGAGATCGGCAACGTATGCGACAAGGAGCGCGTCAACGAGGTGTTCGCGAAGTATCGCCCGGGTGCGGTGTTTCATGCGGCTGCCCATAAACACGTTCCCCTTATGGAGCATTGCCCGCGCGAGGCCGTTCACAACAACGTGTTCGGTACGTTGAATGCCGTTCACGCCGCTGATGCGTACGGGGCGGCGCGCTTCATCTTCATCTCCACCGATAAGGCGGTTAACCCCACAAGCGTCATGGGGGCGACCAAGCGCATGGGTGAAATGATCGTGCAGTACTATGCGCGCACATCGAAAACCATTTTCACCGCAGTGCGTTTCGGCAACGTGCTCGGCTCTAACGGCAGCGTGATCCCCGTCTTCCAGCGCCAAATCGCCGCTGGCGGGCCCGTTACCGTTACGCATCCGGACATCGAGCGTTTCTTCATGACCATTCCCGAGGCGTCGCGATTGGTCATCCAAGCGGGAGGCATGGCGCACGGCGGCGAGATCTTCATTTTGGATATGGGCGAACCCGTCAAAATCGTCGATTTGGCAAAAGGCCTTATCCAGCTGCAAGGCCTTACGCCGGACGTGGATATCAAAATAGAGTTTACGGGTCTGCGTGAAGGTGAGAAGATGTACGAGGAACTGCTCATGGACGAGGAGAGCACGCTTCCCACCGATAACCAGTCCATCATGATCTCCACGGGCCAGGAAATCAGCTATGATCAGGTTGCCTCGAAGCTCGATGAGTTGGAAAACGCGCTTTCGGCAACTGATGGGGAAGCTATTCGCATGCTTGAACAGGCGGTCCCAACGTACCATTACACCTCGAATGGGAAGGGCATAGTATGAGCATCAAATGCGGTATCGTCGGTGCAGCCGGCTTCGCTGGCATAGAGCTGGTCCGAGTTGCGCTGCGGCACCCCGAGTTCGAATTGGTTGCCGTTACCTCCAATGAGCTTGCCGGAACCCCCGTGGCCAAGGAGTACCCTTGCTTCACGGGAGCTACCGACCTTGCCTTCTCCAGGCATGACGATCCCGTTCTCGATCAGTGCGATGTCGTGTTCCTTGCCGTGCCCCATACCGCGGCAATGGCAATGGCCCCTCGCATCGTCGATCGCGGGGGCGTGGTGGTCGACCTGTCCGCCGATTTCCGCTTAAAGGACCCTGCGGTTTACGAGCGGTGGTACAAAGTCCCTCATACTCAAACCGAGCTGCTCAAGCGCGCCGCCTTCGGCTTGCCCGAGCTGTTCCCAGACGATCTCATCGCCGCCGCGCAGCAGCGCAAGGAAGGCAAAGGGGCGGTCGTCGGTTGCGCCGGCTGCTATCCCACGGCAACCACGCTTGCTGCAGCGCCTGCCGTGCGTCTTGGCCTTGTCGATGACAAAGCTCCAATCGTCGTAGACGCTATTTCCGGTGTGACGGGCGCAGGCAAGAAGGCTACGGCGCGCACTCATTTCTGCTTCGCCAACGAGAATCTCGAGGCTTACGGCGTGGCAACGCATCGCCACACGCCTGAAATCGAGCAGATCCTGGGTGTTTCCGACCGCTTGGTGTTCACCCCTCATTTGGCGCCGCTGAACAGGGGTCTTCTGTCTACGGTGAACCTGCCCTTGGCAGCCGGGGCAACGCGCGATGTGGCGAAGATCGTCGAGAGCTATAAAGAGTTCTATAGAGACAGCGCGTTCGTGACGGTGCTCGATGCTGGGGTTATGCCCAAGACGTCTTCCGTCGTGGGCACGAATTGCGCTCATATCGGGCTTGCCGTCAATGAGCGGGTCGGCATGCTCATTGCCGTCGGAGCTATAGACAACCTCTGCAAAGGCGCTGCCAACCAAGCTGTTCAGTGCGCTAACATTGTATTCGGGCTGCCGGAGGACCTTGGCCTCGATAAGGTGGCGGTTCCCGTATAGCCAATCCGCCCGCCGTTTCGGCGGGCGTTTCAGAAGGAGGGCGTAATGACTCATGCAGTTTCCGCTGCGTCTAAGGGGGACGCGGTGAAGCCTCTGCATAACGCAAGCACCGCCGACTCCTACGCGGATCTGCCGTTCTTGCCGGCAGGCGGCGTTGCGTCGGCGAAGGGCTTCAAGGCTTGCGGCATCCATGCAGGATTCCGCGCTGACCCAAAGCGTCTGGATTTCGCGTTGGTGGCAGCCGATCAGCCGGCGGCGTGTGCCGCGGTGTTCACCACGAACGTGTTCTGCTCGGCTCCGGTCACGGTGTCCAAGGAGCACCTTGATGGTGCGGGGTACGGCATCGCGCGCGCAGTGGCTATCAACTCGGGTATTGCAAATGCGGCTACCGGGGACAAGGGCCTACAGACGGCGCGCCAATCGTCCGGCATCGTCGCCGATGCCCTCGGTTGCCCGGTGCAAGAAGTTTTGGTGGCGTCCACGGGCGTTATCGGTCAGCATCTGCAGATGGAGCCGTTCGAAAGCGGCGCGCCTTTGGCCGCATCGGCGCTGTCTGCTGCGGGAGGCGCCGATGCGGCTCGCGCCATCATGACGACGGACACCAAGCCGAAGGAATTCGCCGTAACGTTTAGCGGTAACGGTTTGGGCTATGACGGATGCATGTTCACGGTGGGCGGCATGGCAAAGGGCTCAGGCATGATCATGCCCAATATGGCCACCATGATCAGCGTCATCACCACCGATGCGCCCGTGGCTGCAAATCACCTGCATGAGGCCCTTTCGAAGGCGGTCGGGATCAGCTTCAACAAGATCACCGTCGACTCCGATACCTCCACGAACGACTCGTGCTTCCTTCTGGCAAGCGGTGCGGCGGCCCCGCAGGGCGCTGCATGCATGCAGCCTGGCACGCCTGCCTTCGACGCATTCGAGAACGCGCTGCGCACCGTCTGCGTCGCACTTGCTCGCGAGATGGCGGTCGATGGCGAAGGCGCCACGCGCCTCATCACCGTTAACGTGGCGGGGGCGGCGAATCCGGAGGATGCGGACAAGGCGGCGCGCACCGTGGCGAATTCGCCGCTGGTGAAAACAGCGGTTTACGGGCACGATGCTAATTGGGGCCGTATCGCCGCAGCGCTTGGCAGATCCGGCGCGACGTTCTCCCAAGGCAATGTGGCCATCGACATCATGGGGCTTCCGGTATGCAGAAAAGGCTTAACCGTGGATTTCGACGAGGACGAGGCACTTCGTCGTTTCGAGGAGCCCGAAGTGGTCATCGACGTCGACCTTGGCGTTGGTAACTGCGCAACAACCATGTGGACATGCGATTTCTCGCACGAATACGTCACTATCAATGGAGATTACCGCTCATGAAGTACGCAAAGGATACGCGCCCCGAGGGCGCATCAACGGAGGCAGCTAAGATCCTCGTCGAGGCGCTGCCGTGGATCAAGAACATCACCGGTAAAACCGTCGTCATCAAATACGGCGGATCTGCTATGGTCGATGAGAAGCTGCGCGCGGACGTCATGAGCGACATCGTGCTGCTCAAGATCGTCGGCGTGAACCCCGTCATCGTCCACGGTGGCGGAATGGCCATCACCAGGGCGATGGACCTCATGGAAATCCCCGTTGAGTTCAAGGACGGCCAGCGTGTTACCACGCCCGAGGCCATGAATCTAGTCCGCACCGTCCTTATGGGCGAGGTCAACCAGGAATTGGTCGAGGCCTTGAACCATCATGGCAATTTTGCCGTGGGCGTCTCCGGTGCTGATGGCGGCGTTATCGTAGCCGAGCAGGCAAGTCCTGATCTGGGTCGTGTCGGCCGCATCACGCGCATCAATCGCCCTCTGCTCGACGATTTGGTGGCATCGGATTATATTCCGGTTATCGCGTCGGTCGCAATCGGAGAGGACGGCGGCTTCTACAACGTCAACGCCGACATGGTTGCGGGCCATATCGCCGCCGCTATCGGCGCTCATAAGGCGGTGTTTCTTACCGACGTCGACGGCCTGTACGAGAACTTCGAGGATAAAAGCTCGCTCATCTCCAACCTCACCGTGTTCGAGGCGCGCTATATGGTCGAGAACAACGTGGTGTCCACGGGCATGATCCCGAAGCTGAAGTCGTGCATCCATGCGCTGGAAAACGGCGTGCAGCGTGCGCATATCATCAACGGGACCACGCCTCATTCTCTGCTGCTCGAAATGCTTACCAGCACCGGTGTCGGCACGACCATGCATTCCACCGAGGAGGCCTATCGTTTCGACAGCCACCCTCTGGGCAAATTCGCTTCGAAGCTTCTGGAGAACCGTGAAGAAGTCGAGGCCGCTCAGAAGGCCTCTATCCAGAGTTCTTCCGTACATTAAAGCAATCGTTACCTTACGAAGGAAGTTGATAGCATGTCGCTAGAGCAACAACAGGAACTTGAGTCGCAATATGTGATGCATACGTTTGCTCGTAAGCCCGTCGAGCTCGTTTCCGGCAAGGGCATGGAAGTCGAAGATGCCGAGGGCAATACATATCTCGACTTCATCGCGGGCATCGGCGTGTGCAGTCTCGGCCATTGCCATCCTGCCATCACCAAGGCTCTGCAAGACCAGTCCGAGCGCCTGATCCACGTGAGCAATTACTACTACATCGAGGGCCGTGGCGAGCTTTCCCGTAAAATCTCCGGGTTGCTCAATGGTGGGGATCCTGCAAGCCCCGAGCCGTGGCAGACGTTCTATGCAAACTCCGGAGCCGAAGCAAACGAGTGCGCTATCAAGCTTGCTCGCCTGTATGCTCGCAAGAACGCCGAAGAGGCCGCCCGTGCCGCAGGTGCGGACGATGCCAAGATCAAGCAGGCGTTCGATGGCGCTCCGCGCACCATCGTGGTCCTTGATCGCAGCTTCCATGGACGAACGCTCGCAACGCTTGCTGCCACTGCTCAGCCCGCGAAGCAGGAGGCGTTCCAGCCCTTGCCCGGTGGTTTCGTAAGCACGCCTATCAATGACATCCAAGCTCTTACCCGTCTGTTCGAGCAGCAGGGCCATGATATCTGCGCCGTCATGCTCGAGTGCATCCAAGGCGAAAGCGGCGTGCATCCGTGCACGAAGGAATTCCTGGAGGCGGTGCGCAATCTGACCAAGGAGCATGGTGCTCTTATGATGTGCGACGAGGTTCAAACCGGAATCTTCCGTTGCGGTACCCCGTTCGGCTTCCAGCATTTCGGAGTAACCCCCGATATCGTGACCATGGCGAAGGGCATCGCCGGCGGAATGCCTATGGGCGCCTGCGCTGCCCCCGCCCATATCGCAAAGGCATATCAGCCTGGTGACCACGGCACCACGTTTGGCGGCAGCTGCTTGGCGGTAGCAGCTGCAACGGCAACGCTTGACACGCTTTCCAATGGTTTTCAGCAGCATGTGCAGGAAACCGGCGAATATATGCGCCAGCAGCTTGCCGGCGTGTCCAAGGTCAAGGAGGTCCGCGGTGTCGGTCTTATGAACGCCATCGACCTCGATGAATCGGTCGATGCGCCCGCTTTGGTTCAGAAGGCGCTTGGCAAGGGCCTGCTGCTCAATGCAACGGGCGCCCATACCCTGCGCTTCCTTCCGCCGTTAGTGTGCGAGAAGGGCGACATCGATGCAATGGTCGAGCGTCTGAACCAGATGATCGAAGCCTAAAGACCCCATAATGCTTGCCAAGGATCCACGTAGCGGCGTGGATTCTTGGCATCCAATCGGATGAGATTTCAAGGCAACGTTTAGCTCGTATAAGAGAAGTGGCATATTCTTCGCAAATTTCAATTTCATCTCGCTGATCACTAAATCTTGCGGTATTATGAATTGCATATTCTTGATGACACTTACACTATTTTGCATATGCATCAGGAATCATTGGAGGAAACCGGGTACAATGCCCCACCTGGGGCGGGAAGTAACGAGGCATGAGGAAACGGCAACAAAGACATGATGTGATTCGCGACATCATTCGCGATCGCAATGTCAAGACGCAGCGCGATCTCGCTAATCAGCTGCAGTCTGCCGGCTACGAGTGCACTCAGGCTACTATTTCTCGCGATATCATGGACATGGGTCTCGTGAAGTCTCGCGAGGGTTACTATGTCCTTCCCGAGGAAATGCGTCTTCAACGCATGGTTTCCGAATTAGTTGAAGAGGTGCACGTCGCTGGCAATCTCGTTGTTGTGAAGACGTTCTCCGGCGGTGCTGCCGGCGTCTCCGCAGCCCTTGACAAAGCCAGCCTGCGTGGAGCGCTCGGCACTGTTGCCGGCGACAACACCATTATGATCGCAGCAGAAAGCCCCGAGGCTGCGGTGGAGGTCGAGCGAGCCATCGACCGTCTGCGACGACGATAATCGTCTAGTATTTTACCGTTGCAAAGACGGTTATCTTTGCATATCCCACGTTGTATTTACAAGTTGTTACGTCATTGCGTTGCGCACTGTCTCTAGAAAATTGTGCACGTATAATTCCTAAGGGATTACTGTAGTTTCAGGAAATTTCACTTGGGAAACTAATCTGTAACCAGGCAGTACGGGGCATACCTGTATCTTGTGGCACTCGTGGACCCAAATCTCCTTGTTGCTAAACAAATCGCATTCGAAAGGGCCGATCATCATGGCAGAGCAGAAAGACAAAGTAGTACTCGCATATTCCGGTGGTCTTGATACATCTTGTTGCATAAAATGGTTGCAGGATGAAATGAATCTGGACGTCATCGCCGTGGTTGGCGATGTGGGGCAGGAGCACGATGGCCTTGAGAAGGTCAAGGAAAAGGCTTTGCGTGTCGGTGCTCTTGAGTGCATCGTGGTAGATATGCGTCAGATGTTTGCGCAGGAATACCTCACGAAGGCGCTAGCGGCGAATGCTATGTACGAGAACAAGTATCCGCTGGTGTCGGCGCTTTCTCGTCCCTTGATTTCGAAGCATCTTGTGGATGCTGCGCACAAGTTCGGTGCAAAGTATATCGCTCACGGTTGCACGGGCAAGGGCAATGATCAGGTGCGTTTCGAATCCAGCATCACCATGCTCGATCCGTCGCTGAAGATTTTGACCCCGGTTCGCGAGTGGAATCTGCTTACGCGTCCCGATGAGATCGAGTGGGCTCAGGCTCATGGCGTGGAGGTCGGCGTCACGAAGGATTCCCCGTACTCAATCGATGACAACCTGTGGGGTCGCGCAATCGAGTGCGGCGTACTGGAAGATCCTTGGATCGAGCCGCCTGCGGATATCTACACCATGACCGCCGATCCTATGCAGGCGCCCGATCAGCCGGAATATGTGGAGCTCACCTTTGCTCGCGGAGTGCCCTATGCGATCAACGGCAACCAGAAGAGCTATCTGGGCATCATTTACGAGCTCAACGAAATCGCGGGCAAGCACGGTTACGGTCGTATCGACATGATCGAGAACCGCTTGGTGGGGGTCAAAAGCCGTGAATGCTATGAAGCCCCTGCGGGAATGGCTCTGATCAAGGCGCATAAGGCGCTGGAGGATCTGGTGCTTGAGCGCGAGGTCCTGCATCACAAGCTTGCGCTGGAGCAAACCTGGGCGAATTGCGTTTATAACGGCCAATGGTTCTCGCCGCTGAAAGAGGCTATCGATGCATTCATGGCTTCTACGCAGCGCTGCTTGTACGGCACCATCCGCTTGAAGTTCTTCAAGGGTTCTTGCACGGTGGTCGGCCGCAAGTCCGCATACTCGCTCTACGATCAGGGTCTGGCAACGTACGACAAGGGGGATACCTTCAATCGCGACGCAGCCAAGGGCTTCATCGAGATCCAGACGCTGTCCACGAAAACCTGGGCCGTCAATCGTCGTCAGGAAGGCGCTCCTGCCGAGTTGTTCGATGCTCAAAATGAGAAGGGCCCCCTCAAGCGCGGCCGCTATGAGGGCGTAACGCCGCTGAGCCGCCAAGAACCTGCTGCTGAAGCTCACAAGGAAACGGAGTAACCTATGGCTCTCTGGTCGGGCAGATTCATGGAAAACGTTAGCGAGTTCACGCAACGCTTCGGCGCCTCGCTGCCTGTCGATAAGGCCTTGTATGCGCAGGATATCGCAGGGTCGAAGGCTCATGTGAAGATGCTGGCGACAGTCGGCGTGATCTCGGAAGATGACGCTCAGCAAATCGCTGCGGGGCTTGATCGCGTCAAAGCCGATATCGAGTCAGGTGATTTCATGTTCGATATCAACGACGAGGATATCCATATGTCAGTGGAAAAGGCGCTCACTGCAGAAATCGGCGATGCGGGAGCGCGTTTGCACACGGGCCGCAGCCGCAACGATCAGGTTGCAACGGATACGCGCCTGTATGCCAAGCAGCGTGCAACCGATCTGATGCGCGCCAATGTTGCGCTGCGTCATGCGCTCATAGGTCAGGCCGAGGCGAATTTCGGTGTTATCCTGCCTGGTTATACCCACTTGCAGCATGCGCAACCGGTCCTGTTCTCGCACCATATGCTTGCGTATGTCTGGATGCTTGCGCGCGATTATCGCCGTTTGCAGGCTGCACGAGATGCGGCCGACGCCTGTCCGCTGGGCGCAGCTGCGCTGGCTGGGACAACGTATCCGCTTGATCGGCAGATGACGGCAGGGGAATTGGGCTTCGCTTCGGTGATCCCGAACTCGCTCGATGCCGTGTCGGACCGCGATTTCCTGCTTGACTTGGATTACGCTTGCGCCGTTTCCTGCATGCATCTGTCGCGCCTGTGCGAGGAGCTGGTGCTTTGGTCGACATCCGAGTTCGGCTTCATCGAGCTGTCCGATGCGTTCTCCACGGGTTCGTCCATCATGCCTCAAAAGAAGAACCCCGATTTTGCCGAGCTGATCCGCGGCAAGACCGGTCGCGTGATCGGCAATTTGGTGTCGTTGCTGGTGACCATGAAGGCGCTCCCCCTTGCCTACAACAAGGACCTTCAGGAAGACAAGTACGGGGCAATCGATTCGGCGAAAACGCTGGAAGATTGCCTGCAATGCGCCGCGGGAATGATAGAAACCATGAGCATCAAGCCGGAGAACATGCTCAAGCAGGCGAAGCTCGGCCATTTGGCGGCGACGGATGTGGCCGACTACTTGGCGAAGAAGGGCCTTCCGTTCCGTCATGCGCATGAAGTGGTGGGGCATTTGGTCCTGCTGTGCGAGCAGCGCGGCTGCAATCTCGACGATCTGTCGTTCGACGACTTTAAGGCGGCAAGCCCGTTGTTCGAGGAGGACATCGTCAAGGCGCTCGTTCTTCCCAGCATCGTGGCTGCTCGAACCACGGAAGGGGGAACGGGCGAAGCGGCTGTGGCCCAGCAGATGGAGAAAGCTAAAGCGGTGCTTGCCGCAGACGAGTCGCTGCTATAGCCGCAGCGCCTCGAAAATCAAAAGGGCGGCCAGGGGACGAACAGTCGATTCCCTGGCCGCCCTTGGCTTTTTTGCTACGAACTTGTGTGCTTTGAAAACCCTATTTCCCCCGATGGTACAATTACTCAAGTTTCTTGGAGGTGGTTCGTGGCTTCTCGTTCGATAAAGAACAGGCCGAGCATTAAGAAAAAGCGTCCTTTTGTCGGCCTGCTTGCATTTCTCAGTATCATCGCGGCTATTTGCCTGGCCGGTTGCATAGGCGTCGTCGTCTTGGGCGATTCCTGGATCGGCGACCTGAAAACCTATGATGTCTCGGAAGTATCCGAGCTGAATACGTCTGCGCCGACTACGGTGCTTGCATCCGACGAGAAGACGCAGCTTGCGCGCTTCCAGGTGGAAAACCGTGAGCCGGTGGAGCTGAGCGGCATCAGCAAGTACGTGATGCAGGGCACGGTGGCAACGGAGGACGAGCGATTCTACGATCATGGCGGCTTCGACCTGGTCGGCATTGCCCGTGCCGCCTTCGTCACGCTTACAGGGTCTGGTCGCGAAGGCGCTTCAACCATTACGCAGCAGTTCGTGCGCAACACGGTGCTCGCCGACGAGATGAACGATATCTCGCTTAAGCGCAAGGTCCGCGAGATGTATCTTTCCGTCAAAATCGAGGAGATGTACTCGAAAAACGACATCCTCCTCATGTACCTGAACACCGTGAATTACGGTTCGGGTGCTTATGGTATCCAGGCGGCTTCCCAGCGATATTTCTCTAAAGATGCAACTGATTTGACGCTGGCGGAAGCGGCGGCGCTTGTCGGCATCCCCCAATCGCCTACCTATAACAACCCCATCGATTACCCGGACAATTGCTATGCGCGTCGTAATCTGGTCCTCGATCGCATGCTGACGAACGGCTATATCACTCAGGAAGAGCACGACTCCGCAAAAGCCCAGGATCTTGTGCTCAATCCCTCCGTACCGTCTTCGGATGGCATCGAGAAGTACCCGTATTTCACCAGCTACGTCAAAAACGTGCTTTCCGACCAGTACTCCCAGCTCGATGTGTTCAAGGGCGGGCTGACCGTTGTCACCACCCTTGATGTGGATACCCAAGAGGCAGCAGAGGATGCCGTCCGCACAAAGGAAGAGGGCCTGAGCGATGCCATCAGCGGTTCGCTCGTGGCAATCGATCCTTCCACGGGTTTCATCCGCGCATTGGTCGGCGGCAAGGATTGGGATACGCAAAAGACCAACCTGGCAACCGGCGAGGGAACCAACGGCGGCCGTCCTTGCGGTTCATCCTTTAAGACGTTCACGCTGATCGCGGCTTTGGAAGAGGGCATCGATCCGCAAACCATGGTGGATTGCTCGTCGCCTTCGGTGATCCCCGATACCGGATACGATAGCTCGAATCCGCTGCAGAACATCAACAACATCAACTACGGGACCCGCAGCATCGCGCGCGCTTTCGCCGTGTCGTCCAACACCGGTTTCGTGCGACTGCAAATGGCTTTGGGAACCCAAAAGGTCATCGATGCCGCGAAGAAGATGGGAATCACTTCCACGCTCAACGCCAATCCGTCGCTGACGCTCGGCCAGTCCAACGTCACTATGCTCGACATGGCGGATGCGTATGCCTGCATCGCCAACGGCGGCACGAAGTACGATGCTCAGCCCATCCTGAAGATCTACGACAAGAACAACAACCTTATCGTGGATAACAGCCATCCGTCGGGGACGCAGGTCATCTCCGCCGAAGTGGCCCATGCGGCAACCGAGGTCATGAAGGGCGTCGTGAACACCTCCGAAGGTACCGGCACGCTGGCCAAGCTCGATAACGGCCAGGAAGTGGCGGCGAAGACGGGTACTTCCAGCGAGTACCATGACATCACGTTCTGCGGCATCACGCCGCAGCTGTCCGTTGCCATCTGGTTCGGCGATCCGTCTAACCAGGAAACCATCCCCACCGACGTTAGCGCGGCGGATGTGTTCAAGGAGTTCATGACGGCGGCGCTGTACGGCAAGCAAACCGAAACGTTCCCCCAGGCATCGAACCCCACGTACAAGGCGTTCTCGAATGCCACGTACCATATCGGAACGACGTCTTCCAGCTCGTCTTCCAACAGCGCGAACTCCGCTGGAAATTCGAGCAATAACCAATACGGCAACTCCACCGGCTCGAGCAACGGCCAGTACGGCACGGCTAGCGGAAACGGCAACTCCAATAGCTACGGCACCGGCAACACAAACGGGAGCGTCTCAGGCAGCACGGGGTCCGATAACGGCAGTGCAACCGGTGGCGGGACGACCGGCGGCGCTACGGGAGGCGGTACCGGGGCGGCAACCGGCGGTACGACCGGCGGGGGTGGCACCGGGGCGGCAACCGGAGGGGGCACAGCTTCCGGGGGCGCATCTGCCGGCGGCGGTGCGTCAACCCAGTAAGATATGGTTCGGCAACAGGTAGAACAGGACCGGAAATGGCTCATACGATGGTAAAACTGACGGCAACGGTTTGCGCTGCGGCGTTGAGCGTTGCCGTGCTAGGCGGCTGCATGCCCCAGCAGCAAACCTCTGCGGCTTCGCAGGCGCAGTCGGACAACCGTGCCTATATGACGCAGGTCAATCAAACCATGGAAACGCTGCAAACCCGTTTGAACGGCTTTTCGGATGCCGTGTCCCGTGGCGATGTGGTCACGATGCGCACCCAGGCGGACAACGCCTTCAAAGCGCTCGACGAGCTTGATAGCCAAGAGGCACCCGATGCTCTCAAGGACGTGAAGCAGTGCTATGTCGACGGCAGCGAACAGCTGGAGAATGCTTTGAACGCCTATATCGAGCTGTACACGGAAATCGACAGCGCAACGGATGCGCAGCCGTTCGATTGGTCTACGTACGACCAACGCATTGCCGATATTCAGGCTGCTTACAACAGCGGCCTCGAAAAGCTGCAGGAAGGCGACAAAACCGCTGCTGATCTTCCGCAATAAGGCTTTCTAGAAGAAGGAGCCGTCATCGAGCCTAAGGCCGAGACGGTAAGATGAAAACGAGGATGTTCCCCGCGATATCGCTTCGCGGGGAACATCCTCGTTTTGGCGGCTTTTGGGCGTTCCGGTTATCTAGCGCTTCTCCGTCAAGCTGCCTTAGATAGCTCCTCGATTAATCGGCTTGTGCCGACTTTGCCAAGCTGCCTGCAGCGGCTTTTTCGTCGAAAGCAGCTGGCGTCGGTTTTGTCGCGCAACCAACGGCGATTCGATTTGCTAGTTGGTTTTCGGCCCGGTGGATAGCACGACCACCACCATGCCGTCGCTGGCAATATACTGCCTGATCACGCTATCCTTCGGTACGGTGCTCGAGTATTCCGTCACCGAGCCGGCCTTCCAGTCTTTCAGCAGCTCCTTCGCTTCTTCAAGCGTTTTGCCCGTGGCGTCCGGCGGCGTTTTCGCGTTTGCCGTGCCGCTGGCCTGCGATGAGGTTGCGGTCTGCGAACCTGAGGTTATTGCCGTAGGCGTCTGCTTGTCAGAGGTTTTCTCCTCCTCGGCGCCGAGTGCGGCCTTCTGTTTTTCGTTGAAGGCGTTGTTGTAGCTAGGGGCCTTCGTCTCGGGGAATTGCTCGACCGCCTTTCCGGCGCATGCGCGGTCCATGAAATCCTTCCACAAAGCGTTGCAGTTCAGCTGCGTGTCCGTGGCTATGCTGCCGGCAGGATTGCCGATCCAGGTTGCCACCGAAAGCGATGGGGTGTACCCGACCAGCCAATGATCCGCGAAATCGGTCGAAGTGCCTGTTTTGCCCGCAACGGGCTGACCGTTGCCGAGCTTCGCGGTTTGCGCCGTACCATCAGACGCTTCGAAGACCTGCCGAAGCACGTTGGTGGTCGCGCCGGCAACTTCTTCGCTTATCACGCGTTTCGAGGCGTCATCGGCCTTGTAGATGATGTTGCCGTCCTTGTCCTCGATTTCCGTGATCACAACCGGCTCACGCTTGGTGCCGCCGCTTGCAAGCGTTGCATAGGCGCTGGCCATATCGAGCGGAGTCACGCTGGCTACGCCCAACGTTGTGGTGTACACGGTGTTCATCGGCGATTCGACGCCCAGTCGTCCGGCCATCTCCGTCGTTGCGGCTTGCCCGATTTCCTCGGAAAGGCGCAAGTACCCCGTATTCGCCGAAACAGCGGTGGCGCTCTGAATGGTGCGCACCCCGTAATCGATGTTGTCGAAGTTCTCGAACGTCTGCTCCCTGCCGTCGACCTCCTTGGTCATAGGGGAGGAGCAGTCGATGCGAGTTTGAGGCGAGATCCCCTTTTCTATAGCTGCCGCAAGCGTGAACGCCTTGAACGTCGATCCCGCTTGACGGCCTCCGCCGCCCGTTCCTGTGGCGATGTTCACCTGGCTGATATCGTAGTCGCCACCGCCGACCATGGCTTCGACATAGCCCGTTGCGGGGTCGATGGCAACCAGGGATGCGTCGAGGTCTCCGCTCATGCGGGCTCGCTGCGCATCACATGCCGCTTCCGCGTCGTCTTGCAAGGAGGGGTTCAAGGTGGTGTGGATGGTCAGCCCGCCTTCGAACAGGCTGGCATACGAGCATCCGAAGGGATTGTCCTCCTCCATAAGAAGGTTGCGCACATAGCTGGTGAAATACGGGTATGCGTAAATGCCGTCCTCTGGAACCTCCGGAGCGGGATCGAGGTTCAACGGCTCGGCTTGCGCGGCGTCGCACTGTTCCTGGGTGATATCGCCAGCGGATAGCATGCGCTCAAGGACAAGGTTGCGGCGTTCCAGCGCTGCGTCGGGATACGTTTTCGGATTCAGGAACGTTGGCGACTGCGGAATGCCGGCCAAGGTGGCGGCTTGCGTAAGGCTCAAATCAACAGCGTCGGTTTGGAAATAGTTTTGTGCAGCTGCCTGTATGCCGTAGCAACCATCGCCGTAGTTCACGGTGTTCAAGTACATCATGAGCAGCTCGTCTTTGCTGTACTGCTTTTCCAGATCCATGGCCAGCTGCGCCTCGCGCACCTTGCGTTCGGTCGATATCTCGTTGGCCTCTTGCGTGAGCACCGTGTTGCGCACAAGCTGCTGCGTGATGGTGGATGCGCCTTCCAGGCTGCCACCTGCAAGGTTGTTGACGAATGCGCGCGCAATGCCCGGAAGGTCAACCCCTCCATGTTGGTAGAAGCGCACGTCCTCGGTGTCCACCGTGGCTTGTTTCACGAGGTCGCTGACTTGGTCTGATTCAACGGGGTCGCGCTTTTCCAGTTGGAATTCCGCCAACACCGTGGAACCGTCAGCGGCGTACATGACCGATTCCCGTGCGTGGTTGGTGAAGTCGGTGTCCTCGATAGGCGGAAGGTCATCGCACCAGCTGTCCATTACCCGCAAGGCGCCCTTGGCGCCCCAGTAGCCCATGAAGCACAGGCATACAACGGCAACCAGCAAAAGCCAGGCGGCGGCATGGGTGCGCATTTCGCGCTGTTTTCGTCTGAGTTTCATTGTTCGATTATACTACCATGGCTTTTTTCTTATGCTGTTGCAACTGGATTTTACGAGGCGGCTTCTGCCGCGTGGAGCTTGCAGCTGTATTCTCTACTCAATGGGGGTTGGATATATGGATCAAGAAGTGGAGCTTTTGGCGCCGGCTGGCGGCATTGCGGCGTTCCATGCCGCCGTGCGCGGCGGCGCCGATGCGGTTTACCTGGGCCTTCAGTCGTTTAATGCGCGACGTGGCGCCGATAATTTCACCATCGATACGTTCGCCGATGCTTGCGCTTTCGCGCACCTGCGCGGCGTGAACGTGTACGTTACGCTGAACACGGCCATTCTGCCCGGCGAGGTCGATAGCGCCATGGAAACGGCGCGCCAAGCTTATCGCGCCGGTGCTGATGCGTTCATCGTGCAGGATATCGGCATCGCCTCCGAGCTTTCACGAACGTTGCCGCAGGCGCGTCTGCACATCTCCACGCAAATGAATACGCACAATGAGGCGGGCATGCGCGCCGCCGCTCAGCTTGGCGCCGCGCGCGTGACCCTTGCGCGCGAGCTGTCGCTGCCCGAGATCGAACATATGGCGAAGGTCGGCGACCAGCTGGGCCTTGAAATCGAGACGTTCGCCCACGGCGCGTTGTGCGTGTGCTATTCAGGCCAGTGCTTCATGTCCTCGCTCATCGGCGGGCGTTCGGCGAATCGCGGGCTGTGCGCGCAAGCGTGCCGCCTGCCGTACGCATTGCATAACGTGGCGAAGAACAAGCCGCTCCCGGCACCGGGCGATCACTTGCTGTCCCCGCAGGATCTGTGCAGCATCGACCTGCTTCCCGACCTGGTGCGTGCTGGCGTGGCGTCCCTCAAGATCGAGGGCCGCATGAAGTCGCCCGAGTACGTCTATGCCGTGACCAGCGCTTATCGCGCCGCGCTCGACCGCGTTCTCGCGGCGCGCGATGCCGCGCGCGAAAGCGGCCTGCAGGATTGGACCGCTCCGGGGGGCACGGAGCAGGAGCATGCCCAGCTTGCCGAGGCGTTCTCCCGAGGCTTCACCACCGCGTATCTGGAGGGCAAGCGCGGAAACGAGATCATGAGCTATGGCCGCCCGAACAACCGCGGCGTGTTCATCGGGCGCGTGGCGTCTGTGAAGAACGGAAAGGCCGCCGTGGCATGCGAGCGTCCCATCGTCGCGGGCGACGTGCTCGAGTTTTGGACGAATAAGGGCCATTTCGCCTATACCGTCTCCCAGGTGGATACCGACCGCAACGGAAATCTGCTGCTTGCGCCCGAGCGCGCGGTGGGGAAGGGCGATCGCGTGTTCCGCGTGCGAAGCGCAGAGGCCGCGTTCGTCGATGACGACCGCCTGCCGCGTATTCAAGTGCAGGGTCATGCGCGTCTGCGCATCGGCCAGCCCCTTCGCATCGAGTTTTGCCTGGCCGACAACCCCGCCGACCCGCGTGCGCTGCGCGGCGCCCGCAAGCGCTTTGCAGAGGGCGAGCTGCCCGTCGGGGTCGCCGAAGGGCAGCAGGTAGAGCCCGCACGCACCAAAGCGGTCGGCGAAGATGATGTCCGCGCCCATATCGACAGGCTAGGACAGACTCCGTTTTCCCTGGTGAACCTCGATATCGACATGGATGAGGGTGTGGGAATCGGCTTCTCGCAGCTGCACCATGTGCGCGCAGAGGCGCTCGATTCCCTTGAGCAGGCCCTGCTTGAAGGCACGTTCCAGCGCCCGCTGCCGCGCGTGGAGGCGGGGAGCCGTATGCTTCCGGCGCATGCCGGCGGCGTCCATATCGCGGTACTGGCCACTAATCCGGCTTGCGCTCGGGCGGCAAAGCGCGCCGGTGCCGATGAGGTGTACGTTCCCGCGGTCAACCTGGCGCACGGCCAGGCCACCATCGCCGGTCAGCTCTCGGAAACCGCCGAGCAGGCAAGCTATCCGAAGGCATGCGCCGTCGTGCTGCCCGTCGCCGATCATGACGATTGCGAGCTCACGCGCGAGCAGGCATGCGGCTTTGACGCCTGGCGCAGCGTCCACGCCGATCAGCCGGTCATGGCCGAAAGCCTCGGGCAGCTCGTTCGCGCTCACGAGGCGGGCTCCTGCGTAGAGGTGGGGCCGCACCTGCCCGTCACCAATGCGCTTGCCCTGCAAACCGCCGCGCGCCTCGGCGCGAAGCGGGTCTGGCTCTCGCCCGAACTCAACCTGGCCCAAATCTCCGATTTGGCGAAGGAAAGCCCCGTCGAGCTCGGCCTTACCGTCATCGGACGTCAGGAGCTTATGACCACGGAGCACTGCATGCTCATGAGCCAGGGTCCCTGTGCTCAGGAGTGCGCAACGTGCGCGCGCCGCAAAAGCCCGCATTTCCTGAAGGATCGCAAGGGCTACGACTTCCCGGTGATATCCGACCAGCTCGGACGCAGCCATCTTTACAACAGCGTTCAGCTGGATGTTGCGCATGCCATCCCCGATATCGTTCAGGCTGGCATCACCTGGCTTTTGGTAGACAGCACGCTTATGAACGTGCAGGAGACCACCCAGGCGGTGCAGCGCGTTGTGCGCGCCCGCAACGTGGCGCATGCTCAGGGCACGGCGTTGCCGAAAGAGCCCGGTTGCACCAGTGGACACCTGTTCCGCGGCGTGCAGTAAGCCGCATGTGCTAGAATCCCGAAGATACGCGTTTAGAAAGAGGAAACCATGCTGTCCGCAGAAGAACAACTGCACATCATCGCATCGGGCGCTGCGCAAATCGTGCCCGAAAGCGGCCTGCTCGAGAAGCTCAAGCGCGGCAAGCCGCTCAATATCAAGCTCGGTGTCGACCCGACCAGCCCTGACCTGCATCTGGGTCACGCGGTCCCGCTGCGCAAGATGCGCCAGTTCCAGGACCTGGGTCACAACGTCACGCTCATCATCGGTAACGGCACGGCGCTCATCGGCGACCCGTCGGGTAAGAACACCACCCGCCCGCAGTTGTCTCAGGAGCAGGTGCAGGCCAACGCCGAAACCTACGTCGCCCAGGCTATGAAGATCCTGGACCCCGAGAAAACGAAGATCGTCTACAACGCCGACTGGATCTTGTCGCTGAACCTGAAGGACCTCCTCGGCCTCATGAGCAAGTTCACCGTCGCCCGTATCCTCGAGCGCGATGACTTCACGAAGCGCTATCAGTCCCAAACGCCCATCGCCATGCATGAGTTCCTGTACCCCATCATGCAGGCATACGACTCGGTCATGGTGAAGGCGGACGTCGAAATGGGCGGCACCGACCAGCTGTTCAACCTTCTGGCTGGCCGTGACCTCATGGAGAAGATGGACATGGAGCCGCAGATCGCGCTCACCATGCCGCTGCTCGAGGGCACCGATGGCGTGCGCAAGATGTCGAAGAGCTACGGCAATTATGTTGGCCTCACCGACGATGCCAACGATATGTTCGGCAAGGTCATGTCCATTCCCGACGAGCTCATGGTCAAGTACTATCGCCTGGCATCTACGCTGTCCGTCGCCGAAATCGATCAGCTCGAGGCCGATCTGAAGGCAGACAAGCTGCATCCCAACAAGGTCAAGCGCGCATTGGCCCGCAACATCGTCGCAGCCTATCATGATGAGGCTGCGGCCGAGCAGGCGGAAGCCGACTTCGACCTTAAGTTCAAGGACCACGGTTTCCCGGAGGACGCGCCCACGTTCCAGGCCGACCTCACCCCGGGTGAGGACGGCACCGTGTACTTCGCCAAGCTGCTGGTGAACGCCGGTGCGGCGCAAAGCGTTTCCGACGCACGACGTCTCATCGACGGCGGCGGCGTCAAGCTCAACGGCGAGGCGCTCGAGCCCAAGTCCTACAACCTGGAGCCCGCCCGCCTCGAAGGTGCGCAGATCCAGGTCGGCAAGAAGAAGTTCCTGCGCCTGGTCTAGCTGCAAAGCTAGAAGCCGTAACTATATATATCGAATCGAACGGAGGGGGTCGAAGACCGGCCCTCTCCGTTTGCGTACAGGGATGAGGTGCCCACGGTGCGTCGCCTCATTATCCGGGCGGATGTAAACGGCACCCGCCTGGATCCGCCCCGCGTCGTCCAACGCTCTGCCCTCGGTAGTTGCGATTGCCGCTATGCCAGGCGGCGCATCCCGCCCCGGGCGCGCCCCGTCTACATGCAGGGAAGGGCGCGAAGCGCCCGAATCCCTTCTGGCTATAAGGGGGCCGCAATGCGCCCTCGAACCCCCCTCCGAACCCCATA
>NZ_HE611017.1:261597-264112 GCF_000236865.1 Senegalimassilia anaerobia JC110 | reverse complement strand
ATGCCCCCCCCCGCGGCTACCTTTTGATTCGGCTGCAATAACTGCCGACCCTCAAGGCGAAGATATATATTACGCTTACACTCATGGATGCGCAATAGGTGATTTTTCGATTCCTTGATGCTCCATAATTCCTACACATCTACTTTATCAGCCTCTTTCTGGTAGAGATTCATGTTTAATCGAAGCTTGTATCTGATATTACCTGTTCTCAATTGTTCTATTTGCCAGCATATTGCCTGCATGGGTTGATTGTCATCTATTGGATAGCCACCGCAAGCATCACCTTACTTAATCGTTGAGCATGATTAACGATCCACGAGATTGTGTCATTTAAATCACAACGGGTCATTGAGTGCTGCTCCAACATGGCTTGATGCTGCATGGCCTAGGCCATCAACTTGATTGCTCAATATCAGCAGATTGCTATCAGGCCAATTTTCTCCATTGGAGGTTTCGCAACGTTGCTTCTTGTAAGACCTTCGACAATGCTTTGAAATGATAAAGGTGTAGCAGCTGCACAATCCGCTCTTGAATGTCCTTCTTGCAAACGGCCTTGTATAACTCCTGTCTTTCATTAGCTGTAATGGAGGTAAGAACATTGGAATTAACACGCCAAGCAATGTTCAATTCTCTTCCTTGGCGCATAAACCAGCGATCCGCACATTTTGACTCTTCAACCTAACTTCGTAGTAATCGTTATCTGGTTCATAATGACATATCTTGTTTCTCTGTTAGAACTTTCTTGCGCCTGAACAATGATTGATGGCAACGGGTTGATCTATACCTTATTAGCCACTTTGTTTTGAGGAGTTTGTTTCAACCTACCGTTCTGCAGAGACCGGCTATTGCTTGTATGAGAACAATTGAACTTCAAGCAGCAAACACCTTCATCACAGTTGAAATTCTTTTCGCAGAATACTGTCTAGAGGCAATAGTTTTGATTCTTGAAGATAATTGTGGTTTAGTGGCCCGCTTCGACGATGGTTATTCACCTATATTCTTCGCTCAACGTCTGGCAATGCCTTCTTAGTCTCACCAACGACCCGAACACTGACTGCTCAAGTTCTTTTTGACGCGTCGACACATTTACAGCATTGCCGCACGACTCAGTCGCTTCTCTTGGTTTCAACATTATGTAGCTTTAGTTTCTTTAAAACAATCCTGTTCCTGGTGCGACGCCTTTCGATGCGTTAAAAACATCTTCAGGTTCCCCTGCGCACTGATCAACGCCAATCCCGGCACAGTTTGAGGGCACCGCTCATTCCAGTTTATTGCAATCCGTAACCTTCAAAACCAAAATCTACTGTGCAGAAACTGCACAGTAGATTTTGGTTTCGCATTAGTAGTAAAAAATAGACTCAATCCTTGAAACGAATGTCGTTGGAACAATTGCGTTTCGACTAGATACAAGTTGACACAACCATGAAAGCGGATGATAAATCTGAACAATGATTGGACCGGCACCAGGTTATTACATAGAAGCATGACGTGATTGATTCAAATTAAGATCAGGGAACCGTTAATCTTGGCACCAAGTCTGCAAAATATAGTTTTATGTAACTCTGGGACATGATGATACTTACCTCAACAGATCTCGTATGTTTCATCTGTTATATCGTAATTGAATTTATCTGAATGAATGAAGATTGGGGATTTTAATTACAAATTCTGGAACTGTTGGCGGTGGCTTGTGATTACCCTCAAGCGTGACAAGACCTGAAAACATTTCTTAGTTTATAGCAGGGTTTTCTTTGATCTGATGTATGAAACCCAGTCAAGGTTCAAGAATGAGCTGTCTGGACAATACCTACAGAATTGTTTGATGTTGAAACAGTAAGTGATTGATTCTGTAATTCGAATTATTTAGCAGAAGCAGATGTTCCTTCACATATCATTATGAATTCGCTGTGCTGTCTGAAATCAGTATTGAGTAAATTTCCTTTCACAATTGATTACATCAATTACAAATTCCATTAGTCTGAAATCCACGAATCAATTCGATGCTCTTTGATTGTCTCTAATTGATTTACGGCTTCAAGTTCAAGTCTAAGACTCGCAGAAGTTAAGCTGTTTGTCGGAACCTGAATCATTATGAATTGAATAATTAATCTAAATCCTCGGTCTATATCCTGATATTCATATTCATATATTGTGTTGCGTGTTCTGAGTTGTATGTTACTACCTGTTCGAAACTTAGCTACCAATATTCGATTATCAAAAGAAACACCTAATGATGATACGTTCAGCCATCGAGCATTCCACTTGATTATTTGTATTCTCTAGCGCAGCACAATACACCGTAATTGCGAGAACTTCGCACCGAACGATATATTGTCGGATCGTTGATGAATTTGAAATGTGCCAAGGATTAATAAGTCATTGAGAATTTGGTTGAGATTCAGGAAAGAGTTATCACTATGGGCTTGGCGGGCTTGGCGGGCTTGGCGGGCTTGGCGGGCTTGGCGGGCTTGGCGGGCTTGGCGGGCTTGGCGGGCTTGGCGGGCTTGGCGGGCTT
>NZ_HE611017.1:218390-261208 GCF_000236865.1 Senegalimassilia anaerobia JC110 | reverse complement strand
GGCGGGCTTGGCGGGCTTGGCGGGCTTGGCGGGCTTGGCGGGCTTGGCGGGCTTGGCGGGCTTGGCGGGCTTGGCGGGCTTGGCGGGCCTTGGCGGGCTTGGCGGGCTTGGCGGGCTTGGCGGGCTTGGCGGGCTTGGCGGGCTTGGCGGGCTTGATTTTCTTACTGTGCAGTTTCTGCACAGTAAGAAAATCAAGCCTAGGATTATGTATCAAATAAAATTAGACCAAGGTCGATGTTCAGCAATGGATATAACAAATAATTGTGAGATTCAGCTTAATACATGTTATAAATGCTTGAATAGAGCTTAAATAGCAGGTAAAATTACTCGTGTGCAGTTCCTGCACAGTCCTCAAATCATATCGTACATATGTTCGTGTTGTATGTTAGACAGGAGCGCAAATGGCCAGTAGGGCAAAAGTGCGCGGCGGGGAAAAGCAGCAGCAATCCTTGTCGTTGGGAAGGGAAACCGTAGAAGAATTAGAGAAGGAAGCGGAGCGCCGCGGACTGAACAAGTCGCAACTCGCTGACCTTTTGCTTAATGGCCAGCTAACTCAATCCGCCGACAAGCCTACTATCATCTCCATCATGAGCTATAAAGGCGGCGTCGCGAAGACAACCACGAGCACATGCCTTGCGGTTTGCCTCTCGGAGCTCGGCTACAAGGTTCTGGTCATCGACATGGACGGCCAGGGCAATGTCAGCCAGAGCCTAGGCGTATACGACCCCCGCTCCGAAGAAGCCTGCATCGCTGACGTCCTGTATCAGGCAACACCAAGCTCTCCGCGTATGTCGCTAAGTGAGGTTATGCGCACCACCGACTACGAAAACGTATTTTGCGTGCCTTCGAACTTTCGATTCGCAGATGCGGATACGCGCCTAAAAGCTGAGATCGCCGGTGGCGTGGACACGCGCCTGTTATACGCTATTGAGGACCTCATCGACGAAACCGCCAGGAGCGGGGAGCGTAAATTCGATTACATCATCATCGACTGCGGCCCGCGCTTGGATATGACGACCACAAACGCCATCGTCGCTCTTGAAGCCGGAAACAACGCATCGCACATCATCATCCCGATTAAGGTTGATGGCTATGCAATCGCAGGCCTTTCGCAGACGATCGACACGATCAACCGTACGGCAAGGGAGCGTCGTCGCCTACCGCAGCACTGGAAGATTCTGCAGACGATGATCGAGCGGAATACCTCTGCATACAAATATGGCTGCCAGATGATGAAGGAAGCCATTCCGAACGCAGAGTATTTCAACACGAAGATCGAGAAAAGCACCGTGGTTCCGGAAGCAAGCTTGGCAATGGAACCCCTGATCAAATACGACCCCAACAGCAAGCCTGCGATCTCGTATCGACTGTTGGCCCAGGAAATCGAGGAAATGAATGCCTAGGAATAAGCTTCAGGCCGCACTCAAGAACAACGGAGGAGCAATCGCCAACGTGACGCCGCGTTACGAGAAGCTCACCGATGAGCAAATGCGCCTCGCGGCGTTCGAGGCCAGGGACAACCAGGAAGGCGCCATCACCGACAAGATGGCAAACAGCAATCGTCGAAATACGCTGCTGGCTGAAATGGGTTTTGACTGGTTCGACATCGACAACCTCAAGCCGAACCCCAACAACAGCTACACCATCACGGACGAGGATGTGAACAACCTTGCTGGCCTCATCTGGAACAGCAAGGAAGTCGAGCCGCTGATCCTGCGCGAGACCGAAGACGGCATCCAGATTATCGACGGCGAGCGTCGTTGGCGCGCATGCAAGCTGCTCGCAGAGAAATACGGCGATGCATGGCGCATGGTTCCTGGCAGGTGCCATAAGCTTGGCGCTGTTTCCGACGAACAGGCCAATTTCATCATGCACTCGAGCAATATCGGTCAGCGAAACATCAAACCATCGGAACGCGCACAGGGCTTCAGGGTGCTAGCGGACAAGCTGGTGGAATGGCGCAAAGACGATCCATCGCTGAAGGGCGTGAACACGAAAACGTACCTCGCGGAGCACTTTGGAGTGTCTGAACGAACTGCACAGGTGTTGCTGAACATAGCAAGAAACCTGTCAAAAGAGGGCAATGATCTTCTTGATGCAGGAAGCATCACGCAATCCCAAGCAGAGGCTTTGTCGAAACTTTCAAGTGCGCAGCAAGAAAGCGTCATCAATGCGGTGCACAAGGAGGAATTGACTGCTGATGAGATTTCAACACTCATTGAAGCAGCGAAAGCTTCCAAGCACGAACAAGCAATCGAAGCTCTGGTTGAAGCAACGCAAACCAAAGCACATGAGAAGGTCGTACGAGATCCTAAAGCACCAAAAGACGTGAACGGCTATCTGAAAACTGCAAGGAATGCGCTCAGGCATGCTGAGAACGCAGAAGGTGAAGCAGATTTCAAGCTGCTAGGAGAAATCAAAGCCCTGGTACGCTCGATTGAGAAATCACTGGACTAGCCGCTGAGTATAGATAAATCGCCGCATAGCGAGAATAAAACCCTCACCTGCCAAAGTGACAAAAACACTCGCAGGGAGGGTTTTCGTCAAAGAGGAGCAGCAGCTAGAAGTAACAAAGAACCTAGGAGATTGGGATAACAAACACTCCTTAAACTCGTATGACAAAAATTTGCATGCATCGAGTACTTTCTTGTTATAACGAGTTAGGTTCACCAGAACTCGTTGGCGCTGGTTTCGTTTATAGGAGCTGATAACCGTAGCTACAGTTCTAACCGAGCACATGGCTTGTTTCGCTATTGAGGCATACGTGTGTGAACCTTGGCGATACAAGGTGATGATACGGGCGTTCCTTTGCTCCCTTTTCTCCTTGGTGATGCGTTTAGCTTCTTTACGCATCACCAAGCGTTTCGATTCGAAGAAGTTGATTGCCACCTCTTCCTTTAATGTCATGGCGAGAAGCTCTCGAAGGCGGTTAGCGCCGATGAGGTAATAGCCTTGTTCCCCACGCATGTTGGTCACGGTGTCGACTGACTTGGTGATTCCGTTGAGCTCGCTTACGTTAAGTGGATTGATGAAGTTGTTGTTAAAGGAGCTCAGTTTTTGCTGTGCTATCTCGTGCGGATACACCTGAACAGCCGTGTTGTAGAACACGAACGACATGAGCTCGCGATTTCCTTCGCAATTGAAGTTGCGAAGCTTTTGGAGCTCGATGATCTTGGCAAGCCGGCTTTTCAGAAGAGGCTGATAGTTGATGACGGAAGAGGTCTTCTTGAAAGCGCGTTTGAGATTGGTTTTGTAGCTGGGTTGTTCGGTGCGTGCCGGAATGAGCTCGGAAAGTTTCGACAGGCTATATAGCGCATCAAAGGAATAATCGCAAAGCGAGGCGTAACGTCCTGCTTTGGCGTTAAAAGTTCCAGGGATGCGTGATACACGCGAAACATCGAACGTTGCACGATCGACCGAAATGCCCTTAATGGAGGAGACAACGGAATCGAGCAACGAAGCCATGCTCTTCTGCACGTTTTCGAAGAGCTTCACCGATTTGATATTGACCTGGCCGTTTGCACTTACTCGATACGGAATGGATCGGGTAAGAACATAGAAGAGCTGCACGCCTCGACCGGTGTCGATGGTCATAGTGGGTTGGGGAAGTGTTCCGCCCCCAACGGCTTGCTTGAGCGTGTCGAGCGTTTGGCTCACGATAGCGCGGGTTTCCTGAAGGTCCCGATCGTGACAATCGAGGTCGAAGAACAGCGTGTTCAGTTGCCTGACCTGCTCTGATTTTCGGCATGCCGAAGTGAACCCGTTGTGGGTCATGTAGTAGGCCGACTTCGTGTTGAAGCCGATTGCCGACAGAGATTCGCTTTTCACCGCGGTGTCCTCCCAGGAACCGCTGGCGTCCGATGAGACCACGTAGTAGCTGTTGCGGTCGTCGTGCGTGATAAGCGTGCGGAAGATTTCCCACTCGCTTTCCTGCACATGGGAGACCGTCGCATCTACTGGTGGTTGAGGCATACTGCACCCTTCGCGACCTGCGGAAACGCGGTCGCTTTCTAGTCGAATGTATTCCGTTTTCGACAATGAAAAAAAGAGTGCAAAAACAAGAACGCCTTGTGAGCGCATGTTCTAAGTGGTAAAATATCACCTGTGAGTGAGTGGTCGATACTTGATCACTTAGGCAACCCCCTAGTTGGCGCTAGGGGGTTCTTTTTTCTGTTGTCGATGCAAGCGGGAACTATGTTGGCGCATAGGTATCCACGCTTGTTACTTGCACAGTCTATAACAAGAAACACTTGGCTGTCCACATTGTTTTGTTATGAAAACGGGCAAAAGGACTTGATTCGGTTACGCGTTGGTGGTTGTTACGTAATCGAAGTTGACGCAAAGCTTCGATAAAACTAGCTTCTCGCCTGGTATTTTCTGATTGATAGATATAGCTAACCGCGAAATTGTTGCAACTTGTTTCCGAATGGGAAAAATTTGTTATAGTTTGATGGCCGAACGCCGGTTGACGGTGCTCGGGGGTCGGGCTTTGGCGTATGATATGCAGTCAAAGATCGCTGGAGTTCGAGAGGAGCCTTGGGATGGAAGAGATGCGATTAGCCGATGAGCGCCTGAATGTGCTCGAACATCCCCTTATCGCGCATAAGATATCGATCATGCGCGATGCGTCAACGGCTCCCTCCCAGTTTCGCCAGCTGGTGCACGAAGTGGCCATGCTGGAAGTGTACGAGGCCTCGCGTGATTTGCCGACGGAGCCCGTTGAGGTGGATACTCCATTGCAGCGCACGGTGGGAAAGCGGATTGCGGGCGAGAAGCTTGCCGTGGTGCCCATCCTTCGCGCGGGCATGGGAATGCTTGACGGGGTTCTTTCCGCCATACCTTCCGCTGCGGTGGGGGTGCTTGGCATGGAGCGCGATGAGCAGACGCATCAACCGCGCGAGTATTACGCGAAGATGCCGAAGGGCATCGCCGACAGGACGGTGTTTTTGATCGACCCCATGTTGGCCACTGGCGGCAGCGCGCTTTCGGCTATCCATTATTTGCGAGAGCAGGGCGTTCGCGACATCCGGTTCCTGGTGCTGGTGGCTGCCCCCGAAGGGGTTCGCGCCGTTTTGCGGGAAGACCCCGATGTTCGCATTTGGACGTGCGCGCTGGATGACGGGCTGAACGAGCAGGCGTACATCCTTCCCGGCTTGGGCGATGCGGGAGACCGCATTTTCGGCACTTTGTAGGGGGCTCCATGGAAAGCATGCAGCGTCCCGTCAGCATCGAGGAAATTGCCACGAAGGCGATGGGTGCATCGCGGCCGGTCATCGGCATCGTGCCGACGTACGACCCGAACGAGGGCATCCTTCGTATGAACAACCATTATGCGCAGGCCGTCGTCGCTGCGGGAGGGGCACCGCTGATCGTCCCGTTTACGAGTGATGTCAGCGTGTACGAGTCGCTGCTGCCGCACATCGATGGGTTCGTGCTGTCGGGTGGCCAGGATATCAGTCCTGTGCGCTACGGCGGCGATATCACCTATGGCAAGCTATCCGAGCTGACGCCCGAGCGCGAGGAAGTGGAGTATCTGCTGCTCAGCTACGCGTATCAATTCGACTATCCGCTGCTTGGCATCTGCCGCGGCATGCAGATGATCAACGTGTTCTTCGGGGGCACGTTGTATCTGGACCTGGAAGAGCAGTTTGACGGCATGTGCGCCGCCGACGATATCCCTGTGTCGGCAGAGGGCGTGCAAACGCAATCGGGTGCACGTGTGAACCATTGGCAAACCAAGGAATACGGGCATCCTACCCATACGGTCTCGATCATGCGCTCAAGCAAGCTCGGCGAGATTCTGGGCTGCGATTCCGCTGCGGTGAACTCCATGCATCATCAGGGCGTTCGTGCGCTGCCCCCCAATTTGGCGGCGGCTGCCTACGGGCCCGACGGTCTAGTGGAAGGCGTGGAGGCGAAGGATTGCCGCTTCCTTATGGGTGTGCAGTGGCATCCCGAGTACTTTGCGGAGGATGGCGGTCATATGGCGCCGCTGTTTCGTGCCTTGATCGACGAGGCGCGGCAGATGCGCTGTCGCGAAGGGCGTTGCCACGATTGCCTGCGCATCGATCGCGAAGAGTGCGACCCGAATGCCGTGTGGCCCGCGGTTAGGTTCGCTGACTATATCTAGCTTGATGGTCGGAGCTGGGGCGTTCGAGGTGTTCCGGATCGTGGGCATGCCGGCGGTTTTCGCGGAAGGATTTCGATAAGCTTGCGAGTTGGGTTTTGTTCAGGTGCCCGCATGCGGCGTAGGAGTGCGCGATAGCGCTTTTTATCGGGACTTAGTGGGTCCAGGGCTGCCTTTTGACAGTGAAGTGGAATTTGCGAAGCGTAAGAGCGCGCTTGTCGGCTAGGTGCTTGGACGAGCGCAGTTCGAGGCCTTATTGGGTGGAAGCTGGGTGTGCTTGTGAACAGCATCGCTGATGAGAGCGATGAATGCTTCGATCATGGTGCGGCACGGGGCTTCGCGATGGTAGGTTGTTTGAAGGAGTAATCCCAGGTGGATGGCGAAAAGCAAGAGCGTGTGCTGGTTGCGATGAGCGGCGGGGTGGACAGCTCGGTGGCGGCGCTGCTGCTTCGTGATGCTGGCTATGATGCCACGGGCGTCACCATGAAGCTGTTCGACAACGAGGTTGCCGGCGCCGGCGGCGCGTGCATGGTGGGCGAGAGCACTTGCTGCAGCCAAAGCGATGTGGAGGATGCCCGACAGGTGGCGTTCGGGCTGGGGCTTGAGCACTTCACGTTCAACTTCACGGGGACGTTCGGCAGCGAGGTGATCGATCGATTCTGCGATGCGTACCTGCACGGTCGTACGCCGAACCCGTGCATCGACTGCAACAGGTACCTGAAGTTCGCCGCCTTGCAGCGCCGCCGTGCGCAGCTGGGCTTCGATTATGTGGCGACCGGCCATTATGCGCGTCGGGCGTTCAACGAGAGCACGGGCAGGTTCGAGCTTCGCCGTGGATTGGATGAGGCGAAAGATCAAAGCTATGTGCTGTATCACCTTACGCAAGATGACCTGGCGCATATGCTGTTCCCGCTGGGAGAGCTGACAAAACCGCAGGTGAGGGAGCTGGCGGAGAAGCATTCGTTCGGAAACGCCCATAAGGCGGAAAGTCAGGACATCTGCTTTGTGCCCGATGGCGATTATGCGTCGTTCATTGCGCGGTACATGGGGTTTGGGGAAGATGCCGCGCCCGATGGCGGGGATGGTCCGGCGATCCCCGCGGCATTCGAGCCTGGGGATATCGTCGATATCGACGGCAAGGTGCTCGGGCGGCACAACGGGCTGGTTCATTACACGATCGGGCAGCGCAAGGGCATCGGCATCGCCGCGTCCGAGCCGTTGTACGTGGTGGGCAAAGATGCCGCCGAGAACGTGCTGGTGGTGGGCCCGCGAAGCGAGCTGGGCGTGCGCGAGGTGCGCGCAGGGGATGTTAACCTGATCTCGGTGGCCGAGCTTGACAAGCCAATGCGCGTTACGGCGAAAACCCATTACCGCCAACGAGAGCAGGCCGCCGAGGCGGTTATGGAGGGAGACCAGCTGGTGGTTCGCTTCGATGAGGCGGTTGCTCGTCCGGCGGCGGGGCAGTCGCTGGTGATTTACGATGGCGACGCCGTTGTGGGCGGCGGCACGATAGAGGTCAGCGAATAAGCTGCCTAGACGGTGGCTGACCCGGGACTTTAGATAGAAAGGCTGCCGCGAGGGCCTATGGGTAACGCAGCCTGCCGCGAAAAAAGGGATCGACTCCGCATCGTGCGGGTCGGTCCCTTTTGCGAGATGCTGGGGTGTTGCGTTCGCTACTTCACGATGCGGACGCGGTGAACGCCTTCGATGGCCGTGAGCTTGGCGACAAGCTCGTCGGTTGCGGGGGCGTTGAGGTCGAGCATGGTGTAGGCGGCGTTGCCGCGGGCCTTGTTCGTGAGGTTGTCGATGTTTGCGCCCACTTCGCCGAACACGCCGGTGATCTGGCTGAGCATGTCGGGCACGTTGGCATGCAGCACGGCGACGCGACCGCCCTGCGCGGGGGCGGGACCCATGTCGCAGGCGGGGTAGTTCACCGAGTTCTTGATGTTGCCGTTCTCCAGGTAATCCTTCATCTGCAGCGTTGCCATGATGGCGCAGTTGTCCTCGGCCTCGGCGGTGCTGGCACCGAGGTGCGGCAGCACGATGGTGTTTTGCATGGCCATGACCTCGGGCGTTGCGAAGTCGGTGACATAGGTGGTCACGCGGCCGGCCTCGAGGGCCTCTGCCATGGCGGCGTTGTCGACCAGGGTGTCGCGGCTGAAGTTCATGACGGCGCAGCCGGGTTTGGCGACTTCGAGCTCATGCGCGCCGATCATGCCACGCGTGGAATCCATGGCAGGCACGTGGATGGTGACGTAGTCGCTGCGATGCAGGACATCGTCGAGGTTGGTGACGTGCTCGACGGAGGGGGACAGGCGCCAGGCGGCCTCGGCGGAAACGTAAGGGTCGTAGCCAAGCACGTTCATGCCCAGGTTGATGGCGGCGTTGGCCACCAGTGCGCCGATGGCGCCCAGGCCGATGACGCCGAGCGTCTTGCCGAAGATCTCCTGGCCGGCGAAGGCCTTCTTCGCCTTCTCGGCGTCCTTGCCGATGGTGGGGGAGTCGGCGTGCTCGCGGCACCAGGCGGCGCCGGGCAGGATGCCGCGGCTTGCCAGCAACATGCCGCACAGAACGAGCTCCTTCACGGCGTTCGCGTTGGCGCCGGGGGTGTTGAACACGACGACGCCGGCTTCGGCGCACTTGTCAAGCGGGATGTTGTTCACACCCGCGCCGGCGCGGGCGACGGCCAGCAGGCTTTCGGGAAGGTCCATGTCGTGCATGGCGGCGCTGCGCACGAGCACGCCGGAAGCTTGCGCGATGTCGTCGGTGAGCTGATAGTCGGATCCGAGCAGGTCGGTTCCTTTGGCGGAGATGTTGTTCAGGCAGTTGATGTAGCGCATGAAGCCCCCTTCGGCGTGTGCGGTTGCGGTTTGCGAACTAAATCTAGCTATATAGTGGGTTTGCATTTGGGCGAAGTCAACGATGAGGCGGCAGCCGGGCGTTTTAGGGCGGGTTTGGCGGCAGATTGCAGGACCGCTTGCGGCTCGGTGAGCGGCGGCTCTTTCGAAGATGACGGGTTGTTTACCGGTGGTTTGCACCTTGGGCGGGCCTGCCGAGGTGTGCCATAATGACCAGTTGGGGAAAAGAAAGGGGAAGAGGGTGACATGCTTCGCCATGATTCATCGCGGTCGGCCGATCGCAATCGCGTGCTGATGCGGGGGACGGCCGCTGCGGTCAACGCTCCCGATGGCGCCGGCGCTTCGTTTAGAGCGGCCGACAATGCGGCTTTACGCGACGCCGCGAAATCCGAGGCGATCAAGCTGGACCTGTATCATCTGGTGTGGATTTTCGCGGTGTGCAGTGTGCTGGGACTGGTCGGTGAGACGGTGGTCAGCTATTTCGTTGATGGCCGATGGGAGAACCGTGCCGGGTTTTTATGGGGGCCGTTCAGCCCGATTTACGGCGTAGGCGGCGTTGTGATGACGTTGGCGCTCGCTCGCTTGTCGGATGCGCGCGGCGGCGTGCTGTTCGGCGTGGCGGCTGTTGTCGGGGCTGCGTTCGAGTGGTTCGCCGGATGGTTCTGGGAGAACGCGTTCGGCATTGTGGCCTGGGATTATTCTTCGCAACCGCTCAATCTGGGCGGGCATACGTGTTTGGGCATCGCGCTTGTGTGGGGAGCTGCCGGTGTGGCGTGGGTGAAGCTGGCGTTGCCGGTGATGCAGCGCGCAGCCGATACGGTCCCCAATGCATGGCGTGCGCCGCTAGCCTGGGGATTGCTGGCGTTTTTCCTGGTGGATACGGTTGTGACGTTCGCGGCATTCGATTGCTGGATGAACCGTTTGGCCGGCGCCGAGCCCGTCGGCGCCGTGCAGCACCTCTTCGCTGCGCATTACGGCGATGAAGTGATGGCGAACCGTTTTCAGACGATGTCGATGTACCCGTGTCTGGCGGGTTTCCGCGGGTGACGATGTGCCCGTGACCGGGTGCGAAGCGCTCGGGGAAATCTCCTTGCCCTCGTCGCATAGGATCGCCTTCCAAGCGCCGAACATGAGGCGCTTGACCTTAATGGAGAATGGGTCCATGCCGCCTTGTTTGATGAGCAGGGCGATCCTTTCCATGTCGTGCTTGATGAACGCCTCGAAGCCGTTGGCTGTCGACGATCCCGCAACGAGGCTGAGCATGTTCTGCAAAACGGACCCATTGCCGAGGACCTTGTCCTCGATGGCGCGGTCGATGAGGTCGTCCATGCTTTTGAAATGGCAGTAGAACCTGCCGCGGTTGAGCTCGGCCTGCTCGGTGACCATGCCGACGGTGATGTTGGCGAGCCGATGATGCTCGAGCAGGGCCCAGAATGCGTTTGCTAAGCGTATATCGGCGGTGCCGTGCTCGCTTTTCCTCGGTCATGCCATGGCTACTCCTGGTCTTTGGTGCCGGTGCTTTCGGCGTTTTGCGTGGGCTGGTGTTGCGCCTTCGCGTTCATGATGAGCATTTGCAAGCGGTTCTCGATATTGGCGAAGCTGACATCGGGGTCGTAGTCGAGCGGCAGGATGTTCGCGTCGGGGTAGCGCGTCTTGAGCTGCTTGACGATGCCCCGCCCGACCACGTGGTTCGGCAGGCAGCCGAACGGCTGCAGGATGACGAACGCGCGGCAGCCGCGTGCGGCGTGGTGCAGGATCTCGGCGGGGATGAGCACGCCTTCGCCGGCGTCGAACGTGTGGTGGATGATAGGGTCGGATGCGCGAACAAGCTCGGGCATGCGGCATGCGGGCTCGTAGAGCGGGTGAGCCTTCGCGATGCCGTCGCAGGTGTCGTGCGCGATTTCGAACAGTCGGTTTGCCACGCGGTTGAACGCTTTGGTGGCGAGGGGCTGCGAGACGCGGAATTCGCGCGCCTGGGCATCTTGGTAGAAGTAGGTTTTGCGGATGACGTCGGTCATACGCGCCTCGATGATCTCCAGGCCGTTCGACTCGAGATAGTCCTCGATGTCGTGGTTGGCCCCGGGATGGAAGTTCAACAGGTATTCTCCCACGATGAGCACCTGCGGGCGCGGGTTCGAGCGGTCGTAGCGAACGGTTCCCATGATGGCCACGGCCTGCTTGAAGCCGTTGATGGCGCCGCGCACGCCGTGTTCCCGAATGCCTGCCACGACGCACTCGATGGCCTGGTCGAACGCCTTGTTGGCGCTGCCGGGCTCAAGCTCGTAAGGGCGCATTTTGCGCAGCAGGTCTTCGAGCGCGTCGATCATGGGCAGGCCGAACGCGACGCGGATGGCGCTGCCGAGCGACATCTTGAAGCCCGGATGCATGTTGTGGGCGTCTGTGCCGTCATTGGTGATGATGGGGACGTAGCCGTAGCCGGCGTCGTCGAGCGCCTTGCGCAAAAGCGCCGCGTAATGCGTCAGACGGCAGTCGCCGATGTACTTTCCGGTGCCGATGGCAACGGTGCGCGGGTCCCATTCGCCGCTGTCGAGCGCGGCGAGGGCTTCGCCGATGGTCATTTGCGCGGGGAAGCAGATATCGTTATGGACATAGCGTTTCCCCAGCTCGATGGCTCGTTCTCGGCCGATGTCAAGAGAGACGGCCTGTGCGCCCTGGCGGGCGAACGACGCCGACATGAGCAGGGAGAACGCGTGCGAGGTGTTGGGCACGAGGATGGTCTTGATGCGCCGATCGGCTTTGACGTACTTGACGGGGTAGGGGTCGGGCAGCGGGTGGGCGTCGGTGGGCGCCGAGGGGCGGACGAATGCGCTTCCCTTGGGGGCGCCGATCGCGCTTTCGCTGGCGGCGCACTCGATGGCGGCTTGGCGCGCGCGGCGCTCGTCGACGGTCTCGATGAACGAGCGCACGCGGATGCGCAGCGGTCCGGCGACGTCGGATTCGTCGAGCTTGAGGATAAGCGGCTGCTTGCCCGAGCGTTCCTTCATGAGGCGGCAGATCTCATCGGAAAGGTAGGCGTCGTGGCCGCAGCCGAAGCTGACGAGCTGCACGTACTCGAGCGCGGAGGAGTCGGCAGCGATGACGGCGCTGGCGAGCATGCGCTGGTGGAAGTTGTTCACGATGTCGATGCGACTTGCCGACAGGTCGACGTCGGCGATGCCGGGAACGGCGTCGGGAGGGAGCACGGAATGCCCCATGTCGGAGAGCATTTTGGGCAGGTCGTGGTTGACGAGCGGGTCGTTGTGATAGGGGCGGCTGGCAAGTACGATGGCGTAGGTTCCAGCGCTGCGAGCGGATTCGATGGCGTGCGCGCCGGCCTTGGTCAGCAGCGCTTTGAACGCGCGTTGGGCTTTGTCCGCCTGCCTGATGGCACGTAGGGCCTGATCGGCGGGGATGCCGAACGTGCCCTCCAGGTAATCAATGAGCTGGCGATCGCGGTCCTCGGTGGAGTACCAGTGGAACAACGGGCTGTCGAAGGGGATGCCCCAGTGCTTTGCGGGATCGTCGGAGCTTTTCACCACCATGGGATAGCCCTTCACCACGGCGCACATGGATATGCTGGTTGATGCGGTGTTCTCGCTGGGCACGGTGGTGATGATGGGCATGAAGATGCGGTCGACGCCGGCGCGTGCGAGTTCGTGGATGTGGCCGTGCACCAGCTTCGCGGGGAAGCAGATAGTGTCGGATGCGACCTGGGGCAGCCCTTCTTCGAACATGGCGCGCGTGGACGGACGGGAGAGGCGGATGGCGAACCCGAGCGAGCGCAGCAGCGCGTTCCAGAACGGCATGGTGTCCCAGAACGCCAGAACGCGCGGGATGCCGATGGTGACGCCGCGGTCGGGCGCGACTTGCTCGATGGGCCAGTCTTGGAAGAGGAGCTTCTGGCGCGCTTCGAAGAGGTTTTCGCCTGCTTTCGCCTGCTCGTCGGCGGTTTTGAGCGCCGAACGCGTGGCGGGGTCTTTCGGGTCGCCGACGATCTCGCCACGCGGGCAACGGTTGCCCGTGACGAAGGAGGAGCCGTCCGCGAAGGTGATGACGGTGCGGTTGCAGCGGTTGGCGCAGAACGGGCAGGTGACGTTCGTACGCTGCTGGTAGGAGAACGCGTCGAGCGCATCAAGGCCGATGAAAGTGCTGGGCGTGGGGGCCGGGCTTGGCTCGCCGGCGGGAGCGGGTGTGCGGGACCCGGCTTCGCCTTCTGCGCATTTTGCCTGTTCGCATGCTTGTTTTGCCATATGGTCGCGCGTAAGCAGCGCGACGCCGATGGCTCCCATGAGCCCGGGGTAGGGCGCTCTCGTGACGGGGCGGCCGATGTGCTGCTCGAGGGCGCAGAGCACCGCGTCGTTGCGGAACGTGCCGCCTTGCACCACGATATGCTCGCCGAGGCTGTCGAGGTTGGGAACGCGCACGACCTTCGTGAACACGTTCGCGATGATCGAACGGCATAGGCCCGCCATAATATCCGCAGGCGTGCGGCCGTTTTTCTGCTCGCTGACGATGCTCGAGTTCATGAACACGGTGCAACGGCTGCCGAGCACGGCGGGTTGTTCGCTGGTAAACGCCGCGTCGGCGATTTCGGGCGTGGGGACGCCGAGCGTTTGCGCGAAGTTCTCGAGGAACGAGCCGCAGCCGCTCGAGCAGGCCTCGTTTACCACGATGTTGCCGATGATGCCGTCGGAAAGCCAGATGGCTTTCATGTCCTGGCCGCCGATGTCGAGGATGAAGCTGGCGTGGGGCTCGTAGCGGGTGGCGGCATGGGCGTGCGCCACCGTTTCGACGGTGTGGTAGTCGGCGTGCAGCGCGCGGTTGAACAGCAGCTCGCCGTAGCCGGTGGTGCCGACGCCGGCGATGTCGAGCGTGATGCCGGCGGCAGCGTATCGGTCGCGCAGCCTGACGAGCGCGCGGCGCGCCACCTCGAGCGGGTCGCCTTCGTTGTTGGCGTAGAAGCTGTCGATGAGCTGGCCGTCGTCGGCGACGAGCGCCAGCTTGGTGGTGGTGCTGCCTGAATCGATGCCGAGCCATACGCGAAGACGCCCATTGCGCATGTGGGCTTTCGCGGCGGCGCTTTCGGGGCCGTGCGGCTCCTCGGGCAGCTGGTTGCGCCGCGCGAAAGCCTTGCGCTCGGCGGCGGTTTCGAAGAAGGGCTTGCCGGGAGCGTGGTCGTCGTCGGCGCTGGTGAAGCCGACGAGCGTTTGCGCGGCTGCGGCGGGGTCGATGGTTGCGGGCGCGTCGGCGAACATGCCGGAAAGCGACAGCGCGGCACCGCGGGCAACCATGGTTTCAGGGTGATCGGGGACGATGGCCTGGTCGTCGGCGAGGTTGAGGCGCTCCTTGAAAACGCTTATCAGCGTGGGGTTGAACGTGAGCGGGCCGCCTTCGAAGATGATGGGCGGGCACACGTCGATGCCTTGTGCCAGGCCGCCGAGCGTTTGCTTGGCGATGGCGTGGAAGGCCGACAAGGCCAGGTCGTCGCGGGATGCCCCCTGATTGAGCAGGGGCTGGATGTCGGTTTTGGCGTATACGCCGCAGCGACCGGAGATGTCGTAGACCGTGCGTCCGCGGCAGGCGGCAGCATCGAACTGCTCGATGGGCAGGTTGAGCACCGAGGCGATTTCGTCGATGAACGCGCCCGTGCCGCCCGCGCAGCTGCCGTTCATGCGCATATCGGCGACGTCGAGCGCGCCGGTGGTCTCGTTGGCGCGGAAGAAGATCATCTTGGCGTCCTGGCCGCCAAGCTCGATAGCGCAGCGCGTACGCGGGTAGAGCGTCTGGACGGCGCAGGCGTTGGCGACGACCTCCTGCACGAACGGCACGCCGAGCTTGTCGGCGATGGGCGCCGCGCCGGAGCCGGTGAGCGCAAGCCTGATGCTGGCCCGCGGGAATAGCCGCGCGAGCGAGTTGAGCGCCGCGCGGACGCTTTCGGCCTGGCGCGCGCCGTGTCGTTCGTACGACGTGTGCAGCAGGTTATGCGACTGCGCGTCGAGCGCGCAGATCTTCGTTGTTGTCGAGCCGACGTCGATCCCGACGTCGACGGCGGATACGTTTCCCATCGATGTTCCTCAGATAGTGCAAGGTGGCGCGAGGAGCGCGTCGCGAATGCGTGTCGTTCGATTTCCATGGTAGTTTATCCAACAAGATGTTGGAAAAAAGCGACAAGATATCGACTTTGTCACGATTTTCGGGTTTGTTTTCGGGTGTCGAGCCTGCTGGACGTGACAGTTTCGCCTGGTCTTCTCGCATTCGCCGTCTGCAATACCTATGAAAGGTTGGGCGGGTGAAGCGGGATAGTTGACAAGGGTGCTAGAATTATCAGCTGGTATTTGCTGTAATTCGAAGGGACGTGCTATGTCAGGGCATTCTAAGTGGGCAACCACGAAACATCGCAAGGCTGCGCAGGACGCTAAGCGCTCCGCGTTGTTCTCCAAGCTGTCGCGCAACATCACCGTTGCTGCCAAGGAGGGTGGCGACCCGAACCCCGACAACAACGCATCGCTGGCCGCCGCAATCGAGAAGGCCAAGGGCTACTCCCTGCCCAAGGACAAGATCAAGACCGCCATCGACAAGGCCTTCGGTTCCGGCAAGGACGCCGCGAACTACGAGACCGTCGTGTACGAGGGCTACGGCCCCTGCGGCGTTGCCATCCTCTGCGAGGCGCTGACCGACAACCGCAACCGCACCGCTGCCGACGTGCGCGCCGCATTCACCCATGCGGGCGGCAACCTGGGCACCTCCGGTTCCGTTTCCTACATGTTCGAGCGCAAGGGCCAGATCATGGTCCCCAAGGAGATCGAGACGGGCGACAAGAAGCATCCCATGGGCCCCAACGGCGCCGCTGCCGATGAGGAAGAGTTCGAGATGGCCGTCATCGAGGCCGGCGGCGACGACTACGAGGATGCCGACGAGGAGTGGATCGTCTACACCCAGCCGTCCGACCTTATGGCCGTGAAGAAGGCCCTGGAAGAGCAGGGCGTGCAGGTCAAGGGCGCCGAGATGACCATGGAGGCCACCACGCCCGCAACCGTCACCGCCAACGACGCTAAGAAGGTTATGCGCCTGGTTGACAAGCTGGAAGAGCTTGAGGACCTGCAGAACGTGTACCACACCATGGATATCACCGAGGAAATCGCCGCTGCTCTGGACGAGTAAACGTGCAGGATATCCTTTGCGAACGGAAGGCCTCCCGATAGGGAGGCCTTTTTTCGCGCTGGACCCCTGTGTTGGCCGGGCGGTTTTGGAAAGAAGCGCCCATGGGAAAATCGTTGGTGGAGTACGAACATCCGTGTGGTAGTATGTCCACGAACAAATGTTTGAACGGATAAGGCGGGCGGATGACGGAACCTCGAACGATCTTGGGGATAGACCCAGGCTTGGCGAACACGGGATGGGGCGTGGTGCGGCAGTATGGCCCGCGTATGGAATGCGTGGCGTACGGGTGCGTATCCACGCCTGCAGGCGTTGAGCTGTCGCAGCGTTTGGCGAAGATCCACGAGCAGATTTCGGCGGTGATCAGCCGGTTCGATCCCGTGTGCCTGGGAATCGAGACCGTGTGGTTCGGTCAGAATATCACGGCCGCCTTCGCCACGGGGCAGGCGCGAGGCGCTGTTTTGGTGGCATGCGCCCAGCATGGGCTTTCGGTCGGCGAGTTCACGCCGCGGCAGATAAAGATGGCCGTGGTGGGCACTGGCTCGGCCGATAAGGCGCAGGTGCAATATATGGTGAAGAAGCTGCTGAATCTGCAGGTGGAACCGAAGCCGGACCATGCTTCGGACGCGCTTGCGGCTGCAATCTGCTATACCACTCACGAAGGGTACGGGGGAGTCGGCGGCGCCAGCGCGCTGGCGAAGCTTGAGTCGCGCGGCCGCGTGATGGCGGGCGCGGGAACAGGTGGCGCCTCCGGTGCGTCGGCGCGCAAGATCTTGGAGGAGGGTGCGCGATGATCGCGTTTCTGAAGGGTGTGCTGGCGGGCAAGACCGCCGCATGCGCGTATATCGACGTTCAAGGCGTCGGCTATGCCGTCGGCATGTCGCAAGGTGCGCTTTCGAAACTGCCGGCAGTGGGCGAACCTGTTCAGGTGCACACGCATCTGCAGGTGTCCGATAACGGTATCGCATTGTACGGCTTTTTAACGCTTGAGGAGAAAGCGCTTTTCGAGCGTCTGATCGGAGTCAGCGGCGTGGGACCGAAGGTTGCGCTGGCGGCGCTGTCCTCGTTCACGCCCGAAGCTTTGGTGGCGGCAGTGCAAGCTCAGGACGTGGCTGCGGTGCAGAAGATACCGGGAGTGGGTAAGAAGACGGCGTCGCGCATCATCTTGGAGCTGAAAGGCTCGTTCGATCAGGGGCTGGCAAGCTTGTTCGATGTCTCGGGTGCGCCCTCTTCGGCGGCTGCAGCTGCGGCCGAACGGCTTAAGGGCGCCCGTGAGGCATTGCTGGCGTTGGGTTTCGCGTCTGCAGAGGCAGAAGTTGCGTTAAAGGGCGCTCCCGAAGACGCGGATGAAAACGCGTTGATAAAATACGCCTTGAAACGTTTAGGTAAATAACGGGTTGCATCGTTGCCTTTGCTGGGGTTTGGCTCGTACGAGCGAAGCGATATTTTGCTGGAAGGACGCAGGGGCTAGCGTGACGATGCTGGACGCAGGGGCACTGCTTTGCGTTCGGCGAAGGTAAGGCGACTCGAATAATATGGATGACGGAGCTTGAGCTTTGGCTGATGGAGTGAAAATAGAGGGAATGGTGTTCGAAGCGGGTTCCGGCTTCGATGGCAGGTCTGCGTCGGCGGCTCCTGTCGGTGCGACCGACCCCTCGCAGCGTGCGGTCACGCCGGACTTGACCGAGGACGACCTTGCGCTCGATCGCAGCTTGCGGCCGAAGCGTCTGGGCGACTATCTCGGCCAAACGAAGATCAAGGAGTCGCTTGCCATCTTGATTCAAGCTGCGCAGGGGCGCGGTGACGTTGCGGACCATATCCTATTCTCGGGACCTCCGGGCCTGGGCAAGACCACTCTTGCCACCGTGGTGGCCAATGAGCTGGGTGCGAACATCAAAACTACCAGCGGTCCAGCCATCGAGCGTACGGGAGACCTTGCTGCGATCCTTACGAACCTCGAAGAGGGCGATGTCCTGTTCATCGATGAAATCCATCGTCTGAATCGCATGGTGGAAGAGGTTTTGTATCCCGCGCTTGAGGACTTTGCGCTGGATATCGTTGTGGGCAAGGGACCGGCGGCTCGTTCCATCCGCTTGGACCTGCCGCGGTTCACGCTCATCGGCGCCACCACCCGCACGGGTCTGCTTACCGGGCCTTTGCGCGATCGCTTCGGCATTGCGTTCCGCCTGCAGTATTACACGCCTGAGGAACTGGCCTCCATCGTACAACGTTCCGCTTCCATTTTGGATGTGCCCATCTCGTATGATGGCGCGCTGGAAATCGCGCGTCGAAGCCGTGGCACTCCTCGTTTGGCTAACCGCATGCTCAAACGCGTGCGCGATTGGGCGCAGGTGCGGGGCAACGGCGTCATCGACGAAGATGTGTCCGCGCAGGCGTTGAGCTTTTTCGAGGTGGACCCGCTGGGGTTGGATGCGGTGGATAATCGTATTCTGGAGCTGTTGTGCGTGCAGTTCGGTGGACGTCCGGTGGGATTGACCACCTTGGCATCGGCGTTGGCCGAGGACCCGGATACGCTTGAGGACGTGTACGAGCCGTACTTGATGCAGCAGGGTCTGCTCATCCGTACGCCGAAGGGTCGTCAGGCAACCGAGCGGGCGTACGAGCACCTGGGCATCTTCCACGAACCCACGAATAGCTAGGAGCGGCCGATGTTCGAGCAAGACTATCTGATGAAGTTGCTGCTGGCGTTTTACCAGGCGATGTTTAAAAGCCTGCGACGCGTTACCGACGAGGACGAAGACCCCAAAGAGGCGGCCGATACGCTGGATGAGGTTGTCGGGAATGCCGTCGGGATGGACGGCGCTAGCTTGCTGTCGCTGACCCCGGAATCCGTCGTCGGCGTGCTGCAGGTGTCCGGTACCGATCCGCGTGTAACGGAATTCATCGCGCGAAGCCTGCTGTTGTCGTCCGAGTATCTGACGCAGGTGAAGCAAGGTGCGTTGGCGTCGTTGCGCGTGGAACAGGCGCGGGCGATTGCGGATGCATATGGAATCGATTTGCCTGACGACCCCACCGACCTGTCGGACTTGAAGGAAATGGCCGAGCAAGCTAACGTCTGATAAGGGCGATGACGGGAGTGGATATGCCGAAGATCGTAGCGGTCGACACCGATTTCGAGGATAACAATCTGGAAGAGGCCATGGCCAGGGATGCGGGCATCGAGTTCGAGGTCACGCATGGCCGCACCGCCCAGGCGGTTATCTACGGATTGCTGGAAACCGGTGCAGATGCAGCGGTGACGTCGTATGCGATGTTCCCGCGCGAGGTGTTCGAGGCCTGCCCGAACCTAAAGGCGGTCAGCCGTACGGGCGTCGGGTACGACGAGATCGATGTGGAGGCCGCAACCGAGCATGGCGTTGCCGTGTGCAACGTGCCCGGTTACGGTACGGAAGTGGTGTCCGATCACGCCATTACGCTGGCGCTTTCGGTTTTGCGCCGGATCAACGAGCTTGATGCCGATATGCGCCGCGGCGTGTGGGATTATGCGCGCACGCGCCCGCTCGGGCAGTGCCGCGGTCGCGTGTTCGGCGTCGTCGGCATGGGGGAAATCGGCAGAGCGGCGGCCAAGAAAGCTGCTGGTATGGGCTTTGAGGTGGTGTGCTGGTCGCGTAGCTTGAAACCCGGGCGGCGTACTCCCGAAGGTTACCCCGTGCTGCGCCTGAAAGAGCTGTTGCAGACGGCGGACGTGGTGAGCCTGCATACCGCGCTTACTCCCGAGACACATCATCTGATCAACGCCGAACGTCTCGCCCTCATGAAGCCGGATGCTGTGCTGGTGAACACCGCTCGCGGCGCCGTGGTGGATACCGTGGCATTGGCCCAGGCGCTTTGCGAGGATAAGTTGTGGGGCGCGGGCTTGGACGTGTTCGAGCAGGAGCAGCCTTTCGACTTCGACCATCCCATCATGAAGGCACCGCACACTGTGCTTTCGGCGCACGCGGCGTATTGGTCGGAGGAATCCGGCCGCGAACTGCGCGAGCGCGCGATGCAAGCGGCTATCGACGCTGTGCAGGGCCGGGTTCCGGTTGATTGCTTGAACCCTTGCGTGTTCGATTCATCTGCAAGGTAGTGCTTGACGATGACGTAGCGTCATCCGCTACAGTGAATTTTTTTCGGCAGAGTAGATGTCGGTTCGTGGGGTGAAGCAGGACATGGGAGAGCAAAGCAGCCAAGACTTAATGACGGTTGGGGAATTGGCTTCACGCGTCGGCGTGACGGTTCGAACCATCCAGTATTACGATCAACGCGGGCTGCTGCATCCCACATGCAAAGGGGAGCAAAATCTTCGCTTGTATTCCTCGTCTGACGTCGACCGTCTCAATCGCATAATTACGCTGAAATACCTGGGGCTTTCGCTTTCCCAGATTCAGGAGGGCGAAGGGAGCGACCCCGACGGTGAGCTGACTAGCGCTTTGGCGGAACGCGAAGCGGAGCTCGAGCGTGAAAGCGCGCGGATTCTTCGGGATATGAATGCGTTGCAGAGTTTGCGCGCGCATCTTGCTGTGGCCGATCATGTGGATTGGAGCGAATCGGCATCCGCTGTTGGTAGCGTGCGGGATCGTGAGGACATGCTGTGGTCTGCCATCACCGGCGAATCGCTTGAGGGTTGCCCGATTCCCGAGTTATCCCGTGAAGAGGTTATCTGTTGGCATCAGCTGATGGGCGATACGATCGAGGCAATGCATGACGGCGTATTGGCAACCGATGAGCGCGCACGAGCGCTTGCGATTCGTTTTTCCAGCTTAGGGGGCATGCCCCATGCCCTTGCTGGTTTGAAGCGCTTGGCAAACCAACGCAGCTCGGGGCCAAAGCAGTACGGTCGTGACTTTTATGCCGGCATTCAACGGCGCACACTGAGTTTTTTGCAAGATGCGCTCGATTGTTCTCGTTCTGATTCGCGGGAATAGCTGCACAGGTACGCTTATCGTTGTATTGACGGCGACGTAACGTCGCTCGGTACCGTTTTCCCCTGTAGTGATAACTTGATCAGAGGGGGAGACGATGATCGTATCGTGGATGACCACGAATCGATGCAACTTGAAGTGCGCTCATTGTTATCAAGACGCAGACGAGTGCGATAACCGAGAGCTGTCGACCGAAGAAGCGCGCGCGATGATTTCCGACATTGCGCGCGCAGGTTTCAAGATCATGATTTTCAGTGGCGGTGAGCCGCTTATGCGTGATGACATTTTCGACTTAGTGGCTCATGCGGCATCATGCGGACTCCGCCCGGTATTCGGCAGCAATGGAACCTTGATCACGCAAGACGTTGCGCGAAAGCTGAAAGCGGCGGGTGCGTGCGCTATGGGCATCAGCATTGACAGCCTTGACGCGGAAAAGCATGACAAGTTTCGCGGAATCAACGGTGCGCATGCGGCAACGCTGGCGGGAATCGAAGCCTGCAAAAGCGTCGGCCTGCCATTCCAGGTTCACACCACTGTGGTTGATTGGAACCGTGACGAGGTGTGCGACATCACTCGGTTTGCCAAAGAATCGGGCGCGATGAACCATTCGGTGTTCTTCTTGGTGCCGGTCGGGCGTGGTAAGGACATTTCAGACGAAAGCATCGATGTTGAGCAAAACGAGCAGCTGCTTGCTGACATTTTGCGTGCCGGTTGCGATGCCGGCATCGAAGTTAAGCCTACGTGCGCGCCGCAGTTTATGCGTATTGCCGAGCAGATCGGTGTTCAAACGCGCTATACGCGAGGTTGCTTGGCGGGGCTGACGTACTGCGTAGTCGGAAGCGAAGGCATCGTGCGCGCGTGCGCATATATGACCGAAGATGCAGGCGACGTGCGCAAACAGCCGTTTGACGAGATTTGGCGTACCAGCCCGGTGTTTCAAGAGCTGCGCACGCAGGCGTATAAGGGCGCGTGTGGGGCGTGCGATTACAAGGGCATTTGCGGCGGATGTCGCGCTCGCGCTGCGTATTACCATGATGGGGACATTTTGGGGCAGGACGATTATTGTGCATGGGGCATGAAGAGCGCAGCACGGGATGCGTCCGGCGTATCGGTTGCTTAGCGGCACGTATCAATCCAAAAGGAGCAAGCAATGAACAAAGTTGCAAAAGGCGCCGTTGCGCTTTCGTGCGTGTTGGCTATGGGCGCAGGATCGTTCTCTTTAGCGGGGTGCTCGTCGCAAGGAAGCCTCGCTGCATCCAATGCGGGCGAAACGGAGACGTCGGCAACGCAGGGCGCGTATACCTTTACCGATGATTTGGGCCGCGAAGTGACGGTCTCGTCGCATAATCGCGTGGTTGCCGGCATGGGCAGCTTCGCAAACGTGTGGGAGCTGGCCGGCGGTACGCTGGTTGGAGCGTCCGATGACGCTTTCTCCGATTACCACATTGCGTCGGATGCGCAGAAGATCGGCGATTTTTCGTCGCTCAACGCTGAATCGATTATCGCGCTCAACCCCGATTTCGTGATTTTGACAGGGTCGAGCAGCGGCCGCGGTGGCGGCGTTGCGCAAACCGAGCTGGCTGATACGCTTACGGCGGCGAACATTCCCGTGGCGTATTTCAAGGTAACCACGTTCGACGACTATCTGCGCATGCTGCGCACGTGCTGCGATATCACAGGCGACGAGCAGGCGTATGCGGAAAACGGCCAGGGTCCGGCAGATAGGATCGCCGAGATTTGCGCGAAGGCGGAAGGAAAGCAAGCTGGCAGCGCCGCGGTGCTGACCACGTATTCGGGCGGTACGCGCGTGCAGTCGTCCTCGACGCAGACGGGAACCATGCTTGCCGATTTGGGAGCGCAGAACATTGCCGATTCCGATAAGGGCCTGTTGTCCGATTACAGCATAGAGGCGCTGATCCAGGATAACCCCCAAACCATTTTCCTTCTGCCTATGGGTAATTCCGATGGGTCGGCGCAGCAAGCGCTTGCCGAGCAGACGACGCAGAACCCTGCATGGGCGCAGCTTGATGCGGTGAAGAACGATCGTGTGGTGACGCTTGATCCGCAGTTGTTCCAGTACAAGCCAAATGCTCAGTGGGATCAAGCGTATCAAGTCCTGTTCGACGCGCTGTACGGCGAATAGGTTGATTCGTGCGTAGGGATCGACTCAAAACGGTTGCGATGACGGATTGTGCGCGACATCGTTTTGGCACCATGCTGCTTGTCTTGCTTTTGGCTCTTGCCGGCGTGGTGTTCGCTGGTCTGGCGCTGGGGTCGTCATCTATTGGCGCGAGCGATGTGGTGGCGTACGCTACGGGCAACGCGTCCGACATGGCAGTGAACGTGCTGGCGAACGTGCGCGTGCCGCGTGTCCTTGGGGGCGTGCTTGCCGGTGCGGCGCTTGCCGAGGCGGGTGCGCTCATCCAAGCAACGTTGAATAATCCGCTGGCCAGCTCAAACATCATCGGCGTCAACGCTGGATCCGGCTTGTTCGTTTTGCTGTTCGCATGCGTGGCTCCGCATGCGCTGGGCGTGTCGGCAGCTGGTGCGTTTTTGGGCGCGCTCGCTTCGGCGTTGCTGGTGTTCTTCGTGTCGTTGTACGCGGGGGCTTCGCGCCTGACCATCGTGCTTGCCGGCATGGCGCTCACGTCCATATTCACGGCGGGAATGAACGCGATTCTCATTTTCAATCCGGATGCCTACGTGAACTCATCTGGTTTTTTGGTTGGAAGCCTTTCGGGCGTGACGGCGTCTGAGCTGGTGATTCCCGGGTGTGCGATCTGCGTCGGGCTGCTTGTGGCCGCAGGCCAGGGAACTCGTCTCAACATCTTGTCGTTGGGGGATGAGGGTGCGCACGCGCTGGGGCTGAACGTGCAGCGAACTCGGCTGATATTGCTTTCGCTTGCGGCGCTGCTGGCGGGTGCCGCGGTTTCCTTTGCCGGGCTTATCGGATTCGTCGGGCTGGTCGTCCCCCATATCGTCCGCTTCTTCGCCGGCCATGATAACCGTCGCGTATTGCTGCTTTCGCCTGTTGTCGGGGCTATCGTGGTGTGCGTGTGCGACACCGTTGCGCGCACGCTGTTCGCGCCGTTCGAGATCCCTGTGGGAATTTGCATGGCGCTGATAGGCGGCCCATTCTTCATTTATCTGATTCTTCGTTCGCGGAAAGGAGAAGTCGATGGGCGCTCTTGAGTTTGATAACGTCGTATTCGGGTACGGCGGAAGCCGTTTATTCGACGGCTTTTCCGCGTTGTTTCCGACAGGGAGCATCAGCTGCATCGTCGGCCCGAACGGCTGTGGGAAATCAACGCTTGCGAAACTTGCCATGGGGCTGGTGAAGCCGACATCGGGGCGCGTGCGCATTGCCGGGCGCGACGTGTCATCGCTGGCTGCTCGCGAGCGAGCGCGTCTTTTAGGCGTGTTGGTGCAGCAGCAAGAGGCGCCGATGATGACGGTGCGCGAGCTGGTGGTGTGCGGGAGGTTTCCATGCTGTGGATCGTTTTCGCGCTTGAGCAGGGAAGACGAAGAACGCATCGACGAGGCGCTCTTGCTTGCCGGCGTGTCTGAGCTACGCGATCGTTCGCTGCAGAGCCTGTCGGGTGGGCAGCGGCAGCGCGTGCGCATGGCTATGGTGTTGGCGCAAGATACGCCGATCGTGCTGTTTGACGAACCAACGTCGTTCATGGATGTGGCGGCGTGTTTCGATATGGTGCGGCTGATTCGCCAGGTTCGGCAGCGCGGCAAGACGGTTATCGCGGTGATTCATGATTTGAACCTGGCGCTTTCGGTTGCCGACCAGGTATTTGTGATGGAGCGAGGGCGCTTAGCTGCGCAGGGCGAACCGACGGATGGCTGCGTTCGTGCTGCTATCGAGCAGTCCTTCGGCGTACGTTTGGAGCACGTGCAGACAGGTTGTGGCACGGCTTGGGTTCCTTTTGAGCCGCGTGAATGAATCTGCCTCCGTGGCGTTCTAGCTCGTAATCTTTTAACAGGTGGCGAGCTAGAACGCTACGGAGACATTGGCTCATATGGTTGTGAATTGTCGTGCGACGGTGATATTCTTGCCGTGTTCAAGAAAGGCGGGCGCATGACATTTAGCGGGCTGATAGCGGTATATCTGTTCCTGGGCGGAACATCGGCAGGCGCATATGCCGTGTTGGCTGTGCTGGATGTTGCGAGCAACATGTCGACATGGAATAGGCATGATGAGCGTAATAGGGCTTCTCATGCGCCGAAAAGTTTGTGTGAATCAACATATCAACGCATAAGGAGAATCGTGTATGGTGCGACGCTCTGCATTTTGATGCTGGGAGTGTTGTGTCTGATCGCTGATTTAGGTCGACCGGATGCGTTTTATTACTTGTTGCTATATCCAACAAGCAGTTTGATTTCGATTGGTGCGCTCGCGCTGTCGCTGTTGATGGGAAGTTCGTTGGCGGCTTTCTGCGATGCGGCGTTTTCGCTGGGAGCGCACGTGCGGCGTGCGCTGTGGGTCTTAAAAGCCGTGGGCATCCCCGTCGCGTTCGTGGTTATGGCATACACGGGAATGCTGCTGAAAAGCGTTGTCGCTGTGAAATTCTGGCAGACGATGTGGCTTCCGGTGCTATTCGTTCTGTCTGCGCTTTCGTGCGGCTGTGCGGTGATAATGCTTGCTCTATGCTCATGTGAGGATCGGCGGGCCGTGCGGCAATGGGATGTCAAATTACTGCGCTTTGATTTCGTGTTCGTGGTGCTCGAGCTCCTTGTGACGATACTGCTGTTTGCAAGCCTTGCCCCGGTAGCGAGCGCCGATGTGCTGACAGGTAGACATTCGCAGCTATTTTGGGGCGGCTTTGTCTTATGTGCGTTACTATTACCGATAGTGATTGAAATGTTTTCCCTGATGAGCGGGCGACATTTGAGTGCTCCGGCAACGGCGTTCGCGTCGGTGCTCGTGCTTGTCGGAGGGCTATGCTTGCGATTGGTAATGGTGGCTGCGGGTGTGCAGCCCTTGGTGTGAGACGGAAAGATTACGCGTGAAAGCGATAAAGGAAACGCCTTCGTTCGCATTTGACGAAAACAGCGACTTACCGCTGTGGGTTCAGCTTCGAAACCGAATGGCATACCTCATTACATCGGGTTTTTATAAACCGGGCGACAAATTGCCCACGGTGCGTAAGTACGCTGCCGATTTGCGCATTGCATACAACACGGTAAGCAAAGCGTACATGGGGTTGGAGCGCGATGGGTATGTGAAGACGGTTCGGGGTAGTGGCGTGTTCGTGAATGAACCGGGCGACAATCAAAAAGGGGATGCGCGGGTCAATGCGCTCGCCGAAGATTTCATCAAAAGCTGCCTGGAGCAAGGAATGGCGTATGAAGACATCCCGAAACTGGTGTCTGCGTGTGTGAGGAGGATGAAAAGGGGCCATGAAAACCAAAAATAACGGCGAGAGGCTCGTTCCGGGGCAAAAAGATACGTATCGACGTTCTGAGATGGAATTCGGTGTTGCAGCCGACGCGTATCGCTCCGACCCTACGAAAAGAGCGACGCGAAATGGCGCTGTGATGATAACGATAGCCTTGGCTATCGTTGCATTTGCGTTGATGTTGGGAGCATCCGTGGCCTTGGCGTCTGGTTTGACGCTTACAGGTATTCTGCTTTCCGCAGTAGTTGGCCTTGCTGTGCTTTCGTCGGTGCACGTCTGCATGGATTGGGAGCGTGCCGTGATCATGCGCCTGGGTCGATTTAATCGGCTTGCGGGCCCGGGTTTGTTTTTCACCGTCCCATTGTTTGAATTTTGCACGTTGCGCGTTGATCAGCGCATGAATGCAACTCCGTTTGGCGCCGAAGAGGCGCTGACTAGTGATTTGGTGCCGCTTGACGTCGATGCCGTGCTGTTTTGGGTGGTTTGGGATCCCGAAAAGGCTTGTACTGAGGTCGAGGATTATCACTTTGCCGTAGCTCTTTCCGCGCAAACGGCATTGCGCGATGCCATCGGTCGCGCATCGTTGTCGAATGTGGTTATGCGTCGTCATCAGCTTGATCAGGAACTGCGTGAGGCTGTTGAGGAAAAGGTATCTGATTGGGGCATCTCTATCGTTTCGGTTGAAGTGCGCGACCTGATCATCCCTAAAGAGCTGCAGGGGGTTATGTCGTTGGAGGCTCAGGCGGAATGTCGCAAAAGCGCACGTATCACGCTTATGGAAGCGGAGCGCGACGTTTCCGAAATCCTTGATGAGGTTGCACAAACGTATAACCATGACGAAGTGGCGCTTGCGCTGCGCAAGCTGCATTTGACGTACGAGGGCATGCAGGATAACGACAGTACGCTTGTAGTGCCAAGCGCATATAGCGAGGGCTTTAACGTAAAAGCCGATGAAAGCAAATCGCTATAACTCCTTACTTACTTGGCCTGCTTGGTTGGGGCTGGCTGTGTGACGGCGTGTGCGACAGTTATGTAAGAAAAGATCGGGGGTCTGTTGTCCGACGGGCGGTATCTAAAGTATAAATTACCAGGTCGATTACGCTTTTAGCTGACCGGTTGAGATAATTACTGTTCTCAAAATAGAATAAATACACTACAAAATTGTCGTGCGACACTATTGATTGTCGCACGACAATTTTGCTATAACGGCTCATGAAGGGTGTCAGCTGATTTCCGACAATCATATTCAGCCTCCTGCTTTCTTCGTACGTATTCGCATATCTCGAGGAAAAAGCAGGAGGACGCAGAACGCGCGGGCGAGGCGTGTTTTGCGAGAGGCGCGTCCTACTGCGGGCGCAAGGAAATAGAGGAGGGAAACATGGGTCTCGAATCCCTGTTTGCATTCACGCTGCTGGGAGGTATGGCTGCGGGTGCGTACGTGTTTGAAACGTGCTTTGCCCGTAAGCGCTCGGGCAATCGCCCGTGGCTTTTGCCCCTGGTCGTAGTTGCTTTGTTCGCCATCGGCATGATTGCCGCTTCTACGCATGTGCAAAGCATCCCGCGTGCAATGGGCTCGTTGACAAGCGGAACCGTTAACTTTGCGTCTGGCATGGTGCGCGAGGTTGCCGTTTCCGGCGTGTTCTTCGTGCTGGCTCTTATCGACATGATCATCGCGTTCGTGAAAAAGGACAGCCCCTTTGCGCTGCGCGTGGTGACGGCCGTGGTTGCCGTAGCATGTATGGTGTTGATGGGCACCGCGTACACCGACGTGTTCGGTAATCCCGTTTGGACGAACGCTCCGGCAACGGTGCTGAGCTTCGTGGCGGGCGATCTTGCCATGGGTCTTGGTCTGTGCGCTGCGCTTGGCGTCGCGAAGTTGTCCGAAAAGCCCGTTGCATACACGATGGTTGCTGTTGATGTGGTGCTTGCCATTGGTCTGGCGCTTGAGGTTGCGGCCTTTTCGGCTGTTGGCATAAGCCCGGTTATGCAGGTGGTCGGCTTGGTGGTTGCGCCTGTCGCTTCTGCTGTGTTGACGCTGCTGGCTTCCAAATTCGCAAATAAGCAGACGCTTGCGATCGTCGTGTGCGCTGCTCTGGTTATCGGTGTTGCCGTCGCTCGTTACGCGTTCTACGCGACGTGCGCGCTGTAGGGAACGAAGGGGGATAAACCGTGAATTCCAATAACATTTCCCGTCGTGGTTTCCTGGGTGCTTCCGCTGTTGTTATGGCAGGTGTTGCCGGCCTGACCGCAACTGGTTGCTCTGCGGAATCAAGTCTCGAGGCCGTCGACAAGCACGAGCTGCCTGTCGATCCGGCAAAGGGCGGCGAATGGATTTCCGCAGCCTGCTGGCATAACTGCGGTGGTCGCTGCATGAACAAGGTCATGGTCAAGGACGGCGCCGTTGTTCGTCAGAAGACCGATGACACGCACGAGGATTCCATCGAGTATCCGCAGCAGCGCGGTTGCGTGCGCGGTAAAACCCAGCAGCAGCAGTGCTTCGGCGCTGACCGTATTCTTCATCCGCTCAAGCGCAAGGGCTGGCAGCCTGGCGGTGGCGAGAAGTCCAACGGCCAGATGCGTGGCAAGGACGAGTGGGAAGTCATCAGCTGGGACGAAGCTATTAAGCTTGCATCCGAGGAAATCAAGCGCATTTCCGACGAGTACGGCCCCACGGGCTTTTATTGCAAGGCGAACAACACCACGCTCAATGTCCTTTCCGGTTACGTGCGCGGATGGGATACCACGTCGCATGGCACGTATACGCTTGACGTGACGAAGATGGGTCTTCCGACTACGGACTGCGGTACGGGTGATGCGGATACGGCAAACGATCGCTTTGACCTTGAAAACGCCGAGTACATTATCATGTGGTCGTCCAATCCTGCTTGGTCTGCCGCCGGTACGCCTATCAACTATTGGATGGCTGCGCGCGACAAGGGCACCAAGTTCGTATCCATCGACCCGCTGTACAACGCGTCCGCCCAGATGCTTGATGCTGAGTGGGTTCCCGTTCGTACCGGCACGGACATGGCGCTTATGTTCGCTATTGCCTATGAAATGCTTCGCCTTGACGAGGAAAAGGGAGGCATCATCGATTGGGACTTCATCCATAAGTACACGGTTGGTTTCGACTCCGAGAGCATGCCCGAGGATAAGACCATCGATGAGAACCTTAAGGACTACATCCTTGGCAAGTACGACGGCACGCCTAAGACGCCGGAATGGGCAGAGCCGATCTGCGGCGTGAAGCCTGAGCAGGTCACCGAGCTGGCTCAGATTATGGCAAAGAGCAACAAGGTCATGATTCTGCACAACTATGGTATGGCTCGCTGCAACGGTGCCGAAATGCTGCCGCAGCTGTTGATCGCCTTGGGCGCCATGGGCGGTCATATGGGCAAGTCCGGTCATGCAACGGCTAGCGCATATCACGCAAACGCCGGCAATGGCGGTGCTCGACTGATTTCCGCCGGTGCCGCAAAGATGCCGAAGACGACCAATCCGGTTACCACGGGCGTTCGCCAGCCTCAGATGTATGAGATCATCAAGAATGGCGGCGGCCACACGCAGGACGTTTCCAATGCGTACGGCTCCTTCCACGAGCCCAATCCTACGGAGCTTGGTCCCATCAAGTGCATCTATCATATGACCGATGCCGTCCTGCAGACGTCTTTGAACCAGAAAGAGGGCATCGAGGCCCACCGCGCGGTTGACTTCGTGTTGACGTTGGCGCAGTTCATGACCACGAACGCTCGCTATTCCGACATCATTTTGCCGGTTACGACCGAGTGGGAGCGTTGCGGCGGTTTCGGCGACTACAACAACCGTGAATACCTGCCGTTCTACACTCGCGTGACGCAGCCGCTTGGCGAGGCGAAGACCGACCAGGAAATCGGCGAGCTGCTGATTGCGGGCGTCGGCAAGGATCCCAAGCTTGCTTATGGCAAGACCGAGGATCAGCAGCTGTACGAGAAGATTGCCGGCTGCAAGGTCATGGGCGATGACGGCAAAATGAAGACGTTGGTCACGCTGACGGCTGATGATATCAAAGGCCTCAACGCCGAAGGCGCGCCGCAGGAAGGCATCATCACGCTGAAGGAGCTGAAGGAAAACGGCGGCTATCAGTTCCCGCGCAAGCGCAATGACAAGCACGGCCACATCGGCTACCAGAAGTTCGTCGACGATCCTGAGGCAAACCCGTTGAAGAGCAAGTCGGGCAAGCTGGAGATTTACTGCCAGGCTCGCTACGACCTGATGGCGTCGTTCGGCTTCCCTGGAATCGAACAGTACAAGCCGTACCCGACCTATATCGTTCCGTGCACGGGCTACGAGTCCACGTTCAAGGACGGTAAAATCGGCGGCGAAAAGGGCGAGTATCCGTTCCTGATGTTCAACCCGCACTACCTGCGTCGTTCGCATACCGTGTTCGACAACTGCCCGTGGCTGCGCGAGGCGTGGGCAAACCCGGTGTTCCTGGCTCGTAGCGATGCGGAGAGCCTGGGCATCAAAGACGGCGACACGGTGCTGCTGAGCTCGCCGTATGGCAAGGGCCTGCGCAACGCTGCCGTTATGGACGTGTTGATGCCCGGCATGGTCGGCGTGCCCCATGGCGCATGGGTTGACGTCGATGAAGAGACCGGCATCGATATGGCTGGCTCCGACAACTATCTGATTGGTAGCGAGTACAGTGGCATGGGCGTGTCTGGTTACAACAACCAGATCTGCAATGTCGAGAAGTACACCGGCGCTCCGCTTGGCCGCGACTGCGACAAGCCGGCTCGCTGGAGTGCAAACTAGAGCTGCGGAAGAGGAGAGTGAATCATGAGCGTTGGATTCTATTTGGACCAAAGCCGCTGCACTGGTTGCCGCGCTTGTCAGGTTGTGTGCAAGGATAAGAACCGTCTTGAGGTTGGCACGCTGTATCGCGAGGCGCATTCCTACACGGTTGGCGAGTTCCCGAAGGTGCAGGGTTTTAGCTACACGTTTAGCTGCAATCACTGCGAGGACCCTGTTTGCCTGAAGAATTGCCCGACGGGCGCCATTTACAAGGCTGCCGACGGCACGGTGATTCAGGATCAGAGCAAGTGCATCGGCTGTCGCATGTGTGTGATGAGCTGCCCGTATGGCCAGCCGAAGTATTTCCCGGAAAAGGGTGTTTCCGGTAAGTGCGACGGCTGCTATGGCCTGCGTCAAGAGGGCTCCCAACCTGCTTGCGTGGCTGGCTGCCCGAACCGTGCGCTTGATTTTGGCGACATGGATGAGCTGCGCGCGAAGTATGGTAGCAACTTGGATAACGGTAGCATCGTGGTGCTGCCCTCGCCCGAGGAAACGCATCCGAATGTCTTGATTAAGGCGAAGGACTGCGCGTTTAGCCAGGAAGCGCGTGAGCTGACCTGGTAATAGGTTGATTGCCGCCGCATCGCGCTGTTTGCTCGATGCGGCGGTTTTGTTTCAGGTTCGTTGTGCCGCGCCCTGGATGGCGACGGCGCAGAAGGAGCGGGGATGGACAGCAAAGACGAGGAAAATCGCATTGCCATGACGCTGGCACGCCGTGCGTATTTATATGGCGCCTTTCATGTGGTGTTCGGCGGCGGAGTGCATGAGGCGTCAGCTGCGCAGCTTTTCGGCGAGAACACGGCAGGCGCGTTGGCGTGGCTTGCCGGTAAGGTGGCCGCTGATGAGGGGCTTTCGGAGAAGAGCGTGGGCCTTTCCCTCCGCACGATGACCGAGTGCGTTGTCGAAGCGGTTGCGTGCGTGGGTGAACATAGCGAAGGGGATGCGGTTTCCAAGGCGACAGTGGCCATGGAAGAAGATTTCCCCAAGTTGTTTCAGGTTCCTGGCGATAGCTACGTTCGTCCCTGGGAGTCTCCGCATACCAGTACCGACGGCATGCTGTTCAGGGGAAGCACGCTTGATGTTCGGTCGTTCTATCATCAGGCGGGATTCAGGCTACAGGCCGAGCAGCATTTTCCCGACGATCACATTTCCGCGATGATGGATTATATGGCGCGCATGAGCCAGTGCGTTTATGAGGCGTATGCTGACGGACGCGATGAGAATGCGGCGAAGACGCTTCGTACCCAGAGCGACTTTCTGCGGAAACATGTGCTGACGTGGGTCGATGCGTTCGCTGATGAGGTGATTCGCAAAGATATCCGTGCGTATTACGCTGCGTTTGCGGGTGCTATGGCGGCGTTTGCGCATGTTGACGCTGCGCATGTTGAGAAGTTGGCGGCGGAACTTTCGGCTGAATAGCGTTTTGCTTCAAGGGGGATTTGTGGATATTCGCGAGTATGCACAGGCGTTTGATCAGGTTGAGCACGACTATGAGGATGCGGTTGCTGCGTTTGGAATCCCCTTTGAGGTGACGGAATCGTGCCCGCGCAAGCGGCGTTTGCAAACGGCGGCGATGTGCGGTTGCCATTGCGAAAACGGCGGTGGGTCGCTATGGCGCGGGTGGATTTCGCCGGCGTGTCTGGCGTGCCGCACGGGCGAGCGCACGGCTACGTTTTTCGTTGATTTGCGCTGCACGCGACATTGCTATTTCTGCTTCAACCCGAATCAGGATCGCTACGAGTACTTCTTGTCGCACCGTCGGGATATCGTGGGCGAGCTTGAGCAGGCTGCTGCAGTTGGCGCCCAGTTCGATTGCCTGGCGATAACGGGTGGCGAGCCGCTCTTGCATAAGGAGTCGGTTGTCGCGTTCGTGAGGCGTGCAAAGGAACTGTATTCCGACGTGCATATCCGCCTATACACGTGCGGTGACTTGCTGGATGATCCGTGCTTGGATGCGTTGGCTGATGCGGGACTTGATGAGGTGCGATTCAGCATCAAGCCTGAGGATGTCGCGCGCCCCGATGCGCCCGTGTTTGGGCGAATCGAGGCCGCCATTTCGTCGCTGCCCGATGTGATGGTTGAGATGCCGGTGATCCCCGGCACGCTTTCCGAGATGCAGGAGCTGCTTGTGCGCTTGGACGACATGGGCGTGCGTGGCGTGAACCTGTTGGAGTTCTGTTTTCCGCTGTGCAATGCGGAAGCGTTTCGCGATCGTGGGTTTGAACTGCGCAAGCACCCTTTCAACTACTTGTATGACTACTGGTACGGCGGCGGTGTTCCCGTTGCGGGCAGCGAGGCCGAGGCGTTGGCGTTGATGGAATATGCTGTGCGTGAGAGTTTGCTGCTTGGTGTGCATTATTGCAGTTCCGACAACAAGAATACGGGGCAGGTGTATCAGCAGAATAAGGTGTTCACCTGCGACGATGGGGTGTGGGCGTATTGTCCGTGGCTTGAGGCCGACGAAGGCGACCGCTTGCTGAAATGTGCGAAGGCTTTCGGGGATGACGCGGCGCACGTGCGCGATTGGGCCTGCGCGGCCGGTGTGCCGTGCTCGTTTGACGAAGGCGTCCCGAGCGCCGCGATTCCGTTGGGCAGCGTTGCGGCATTGCGGGAAATGTGTCCCGGTGTCGCGCTTGCGGAAAGTGCGAATGTATTCGAGCGGCGCGAAACCGGCGAGCTGTATCTGCGAGAAGTGGGCGTTCGCGAGATGTGAGCCGCGACATGCGGAAGTTAGCGGGCCTCCGCATGCGATCAAGGACGGCGGTCTTGCAGGACGAAAGCGTCGATGCTCGCCTTGCGTCTTATAGGCTGCGTTGCTGGTATAGCCCGTTGTCGGTGAAGCCTTGCTTGCGGTAGTAGCCGCGTGTGCCGATGGCGCTGATCACATTTATGGCGGTGTAGCCGTTTTCGCGGGCGATATCGCAGGCTCGCTCGATGAGCATGCGGCCGAGGCCTCGGTGCTGGGCGTTCTCGCCGCCTTGGTGCAGGCCGGCAACGCGTCCGTATACGTGCACCTCGCGGATCATGGCCTCGCCGGCATTGATGGGCAGGTCGGTAGCGTGCGCGTTGGCATAGTCGGCGTTCGGCATGGATAGACGCAGGAAGCCTGCGATGCGGTTGTCGGGCGTTACCCACTGCAGGAACACTTCGTGGGTGTTCGTCGTCTCGTAGGCGACTTCCGAAAGTGAGAGCTCGTCGTTTGCGGCAGCTCCGAAGGCGATTTCGCGGGAACGGATCTCCTGCACTGGTTGGGCTCGTTTCGCGAGCTCCAGATCGACCAGCTGGCGCAGGTTCACCTTCTTGTTGCCGGTCATGATGTCGTGTGCCGAGATATCGCGGATCATACGCGATATGCGCGTGAACGGCGGCGTAACCAGCACGTCTTCGGCTAGCAGGTTGACAAGCTCCTGCTCGGTGTAGGGGCGCCAGCTGCCGTCGCGCCAATGAGCTACCAAGCCCGTGCCGTCCACAAGGGCGCAGGGGTACAGCTTGATCTCGTCGGGCTTGAAGGCGGGATGCTCGACCATGCGCCGATAATCGGCGGCGTCGCTTTCTGGTGTTGCGCCGAGCAGGTTCGTCATGAAGTGCGCGTGCGTTTTGAAGCCGAAGATGCGGGCGAGCTCGAAGGCCCGCTGCATGCGATCGACGCCGATGCCTCGATGGTTCGCGGCAAGGATGCGCTCGTCGAGGCTTTGGATGCCCATCTGCAGCTTCGTGCAGCCTAGGCGGCGCAACGTGGCAAGCCGATTGGGCGTGACGGCGTCGGGACGGGTTTCCACCACAAGGCCCACGCAACGGTGCTCTGCGGACTCGTTTTCGCGTTGCAGGGCTTCCAGCTGGGAAAACGTTGCGGTCTGCCATTGCGCGGCAGCGGCCCAGCCGTTGCCGTCCGCGTGGGTTCCGCAGGCGTATAGGTTTCGAACCGTTTCGTTGTAGGAGGCATCGCCGGCGGTGACGCGCGCTTGTGCTTCGGCAGCCCAGTTGGCAAGGTCGTCGCGCTCGCAGGCTATGCCGGCGTCACGGTATTGCTTGCGGCGCGTTTCGGATTCGCGCTCCACCGCGGTTTCGCAGCCCATGTCGTTCAGGGCGCGGAACAGCTCGTGCATGTACCAGATTTGGTATGCCTCCGGGTAGTCGCTCCAGGTGCCGCCCAACACGATGAGCTCCACCTTATCGGTGACGTGCCCCATTTGATGCAGCGTGCGTAAACGGGCAGTGACCTGCAGATATGGGTCGAACCAGTTGCGCTCTGCGCGTTGGCAGGCCGGCTCGTCGTGCAGGTAGCTTTTGGGCATGCGCACATCGTTGGGGCAGTACAGGCATGCGCTTGAGCAGGGCCAGGGCTTCGTAAGCACGGTGACGGTGGCCACGCCGGATGCGGTGCGGCGCGGTTTGACCTGCAGCGTTCGCACGAGCAGGGCTTCCTCGGCGGGCGAAACGCCCCAGGTGCGCCAGTGTTCGGGGCGATGCTCCTTCTCCTCTTGATAAAACGGCAGCAGCTTCTTCTTCGCCACATAGCGGACGGGGCCGGCCACCTCGCGGTTTCGGGCGCGGATGATACGGTCGAGCGCATCGGGGGCAAGCGGGGCGTTGGTGCGGCGAATCTCACCGAGGATGTTATGCAGTGTCTTTTCCATAGGCGGTATTGTACGGCATAGCGCAAAAGGGGAAAGGCGCGGCATCGACGCTTGCGTCGAAATGCCTACACGTGCGTGACAACTTTGGGGAGCGCTCGACATCGCTGGCCGCTGCACAATGTCTACACATACGTGAAGGCCTTGCGGAACGTACGCGGCGGTTCCATGCAAATGCTCGACAGGTTGGGGCCTAGATGATGCAGAGCGCTTATCGATGGCGTGTCAAAAAGGCTACTGACCAGGCATTATCCGCTTATCGAGAAATCAGTTCCCAAGTGATGTTGGCTTAGTGCCATTTAAACGGCCACGTTAGAATTAAGGAAAAGAACGAAACGAAGCAACGATGGGAATGCCCGTGGACAAGCCGCTTACATATCTGGACAACGCCGCAACAACGCCTCCCTATCCCGAGGTGCTTGCGCGCATGCACGAGGTCATGATGGACGGCTGGGGCAACCCTTCGTCGCCGCATGTGGTAGGGCGCCGCGCCAAGGAAATGCTCGAGGACAGCCGTGCAGCCATCGCCGATGTGCTTGGCGTTGATGCTGATGAGATTTACTTCACGTCCGGCTCGACGGAGTCGAACAACCTGGCCATACGCGGGGCGTGCTTGGCTCAGCGTGAGAACCCGGGCAAGATCATCACCTCCACGTTGGAGCATTCGTCGGTGACCCGAACCGTTCGCGGTATGCGACGCGACCTTGATTGGGATTGCCGCTACGTCGATGCGCCGGATGGCTGCTTCGACATGGAGCAGCTGGCCGAGCAGTTGCAGGACGGTCCCACATCGCTTATCTCGGTGATGCGCGTGCAAAACGAGACGGGCTGGATCTTCCCCATTCCCGAAATCGCGCAGTTGCGTGATGAGCTGGCGCCGGGCGTGCCGCTACATTGCGATGCCACGCAGGCGTTTTGCAAGATGCCTGTCAACCCTCGCGAATGGGGCGTGCAACTGCTCACGGCGGGCGCGCACAAGATCGGCGGGCCGCGCGGCATCGGCATCCTGTATGTGCAGCGCGGCCTCCCCATGCACACCACCGCGTTCGGCGGTAACCAGGAGCGCGGTTTGCGTTCGGGCACTGAGCCGGTGTTCCTTGCGGTGGGCATGGCAGAAGCCGTGCGTATCACTGCGGCGCATATGGAAACGGACATGGAATACGCCGCAAGCCTTCGCGAGCGCGCCATCGAGGGTTTGAAGCGCGAGATCCCCGATGCGGTTGTGCATGCGCCCGAAGGCGGAAGCCCCTACATTCTGAGCGTTAGCGTGCCTGGCCTGCCGAATGCCGTATCGGTGAAATACCTGTCCGGCCGCCGCGTGTGCGTGTCGCGCGCGTCGGCGTGCGAAGAGAATCACACCACCGTCGCGCCGGGCACGTGGCGTCCGAAGCATCCGCTGGCGCTGCAGGCGGCAGGTATCCCGCTTCGCGAGGGCAAGGAAACGCTGCGCGCAAGCTTCTTCCATCGCAATATTCCTGAAGATGTGGATCGCTTCGTTGCCGTGCTGGCGCAGTGCGCCCGAGAGATGCGCGAGTCGTAGGAATATGGAACTGCGTGGGGGCGCCAACCGCGAGCAAGCGTTTGCAGTCGCAAGCAGCGGCGCAGCTTGCGTGGCCGATGCGGCTGAAGATCTTGTGGCGAGCGGTGGTGCGGCAAGGGGCGCCGAAGAGGTGCTGGCGCTGCGCTTGTGCGCGCTGACCGGGGAGTTCTATCGCGCGAACGCGGAATCGTTCTCGCAGACGCGGCAGTCGCCGTGGCAGGGTTGGGTACGCTTGCTCGAGGTTGTGGGCTTGGCGGCTAAGCAAAAGCCGCTGCGTGTGCTCGACCTGGCTTGCGGCAATCTGCGTTTCGAGCGATATTTGGCGGACGCCTTGCCTGGCAGGATGCTGTCGGGTTGGGCGGTGGACAATTGCGATCCGTTGGTGGAAGCCGGGGAACGAAACGAATCCGACGCGTTGTCCCGAATGAGCTTCCAGAATCTTGACGCGATCGAGCGGCTTTTTGCTGGCTGCCTTCGGGAAGCGCTTGAGGCGCCGGATGCGTCGTGCGATTTGGCGGTGTCGTTCGGGTTCATGCATCATGTGCCGCTGGAGCGTTGGCGGGTGGGGCTTTTGCGCGCGCTTGTCGCGAAGGTGCGCCCGGGCGGGTTCGTGTCAGTGAGCTTCTGGCGATTCCTGAATAGCGACAAGCTGGCGAGGAAGGCGAAGGAAACCACGAGCCGTGCGCGTGCTGAGCTGGGGATTCCCGAGCTGCCGCCGAACGATTATCTGCTGGGTTGGCAGGACACGCGGGGGCTGTATCGCTATTGCCACCATTTCAACGAGCCGGAAATCGAGCGGCTGTTGGCGATGGTGGCGGATTCTGCGGACCTTATAAGCCGTTTCGAGGCGGATGGCAAGACGGGCAATTTGAACGAATACGTGGTTTTGCGCGTGAAGTAGGGGCGGCCGCCGTGCGAATCGTTCGCAGGCAACCGCCCCTTTCTCGTTTCGGTGCTCGGCTACGCAAGCAACTTCTTGCCCGCGCCGGAGGTCACTGCCGATCGTGCAACCAGGTACGTCGACGCCAAGTAGATCGCGTACACCGCAACTACTAGTGCGATGCCGATGGTAAGCGTGCCGGTAACTGCCGAAGCGCCCCAAAGCGATAGCAGGTTCTCGTACAGAACGCTGATCGTGCAGGCCGAATGGCATCCTGCAACCAAAAGCGGAGCCACGAAGTAGATGCCGATCTGCGTGCGCAAGCTTCGCAAAACCATGGCCCTGTCGCACCCTAGCTGGGCAAGCAGGCGATAGCGCGGAATGCTGTCCGCTACCTCGGAGAGCTGCTGAACGGAAAGAACCGCTGCGGTGGTCATGAGGAAGACGAACCCGATGTAGAGAGCCAGGTAAACCAAGAGCAGCTTAAGCCCCATGCTGTCGGCGATAACGCTTTCGCTCGTGTCGTAATAGGACACCGGCCATGCGCCGGAATCGTAAGTCCAGCCCATTTCGGCAAGCTCATCACTCGGGGGGACGGCTTTGCCGTATTCAGCCATCAGGTCTTTCATGGCCTGCTCTTGCGAATCGCTTGCCAGGTTGACGTTCAGCTCGCTCAAGTACGGCAGATCGCCTGCGGCGAACCTGTCGGCCGCCAATTCATCGGGAACAACCAACACGGCGACCAAGCAACTCATGCTGCTTACCTGGAGCGATTGCGAAACAACCTGCCCGGATGCGGTCAGCTCATGGCCGTCGACGGTGATGGTGCGCCCTTTCTGGCCAAGCGCCTTCGCGTAGTCGGTAGATTTATCGATCGTGTTGTCGACCAGGTATTCGTCTGTAGCAAGCTCGATCGGCTTTTCGCCTGCAAGTTGCCGTGCAGCGTTGAACTGGGACAACGAAACGTACTGCACGCCCTCGTCGGCCATGCTGGAGTTATCGTCGGAGCCGATCTGCGCAAGCGTGAAGCCGCACGCATCGGCAAGCTGCTTGTTCGTCAAATCGTTCGCGAGCCACGTGTCCACCTGGGCGGAACCGGTCACGCGCTCGTCCCAATCAGGGATGAGCGATTTGAGATACGCAGCGGTAGAACCGCCGTTCTCTTGCCATAGCCTGTGAATCTCGTTGCGCTGGGCTTCAACTTCCTGAATTGCAGCCGCTTTGGCCTCTTCCCCGCCATACTGCTCGGCTGGCACCGCCTCCATGTCGGAGATGTCAAGCGCCATCAGGCTCGCGCGGATAGACGTATCGAACTGAGTGTTCTCCTCTAGCTGATCGGAGAAGACCGTCGCCAGGCTAAAGCCCGTTGAGAATACGACGATGCTGAAGAACAGAAGAACGGTAACCGCCCACAGCGACACGAACGCGGTGTTCACCTTCGCCGAGATTTGGCGCATGGTGAACATGGCCAATCCCTTGAAATACACGCCGCGCAGACGTTGGATCACCAGGATGAAAAATCCCGATGCCGACCAGAATAGGCTCAGCGTGCCGACGAGCATAAGCGCCGTTGCGGTGCGGAAGTGTTCGCCGAAGTACACAAGGCCGTCGAGGTTGAGCTCCGCATACGCCTTCGCCAGAATCAGGCACGAAAGCACGAACACGATGAGGCAGACGATGGGGTTGCGCACGGGCATACGCTCGTTGCGGGAGTTGGCCGAAAGCAGCGTGGCAAGCTTGCAGCGCGAAATCTGCACGGCGTTGAACAGGGCGACCACAACGAAGATGAGCGCGAAGCATCCTAGGGTCAGCTCGGCGGAGCGGGTGCTGAACAGCAGATGGTAGTCGCTGATGGCCACGCCGATGAGGCCCGCCGTGGCGAAGGCGATGGCCTGCGAGATCAAAAAGCCCAGCCCAAGGCCCGCTAGCAGCGCGATCACGCCGACGATCAGCGTTTCCATCAGCACCACCGAGGAAACCTGGCGCGGGCTCATGCCCAGCAGCAGGTACGTGCCGAATTCCTTTTTGCGCGCACGAACAACGAATCGGTTGGCGTACAGGACCAAAAATCCCAAAACAACGGCGACGACGACGCTGAAATAGGTCATGACCTGCGCGAGGATGTCGAAAATGCTTGCGCCCGACGCCAGGAACACGTTCGCGGCGCCTTCCTGGGCCTCGAACAGCACGCGGGAGTCCTCGATGGCGTTGAAGGCGTAGAACACCGCCACGCCCAAAGTCAGGGTTACGAAGTACACAGCATAGTCGCGCATGCTGCGGCGCACGTTGCGCAAGGCAAGTTTCATCAACATGATGGCCACCGCCTAGTTGCGCGGCGCGCCAGCGTGCGAGGGCGCGAAGCCGACCGCGGGGGAGTCGCCCTGCTTGCCGGAAAGGAACGCCTGGACCTCAAGGATGCGCTGGTAGAAATCGGTTCGGGCGTCATCGCCGCGGCGCAGCTCGTTGAACAGCTTGCCGTCCTTGATGAACAGGATGCGATCGGCGTAGGAGGCGGCCACCGCATCGTGCGTGACCATCATGATGGTGGCGTGCAGCTTCGCGTTCAGCACCTCGAGGGTTTCAAGGAGAACGGCGGCGTTGCGCGAATCGAGCGCGCCGGTGGGCTCGTCGGCAAGGACCAGCTTCGGGTCGGCGACGATGGCGCGCGCCGCGGCCACGCGCTGGCGCTGGCCGCCCGACATCTGGCGCGGATATTTCTGCAGGACGTCTGTTACGCCCAGCATGTTCGCGGTGCTATCGACCTTCGCGCGCACGGCGTCGGCCTTCTCGCCCTTGATGGTAAGGGCCAGGGCGATGTTCTCGAAACCGGTCAGGGTGTCCAGCAGGTTCGCGTCCTGGAAGATGAAACCCAGGTCGTCGCGGCGGAACTTGGAGAGCTGACGGCTGCGCAGCTGCGTGATGTCGAGCCCGCTCAAGATGATGTTCCCGCTGGTCACGGTGTCGATGGTGGAGATGCAGTTCAAAAGCGTGCTCTTGCCCGAGCCCGATGGGCCCATCACGCCGACGAACTCGCCTTCGCAGATGTCGAACGATACGTCGTCGAGCGCGCGCGTGATGGCTTCGCGCGAGCCGTAGACCTTCCGAACGTCGCGCACGGAAAGTAGGACGTTGCGGTTGTCGGACGTGCCCGCGTTCGCGATGCCTGCCGGAGGGGTTGCGGTAACCATGGTCATGGGGATTCCTTTCTCTTCGGTTCGGTATATCCCCATGATGCGGCGCTCGCGAAAACGGAGCCATCGAAGGGCCTTACCGCAAACTTACGATTCTGTAAGGTTCGTCGCCGTAGGCGCCGGCGGGCAGTGCGCGGGCGGATCGCGGTTTGCAATGGGCGTCGGCTAGGATCCCGCCAGATCCATGCGCGTGCGGTCGAGGGGGAAGGTCAGCGCGACGGTGGTGCCCGTTCCCTCTTCTGAGGAAATGCGCAGGCCAAGGCCCATTCTTTCGCAGGCCACGGCGGCTAGGTGCAGCCCCATGCCCGTTGCCTTGTGATGCGTGCGGCCCCGGCTTCCGGTGAAGCCGCGGTCGAACACGCGCGGCACGTCGGCGGCGGGGATGCCGTCGCCGTCGTCTGCGATTAGCAGCTCGATGCAGCCGTCTTTCGTGCCCGCATCCTTCGTCGTGCCTTCGAACCGGATGGTCTTCGCGCCGTACTTCGCCGAGTTTTCCAGGACCTGGCCGATGATGAAGTCGGTCCATTTCGCGTCGGCGAGCACTTCGAGCGCCTCGTCGATGGCGAACTCGAGCGAGACCCCTGCGCCGATGAGCGTGCGGGACCGTTGGCGGCACGCTTTGCGCGCGAGGGCCGCAAGGTTGAGCTCCTCGATGGAGAAGTCCTCGCTTAAGGTTGCCGAGCGTGCGTAGTAAAGAGCCTGCTCAACGCGCGATTCGATGCGATCGAGGTCGCCGCGGACCTTGCCGATCTCGGGCCCATGAAGGCTTGCCAACGCTAGCTGCGCCGACGCAATGGGCGTTTTGGTTTCATGCACCCACAGCTCGATGTAGTTGCGGTACTCCTTCATGTCGCGTGATCGTGCGGTTAGCTCGTCGGAGGCGGCTTTACCTTGCACGGCAAGCGCGCGGTAGGCGATGGAGCCTTCCAAGGTGCGCGGCTCGTCCAGGATCGATGAGAGGCAGCGCGCGTTTTCGGGCGAGTCGCAGAACAGGTCCAGCTGCTGGTAGAACTCGCGATCGCGCAAAAACCCCGCGGCAAGCGCGACGCAGGCGAACAGGGCTTCGCAGAGGGAGACGAGTGCGATTGCGGAAGCGTTCGAGCCGGTGACGGCCATGATGCCTGCGGTAACGGCAACCAGGGCGACCGCGCCGATCGCGAATCCGGCGCGCGAGCGGAGGTAGGCGCTGAAGGAGTAGGCGCGCTCCAGGCGGTCGGCGCGGCAGCCGGCGGCAGGCGGCGTGGGCCCGGGCGAAGCGGGCACG
>NZ_HE611017.1:178059-217944 GCF_000236865.1 Senegalimassilia anaerobia JC110 | reverse complement strand
CCGGGCGAAGCGGGCACGGGGTCGCGCAGCGGGACGACGGGCGAGTTGGGCGCGGCCGCCGCCGAGCCCGGCTCCGGGCAGGAGGGTGAGCTGTGCGCCTGCGTGGCCGCGACGTTTTCTCGAACCGAGCCGTTCATCGGACCACGTAGCCCAGGCCGCGGCGGGTGGTGATGAAATCGTCGGGGATGCCTGCGGACTGCAAGCTGCGGCGCAGGCGGTTCACGTTCACCGTGAGCGTGTTGTCGTCGACGAACGCGTCGGTTTGCCACAGCTCGTCCATCAGCTCGCTGCGCGAGATGATGGAGCCCGCATTCTCCATGAGGATGCGCAAGATCAGCAGCTCGTTGCGCGACAGCTCGACGGTTTTGCCGCGATACGACACCTCGGCTCGCACGGGGTCGAGCAAAACGCCGTCGCGTTCCAGCTGCCTGCGCGCCGAATCGGCAGAGCCGCTGCGCGCAAGCGCGCGGTCGATGCGGGCAAGCAGCGCGGCGGGGCGATAGGGCTTGACCACGTAGTCGTCCGCGCCGACGTTCATGCTCATGACCTCGTCGAACTCGCTATCGGAGGAGGTCAGGACGATGATGGGGACGTTGCTTTCCTGGCGGATGGATCGGCAGACCTCGTGGCCGTACGCGCCGGGGAGCGAAAGATCGAGCAGGATACAATCGGGGCATGCGGCCAAAGCCTCGCCCGCGGCGTTCGCGAACGACTCGCAGCAAAGGCATTCGTGCCCCTTGAGCTTGAGCATGCGCACAAGATTCTCCCGCAAAGAGGCATCGTCCTCGACAATGAACAACCGCGCCATCGGTCCCCTTCCATATCGAACGGATGAGCCGATGATAGCGCAACGCCGCGGGTTGCCGGCGTTTCGTCATAAGCCTGACGCTTTGGGGACGTAGCGTTATCTGTCAGAGACGCGATTGCCTTATCGGGTGCCGTTTCCCCTTTCGCTCGCGGCACTGGCCGGAACGTGGTCGGGCGCGCCGGCGGGTTGGCCTATGCTTATGCGCATAGAAGGCTTGCGAAAGCAACGGCAACGTGAAAGGAACCCTCATGGGAATGAATATCGTATGTCTGGACCTGGAAGGCGTGCTGGCACCGGAGATCTGGGTCGCGTTCGCGGAGAAGGCCGGCATCCCCGACCTTATGCGCACCACGCGCGATGAGCCCGACTACGACAAACTCATGAAGTTCCGCCTAGACGTGCTGCGCCGCCACGGCATGGGCCTGCCGCAGATCCAGGAAGTCATCGCCGACATCCAACCCGTTCCCGGCGCCAAGGAGTTCCTGGACGACCTGCGCGCGCAGACCCAGGTGATCATCATCAGCGACACGTTCGAGCAGTTCGCCCAGCCCATCATGGAGAAGCTCGGCTGGCCGACCATCTTCTGCAACACGCTGGAAGTTGCCGACGACGGTACCATCACGGGCTACCGCATGCGCTGCGATCAGACGAAGCTGACCACGGTCCGCGCGCTGCATTCCTGCGGTTTCGAGACCATCGCCTCGGGCGACAGCTACAACGACCTGGGCATGATCAAAGCGTCGAAGGCGGGTTTCCTGTTCCGCAGCACCGTCACCATCAAGGCCGAGCATCCGGAGATCCCCGCGTACGAGACCTTCGAGGACCTGTCTCGCGCCATCAAGGCCGCGCTGTAAGGCGGGCTTTGCGCGGAAGGGGCGCGGGCCCGCGTGGGGCGGAGGCCCCGGGCGCGTAGGGCTGCGCGTTTGAGATGCGTGCATTTTGGGCGATTGATGCTGCATATCTGAAGCGTCCGGATTGCTCGGGTAGATAACGCTACGCGTTCGAGGCGTTTGGGCTTTTCGAGGCTGGCTCCTGACAGATAGTGCTACGTCCCCGAAGTGTCCGGTTTATGAGGGCCGTTGCCCGGAACGTTCGCCTTGACGGCTTGCGCTTCGGGCGACGGCCTTTTTCGCTTTGCGGCTTGTGTTTGTTCGGAGGGTTAACAAGACCGAAACCTGAGCCTTCGCCTTATGTCATAGGATACTGCGCAAGTATCAAAACACTAGGAGTACGATGGGGCGGCTTGTGCCATTGCCGTCCCCATGCAAGCGTTGCGAGCCTGCATAAGCAGGCGAAACGGGGGAGAAATGACGAGATTGTCCATTGCGCCCGCTTCGGCGGACGATGCCCGCATCGGCGGGTTCCTGGACCGGCAGAAGCGTCGCGTCGACGCCATGCCGCCGGGCATGTGCCCTCTGGCGCAGCAGTTGACGCTGCTCGAGGAGGGCGCGCTGCAAACGTGCGGCAAATGCGTGCCGTGCCGTGACGGCCTGCCCCAGCTGGCAGGCATGCTGCGCCATCTGGTGGATTGCCAGGCCGACGCGGCCGAGGTCGAGCGCATGCGCGCGTTGGCCGAGATGGTGCGCGACACATCGGATTGCGCCATCGGCTACGAGTCGGCGAACGCCCTGTTGGAAGGCCTGGATGCCTTCGCCGCCGAGGTTGAAAGCCACGTGAGCAAGCATGAATGCCAGCGCAGCGTGGGCCAGTCGGTGCCGTGCGAGACGTTCTGCCCGGCGCATGTGAACGTGCCCGCCTACATCGCGCTGGTGGCGCAGGGGGATTACGCCGGCGCCGTGCAGATGATCCGCAAGGACAATCCGTTCCCCACCGCGTGCGGCTTGGTGTGCGAGCATCCCTGCGAGCAACGCTGCCGCCGCACGCTCATCGACGCGCCGCTCAACATCCGCGGCATCAAGGAGTTCGCCTGCGAGCACGCGCGCGCCGACCAGGTGCCCGTGCCGAAGCGTCTGCCCGCAACCGGCCGCCGCGTGGCGGTCGTTGGCGGCGGCCCGTCCGGTTTGACCTGCGCGTACTTCGCCGCCTTGATGGGCCACGACGTGGACGTGTTCGAGGGGCGCAAGCAGCTGGGCGGCATGATCCGCTACGGCATCCCCGCGTACCGCTTCCCGCGCGAGCGCCTGGACGAGGATATTCGCGGCATCCTGGCCGTGGGCGGCATCACCGTGCATACCGAAAGCCCCGTGGACGCCGAGCGCATGGCGCAGCTTTCCGCGGATTACGACGCCGTGTACGTGGCTATCGGCGCGCAAACCGGTAAGGGCTTGCGCATCGACGGCACGGATGCCGAAGGCGTGTTTTCGGCCGTTGACCTGCTCGGACGCATCGGCGATGGCGATTACCCCGACTTCACGGGCAAGAAGGTGGCCGTCATCGGCGGCGGCAACGTTGCTATGGACTGCTGCCGCACGGCGGTGCGCGCCGGCGCCGAGGAGGTGTCGGTGGTGTATCGCCGCCGCATCTCGGACATGACGGCGCTGCCGGCCGAGATCGAGTCGGCCATCGCCGAGGGCGTGGAGATGATCACGCTGCAGGCGCCTGCCGCCATCGAGAAGGACGAGCAGGGCCGCTGCTGCGCGCTGCTGACGAACCCGCAGATGATCGGCCCGGTCAAGCGCGGCCGTCCCGCGCCCGTGGCCGCCGACAAGCCGCAGATGCGCATCCCCGCCGACATCATCCTGATCGCCGTGGGCCAGAACATCGTGTCCGCGCCGTTCGAGGAGTTCGGCATGGCGGCCGAATGGGGCGAGTTCAAGGCGGACGAGCAGCTGCATGCGCAGATGGACGCCGAGGCGCTTGCCGCTCGCGGCGCCGATGCCTTCGCGGGCGCGAACGTGTTCGTGGGCGGCGACTGCCAAACCGGCCCGGCATCGGCCATCAAAGCCATCGCCGCCGGCAAGGTTGCCGCGCGCAACATCGACCATATGCTGGGATTCAACCATACGCTCGACTGCGGCGTGACGGTTCCGCCGGCCCAGCCCAACGATCGCGCGGCGTACGGCCGCGTGGAGGTGCTCGAGCGCCCCGCGCGCGAGCGCAAGAACGATTTCGATGCCGTCGAGGTTCCCATGAGCACGGAGGAGGCCATGCAGGAATGCGGCCGCTGCCTGCGCTGCGACCACTTCGGCGCCGGCGCCTGCGAAGGGGGGCGTATTCAGTATGCTTAACATCACCATCGACGGCCGCGCGCTCGAGGCGCGCGAGGGCCAGACCGTTTTGGAAGCCGCCCGCGAGGCCGGCATCCACATCCCCACGCTGTGCTACCTGGCCGAGCGCAGCGCCATCGGATCGTGCCGCGTGTGCGTGGTCGACGTCGAGGGGCAGGACGCCCCCGTGCCCGCGTGCACCACGCGCGTGGTCGACGGTATGCAGGTGCAAACGGCCACCGAGCGCGTGCTGAAGTACCGCCGCATGGCCGTTGACCTGCTGATCTCCAACCACGGCTTGGATTCGACCGACTACTGCTTCAGCTGCGTGAAGAACGGCGCCTGCGAGCTGCAGGCCGTGGCGCGCGAGGTGGGCGTTTCGCACCCCACCTTCCCCGTTGCGCAAATGCGCAAGCCGGTGCTGGATTCCAACCCGTTCCTGCGCTTCGACCCCAACCTGTGCATCGCCTGCCAGCGCTGCGTGGGCGCGTGCAACAACGCGGCCGGCAACCACGTGCTGCAAACGGGCAAGCGCGGCGTGCGCACCACCATCCGCGCGCCGTTCGGGCCGAACTGGGACGCCACCATCTGCGAGAGCTGCGGCAACTGCGCGCAGGCGTGCCCGACGGGCGCCCTGGTGGAGAAGCGCCGCGGGCTGTACCGCGAGTGGGACACCCATACCGTGCGCACCACCTGCCCGCATTGCGGCGTGGGCTGCCAGCTCGACCTGGTGGTGAAGGGCGACCAGATCGTGGACGTGCAGGCCGCCGACGGCCCGTCCAACGACGGCCTGCTGTGCGTGAAGGGCCGTTCCGGCAGCTTCGACTTCGTGAACTCCCCCGACCGCATCACCACCCCGCTGGTGAAAAACCCCGAGACCGGCGAGTTCGAGCCGGCAGATTGGGATACGGCGCTCGACCTGGTGGCGCGCAAGTTCGCCGAGCTCAAGGAGGAGCACGGCGGCGAGAGCATCGCGGCGTTCGCGTGCTCGCGTTCCACCAACGAGGATATCTATCTCTTCCAGAAGATGGCGAGGTGCGCATTCGACAGCCCCAATGTCGATAACTGCGCACGTGTTTGACACGCCCCCACCGTTGCCGGTCTGGCAACTACACTTGGTTCGGGCGCAATGACGAACTCCATCAAGGATGTGTGCGAGGATTCGCAGGTCATCCTGCTGGTGGGCAGCAATCCGGAAGAGGCGCACCCGGTCATGGGCATGCGCCTGCGGCAGGCGGTCGAGCGCGGCGCGAAGCTGATCGTGGTGGACCCGCGCGAGATCGGGCTGGCGAAGAAGGCCGATATCCACCTGAAGCTGCGCCCCGGCACGAACGTGGCGTTCGCGAACGGCATGGTGAACGTGCTGATACAGAAGGGCCTGGTGGACCGCGAGTTCGTGGAAAGCCGCACCGAGGGCTTCGACGAACTTGCCGCCATGGTGGCCGACTACACCCCCGAGCGCGTGGCCGAGATCTGCGGCATCGACGCGCGCGACCTGGAGGCGGCCGCCGAGATGTACGCGACGGCCGATCGCGCCCCCATCGTCTATTGCCTGGGCGTGGTGGAGCACTCCACGGGCACCGAGGGCGTTATGGCGCTGTCGAACCTGGCGCTGGCCGCGGGCAAGCTGGGACGTCCCGGCTGCGGCATCAACCCGCTGCGCGGCCAGAACAACGTGCAGGGCGCATGCGACATGGGCGCGGGCCCGGCGGACTTCACGGGCTATCAGAAGGTGGCCAACCCCGAGATGCGCGCGAAGTTCGAGGCCGCATGGGGTGTCGAGCTGAACCAGGCCGCGGGCCTGAAGGCCACCGAGTGCTTCCCCGCCATGATCGACGGGCGTATCCGCGGCCTGTTCCTGTTCGGCGAGGACCCGGTGCGCACCGACCCGGACACGGGCCATGTCATCCGCGCGCTGGAGTCGCTGGACTTCTTCGTGTGCGAGGAGCTGTTCATGACGGAGACGGCGAAGTACGCCGATGTCATCCTGCCTGGTCGCAGCTATGCGGAGAAGGAAGGCACGTTCACCAACACCGAGCGTCGCGTGCAGCGCGTGCGCAAGGCGGTGGACGGCCCGGCGGGCGCGCGCCTGGACACCGAGGTGTTCGCCGACATCATGCGCCGCATGGGGTATGACCAGCCCACGCTCACGGGTGCGCAGCTCATGGACGAGGTGGCAAGCCTGACGCCGTCGTACGCGGGCATCAGCCATGCGCGCCTGGACTCCGCCGCCGTGGCGGGGCAGGGCCTGCAGTGGCCGTGCACGGGCCCGGACCATCCAGGCACGCGCATCATGCACGAGGGGGCGTTCTCGCGCGGCTTGGGCGGATACTCGCTGGCGCAGTACCGTCCGTCGGCCGAGCAGCCCGATGAGGAGTTCCCGCTCATCATGATGACGGGCCGCGTGCTTGCGCAGTACAACGCGCAGGCCATGACGGGCCGCACCGAGGGGCTCAACCAGATCGACGGCACGTCGTTCATCGAGATCAACGACGCGGACGCCGCCGCCGCGGGCATCGCCGACGGCGACCGTGTGCGCGTGAGCAGCCGCCGCGGCGTCATTGAGAGCCAGGCTCGCGTGTCGGGAAAGACCAATCCCGGCGAGGTGTGGATGCCGTTCCACTTCCAGGATGGCAACGCAAACTGGCTGACCAACGCAGCGCTCGACAACATCTCGGCCACGCCGGAGTACAAGGTGTGCGCCGTGCGTGTGGAGAAGGCGTAAGGGATAGAGCGAGATCGAGCGAGGGGCGCATATGAAACGGGTTTTGGTGATTGCGACGGGCGGGACCATCGCGTCGGCCGAGGAGGGCAGCGGGCTTGCGCCGGCGTTGACCGGCGAGCAGCTGGTGGCGTTCGTGCCTGAGGTGGCGCAGGTTTGCCATGTCGAGGTGGCGCAGGTCATGAACGTGGACAGCACGAACATGCGCCCGGAGGGATGGCTGACCATCGCGGGCGAGGTGCGTCGGAGCTACGACGACTTCGACGGGTTTGTGGTCCTTCACGGCACCGATACCCTGGCGTACACGGCGGCAGGGCTGTCGTACCTGGTGCAGGGCAGGCCGAAGCCCATCGTTCTGACTGGCTCGCAGCTGCCCATAGGCGACCCCGGAACCGACGGCAAGCGCAACCTGCTCGACGCCGTGCTCGTGGCCTGCGACGATGCCGCCGCGGGCGTCATGGTCGCGTTCGGCGGCAAGGTGATCTCGGGCACGGCGGCGCGCAAGGTGCGCACGCGCAGCTTCGAAGCGTTTGACAGCTTGAACGTTCCCGACTTGGGGTACGTGCATGACGGACGCGTGACCTGGGCCGTTGACGCAGAAGCCGGCGCAGTTTCGAGCGCGCGCTTCTACGATGCGCTCAACCCGCGGGTGGCGGTGCTCAAGCTTACGCCGGGCATGGACGCGCTGGTCGTCGACGCGCTGCGCCCTGCGTGCGACGCGCTGGTGGTGGAGGCCTTCGGGCTGGGCGGCATCCCGGAGTACGACGGCATCACCGAAACGCTGCTCGCGTGGGTGGACGCCGGGAAAACGCTGGTTATGACCACGCAGTGCCCGTACGAGGGCGCCGACCTGAGCGTGTACGAGGTGGGTCGCGCGTTCTGCGACCGCCCGGGCGTGCTCATGGGCGGCAGTGCTACCACCGAGGCGCTGTTGGCGAAGACTATGTGGGCGCTTGCGCAAGCGGCCGACCCCGACGGCGTCGTCGATCGCGAGAAATTGGCGGAACTGTTCGCCAGCTGCTAAAGGCGAGGGGATAGTCTCGAATCTCATCTCAGCCTGAAAAATGTTATTAATTGCAAATACTCGTCCCTTAAAAGTGCAATGCATCACATTTTTAAGGACGGGATCGCAAGGAAGGCGCATACGCATACGCATACGTGAAAAGAGACGGGAGAGCGTGCCGCTTTTCGCGATTGGGGTTTCGGCGCTGTGGCGATAGGCGCGGCGTTGCAAGATGGCCCGTTGGCCTGCGTGGGGCAGGCCAACGGGCCGTTGCCGATCTCGGGGCGTTTTTGCGGGGTGTGTCAACGATAGCCGCTCCGTGTATTCGCGCTATTTGCTGAAAAGTGCAGAATTCATCTGATACTATTTCCCGATTCGTGCATTAGCGCTGGTAAAGCCGTTGGCAAGCGATAGCTTTATTGCGAGTGAGGGGTGAAGCGCTTGGCGGTGTTAAGGGTGCCGCCGCCAAGCGCCGTCCCGTACTTTTGCGCTCAAGCGTCGCTTGCCTTCGCCGCCCTATCCCAGCACGCTGGGCAGCAGGTAGAGCAGGGCTACCAGCGCGCAGCCGATGGCGGCCGCGGCGATCCAGATGTGGAACTCGCGGTCCATCTTGGCGCGCTCGGCGGGGGTGGGCTCGCTGGTGTCCTGCACGGCGTTCACGTCGATGGCTCGCGTGCCGTACACCTTCGCGCACGCCGCATAGATGACCAGGCCGACCACGCAGTAGATCACGCCGGTGACCAGGGCGTCCGTGTCAAGCTGCGTCATCATGACCAGGTAGATGCCGATGCTGATCACCGCGCCGGGCACCATGCCGCGCACCTTGAACGGACGCTTCAGATCGGGCAGCTTGCGGCGCAGGCCCAGGCACGCCACCATGCCGATGACGTAGTAGAACAGGTCGGCGAACAGGGAAAGCGACGCGATGTAGTCCAGCGTCGACGTGGCCACCAGCGCCACTGTGAGCACGCCGAGCGTGATGACGGCCACGTAGGGCGTGCGGTATTTCGGGTGCAGCTTGGCGAACACGGCGGGCAGGCTGCCGTCGCGGGCCATGGTGAACAGGTAGCGCGGCGGCACCGCGATGGACGCGTTCAGGGTGGAGAAATCGCCGCCGAACGCCACGCCCAGCGCCAGCAGCGCAAGCGGCAGGCCCAGGATGCCGGCGCTCATCATGGCCTCGGCGTAGGGTGCGGACGATTCGGCCACGGCGGCCAGCCCGTCGGCGGGCACGATGCCCACGAGGAACCACTGGAACAGGGCGTTCACCACGAAGATGATGAACGGCGAGAGCATCATGGCGCGGGGGATGTTGATCTGCGGGTGGCGGATCTCCTCGCCCATGGCGCAGCACGTCTCGAAACCGGCGAAGCACCACCAGATCATGGCCACGGCGGCGATGAACCCGCCGCCGCCCAGGTCGCCCATGAAGTCGGGCGCGGTCACGAAGTTCGGCAGCTGCACGTTGGGGATCATGGTAAGGAACCAGATGGCGGCAACGCCCCAGAAGAAGAACATGAAGCCGTTCTGGAGCTTGCCCGTCAGCTCCACGCCGCGCACGTTGGCGATGATGAACGCGACCAGCGCGATGATGGCGATGACCGCGTCATCGACGGGAAGCTCTACGCCGAACGCCAGGAAGATGGTCTTGAAGTAGTAGCTGAACGCCAGCGCCTCGCCGCCGGTGACGGCGATGAGCGACATGATGAAGTTCCATCCGGCAAGAAAGCCAGCGGGGCGGCCCAGGCCCAGCGACGCGTACTGGTACGTGCCGCCGGCGAAGGGCAGCGCCGCGCCCATCTCGCCGTACATGAGCGCCGGGTAGATGCTGATAAGCGCCGCAAGCGCCGTGGCGAGCACCACGAACGGGCCCATCTCGCCGACGACGTTGCCGCCGGTGGTGAACAGGCCGACGCCGATGACGGTGCCGGCGGTGATGGTGATGGCCTCGCGCAGGCCGAGCGTGCGCTTGAGGCCGACGGCAGGCTCCTTCTGCGCGCCGCCTTCGTTCGGTTGGTTGCCCATGGGCGTTCCTTTCAGCGTGCCGACCGTGTTGGCGGGTCGGCGCGCTGTCGCATGCCCGATGCCTATCGTGCATGCGACAGCGCCATGCGGATACGATGAAATCACTTTAGCACTCTACCGTAGTAAAGCAATAGGGATTTTGGAATGCGAAATTAACGGGCGTCGCGGGGGTTCGCGGGCGCAGAGCGCTGGCGCGACGGAGCGGAAGGGCTTGCGGAAGAGAGGGCGCGAGGCGGCAGGCGCTGCGCGACGGCCTTGCGAGGGTGCTGAGGGGTGCGCGGGTGCGGGCGGAGCGGAGGCGGATGGCGAAGGGCGTGTTGCGGGTGCGGGCGAAGCGAGCTTCGACGGCTGCCGGCGGCTGGCGAGGGGTGCGGCGGGTGAGGCGCGCGAACTGGGGCCCGGACGGCGAAACGCGATTCGTTCACGTTGCGGCCCCTTCTCCATCGACCCTGCTGTGTGGCGGGTTTGTGTCTTATCTCCCGGGTTCGCCTGCGGAAAATCCCAAACCCAAAGCAAAGTAGTATGATTTGGCGCCGTAGAACGATAGGTGTTACGAAACAGGTTCCTTGCCGATGCCCGAAGCGATCCTTCGGCCATCGGCAAGGAGCCCGCAACCAAGAACGATGAATCCGCTCGTCGGCTGCACGCTAACCGCATTGTTGTTAGCCGTGCATGCCCTCGTGCGGATTTTTTTTGTTTTCGGTTGCAGGCAGAAGCAGAAGGGAAAACCATGTCGCAAGCAGACGAAACCGCGTCGAGCGGGCAGGCGGGCGAAGGCGTCGACCGCGCCGCGCATCTCATGCACCGCATGGACGCCACGCAACCGACGGCTACGTTCAAGAAGGTGATGGCGCTGACCTCGGCCGGCGTGTTCGTGGACGCCATGGACGTCTACCTGGCGGGCGGCGTGAAGAGCACACTGGCCGAAACCGGGTTCGCCACCAACGAGCAGACGGCGGCGTTTCTGTCGGCGGGCTTTTTGGGCCTGTTCATCGGCTCGCTGATCGCCGGCCTTATCGGCGACAAGCTCGGGCGTCGCAAGGCGTTCCAGTTCAACCTGCTGCTGTTCGGCTTCGCCACCATCTTGGGCGCGCTTTCCCCGAACATGACGTTCATGATAGCCATGCGCTTTTTCGTGGGCCTTGGCCTGGGGTCGGAGCTGGTGACCAGCTTCAGCATGATCAACGAGTTCGCGCCCGTCGCGCGCCGCGGCCGCTGGTGCGCCATCGGCTCGACCATCGCCAACTGCGGCTCGCCCATCGGCATGTTCCTGTGCTTGTTCTTCATCACCATTTGGAGCCCGCTTGGGCAGGAATCGTGGCGTCTGGTGTTCGCGGTCATCGGCGTGGCGGCCATCATCGTGTGCATCGCGCGTCAGGCGATGCCGGAAAGCCCGCGCTGGCTCATCCAGCACGGCCGCTTCGATGACGCCGAGGCGATCATCTCCCGCATCGAGTGTGAGATGAGGGAAGCCGGTATTTCTCCTGCTGAGCAGGTGGTTTTCGAAAAGAGCGCCATGGATTCCGACGCACATCTGGCGCGCAACCTGTTCCTGGGCATCGTGGTGGTCATCGGCACGTCGCTGACGCAGTACACCTACACCACGTTCGGCCCGTCCATCCTGAAAAACATCGGCCTGGCCACGCAGACCTCGTTGCTGTCCACCACCATCACCATGCTTGCCGCGCCGCTCGGAGCGCTCATCGGCGCGCTGCTCATCGAGAAGCTCGGCCGTCGCGTCGAGGTTTCCGGTGCGTTCATCTGGGTGGCGGTGTTCGCGTTCGCCTACGCCATGGCGCTCAACGCCGGCTCGACGGCGCTCATCACCGTGCTGGGCTTTTTGATGACCATCGGTTTCTACGTGCTGAACGCGTCGGTGATCAGCGTGTACGTGGGCGAGCTGTTCTCCACCAGGTACCGTTTCCGCGGTGCTGGCATCTCGCAGGGCGCCGGCAAGGCCGTCAACGTGGTCATGCCGTTCGCCGTCACGTGGGTCTTGGCGAACCTGCAGCCCAACGTCATCTATTTCGGCATCGTGGCCATCGCGCTGGTGGCGGCCGCCGTTACACTGGCGATCGGCCCCGAGACGAAGTCGCGCCGCCTGGGTTAGCGAATCGGCGAGTGGCCATCGCTTGATGCTATTCCTATTCGATTCATAGTCTTTTGCGATAGGTGCGTGGCGTCGTGCCGTAGGCGCGCTTGAACGCGTCAGTGAACGCTCCCTGGTTGCGGTAGCCCGCGCTTTTGGCGATTTCGCTGATTTTGCGGCTTTCATCAAGGAGAAGGCGTCGTCCGTGCTCCAGGCGCCGTGCGCGGATGTAGCTTTGCGGGGTGTCCCCCTGCACATTGCGAAACGCCGATATCATCTTCCCCTCGCTTACATGGGCGATGTCGCACAACGTTTTCGTGCTGAGATCGGATGATAAGTTGTCGTCGATGTAGGAGCAGAGGCACTCGACGCAGTCCCTGTCGCTTATGTTCACGGCATCGGCTGACGTGACCCTTTCGGGAATGCTGCTTGCCAGCAGCGCGAAGCATTCAATCACCTTGGCGTGATAATACGAATCGGCGACCGATGCGGCGGGGTAGGTGATGTCGAGCCCTCGAAGCGCCGAGGGCAAGCCGGGCACGCCCTCCGACGTGGTGAGCCGTCCGATGGCGCGGTGCAGTTTCTTCTCATCGCAGTGCAAGGCATCCGCATAGCGGTGTATCGCTTCAGGGGCTATGGTGATCGATGCCGATGACAGCCGCTTGTCGGGCTCGAACGAGCTTATGTAGGGGCCGCCATCCCAGTCATGCCCCATGAGCTTGCAGTTGGATGCGGCGCACTCGGGCGAGCAATACATGGGCATCGCATGCTCATAGAGGCCGAACCCCAGATAGGGAATAGTCTCTATGACTGCCTCCACGGCGCGTTCGTATGTGATGTCCATCGACACGACGATGGTGTCACCGTCCATGAGATAGAACCAGTAGGAGCCCCTGCCGTATTGGGGGTCGACGAACCATGTCTCGCCGACGCTTCGCACCAGGTCGGCCCGTCCGAATCCGCGCGCGAGCGCTTCCTTCGCGCATACAGTGTGCAGCTGCGTAAGCTGTGAGACGAACATGTCGTAAAGTGGGTTTCCCTGTCCTGCGGCGTAGCTTCCGTTTGATTTTTCGGCAGAACTTGAATTCTTTTCGGCGTAGTTTTCCATCTTCCCGTTCCGTCTTTCGCATTGCCTTATTGAGCTGTATTTTATCGTAAAGAGTTATATATGGCTAACTGGTAGGAAGAAGGACGATAATCGCATGGCTCTTTCGATGGGCGCGCCTTTGCCCTTGAACGCGGTAGTGCAGACGCAGCCTTCGACGTCTGCCAACGCTGCACCGCGCCATCTTGACCCGCGTACGTCGCTTGCGGTTCTGGCGGCGATCAACGTGCAGATGGCGCTTACGCAAAGCCTGTTCGCCGAGATGGGCGTTTTGGCGCTTACCGTTGTCGTGATGGCATATTGCCGCCGCTTCTCCGCGATCGTGCGCTGGCTTGCCTTCTATGCGCTGTTCGCCGTGACGGCGCAGCTGTTCGTGGCGAGCGGGAACACCCTGCTTTCGCCCTTTGCGGCGTCGCTTCTCATGTACCGCCATGTTTTGCCCGCCTTCATGTTCGCTTTCAATATGATCGCAACCACGCGTCTTGGTGAGCTTGCTTGTGCGCTGCAGGCGATGCATGTTCCTGTGAACGTGTCGGTGGCTGTGTGCGTGGCATTTCGTTTCCTTCCCACCATGGGACGCGAATTCTCCGCCGTCGCTGACGCGATGAAGACGCGCGGTATCGCGCTCACGCCGAGGTCGGTCGTGCGCCATCCCGCGAAGACCGCCGAACATTTCCTTGTGCCCGTGATCGCGCGTTTGGGCCAGATCGCCGACGAACTGGGGAACGCGGTCGTCGTCCGCGGCGTGGGGGCGAGTGCGCACCGCACCTCGTATTACCGCTTGAGGGTGCGCGCTATCGATGTTGCGTGTCTCATCGCTGCGATGGTGCTCCTTGCGCTTTCCGTTTGCTTTAGAGCGGGGGTGCTCTGATGATGGAAAATGCCGCCGCGGCGAAGGCTTCGCCCTATGCTATCGAGCTCGATGGATGCACGTTTTGCTACAAAGGCGCTTCCCGTCCATCGCTTCGTGACGTTTCGCTGAAGATCCCTCGCGGTCAATGCGTTGTTGTGACCGGGCAGTCAGGATGTGGCAAGACAACGCTTACGCGCCTCGTTAATGCGCTTATTCCTCTTATGTACGAAGGGGATCTTCAAGGTGAGGTGCTTGTTGCGGGAAAACCCGTTTCCGCATGGACGATGGGCGAGCTTTCCGCGCATGTCGGGTCGGTGTTCCAGAACCCGCGTAGCCAGTTCGTCAATCTCGACGTGACCTCGGAAATCGCCTTCGGATGCGAGAACTTCGGAATCGATCGCGAGGAAATGGTTGAACGTGTGGCGCAGGCAGCGGCAACGCTCGGTATTGAGGGCCTGCTCGGGCGCGGCACCGAGGCGCTTTCCGGCGGGCAGAAGCAGTCGGTTATCCTGGCATCGGCCTATGCGGTGCATCCTGACATCTTCGTGCTTGATGAGCCGACCGCGTCGCTCGATGTGCATGCGATGCGGAATCTTGCGCGCACGGTTGCGCTTCTGAAGAGTCAGGGGAAGACCGTGCTTATCTCCGAGCATCGCCTGTGGTGGCTTGACGGCATCGCAGACCGCTATGTGGTTTTAGGCGATGGTTCGGTTATAGGAGACTGGGCGGCGGCAGAGTTCCTTGCTCTGCCGTTTGAAACGAGAACCGATATGGGGCTGCGCGCCGCCTCTCTTGCTGAAATCGACTCTATTGTGGCGGTGCGGCCCTCGGCCGATGTGGCCGATTCGACCGTTTCCGGCTTGCCTTCTTGCGGGAAACCCGTCGTACGTATGAGCGGCGTAGTTGCCGGCTACCGCGGCGCGCCTGCGGTCTTGAACGGTCTCGATTTCTGCCTCCTTCCGGGTAGCGTCGTCGGTATTGTGGGGCACAACGGGGCTGGGAAAACGACGTTTGCCCGGTGCATGGCCGGCCTTCTCAAGGAAAAGGCGGGGGTGATCGAGGTCGACGACGTGCCGCTTCGCGCAAGGAAACGGGCGGGGCGCGTGTACCTGGTTATGCAAGAACCGGGATACCAGTTGTTCAGCAACACAGTCGACGATGAGCTTGCAAGCGCGTGCTCTTCGGATGGCGCGGAAGACAGCCTAGGAAATAAGGACCGGATTGCAGCAATAAAGGCTGCGCTTGCTCTCGAAGGTCTTGCCGACAGGCACCCGCTCTCCCTTTCGGGCGGGGAGCGCCAACGGCTTTCCATCGCTGCCGGCTTGCTTTCGAGTGCCCGCGCGATGATTCTCGACGAGCCTACGAGTGGCTTGGATTATCGCAACATGCGTCGAATAGATGCCCAGATCGCGCGCATGCGCGATGCGGGAATCGCCGTCTGCGTTGTCTCGCACGACTATGAGTTCCTCTGCTCGGCATGCGATGAGATAGCCCTGGTCGAAGACGGGCGCATCGCCGAGCGCTTCCCCTTAAACAAGGCAACACTTCCGAAGTTGAAGCTCAATTTCGGGTTTGCGGAAATACAGTAACAAGAGAAAGGTTTCACAATGACAAGCAAAGCAACAATCGGTTCTGCCGCCAAGGAACGTAATGGTTTGAACCCGAAAGACTTCGTCTTTATCGCCGTGTTCGGCATCCTTTTGTTCCTCGTGTTCATGGTGTTCTCGATTATCTTCAGCGCGAATGCCAACCTGTGCTGGTTTACTCACACGGTAGGCGCGTTGTTCGCCGGTACCGTGTTCATGTACCTGGCCTATCGCGTCCCGAAGCGTGGCGCGATCGCCATCATGGGCATCATCGTTGGTGCTGTCGGCCTTCTGATGGGCATGTTCTGGAGCGGTCCTGTCGGCATTGTCGTGGGCGGTATCGTGGCAGACCTTATCGCAGGCGATCCGCAGAAGCGCACCAAGACCAAGCTTATCTGTGCCTTTGCCGCGTTCACGTTCTGCTTCTGGCTGGGGCAGATCTCTCTCATCCTTATGATGGGCGAGGCTTATGCCGAGATGTGCGTTCAAGCTGGCATGACCCTCGAGTACGGCCAAACGCTCGTTAACTCGATTCTAAGCCCAATGGGCGTCGTTACCGGCGCTGCCACCATCGCTGGCGGCCTCGTCGGCGGATTCATCGGTACCAAGGTGTTCTCGAAGCACTTTGCCAAACTTGGCATGTAGATTTACGACCGGGAGGTAACTATGGCAATGACCCCGGAAGACGGTGCTCCAACGGCTTGGGAAGGAAAGGGCATGGGGAAGGAAGGTCCCGCCAAGAAGAAAAACGCGATTCTCGAGCTGTTGGGGTTTGCTGGCAAGCGGCGGGTTTTGGCGTATGTAGGATGCGGTCTTTCGATCCTAAACGCCGTGCTCACCGTGATGCCGCTTGTTTGCGTATGGTTCGTGGTTCGCGACTTGATTTCGGTGTACCCGAACTGGGCAGGAGCGTCATCCGCTGCGATGTGGGCTGTGCTTGCTGTGGTGTTTGCCGTGTTGGGCATCATCGTGTATTTCGGTGCGCTCATGGCTTCGCATCTGGCGGCTTTCCGTATTGCGGCAAATATGCGCAAAGCGATGGTTCGCCACGTGGCGCGGATCCCAATGGGATATTTCAGCGTGCACTCGTCGGGGGAGATGCGCCGCGTGATCGACGGGTGTGCAGGCCAGACAGAAGACCTCATCGCCCATAAGCTGCCCGATTTCGTTGGCTCTTTCGCCACCCCGGTGATCTTCTTCGTCGTGGCGTTCCTGTTCGACTGGAGGATGGGGCTTCTGTGCCTTGTCCCCATCGCCGTTTCCTTTGCTGCGATGTGGTGGATGATGGGCCGCGAGGACGAAAAAGGCGGCCGCCATTTCATGGAACTTTACCAGGCGGCTCTCATGCGCATGAGCGCTGCGGCAACCGAATACGTTCGCGGCATACCCGTGGTAAAGGTATTCCAGCAGACGGTGCTTTCGTTCAAGGCGTTCCACGAGGCGATCATCGACTATCGCGATATGGCGACGAACTATACCGAGTATTGCCGACGACCCCAAGTCGTGCAGCTGGTTGCGATCAACTCGACCTTTGCGGTGCTCGTACCTGCAGGCATTGTGCTTGCCTCCGTCGCGCCTGATTTCCCGGCGTTTCTGATTGACTTCCTGTTCTATGCGTTTTTCTCGGCGATGACGACGACGATGATGTCGAAGGTCATGTATTCGTCGGAGGCGGTCATGATCGCCGAAGACGCGCTGCGGCGGATGAACACGATCATGGAAGTTGCTCCCATCGTCGAGGTTGAGTCTGCCAAGGCTCTCCATCCGAAGGAGGCGAGCATCGAGCTTTCGGGTGTCAGCTTCTCGTATCCCGGTTCCAGGGAACCGGCGCTTCGCGATGTATCGCTATCTGTTCCCGCCGGAGCGACGGTGGCTCTCGTCGGGCCGTCGGGCGGAGGCAAGTCGACGCTCGCGTCGCTCGTCCCGCGCTTTTGGGACGCAGATGAGGGTTCCGTTTTGGTGGGCGGGGTGGATGTGCGACGCATTCCTGCCGAGGAATTGATGGGTGCCGTTTCTTTCGTGTTCCAAGACGATCGACTGTTCAAGCGAAGCTTGGCTGATAACGTGCGTGCCGGCCGCCCCAATGCGAGTGATGCCGAGGTGCTCGCGGCTCTTCATGCGGCCCAATGCGATGACATCATTGCCAAGTTCCCCGATGGCGTGAACACCGTGGTAGGAAAAGCTGGCGTGTACCTTTCCGGGGGAGAGCGTCAGCGCATCGCGCTTGCGCGTGCCATTCTGAAGGGAGCCCCAATCGTGGTTCTCGACGAGGCAACGGCGTTTGCCGACCCCGAAAACGAGGCACTGATCCAGGCCGCTCTTGCGACGCTTTGCGAAGACAAGACGGTGCTTATGATCGCACACCGTCTGTCAACCGTAGTGAATGCGGACCGCATCTTCGTCGTCGACCGTGGCTCTGTCGTGGAGCAGGGTGCTCACGAAGAACTTGTCGCGCAAGGTGGACTGTATGCGCGCATGTGGCGAGACTACCGAACGAGCGCGACGTGGAGGATTGAAGGGGGTGACAGCCGTGTGGCGTAGGATTCAAGATGCTTTTGCCTTGACCGATCAAGGCATGAAGGATTTTATACGCGGTGCTGGGTTCTGTGCGTTGGCGAACCTAATGCTGATGCTGCCCATCGTGGTGCTGTACTTCGTCGCAAGCGATTTTGTCAGGTACCTGGACAACCCTTCAGTTGGCCTGCCAGGCATGGCGCTCTACGCAGCGGGCATTGTAGCGGCACTTGCCGTGATGTTTGTCACGCAAATGTGGGAATATCGGGGGACGTACACGGTGGTGTACCAAGAAAGCGCCCGCAAGCGCATCTCCATCGCCGAGCGTTTGCGCCTGCTTCCGCTCTCGTTTTTCGGGAAGCGCGATTTGGCCGACTTGACGAGCGTTATCATGAAGGATTGCTCCGATCAGGAGCGCCTGTTCTCGCACACTATGCCGCAGATTTTCGGCATGGGCGCTTCGACGCTGGTGTTCGCTGTCATGATGTTCGCGTTCGACTGGAGACTGGCGGCATCTGCGCTCTGGCCCATCCCCGTGGCGCTTGTGGCGTTGCTTTTGACCGCGCATATCCAGAAGTCGCATACTGCGAAGAAGAACGCGGCGTCCCTTTCATTCGCCGACGCGCTGCAGGAATACCTTGAATGCCACCGTGAGATACGCTCTCTCAACAAGGTGGGCGTATTCCAGGATGAGCTTGATTGCCGCATCGATCGTTTCGAGCGAGAGAAAATTGGTGCCGAGCTGGCTATGGGTGTGGCGGTGTGCTCCGCCCAAGGATTCTTGCGTCTGGGAATCGCATCCGTCATCGTGGTGGGTACTGTGCTGCTCGTGGCGGGACAAGTCGACTTCCTCGTGTTTTTCGTGTATCTGTTGGCGGTGACAAGGGTTTACGATCCCATCAACGTAATCTTGCAGGCCATCGCCGAGCTGATGGACATGAGCTTAAGTCTGGAGCGCATGCGCGCCATCGAGAACGAGCCGGTCCAGACGGGCAGCACCTCGTTTGAGCCTCAGGGCTATGACGTGGTCTTCGAAGACGTGGGCTTCGCATACGCCGACGGCGAGGACGTCTTGGGCAGCGTATCGTTCAAGGCGCGGGAAGGGCAGGTGACAGCGCTTGTGGGCGCGTCCGGTTCGGGCAAGAGCACGGCTGTCAAGCTCGCTTCACGTTTTTGGGACGCAAGCTCTGGCGCGATCTTCGTGGGCGGCGTTGACGTCTCTACTGTCGATCCGGAAACGCTGCTTTCTGCATTCTCCGAGGTGTTCCAGGACGTGGTGCTCTTTGACGACACCGTGCGTGAGAACATTCGCCTCGGGAAGAAGGATGCTACGAACGAGGAGGTTCTCGCTGCGGCGAGGGCGGCGCGCTGCGACGAGTTCGTGGAGCGTTTGCCCAACGGCTACGACACGATGATCGGGGAAAACGGCAGCAGGCTTTCCGGTGGTGAACGCCAGCGTATCTCGATTGCGCGCGCCCTGCTGAAAGACGCTCCGATCGTGCTGCTCGATGAAGCAACGGCCTCACTTGACGTGGAAAACGAGACATACGTGCAAGCTGCTCTTTCTGAACTGCTTCAAGGCAAGACGGTCCTCGTTATCGCACATCGCATGCGTACGGTTGACAATGCCGACAAGATCGTGGTGCTTGAAGGCGGTTGTGTGGTGGAGCAGGGAAGCCCGGCAGAGCTGCGTGAGAAGCCCGATGGTAGATACCGCCGCATGTTGGAGCTGCAGCGCGAAAGCGAGGCGTGGGTGCTCTAACGCAAAGGCAATGCCAGGCGGGGCAGATGAGTGTGTACCGAAGCCCCGCCTGGCATATCTGCGAACCAGTGGTACAGGGGAAGTTTTGCTAGCGATATGTTTTGCCTCTTGAAACCACGAGAGCCGACCGTACGTGAACTGCACCCCAAAACTTGGACGGCCTAAAAAAGAACAACGGCGGCCTTTCCTTTTATGATCCTGAGCATAACGAATCGCTATAGGTAAGCGGCAATAATACTGATAAAAGAATAGCCACGAGCTGGCGTTTTCGATGTCGTTAAGGAGGGGCGTTATGGCAGCGCAACAGGAGCAGGCGGGTTTGCGGGAGGCGGCGACGATCGCGTTTCCGGGCACGGAAGCGCCGGGGACCGCGTGGGACCTGTACAACCAGATGATCGCGGGCATTCCCGAGGGCGTGTTCTTACGTGATTATTGCTCGGGGCTGAACTGGTCCTGTGTCGAGGCGGATTGCGGCATGGGCGTGGCATTCACCGTGCGCGGAGGCGGGAAGCGCACGTATAAGAAGGATTTACGCGGCATGGAGCTGCGTCAGGTGGCCGAGCTTTCGAAGTCCTGGTGCTTCCAGGAGGCCACGCTGGGCATCGTGAGCCTGAAGGCGGAATAGCTGGTCGGCGTTACCCCCGATAAACGTTGCGGCATCTAAAAAGCGAACGTTTGTATTGACAGTACAGGCGTTCGCTTTTATACTGGTTGCAATGAGCCAGTGCGAACGCTCGGCGGTCTGCCGTGCCCAAGCTGGCGAAGGGTCCCGCCTTCGCCCATACCACGTTCGCAAGATCCTCTTCATCACGGGAAGGCGGCGCGTGCCGCCTGGGAAGGGGACGGGCATGCCTGAGCTGAGCAGGTTTTACGGGATCGTCATCACCATGTATTCTGAAGCGGGTGGCAACCATTCGTTGCCTCATATCCACGTGAGATACGGAAACATGAGGGCGGTGTATTCTCTGCAAGGAGACCTATTGCGGGGTAAAATGCCTTCGAAGCAGCACAAGCTTGTTCTAGCCTGGATGGCATTACACGAGCAGGAATTGCAAGAAAACTGGTATCTGGCATCAAGTAAGTGCGCTTGCTATCGGATATCTCCCCTCAAGTAGGAGGATGCTATGTTCTCGATGGAATGGGATGTTGATTGTCGGGTGTTGTCCGTTAAGGCCACTGATAGTTTTTCGGTTGTCGCGCAATGGTCGGACGGGTCTTCCCGGGAATATGATGTAAAACCCTTTTTGAAAGACTGCGGCCCTTACTTTGCGCGCCTCAATGATCCGGATTACTTCAAGAAGGTCCGTGTGAGCGAATTCGGTGATACGGTCGAGTGGCCTGAAGGGCAGGATATAGCTCCCGAGTCGTTGTATGAGGATTCGCTGGTGCTGGGCGTTGCCGATTAGGCGTGCTTTTGGCCCGGTGCCGGAGCGTCTTTCAATCATGGAATAGTCGAAGCGGGCATCGGTGCCGGTGCCCGCCGGAAAAGAAAGGGCTGCGTTGCTTTGCGGCTTTGCCGAAAGGCTGCGCGTGCCATAATTCGAAGGAACCGCCCTATGGCTGATATTCATATGTTCGAAGGCGAGGACATCGTCGAGACGCTGGCCGCGCAAGCCGAAGGCCACGAGCCCGGCGAGTTGGGCGCGCTGGCTTACCATCTGTACGATACGAACCCGGAGCTCACTGAGGAAGAGGCGTTCGAGGCGTTCACCAACTGGGTTGCTGACCGCGGCATCGAGCTGTGGCCCCACCAGGAGGAAGCGCTCATGTCGCTCATGGTGGGCGACCACGTCATTTTGGGCACTCCCACAGGCAGCGGCAAAAGCCTGGTCGCGCTGGGCATGCACTTCATGGCCATGTGCTTCGGCGAGACATCGTATTACACGGCGCCTATTAAAGCGCTGGTCAGCGAGAAGTTCTTTAATCTGGTGGAGCTGCTCGGCCGCGACAACGTGGGCATGATCACGGGCGATGTCCATATCAACACCGAGGCGCCCGTCATCTGCTGTACCGAGGAGATTTTGGCGAACCAGGCGCTGCGCGAAGGACCGGATGCCCTCGTCCACAGCGTTGCCATGGACGAGTTCCATTTCTTTAGCGATACCGACCGCGGCTGGGCATGGCAGGTGCCGCTGCTCACGCTGCCGAAGACGCAGTTCTTGCTCATGAGCGCCACGCTGGGCGACGTCACGCAGATCGCCGATCTGCTGCGCCGTCAAACCACGCGCGATGTCTCGAACGTCACCGACGCCCCGCGTCCGGTGCCGTTGTCGTACGAATACGCGCTCACCCCGCTCGAGGGAACGGTCGAGCTTGCGCTGCGTAAGGACGAGGGCCCGCTGTACGTCGTCCATTTCTCGCAGGATGCGGCGCTTACCAGTGCGCAGAACCTGGCAAGCTACGGCGTGGCAACCAAGGAGCAGCGCGAGGCGGTCAAGGAGGCCATGAAGGGCGCGCAGTTCTCCACGGCGTTCGGCAAAACGCTGAAGCGCCTGCTGGGCTGCGGCGTGGGCGTGCACCATGCCGGCATGCTGCCGCGTTACCGCCTGCTGGTGGAAAAGCTTGCGCAGCAGGGCCTGCTGCCCGTCATCTGCGGCACCGACACGCTAGGCGTCGGTATCAACGTGCCCATCCACACGGTGGTGCTCACGCAGCTCACTAAGTTCGACGGTCGCAAGATGCGCCGCCTGCGCAGCCGTGAGTTCCATCAAATCGCCGGTCGCGCAGGCCGCTCGGGCTTCGATACCGAGGGCGTGGTCATAGCCGAGGCTCCCGAGCACGAGATTGAGAATCACAAGGCCGAGGTGAAAGCTGCCGGCGATCCGAAGAAGCTCAAGAAGATCAAGAAGAAGCGTCCGCCCGAGAACTTCGTGAACTGGAACGAGGACACGTTCAACAAGCTCATCGAATCGGTTCCCGAGCAGCTGACGCCGCGTATGCGCATCACGCATTCCATGGTGTTGGCCGAAGTGGAGCAGGGCGGCAACGCCCGCGCCCGCGTCGACCAGCTTATCGAGGATTCGCTGCAGCCGGCGGAGGAGAAGGTCAAGCTGCACGTGCGCGCCGCCGAGGTGCTGCAAACGCTCATCGATGCCGATGTGGTGGTGCATGAGGTGGACGAGAACGGCGAGGACGTGTACTCGGTCACCATGGACCTGCCGGAGGACTTTGCGCTCGATCAGCCGTTGTCGCCGTTTTTGCTGGCGGCGCTGGAGCTGCTCGACCCCGAAAGCCCCGAATATGCGTTCGACCTGGTGTCCATGGTCGAGGCAACTTTGGAGGACCCGCGGCAGGTGCTGCGCGCGCAGGAGCGCAAGGCGCGCGATGCAGCCATGGCGGAGATGAAGATGGACGGCGTGGACTACGACGAGCGTTTGGAGCGCATTGCCGATGTCACGTATCCCAAGCCACTGGAGGACCTGCTGGATGCGGCGTTCTCGAAGTACTGCGATGCGGTGCCGTGGGCGCGCGATTATTGCCTGCGGCCGAAATCGGTGCTGCGCGACATGCTGGAAAGCGCGGCGGACTTCAAGGGGTACATCCAGAAGCTCGGCATTATGCGCTACGAGGGTATCTTGCTGCGCTACCTGTCCGAGGCGTTCCGCGGCCTTGACCGCACCATCCCCGAGGATAAGCGCACCGAGCAGCTGAAGGACATCATTGCTTGGCTGGGCTTGATCGTGCGCGGCGTCGATAGCAGCTTGGTGGACGAGTGGGAGAACGCCGGAGCGGTGCTGGACGCCGCCCCGCCCGACGCCGCCGGCGTCGAAGCGGTCGTGCGCGACCGACGCGGGCTCACCGTGCTCGTGCGCAACGCCCTGTTCAGCCGCGTCCGCATGGCAGCTCATCGCGATGCGGCGGGGCTTGGCGAGGCCGATGGCGATTGGGGCTTCGGCGAGCGTGCCTGGATGCAGGCCTTGGACGAGTATTACGAGACGCATGAGGAGATTCTGCTGGACGCCGACGCGCGCTCGAAGGCCTATCTCATGTTCGACGAGGCGGATGAGGAGGAGCTGCGCGTGTGGCACGTGCGTCAGATCTTCCATGACGAGGCGGGCGATAACGATTTCGTTATCGTCGCCGATGTGGACCTGGATGCCACGCAGGAAGGCGACGGCGTGGTGTTTGCGAACTATCGCGTGGGCTTTGCTGACGAGCTGCTCGACGAGTTCTAGCCGGTTCGCCGGCTGTATGCTTGCCGTCGCCGCTGCTGGGCATATGGGCGAGCGGCGGGTTTCGGGTGCTCGTCGGCGGCTATTCTTCGTAACGGCGGATGGTAAAGGCCGGTTGCAACGAATTGCCACCGTTTGCGTGACAAATCGATGTGGCTTCCTAGAGGCGTGCTAGGCTTATGGCGCGGGGCCACAATCCGGTCTCGCGCCATAAGCAAGATGAACATACGCGCGGATTGGAGGTCGGATATGACTATCAAGAACGTTGTCGTCGCCGGTGGCGGAGTGCTGGGAAGCCAGATCGCATATCAGGCGGCATACAAGGGTTTCGCCGTTACGGTGTGGCTGCGAAGCGAAGGGTCCGTCGAGCGCGCGAAGCCGAAGTTCGAGCAGCTGCGTCAAACCTATCTGGCAACGCTCGAGGCGATGAAAATCGATCCCGCGGCGTATTGCCGTGGCTTGGCCGATACGCCTGAGCTTTCCGTTGAAGAAATCGAGCAGCTCAAGCAGCGCGCGCAGCAGGCGTTCGAGGGCATCGTGTTCACCACCAGCTATGAGGCTGCGGCAAAGGATGCCGACCTGGTGATCGAGGCCATTGCGGAGGACCCCAAGCAAAAGGATGCGTTCTACGCGGAGCTGGCAAAGTATCTGCCGGAAAGCACCATCCTCGTCACCAACTCCTCCACGCTGCTGCCTAGCCAGATCGCGGCATCCACGGGTCGCCCCGAGAAGTTCTTGGCGCTGCATTTCGCCAATCGCATCTGGCGCAACAACACTGCCGAGGTCATGGGGCATCCCGGAACCGATCAGGCTGCTTACGACGAGGTGGTTCGTTTCGCCGCCGATCTGGGCATGGTTCCGTTGCAGCTGCACAAGGAGCAGCCCGGCTATATCCTGAACAGCATGCTCGTGCCGTTCCTGAACGCTGCTGAGGCGCTGTATGCAACCGGTGTCGCCGATCCGGAGACTATCGACAAAACGTGGATGCTGGGCACGGGCGCGCCTTTGGGCCCGTTCCGTATCCTGGATATCGTGGGCCTTACCACGGTGTACAACATCGTGGTGCTCGACCCGCGCACGAAAGACCCCGATTCCGTTCCCGCGAAGATCGCGGCGGCGCTTAAGGAGCGCATCGACGCAGGCAAAACGGGCGTTGACGCGGGCGAAGGGTTCTATCGCTACAACTAAGCTTATGAGACCCGCTTCTGTGCGAGGTCGTCTTCAGCAACGGCTAAGCTTGTGAGGCTGCTTCCTTGTGAGGCTACCTCCTGCAACAACTAGGCTTGTGGGATTGTTTCTTTAGGAGTTCGTCTCCTGCTACGACTAGGCTTCTGAGGCCCGTCTCTTCGCGAGGTCGTTTCCCGGTGCAGTTAGACCCGTGAGGCTGCTTCTTTATGAAGCCGTCTTCCGCTGCAACCAGGCTTTGCGGGTGTCTCTCATATAGGGGTTTCCATTCAGCATTCACGGGGGACTCGAGAAAAACCGGCGAACTTTTCTCGAGTCCCTTGGATGGGACAGTTAAATCATCGGGACGGCGTACCATGCGAAGCATCAACTAAGAAACACGCAGGTAAGGAGCCTGAAATGTTCGCCAAGAAGCACACGTCCATGTTCGGAGCATTTGCAATTGATTCGAAGGTATCCCATGGCCGCCATGCGCGTATGGAAGGACGTCCGCAGCCCGCACGCTGTGCACTCGAGGGTTCGGCCGGGCGGGCTCAGGCCTTTGCAAGCCAGGGCGCCTCACGGTCCGTGCGCCGCGCAATCCAGGGGCAGCCAGGGCAAGTTCAGACCTTTGCGGGCGAGCGTGTCTCGCGGCCTCTCTCTTTCGACGAGGGCGAGTTTCTGGTCGACGGGTACGGCGCGTACGCGCCGTATGATCGGGCGACCGAGCAGTATGCCGCCGAAGACCTGCTGCTGGGCGGGGGATCGAACGAAACCGCAGACGATGCGTCATCGCACGAGAAGGTTTCCTCTGCGCAGCTGGAGGGCATGTTCCAGGAGTTTTTCCGCATGGGCGCTGCCGTTGCCATTGGCGAGCTGTACGACGAGGGCATGCTGGGCGATAAGAATGCCGTGGCTTACGACGTGCGCGACTATCTGGAAAGCTTCGGCATTGCCAGCTTCGATGAGGTTTGCAGACTGGGCATAACCGGCCCATACCTTGAGGACTTCAGGCGGATTTTCGCTGCAAATGCCAGTTTCCCGCCAGCAGCATAGGGTTGCCTGCGTGACCATCACTCACTCACTCACTCACTCACTCACTCACTCACTCACTCACTCACTCACTCACTCAATCGCCTATCATATGAAGGTGCGCAATGTGCGCGAAGGAAGCTGCGTGAGGGGTCTGTATGGCGAAGGAAGTCAGCAAAGAGCGTTTGTTGGCGCTGTTGAAAATCATGTTCGAGAACACCGACGACGAGCAGGGGCTGACGCTCGAGCAGATTCTCGAGGAGCTGGAGACAGCGGGCGTATCCGCGGAGCGCAAGGCGCTGTATCGCGATTTCGAGGCGCTGAACAACGCAGGCATCGAGATTCGGCGGCAACACGTCAAGCCCGTGCGCTACTTCCTGGCCAAGCGACCGTTCACCAAATCCGAGCTGCTGCTGCTCATCGATGCGGTTCAGGGAAGCCGCTTCATCACGGCACGGCAATCGACCTCGCTCGTTCGCTCCATTAAAAGCCTGGGCTCGAAGCACCAGGTGAAAGGCCTGGAAAAGCACGTGCACGTGGGCGGGCGCGTGAAAAGCCAAAACGATAGCGTGTTCCGCAACGTCGACGTCATCCAAGAAGCCATCGCCGCCAAGCGCATGCTGTCGTTCAAATACACCGGCTACGATTGCTCCGCTCGGGTGCAGCTGCGCCACGGTGGCCAGCCGTACACCCAAACGCCGGTGCAGCTGATGTACTCCGACGGCTTCTACTACCTGGTCTGCTACAGCGAGAAGTACGACGACTTCGCCAACTACCGCGTCGACCGCATGTGCGACATCCACGTGACGCAGCAGCGCGCAACGCGAAACGCCCGCATTGCCACGTTCGACGCGGACGAGTACGACCGGCGCGTGTTCGGCATGTTCTCGGGCAGCTCGGTGCGTGCGGTATTGCGCGTGAGGGAAAGCGCCATGAACGTCGTGATCGATCGCTTCGGGAAGGACGCGCGCGTGAGCGATATGGGCGACGGCACTGCCCGCGTAAGCGTGGCAGCCATGGCGACGCCGGTGTTCTTCGGCTGGATAGCCCAGTTCGCCGGTCAGATCACGGTTGAGTCGCCGTCAAGCTTGCGACAAGGGTATGCCGGTTACCTGCATGAGCTCCTGCAGGATTACGAATAGCGGCATCGCGTTCGCCCCGTTCCCTCCTGCACATAGCAGCTTCGGGCCGTCCTTGCTGATTCTCTGCTATGGTGGAACGGTATACCTTGAAGGGAACCACATGGACCTACGCAATCTTGACCCCTCATACGACGAAGCGCGCGACAGCCAGCAACGCGGCGGCTTGTCGTTGGATATCGGCGCGCGGTTTTACAACGACGGGCTTGCCTCCGATGACAAGCGGTGCTTCGAGGCGGCGCGACAGTTCTACGAGAAGAGCCTGAGCTTCGGCAATCCGCAAGCCGCGGTGAACCTTGGTTACATCTACGAATACGGACGTTTGGGTGAAGAGGATGCCGAACAGGCATTGGAGCTGTTCGAACAGGCGGCGTTTTGCGAACATCCGGAAGCGTTGTACAAGCTCGGCGACATGCTGTATTGGCGCAATATCGACGTTGAGGACGAATCGGCTGCAGATATCCAGGCGTTTGCGCTGTACGGCAAGGCGCATCGGCTTGCGCAGGGCCGCAATGAGCCCGATTGGCTGGGAAGCTCGGCCTTCAGGCTCGGGGGTTGTTTCGAATACGGGCGCGGCTGTGCGCGGGATTATGCGCTGGCGCAGGCGTATTACGTGCAGGCGGCGGCGAACTTCGAGGCGGCTCTTGACGATGGGTTCGACTATTATCGCGGCAACCTGGGGAAATGCCGCCGCGCATTGCGGCGCCTGGGCGAGCGTTCCGACTCGTACGCGCAATGGAAGCCGCTGCCCTCGGGCGCGAAGTTCGATGTCGACGGCATTTTGCGCATTGATGGCGACTCGCTGGTCCCGGCGGGGTGTTATCGAGCCCGTTCGGGTGAGCAGCTTATCGTGGGCCAGCACGATGTAGATGAGGGCATGCGCGTGGACCGGCGTTTCGACGTTTTGCGCTGCGCGCGCATGGTGGAGTTCAACCTGGCCATGCGCGGCTCTGTGGAGAATCGCAGCACCGTGCGAATCACGTTCGATGAGCTGGGCGCAGCGCTCGAGCAGGAGCTGGGCGTGATGGGGCAGCGCGAGTTTTTGCAGCTGGGCCCCGAGGACGCCGCCGCATTGCGCGGGCAGCTGCTCGGCTTCGAGCTGGCCTCATGGGAGGAGGCCTATCAGCCGTATGCCGCTCAGGATGATAGCTTGGAGTGGAGCGTCGAGGTGCTCAGCGATGCGCAGGGCTTTTCCAGCAAAGGTTCCGGTGCTTGGCCGTATTACCTGCCGTTTTTGTTCGAGGAGCTGCAGCGTTTCGGCGTGGCGAACATGTGGGTTCGTGGGCATTAACGCCGGAAGCGTCCGATTTTGGCGCGCTGCGGCGCCTGGTTCGCCCGGTGGCGCTACAATGGCGTGGTCGCATATTCTAGGAAAGGACCGCCATGTCGTCGTTCGATTTTGAAGGCCGCATCACCGACATCGTCGATTATCCGAAGCCGGGCGTGGTGTTCAAGGACATCACCACGTTGCTGAAGGACCCGGACGGCTTCGAGGCCACCATCGATGCCATCGCCGAGCACTTTAAGGATGCGGGCGTGACCAAGGTTGTCGGCGCCGAGGCTCGAGGCTTTATGATCGGCGCGCCGGTGGCGTATCGCCTGCATGCCGGTTTCGTGCCCGCGCGCAAGCCGGGTAAGCTGCCGCGCGAGGTTCGCAGCGAAAGCTATGACTTGGAGTACGGAAGCGACGAGCTGCAGATCCACGCCGACGCCATCGATCCCGAAGACGTGGTGCTGATCGTTGACGACCTGGTCGCTACGGGCGGCACCGCCGAGGCGCAGGCCAAGCTCATCAAGCAGTTCGGCGCCTCGTTGGCAGGCATGGGCTTCCTCATGGAGCTGGCGTTCTTGAATCCGCGCCAGGCAATCGCCAAGGTTACCGATGCCGACGTCTTCTCTCTTGTGCAGGTGCACTAAAAGCTAGCACCGTTTCAACAAAGCAAGAGGCCGGGATGCGCAGCTGCTCTGCGCATCCCGGCCTCTGTTTGTTTCCGACGCCTTTGTCTTTGAGCTTCGAGCCGCTTTGGCGACGTAACCCTGACCGTCATTCCGTCAAAGCACGCTGGCGGTCCGTGCGCTTTGCGCGGACCGCTTCGGGGACGTAGCGCTAAGCGCCCGATTCTGTCGGCGCGCTAGCGATCCATGTCCTCCAGTCGGCCATGGCGCTCGTAGCGCGTGATGCGCTCGGGGCGGTTGTCGTCGTCGACGAACACCACGCGCGGCGGGTTCGCGTCGGCCTCTTCGGGGGTCATCAGGGCGTAGCACATGATGATCACCTTGTCGCCCACCGAGACGCAGCGAGCGGCGGCGCCGTTGAGGCAGATCATGCCGCTGCCGCGCTGACCTGCGATGACGTAGGTCTCGAAACGCTGGCCGTTGTTCACGTCGACGATTTGCACCTGCTCGTACTCGCGGATTCCGGCAGCGTCCATCAGGTCCTCGTCGACGGTGATGCTGCCCACGTAGTCAAGCTCGGCCTGGACGACGGTGGCGCGGTGGATCTTGCCTTTCAGCATGGTAGAGAACACGGTGGTTGGTCCTTTCGTAGGTTTTGGAGATTGAAATTATTCGCCGAAGATGAAGTTGTCGATAAGGCGCGTCTTGCCGATGTAGACGGCCATGGCCACCAGAACCGGGCCGTCGACGGTCTCAACGGGCTTGATGCCGTCCCACGACACCATCTCGACGTAGTCGATGCGCGCCAGGGGCTCGGCCCCGATAAGCTGCTTCATGGCATCCAGCACCGTGGCGGCGGAGCGCTCGCCGGCCTCCATCAGGCGCTGGCCCTCGGCCACGGCGCGCGAGAGCACGAGCGCGGCGGTGCGCTCTTCGGCGGACAGGTAGGTGTTGCGCGAGCTTTTCGCCAGACCGTCCTCCTCGCGCACGATGGGGCAGCCCACAACTTGCACGTTCATGTTCAGGTCGCGCACCATGCGGCGGATGACGGCCAGCTGCTGGGCGTCCTTCTGGCCGAAGTAGGCGCGGTCGGCCTGGGAGATGTTCATGAGCTTGTTAACAACGGTGCACACGCCGCGGAAATGCGTCGGACGCGTCTTGCCGCACAGCTCGGCGGTGATGCCCTCGACGTTGACGTAGGTGCACGCATCGGGGAAGTACAGGTCGGCGGGCTCGGGATGGAACACCAGCGTGGCGCCGGCGCCCTCGATCAGGCGCTTGTCGGCCTCGAAATCGCGCGGGTAGGTTTCCAGGTCCTCGCCCGGGGCGAACTGGATGGGGTTGACGAACACGCTGACCATGACGCGGTCGTTCTCGGCGACGGCGCGCTTGATCAGGCTCTCGTGGCCCTCGTGCAGGTAGCCCATGGTGGGCACGAGGCCCACGGTCAGGCCTTGCGCCTTCCACTCGCTGATAACCTGTTTCGCCTGTTCAGGGGTGGTGGCAACGGTAAGCATTTCAGTAGGTTTCCTTTCGGGTTCGGTAAATCGTGAGGCGGCGGGAGTCGAAGTGCCGTGGATGTAGCACATCTGGGCGCTTCGACGCGCGGTTTGTCGTGTTAGGGTCCTGAGCGACTCGCGGCGCATCCGGGCGCGTCGGCGTTCGTCGCGCCACGGGATGCAGAGTGCCTGCGAATCGTTTGGGAAGGCGGGCGCGCCGGGGCATCTCGGCCGAGTCGCGCCCGCCCGTTATCGGCTAGTACAGCTTCTCGAGCACTTCGTCGTCGATCTTGAACGTGTGCTCGGCAGAGGGGAAGGAACCCTCGCGCACCTCGTTGATGTAGCTGGCGAAGCCGTCGCGCATGGCCTCTCCCACATTTGCGAAGCGCTTGACGAATTTCGGGCAGAAGTCGCTGAACATGCCCAGCATGTCCTGGTAGACGAGGATTTGGCCGTCGCAGCCGGCGCCGGCGCCGATGCCGATGGTGGGAACGCCCACTTCCTTGGTGACCAGGGCGGCAAGCTTGGCGGGCACGGCCTCGAGCACGATGGCGAACGCGCCGGCGGCCTCAAGCGCCTTCGCGTCGGAGATCAGCTTGCGGGCAGCGGCCTCGCTTTTGCCCTGCACCTTGAAGCCGCCGAACGCGTTGATGGACTGCGGCGTCAGGCCCAGGTGCCCCATGACGGGGATGCCGGCGGCCACCATCGCGGCAACCTGCGGGCATACTTCTTCGCCGCCTTCCAACTTCACGCAGTTCGCGCGGCCTTCCTTGAGCAGGCGGCCGGCGTTGCGCACGGCGTCGGGCACGCTGACCTCGTAGGACAGAAACGGCATGTCACAGACGATCAGCGCGTTCTTGGCGCCGCGGGCGACGGCGGCGCTGTGGTGGATCATGTCCTCAACGGTCACGGACAGGGTGTCCTCGTAACCGAGCACCACGTTGCCCAGCGAGTCGCCGATGAGGATGCCGTCGATGCCGGCCTCGTCCTCGAGCTTTGCGGTGGAATAGTCATAGGCCGTGAGCATGGCGAGCTTGCGGCCCTCGGCCTTGGCCTGGGCGAACGTTGCCACGGTGTTCTTCATGGGTCTTTCTCCTTCGCTTTACCTGCGGGTTTGTGCTGATTCCAGCAGATTCCTCATCGGAGCGTGATCGCGCTCGGGGTGGCGCCGCGCGGCCAGTTCGCAAACGGAAAGCGACAGCGTGGCGTAGGTTTCGCGCGCTTGCCCGTCCAATGCGGCCAGATGCTTGCGCACCGTTTCAAGGTCGTTGCGCTCGATAGGGCCGGACAGGGCGTTTTGCGGGCCCTTTTGCGCGATGGCGGCGCAATTGCCGGTGAACAGGGGGCCGGCTGCCTGCAGGGCCTGCTCGGGCGTGAACCCGCAGCCCTCCAGGATGCCCAGCCCCTCGGAGGCAAGGCCGCACACCAGATTGCTCAGGAACACCGCCGCGGCGTGGTAGCGCACCTTTGCGTCGGCCGCGATGGTGCAGTGCGGATTGCCCGCCGCATCCAGCAGCGCGCCCGCCGCGTCGACCGCGGCCTGGTCGCCTTCAAGCGTGAAGAACATGCCTGCAAGGCGATCGGGCGCATCGGCGCTGGTCGGGACGTCGGGCACGGCGCACAGCGGGTGAACGCTCGCGCAGGCTGCCCCGGCTTTTCGGCATGCGTCGAGTTCTCCGGAGGTCAGCGCGCCGCTTGCGTGGCACACCAGTTTCCCGGAAAGGTCGCCTGCCGGCGTGCTCGCCGCGGCATCGGCCAGCTGGCCTGCCGTTTCGGCGATGGCGCCATCGGGCACGGTTATGAAGATGAGGTCCGTGGAATCAAGAAGCGCTTGCAGCGAGGAAAAGGAAACGGAATGCGTGCACTGCGATGCCCAAAGCGCCGCCTTTTGCGTGCGGCTTGCATAACCTGAGACTTTCGAACCGTGTTCGAACAGATGCGTTCCCAGGGCGAACCCGATTTTGCCGGCTCCCACGAACCCCACGCGCAAGCGCGCGTCACGTTCTGCGGGGCACGAACCAACCGATACGGTCACGTCAGCGCCTTTCGTTTCTTTGCTGCGAGGCTGGATGCCTGGACTTGTTCCGGGTCACCCGCGCTCCTTTACGAGGGGGCAGTATACGCCGTGGCGAAGCGCCGATGCAAGCGTCATGGGCATTCGATTCCGAATCCAAATGAAAGGCACGCAAACGCATGAAGTTGGACTATAGTTTGGGTTGTATTCAACCGAGAATAGCTTGCCGAGGGCAAGTCCCCGGCGCGAGCGGGCGACGCGCGTGTTGCGCCTCGTCGTCATCCGGGCGGTCGGGTGCCGGGCGGCGGGTTGCGTGCGCGCAATGCGTCGGCTTCGTGCTGAGCATCAGGGAAAGAGGCGGCCATGAAGGACCATTCGCAACATATACAGCTGTCGCGCGAGGAGGCGGTTGCGGCGACGTTGGCGGCGTTGGACGCACGGCCGGAGGGCTTCGGCTGGCGCGGCGTGCAGGCGCAGGCAAAAGGCGTCGATGCCGGGAAATTCCATGTGGGCAAGGTGGAACGCAAGCTGGTGGAGCGCGTTTCCCTGGCGGAATCGGTGGGGCGCGTGCTGGCGTACGACGTGTGCGCCGTGAACGACATGCCGAGCGCGCTCACCTGCGCCATGGATTCCATCGCGCTGCACTGGTCCGATTTTGCCGACCTGGTAGATGGCGAAGTGCCCGACACCAGCTCGTGGGTGCGCGGCCGGGATTGGGAGTTCGCCAACACCGGAGTCGCCATGCCCGAGGGGTTTGACACGGCCATCGTCATCGAACATGCGAAGGTTTCCGCAGATGAGCAGCATGTGGTCATCGACGCGGCGCCGTCGAAGCCCGGTGCGGGCACGCGTCCGGTGGGCAGCGCCATGCGTCGCGGCGACGTGCTGGGCCGTGCAGGCCAGCTGATCACGCCCGACCTGGCGGCGCGCATGGGTTCAGGCAACAACGGGTCGGTGCCGGTGGTGCGCCGCCCGCGTGTGGCGTTCATCCCCACGGGCAACGAGCTGGTGGCCCCCGGCGTGCCGTTCGACCCCGAGCGCGCTGCATCCTTCGCCGCCCGCGGGCGCAACTTCGAGACGAACAGCGTGCTTGTGAAGGCGAAGTGCGAGCAGTGGGGCGGGTGCTTCATCCCGTTCGACATCGTTCCCGATCGCCGCGACGCTATCGAGGAGGCCATCGCGCAAGCCGTCGAGCAGGCCGACATCGTGGTGCTCAACGCCGGGTCGTCGAAGGGAAGCGACGACTGGTCTTGCGAGGTCATGGAGCAGATGGGGCAGATGATCTGCCATCAGACGAACCACGGCCCAGGGCACCATTCCAGCTTTGCAATCGTCGACGGCACGCCCATTGTGGGCATCTCGGGCCCCAGCGCCGGCGCGTCGTTCACGCTGAACTTCTACCTGCGTCCGCTCATGCGCGCGTTCTCGGGCCTGGATCCCGAGGTTCCGCGCACGCCCATGGTGCTGGCTGAGGCGTTCCCGGCGGGTGGGCACGGCCCGAAGGGGCATGGCGGCACGGTCCGCGGCGAGGATAGGCCCGCGGAGCATCCTGCGCACAAGCCCGGCGAGCCCGAGTTCTTCGGCATCAAGCTGCTGCGTGCCGAGCGTGCCGAGGACGGCACGCTGCGCGCCTGGCCCGTGCCCGGGCGCCCCGGCAGCCCGGAGAGCTTCGAGGCCAACGCCTACTATATGTTGCCCAACGGCCCGGGCATTAAGGCCCCCGAGCGCGGCGACGTGATCTGGGCGGAGTGGAGATAGCTCGACCTGTTCGGAATTCGCTGCGCCCGCCTGGGGGCGACGTCTGCGACGTCGTTTGATGAGCTCGCGGGCTTCCCGCAGCTGCTAAGGCCGCATCGCCGTTTCGAAGGCGATGCGGCCTTTCGCATATGCTGCAAGATCCTCGAAACCACGGAATGCAACGATAGTTTTCGCAGATAAGGCATGCTAAAATATCGTTGTACGAAATTCGAGGCATTAATGAGCAGACTCGTCGTTGCAGAGCATGCATTTAAGCACGGCCTAAGTGAGGAGAGCATACGGTTTGCCTGGGAAAATCGAATGGCGTCGCAGCACCGAAAGGCTCCGTATGAAGACCAAGTCGTTGCTATCGGGCTTACGGAAGACGGAAGGGTTGTTGAGTTAATCGGCTCCCAAAAACCTTCTGCGGTAGTGATTTACCATGCAATGGAGCCGCCAACGAAAAGAGTGCTGTTCGAACTTGGGCTATTGGCAAGGAGGCGGTAGGCATGGCAATGTCTGCGGATGAAATCAAAAAAGAATTCGGCATTACGCCTGAACAGCTTGACCAATGGGAGGCGGATGCCGCTGCCGGCATCTTGCATGGAGAACCTAGCGGGCCGGTTACATATGGTCCCGGCCGCCCGCTCATGTTCGATGAGGAAATGAAGCAGGTGGGGTTTAAGGAGCCGGTGAATAAAATCCTGCTCATCGACATCCGCGCAGCGCAGCTGGGAATGAAGCGGTCGGAATATCTTCGCCATCTGGTAGATGAAGACTTGAAGCTCGCTGGCATTGCGTAGCGGTCAGCGTCGCGATGGGGCTGGGTTCCGTGTCTATCGAATCGCTGTCGCCTGAGGGTTTGCGGCCTGATGGGTGGGCTTGTTTGCTATCATAGCCAAGTTAACGGTCTAACCGCTTTCAGCGTGCGTGAAGCTGAGCTGCGCCGGCTTCCCCGGCGTGTCCGCAGGCGCCGCCATTGTGTCGGCTTCCCCGGGCGCGTCCGCAAGTGTCGCGATTGTGCTGGCGGCAATCGGATGCGGGGTAGTCGTCGTTTTGCAGCGTAGCCGCTAACACGTGCGTTGGAATCGAAAGGAAAGAAACCAATGACCCAATACCTTACCGAGCGCGAGGTCCGCGGAATCGCGGAATACGCGCGTATCGGCCTTTCCGGGGAGGAGCTCTCCGAGATGACGGTCGATCTGAACAACATCATCGAAACGCTGCAGTCCATCAAGCAGCTGGACCTCGAGGGCGTGGAGCCTACGTTCCATCCCATCGGAAGCCTGTCCAACGTCATGCGCGAGGACGTGGAAACCGAATCGTTCACGCAGCAGGTTGCGCTTGAGAACGCGCCGAAGCAGCAGGACGGCAGCTTCTTGATCCCGTCCATCCTGGGCGAAGGAGGCGATGCGTAATGGCCATCTCCGATATGGGCATCGCGCAGATCCGCGAGGGTCTGGCATCCAAGCAGTTCACCGCCTGCGAGGTCGCGCAGGCAAGCCTGGACCGCATCGCGCAGGCCGATTCTCAGGTGCATGCGTTCCTGGAGGTCACCTCCGAGGCCGCCATGGCCGCCGCGCAGCGCGTTGATCAGACAATCGCCGACGGCACGTTCGATGCACTCGGCCCGTTGGCCGGCGTGCCGGTGGCGTTCAAGGACAACATGAACATGACGGGCACGCACACCACCTGCTCCTCCCGCATGCTGGAAAATTACGTGTCCCCGTACACCGCAACGTGCGTGCAGCGCATCATCGACGCCGGTGGCGTGCCGCTGGGCAAGCTGAACATGGACGAGTTCGCGTTCGGCTCCACCACTGAGTCCTCCGCGTTCGGCCCCACGCGCAACCCGTGGGATCTGGGTCGTGTTCCGGGCGGCAGCTCGGGCGGCTCTGCGGCGGCGGTCGCTGCGGGCATGGCATGCGTCACGCTGGGTTCCGACACGGGCGGCTCCATCCGCCAGCCTGCCAGCTTCTGCGGCATCGTGGGCGTCAAGCCCACCTACGGCACGGTCAGCCGTTACGGCGTCGTGGCCTTCGGCAGTTCGCTCGACCAGGTAGGCCCGTTCGCGCGCAGCGTCGAGGATGCCGCCGCCGCTATGGACGCCCTGTGCGGCCATGACCCCCTGGACTGCACGTCGCAGGACGTGAAGGCCGGCTTCCGCGCTGCATGCCAGCAGGATGTCGCGGGCATGCGCGTCGGCGTGGTGCGCAGCTTCATGGACGCCAAGGGCCTGTCCTCCGAGGTTTCGGAGCGCGTGTCCGAGGCCGCTGCCAAGCTCGAGGCTGCCGGCGCCACCATCGTCGAGGTCGACCTGCCGCATATCGACGCCGCCATCAGCGCCTACTACGTGCTGGGCCCGTGCGAGGCGTTCTCTAACCTGGCCCGCTTCGACAGCGTGCGCTACGGCTACTGCGAGGAAGGCCACAAGGACCTGGGCAGCCAGTACGAGGCAAGCCGAGCCCATGGCTTCGGCGAAGAGGCGAAGCGCCGCATCATGCTGGGCAGCTACCTGCTTTCCGCCGGCGTGTACGAGCAGTACTACTACCCGGCCCAGCAGGTCCGCACGCTCATCACGCAGGACTACCGCAACGCCTACGAGCAGTGTGACGTCATCATGGCGCCCACGGCCCCGGCCACGGCGTTCAAGTTCGGCGAGATCGCCGATCCGGCAACCATGTACCTGTCCGACGTGTTCACCATCTCCATCAACATCGCCGGCAACGGCGGCATGAGCGTGCCGTGCGGCTTGGGCGCGCAAAGCGGCATGCCCGTGGGCGTGCAGCTGATCGCCCCGCAGTTCAAGGACGAGAACATGTTCCGCGCCGCCATGGCGCTCGAGGCCGCCTACGGCAAAGCCCCCGTGGCCCCGAACTTCGCCGACGGGAAGGTGGTTGAGTAATGCGTAAGCTCGAAGAAGTGCTGCAAGATGCAACAGTCCAGTGGACTGTTGCAGGCCGAGCACCGCGAAGCGGGGCGCAGGCCCTTGGGATGATGAAGGGTTCGGAGGTGCGTTGCTAATGCGTAAGCTCGAAGAAGTGCTGCAAGATTGGGAGGCGGTCATCGGCTTGGAGATCCATGCCGAGCTGACCACGTTGAACACGAAGATGTTCTGCGGCTGCAAGCTTGAGTTCGGCGCCGACCCGAACACGCACACCTGCCCGGTGTGCCTGGGCCTCCCGGGCGCTCTGCCCGTGCCGAACAAGGCCGCTATCGAGTCCATCGTGCTTGCCGGTCTGGCCACGAACTGCGACATCGAGAAGCACAGCATGTTCTACCGCAAGAACTACATGTACCCCGACATGGCCAAGAACTTCCAGACCACGCAGGGTCCGGTGGCGTTCTGCATGCGCGGCCATCTTGATCTGGACGTCGACGGTCCGGCAGCTAAGGAGCGCGGTGATATCGCCGGCCTGAAGCCGGGTGAGGCGTGCGAGAACGTCACCGTCACCGATTCCGGCTACACGGCGCACGTGGGCATCACGCGCATCCACATGGAGGAAGACGCCGGCAAGATGATCCACATCGGCGGCGACGAGGGCCGTATCGCGGGCGCCACGCATTCGCTGGTGGACTACAACCGCGCCGGCACGCCGCTCATCGAGTTGGTCACCGAGCCCGACCTGCGCACGCCCGAGGAGGCGCGCCTGTTCATGCAGAAGCTACGTCAGATCTATCTGGCCATCGGCATCTCCGACTGCTCCATGGAGGAAGGCTCCATGCGCTGCGACGGCAACGTCAGCCTGCGCCGCCGCGGCTCCACGAAGCTGGGCGTGAAGACCGAGCTGAAGAACATGAACTCCTTCAAGAATCTGCACGACGGCTTGGCCTATGAGATCTGCCGTCAGGCCGAGGTTCTGGAAGAGGGCGGTCAGATCTACCAGGAAACCCGCCATTGGGATCCCACCATGAAGCACACCATCGTCATGCGCGTGAAGGAAACCGCTGACGACTACCGCCTGTTCCCCGAGCCCGACTTGGCGCCCTACGACCTTTCCGACGAGTTCATCGAAGGCGTTCGCGCCAAGCTGCCCGAGCTGCCCGACCAGAAGGCCGCCCGCTTCGCCGATGAGTTCGGCCTGTCCGCCTACGATGCTCGCCACCTGGTCGATCATCGCGCTACGGCCGATTTCTTCGAGGCGTGCATGGAGGTTGCGGGCAAGGATGCCGCCAAGCTGGCGAAGCCTGTTGCCAACCTGGCCATCAACGACGTCACCGCATGGCTGAACGCCAGCGAGGATGCCGACCTTGCGCAAAGCCCGCTCACGCCCGCCCGTGCGGTGGAGCTGGTGAAGCTGCTCGCCGAGGACGCCATCTCGTCCAAGCAGGCCAAGCAGGTGTTCTCCGCCATCATGGATGAGGACAAGGATCCCTTGGCTATCGTCGAGGAGCGCGGCATGAAGCAGGTGTCGGACACCGGCGCCATCGAGGCCGTTGTGGATGCCATCATCGCGGCGAACCCCGACGAGGTTGCCCGCTACAAGGAAGGCAACACGAAGGTCATCGGGTTCTTCGTGGGTCAGTGCATGAAGGAGATGCGCGGCCAGGGCAATCCGAAGATCATCAACCAGCTGCTGGCGAAGAAGCTGGCTGAGTAGTGCAAGCGTAAACGTATACGTAAACGGGGGGCCGCTAATCAGCGGCCCCCGTACGTTATGGGGCGCGCGAACGATGCGGGTAACGATGCGCATGAGCTGATTCGGGATGGCCGATCGAATGGCATGATTATGGTCAGAAGGCGTCGTCGGCAGTTGTAGCGCTCGGTTTGAGTGAGGCGGCAAGCTGTAAAGCGCGGCGTCAGCCGCGCGCCGGTGCATCGGCCACCTGCGGCCGCCCTTATCGCATCACCTTGGCCAGCACCTTCGCCAGCTTTTCCGGGTCGATGGGTTTGGAGACGTGGGCGTTCATGCCGCTGGCCAACGAACGTTTCACGTCCTCGGCGAACGCGTTCGCGCTGGTCGCCACGATGGGCACGTCGGCGGCATCGGCGCGGCCAAGGCTGCGGATGCGGTGCGCGGCGGTAAGCCCGTCCATGACCGGCATCATGACGTCCATCAAGACGATGTCGTAGCGCCCAACAGGGGATTGCTCGAACGCGTCCACCGCTTCCTGGCCGTTTGTCGTCTTATCCACGGTGAATCCCATGTCGTCGAGCACGTACGCGATGATCTCCATGTTCAGCTCGTTGTCCTCGGCTACCAAGGCGCGCTTCCCGGTGAAATCGACCTGCTCGGCGTTTGCACACGATGACTTGTCGGCCGCATCGGCTATCGTCAGGGGAATTTCGAAATAAAACGTGCTGCCATGCCCCAGGCGGCTGTTCGCGCGGATGCGATCGCCCATCATGAGCACGATGCGGTTGCTGATGGCAAGCCCCAGGCCCGTGCCCTGTTGGCGGGCGTCCGCGGTGTTTACTTGCTCGAACTTGGCGAAGATGCGCTCGATGTCCTCCTCGGCGATGCCCACGCCCCGATCGGTGACGGCGAAATATACGCTTGCCGTTCGGGTGTTGCTTGCCCGGACGCCGACCCCTGTAGCCTGCGTGCCGGTATTAGCGGCCTCGCGGCTCGCTGGAGGCGCACCCGCCGCCTGCGC
>NZ_HE611017.1:161438-177833 GCF_000236865.1 Senegalimassilia anaerobia JC110 | reverse complement strand
CCTCACAGCTCGCCGGAAGCGCCCCCGCGGCTCCGGCCCCCGCAGCCCCGCGACCCGGCGCCAGCGCTCCCGCGCCGCCGATGGCGGCCCTCTCCTCGATGGTCACCGTGATCGTGCCTCCATCATCGGAGTACTTCACGGCGTTGCCTACCAGGTTGATGAGCACTTGGCTCAGGCGCAGCGCGTCGCCCATGAACCAATCGTGCTGCGTTCGCATATCCACGATCAGCTTCTGGTTGCGCGCGGCAAGCCTTCCGGCGCTCACGGCGTTGAGCTCCTCGACCACGTGGCTCATGCTGAAGGGCGCATCGCCGAGCAGCATCTTGTTGTTCTCGATCTTCGTCATGTCCAGGATGCCGTTGAGCAGATCGAGCAGGTATAGCGACGACGCATGCACCTTGTTCAGGCAATCGACGCGGCGCTCGTCGCTCTGCTCGGGCTTCAAGGCTATCTCGGTCATGCCGATGATGCCGTTCATGGGCGTGCGGATCTCGTGCGACATGCGCGCAAGGAAGTCGGACTTCGCCTGCGCCGACAGGTCGAGCTCCTCTTGGTTGATGCGGTTTTGGATGATCGCGCCCACCTCGCGCAGGGTGTTCGCGGTCTCATCGTCGTCGAAGGCCTTGCCCGCGTCGTTCAGGAAGAACACGGACCCCGAGTATTTCCCCACGTTCATTATGGGGAACGCGATGCCGTTGGCGTAAGCGCGCGTCTCGGCGGACATGGCGAAGATGGGCATCTCGCTCACGGGATGCACAAGGCCCTGCTCGCCGAATCGCTGCAGCGTGTCGACGGCCTCCCGCGAAAGCGGGAACACGGCGCTCTCGTCGATGCCCGGGATGGGGCCGAAGAAATAGCGCACCGATGCCGTCTGATAGTCTTCTTGGAACGACGTGATGAACAGGTTGGTCACGTCGAGCTTCTCGTTCAGCCGCCGCATGAGCAGGTCCATGCCCGCCGCCAGCGAAAGGCGCCTATCGAGCAGGTTCAGCGTCAGGGCGGGCAAGGTCATGTCCTCGACATGGCTGAAAGAGGATATGGGGTCGAACGGCTTCGGCCCGTATGCGTCATCCATTGACGGCTCCCAGCAAGCGCAAATCGCACGATGGCCCATCGACGCTTGGAGCGCCGTTCGCGCTCGGCGAAGCAACTCGTGCGTGCTCCTAACGTCGCTTGACGAGGCGATGCCCGCGTGAAGCCCCAGTTCCAGCACTCCAGGGCGCACCAATTTCGCGAACCTTCGTTGCAGCTCGGCTACCTCGCTGACGGCGTCGTCGGCGTGTTTGCCGGGGACCCAGCAGACGAACTGCCCGGCGCCGGCGCGCACCAGGATGGCGTTGTGGTTGCCCTTGTCAAGATTGAATGCGCGCGTGACCTTGGTCAGCTCGTTGAGCAGCACGTCGCCGAAGGGGATGCCGTAGTCGCGCACGATGCTTGCGAAACCATCGATCTCGATGGCGGCAAGCTGTCCCGCAGCTGCGCCTGCGCGCGCTGCGGCGATGACGCCCATGCCAGGTTCGAAGCGATATGCCGTCGTTGCGGGATCGAGCTCTTGCTTGCGCGCGGCTTCGATCTCGCGACGCTTCCTGTCGTCGATGTCGTGGATGACGCATACCATGCAGTCCTGCCCGCTGGCGGCGTCGTCCACGCGCGATGAGCTCACCTCAAGCCAACGTCCTTGCGGCAAGTGCTCGGTCACGACCTCCACCTGGATGCTCGTCTCCTGCATCCGGTTCACGGCCTGCTCGATGGCGTCCACCGCCTCGGGGTTCGCGCTGTTGCGGCGGAACAGGTCCCAGAAGCACGCGGAATCGAACTCGCCGTCGTCGGGGAAGTTCGTGATCTCGATGGCTCCCGTTTCGGGATGATAGGTGAAGAATGCGTCGTTCGTGCCCTTAACGGCCAAGCGATAGCGCTCCTTCTCCTCGTTGAGCTTGCGCTGCTTCTCCAGGCCGTCCTCGGTGAGGTCGAGGATGACGTCATGGAGCTGGTCGACCTCGGCGACGGAGGTGCGGAACGCGCGCAGCTTCTCCATGCCTCCCTGGACGCTGCCGATCAGCTCCCTGAGCGGTCGGTTGATGGCGCGCGAGACCAGCACCACCAGCACCAGGCATCCGATGGTGGTAAGGCCGATGGTGACGCCCAGTCGGTGGTACAGCGAGTTGCCTGTGGCGAAGATGGAGTCCTTGGAGAACAGCCCGACGACCGCCCAGCCCGTGTCGTCATAGGGCACGATGCCCGAATACAGCTTCAGCGGTTCGGCGATAGCGTACACCTGTTGATCGCCCATGGTAACGCCTTCGACTTGCATAAGGCCCGCATTGCGCGTTTCCTCAAGCGCGAAGGATGGCCCTTCGGCGCTCACCGCGTTATAGAGCGCGCCGTTTCCCGTGATGATCTGGTACGAGCCGTTGCCGTCCGCCAGCGCAAGGGCGTAGCCGCCGGCTTCGCTGCCGCTCAGTTCGGATATGGGGAAGCACGTGTCCGCCAGATACGTGGTGGACACCTCGATTCCCAGCACGCCGTACACCTGCCCGTCGAGCATGAGCGGCACCGAGTAGGCGATCATTCGGTAGCTGTCGCTCGGATCGCCCTCCAGCACGAACGGCTGCGACCAATACGCCATGGCCTTCGCATCGGCGCCCGGGCTTTGCAGGGCGGCCTCGTAGGGCTTGTAGAAGAAGTCGTCGGCGCTGCGCATGCCGCTGCCGGCAAGGTGCAGCTTCGGCGCCCAGGTGTTGTCAAGGGCGATGGACGCGTTGCGGGCGATTTCCTTGTCCCCTCGCTCGAGCAGCAGGTCGGAATGGGAATCGGAGTTGCCGGTGGGGTCGGAGTCGCGCAGGAAGGCCCCGATATGATCCTGCTCGACGGAAAGGTCGCCATCGTTTCCCAGGATCAGGTACACGCCGCTGGTGGTGTTCGATCCGATAACGGAGAGCAGCCGCGGGAAGGCGTCGGCAACGAAGGCCTCCTTCTGGCTGTCATCGGCAAGGAAACCCGGCACATCGAGGCCCGACTGGGCAAGCTGGTCGGAAAGGGTGGAGTTGAGGGAGACGGTCTCACGGGAGATGCCCGCCCAGCTTTTGACCATGGCGCTTTCCAAGTTCACCTTGCGGTTGTCCACCGCGCGTGCGTCGATGGAGATGGCGTTGCCCTCAAGCGTGCCCTTCACGTCGCTGAATGTGAGCACCGAGATGGGCAAGGCGCCCTGGATCAAGACGATCGCGGCCAGCGAGACCGTGAGGACTCGAAGAAAGGATATCTTTCGTTTTCCCTTTGCCGCACCTGCTTCAGTGCGCTTGCGTTCGTTATGCACTTCTTGCTACTCCGTGTCCTCGGCTGCGGCTTGGAGCTGCTGGCAGAAGGTGGCGTACCATTGCTCGAACGCGGCATCGTCCACGTACGGCTCAAGCGCCTCGGCGCGCGACTGGCCGGCGGCCATGGCTGCCTGAACGGCCGCTTTGTCGGCGGTTGCCTTATCGTCGAGCGAATAGTCGAGCACCTTGCGCGCGGCATAGGCGTTGTCGAAGCTCTTAAGCGCGTACAGCTCCACGTCATCGAAGGAGTCCATGGCCATGGCGATGCAGTCGCGGGTCTTAGGGCTCACGGAGAGGTTCTCGTCTCGGATCGCGCTATCGAGTTCGTCGATGCTGTTCGCGTCGGTCCGCACGGGCAGGTATGACGACGTCGCCGCGAAGTGCAGGTTGTTCTGCTTCTCCGTGAACCACTTCAGGAACTCGCAGGAAGCGTATTCGTGCTGCTCGTCGGATTTCGCCACCGCCATGCTGGCTCCTTGCTGAGGGGCCACGGCGTTTCCGCCCTCGAAGGTAGGCGGCATGATGATGCAATAGTCGATCTTGTGCGTCCCGTTGTCGTCGACCACCTGGTCGGGGAAGTACGCCGCCGATGCGGTGGAGCCCGTGTAGCAGATGATGTCGCCTGTTTTCACATCGTCGGAGCGGAACTTGCCCACGGCGTTGAAATAGCCGCTGACGTAGGGGATGTAGTAGTTGTCCCACAGGCGGCGGACCTTTTCCTTGTCCGCGTTGACCTGGGCTTTGCCGTCGGCATCGGGTGCGAGCAGGTCGACGCCCATCTGCCTCATGCCGATGATGAAGTAGTTGGACAGGGCATCGCGGCCGTAGAACGCCTTGCCGTCGTCGGGGATGTCGGGCGTCAGCGCATCGGTGTATTCGTAATAACGCTTCGCGGTGGCGGCGATGCCCTCCTGCGTTGCCAGGTCGTCGATGGTGGCGCCGGTGGCTTGGGCGTACGGCTCCCAGTCCGTTTCATCGAGCATGGTCACCTCGGTGGACTTCGCCACTGGCAGCAGGTACAGGGAATCGTCGTTGTCGAAGCGGCCCTCATCAAGGTAGTCGGGCACATAGTTGGACAGCTCATCGGGCGTGAAATAGTTCGTCAGGTCGACGAGCTTGCCCTGCTGCTGCACGTTATAGGCTGTGTCGGCGTAGGAGGAGAACACGTTGGGCATCTCCTCGGCACCCACTTTGCCCGCCGACGAGTTCGAGATGGCTTTCTCCAGCTCGGGAACTGACCCCTGGGTCTTGCTTTTCACATAGATGCCCTTCTCCTTGCCCACGGTGGAGTTGAACTCGGACACCAGGCTGTCGAAGGACGCCTGCTGGGCCCCGTTATAGTAATCCCAGACGGTGATGGTGGTGGGGTTGCTCGGGTCCAGCTTGACGGCGGCTTTCCCGCTATCGCCGGCGCAGCCGGCGGACAGTGCGGCGGACAGCGCGGCGGCAAGGGCGAACGCGGCAAGCGCGGCTTTTCGGGAGCGGGTGCGGTGCGCGCGGCGGCTACGACGGCTGCCGGCAGCGCCGCCTTCCTGGCTAACGCCTGCTGCGCGGCGGTTGGTGCGCATGTGCATGCTGGGTTCCTCCTAGTGCTTGGCCGGCTCCGTATCGGCGTCGACCGAAGGTTTCGTATCGGTTGGGCGAGCTTCTGCGGCTTCGGCGGCCGGGCGGGTGGTTGCGCCATCGCTTGCGTTGTCGCCTAAGCCGTCGCCGCCATCATCGGCGAGGTCGGCGCCTGAGGCGTCGGCCCCGTCTGGTTTGTCAGCGGGGTGCCAAATCCCATCATACCCGTTAACGCCCGCGAGACCATCGATTCGCCCTGCTTTGCCGGCGGATTTTACGTTCGGCAGGGCATCCGGCTCGTTCCCCGGCTGTGCGGTGGGGTCTTCCTTGTCTGCGGTATCGTCGACGACCACGGTGGGCGGCGGCTCGACAGTTCGTCGGTGCGTTGCCGGTCGTCGAGCGGGCGCTCGGGCTCGGCGCTGTGGTTGCGGGCGAGCTCGATGATGCCCTTGATGGCGCGCCGAGGGTGCCGCGTGTTCACCGAGGATCGCGGCGCCGCCGCGTCATCCGGCGTGCAACTGCGCTGATGCTGTCGGGTTCGCGCGCTTCGGCGGCGTGTCGTTTACAATGGGCCGCATATGCAGGAAGCCTGGTTGGAGGGCGGTCGGATGCCCGCGCCGCATCGGACTGAGGTCGGCCGCGCGGGGCGCATGCCCGCGGCACGCCCGATCGCGTCCGCGCAACCGGGGAGAAACCGCTAGAAGCGAAGGAAACCTTATGAGCGATATCGATGTGCGCGCCGAGCTTGCGCATTGGATTGAGAACGTGCAGGACGCCGATCTGGCGGCCGAGCTGGCAGACATGCAGGCGAAGGCCGACGCCGGCGACGACGCCGCGATGACCGACGCCTTCTTCCAGAACCTGTCGTTCGGCACCGCGGGCCTGCGTGGCGTGCTTGGCGCCGGCACGAACCGCATGAACATCTACACGGTGGGCCGCGCCACGCAGGGCTTCGCCGATTACCTGAATGCGAACTTCGACAACCCCTCGGTCGCAATTGCCCGCGACAGCCGCAACAACGGCGAGCTGTTCGTGCGCACCACCGCCGCCATCATGGCCGCCAACGGCGTGACGGCATACGTGTACCCGCGCATCTCCCCGGTCCCCACGCTTTCGTGGGCCGTGCGCGACCTGGGCTGCTCGGGCGGCATCTGCATGACGGCCAGCCACAACCCTGCGCCGTACAACGGCTACAAGGCCTACGGCCCCGACGGTTGCCAGATCACCAGCCAGGCTGCCGCCGCCATCTCCGCGGCCATCGCCGGAACCGACGCGTTCACCGGCGTGAAGTCTATGGATTTCGATGAGGCCGTGGCATCGGGCAAGGTCAAGTGGATCGAAGACGCCGTGCTCGAGCGCTACTACGACGCGGTGCTGGCGCAGTCGGTGAACAACCTGTCCGACGAGCAGATCGCCGCCGCCCCGCTGAAGCTGGTGTACACGCCGCTTAACGGCACGGGCCTGGTCCCCGTTACCACGGTGCTCGCGCGCGCCGGTGTCTCCGACGTCACCGTGGTGCCCGAGCAGGAGCAGCCCGACGGCAACTTCCCCACGTGCCCCTATCCCAACCCCGAGATCCGCGAGGCCATGCAGAAGGGCATCGACCTGTGCGAGCAGGTGCATCCCGACCTGCTGCTGGCCACCGACCCCGATGCCGACCGCGTGGGCGTGGCCTGCAAGGACGGCGACGACTACACGCTGCTGACCGGCAACGAGATGGGCGTGCTGCTGCTCGACTACGTGTGCCGCATGCGCGCCGAGCGCGGCGAGGACCTGACGCGCAAGGTGGCCGTGACCACCATCGTGTCGTCGGCCATGGTCGATGCGCTGGCTGCGGAATACGGCTTCGAGCTGCGCCGTTGCCTGACGGGCTTCAAGTACATCGGCGACATCATCACCGAGCTGGCCGACGCGGGCGAGGCAGACCGCTTCATCTTCGGCTTCGAGGAGAGTTACGGCTACCTGTCCGGCGACCACGTGCGCGACAAGGACGCCGTGAACGCCAGCCTGCTCATCTGCCAGATGGCGCAAGAGTACAAGCTGGCGGGCAAGAACCTGGCCCAGGCCATGCGCGACCTGTACGCTAAGCACGGCTGGTGGCTCAACCGTACCGTGTCGCTGTCCTACCCCGGCGCCGATGGCGCGGCGAAGATGGCCGACCTCATGGCGGGTTTGCGCACGAACGCGCCGGCCGAGCTGGCTGGACGCAAGGTCGAGGCCGTGGTGGACTACCAGCAGGGCGTAAACGGCCTGCCCGCGGCAAACGTGGTGGAGTTCGACGTCGAAGGCGGCAACAAGGTGATTGTGCGCCCCAGCGGCACCGAGCCGAAGATCAAACTGTACGCGTTCGCGAAGGATGCCAGCCGCGAAGCTGCCGATGCGCTGCTCGATCAGCTGGAGGCCGCCGGCCGCAAACTGCTGGCCTAACGCAATCCCGCAAGCGAAACCCTGCCCACAACAAAGGCGGCGACACCAACCCCGGTGCCGCCGCCTTTTTCTATCCGCTTACATTTAAGTGGCCTGATAGCGTAGTCGTCGATGTCTTGGCTGGTGTGCGCGAAACGTCAGACGGTAAGCCGATCGCCTCAAGCGCTCCAAATGCATTCAGATGCAGAACGCCCGCAGGTGATTCCCTGCGGGCGTTCTGCTTTCGGGGCGGCCCCCAATTCCTGAAATTATGTGAGCCTTCGTTTACAAATTTCGCGGCTATGCGATAATTAGTTAGTAATAGTAAACAAATGGTAGCATTTGTTACCGCAGCAGGAGGCGGACGCGCGCATGGGAATCAGGTTGGAAGACATTCATCCGCTGAAAGCGTCGCCGGTGTTCTGCGGCATTTCCCAAAAGGATCGCTTCGAGCTGCTGAAAGAAATAGACGCCCGCATCGTGGAGCTTGGCGAAGGCCAGCTGCTGCGCCGCGCGGGCGACAAGCTGGACTTCTACCCGGTGGTCATCGAGGGTAGCGTGCTTTCTACCATGCCGCAAGGCGGGCAGGACCGCCCGGTGGCGCAGTTCGGGCCGGGCGAGTCGTTCGCCGAAGCGGTGCCGGTCACGCTGAAGCACACGCCCGTGAACATCTGCGCGCAAGAACCCACGCGCATCCTGTGCATTCCCGCCAAGCAGCTGGAGACGTGCACGAACCCGCATGCGTTTTTGGTGCGCGAGAACCTGTCGGCGGAGATGTCGAAGAAGATCGGCGTGCTGACGAAAACGCTGTCGGTGGTGGGCGAGCCGCGCCTGTCCGACCGCATCCTGGCGTACCTGCGCACGCTTCCCGTCGATGCCGACGGTCGCGTTGAAATCCCCATGAACCGTCAAGAATGGGCATCCTACCTGCGCGTTGCCGACAAGTCGCTCATCCGCGAGCTGCGCGCCATGCAAAACGACGGCCTGCTAGAAGTAGACGGCCGCCGCATCCGCGTGCTATAAGCGGCGGCACTCGAGTGCCCGCTCTACGTCCGAAAGGCGTCAAGCAGAATCGCTGGTCCCGGCTACGCCTCCATTGGCTGAGCGGCTTTCTTCGGCCTGCCGGGGCCAGGCGCTTCGGCTAGCCTGGCCTCAACCGAACGGCGCGCAACCATTCGCTTGCTCCCGTCCTTCCAGGATGCAAGCTTCCCGCTGGCGCACATCTGTGCAACGCGCGCGGTGCTGACGCTAAGCATTCGCGCCGCATCGGCGGCGGTCATCGCGTCGACGTTTCCTAGCGAAGCGTTGACCGCAATTGCTATGACCTTCCCGCCATGAACCGGTTCATGCCCAAGTTTGCCCCCGGGGACGACTTCGTTGGCGATAAGGTGGTCGGTGATCGTCTCGAACAGCCAATCTGCTGCCGACTCTGCGGCCTCTTCCAGCGCGACGCCGAATGTACCTCCGCTCATGTCGCAGGGAACGGCAAGCACATAGCCGTCTGAGCTATAGAATTCGAACTCGCGTATATAAATCATGCTACCTTCTTTCCGCCAATGGCCCTTCATCGCAGACCTGCTTCGCGAAGGATTTTCGCTGCAATCGCATCGGGTATTTCTCTGTGGCGTTTGACGAGAACGCTAACCGTTCCATTTGTGAAGTGCTCGTGGTTGGTGCCGCCGCACGACCAAAAACCAGCTTGCTCTAACTGCTTTACCAAGTCCCTTCGTTTTGTCATGCGCCACCTTTCGTTAAATATTAGCAAACGCTAAGGAATAATGGAAGAACTTGCCGAAGATCGTCTCTTACAACACGTATACTACCAAACAAACGTTCGATACACAAGAACAAATGTTTGGTATATAGATTAATGGAGTGCAATGCGAAGCGTAACGGGCCCTACTTTTTCGATGCGCCCATTCGAATTATTCTGCTGTCCAGATTTGAAATTTCCTGTTGCTGCAATTCGGGTTTTCCGTCGCTCAGGGTTCGGAAAATCCGAAACAGCTTGTTGCGTAAGGTGCCGTGGCGCTTATGGAAAGCGGGTACCCGGCTGTGGGACGCGTCGCGCCGGAGGCGGAATCCGCCGCTTTGCCGTCGTCCTGCATCGAATTTCGCGAATGGCAGCGTTTTGCCCCTTGACCTGGGGAAAGTGACATTTGTTACCTTTGGGCAAGATTTTGGCAAAAAAGGAACCGTTTTCGAACTTTTTTCTTGTGTTTTGGGTAACCCTCGGCATACAATTAGCCCTGTCGAATCAGCTATCCTTGTGTAACATGCCTGATGAAACACCCTGTTAACCAGGGAAAACGGCATCGTCTCGCGGGGCATTCCCATTCTTGCAACGTAATCAACCTGCATGCAACGCGAACGCGCGTCTGATTTGGCGTACCTAGATTCCACTTGGTCGAGCGCTTGCGCTCGCCGCGGGATGCTCCGGGACCGAGGATGCGGCATCGGCCTCGAAGTTGCGTTTCCAATATAAACGAGCCGCAAAGAGAGGGTGATTCGCAATGAACACCAAAATGATCTACACGCGTCGAGGTTTCGTCAAGATGGCCGCCGGTGCGGTGGCTGCAGCAGCGCTGGTCGCCACGGGCGCCAGCACGCTGGACATCGACAAGGCGTTTGCGGCTTCGCAGAATGCCGATGGTTCTTATACTGTCACTGCTAATCTCTACGTGAAGCACGAGGACCACCAAGCACCGCTCGTGTCCGGCAATGCTTATCTCACGAACCCGAACAATCCTCTGAAACTCGGTGGATTCCCGACCAGCCCTATGAGCGACAACGCTACGCTGAAAGCCCTCGACGGTGGGAAATATCAGGTCACCATTCCCGTTCGCAACGAGTGCTTCTCTCTTATCGAGTTCAGCGGAGGGGATGGCGTGACTGTAGCGGATTATGAAACGACATATTGTTCCTACCCCAACGAGAATCGCATTAGCTCGCTGACTCTCGTGATCAGTGAGAGAAAGGCCGAGTATAAGTTCACGGCGGTCAAGGAATATGCAGCTCATCCGCTGAAGAAAGGCTACCACGAATGGCCGATTTACATGACCGTCGAGTTCCCGGACGCACAGTAATCACGCTGCTGATTAGCAGCTGCTCTCGTTGATTTGAGGGGGGCGGCGTGATCTGCCGCCCCCCTCGTTTCGCGCATGAAAGGAGGGAATGCTTTATGCCGTGTATTCCATCGCATGTCGGTTTGATTGGGAAAGCTTGGAAAACGCTGCTTGCTTTTGTACTCGTTGTTTCATTGATTCCATCGTCGGCACTCGCGAATAGCGAGTTAGCTAATGTGGGGGATGCTGCAACCGCCGCGCCGCAGGTCCAGGCCCGCTCCTACACCTGGTACGGCGCCGACGCCGCGACCACCGTCGAGATGGGCCGGGTGACCGTCGAGGGCGCCGACCTGTCGGCGCTTCCCGACCCCGACTCCACCGGAGCCTGCGCCGAGGCCACCAGGCTGGAGGCCGGCGACCCGGCCTACGACAAGGTCGCGGCCGCCGTGGCCAAGAGGTGGTCGGGCGACCCGGCGCTGCTCCGGGTCTACTCGTTCAGGGTGCTCGACGGCTCCGGCTCGGAGGTCGCCGTCCCCGAGGGCGCGGAGGTGACCTTCGAGTACACCGAGATGCTCAACGGCGGCGTCGCCCCCAGGGCGTTCTCGCTGGCCGACGACGGGACGCTCCGCGAGCTCGAGACCACGCAGGGCGCCAACTACGTCGAGGGCATGATGTTCGACGTGGCCGCCCACGGCGCCGACCCGGCGTGCGTGGCGTTCGTCGACACCACCGGCCTGGAGGAGAAGAAGCAGCTGGAAGCTGGCGTGTACACGGTAGATGCCAATCTGTACGTGCCGGGATATCAAGCGCCAATCGGCAGCAATGCCTATATGACCACCAACGACTTTCCGCCTGTCAACAAGGGCAGGCAGAACGGTGAACTGTCAGTTGGCGAGAATGGCGAGTTGACTGTAACGGTGTATCCCGTGCATGAGATTTTCACGCTACAGGACATCCACGATGGCGACGATGCGCACATCGAATCAATTGAGCGCGGCGGTTTTGCGAGTAGCTATGGTTCTCATCCTGATCGCATTACGAAGCTTGTTGTCAAACTCGATAACGATAATGGAACGTATAAGTTCAAGGATTGCGTTCAGTATCCGACTATCCTTGAAGAGGATAAGAATTGGGATATCTTCCTGTCGGTTGATTTCGACTCTGCGGTGAAAGGTGGCTATGACCCTTCAAAGGGCGAAAGCGTGACGAAGACGTTCGAAGACGAGTCGACGGGCGTCAACGTGACGGTGTCCACAACTGAAAAGAAACTTTCCGATCAGTTTGGGAAGGTGTCCCTCGTTGCGAGCGAGCAGAAGGACGGCAACTCTTACGATGAAGCCGTTGAACTGCTGAAATCGCGCTATGTGCAGACCCCACCGCTAACTTTGTTCGATATGGCGTTAATCGACCAAGATGGCAATGCGGTCGACTTGAGCGGAAACACGAAGGTAACGGTGTCGTTGCCAAACCCGTTCGCCGACGTTGAATCGAAGAACGTCGTCGTATGGGGCGTCCAGGACGGCGAGCTGTCCTCGCAGAATATTGTTTCGCAGAACGGGCGATTGGTCTTCTCTGATGGTCTGGGATTGAGCTCTTCGTATGCTGTCGTCGACACAACGGCGGTTCAGTCGATTAGCATCGGCAAGATTAGCGACTCGACGGGGTCGACCGATGTCACAGGAACGCTGAGCGTTGTGAACAGCGGGGTTGGCGACGCGGAGTTTACCATGTCCGACCTAGTCACCTACTCGTTTGGGCAGCAGGTTCTGCCTAAGGGCACGGCTTTCACGATGTCCATGATGTACGACAATTACGCAGTTGCCGTTGACGCCCCCGCGAAGGTGACGGAGCTGAAGAACAAATACGTTTCCGAGGGAATGGACGAGGCCTCTGCTCAGGCGAAGGCCGAGGAGGAGATTCATGCGCAATATCGCCACACGCCTGGGTATTGGTACAACCCCGGTGAAGCCTCTATGTCGCTTTCGTTTCCTGCGGCTGATGGTTCGCAGGCGATTCTCGTTCGCGACGATGGGGTGTCTGTCACTGCTGAGATATTGGACTCCGCTTATGAAAACGGACGCCTGAAGGTCGATTTGATCGGCGATTATCCGCGAAATTACGGGCGAGATCTTCTTCGTGATATGGACAACGCATACCGAAATGGTCTCGACTCCGCAACGGAGGACGCCCCGATCGCGTATATTCTCATCATGAGCAATGATGGAAAAATTGCCGGGCAACCCTATCTTTCCACTGATTGGGGTGAATACGAGACCGCTCATCTTACTTACAACGGAGAAGAGCAGCTCGGTGTGAGGCTTGGCGCTCACAACAAAGTCGTTAGTGGGTCGCCGAGTGCGGTTGATGCGGGCGAATACAAAGTTGCTATTGCGCCGGAAAACGGTTACACGTGGTTTGATGGAACGAATGAGCCGATTGAGTTCACGTACGATATCGAGCGGGCTCCGATAACCTTCAGGCTTTCGCTTATGGGTGGAAACGGTAGCTCTATCATGGGTGTTCCCTACGACTTCGATGCGGCTTCGCTTTCCTATGCTTTAAAAGCGTTCACCTCCGATGGCGAAGAGGTGACGGATTACTCTGGCAATTGGCCCGTCGTTACCGAGTCGTCGAAAATAAAAGAGGCAATTCCCGGTACCGATTATCGGATTTATGCCGACTACTCAAACGTTTCTTCCGAATCCGGTAACTATAAGGTTTCGGAAGCGGGCAGCTCATCGTGGCGGATTGGGACTGTTCGTGTTGGCATTTCTCCTGATGATGAACCAAATTACGATTCGCTTCAATTCACCTACGATGGGAAGGGGCATGCCCCGCAGCTTTCTTCGAACGGCAAGTATTCCTTCCAGACGTATAACGTAAAGCAACAAAAGGACGTTGGTGAGTACGAATTCGTTGTTGGGTTCAACGGCGTGTGGTCTGATGGCAGCACACAGGCAAAGCATGTTTCGTGGTCGGTGTCTCCGGCGACTTTAACGGCGGTTTACGAGGGCGATGTCGTCAAGGAGTCTGCGTCCGAGGCGAAGGGCGCTGTTTCGGTAGTCGGCTTCGTCAACGGGGAGAGTGCTGAGCAAATCGAAGGATACCAAGCTCCCTCGGTGAAGATCCCCGAGAATCTGGCCCCTGGGAAAGAGTACGAGCTGACGCCTGAAGGCGGTTATGCTGGCAAGAATTACGTCTTCGAGTATGTTGCCGGAAAACTTGTGGTAGATGCTTCGTTTGCGCCGGCCGCCGTCTACACCCTGACCGCGAACCTGAGCATGCCGGGGGAGTACAACCCGGTGCTTTCGGGCGTGGACGTGTACGTGAACAACCCGAACAACCCGTTCACCGACAAGGCTGGCAAATCGCCGGTGCTTGACGGCGCGTCGGGCGAGGGCGTGGCCGCCGAGGCGCCCACGAAGCCGCTTGACGGCAACGCCAAGGTGACGGTTGCGGCGGACGGCAGCAAGACGCTAGTGCTCGACCTTCCCAACCCGGTGTTCACGCTGCAGGAGCTTGGCACGTGCGCCGACCTGCCCGAAGGGTCGGTCAGCGTGGAGACCAAGCAGCCTGCGGACAAGTCGGTGTGGGATTACGGCAAGTACGTCACGCGCATCTGCCGCGTGAGCGTGAAGCTGCCCGCCGACGCCAAGGGCACGGTGACCTACACCTTCACCGGGTCCAAGCTGTACGCGGTGCCGCTCAACGCCGACATCCAGCCCGAGGCCGGCAAGCCGGCGTTGAAGCTGGTGGTCGACCTTGATTCCGCTAAGGAAAGCGGGTCGGCCGCGGTCGATCGCTCCGCGCTTGAGGCGGGCATCGCTTTGGCCAAGGCTGCCTTGGCTGGCGTGGTGGTTTCCGCCGACGGCTCCGACGTGTCCACCGAGGGCACGTGGGTTTCCCAGGAGGCCGCCGATGCTTTCCGCGGCGCTATCGACGCGGCAAGCTCGATGTATGCGGAGAAGCTGGTTTCCCAGCAGATGATCGACGACGCGCTGGCGGCGCTGAACGAGGCTTCCGCTGCGTTCGCCAACCAGGCGAAACCCGGCCTGAAGGACGAGCGCGTGAAGGTTGAGAAGCCTGCTGCGGCGTCCGGCCTTGTCTACAACGGCCTTGCCCAGACGGGCGTGCAGGCTTCCGAGGGCTTCGTCCTTTCTGGCGCCGAGGGCAAAGACGCCGGCGACTACGTGGCCACGGCCACGTTGAAGGACGGGTTCACGTGGGCCGACGGCACCGTCGACCCGGTCGAGGTGACGTGGTCCATCGCGAAGGCCAAGCTGGTGGCAACGTACGCCGGCGAGACCGTTTCGCCCGGCGCCAAGCCTGGCCTGGGCGTTGAGGTCACGGGCTTCGTGGGCGGCGAGACGGCGCTTTCCGCAGCCGGTTACCAGGCGCCTTCCGTGAGCGCGCCGGCCTCGCTTGAGGCGGGCAAGTCCTACGAGCTGGTGCCTTCGGGCGGTGCGGCCGCCAACTACGAGTTCGTGTACGTGGGCGGCACGCTGAAGGTGGAGAAGGCCTCTTCGGGCACGCTGAAGGCGGGCACGTACGCCATCACCGCGAACCTGAGCATGCCGGGCGATTACAACCCGGTCATCCCCGGGGCCACGGTGTACGTGAACAACCCGAACAACCCGTTCGCCGACAAGGCCGGCCACGAACCGGTGCTTGACGGAAACAACCCCGTGGGCGTCGTGTCCACCACGCCCACCACGCCGCTTACCAAGAACGCGACGCTGGTGGTGGCTGCCGACGGCACGAAGACGCTGGAGCTTGACGTGCTGAACCCCGTGTTCACCACGCAGGAGCTGGGCACGTGTGCCGAGCTGCCGAAGGTTGACGTGACGCGCAAGGCTCCGGCCGACGCATCGGTGTGGAGCTACGGCAAGTACGATACGCGCATCAGTCATGTGTCGGTGCCGCTGACCGACGACATGGTAACGGGCGTGAAGTCCTATACGTTTGCGGGCAGCAAGTTGTATGCAGTGCCGCTGGACATGGACATTGCGCCTACCGGCACGGTGGCGCTGCAGCTAACGGTGAATTACTCCAGCTTGCCGGCTTCGGCGCTGCCCGATGGCGTTGACCCGGTGCCCGATCCGGACCCGGAGCCCACGCCCGATCCTGTGCCCACGCCGGACCCGACGCCGACGCCTTCGCCGAGCCCCAGCCCCACGCCGGGCGGTTCGACCACGGTGGGCACCACGACGAGCGGTCACTTCGCCGCTGGCACGTACACGGTTTCGGCCAACCTGTGGTTCGACAAGGCAACCACAGGCCTGCCGCTGAACCCGCACCTGACCAACGGCGGCTTCCCGCCGTCGACGCCGGTCAGCAACAACGCCACCATGACGGTGGACGCGTCGGGCCATGCGTGGGTGAGCGCCCCGGTGGTCATCCAGGACAAGGTGATGACCGTCAACAACGTGTGGGGATCGGGCGTCAGCTTCGATGGCTCCACGGTGACCATCGACCTGGGCACGCCGTCGGCGTCGCGCACCTCGTTTGCCGGCACGTGCACCTCTTCGGTGACCATCGGCTGGCTGGCGCGCACCATCGCCGCGGGCATCTTCAACGGCGTGTGGGATCACACCTGGTCCACGAACTGGGAGGTTGACCTGGGTTCGACGCTGCCGGCCTCCGGCGGCGGGCAGCTGCCCGCTGAGGCGCAGGCCATTCTGGACGGCGCCAACGGCGTTTCCGGCGAAGGTGACGCGGCGGCTGCTGCGTTGGCGGCGGCTGAGGACGGTGCTGCCAAGGGCGGTGACGCTGCCAAGAGCGGCAAGGCCGCCGACGGCAAGTCGTCCGGGTCCGCGAAGTCCGGCGTGGCCGGTGCGGTCGAGGACCTGGCAGACGCGGCCTCGTCCAACCCCGCGGCGGCCGTTGCCATTGGCTGCGCGGTTGCGGCTGCAGTTGCCGCCGCCGTGGCGGGCGGCGTGTACGCCTACCGCCGCAAGAAGCGCGCCGCCGCCGGCGAGGTAGGTGATGCCGCGAAGTAGCATGCGGATGCAAGCGGCGCGCGCCGGCGTGCGCCGTGCCGCCGG
>NZ_HE611017.1:131522-159349 GCF_000236865.1 Senegalimassilia anaerobia JC110 | reverse complement strand
GACAATGATAGTATAGCATGCTGTACAACGATGTATAATATGCAAGCAACAATTGGTTGGGGTGGGGACTATCACTCGTGAAAGGGGCGGTTATGGACAAGCTTCCGGCTATTACTCCGGGCGAGTTGCTGAAAGAGGAGTTTTTGGAGCCGCTTGGCGTTTCTCAGTACCGGCTGGCGAAGGAGATAGGCGTGCCCGCGCAGCGCATAGGGCAAATCGTGCTGGGCAACAGACGCATCACCGCGGACACCGATTTGCGGCTTTGCCGGTTCTTCGGCTTAAGCGACGGCTATTGGCTGCGCGCCCAAGAGGCCTACGATTTAGAAGTTGCCCGCGAGAAAATAGCCCCGTGCTGAAACGCATCAAGCCATGGAGCGGAAAAGCCGCCTGCCTGTGATGAAAAACGTTTGCAGTCGTGCAATAGATTCGATGCCGCCAAAAGTCCCTAGGAAAAATTGCAATTTCGCCAAAAAGTCGCTCGAAAAAGTTGCTCGTTGCCTGAAAAGTCCCTTGGAAAAGTTTAAAAACCCAGGTCAAAAGAGTTTGAATTCGTTTACCGTGCCTTTCGTGTATGAACGGCATAACTGAGACCGTGCCAATCGTGTATGGCCCAGGTCAGAGACGTGTGCGTTTGGCGCACTTGCTGTAGTGCTGGGGGCGGCATCGGGTTCTCCGCATGGAACGAATGGGACAAAGGGATGGCCCCTTTGTCCCAGCAGCGCTGGATGGGATGGGAGTTGCGCAGGTGATTCCCCGTGCGAAACTTTTCTTGTGAAGTTGCTTGATGGTAACATAAGTCACTGACAAATTCGCCGTGTTTAACTAGACTTGTTAGCCGTGTATAAAAGCGGCTTTGACGGGGCGTTTTGTTGAAGCGCGGTGTTTGCGCGGCGTTGATGAGTGCAGCTGCTTGGGCTTGTCCGCTTTCGTTGTCTCTTGCATGGTGCCGCTTGCTTCGGCAGGCGGTGCTTGCTGGCAGCGGGTTTGCGACGGCGTTCGGCCTGGCTGTGCTATTTGCGCCGTGGCGCTTTCGCATTTCCCCCGTGAAGCCTTTCCCCTCGAAAGGCGGGTTGGATATGGCGTATCCGAACATGTCGCGCCGCGGCTTCGCGGCGCTTGCGGGTGTGGCGGCGCTGTCGGCGCTGGGACTTTCCGGATGCTCGGCGGGCGAGGGCGCGCAGGGCTCGGCGGCGGGCAGCGGCGCGGGTGCGGGTGCCGCCGGCGACGGCACCACGTTCTCCACGCGCGTCGAATCGCGCGAGCTTATGGGCAGCCCCGATGCGTGCGACGTGCGCGTGGGGCTGATCATGGGGCCGCCGTCTATGGGGCTGTCGCAGTTTATTTTGGCTGCTCAGGCGGGCAAAACGTTCAACAACTTCACGTTCGAGCCCAATGGCGTGGACTACGTGGGCCTCTCGGCGCTGTTCAACAAGGGCGACTACGACATCTGCACGCTGCCCAGCAACATCGGCCCCATCCTGTACAACAACGCCGAGCTGAAGAACCGCTACGAGGTCATCAGCGTGAACAACCTCGGCGTGCTGTACGTCATGACGAACGACGCCTCAGTCAGCACGCTCGACGACCTGCGAGGGCGCACCGTCTACAGCTACGGCGAGGGCGGTACGCCGGAGTACACCATCGAGGCTCTGCTGGCGAAAAACGGGCTGGACGGCACGTTCAACCTGGAGTTCAAGTCCAGCCCGCTTGAGGTGCTCAACATGATGCAGCAGCAGGACGGGTGCGTGGCAATCCTTCCGCAGCCGTTTGTTTCCCTGGCGAAAATCCTGGTCAACCCGCTGTACATCCCCATCGACCTGACGGTAGAGTGGGACCGCGCGTTCGCCGACACGGGCAGCCAGGCCGTCACCACCACTACCATCGTCAACCGCCAGTTTTTGGAGGAGCACGAGCAGGCTGTGGTGGAGTATCTGAACATGGCCGGCCAGTCGGTGAGCTGGACGCTTGCGAACACGGGCGACGCCGCCGCGCTGCAGGAGGAGTTGGGCACGTTCCTCAACAATTCCGTGGCGCTTGACGCCATGCCCTACATCTCCATGGTGAACCTGACGGGCGAGGATATGCGCACGGCGCTGTCGGGCTTTTTGCACGAGTTGTATCTGGCGAATCCCGATTCTATCGGCGGCAAGATGCCCGGTGAGGACTTTTATTACCTGCCGCCTGAAGGTCAGCTGGACGAGCGCTTCCTGCAGGCGGGCTTGGAGCGGGCCACGCAGCATGAAAGCAGCGCCGGCACCGGCAACGGCGGCGTGACCGCTAGCGCGGCCGACGCGCAGGCCGCCGTTGAAGCACTTGGCGGCAAGTAGCGGAAAAGGGAACCATGTTTGAAAAGTTTAAAGGCCTGGTAGGCGGCATGGGCGCGCGTGGCGCCGTCGCCACCGATGTGCCCGACGAGCTGCCTCGTATGCAGTTTGCCGCCATTGCCGCGAAGGTGGGCATGCCCGAGGAGAAGGTCGCCATGATGGCTCAGATGGTGCGCCAAAACGGCATGGCCGACTCGCAGATGGGCTTCATGATGCAAACGGCCACGGCCAAAGGCGTTACCTGCGATGAGATCATGAGCATGCTTACCAGCATGGGCGTGACGAAAAGCCAGGTGGTGCGCGTAATGTCTGCGCAAGGGCTTATGGCCGAGGACGAGGCGCTGCGCATCCTGGAAGCCGAGCGCGCCGCCGCCGAACGTCGTGCGGCCGCTGGCAAGTTCAACGCGCGCAAGCAGTTTGCTCGCAAGGTGCTCATCATCGTGTTTTGGCTGGTGGTGTGGGAGCTACTCGACCGCATCGTCAACAATCGCCTGGTGCTTGCCGGGCCCATCCGCACGGCTCAGGCGCTGGCCGACCAGGTGGTCATGCCGAACTTCTGGATGATCGTCGGCGCCAGCTTCGGGCGCATCGCGCTGGGCTTTTTACTGTCGTTTGCGGTGGGCTTCCTGCTGGCGCTGGTGGCGTGCCGCGTGCGTCTGTTTCGCGACTTCATCGACCCCATCATCAGCCTGTTGCGCACCATCCCGGTGGCGTCGTTCATCATCTTGCTGCTCATATGGGTGGGCAACCAGGCGCTTACCGTGTTCCTGGCTTTTTTCATCGTGCTGCCGCTCATCTACACGAACATGGTCACGGGTTTCGAAAGCGTCGACAAACAGATGCTCGAGATGGCGCGCGTATACGGGCTGTCGAAGTGGCGCACGTTTTTGTACGTGTACCGTCCGGCGTTCATGCCGTTTCTGCTGTCTAGCACCAAGATTTCGCTGGGCATGACGTGGAAAAGCGGCATCATGGCCGAAGTCTTGGCCACGCCGAAGCCCTCCATCGGCAAGGAAATGGCTACGGCGCGCACGTTTTTGGACACGCCCGACCTGCTGGCGTGGACCGTGGTGGTGATGGTGGCGTCGGTGCTGTTCGAGAAGGCATTCATGGCGCTGCTCAAGCGCGCGAACCGTCCGCTGGGCGGCTTCATCGGGAAGCGAGGCGAGTAGCGTGGGACCGTTCGGGAAGAAGCGGGCCGTTGCAGACGTTGGCGCAAGCGCGGGCGAAGGCGTGCTTGCAGGCATGGTTGGCGGCGGCGATGCGAGGATGCGCGCCGCAGATGAGGTGCTGCCGGACGTTGAGTTCGATCGCGTGTGCAAGGCGTACGGTGCCAACGAGGTGCTGCGGCGCGTCACGTTCACGTTGCCGGGTGGCGGCGTGCGCTGCCTGATGGCGCCCTCGGGTAGCGGTAAAACCACGTTGTTCCGGGTGTTGTTGGGCCTCGAACACGCCGACTCCGGAGAGATTCGCGGTGTTTCCCCTGGCCGCATCAGCATGATGTTCCAGGAAGACCGCTTGTGTGAAACCTTGACGCCGGTGGAGAACGTGGCGCTGGTGCTGCCACCCGATACAAGGCGGCCCGACGTGGCTGCGCTGCTGGCCGAGATTTTGCCGGCGGATTGCCTGAGCCAGTCGGCCATGGAGCTTTCCGGCGGCATGCGCAGGCGCGTTTCGCTGGCGCGCGCGGTGGCGTTCCCAAGCGACCTTATCGTGCTTGACGAGCCGTTTACCGGTCTGGATCAAGCAACGAAGGAGAACGTCATCGCCTTCGTGCTGCGCCATCGCGCCGGTCGTACGCTGTTGGTGGCAACACACGGCGAAGACGACGCGCGCCTGTTGGGTGCCGATCGCATCAACCTGGCCGATGTGCAAGACGGTGGTGCGGACGCTGCGGCGGGGTTTGCGTGGCTGCAGGCGGCGGTGTGACGAAAGCTAGGTAAGTCGTCCGCGGCGGGCGAGCCGACGACGCGCCGGCATCGCGGGGCACTTGCGGGCGCATACCTGATGGGGCGGCAGTTTCGCGAGGCCGATCATGTTCCGAGCCGCCCAGAAACGTTATCGATCCTCTGAAAGGATTTGCATATGGACACAACCAAGACCATGCGCCAGCTATGCGCGGACGAGCCGAAACTCGAAGCTTTCCTGCAGTCGAAGGGTTTCCCCTTCTCGCTGGACAACCCCATCGTCGACTTGGTCACGTTCGAGGACGTGTGCCAGGTGCGCAGCCTTGATCGCGACGAGTTTTTGGGCGAGTTCGAGGCATACAAGGCCGGCGCGTAGGTTTTGCGCGCGAGATAGACGAGAGCAGCTTGAAGGAGCAGAGCGTGTATTACATGGGAATCGATATCGGTGCGTCGTCGGTGAAAGTGGCGGCGGTTGACGCAGGTTGCACCGTGCTGCGCGTGATTCGGCGTGCGCACAAAGGCTCGCCGTTGCCGTGTTTGCGCGCGATGCTGGCCGAGCTGGCCGATGGGAGCGCCGACCGATCCCTGCCGCTGTCCGCTCAGGCGTGCGGCGGTGTGGTCGCTACGGGCAGCGGCGCGGACATGCTGCGTGCGCTGGTTCCGGGTTTGCGTGTGCTTGAAGAGGTTCCGGCCCTGGTCAAAGGCGTGCGTGCGCTGAATCCGCAGGCGGCGTGCATCATCGGCATGGGTGCACAGTCGGGCGTGTTCGTTACCGGCATCGCCGATGGTGTGGCTCCGGAATTCGCCATGAACGAAAGCTGCGCGGCCGGCACCGGCAGCTTCTTTGAAGATCAGATGCAGCGCCTGGGCCTGCCGCTCGAGCGCTATTCCGACTTGGTCGCCGGTGCGCGCAGCGTGCCGCGGCTGTCGGGGCGCTGCAGCGTGTTCGCCAAAACCGACATCATTCACCGTCAGCAGGAAGGCGTGCCGGTTGAGGATATCTTGCAGGGTTTGTGCCACGCCACGGTCAAGGCGTTCAAGGCCACTATCGTGCGAAACCTGCCGGTTGAAAAGCCGGTGGCGCTGGCTGGCGGCGTGCTGGAGAACGCTGGCGTGGTTCGTGCGGTGCGCGAGGTGTTTGACCTGGCGGAAGACGAATTGCTCGCGGACGAGAAGCTTGTGTGCGCGCAAGCGGTGGGCGCGGCGCTGGCAGCGGCGGAAGGCACGGGCAGGCGCGATGACGAACGCATTGCTGCGGGCGATGGCGCGGGTTTGCATGTTGCGGGCACGGGCGCGGCAAGTGGCGCGTCCGCGGGGCTTGCGTCGCTTGACGCCTTGCGCTCTGCGCTTGAAGGAACGCAGGCTGCGCAGGCCGACGATCTGCCGCGACTGCCTCAGCTGCCGCAGGTCGATTGCGCGCCGAATCGCGGTTTCGCCTTGGCCCCAAGCCCGTGGAACCCGCAGGGTTCGCCTGCCCGCGAAGGTGGCGCGATGCCGCGCTCGGCGGTGGTGGATGCGCTGGAACAAGGTGCTTCCGTGCCAGTGGCGCTGGGCGTGGACGTGGGATCTACCAGCACGAACCTTGTGCTTGTCAGCACTGACGGCGTGCTGCTGGACGCGCAGTACCTGCGCACGCGCGGCAACCCCAAGCAGGCTGTGCGCGACGGGCTTGCCTCGTTGGCGCAGCGCGTGGGCGATCGCGCCTGCGTGGTGGCCGCGGGTGTGACGGGCAGCGGGCGCACCATGATCGGCAAGCTCATCGGAGCCGATGCCGTACGCGACGAGATCACCGCACAAGCGCGCGCTGCCGCTGCGGCTGACTCGCAAGTGGACACCGTGTTCGAAATCGGCGGGCAGGATTCTAAGTACATCAGCCTGGTTGCTGGCCAGGTGGCCGATTTCCAAATGAACAAGGTGTGCGCGGCGGGCACGGGCAGTTTCGTGGAAGAGCAAGCGGCGCGCCTGGGCATTGCGCTTCCCGATTACGGCTCGCTGGCGCTTTCGGCGGAACATCCCGTTGAACTGGGCGAACGTTGCACGGTGTTTATGGAAACCGCTATTAATGCCGCTTTGGCGAAAGGCGCGACCAAGTCCGAGGTTGCTGCCGGCCTGTGCCTGTCGGTGGTGCGCAACTACCTGCACAAAGTGGTGAACGCCAAACCAGTGGGGCAGCGCATCGTGCTGCAGGGCGGCGTTGCCTACAACCCCGCCATCGTGGCGGCCTTCCGCGCGTATGCGGGCGAGAGCCTTACGGTCAGCCCGTGGTTCGCCGTTTCGGGTGCCGTGGGTGCAGCGCTGTTGGCTGCGGAGTCCCAGGGCGTGCTAGAACCGGTGCAAAACGGTGAAAGTGCTGGTGTGGCGCACGGTGCAGCCACAGTGTCGAGCTCGTGCGTTTGCCGACGGGAAAATGTGCTCTCTAACTTCAAGGGCTGGGACCTTTTGGGCGTCTCGCACGAAACCCGCCGCATCGACCCGGCTGAAATTGCCGCAAACCGCGCGTTCTTCCATAAAGTCGACGAGATGTTCCTCGAAGGCTACGACCCCACGCGCGACCCGGCGAAGAAAACGGTGGGTATCCCACGCTGTTTGATGTTGCACAAGCTATTTCCCATGGCTAACGCTTTCTTCAAGCAGCTCGGCTTCAACGTGGTGCTGACCGACGCATCCGATGAGGAGACGGTACGCCTTGCGCAGGCAAGCGCACAAGGCGAGACATGCTACCCCGTGAAGCTGGTGCACGGTCACATGGCGCAGCTGCTTGATATGGACGTCGATTACGTGTTCATGCCCAGCGTGCACACCATTCGCCATCTGAAGTCGACGGTGCCGCACAACTACGCGTGCACGTATATGCAGTCCATCCCGGCCATCGTGGCGTCCGAACTGGACTACGAAGGCCATGGCATCACGCTGTTGAATCCCCTGATGAACCTTGATTTCGGACAGGGTGCCATGGCAGAGGTCATGCTGCAGGTCGGAGCGCAACTTGGCCGCACGCCGCAGGAAACGGCGCGCGCCATGCTGGCCGGCGGGTTCGCCGTCACGGAGTTCACGCGCAAAACCGAGGAGCTGGGCGATCAGCTGCTGGCCGGTCTGAAACCAGGAGAGCGCGTTATCGTGCTGATCACGCGCAACTACGGCATCGTGGATCCGGCGCTGAACATGGGTATACCCGACATGCTGCTCGATCGAGGCTGGAAAGTTATCACCGTAAGTCATCTGCATGCGCATGACCTGGGCATATCCGCGGATTATCCTGGCGTGGTGTGGCCGTTCGGCCAGCATATCCTTTCAGGCGCGAAGCTCGTTCGCCGCGACCCGCGCCTGTTCGCCGTGTACCTGACCAACCACGGTTGCGGCCCCGACACCATGATCAGCCATCTGTTCGCCGAGGAAATGGGGAGCAAGCCGTACCTGCACATCGAGATGGACGAGCATTACTCGAAGGTGGGCGTGGAAACGCGCGTGGAGGCGTTTTTGAACGCTATCGAGCATTACGAGGCGGCGGATTTGCGCGGCACGCCTACGTCGCGGCACGTGGTGAACTCGGCGTGCGAACCGCTGCGCGAAGGCGAGTTAGCGGGCTTGCCATCGTTCGGGCCGTATGGTCCGCTTGCGGCGCAGTGGTTGCGTGACCAGGGCATTCCCGTGCGCGAGCTGGTGCCCACGCCGACAACGTTGGAGCTGGGGCGCAAAGAGTGCACCAGCAAGGAATACTACTCGTTTGCCAGCTTGCTGGGCATGAGCTTGGCAGCTGTGGGTGAAGGTGGCGATGGGGAGGCTGCTGCCGATGGTTGTACGGCCGTGCGCTCTGAGGGTCCGGCGCAAGCATACGGCGAAGGTGTTGGTGCTGTTGACGGGCCGCATGCCGAACATGATGTCGCTGCGGCTGCAGTCGCGAGTGCGGAAGGTGGTTGGCGCGTTAGCCAGTTGTTGCTGCCGTCGTCGCAGGGCGGCGAAGCCGATGGGCAGTTCGACCGCGTTATCCGTAGCGTACTGGATGCGAAGGGGCATGGCGACGTGCGTGTTGTGGCACCCGATGTGGAGCTGCTGCCGTGCAATGTGGCTGATCTCGAGGGCTTGTTCGTGCATGTGCTTGCCGGTGATGTGGTGTGGGCGGCCGCGCCTGCTGCGCGTCCCGCGTTGCAGGAAACGTTCGCAAAACCGCATTTGACCTTGGAAGACGTGTTGGCGGCGGCGAGCGCTGCCCGGGAAAGCTGGCAGGATGTGCCTGTAGCGCCTCGCAAAACCCTTGCGCTTGTGGGCGAGTGGCCGCTGGTTGTCGGCGACGAGCTCACGGGCGGTTTGTTCGCTCGCTTGGAGGGCGAAGGCTACCGTGCGATGCGCGCCCCGTTCGCCGAATACTTGCTGTTCGTCTGGGAAGACGGCTGCGACGAGGCAAGGCACGGCAAAGTGGTGGGCGGCCTCATGCCCATGTTGGGCGAAACCGGCGCACCGAGGGTGGTGGGCCTGCCGGACGTGCCGGCGTCTCAGCCTGAATCCGACCGTGATCAGACGCTCACGCTTTCGGACGTGCAGGCGCTTGCTGTCGGTTGCGAAGCAGCATGCGCTCACGCGCTTGGCGGCTGTGACGGTTCGCATGAGCACGCGGCGGCGCAGCCGCAGCTGGCAACGGAGCCGCTGGAAGTGAGCGCGGCGGTTGAGGCTGACCCGCTGTTCGGCGCGGAACAGCGCACGCTGCCACAAGACCAGTGGCACGCGGTGCTTGAGCGGCTTGGCGGCATGATGCAGCAAGTGGCTGACGCGTTGGGTGATATGTCCGCCTATGCGTCGGACCATTCGCAGCTTCGCCAGATCGCAACCGACGCGCTGGGTCAGTTTGCAGGCGCGAACGCGCGGTATCGGTACGCGAAGGCAGTGCAGGCGGGCCAGAGGGCCGACGGCGTTGTGGCGGTGGCGTCTATGTACGAGAACGCCGACATCATGCTGCGCTTGAAGAGCGTGCCTTGCCAGGCACCGCTTTTGCACTTGGCGTTCGACGGCGCGCTTGACCAAAGCGTCGAAGAGCGCCTGCGATCGTTTTTGTACTACGTGTAGCGCCGCCTGCCAATAGGCGGCGTTACACGGCGCCGAGTTGCCATTTTCGCTACATGATGGCATTGACGAGCAAGATTCGCTTATATTCGCAATCGAGGCAACGCAACTCTTAAGGCCACGAACGAACGGAGGCTTTTATGCCGCTTCGCAACTTACCAACCGATGTCGCAACGCCGCTGGCTCAGATGATCGATATTCGCCCAGGTCAGGTGTCGAGCATGGCGCTTACGCGCAATGCTGGGTTCGACCTTACGCTGCTGGCGTTTGCACCGGGTGAAAGCGTGAGCGAGGAAGAATACTTCGGCGATGTGCTGTATTACCTGGTGGAGGGCGCGGCATGCGTCGTGCTGCCGGAAAGCCGCATTGTGCTTGAGGCTGGTCAGGTGTTGCGTGTCCCCGCGCATGTTGAACATGCCGTGGAAGACGCGGGCGGCGAAGGCTTCAAGCTGCTGCAGCTGAATGCGCGCGAGTAAGCGTTTGCTGGAGCTGGCTCATCCTTAAGCCAGTTTATATCGGTGACCGGAAGGATAGAGGTAGTGAGAAACACAGGCATCGTGGCAGGTCAACGACGTGTCACGATGACGCAGCAAGAAAGGAAATTCCCATGGCAGAACTCATCAAAAACGTGGAGCACGCAAGCATTTTCACCCTGAAGGACCTGGTTGAAATCGAACCGGGACGCGTGAACAGCCTTACGTTGTCGCAGACGCCGGGCTGCAAAATGACAGTGTTCGCCATTGACGCCGACGAGGGCATGTCAAGCCACGCGGCGTCGGGCGACGCGCTCATCACAGTGCTCGAGGGCACGGGCGAAATCACCGTTAACGACGTGCCGCACCAGCTTTCCGCAGGTCAATCCATCGTCATGACCTCGGGAAGCCCGCACAGCGTGCGCGGCGTCACCCCGTTCAAAATGCAGCTTACGGTGGTGAAGCCCGCAGAATAGCAAAAGCGGGACAGGCCTGCTTGAAGTTTGGCCCGCGCTCTCGGGCTTAAGTTGGGTGTGCTCTGGATTGCTATTGCTCGAAGTCCACGTCCTTGCTTTCGCGGAAGAACACGAGCGCGACCAGGGCGATTGCGGTCATCGTGCCCAGGTACCAGCCAAGCGTCTGGATGCCGAAGTTCATGACCAGGGCCGTGTTCTGTCCGCCGAGCAGCAGGCTGCCGAACGGGCGGGCCCGGAAGCTCACCGCGAAGGTGACGAAGGCCAGCAGCGTGGCGAGCACCGGGTCGGACTTGGCGACATCGGTGAAGAAAATGAGTCCGAAATAGCTTGCCGCGGCGCATGGCCGCCAACCGTTCGATGACCGGTTTCGCAGTATCGGAAGTTGTTTGAGAAAAACGGCGCGGCTTGGTATATGGTGAGGTGATTTGTTTTGAGGGGGGACTATGGCCTCGAAGAAGAATCGCTCTTCTTGGGCGAAGGAGAAAGCGCGGTTCAACGCACAGCTGGGCGGTTTCGATGCGCTCGACGACGTGTTCGCGCGGGAAGATTCGCGCCATGCTCACCTTGCGGAGGAGCGCGACAGCGCCCAGCGATATAAGGCGTGCGAATCGAAGAATCGTTACGCCACGCTGGCAGAGGCGCAGGAAAACCTTGCCTGGTGCCAGAAGCAGGGCAAACGCGGCCTGCAGATCTACGAGTGCCCCTATTGCGGCGGCTGGCATCTAACTTCCCATCCCTGGGAGGACGCCCGTTAGCGGTTTCCCTATTCTGGACAGTTAGTGCTACGTCCCCGAGGTGTCCGGCTCCGAAGGGCATGATGGGCGCTTAACGAAAGGTACGCCTGGCCGGCCTCTTCGTTAAGCGCTTGACGATAGGCGCCTGCGGCGAACGCTTGGTTTCGATATTCCGCATTCGGGGAATCCGGACAGTTAACGCTCTACGTCCCCAAAGTGTCCGGCCCAAAGTGTCAGAGGCGTCGGGTGGTTGTTATCGGGCGGTGGTGAGGCGGGCTTGGTAGCCGCAGAGGGTTTCCGCGTAGCAGTCGGCTTCGCCGAGCGCCGCCTCGAGCGTGCGCCTGGCCAGGCTGCAGTCGTTGTTGTTCTGCGATACATGCATGGCCACCACCGTTTGCGGCAGGCGCAGGCCCGCGGTGCGCGATTCGGCAACCAGCGTGCCGAGCTCGGCGGCTGCCTGGTCGTTGGACAGGTGTCCGCTGTTCGACGCGATGCGCTGCTTGATGACGTACGGGTACGGCCCGGCGGTCAGCATCTTCGGGTCGTGGTTGCTCTCCAGCGCCAGGATGCGCACGTCGCGCAGCGCCGCGTGTGCCTGCGCCGTGACGATGCCTGAGTCCGTCAAGTAGCCGATTGCATCGCCATCGGCGGCGTCCTCGATGCGGAAGCCGAACGACGCGGCGGCATCATGGCTGGTGGCGAAGGGAACGATGTGCATGCCCGCGGCCTCGACGGCGCCGGGGCCGGCCGTATGCGGCGCCGAATCCTGCCCAGCGGGGGCAGCATACGCCGCCGAACCATGCCCGGGGCCGGCAATTGCCGCGTGCGGCGCCGTGCCATCGAGGGCGGCGCTTGCCACATCCCGGCTGCCCGCCAGGGCGCAAGCCGTCGTCAGCTCGCGGACGTCGAACGCTTCGGCCACCTTCGTCAGCGCGCTGCTGTTCGCCGTGCACGCACCTGCCGCGAACACCGGCGGCACGTTGCCCACCTTCGCCAGCCCGCGCAACACCACGCCCAGGCCCTTCACATGGTCGCTGTGCTCGTGCGTCACGAACATGGCCTGGATGCGGCCGGGGTCGAAGCCGGCCTCATCGCAGCGGTTGAGGAAGTCGCGCTTGCAGATGCCGCAGTCGATCAGCACGCCGGCGCCGGTGGCGGTGTTCTCGACCACCGCGGCGTTCCCCGAGCTTCCGCTGGCCAATACGTGCAATGCGAGCATGTGCGTCCTCCGTGATCCGCTATCCAATCAAACGTTCCCCATACTAGCAGCATCCCATGTGCGGCATGGCAGCATCTGATTGAAAACATGCGAAGGCCCCGCAGCTCTGCGAACTGCGGGGCCTTCGCCCCTCTATGCTCTTCCCGTGCACGTTCTCGCGCGGCCCGCTTGATGACACGGGAGAGAAGGCCGGCTCGAAGCATTGCAGCTGCCCATCGCGCATCGCGGCTCTGCGTGAATAGGGAACTGACGAACAGGGGACGGGGTGCGTTCGGAACCGATCACCGCGCTTTCGACAACGTATCGCGAACACACCTCCGTCCCCTGTTCACGCTTCGCAAAAAAGCCCCGCCCGGGTATCCGGACGGGGCTCGAAAAACTAGGACAAACGCGAGTATAGCCATTTGTCGGCAAAATGTTACCGACAAACGTATAATTCCCTACTTGTTGAATAGGGAATCGCGGCGGCGCCGGACGCTCTTATTCGCCGATGATCTCGGACAGGGTGCGCCAGCCCAGCTCGGCGCATTTCACGCGCGCGGGCATATGGCTGATGCTTTCCAGCTGGGCCGCCTCGTCGAGGTCTTCCTTCTCCTCGTCGGTGAGCGTCTCGCCCTTGACCATCTTCATGAACAGGCCGCACAGACGGCGCGCCTCCTCCACGGTCTCACCGGTGACCAGGTCGGCCATCATGTCGGCGGATGCCTGCGAGACGGCGCAGCCGTGGCCGGTGAACGCGGCCTCCTCGATGATGCCGTCCTCGATGCGCAGCTTCAGCACCATCTCGTCGCCGCAGCTGGGGTTTACGCCCTCGTGCTCGTCGGTGGCGCCCTCCATGTCGTACTTGTAGTCGGGATGCGCGTTGTGCTCCATGAGCGCGGCGGTGTAGATGTTAGCCATTGAAGGTCCTCCAAACGTTGCCGAGGCCCTCGATCAAGGCGTCGACGTCCTTCTTGTCGTTGTAGAACGCCAGGCTGGCGCGGCAGCAGGCAAGGTTCTCCACGCCCAGCCAGGTGAGCAGCGGCTGCGCGCAATGATGCCCGGCGCGGATGGCCACCTGGTCCATGTCCAGGATGCTGGCCACGTCGTGCGGGTGGATGCCGTCGACGTTGAAGCTGATGACGCCGTGGTGCATGTCGGGGTCGGGGCTGCCGATGATGGTGACGAAGGGCAGCTTCGCCATCTCGTCCATGCAGTAGCGCACGAGCGCCTGCTCGCGCGCGGCGATGACGTCGAGGCCCACCGACTCCACGTAGGCGATGGCCGCCGCGGTGGCGTAGATGCCGGCGGCGTCCTGCGTGCCGGCCTCGAACTTCTCGGGCACGGGCGCCCAGGTGGCGTCCTGCTCGGTGACCGAGTCGATCATCTCGCCGCCCGTGAGGAACGGCGGCATGGCGTTGAGCAGCTCGTCGCGGCCCCACAGCACGCCCATGCCGAACGGGCCGAACAGCTTGTGCGCGGAGAAGGCGAAGAAGTCGGCGCCGATGGCCTGCACGTCCACGTGGATGTGCGGCGTGGACTGCGCGCCGTCGACCACCAGGTAGCCGCCCTGCTCGTGCACGCGGCGGCCCAGCTCCTCGACGGGGTTCTGCACGCCAAGGACGTTGGACACGTGCACCACGGACAAGATCTTGGTCTTCGGGCCGATCTTCGCGTCCATCTCCTCGGGCGTGATGACGCCGTTCTCGTCGGGGTAGAGGTAGACGAGCTTCGCGCCGGCCGCGCGGCAGGCCTGCTGCCACGGGATGAGGTTGGAGTGGTGCTCCATGATGGTGATGCACACCTCGTCGCCGGGCTTAAGCACGGTGGGGGCGAAGGCCTTCGCCACGATGTTGAGCGACTCGGAGGCGTTGCGCGTGAGCACGATGTCGTGCGCGTCGGGCGCGCCGATGAACTTCGCCACGCGCTGGCGGGCGATTTCGATGGCCTCGGTGGCCTCGACCGACAGGCGGTACAGGCCGCGCAGGGCGTTGGCGTTCATCTCCTCGTAGAAGCGGCGCTGCGCGTCAAGCACGGCAGCGGGGCGCTGCGCGGTGGCGGCACTGTCCAAAAACACCAGGTCGGGATGGTTGGCAAGCAGCGGGAAGTCGCGCTTGTAGGGGTTCTCGGCGATGTTGGCGGCGCACACGATGTCGCCGGCCGTGGCCGAGGCCTGGGCGGCATGCGCCGCATCGGCCACGGCGCATGCCGTGCGATCGAGCTCTGCGTTGTTTGCGGAAGCTGACATAAGCTAGCCTTCCACCTCCTGATAGGGAATGCCCAGGCGGCCGGCCAGGCGGCCGACGCCCGCGCGAACGGTTTCGTCTTCGACGGCAAGCGCCGTCTCCTCGAGGGTTGCCGTGGCGAACAGGCCCTCGGCGGCTTCTTGGGAAAGGCCGCGGCACTTCAGGTAGAACAGCTGGTCGGCGGCCACATGGCCGATGGTAGCGCCATGGTTGCCCGCCACGTCGTCCTCGTCGCACAGGATGACGGGGATGGTCTTGTTTTCCACGCGCTCGTCCACCAGAAGCACGGTCTCGCGCTCGGTGCCCTCGGCGCCCTTGCAGCCGCGCACCAAGTCGATGGTGCCGCGCAGGACCTTCTTCGACTCGCCCATGAGCGCGCCGTTGGCGTCGATGTTGCAGCGGGTCTTCTTGCCGCGATGGCGCACGATGTAGTTGAAGTCGCGCACGTCCTGGCCGGCTGCCAGGTAGCGGGTGTCCACGTCCACGCGCGACAAGTCGCCGCGCAGGTCGGTGGCCAGGCCCGTGTAGGACTTGCCGGCGCCCAGCATGCGGTGGCGGACGGTGACGAACGCGCCCTCGTCGCAGACGATGCCCGTGTCGTCGAGCGCCATCCACGTTTCATCGAGCGTATGCACGGACGTGACGTTGACGTGGGCGTTCTCGCCAGCGAACACGCGCAGCACCACGCCCACCACGCCGCTGCCGGCGGCGGGGGAGTCAAGCGACACGGTCAGGTCGAACGTCGCGCCCGCGGGGGCCACCACGTCGATGGCGGCTACGTTGGCGGCGCCGTCCACACCGGCGATGCGCACCGTAGCCTGGCCGTGCTTACCGGCTGCCGGCGCGAATACGGTTGCGGCGCCCTTGCCGGCGGCTTCGGCCAGCCATGCGGTGGCCTGCTCGCCCATGCCGCACTCGAACGCCTCGGCCACGTTGTTCGCCATCTCCTGGCGCGCGGCCTTGTGCTCGTAGGTGGACAAGGCCGGGATATCCAGGTCGGCGGGGTCCACGTCGGGGTCGACGGCCTTCAGGATGGCGCGCGTGTCGGCGGGGCCGGCGGCGCGAGCCGCATCGACGCGCTCCTGCAGCGCGGCCACGGCCGCGTCGAAGGCGCCCGCTTCGCCGATGAGCTCGGCGGCGGCCTCCACTTCCACCTGGGCTGCGAAGGAAAGGCCCTCGGGCAGCTCAACGGCGGTCTCGTTCATACCAAGGCGATGCCAGGTAGGCGCGGGCATCGCGTTCACGTTGTTCAAAACGTCGGCGCCCATTATCCGATCGCCCCTTCCATTTCCAGCTTGATGAGGTTGTTCATTTCCACGGCGTACTCGAGCGGCAGCTCCTTGGACACGGGGTCGGCGAAGCCGTTCACGATCATCGTGCGGGCCTCTTCCTCCGAAATACCGCGGCTCATCAGGTAGAACACCTTGTCGTCGCCGATGCGGCCGATGGTGGCCTCATGCCCGATGTCGACGTGCTTGCAGCGGATGTCCATGGCCGGGATGGTGTCGGAGCGGCTGTGGTCGTCGAGCATCAGGCTCTGGCACGACACGCTGCACGCGGAGTTCTCGGCCTTCGGCGTGGCCACCACGCTGCTGCGGAACGTGGACACGCCGCCGCCCTTGGAGATGGACTTCGTCTCGATGGACGCCGAGGTCTCCGGTGCGGCCAGCACCACCTTGCAGCCGGTGTCGAGGTTCTGGCCCGTGCCGGCGAACGTGATGCCCGTGAACGTGCACGTGGACTTGCGGCCGGCCAGGATGGACATGGGGTAGAGGTAGCCCACATGGCTGCCGAAGCTGCCGGACACCCACTCGATCGAGCCGCCCTCGTCGCACGTGGAGCGCTTGGTGTTGAGGTTGTACATGTTCTTCGACCAGTTCTCAATGGTCGAGTAGCGCAGGTGCGCGTTTTTGCCGACGAACAGCTCCACCGCGCCCGCGTGCAGGTTCGCCACGTTGTACTTCGGTGCGCTGCAGCCCTCGATGAAGTGCAGGTCGGCGCCGTCTTCCACGATGATGAGCGTGTGCTCGAACTGGCCCGCGCCCTTCGCGTTCAGGCGGAAGTAGCTTTGCAGCGGGAAGTCGAGCTTGGTGTCCTTCGGCACGTACACGAAGCTGCCGCCGGACCACACCGCGCCGTGCAGGGCGGCGAACTTGTGGTCGGTGGGCGGGATGAGCGTCATGAACTTCTCGCGGATGAGCGGCTCCCATTGCGGGTCGTGCAGCGCCTCCTCGATGCCGGAGTACACGATGCCCATGCGGGAGGCGGTGTCCTGCATGTTGTGGTAGACCAGCTCGGAGTCGTACTGCGCGCCGACGCCGGCCAGGTAGCTGCGCTCGGCCTCGGGGATGCCCAGGCGGTCGAAGGTGTTCTTCACGTCGTCGGGCAGGCTGTCCCAGTCCGACTTCTGATCGGTGTTGGGCTTGACATAGGTGACGATGTTGTCCATGTCGAGGCCGGCGATGGACGGGCCCCAGTCCGACGTGGGCATGTTCCGGTAGATTTCCAGCGACTTCAGGCGGTGTTGGAGCATCCACTCCGGCTCGTCCTTCTTCTCCGAGATCTCGCGGACGATCTCGGGCGTCAGGCCCGCCTCGAGCTTCTCGGTGCTGTCGCCGTATGAAAAGTCGTAGAGGCTGCGGTCGATGTCCGCTACCTCGGTGCGTTGCTTAGCCATGGCTGCCCCTTATTCGGCGGCTGCGGCCGCGGCCTGCTCGAACTGCTCGAAGCCGTTCTCGTCGATGTCGGCGATCATGGATGCGTCGCCCTCGGCCGTCATGCGGCCCTTGACCAGGACGTGGACGCGGTTGACGTCGACGTGTTCCAGGATGCGGGTGTTGTGCGTGATGATGACGAGCGTGCCGTTGCAGCGCTTGCGATAGACCTCCATGCCGCGCGAGACGACGGACAGCGCGTCCACGTCCAGGCCGGAGTCGGTCTCGTCCAGGAAGGCCAGCTTCGGCTCGAGCAGCAGCAGCTGCAGCATCTCGAGCTTCTTCTTCTCGCCGCCGGAAAAGCCGACGCCCAGCTCGCGGTCCAGGTAGGCCGGGTCCATGTTCAGCTCCTCGGCAAGTTCCTTGACGTGCTTGCGGAACTGCTTGCCCTTCATGTCGCCCACCCCCGGGCGGCCTGCGGAAATGGCGCGCAGGAAGCTGCTGACGGGCACGCCGGGGATCTCCACCGGCGCCTGGAAGCTCAGGAAAAGACCCGCGTGCGAGCGTTTATCGGTGGACAGATCTGTGATATCCTGTCCGTTGAACGTGATTTTGCCGCCGGTCACCGTGTACTCGGGATCGCCCATGACCACGTGGCCCAGCGTCGATTTGCCGGCGCCGTTCGGGCCCATCAGCACGTGGGTCTCTCCAGCGCCCACGGTCAGGTCGACGTCGTGAAGAATGACCTTCTCATCCACGGCGGCCGAAAGGCCTGCCACGTTGAGGAGGATGTTCTCGTCTGCCATCTTCTTCCCCTTCTCAATTCTCATAAATAAGGCTTTGCTTATTCATATACGTTTGATAGGATTAAGATAACGTGACACGCGGATTTGTCAAGCGAAATGCTTGCTGCAAAGGATCAATCCGCGGAATGAGCGCGAACGCGCATGCTTTACGTCTAGTGTAACCTATATATTCAGAGGGCGACACCGGACGATGTGCGCAGCCGACGGATGACCCGGGCTGGTCATGGCGGCGAGCGTGTAGGCGCTGACGCGGTGTGCGGCGCGGGGCCGGGAAGCCGGCCTGCGGCGCGCGTGGTTCGCGCGGCGCGGAGCTTAGGCTTGCCCGCCTGCCGTTTCGCGCCGGGTGCGGGTTCGCCGGGAGGGCGGGCCTGTCGGGCGCATCGGGCCACGTGTGCGTCCGGGCGCTGGTCCGCACGTTTCGCGGCAAGCGTTTCGGTGGTTTTGCGAAGGTAGTTGGAAACGATAAGGGGGAATCGTGCTTATCTCATCGAAGGGACGATATGCATTGCGCTTGGCGGTGTGCATCGCGCAGGCGGGGCCCGAGGCGAAGGTATCGCTTCGCGAAGTGGCCGAACACGAGGAGCTGTCCCTGAAGTATCTCGAGCAGATCGCCCGCCCCATGGTGTCGGCGGGCTTGTTGGCAAGCGTGCGCGGCAAGGGCGGCGGATACCGTCTGGCGCGCGATCCACAAGATATCCTGGCAGGCGACGTGTTGCGCGCGGTCGAGGGGACCACGGTGCCGGTGACCTGCGCGGCCCTCGACGGCCCCGAGCCGTGCCACCGCGCCGGCGTGTGCACCACGGTGCGTTTCTGGGCGGGCCTCGACGAGGTTATCGAGAAGTACGTGGACGGCGTGACCGTCGGCGACTTGGCCAACGCGCCCCAACCCCACATCGAGATCGCGGAGTAAGGGCGGACGGCGACCGGGCGCTTGCCCGCGCAGGGCTCGGCCGCGTGAAGGCGGCGAGGCGCTGTGCTGGATTTCGCGATTAGACCAAGCCCCGACAATGTGCAGCTGCCGTGGTCGCAAGGCGATGTTCCCGCGCGAGATTTCGCGATCGAGCGGCTTGACACGAGGCCGGCACTCCGAGGGGGTGCCGGCCTCGTTTGGGTTTGCGCGGATTCGGCGCTTGTTGTTTGACGGGTCGGTATCGCTTCGGTGAATGTTCGCTGAAAGGGTATCGGGGCGATGACGAAGCGCGTAGCCTTCAGCTTAATACAAGGTTCGAGCGCGATGATTGCCAGCCGCGCACAGGAAAAGGCGAGCATGAGGAGGTTGCTCATGGCGCATATGCAGGAAAACCCGCAAACCGCGGGTAAGGATACGAGGATGCCGATGGGGGGCGAAACGCGGCAAATGCCCCTTCGCGCCGACAGGCCCGCGCAGGCAGCTCAAGCGCCGTATCCGCTTCAGGGTCGCCCGGCGCCGACGCAGCGGGTGGCGGTGCCGTTCGCCGCACCGGGCGGGAACGGCGGGAATGCCGCACCCGGTGTACCCGGCGCGAACGGGGCGTTTGCGGCAGGTGGTGCGAATGGCATGCCCGGCGCGAATGGCGCCGCGGCTGCGGAAGCCGCTGAAGCGGAGGAGGCGTCCAAGCGCAAGGGGCTTGGCGGGTTGCTCGAGGGCTTGTCCGTGCCGCAGGTAGCAGCCGGCGCGTTGGCGGCGGTGACGTCGATGCTGCTGTCGTCGAAGATCGGCATCGCCGGCTCGGTCATCGGCGTGGCGGTAGGCTCGGTGGTGTCCACCGTCGCGTCGCAGGTGTACAAGCAGTTTCTGCAGGCATCCGCCGACAAACTGCGCGAGCTGAATCCGCTCGATGAGGCAGGCGCCGCAGCAGTAGCGGGCGAAACCCGCGTGATGCCGATGGCCGGCGAGGACTCTTCGGCAACTCGCGTGATGGGCGTCGCGGTAGCGCCCGGCGATTCGGCCGTGCCCGGCGACCTGGCTGCAGACGGCGGCCCGGCCGCTTCCGCAACCCCTACCCGCAGCGTGCGCGATCTGCGAGAAAGCGGCGAGACGGGCGTGCTGCGCGGCCGCGCGGAGCATCTGCGCCGTCAGCGCATGCAGCGCGGCGTGATCGCGGTGTCGGTGGTATCGGCCCTGGCCGCGGTGGCCATTTCCGCAGGCATCATCAACCTGGTGACGGCGGGCGAAGGCGTTGGCACCAAGACCGAGCCGCTGTTCATCGGCACCTCGACGTCGCAAACCGACGACGGTTCCACGACGAAGGGCAAGCAGAGCGGCAAGTCGCAACAGTCGGCGACGCAGGATCAGCAAGGCGCCGCCACGAAGGATTCCGCCGCACCGGTGCATCAGGACGGCACCGCGTCGTCGGATAGCTCGGCTTCCGGGTCCGGCAGCGCCAGCGGGTCGTCGGCCAGCGGCACGGAATCGGGTAGCACGAGCGGCTCCGGCAGTTCGACGGGTTCCGCCACCGGCTCCGGCAGCAGTTCCGGCAGTGCGTCCGGTTCGCAAACTGGCGGCTCCGGCAGCGGCAGCGCGAGCGACGCCGGCAGCTCGTCGAGCGGCTCCTCTACCAGCGGCTCCACGGGGACGGGAAGCTCCTCGTCGAACAGCGGTTCCACGGGGTCCACGGGCGGTTCCTCATCCGGATCTTCGGCCAGCGGCTCCACAAGCTCCACCACAGCTTCGTAACAGGCAAGCGGGGCGGGCGCAACAATCGCGCCCGCCCCGCTTTTGCGTTCGCCCGACTTGCGGGCTCACGCGAGTGCTGGGCTTTTGCCTCCGCCTAGTTTGCGGGTTTGTACGAACATCGCTTTTGCGTTCGCTTCCCCTTCTTCCGTGATGATGCCTGCTGCTGCAGGGTTGCGCGCGCCCGTGATGCTAGGATGAACGCGAAACACGAAACCGCCGCTTTTGCGGCGCGCGCGAAAGGGACGGCATGGCCGAGAACGTGAACAGCAAGAATGCGACCGCTGCAGACGACGCGGCTTTGGGCGGGGCGGCGGGCGCCGGCTTCCCGGTGGACGCCGCTTCTGCGGCTGTCTCCCCGGCAGCCAAAACTTCCTCTCCTGCATCGAGCGCGCGTGCGGATGCTTCGCCAAGGGGTTTTGCCCCCTCCGCTGGTGCCCCGGCACCTACGCCGCGTACGCGCGAGGAGATTGCTGAGTCGCTGCGCGTCCGCACGCGCCGCGGCACGCCCACCGAGAAACTTGAGGTCATCATGACCAGCGCCGGCCTCGACCGCGTGGAGGCCGCCACTGTTATGGTCATCGGCTTGGGCGGCGTGGGCTCGAACTGCGTGGAGGCGCTGGCGCGCGGCGGCGTGGGGCATCTGATTGTCCTCGACCACGACATCGTCGGCCTGTCCAACATCAACCGCCAGGCCATCGCGTTTCACAGCACGCTCGGGCGCAAAAAGCACGAAGTGGTGCGCGGCATGGTGCACGACATCAATCCCAACTGCCAGGTGGAGGCGCTCGACATGTTCCTGCGCGCCGACGACGTGGCGCCGCTGCTCGACCGCTACCTGGGGAAAGTTGACATGCTCATCGACGCCATCGACTCCGTTTCCGCAAAACTGGCCATCGCCGAGTACGCTGACCGCACGGGGATGCCGCTCATCTCCAGCATGGGCGGCGCCAACAAGCTGCACCCCGAGTGCCTGCGTTTCGCCGACGTCTCCGAAACGCACAACGACCCGCTCGCGCGCGTCATGCGCAAGGAGTGCCGCAAACGCGGCATCCGCCGCTTGCGCGTACTGTACTCGTGCGAGGAACCGGTGAAGCGCCCCGCCGTGGAGGGTGCAGAGCGCCGCGAGCGCACAAACTTGGGCACGGCATCTTTCATGCCGCCGATTTTCGGCCAGATGCTAGCAGGCAAAGTGCTCTGCGAGATCGCCCAGGTCCCGGAGGCGTAGTTCGCGGAGGCGCCGGCAGTTGCGGTAAAGGATGCGAAATATGTTGCCAGATTTGTTTGATATGCACTGTCACCTGGGGTTTTGCGCGGATGCGGCGCGAGCTGTGCGCGAGCTTGCCGCGCAGGGCGTGGGCGCGTTTTCGAATACGGTGACGCCGGCGGAGTTCGCGGAACAGCAAGCGGCGCTCGCGGACGCCGTCAACGTGCGCGTGGGCGCAGGCCTGCACCCCTGGTTGGTCGGCGAATACGATGTCGCCGCTGATTGGGATCGCTTGTACAACCTTGTTGCGCGTAACCGCTTCATCGGCGAGGTGGGGTTGGACCTTTCGCCGCGCCGCGCCGATACGCGTGAGGCTCAGCTTGATGCGCTGGCGTGCGTCGCTCATGCATGTGCCCGCACAGGGGGCAAAGTGCTGTCGGTGCATGCGATTCGCGCGGTTGACCAGGTGCTCGACGTGCTCGAGCATGCGAGTGTGTTCGGGGGCATGACAGGTAACGCCTGCATCATCCACTGGTTTTCCGGCACGTCCGACCAGCTCACGCGCGCGCGGCGGGCGGGCTGCTACTTCAGCGTGAACCCGCACATGTTGGACTCGAAGCGCGGACGAGCCTACGCTCAGGCCATCCCGGCTGACCGGTTGCTGCTGGAGACCGATGAGCCTGCGTTCGCAGGCGCGCCGTGGAGCGCCGCCCGCGTGCGCGAGCTGCTCGAGGAAACGCTGGCCCAGCTTGCGGCCTTGCGAGGCGACGACCCCGCCGAACTGCGCGAACGAATCGGGCAAACCAGTCGAACCTTGCTGCAACGATAAGCCCACTGCGGCGCCAACCCCGAACCCGCAGCCCTATGCGAGCGCATAGCTGAAACCAACCATGCTTTGCTGGCATGAAAAGTTAGCGAGTCAAAACGAACCGGAGTCGTTGACTAATTCGAGTGAGTCAACGACTCCTTAAAGTTTTAACTCACTAACTTCCTAAGCTTCCGCCCAAAACGCCTTCAGCAGTTCGTTGCGGTTTGTGGTGCCCGTTTTCTTGAACACGTTGTGCACGTGTGTTTTCACTGTGCCCAGCGCCAGTTGTAAATCTTGCGCTATGTGCGTGTTGTCGGTGCCGTTGAGCACCATCTTTAGAATCTCCTGTTCGCGCGCCGTGAGTCCATGACGTTCGGCAAAATAGGGTAATAGGTCATCGATGTTCTCTTGGTGCTGTGATGCAGCAGGTTCCGGCTTGATACTCTTCAGCTTTAAAATCTGAATGCATAGGTTTACGGTATATATGGTAAGCGACGTCATGAGCATGCATTCGCTGATGTTGCGGCGATAGAGGAAATGCAGCAGTTCCGATTCGGCAAAAGATGAAGGGTCGACATGCAGCATGACGAGGGAATCCTCAACAAGTACGGCTACGGCAAGCATGGCAAAGGCAAGTAAGAACAGTGCTCTTTTACGCCCGCGTGTTCTAAGCGCTTCCGAATGGCTAGCGTGATAGGTCAGCAAGCTATACGCGACAATCCATAGCAAAAATACCTGTCGCATGGCGTAAAACGCCCATTTCCGCATTTGATCGCCTAGCGCTGGCGCATATAGGATGGCAAGCGATGCGACAGTGAACACGCAAATCGGCGCGATGATAAGCACGAGGCTTTTCTCGTTAAAGAAGTAGCAAAATGCCATCCAAAGCGATTGGAGCATGACAATGCCGAAAACAAGATGCAGAAGAGGATCCTCCATCGCGTAGAAATGTCCGGTGATAACCTTGTCTTGGGTAAGATATTCGTTTTGGAACACAAGCAGTTGTTCGAACATATAGCTGCCTAGAAATAAGCCAAGAAACAGCAGCATCTTGCGTTTCGAGATGGAATACGTGACCAAAGAAACCAATGCTGATGAGCAGCAAATGAGCACAACGCCGCTGGCAAGATAGAAATTAAATAGTTCCATTGCTATCCCCTTTTGCAATTCCGTCTTCAATTGCAACCTCGCCCGTTTGTCTATGGGAGCGTCTAGATTTTACAGCATGAGTTTTATCTAAACCAGGTTTAGTCAAGATACAAAACTGCAGTTCATAGTCCATTTTTGAAAGATTATGAGAGATTAGAATCCTCTGTTCGCGAGATTATCGATACATTCGGTGAAGATTATTGCAATTTGTAGTTCAGAAGAGAATAAACCCTTCAGAAAAATAATCCTGGTTCGTACTTTGCGGCCTTTTTCGTGTGGCATAGCGTTTGCGACATCGAAGCGTGCTTGCATGGGGCAGGCACGCGCAACCCGTAAGGAGGAGTCATGGATAACGGCTTTAGGTATCCTGGCGAGTTCGAACCGCAGACTGATGTATTCGTGGAATGGGTTCCCTTTGCGGAGCCTATTAAAGGCTACGACGCGTGGGCGCCCATCACCGAGATCGTGCGTAACCTCATGGAAGAGGTTACCGTTCATATCAATTGCTGCCCGACGGTAGATGGTCTTTTGGCTGATTGCAAGAAAACGCTAGTCGATGCCGGCATCGATATCGAGCAGATAAAGTTTACGCAGTTCGATGAGGATCCCACCTCTTTCTATTTCCGCGATAACGGTCCCAACGTCATGGTGAACGACAAGGGCGAAACGCTGGTGGTGAACCCCAGCTGGAGCTTCTACGGTCGTTACGGCAAAAACGACGGCCTGCAGAACTTCTCTCGCTTGGCAGGCGTGCATGCTGCGGTAACGCTGGGTTGCACCAACATCATCGATTCCGACATGGTTTCCGAGGGTGGCGATCGCGAATTCAACGGCGCCGGCATTCTCATGGCCGTGGAGGATACCGAAGTGCGTAAGCGCAATCCCGAGTACACCAAGGAGCAAATCGAGGCTGAGTACAAAAAGATTTGGAACGTCGAGAAGATTATCTGGCTGCCTCAGCCGTTGTTCGACGACGATGATTTCACGCAGGCGCCGCTTGACTTCAAGGAAGACGGCACGCCCATCGTCGGTTCCAGTTTCGCCGCGCACGCCGATGAGATGTGCCGTTTCATCGGCAAGAACAAGATCTTGCTTGCCGAGGTTACCGAAGAAGAGGCCGCTTCCAACGTGATTTCTCGCGAGAACAAACGCCGCCTGGATGCTTGCTACGAGATCCTGAAAAACGAGACCGATCTTGAGGGCAACCCGTTCGAAATCTACCGCATTCCCACGTCGGCGCATATCGAATACATTCAGCGCCCTGGTGACGATCTGTTCGATTATTACCACGAGTTGGTCGGCGACAGCTTCAAGGATGGCACCCCGTGGGATAACGAGGGCGACCTGCACCTGTTCGCCGCTACGAGCTATTGCAACTTCCTGGTGTGCAACGGCGTGGTGTTGGGCCAGCGCTATTGGCAGCCTGGCATGGACGAGGCCATCAAGGTTAAAGACGCTCAGGCGGAAGAGGCGCTTAACAAGTGCTTCCCGGACCGCAAGGTGGTCATGATCGACTCGTTGGCCTTGAACTTCGCCGGCGGCGGCGTGCACTGCTGGACCAAAAACGTGTTCATCCCCTCTCAGGCTTAAGCGCGAAGCACGTAGCTCCCTCTAGATAAGACGGCGCAGCCTGCGCGCTGCGCCGTGAACGCGAAAGAAAGGAAACGATCATGCGAAATACTCTTTGTGGCCAAGACTTCATCAACCTGCGCGATTTGACTCCCGAACAGTTCCGTTATCTGCTCGATCTTGCCCACACCTTGAAGGCCGAAAAGCGTGCCGGTGTCGATCAGCATCGCTTTACCGGCAAGAACGTTATCGCTCAGTTCGAGTGGGGATCGACCCGCACGCGCTGCGCCTTTGAAACCTCCTGTCACGACCTGGGCATTGGTTTCACCTATCTGTCCAACTCTCATGTTGGCATTCAGGAGACGGTTAAGGACACTATCCGTGTGTTCTCCGAGATGTACGATGCCATCGTATGGCGCTCTCAGGGGCCCGAGAAGTTCATGTACGAGATTGCCGACTACGCCGATATCCCCGTCATTAACGCGTTGACCACCGAGGACCATCCCACGCAGATGCTGGCCGATGCCATGACGCTCGAAGAGTTGTGGGGCGGCGCAGGTTCGTGCAAGGGCAAGAAGATGGCATACCTGGGCGCGGCTGCTATCGAGCCTCTGTGGTACGGCCGCATGTGCGCTTATCTGGGTATGGATCTGTACGTTATCGGGCCTGACTTGTACGATCACAAAATGCTCCCCGAGTATATCGAGGAGCTCGAGGGCCTGTTCGCCAAGTATTCGCCGCAGAACAAGCTGGTCATCTCCGATGATCTGAACCTGCTTGAGGGCATGGATGTGCTGACTACCGAGGAATGGGAGTACACGAACTCCTCCACCGGCGACGACCATGGCTACGATTGCTGGATGCACTACGCCAAGGAGCTGACGCCGTATCGTCTGACTTCCGATCTTATGAAGTACGTGAAGAACCCCGACGTTGTGGTGCTGCATATGCTTCCCTCGCTGCATAACGCCGACCATAAGCTGGGCCAGCAGCTGCTCGAAGAGGCACCCGACCAGGCTTCCAGGGACCTGATTGCATCTGGCTTGGAGATCTCCGACGAGTTTTTCGAGAAGCACGCTTCCGAGATTTTCCGCGAGGCAGGTAACCGCCAGCACACGATTAAGGCCGTTTTGGCCGCCACCATTGGCTGCTAGTAGCAGATTTCGACATTGCGTGCGCCGCTTGTGTGCGGCGCACGCCACCTTTGGAGGGTGGACATGGAAAAGGAAAGCAAGTTCCACTATGCCTGGCTCGTGGTTTTGGGCTGCGGCATGCTGATTGCCGGTACAGTGACGTTTTACACCGTGGTCATCGGCAACTTCTTCGTTCCAGCCGCTGAGAGCATGGGCGTAGAGTATTCGAGTATCTCTCTCTACTCCACGCTTGTGTATCTGGGTATTGCGGCAGGGCTGCCTTTTGTGGGCAATATGATTGAGAAAATGCCGCCGATCGGCATTGCGGCTTTCGCGGGCATCCAGTCGGTTATCATCGCTATTTTGTCGTTTACTAATAGCGTGGTGCTGTGGTGGGTTGGCGGTGCCATCGTGGGCATCGGCATGTCCTTTACCAGCATCGTGTTTGTTTCCACGGTGCTTACGAACTGGTTCGAGAAGAAAACGGGTTTCGCTATCGGGTTGGCTTGGGCGCTTGCGTCCGTGGCTTCTGCCATCATGAGTCCGTTGAGCGTTATGATGATTGATACGATGGGCTGGCGTATGGCTCTGCTAGTGTTCGCTATTGTGGCGGCGTGCCTTGCCGTGCCTGCAGCTTTGTTTATCGTGCGGTATAGCCCCGAGCGCAAGGGTATGAAGCCTTATGGGTATGATCCGGCTGCACATGCAGAGGGCGAGGCGGCGGCAGGCGTGCCGTTTTCGAAGGCTATTCGCTCCGCGGCGTTTGTGCTCTTGGCCTTTGCTCTGGCGGCAACGCAGATCGCGTCGGTTATCAACACGTATTTCCCTGTGTATGCTGAAAGCGTCGGCTTTGCTCCTACCGTTGGCGCGTTGATGATTTCAGTGGCGCTTATCTTCGACATCGGCTTGAACCCATTGGTTGGCTGGACCATCGACAAGTTCGGTGCTGTCAAGGCTTTTGTGGCCTGGATGGCGGTGGGCATTTTGTCTATGGTCATTCTGATGGGGAGCGCAGGTAACGTGATCATGGCGTACCTTGGCGCGGGCCTTGGCGATGTGCTGTACGTGCTGTTGGGCGTTGGCATTGCCAGCGTTGCGTCTACGGTGTTTGGCACGAAAGACTACGGCAAGATTTTCGCATATATGACCATTGCGGGTTTTGCGGCAGGTTCGATTGGCGGTTTCGTGATCACCAAGCTTTATGAGGTAACGGGGTCGTTCGATGCCGTATTCATGTTCGTTATCGGCACCGTTGTCGCAATTTCTGCGGCTGTTGTGGTGGCGGGCGCCCTCGGCAAGAAGCTTCCTTGGGAGGGCGAGCGCGCGTAGCGCTTTGGATTGGCTCACGGTTGCAATCAGTGGCCGTAAATGCAGCTTCGTTTTGACTTTGTTCCTCAATTGCATAACTATTAAAGGAGGCAATCATGCCCTACGC
>NZ_HE611017.1:84355-130716 GCF_000236865.1 Senegalimassilia anaerobia JC110 | reverse complement strand
CACCGTCATCACCGCTTAGCCTTTTCGCCGGCCCCGCTCGCCCGTCCTTTTAGGGACCGGCCCGCGCCAGGACGTCGTGTCCGTCGTCGCAGGGCTCAAAGACCGGCGCGGTTGACCATCCCGCGCCGGCGTCTAAGCGCTTACCCGCGGCAGTGCGTGCGCATGCACTGCCGCACCTTCAAAAAACTTTTGTGCAAATTTTCGTGCGACGGCTATCTATTCGCCGCATTTATCAACTGCAGGTAAGGCTCCGTTGGCAACGCGACGGAGCCTTATCATATCTGAGATAATGAATCGATCGCCCCGTGTGGCATTGACTCACCAGCTTTTGCAGACGAAGGGAAACGCGCTATGCCGTATGAACACTTGACCAGCGCAAATGATGAGCGCTTGGCGCCGTATGCGCGTGTGCGCGATGCCGATTTGGCCGATTGGCCCGATGCGCCTGCCGGCTTGTTCATGGCGGAGTCGCGCGCGGTTATCGCGGCGGCTATCGAGGCCGGCGCCCGTCCTCGCTCCTTCCTGGTAAGCGAGTCCTGGGCCGGCGACGCCGCGCTGCTCGCTCGCCAGCTGCTCGCGCAGCACCCCGACTGCCCGGTGCTGTGCGTCCCCGACGCATTATTCTCCCAGGTCACCGGCTACAAGATCGTGCGTGGTCCCGTGGCGGCCTTCGAGCGCCCTGCGCTGCCCGATCCTGCGCAGCTGCTCGCTGGCGCCTGCCGCATTGCCGTGCTCGAGGACGTGGGCAACTACGCCAACATCGGCAGCGCATTCCGTGCCGCGCACGCGTTCGGCATCGATGCCGTGCTGGTCACGCCCTCATGCCACGACCCGCTGTTCCGCCGCGCCAGCCGTACGAGCCAGGGCACGGTGCTGCAGGTGCCGTGGACGCGCATCGGCACGCAGCGCCAATGGGCCGCCGAGGGCGTCCCGCTGCTGCATGCAGCCGGGTTCAAGGTGGCGGCGCTAGCGCTCGAGGACCGCTCGCTTGCGCTGGGCGACCCACGGCTTGCCGAGTGCGAGCGCTTGGCTATGGTGCTCGGCACCGAGGGAGCGGGCCTGTTCCCCTCGACCATCGCCGCCTGCGACTACACGGTGAAGATCCCCATGGCTCACGGCGTGGACAGCCTCAACGTCGCCGCCGCCAGCGCCGTAGCGTTTTGGGAGCTGCGCGCGAGGTAGTGCCGTCAGTGCCGTAGCCTTCTGGGGTTCCGCGCAAGGTAGGGCTGGCGACGGGCTGCTCGGGTCCTTGCATGCCGGCGGGCAGTTTGCCGGTTAACCCGTCGACAAGCCCGGTTGGCGCCTGCGCCCGCGATCGTTTCTGGCGCTGCGTCTGGATGCTGCCTGCGGCGAGTCCATCGGGGTCGCCCCTCCTTTCCGGCCGCCGATCGCGCTGCATTGACAACACAACGTTAAATCTTCCCGCCCTGCCAGATTCCCGGACGTTTTCTTTGGCTGTTAGCGTATGATGGAACGCGTGCTCTCGAGGTGAGGGCGAGTGTTGCCGCCATGCAACGCGCAGTGTTACCCCCGTGCGATAGCGCGGGAGAGAAAAGAGGATTTAAAATGGCGGAAGGTACTGTTAAGTGGTTTAACCCCGAGAAGGGTTACGGCTTCATCTCTCAGAACGACGGCGAGGACCTGTTCGTGCACTTCTCTGAGATCAAGATGGACGGCTTCAAGACCCTCGACGAGGGCCAGGCTGTTTCCTTCGACGTGACCACTGGTCAGAACGGCAAGCTCCAGGCAAGCAACGTGGTTCGTCTGTAACCCACCGCTTTCTTAAACAGGTAGCTGAAAGCCCCTGCGTGTGCTGCGCAGGGGCTTTTTTGATGCCCGGCCCGCATGCGTCGCATTGGGAACGGGTGCTGCGGGGCGGAAAGTCGATACGTCTGTGTTTAAATGGCGTACGGCGCAGTAGCCTGCAATCGTCCAAGCCTGTGAGCTGGGCGTATGAGGCTTTCCCGAAGCGGGCTAGTGCCGGATGCGAGGTTAAAACGCAGACGTATCGTCTTTTCGATCTTGCGACAGGGTATGGGCGAGCGCAACGGTGCCGGGCGTGTCGCGACAGCGTGACAGGGGGTCGGTGAGTCGTCGCGTTTTTCGTGCTAGCTGCAACAAAAAGGCGCCGCCCCTTGCGGGGACGACGCCTTTGCAAACTTGCAAGCGTGATCGAACTGGCATAGCGCACTCGGCGCGCCATGCCAGCTTGCAGCCCGTTACTCCAGGTCGGAGCCCTTCTTCTCGGGCAGGAAGAACATGGCGATGAACGCGACCACGTAGATGCAGGCCACGCAGCCGATGGCGAAGCCGAAGCCGTGGCCGGCGGCGATGATAGGGATGACAACCGGGGCCGACGCGCCGCCGATGAATCGGCCGGCGTTGTACAACGCGGTCTGCGCCGTGCCGCGCACCTCGGTGGGGAACAGCTCGGCGATCAGCGTGCCGTAGCCGCCGATCATGCCGTTGGCGAACATGCCCATGAAGAAGCCGCCGAACAGCAGCGCCGTGGGGTTGGTCAGCTGGCTGTAGATGATGATCATGACGGCGGCGCCGATCTGGAAGGTCCAGAACGCGGGGCGACGGCCGGCCTTGTCGGCCAGCCAGCCGAACACCGAGATGCCGATCATCATGCCGATGACGGTGACAGCGGTCCACATGCCGGTGGAGGTCAGGCTCAGGCCAAGCTCGCCGTTGAGATACTTCGGCAGCCAGGTCATGATGCCGAAGTAGCCGGCGTTCTGCACGGTGCACAGGATGATGATGATCACGGAATACTTGATGCGCGTGGGCGAATTGAACAGGCTGGTCAGGTTGCCGTGCTTTTTGCCGGAGGCCTTGTGCTCTTCGAAGATGGGCGGCTCGGGAACGAACGCGCGGATGATGATGGCGATGATGGCGGGAACGACGCCGACCGCGAACAGGCCGCGCCAGCCGAAGGCGGCGATGATGGGCGCGGAAGCCAGCGAGGCGACCAGCACGCCTACCTGGAAGCCCAGGCCGACGGCGGAAGTGGCCTTCGCGCGATTAGCGGGGCTGGAAACCTCGGAGGCGATGGCCATGCCCAGGCCGAACTCGGCGCCGATGCCCAGGCCCGCCAGGAAGCGGAACAGCGCCATCAGCTCGAAGTTGGGGGCGAAGGCCGAGCACAGGGTGAACACGCCGAAGAAGATGACCGAGTAGGTGAGCACCCTGATGCGGCCGAGCTTGTCGGCCAGCGTGCCGAAGACCAGGCCGCCTAGGAAGGCGCCCGCCAGCGTGATGGACGTGAGCGAGCCGGCGGTGGCGTTGTCAACGCCGAAGGTGGCGATGATGCCGGAGAGCGCGAAGCTCAAGATCATGAGGTCCAGGCCGTCGAGCGCGTGGCCGATAGCCGCGGAGAACACGGCTTTGCCGGCGTAGTGCTTCATCTCGGAAGCTTTTTCTTTGTGTGGCATAGTGATTTCCATCCCATTCCGCAAGCGGTCAAACTTTCAATGAAAATACTCTCATATCGAGTATTTGCAAGGGTTTATTGCAGAATTTACGTTCCTGAAATACAACGGCCGGGAGAGCGTCGGTTGCGTGGGCCCATCGCGGCGCATAAACCGTGCTTTCTGCCTGTGAAGTGCGGTTTCAGTGGTGGTCGCGGGTCGCTGCAGCGTGTTGGATTACTATGCCGATATGCGAAAGGAGAAGCTATGCGGCACGCTATCGAAGACGTTGAGTATGCAGAATACCTTTTCGACCGGTTCTACGGCATCGGCAGCTGCGAGTCGGGCGGCGTGACCCGGCTTGGCTACACCGAGGTCGAGGACGAGATGCACCGGGCCCTGTGCGCGCTCGGCGAGGAGAAGGGCTACGGCCACTTCGCCGATCAGGTGGGCAACACCTACCTGTACCGTCCGCGGTATAGCATGGACGAGCCCTATTGGCTGGTCGGCTCGCACCTGGATTCGGTGATCGAAGGCGGGCGCTACGACGGCGTCGCGGGCATCATCGCCGGGCTGCTGGTGATGGGCTGGGTCGAACGCGATGGCCTTGACCTGCCCATTCGCGTGGGCGCCATGCGCTGCGAGGAGTCCAGCAACTTCGGCAGGAGCACTATCGGCAGCGGCCTTATCACCAAAGAGATCTACAAGCACGACGTGGGCGAGGCCGTGAGCAAACAGGGCGAAACGCTGCACGAGGTGTTCGACCGCAAGGGCTACAGCCTGACGCCCGAGCGTATCCAGGGCATTCGCGAGTACCTTGAGCTGCACATCGAGCAAGGCAAGGTCCTGGAGGAATACGGCGACGCCGTGGGCATCGTGAGCACCATCGCCGGCCCGCGCCGCTTCAAGGTGCACGTGCACGGCAACGCGGAGCATTCGGGTGCCACGCCCATGGGCATGCGCTCCGACGCGCTCGCGGCGGCGGCCGAGATCATCTTGGAAGTCGAGGAGATCGGCAAATCCGAGGCCATGCACCAGTCCGTGGCCACGGTGGGCGTCATAACGAACCATCCCAACGCGCTCAACGTCATCCCCGGCGAGGTGGAGCTGGGCATCGACATGCGCGGCATCGACGTGGCCAGCCTCGACCGCATGGAGGCGCGCCTGAAGGCCGCGTGCACGCGCATCTGCGAGAAGCGCCGCCTCAAGTACTTCCGCGAGAAAACCTCCGACATCCCGCCCATCGAAATGTCGTCCGAGACCCAGCAGAAGCTGCTCGACGCGGCGAAGCGCCTGCGCATCCCGCATCGGCTGATGATCAGCGGCGCAGGTCACGACGCCATGTCGTTCGCGCACATCTGCGACACGGGCATGGTGTTCATCCCGTGCGTGAAGGGCATCAGCCACAACAAGAAGGAGTTCGCCACCATCGAATCGATCCTCGACGGCGCGATGGTGATGTACGAGCATTTGAAGGAAGAGGCGCTATGATCCTGGTGAAAGACGGCCGCGTCATCGACCCTGCGCGCGGCATCGACGATGTGCTCGACCTGGTGATAGACGGCGGCAAGATAGCGAAAATCGGCAAGTACCAGCGCTCGGAGGACTATGAGCGCATCATCGAGGCGAAGGGCTGCGTGGTGGCTCCGGGCCTGGTGGACGTGCACGTGCACTTTCGCGATCCGGGCTTCACGTACAAGGAGGACATCGAAAGCGGCGCCGCGTCGGCCGCCGCGGGCGGGTTCACCAGCGTGGTGTGCATGGCGAACACGAAGCCGCCCGTGGACAACGTGGAGACGCTCGGTTACGTGCTCGAGCGCGGGGCGCGCTGCGGCATCAACGTGCTGACGTGCGCGACCATCAGCCGCGGCATGCAGGGGCGCGAGCTGGTGGACATGGAGGAGCTTGCCGCCCACGGGGCCGCGGGATTCACCGACGATGGCATCCCGTTGATGGACGAGGCCCTGGTCAAGTGCGCGATGGAGCGCGCGGCGAAGCTCGACCTGCCGCTTTCGTTCCATGAGGAGGACCGCGCGTTCATCGAGTCGCCGGGCGTGAACCAGGGTGCCGTGTCGAAGGCGCTGGGGCTGGGCGGCGCGCCGGCGCTGGCCGAGGACGTGCTGGTGGCGCGCGACTGCATGCTGGCGCTGCACACGGGCGCGCGGGTGAACATCCAGCACATCAGCTCGGCGAACTCCGTGCAGCTGGTGCGCCTGGCGAAGGAGATGGGCGCGCATGTGACGGCCGAGGCCACACCGCACCATTTCTCGCTGACCGAGGACGCCGTGCTGGAGAAGGGCACGATGGCGAAGATGAACCCGCCGCTGCGAACGCAGGCGGACCGCTACGCCATCATCGAGGGCCTGAAGGACGGCGCGATCGACATCATCGCCACCGACCACGCGCCGCATTCCGCCGAGGAGAAGGCCAAGCCGTTCGCCGAGGCGCCCAGCGGCATCATCGGGCTGGAGACCGCGCTTGCCCTGGGCATCACGAACCTTGTGCGCAAGGGGCATCTGACGCTTATGCAGCTGATCGAGAAGATGAGCCTGAACCCGGCGAAGCTCTACAAGCTGGAGAAAGGCGCGATCGCGGAAGGCGCCGACGCCGACCTGGTGATCTTCAACGAAGGCGAACGCTGGCATGTGGGACCGAAGTTCGTCTCGAAGGCGGCGAACACCCCGTTTGCGGGAGAGGACCTTTACGGGAAGGTGAAGTACACCATCTGCGCCGGCAACGTGGTATACGAGGACGGCGAGTAAGGGCCCCCGGGTTGACGCGGGGTAAAGGTTGCTTGCTGTGAGGTTTCCCCCGGCAGCGCTGTGTGGCGCTGCCGGGGGATTTTTGGGGGGCGGCCAGCGGCGGGCGAATGTGTGCTTGCCCGGATAGCGCTTGCGGTGCTGCTCGGGGCTTCTTGGGGTTAGTAGTGGGGTTCGGTCTTAGACGATCAGCCGGTCTTCTGACCTGCTTGCATGCGGGGCATAGCTTTTGTCCGCATGGTGGCCGGATGTGACACGCGAGCTTTAGTTGCGATGATAATGTTGTTTCAGATGTTGAAGGTCGTTCGGGCTGTTTAGACGCCAGCTGTCCGATGCGATGATGCCTTGAATACGACTCCAGTCCCTGCGAAGATTCAATCCGTCGAGGAGATTGGCGCCAAGAAGTGCGTCTAGGCTTGGGTATTCGAACTCACCACTGCTGTGGGGCCCGTTACCGCAACGCTGGAAAGTAGCGCAATCGGCATACTTGATGATCATATAGCTGGGGCCGTCTTCGTCGAACCAAAGCTCGAACTCGGGCTCGCCAGGAATCAAGTTGTAAATCTCTTCGAACTCTTCAATGGGTATCATTGGCAGATTCCTTCTTTGGGGAATTACTCGTTGATTAGGTGCTCTTCGCTGTTGAATTAACGAGATCGTACTGAACATGCGCCTTTACAATCCTGTTCCGATTCTAGCAGTGGCGGTGATAGGTGTTAGCGTTGCTCTTGGTATCAAGTCACGAGCGGAGTCGCTATAGGCGGTGGGCTAGACCTCATTTAGCATTTTGCTCGTATCTCCTTTGTCGGCAAGAACTTGATGAAGCACGCGCTGCCAGTATCAATCTAAGCGTGCTCGGATTCGGCTCTGTTGACGCCATTCCGAAATGCGACCGAAGCCCCCCCCGTAAGCCCTGGTCACTTGGGATGTCATAGACGAAAGAGAGAAGCGGGATTCCTCTCGATAGCGCCCGGTGCCGCAACTGCCGCACTACCAGTGTATCGTTGGCCCTGGGTTATGCGCTGAGTGGCGACAAGTTCGGCGTTATGAATGAGGGCGAGTACGCGAAATACGGTTGCCATTGACCGCTGCAGCTGCTAGAACCTAGATAATTTCCTATGGTCAAATTGCTGCTCAGGGCTATTTCTCTTGGTGGGATAATGAGCTCAGATTGCAAACGTGGAAAGGCGGGGCGATGGGCTTGTTTGATAAAGGATTCGACCCAATAAAAGAGGCACAGAAAGCTGCGGTCGCTGCAGGAAAAGGAATCGCAAGTGCTGCCGAACAGGCATCGAATGCTGCGCAATGCGCCGCTAATCAGACGGGACAGGCTTTCGGAGACATCGCAAGCAAGGCAAAGGATGCCGTTCAGGGCATTGGTGATGTGATCAAGGACGGCCCAGAGTCGAAGAGCTTCAAATACAACAATGAATTTGCTGACGAGCGAAACGTTGACGCATCGGCCCAATCTCAAGGTCCAGCTCCGGAACATATGGTGAAAATGCTCGGCGATGTGGCTGAAGGAGCCGCAAATGCCGCAAGCGCTGCGGCAGCCGGTGCCCAAGGCGCCGTCGCCGCCGTTGCGGGCAAAGCAGGAGAAATCGCCGATGGGGTCAAGCAAGGCGTCGAGAATGCTAGGGCGAAAGAACCGGATGAGTACGAGCTCGCCATCATCGACTACAACCAAACCTATACCGATCTGGAATCGGAAGGAATCGAGCTCTACCAGTCCAGGCTGAGGAGTATCGACCTGCTGGACCTCGTTACCGACTTGGTGAACTCGATTGCGAATACGCCGAAGTCGTTCGTGGAGGATATCGAGGAGGTGTCCCACAGGAAGCGAAGCTTCAAGGAATCGGAGGCCTTCGCCCGCGAAGAGCTGGACTCGGCACGGAAATCGGCAGCCAGCGCCGGCGCCGGCGTTGCAGCGGGCATGGCCGTTGCCAGCATCGCCCCATCCGCCGCCATGTGGGTTGCCACAACTTTCGGCACCGCCTCCACGGGCGCCGCGATCTCTACGCTGTCGGGCGCTGCCGCGACGAACGCGGCGATGGCCTGGCTCGGCGGAGGCGCATTGGCTGCCGGAGGCGGCGGAATGGCCGGCGGTAGCGCTTTCCTGGCAATGGCAGGCCCCATCGGGTGGGGCGTCGCAGGCGCCACGTTGCTTGCCTCCATTGCACTCTTCGTGAAAAAACAGCACGAGATCGCCAAGGAAAAGCACGAGGAGCTCTTGTCAGTGAAGCGGAACACCGAGGCTCTTAGGGAGACGTCCGCAGCGATCGGGGCGCTCAGGGCAAAGACCGATGCCCTTCGTGAAGAGCTGTCCGGGTCCTTTATGTCCTCATGCCGCCTGCATGGCGCCGACTACCTTTCCATCTCCGACGACGAGAAGCTGGCCTTGGGCTCTTTGGTGAACAACGCGAAGTCCCTGGGCAGCCTCATCGTCGAGAGGGTGGCCACTCAGGACGGCGAATAGCCATGAATGCAGAGAAAGTAGTCAAGAGCACCCAGGAGCAGGCCGTCGCCGCATGGATCGGCTTGATCAACCAGATGAGAATCGACGACCTCATCGAGAGTCTCAACCGCCAAGATCAGAACCTCGATTCCGCAATGGAGTCCATGAACTGGGCGCTCGGGAAGATCGAGAGCCTCGTCGTTGCGAACAGGGGCGGCAACAAGGGCGTCCATGGGTTCATCGCCGAGGTGGCCGAATGCGGGCTGGAGAACGCGCAGAGCCTCGTCCATGGCGATAAACCGGTAATGGAATGGGTTAATGACAACGGCCCCGCCGACCTTTTGCGCAACGGCGTCGAGATACAGGTCAAGTTCGTGAACGCCGGCGGCAAGTTCTCCCTGGACGCTGTGGCTGCCCATTTGCAGAAGTACCCCGATTTCCTCGACAAAGACGGCATCTATCAGATTCCGAAGGACCATCTCGACGCGGTGCGCTTCCTGTATGAGATGCCAAAGGAGGAAGCGGCCAAGCTGGCGTCCTCGACCGGCGGCCCGTCTTACTCAACCTGGAGAAGCATCCATGAGTTCTTCGACTCAAGCGGGTTCAGCATCGATGACCTTGAAGCCTCCAAATTCGAGTACTCGGAAGTTCAAAAGAACGCTATCGCCGACAAAATGGCAGAGGAGAAGAGCAAACTCGCAGACGAGAGCGAGCGAATAAAGAAAGACATTTACGAGGAACACAAGCCCACGCCCCAAGAGGACGCGAAGGCCGCGGCGGCTGGTGCCGTTCTGGAAGCGGGAACGGCATTCGCCATTTCAATGAAGCGCCATCTCGTGAACGGAAAGCGTATCGGCGACTTGACCCAGGATGACTGGGAGGAAATCGCCATAGATTCCGGCATGGGACTCGTCAAAGGTGGCGTTCGCGGCGGAGCTGTTTATTGGCTGAATAACTACACGGCTACCCCCTCATCTGTTGCAAGCGCGCTGGTTACGGCATCATTCGGTGTCGCTGAATGCGCTTACGGGTTCCGCAGCGGCGAGCTTACGGAGATCGAGTTTATAGAAAACTCCGAAATCGCGTGCCTCGATGCGTCTGTGAGCGCGTTCTCAAGCTTCGTGGGCCAGGTTGCCATTCCAATCCCGGTTCTGGGCGCCCTCGTCGGCAACGCCGTAGGAACGACCGTGTACGAATTGGGAAAGGATTTCTATAACAAACGGGAGGCGGAGCTGCTCGCACACTATGCCCAGGAGCTGAAGGCCCTCGATACAGAGCTCGATGGCGAATACGCCGCATGCATCAGTGGCCTTCGTGAGAATATGAGCGAATACATTAGTCTTCTAGAAAAGGCTTTCTCCCCAAATGCCGCCATGGCTTTTTCTGGCTCCGTTGAGTTAGCGGTAAGCCTTAACGTCCCGGATGGCGAAATCCTGCACACGCTCGAAGAAGTCGATGATTTCTTCCTAAATTAGAATCAGTCAGCTTAAAGGAGCAAAGGCCGAGCGAAACTCAATCGCTCGGCCGTTTGCCGTCTAGAACGGACGAATCTCCTGTACTGCCATTGTGCCCGACAGCGAATGCTCGCTTAGGCTGACGAACGGCCATCGCCAATATAATCCTCTCGACAGAACACGACCGAGCCGGCGGAAGTACCCGGAGTGGCGGGGACTTCGCGCGGTACGGCCCTCGATGGGCGGCGTCGGCGGGTGGCGACTGTGGGCTCGCGGGACGGTGGCAAAGTAATCGACTTTACATTCTGGATGGGCCTGTCTTACAGGCTGAAAGAGATCGGATTAACTGCCGTCTCTGTTTGTGATAGCAATCCCGTTTACCGTGGCCCTATACCTTTACAGTGCCTTCATGCCCTTTGACATAATGAAACTGTTCTTTAATGGCGGAATGAGTGCTTTCGCACGAAAAGTCAGCATCCCCAATGCCGGTTTCATGATTGACGAATGCAAAACCGGACAGCATATCGATAGCATCGCTGCAGATGACCTCGAAGTTGTCGCTCTGGTAGTCCTTCCCCACAAGGTCGGCGGTCGATTCGACGACGCAGCTGGTGAAGCGCTTCTCCTCGACGGGCTTTACGAACAGGGGCCATGATTCGACGTCGCAGCTCACCTGGTCGATCGTGCTGCGCCAAACCCTGCGGCCGAGATACGCCTTAAGTTCTTCGGGGTAGTTGATGCTTGGGCAGTCAACGCCGAGCTCGCGCAGCCGAGCGCGAATGACCCCGACGCCGCCAACGACGACATCTCCCCTCGGCGCGCCTTGCAAGCTTGCCGGATCGTCGAAGACCTCGACTTCGAACCCCATGTCGCGAAACCCGAGATAGGCATCAAAAGCGCTGACGCTTCCCGGAACGCCGTTCCGTCCTTGAACATGTGCTTTTATGAAAATCACCTCTTCCAGTCGACTCAGTCCACCACCATCACGCGCAGGCATTTCTCTCCGGGCTTTTGCCACACGATTCCGCAGGCTATGAGCGCGTCTAGGGCGTGCTTCGCCTTGCTGCGGTCGGGGCCGGCGGATCCCCAGCATGGTAGGCTCTCGTATGGGTCGGCCTTGGCCCCAGGTTCGCTTTTCCCGCACGCTACCTTGAGGACAACTGCCCTGCGTGCTTCGCTGCCGAGCGCTTGAATCGTCGCAATCAAAGCATCGCTCAGCTCCTCGGGCACCTCTGGCATCTCGAGCGGCTTGACGGAATCGGGGACCCCGCCCGTCTCAATCACGGCGAGAATCTGGGCGCCATACGTTTGCGCGGCTTTTGCGGTCATTCCGTTGACTCTCAGAAGCTGCTCGAGGTTTCCCGGCCTTTTGCGGCAGATGTCCCGCAACGCGCGTTCGGTCGGAGCACCGCCGGCGCCACTGCCTTCCGCTATCGCAGCGCACGCGCTCTTCAGGCTAGCGAAAAGATCGCGCTCGTCGTCCGTCAGCGGCCTGGCGTCCTCGGCGCGCACGATGCCGCCGACGGGCGCTGCGCAGTTGTCGCATCTTCCGCACCCTCCGTCATCGGGGGGTTTCTCGCCGAAGTAGCGCAAAACGAGATCGCGCCGGCAGGTGTCTTCGTCCCTGCAGAAATCCCGCATGTCGAAAGCGAGCCCCTTTTGCCTGGAACGTTGCGGGTCGTTTTGGCCTTCGCCGCCCGCTTCCGCCATGAACAAGGCGGTTTGCAGGTCTTGCTCGTCCCATAGCATGATCGTGTCGGCGGGCTCTCCGTCGCGCCCCGCGCGGCCAATCTGCTGATAGTAGCTCTCGACCGAAAGCGGCATGCCGCAGCAGACCACGTAGCGCACATCGGGCTTGTCGATGCCCATGCCGAAAGCCGACGTCGCGACCATCACCGGCGTCCGCCCAGGCATGAACGCCTCTTGCGCCGCCTTCTTCGCATCGTTGTCCAGCTTGCCGTGGTAGAGCGCGGCGGGCACGCCTGCTCGCTTGAGCGCGTCGTGGATCCGCTCGGCCTCGGAAATCGTGACGCAATAGAAGATGCCGCACTCGCTTCCCCTCGAACGCGCGGTCCGCACGCACCACGATTCGCGCTCGTCGTGGGGCATGTGCACAACGGAAAGCGAAAGGTTGGCGCGGTCGAACGAGGAGACTATCTCCAAGGGGTTTTGCAGGCCAAGGGACCTGGCGATGTCCTTGCGGACCCTCGGGGTCGCCGTCGCCGTCAGCGCGACCACGGTCGGGCGCTGGTCGAACCGCTCGATGAACGCGCTGATCTCGCGGTAGTCGCTGCGGAAGTCGTGGCCCCATTCGCTGATGCAGTGGGCCTCGTCGACGGCGACGAGGGGGATCGCGAGGTTCTCGACGGCTGACAGGAAGGCCGGGTTCGACAAGCGCTCCGGCGCAACGTACAGGATCTGGAATTCGCCGCTTTTGATGCGGTTCCGAACCTTTTCCTGTGCCCGAAGGCTGAGCGTGTTGTTAAGGAAAGCCGGATGCAGGCCCAGTTCAACGAGCTTCCCCACCTGGTCGCTCATGAGCGAGACCAGGGGAGAGACCACGATGGAGGTGCCGCCGAGCGCGACGGCGGGGACCTGGTAGATGAGCGATTTGCCCGCCCCGGTGGACATGACGGCGAGCACGTCCCGCTTCCCCATGATGGACCTGATGGCCCTTTCCTGCTCCGGGCGGAACCCGTCGTGCCCGAAGCAGCGCTTCAACACTTCTTTCGCTTGCTCGAACGTTGACATGCGCTCTCTTCCTTGCTTGTTGGTTTGCAACATTATTGTAGTCGCAGACTTGGGCTGGCCCTTGCGGTCGGAAGTGTCCTTTCGCAAATATGGCAGCTTCTCCTTCTTCGCATCATCGCTTCCCGACCCGTTCGCGCTCCTCCCTCCCGCGCCCACCCGGCGCATTCGCGACCCCTATCTTGGCCGTGTGGCACGTGGGGGTGCTTGCTTTGGGCCGCGGGTGGCTTCGCGGGCGCATCCTCGCACGGCACAATACCCTTAAAAGCCGGCTTCGGCGTATGCGGCGCCGGAGGGGGAGCGGCTTGTGATCTGCGATGCGAAAGGGAGTGATGAAGATGATGAGACCCATGATGAGGAAGGTTGCGTTCGGGGTGCCGGCCATCGCGTTGTCGGCGGCGCTTGCGTGCACGATGGCCGGCTGCGGCGGCACCGAGGGCGGCCAGGGCGGCTCGGACAGCAACGCGCCCGCAGGTCAGACGGTTAACGGCGTGCAGACCGCTGAGGTCGCGGGCTTCACCATCGAGTCCGTCGGCGATGGCTCGTACTACCGCGGTGCCGCCGAGCGGCAGGACGGCTTCTGGCTGCGCGTGAAGATCACGAACAACAACGAGTCCGCAAAGGCGCCTTCCGCGTTCAGCGCTCGTGCCGCCGTCGGCGCCTTCGACGCGGGCGATGCGGTGTTCGACGCCTCCGGCGATCAGAGGCTCAACGCCGACACCAAGACACAGGCCGTTGAGCTGGGCGAAGGCGCGCAAATGGACGCCAACGCCAAGATCGAGCCTGGTCAGAGCGTCGAGTTCATCTACTTCTGGACCACCAAGGACAACTATTACGGCCCGATCACCGTCGAGTTCGACAGCTCCTCGTCCAGCGATTCCAATCCCAGCGTGATGCACTTCGACACCACCGGGCGCGAAAGCGACGAGTACAAGGCGGCGCGCGAGGCGGCGAAAGCCATCGAGGCGCAGGGCGGCATCGACTTCCCGTCGTACAGCATCATCCCCGCTGACGGCTGGAAGCTCGGCGACCGCATCGATGAGAAGTACGAGGGCTGCGACTTCAAGCATGGCGACGAGACCATCTCCTCCATCGACATGCGCACGTTCAGCACCTCCCCGATGATGGAAGCGGAGGCCAGGCAGGGCTTCAAGAAGAAGGGCGTGATCGACGAGGTCGAGATCAACGGCGTCACGTGGGTGCGTTACACCTCGGAAGCCGGCGCCGTATCGCTATTCGTCGAGGCGCCGTCCGGCAAGACGGTCTCGATGGTCATCGGTTCCAAGTTGACCTGGGACGATGCGCTTCCCATGGTGCAGAACGTGGTGCTGAAGTAGGGAAGCGGGCTGTGCGTGGCGCTTGGCGGGTGCTGGGCGAAGGCGGCCGGCCCGCCCCTAAGTGTCCGGGGTGGGTTGTGTGTTTTGGCCGCGGGGTGGCTTGCGCGCCCGGCATTTGGGCCGCAGGTCGCTTCGCGGCCTGCCCGGTGCGCGGCATACTCTTCTCAAGGGCCAAGGTCGGGGCCGGGTGCTTCGGGCCCCGGCGTTTCGAAACCTGACGTAGCGGTGGTCGCCGGGGAGGAGGCGGCTTTCGCAGCGAGATGCGAAAGGGAGTGGTGAACATGATGAAACCCGTAGTGAAGAAGGTAATGATGGGCGTGCCCGCCGTCGCGTTGTCCGCGGCGCTCGCGTGCACGATGGCCGGCTGCGGCGGAACCGAGGGTGGCCAGGGCGGCTCGGGCGACGGTACGGCCGCAACGCAGGCGGCGTACCAGTCCCAGTCGATCGACGTCGAGGGCTTCACCGTCGAATCGCTGGCGGATGGCACGTACTACCGCGGCGACGTCTACAAGGCGGACGGCTTCTGGCTGCGCGTGAAGATCACGAACAACAACGACAAGCCCATGAAGCGCTTCAGCTTCATCACCACCGGCGCTCCTGGCGGCTATGAGGCCGGCGACCCGGTGTTCGACTCGCACGACACGCTGAGCTACGACATCAAGAACCCGCCCGCCGAGCTGTGCGAAGGCGCGGAAACGGACGGCGACCCCGAAATCCAGCCTGGTGAGAGCATCGAGTGGGTCTACTTCTGGACCACCAAGGACAACTATTACGGCCCGATCACCGTCCAGTTCGACAAGAACGCCACGGGCGGCACCGACCCGCGCACCATGCGCTTCGACACCACCGGCAAGGAAACCGACGGCTACAAGGCCGCAGTCGAGGCCGCCGAGGCCATCAAGGCCCAGGGCGGCGTCGATTACGCTGCGTATAGCGTGAAGGCTGCCGACGGCTGGTCGCTCGTCGAGACCAAGGAGAAGAGCAGCGACGCCACGTTCAACCCCGAGGGCTCCACGAAGCGCTTCAGCACCAGCACGTGCTCGCGCGCCCCGCAGAAGGAAGCCGAGGCCCTGCAGGGCAACTTCGGCGGCAAGGGCGAGATCGACGAGGTGGACATCAACGGCGCCACCTGGACGCGCTACACCCAGACCGGCACGTACTACATGTTCACCGTGGCCCCGTGCGGCACCACGGTCCGCATGTTCATCGACAGCGGCATCACCTGGGAAGATGCCATGCCCATGATGCAGAACGTGACCCTGAAGTAGCTTTTCCGCCCGCGCTTCGGGCGGGATTCCCTCGAAACGGCCGGGACGCATTGCGCGCCCGGCCGTTTTACGTTCGCCCGCGTTCCCGGACACTTCGGACGCTTCGGACACTTCGGGGACGTAGCATCAACTGTCCGGGTTTCGCTCTTGCGCCAGCGCCCTCTATGGAACAGGTAACGATGCCGTAGAGTTTTGTGGAGTCGGGTTAGTATGATTCCCAAAACCCATCCGGTTTGCAGGTGCGATGGTTCGACTGCGAGGGGCGCCTTATGGCTCAGAGCATTGTTTCCCGGGAAGAACTGCTGGAGAACGCGTATCAGATTGCGGAGAGAAACGGGGTGTCGGCGCTTTCGGTGCGCGGCCTTGCCAACGCCACGGGCATCAGCGTGGGAACGGTGTACCGCCATTTTTCGGCGAAGGACGAGCTGACCACCGCCACCATCCAGCTGTACTTCAAGCACGCGTTCTACGAGCGCTTCTGCCACATCGACCCGCAGGTCGGGTTCGTCGACTATTGCCGCGAGATGCACGCGAGCATGCGCGAGGTCACCACGCACTTCCGCGAATGCTGGCTGCGCGGCATCGATGCGCTTCCCGCCGTCGAGAAGGCCGCCGCGCGCCTGCGCGAGTCTCAGCAGATCGAGCACATCCTCCACGGCCTTGTTCAGATCTACGAGCACGATGCCCGAATCTCGGCCGATTTGCCCGACGGGTTCGATGCAGAAAGCGTGTGCAGGTTCGTCATCGAGAACGTCATGGGCGGCCTTCATCACCGAAACGGCAACTGCGATGTGCTGTTTGGCCTGCTAGAACGCACGTTGTATGCAAACCGCACGCAGTAGCGCGCGGAAATGAACATCATGCCTTTGATGTTCACACGGCCGGACCTCAGTATGAATGGTGTCAAAGCGAACGCCCCATCGGGCGCTGCCCGCAAACCCACTCGCTTTTGGAGGTCTGAATATGAGTCCCATGCTTGCAACCGCTTCCGCCGTCATCTCCCTCGCGCTGGTCGCCTACACCATCGGCGTGTTCTCCGAGCGCCGCTCGGGCGAGCTTAAGCGCTCTCACCTGGTATTCTTCTGGCTCGGCCTGATCTGCGACTCCACGGGCACCGGCCTGATGTCCATCATGGCGCAGAACAGCGGCGGCGCCATGTCCCCGCTGCATCCGGTCACCGGCTTCCTGGCCATCGCGCTCATGCTGTTCCATGCCGCCTGGGCCACCTACGTCGTCTTCCGCGGCAACGAGAAGACGCGCCGCGGCTTCCATACGCTCAGCATCGGCGTGTGGCTGGTGTGGCTGGTCCCGTACTTCGTCGGCATGCTCATCGGTATCCCTGCGTTCCGCGTTTCTGACCCCGTCGCCCTTGCCGCTGCTGCCGGCGTGGTAGCCGTCCTGGCCTTGGCGCTGCTGCTCTCCTCGAAGCGTTCCCACGCGTAGGGGTTGGGTTTGCGCTGAGTCCCCAGGCGTGGGACTCGGTGCTGAAATCCTGCGAGCTTTCACCGAAGCCACCTTCCGCAAAAGCCGCCGTCCGATTGGCATGCGCGTTTCGCGCGCCGGTCGGGCGGCGGCTTTTCGTTGTCAAAAAGCGAAGTTGTGCGCTATAGTTTCACACGACGAAAACGTCCAGGCACAATCGTGGGGGCGAGCAACGGGCTTTGGCGGCATTCATGGAAATGCTGCTACGTGTCCTTCTCGATTTTGCGACCGTAAGCCGCTAATCTGGGCTTGTCGTCTCGCGGCGGATCGGTTTGTTGACTTACCGTCAGACCGGTGTCATGGACGTTACGTTTCGTCACGATACGGCATCAAAAGCGTTACAGCTTGCGTGGCGGATGTAGTATGTAGGGTACTATGTTTGCCTTATCAAACGAATGGCTTGCTGCCTGCAAGATATATCGGCAGCCGCGCAAGGCGGACGGGGCAAGCGGATATTATGAACGGTTGGCGAACGGGTCGCTGAAAGGGGGATTGATGGCAGATCAATCGGATGGCAATCTTGCCCCTAAGGGGAAGAAAGGGAAGTTGACCAATTCCCAGCTGCGCCTGCTCGGCTTCGTTGCGGCTTACGGCCCGGATGGTTGCTCCGAGACCAAGCAAGCGCTGGCGGGAAAGCTGCAAATCAGCTTGAAAACAGTGGATCGTGCGATACATCGCTTGCGCGAAGAGGGGCTTATCACGTCGCATGCTCGTTTCGGGGAAGACGGCACGCAGCTGAGCAACACCTACATCGCTGCCGCAATGGACGGTGAGGGCGATCACCAAGACTCGCAGAGTGAGCAGGAATAGGCCTTTTGAGCTAGCAGGCTCAAAAGGCCTATTCCTTATCAAGTCCTAGAAGGACCAAACTCCGAAAGCAAAGGAGATGCATGCTGCTTTGCCTTGCCCTATGCTGATTGATCAAGCTCAGGGTGACTTGCGCATTACGAGCGCCTTTGCCCTACTTCCCGAAAAATGCGCGGGTGAGGCCTGCTCGGGTTTGCGTGTCGGTCTTGCTGTAGATGCTTGTCAGGTGGCGTTGCACCATGCGCAGCGAAATCCCCAGGTCATCGGCTACTTGCTTGAGCGGGCGCTCGTCGGCGGTTACGGCGCGCAGCACTTCTTCCTCGCGCGGGGTCAGGCCGCTTCGGCTGATGAACTCGGCCTGCATCTCCTCAAGTGTCGGCGCGGCCGCGGCGGCAAGGCCCGCCTGGATGGCCTCGCGTTCCCCGACCGTGGACGGCAGGCGGAACAGCCCGGCGCCCACGAACGCAACGCTGACCAGCACGAACAGGATCAGCGACGCGATCATCACGGCCACGATGCCCGATTGCGTCAGCATCATGGAGACCCCCGACACGGTGAACGCGCACAGGTTGTTGGCGGCGCGGCCCATGCCTGCCCACAGCTGCGGCGTGTGCATGCGCGGCGCAAGCTGCAAGAACGTGGTGGTGAAGAACGTGACGAAGAACCCGGAGCTCACGTAAAACACGATCAGCCCGATCACGGGGCTTGCTCCGGCCTCAACGGCCAGGATCGATATGGTGGACAGCACCGTGACCGCGAACATGATGAACCCCATGTAGCGGCGTTCGCGGATGTCGAACAGGACGCCGGCGGCAAGACCGCTTGCTGCAAGGAACAGGCGCGGCCACGTCTCGACCGAGATTGAGCCCTGCGCGTTCGCAAGAGTAACCACGTTGTCCAGCGTGGAGAACATGCAGGCCAGCAGCACCACAAGCGCAAGAAGCCAGACAGCGCGGATAGCGGGCCTTGCGGCATCTGGGGTTGCTTGCTGCGGGGAGTCGGGGCTCGCCTGGCTTGGGCGATTCGCCTGGTCCGGGGAGCCGGCGTCCGTCTGCTCTGGGCGGGCCTTCTTCGGCTGGGCCACCAGCCTCGGCCTGATCGCTTGGTCTTGCTGTGTCTTTATCTCCGACGACTTCGACGCTACTGCTCCGCCAATTTGCTCGCTAGTGGCCCCGTTGTCCTTTTGATTTGCGGGTTCGCATCCTTGCTCTCCCGCCGCAAACACGGCAAGCGCGGCGATGCCGATGCACAAAACCGCCGTGCCCGCCATGCCCGCAGTCACGAACTGGTTGCTCAGGAACTGCAGCAGGATACCGGCGGCGTAAGCCGCGCCGGCCCCCTTGGCAAGCGACGGGCTTCCCTCGAAAGCGCGCGCCATGCTCCAATGCGCTTCGGCGCCAAGGCTTCCCAGCAGGAAGAACGCGATGCAGCCTGCGATTTGCATGGCAAGCGCGCTTTCCGCAGCGGCAATCGTGACCAGGGCTGCAATAGCTCCGACGGCTTCGATCGCCCGAAACGCGCGTCGTCCCCCTGCCACCTTCGCAATCAGCCCGTAAGCCAAAAAGCCGATGACGCTTGCGCCAAGGATCATCGCCTGGGCGCCCACAACCCTTTCGGCGCTGATAAGCAAGCCGATCCGGCTATCGAAGAAAAACTCGCTTCCCAAGAATGCGAACGTGAACAGCGCCAGCGCGGAAAGCGATTGGAAGGATTGTCTATCGACCGAGAACACGGCGCTCCTTGCAGTGCGGATGATTGGGTCTGCAATCGATTCTACCAATGCTCATGTGGCGCGCAGGTAAAAAGTTACAAGCGGCCAGCTTTTGCTGCGCGAGGGCAGGGAGGGGGACCCGTATGTGTGGAGGCGGTTGGTTGAGGTTTGATTGGCTTTCTCTACTGTTCGACTGCTTCGCTCACTAGATTTGCCAGCTTCTCCAAATCGTTGGCATCGGGGTGGGATAGGGCTTTGTCGAAGTTCTCGATCATGGCGTCGATGTTGGGCATGTGGTTAGGCTGTTCCTTCATCTTCACGTAGCGCTCGCGCACGGAAAGCGGCATTTTGCCCTGGCACATATAGGTCCCGATCACGGTGTTGCTGTCATCGACGAACGCCTTCGTTTTGTCCAGAATCGCTTGGAAATACGCCTCGCTGCCGCCGAATCCGGCGGTGCCGAACAGAAAGATCTTCCTGTTCCTCAACTGCCCCAGCAGCTGCTGCGTTTCCCGGTCCGCCACGCCTTGGTTCGTCCAAAAGCCCACGAACAGCGTTTCCGACGCGGGGATTGCGCTGTTGGCGCAGCTGCCGTCACCGTAGCTGTTGTCGCTGCCATCGAAGCAGCTCTTGTTGTTGCCGTTGGCTATGCTGCATTCGCTGTGATCGCGGTTGCCGTCGCTGTCGAAGCCGCCGCCAACGGCACCATTCACGCTCCCGAAATACTCGCACGTCCCTTCCGGCAGCGCTTCGCGAACAGCCTCCGCAAGCTCGGCGGTATTCCCCGTTCTGCTGCTGAACACGATCGAATAACCCTTGCCGCTCATGCCTGCCCTGCCTTCCGTTGCTTTCGAACGCTCTTGCTTTCCGAAGCGAAATCGTTTTTGCATTGATTCTATCCCTCGGCAAGCACCCCAGCACAACGTTGCCCGCCATCCTCTCCCAAAACGCAAAAAGCCCGCGGGGGATTCCCTCGCGGGCTTCGCAACCTCGGTCGCACGCCGCATGTCGCGCGTCTTCGCGCTCGCGTGCCCTTGCGGGCTCCGGCGCTCTCGTCGCACGCCTTGCGCGCACGCGGCTCTCGCCCTACAGCGAGCTTGTCTCGCCGAGCGATTTGCCGGCGGTCTCGGGCGCCATGAAGATCGACAGCACCAATCCCAAGATCACCAGGCCGGCGGCAACCAGCATGGTGGGCCCGATGCCGAACGCGGCCATGAAGATCGGCGTGCCGTACGTCGCTACGATCGTGCCGACGCGCGAGATGCCGATGGCCAAACCCACGGCCGTCGCCCTCACCTCGGTGGGGAACAGCTCGTTGGGGTAGAGCCACTGCAGGATGCCCGGTCCGCCGCTGAAGAACGCGTACAGGCCGAACGCGCAGATGATCACCGGCAGCGGCGCGGTGGGGAACAGGCCCAGCACGACCAGGCCCACCGCCATCAAGAACAGCGAGCGGATCAGCAGCGGTCGGCGGCCCATGGAGTTCAGCCAGAACATGGCCGGCAGCGAACCCACCAGGAAGAACAGGCTCAGCACGCTCTCGCCCAGGATCGCGCCCTTGCCGACGCCCAGGCCGAACGCGGTCATGATCTGCGGGCCGAACGTGTAGATGGCGTACATGGGAACCACCTGGCACAGCGTCAGGATGCCCAGGAACACGATGCGCGCGGCATAGCCCTTCGAGAACACCTCGGCGAAGCCGGCCTTTGTCTTCGGCGCCTCTTCCTCGCCCTCAAGGGTCACGTCGGCGCCGTAGACGCGCAAGACCACCTTGAGCGCCTCCTCTTCGCGGCTCTTGCTCTTAAGCCACAGGGGGGACTCGGGAACCTTGCATCTGCCGATCAGCAGGAACACGCAGGGGATGATGGCCGACCCGAGCATCAGCTTCCACCCGTTGTCGACGTCGCACAGGCAATAGCCCACAAGCGCCGCCACGGTGGCGCCCAGGTACCACGCCGCCGAGACCATGCCCATGGAGATCGCGCGATGGTGCTTCGGCGTGAATTCGGTGATGAGCGACGTGGCGATGGGGTAGTCGGCGCCCACGAACACGCCAATGAAGAAGCGGTATATCACCAGCTGCATGGGCGTGGCGTCGATCATGCTCAGGGCTGAGAACAACGCGATGGCGATGATGTCCAAGACGAACATCTTCTTGCGCCCGATGATGTCGGTCAGATAGCCGCCCACGATGCTGCCCACCAGGATGCCGAGCAGCACCGACGCGCCGATCGCCGCCGTCCAATGCGTGGTCAGGCTCATCTGCGCCGTGATCTGGGTCAACGCCACGCCGATCAGCGAAAGCACGTACCCGTCAAGGAAGGCGCCTCCGCTCGACACCAGCGTGATCTCGCGTAGAAACGGCGTCATGGCGGCTTCATCAAGGGTCTTCTTCCCGCCCTTCGCACCGTTCGTCGGCGCCTCTTGGGAGCCCCTGACACGGCCCGCGCCCTTCGCGGCCCGCTTCTCGCCGCCCTTCGGCACCCAGGCCGACGGCATCACGTCTCGCTTTTGCTCGATTACATCGTCCATGAGCGCCGTCCTTTCCGTTCGTTGCCGTTATTTCAAAAGCTTCTTCTCGATCTTCATGCTGCAGGTGCGGGGGAAGTCCTCGACGATCTCGACGATGGAGGGCACCTTGAACGCGGCCATGTTGCCCTCGCAGTACGCGATCACCTCGTCGGCGCCGATGGTCGCGCCGTCCTCGGGCAGCACGAACGCTTTCACCGCCTGGTCGCGGATGGGGTCGGGCACGCCGATGACCGCGGCCTCCTTGATGTCGGGGTGTTCCTCCAGAATGCCCTCGATCTCGGTGGTGGAGATGTTCTCGCCCGAGCGCTTGATCATGTTGCTCTTGCGGTCGAAGAAGAAGAACCAGCCGTTCTCGTCGTAGTAGCCCTTGTCGCCCATGCGCAGCCAGCCGTCGTTGGACAGCGCCTCGGCCGTGGCGGCCTCGTTGCCCAGGTAGCCGAGCATGATCGAACGCCCGGGGACGCCCTTCACGCAGATCTCGCCCACTTCGCCGGCGGGCAGCTCGTTGCCCTCTTCGTCGACGATCTTGGCCTCGTAGCCCAGGCCCACACGGCCGATGGAGGGCCAGTTGCGCTCGCCGGTGGGCGGGTCGGTCAGCACCCAGCCGACGGACTCGGTGGAGCCGTAGGTGTTCATGATGCGCACCCCGTAGCGTTCCTCGAAGGCCTCCTTCTCGCGCGCGGACACGGGTAGGAAGTACAGCATGTCGCGCAGGCAGTGGTTCTTCTCGTCCGGGTCAACCGGCTGCAGCATCAGCGTGCGCAGCATCATGGCCACGCACTGCGCCAACGTTGCGCGGTAGTGGCGAATCTGGCTCCAAAACCTGCTCGCGCTGTACTTCTCGACCACGATGAGCGTGGCGCGGGCGGTCAAGACCGGGGTCAGCGCCGCCAGTTGGAAGTTGGAGTGGCACGCGGGCATGGTGGAGAACATGCGGTCTTCGGAGGTCATGGCCGTCTCCCAGTCACCGTAGTAGCCGGAGTAGACCATGTTGCCGTGGGTTAAGATGACGCCCTTGGGATTGGAGGTGGTGCCGCTCGTGAACAGGATCTCGCACGGGTCGTCGGGGGACAGGTCGCTCGGGGCTTCCAGCTCGGTGCCCTCGGCGGCTACCAGCTCGGAGAACAGCGGGTAGTCCATGGCCTCCTCGCCCCCTTCGCTGCGGGCCACGATGATGCCCTGGTCAAGCCTGCCGCCGGCGTGGATGGCGTCGTAGAGCTCCACGTAGCAGGGCTCCACGACCGCACGGCGGGTGGAGCACATGTCAAGTGCGTACTCGCACTCGGCCTGCAGATACTGCTCGTTCATGGGAACCAGCACGGCGCCGATCTTGGCAAGGCCGAACAGGCACATGAGGAACTCGGGGCAGGTGTGCATCTGCACGGCCACGTGCTCGCCGCGCTCCACGCCCTGGCTCAGGAACATGTTCGCCGTCTGGTCGATCAGCTCGTTGAAGGCGCGGTAGCTGTAGGTGGCCACATTGCCCTCGCGGTCCTGGAAGATGAAGAAGTCCTTGTCGCCGCACTCGCGAGCGAGCTTGTCCCACAGGCTTGCGAGCGTTTCGTTGCCAACGATGTCGACCATGTCTTCTCTCCCTTGATCCCTTGACCGTTGCTTCCTAGCTTTGGCGCCGTTTCAGATGTCTTGCATTCGACGAGGGGCGCTCCATACCCCGTCGAATGCAAGGCCCCTATAGAAGCCGGGCCCTTCTCAGGGCCCGGCCGTCATTCCGAAAGGGGAGCCTTCCTCTCGGAACCTTCAGCTGTTATTCAGCGACCTTGACGACGCCGCTCTCGTTCAGCGCGGCGATCTGGTCGGCCGTGTAGCCGAGCTTGGTCAGCACGTCGGCGGTGTCGCCGCCCTGCTTGGGCATCGGGCGCCACACCTGGCCGGGGGTCTGCTGGAACTTGGGGAACACGCCCAGACCCTTGAAGGTCTTGCCGTCCTCGGTCTCCCAATCCATGAAGTCCTCGCGCAGCTTGAGGTGATCTTCCTTCACGAGGTCCTCGAACTCCATGACGACCTGAGCGGCGATGCGGTGAGCAGCGAAGTCCGCCTCGATCTCGTACTTGGAGTGCTCCAGGCAGTACGCCTCGAACGCGGCCTCGATCTCGGCAGCGTGCGGGTTGGCCAGCCACAGGCCGGAGGTGTCCTCCGGGATGTCCTCGGTGCCCCACAGGTGACCCAGGCCGATGGTCTCCAGGAAGTACTTGTTCTGGTCGACGCCGTACAGGCACACGCCCAGGAAGCCGTCGTTGCACTTGTACTCGCCGATGCCGCAGAGGTTCTGGTTGCGAGCGCCCGGGCGAGGCCACAGGATGCCCTCGTTCAGGTAGTCGACCAGGTAGTACTGGCCGATGGCCAGCAGCGTCTCGTACATGGCCAAGTCGATGCTCTCGCCCTTGCCCGTGCGGTTGGCCTTATGCAGCGCAGCCAGGGTGGAGGAGACGATCATCAGGGAGTTGAAGTAGTCGCCAGCGTAGGGGCCGGGGTTCATCGGCTGCTCCTGCGTGCCGTTCTGGCTCATGTAGCCGGAGTAGGCCATGACGGTCAGGTCGTAAGCGGCGCGCTTGACCATCTTCGGGTCGCCGGACTGGCCGAAGCCGGACAGGTGCACGATGACGAGCTTCGGGTTGATCTCCCACAGCACCTCGTCGGTGATGCCCTTGCGAGCCCAGGTGCCGCCCTTGGAGGCCTCGATGAAGACGTCGGCGTCGGCCAGCATCTTGAACAGGATCTCCTTGCCCTCATCGGAGAAGTAGTTCATGGAAACGGAACGCTGGTTGCGGCGCTCGGCCTGCTTGACGTAGGCGGTGTCGCGGATGGTGTCGCCCGCGCCGGTGTTCTCCAGCCACGTGACGTCGGCACCCCAGTCGGCCATGAGGTCGCAGGCCTTCGGCGCTGCCAGCTCGACTGCTGCGTAAACGACCTTGACGTCGTCCAGAACGCCGAAGGACGGCTTGTTGGTTTCAAGAGCCATGATGAATTCCTTTCGATTCGGCGGCGCGCTTTCCGCGCCGCCGTCTTTTGGATCCGTTTGCTAGCCGCGTGAGTTAGTCGCGGTACTTCTTCAGCTCGAACTTGGAGGCGGTGAGGATCATCATCTCGTCGGTGCCGCCGGAGACGCGGTCCACACGCAGGTCGCGCCAGATGCGCTGAGCGCGATGCTCGCCGGCCACGGCCACGCCCGCCAGGATCTGCATGCCGTCGTCGACGACGGAGAAGGCGGAGTTGGCGCAGTAGTACTTGCACATGGCGGCGGCGCCGGGGTCGAACTTGCCGTCGTTGTTGTCGGCCTCCCAAGCCGTTTCGTACAGCATGTTCTTCATGTTCTTCAGCTTGATGGCCATCTCGGCGACCTTGAGCTGGTTGAGCTGCTGACGGCCGATCGGCTTACCGAAGGCGATACGCTGGTTGGCGTGACGACAGGCATCCTCGTACACGGCGATGGACATGCCGTAGTCAGAAGCGCCGACCAGCCAACGCTCGAAGTTGAAGTCGTTGATGCCGCGGGAGAAGCCGTTGCCCTCCTTGCCGAAGATGTCCTTCTCCTCCAGCTCGACGTTGTCCATGTAGACCTCGCAGCAGGAGTCCATGCGCAGGCCCAGCTTGTGCAGCGGGGACAGGGAGACGCCCGGCTTGGACATATCCAGGAAGAACTCGGTGAACATCTCCGGATCGTCGGCGTTCTTGGCCATGATGACCAGGTACTTGACGCCAGCGGAGGAGGTGATGAAGGTCTTCGTGCCGTTCAGGTAGATCTTGCCGTTCTCACGCTTGTACGTGGTCTGCAGGGCGGCAACGTCGGAACCGGCGCCCGGCTCGGTGCAGGCGGAGTTCCAGATCTGCTCGCCGGTGCCCAGGGTGGACAGCACGGCCTCGATCTGCTCCTCGGTGCCCTCGCGGATGATGGTCTCGAAGCCCGGCAGCTGGTACAGGACGTAGGTCGGGGCGCCGTAGCGGCCCAGCACCTCGTACACGGCCATCATGGTGACGGCCGGCTGCTCCAGACCCAGACCGCCATGGCTCTCGGGGAGCATGATCAGGTCGAAGCCCAGCTCGCACAGACCGCGGACCCAGCGCAGCGGGTACTCGTGCTTCTCGTCGCACTCGGCGAAGTAAGCCTCCCAGTTCTCGCTCTCCATGTAGTCGCGGTAGCTGTCGACGATCAGCTCCTGCTCATCGGTCAATTTGAAGTCCATTGCATTCTCCTTGTCGATATCCAGAGCGGCCTTTTGCCGCGCTGTCACAATGTGGTGGGTAGTGCGTATCGGCTACGGTTAGCAGCCCATCTGCTGACGGAAGTGCTCCGCGCCGTGCTCGAGCGCCAGGTTGGCCTCGTCAAGCATCTTGGTGTAGTGCAGGAACGCGTGGATGACGCCTTCGAACATCTCGAAGCGGTGGGGGATACCGTATTCCTCGAGGATCGTCGCAAGTGCCGTGCTGTCGTCCTTCAGGGGGTCGTACTCGGCTGCGGCGATGTAGCAGGAAGGCATGTCGCGCGTAAGGTCGTTCAGGAAGAGGTTCGCGTAGGGGCTCGTCTCAAGCTCCGCCGTATCCTCGGCGTAGAGCTCCTTGTACCACTGCCACTCAGCCTCGGTCAGGCCGTCCCAGGGGCCGCCCAGAAGGCGCTGGGAGGCCGAATCCTTCAGGCCGTACCAGCCGTAGAACAAAAGGAGGCACTTGACGTAGTCGGAGCCTCCCAGCTCCTCGCGCAGGTACATGGTGGCGGCCAGGCTCAGGTGAGCGCCACCGGAGTCGCCGGCGAAGGACAGGCGGTTCCCGTCGATGCCGTACGCCTCGCCCTGCTCGTGCAGGTGCTTGGCGACGCAGGCGACTTCTTGAACCGCCACGGGGAACTTCGCCTCGGGCGAAAGACGGTAGTCCACGGCTGCCACCGCGGCGCCCGTCTTGCTTGCCAGGACGCGGCAGATGCGATCATGCGTGTCCAGGTTGCCCAGAACGAAGCCGCCGCCGTGCGCGTAGACGATCGCCGGCAGGGTCTCGCCGTCGTTCGCAAGGCTTGCGCGGTCCTTGGCGGGGTAGTACAGGCGAACGGGGATGTCCCCATGCGGGCCCTCGACCTTGCAGTCGACCTTCTCGGCCATTTCCGGGCCGCCCTCTACCCAGTAAGCACGCCCAGCGGTGTAGTTCAGGCGCATCTGCTCGAATCCGGCGCTCGTGTCGTTGGCGTTTCCTGCGAGCTCGTCTTCCTTGGCGAGCACCGCACGCATGCCCTCGTTGATTTTCGAGAGGACGTCGATCTTATTCATGTCTCTTCCTCGATTTTCTAGGGCGCCGCCTTGTGGGCGGCGCGCCTGAACGGCTGGGGTGGGTAAGTAAACGCTAGTTGGCGGACTCCGCCTCGGCGGCGGCGTTCTTCTTCATGGCGCGGCGCGTCATGACCAGGCAGATGCAGCCCAGCACGGCGAAGACGACCAGCGCGACGAAGATGGTGTTGAAGGCGTCCGCGCCCTGGGCGTCGATCAGGCCGCCGAACCAGGTGTGGACGAAGGTGTCAGGCAAAAAGCCGATGACGGACAGCAGGCCCGAAGCGGTGCCGAAGATGCTCATCGGGACCTTTGCCTCGGTAAGGGGCGAGGAGCCGATGGAGAAGGCGCCGTAGGTCACGAAGCCGAGCAGGACGACCAGCACGGCGATCGGGATGACCATGCTCGCCTCGCGAGGCATGATCATGAAGGCTGCCAGCACGATGACGCTTGCGGCGAAGAAGATCAGGATCGACTTCGAGGGGCTCTTCAGCTTGTCAGCGAAGATGCCTGCAGCCGGGCCGGCGATGAGACCGATACCATAGGTACGGATGAGGCCGACGACGGAGACGATGGCCACCGGAGCGGCGAAGCAGGTGGTCATGAACGGCGTGGTGTAGGTGACGCCCATGTACACCAGGTACACGAAGAAGTAAGCCAGGCAGGCCCAGATAACGCCGGGGTGCTTGATGGCCGTGACGACCTCGCTCAGGCTGAACAGCTTGGTGTTCTTGTCGATCTCGCCCTTGAAGTCGGGGATGAAGATGAAGGACAGCACACCGAGCACGGCGATGACGACGCCCAGGAAGACCAGCAGGATCTGGATGCCCTGGGAGGCATCGGCGATGGCGGAGATGATGGCCGTGTTGATCAGGCCGACGATCAGGCCCGCAGCGCCGTAGATGGAGTAGCTCACGCCGATCTTGGAGGCGTAGTCGGACTCAGAGCAGCACAGGCGGACGATCTTGAAGCGCGTGCCCCACCAGATCAGGATGGAGGTGATGCCGTAGCCGACGAACACCACGTAGAGCATCTGGATGGACGGCAGCATGGCGTAGATGAAGGTCAGAACCGCGGTGGCGCCGAAACCGACCCAGGACAGCGTGCGCATGCGCACCTTGTCCGCGATGATGCCGGAAGGCAGGTACGCGATGACCGCCACGATGGCGTAGCAGGACAGCAGCGCGCCCAGGTCGGCATTGGTGCAACCGAGGCCCTGCATCAGGGGCTCGTAGAAGACGTTCTTCAGGTAAACGGGCGTGTAGATGATGGACGAGCCCATGGAAACGAGGACGATGAGGAACCACTTGTGGAAACCGCTCAGGTCCTTGTAAGTGACTTCGCCCTTGCTCTTTGCGAGCAGAGACATTGTGGGATCCTTTCTTCGTGCAGGTTCGCCCGGTCCGTTACCGGGCGGTCGGTGCGGCTTGACGCCGGTGAACGCGAAGGGGAAGGAAGCTGTTCGGGAAGCCTTCCCCTTCGCAAGGAGAAAAGAAGCGGGAGTTACTTGCCCTGCCAGTTCGGCGTGCGCTTCTCGACGAAGGCTGCGGGGCCCTCGATGCCGTCCTCGGTCTTCTCGATGAAGCGATAGGCGGCGTCGCAGTAGCGCATTGCGTCCTCTTCGGACATCTGGGAAGCGGCATGCACGATCTGCTTCGTGAACTTCAGGGACAGCGGAGCGTTCTTGGCGATCGTGGAAGCGATCTCCAGAGCCTTGTCCATGAGCTCCTCGGCCGGCACGACGTAGTTGACAAAGCCGATCTCCTTGGCCTCGTCGGCGTGCACCAGGCGAGCGGTCAGCAGCATGTCCATGGCGGCCTTGCGCGGAACGTCGCGGGCCATGCGGACCAGGCCGCCGGTGGAGGCGATCAGGCCGACCTTGGGCTCGGTCAGGCCGAAGCGGGCATGCTCGGCAGCCACGACGATGTCGCAGGAGACGGCGATCTCCATGCCGCCGCCGGCAGCAACGCCGTTGACGGCGCAGATCGTCGGCTTCGGGCACAGACGATCGGTGATGCCGCCGAAGCCATGGTCGGTGACGGTCATGCACTCGCCGCCGCTGGACAGCTCGGAGAGGTCCTCGCCGGCGCAGAAGGCCTTCTCGCCGGTGCCGGTGACCACGATGACGCGGACGCGCTTATCCTTCTCCGCCTTGTTCATGATGTCTTCCATGGCGGCAGAGGTCACTGCATTGATAGCGTTGCGCTTCTCGGGGCGGTTGATGCGCATGATGAGCACGCCGTCCTCGCGAAGGTCGGTGACGACCTCTTGGGTTCCGTGGAAATCTGCCATTGCTCCTCCTTTTATATGGATTGCCTTGAGCCGTTTCGACGAATGCTGTGCGCCTCGTGTCGTTCCTTTGATTTTGATTCGGACGTTTCGCGAGATGCACGCTCGGCTCGATTTCGCATGCTAGGAGCCGGGGTAGGCGGAAACATCGCCACAACTTCGGTAAAGCGCTAATAGCAAGAAACAGGGGCATCATCAGAAACTTGCGAGGGGCGCTTTCCGGGTGTCATATGTGGTCGAAGCCCACAAAACGGCGAAAACCGCTTTACGCCCCTTGAAACGAGCAAAAAGCCCATTTAAAAGCGTACGTAGCCTCTCAACAGGGGCTTTTGCCGCATAGTTAAAAATTATCTATAGAGGATTGCAAATCCCCTGTTCAGGCATTGTTCTTTCGAGACGGAATGCTGTACATGCCCAGCATTCCGTCTCGATGGCCGAACGATTTAAGCAGCTCGCCCGTCTTGTTCCGCAGGCTTCTTGCCGAGAAAGACCGCTTCATCGAGCCTGCGTGCTGCGGGCATGTTCGACTCGTCGATAAGATGGCCGTAGGTGTCGACGGTGGTCTTGACGGACCTATGGCCCAGCATCCGCTGAATATACTTTAAGGACTCTCTGTTTGCAATGAGTATGCTCGCATAGGTGTGCCGCAGGTCGTGCAGCCTGATTTTCGGGAGTCCTGCCGCTTCTAATGCCGGTTGAAGTGTGATTTTGTTCCCGACGAAGGAGGTCGGGGGGTTGCCGTACCGGGACGGGAACAAGATCCCGGTTTGCGTTTTCAGGCGAAGCGGGGAGTCGACCCATGCGCGCAGCTCGCGCTCCAAAGAGGGGGGCATGTCGATGTCCCTGATAGCGGAAGCCGTCTTCGGCGTGTCGTACTTCCCGGCGTAGACAGACCTCCTGACGCGTATCTTGTGCTCCGTGAAGTCAACGTCTCTCTCGAACAGCCCCGCGAGCTCTCCGCACCTCATGCCGGTGAGCCCCGCGGTCATCAGGTACGGACGCCATGCGGGGTTGGCGTGCTCGAAGAGTGACTTGAGCTCCACCGGCCTTAGAAACGAGATGCTGTTCACGTTCCTGGCCTTGATCTTGACGAGGTAGCCTGGGTTGTAGGAGGCGTATCTCCAGGTGATCGCCGTGTTCATGAACTGCCGAAACGTGTTGATCTCCCTAAGCGTCTTGCCCGAAGACGCCCCGTTGTCGATGATCCTCTCGGCGATGAAGGAGTCGAGGTCGCGAGCCGAGATCTCGCAGACGTAGGCGTCCTTGAAAAACGGCACGAGGTGAGCCCTCAAGTCGCTTGTCATGTTGACCACGGTCGACGGCTTGTAGGCGGTGGGCAGCACGCGCGCTATGTACTCTTCCGCGGCTTGCTCGAAAAGAACCGCCTCGCAGTCGTGCTTGCGAGCCAGCTCCACCTCCATCTTCCGCCTCTCGAGGAAGATCCTCGCCTCGCTTTCCTGCGTGGAAACGCTCTTTGACCTGGTTTTCCCTTCGGAATCCACCCAAATCGCGTACCACATCTTCCCTCTTCGGGTCACATAGCCCTGAGCCATATCCACCGCCTGCCTTTCGTGATCGGTTTTGCCGGGAGGCGCTCGGCGCCCCTGGTCGACAAGATAGGGCATGCGGCGGGAAGGCCATGGGTTTTGAGAGCAAAGCTCTCGAGAGGCAAAACAACCTATCATAGCTGACGATGGTTCGATATGCAACATTTTGATGCAGGGCAGGTCGATTTCGATGATTTGCCAAAAAACGGGGAAATGAAAGAGTGAGAGCCGGGCGTTTACCAAGGACGCCCGGCTCTCAGATGCTTCGCGGCTTACCGACGCCGCGGGGTTCCGCGGGGAATGCCTCGCGGTCGGAGCGTACAACGAAATATCCACCACAAAGAAAGGATGTACGCTAATGTGCATTCTATCGCGAAGCGCGCTCTTTTTCCACCCCGAAACGGGGTTTCAGAAGCTCTCGCCACAGCCTGCCCACAAAGAAGGGGGCGTGCGATGAGCGACACCCTCGTGATGCCGACCCTGCTGTCGCAGGGATACGGCCAGATCGCCAAGATGGTCACCGTCGACGAGCGGATGACCTGCGAAGCCAAGTGCATCTACGCGCTTCTCGCCTCGTTCTCCGGCGGCGGCACCACCGCCTTCCCCTCGATCGATTTCCAATGCCGCGTGCTCCATATCTGTCGCGAGCGCTACTACAAGCACAGGCGCTTCCTCACGGCCTTGGGCTACCTCACAGTCAGCCAAGGCAAAGACGGGGGGAAGTTGTCGAACAACCGCTACGCGCTATCGTTCGCGCCGAAGCCCGACCCTGCCGAGCTCGCTAAGCTCAAAGAGGAGTGGGGGCCGAAGCTGAACAAGTACATATCGCCTGCGCTGCTCGAGTCTTTAGGCGCGTGCGAGGTTCCTCGGGAGGCCGATCCTGCCCGGGTTGGCGGCGAAAACGACTTTTCGCAAAACCCCAGGTCAGCGCCCGCAGTCGGAAAACCAGACCACGGGGCTGACCTGGACAAACAACAAAACCCCAGGTCAGCCCCGCAGTCGGAATTTCCGACTACGGAAAATCCGACCACTATTATTAACAGTGTAATTATTGGGGAAAAACAAGCCTGCCGGCCTGTTTTTCCCGCGCCCCCCGGCGCGGGCAAGCCCGCAGCCGAGAGCCGCCGCGCGCCGTCGAAGGCCGGCGGGCAGGCGGAACGCCGAGAGAAGGACCGTCACGAGCCCGAGGGCTTCGACGAGCTCGCCGCGTCATGGCCCAAGCCGGTGCGAGACCGGGAAGGCGCCGCGGAGGCCTACGCCGCCGCGCTGGCCTCCGGGCTCGACCCGGCCGGCATAAAGCGGGCCGCGGAGCGCTACTTCAAGGCCTATCGAGCCGAGCATCCCGAGGGGGAGATCCGATACGTCAAGCAGCTAGGCCCATGGCTTCTGGCCCAAGACGGGCTCGGCTTCTACGCGAGGCGCCCGAAGGCGAAGCGCGGGCGCCCTTGCAAGCCCGCGCCGTCTGGCGGCGGGGCCGATCGCAACCGCGCAAGGTCCGTGAAGCTGGCGGAGCTGTCGGCCTGCGAGCTGAGGGCCCGCCTGGCGGGAGACGAGGAGGCGGCGGACAGGGCGGCAGCCCAGCGAGAGGCGCTTCTGGCTGAGATCGAGCAGGAGGGGAAGGGGGGCGCGCCATGCAGGTGCTGAGGGACCTCACGGGCGGCTCTCGCGGAAGCTACGTCGAGTGCGAGCTCTGCGAAAGGCGCTACCTGCTGCCGCTGGGATGGGCCGGGACGTGCCCGAGATGCGGCGGAGGCCTCGTCGGCATGGGCCCGGGCGGGGAGGCCGTCGTGGCCGACTCGTCGGAGGTGATCGAGTCCGACCGCTCCGTCACCAGGGTGGTGCGAGAGCGGTCGGGCGCGCTCGGCGCGGCGCAGAGGCTTATGGACATGCGCTACCACCCGGTGCCGGGCCGCAAGGGGCGCTACGAGAAGGTCATGACCGGAGGGTGGACGCTCGCGCTCGACGTCGGGCGCGGCTCAAGCGGCCTGACGGCCAGGGACATCAAGGGGCGGGCCTGCGCCAAGGCGAAGGTGCGCACCGTCACCGACGTGGCCGTGGAGGAGCGCCGCATAGCCGAGAGGCTCGAGCAGCGAAGAGGCCGGATGCTCGAGTGGGCGCAGCGCAACGGCGCCCTGGCGTCCTACAGCGTCCACGGATGGTCCCTTTGGTTCAAGGCCGCGAAGGAAAGCGCGACAGACACCCTCCCGGAGGGAGGCCCCTACGCGCTGACGATGGACGGCGAGACGTGGGTGATGAGCCCCATCGACGAAAGCGTGGAGAAGATGTAAAGACATTGCACTGCGTGCGCCCAGGCACACGCAGTGCGCAAATTCGTGGTATAGTCGGGGCAAGGAATCGGCGGCCCTGCGGAGAAGGGCCGGGAAGGAGGCCGGGATGGCGGTCATCATGGCAAGCAACGAGAAAGGCGGCGTCGGGAAGTCGAGCGTGCTGATGGGCCTCGCCGCGGTCTTCGCCGCGCGCGGCAAGGGCGTGTGCGTGGTCGAGCTGGACAGGCAGGGGTCGATCAGCGGCTGGCTCTCGGGCCCTGACGGCGTCCGCCTCTCGGTGGAGGCCCGCAAGAGCGGGGCGACGGTGTCGGCGGCACTTTCCGACCCGGCGTCGGCCCTCGGCTACGTCCTGCCCACCAAGGAAGGGTTCTTCGTCCTTCCGGCCGACCGGAAGCTGTCGCGCGCAGGCGGGGAAGAGCTCCGCGCCCTCGTGAGCGAGCTCGAGGGGAGCTTCGACTACGTGATGCTGGATTTGCGCCGCGACGTCGAGGAGTCGCTCGAGAGCGTCGAGGGGCTCGAGGCCAAGGCCATCGTGCCGATGCTCGCCGACGCCGAGACCCTCACCGGCGTGAAGAAGGTCGTGGACGACCTCGACGGGAAATGCGACTTCAAGCTCGTTTTCAACCGCATCCGGGCGAACAGCGTGCGCGACTGGCTTTGCCGGGAATCGGTCAAGCGCGACGTGCCGACCGTTCCCGTGTTCGAGTCCTGCGTGCACGACTCGTGCAAAGTGGGAGAGGCCACCTACGACGGGATGACGGTCGTGGGATACGACAAGCGCAACAGGGCGTCCCGCGATCTGGCGGCATTGGCCGACGAGGTCGAGGCGTGGTGCGCCGGGACGGGGGCGGCGTGATGGCCCGCAGCAAAAAAGACCTGCTCGCGTCCTTCAAGGCGGGCACCGACACGGACGCGCTCGCCACTGCGGCCCAAAGCGACGTCGCGTTCCGGATGCTGCGGCTGGCCGACCTGAGCCCTCATCCCGACAACCGCCCGATCGACCGCGCCTTCGTAGAGGAGCTCGCCGCCAGCATCGAGTCCGACGGCCTCGGCAACCCGATCTGCGTCCGCCCGCTGCCCGAAGGAGGCTACCAGGTGGTCAGCGGCCACCACCGCGTCGAGGCGAAGCGGCTGCTGGCGGCCAGGCACCCGGACGACCCGCGGCACAAGGTCATAGAGGCCGTGGTGCGGGAGATGGGGGATGCGGACGCCGAGGCCATGCTCCTCGCGACGAACGTGTACGTCAACGCGATCTCCGGCGAGGAGCGCCAGAGATCGCTCGAGCGCCTCGGCCGGGCGGTCGACAAGATGCGCGCCGACGACCCGGCCCGCTACCGCGGGGTGCGGTCCGCGAAGATCATCGCGGACAAGGTGTCCGAGTCCGGCGGCAAGGTCTCCGAGCGCACCGTGTACCGCGACCTGGCCGCCGCGAGGGCCCGAAAGGAGGCGCTCGAGGCGCAGGGCGGCCTCGACCCGAAGATGGCCGAGCTGGCGCATCGCGGGGCGGCCAGGCCGGCCGACGTGATAGCGGCGTCGAAGCTGCCCGCAGCGGCGCAGCGCGCGGCGGCCGACGCCTATGCCGAGGGAGGCGCCGAGTCCATGCGCCGCGCCCTTGCGCAAGCGGATCCGGCCGTGCGCGCCAAGGAGGCCGCGAGGATCGCGCGCCGGGCGATCAGGGCGTTGAAAGAGCTCGAGGGGCCTGCTGCGGCGGGCAGCCTCGACAGAGCCGACGCCGAGGCTATCGGAAGGGCCGCCAGCAACGTGCTGCGGGCGCTCGAGAAGAGCCCTTCGTGACCGGCCGGCACAGCCCCGACGCGCAGCGCGGGGCGGTCGCGCGGCAGCGCCGTCAGGGAAGATGACGCGCGCTGCCGCCCGTGCGGAGCAAAGCTCGCCGAGGAGGGACTTGAGGCGCGACGACGGCCTCGGACGCTTTGCGGGACCCGCCCTCGCGCGCCGGTCGATGCGGCCGGGAGCGCATCTGATGGCCATCGGCCGGTGCGGGCGGCGCGTTCCCGACGCGTCGAGGCCGTCGTGGGCGGCGGAGAGAGGAGGAAAGCCATGAGAACGGGGAAGGACCCGCGGACGTATCGTCCCGAGCGAGCCTCCAGCGCGCCCGCCGCCTCGTTCCGCGACGATAGGCGGGCCGCGCGCCGCCTGCTCGCCGAGTCGACCTTCACGACCCGCAGGCTGCGGCGGGGAGTGGCATACGACGTGGACGAGGTCGACGTGGCCCTCGAGGCTCTGTCGAGGCTTTGGACCCCGTTCGCCCAGAAGGCCCGCGGCGTCTCCTTCTCGTCCCGCCGCGCCCGCGGCTTCGACGGCTACGCGTGCGAAGAGGTGGACGCGTTTCTCGACGGGCTGCTAGACGAGCTCGATCAAGAGGGCGAGGAGGACGCGAATAGGAAGGATGATCGATGATTTCGACGACGGAACTGGAGCAAGAGATAGCGCGCAGGGAGTCGAGGCTCGTGGAGGGCGAAAAGTTTCGCCGGGCGGCCCCCGTAGTCGGCATGGTGCTCGCGTTCGCGGCGATCGTGGTCGAGTTCGCGGCGCTGCTGGCCTCGGCTTCCATGGAAGAGGCCATCAGGGCGCCCGTCTCGGCGGCGACGTTCCTGGCGGGTACCTTTGGATTGGGGCTCGTGCTGCTGGGGGTGCTCCCGCACCAGGTCACGCTCGACATGCGCCGCGACCTCGCCCTCGAGCAGCTCGCCGAGAAGGCGGGCGAGGGGCGAGATGGACAAGGCATGTACAATATCGGGCATGTAGAATAAGCGGTTGGAGATACCGCTTCGCAGAGGGATCCGCCGCGGAGCGGGCCGCGGGAGCCTATCGGGCCGGCGCATCCCCTAGTGGGCTTATGCCGGCCCGGCGCCCGCTTCCCGCCGATGCGGACAACGCTTCGATAAAACAGGTCACTAGGAGGCCGGACATGGCACACACGCCGTACGAGAACGGGCTGGGTTTCATCGGGCCCATGGCGCTCGAGGAAGACATCGGCTGCACGAGGAACACCGCGCGCAAGCTCATCTTCTCCACGGGGAAGGCGGTGGAGGACGAGACCTGCCCCTGCTGCGGCCGCATCATGCAAGGATGCTGGCTGCCGGCAGAGGCGGCCGTGGACTTGCTGTCCGACCCGACGCTCGACGCGAGGTTCAAGCCGGCTTCGGGGAAGCGGCTGGTCGACAGGCTGTACAGGCCGAGCCGCCCGGCCTCGCTCCCGCAGCCCCCGGAGGGCGATCCCGAGCTCGACGCCCTCGTTAGGAAGACCGAGGCCCGCGCCCGCCTGGCCGGCCGCGGAAGGGAGGCTCGCCTGGCCGCCGCCCTGGCGTGCGCCGCCGAGTCCGATGCGGCCGCGGCGCGGCTGGAGTGGGTCGAGCGAGCCGTGGCGGCGCTGCCGGAGGACGACCCGGAGTCGCTGGCGGCGAAGGTGGCGGAGCTGAAGGCGGCCTTGGGATGCGCCTAAAGGGATTCTGAGGAAAGGAGTCGGCGGCTATGGTCCGCATAACGATTGCGTTCGCGGCGATCGCGGCGGCCGTGACGGTCTCATCCGCGCTCGCGGCGGCAGGGCTCGCGACCGCCGTCGCCCGGCGGCAAGGCGCAAAAGCCGGGGGAAGCCTGTTCGGCGAACCCCGGAAGGCCTTCGCGAACGTCTTGACGCTCGAGGGCTTCGGGCTGCTCGCGTTCGGCGCGGGGATGGCGTCCTGCGGCGTCCGCTACCAGGCGCTCGCCGCCATCGCGGTAGGAGCGGCGGCCGTCGGCGCGGGTTTTGCGGCGAAGGCGCTTTTCGACGGCAGGACCCGCGGCCGGCGTTGATCCCGGTCGAATCGGGCCGCCGAAGGAGACGCGCGGCAAACGCGGCCATGGAAGGCCGCGAGCATCTACCCTTGCTGGGTAACGGCCGATTACCGGCTGCCAGACGATCAGGAAGGCTTTGTCATGGGCAAGAGGATGCCGGTGTCCCAAGCCGCGAATGAGCACAAGGCGCTTTCGGCGCGGATCGGCGCAAGCGAACAGGCCATCGCCGACGCAGGCGCCGACCTGGCGTCCTACGAGGACGCCCTGGCCGTTCTTCGCGGCCCCTTCGGGCTCGAGGACTTCCGCCCCGGTCAGCGCGACGCCGTGCGCGAAATCATGGACGGCCGCGACGTGCTCGCCATCATGCCCACCGGCGGCGGCAAGTCGGTCGTCTACCAGGTGCCGGCCATCGCCATGGGCGGGATGTCCATCTGCGTGAGCCCTTTGATTTCGCTCATGAAAGACCAGGTCGACCAGCTAAAGGCCCTCGGCCTGCGGCCGGCCTACCTCAACAGCTCGCTCAACCCGCGCCAGCAGCAGATCGTGCTCGAGAGGGCGGCGGCCGGTGCCTACCAGATAATGTACGTCGCACCCGAGAGGCTCGACAACCCGGCCTTCCTCAGGATGCTGGGCAGCGTGCACGTGCCGCTCGTGGCGGTCGACGAGGCGCACTGCGTGTCGTCGTGGGGCCGAGACTTCCGCCCCGACTACACGAGGATCGGCGCGTTCCTCGACCACCTGCCGAACCGCCCCGCGGTCGTCGCCCTGACGGCCACCGCCACCAGGGCCGTCCAACAAGACGTCGTCTCCATGCTCGGCCTCCGCGACCCGGCGAAGGTCGTCTCCGGGTTCGACCGCCCCAACATATCGCTGTCCGTAACCAAGATCGGCGACGATGGGAAGCCTGCCTGGGCGGTCTCCTATGCGAAGGCCCGCGAAGAGCAGTGCGGGATCTTCTATGCCATGTCCAGGAAGGGAGTGGAGTCGCTGTGCGCCGAGCTTAGGCGCGCGGGCGTTTCCGCGGTGCGCTACCACGCCGGGCTCGACGAGCGGGAGAAGGCCGCCAACCAGGACGCCTTCGCAAAAGGCGAGGCCCGGGTGATGGTGGCGACCACGGCCTTCGGCATGGGGGTGAACAAGCGCGACGTGCGCTACGTCGTCAACTACAACATGCCGATGTCGGTCGAGGACTACTACCAGCAGGCCGGGCGCGCCGGCCGCGACGGGCTGCCGTCCGAGTCGGTCCTGCTTTGGAACAAGGACGACGTGGACCTGGCGATGTTCCTTGCGAGCAGGACGGCCGACGTCCCCGGTATCCCGCCTGAGCAGGCCGAGGAGGCCGCAAAGGAGAAGAAGCGCCTTGTCAGGAAGATGAGGGAGTACTGCAGGCTCCAGGGCTGCCGCCGCGACTACATCCTGAGGTACTTCGGCGAGAGCGTGCAGGGCGCTGGGCCGTGCGGCCATTGCGACTTTTGCGCGGGGCTTGCCCGAAAAGAGGCGGCCGCCCATACGCCGCCCCGCCGCCCCGACCGCGCCGACGCCGCCGGAAAGCCGGCGGCGCAGCTTACCCCTGCGCGCCGAGAGCAGGTGGAGAAGGCGCTGAAGTCGTGCATCGAGGCCCTCGGAAACGATGCCCGCGCTCCGCTGGTGCTCGCCATGGCGCTCGGCAGGAAGTCCCCCTACCTCGCCCAGAGAGGGCTTTACCGCGCCTCGGGGTTCGGAGCGGCGAGGTGCTCGAGGCAGCAGGCCAAGGCGGTCCTGGAGGGGATGCTGGGCAACGGTGCGGTCGTGCACCCCGGCGGCGACAAGAAGAAGCTGGCGGTCTCGAAGAGAAAAGGGCATGCAGGGTAAAGGGTTGAAGGTTTTCTGAATCGCAAGCCATGTTACATACAGGGGTTTTGTTGAACCGATGGTTGGAATCTAACGAAAACATCTATGAAAGACCGCGGCGACGGGAAGTCGCGGAAAGAGAGGATGCCGGATGCAGATGCCTGGCAAATGGGAAGACCCGTACGTGTTCGTCGAAGACTTTTACGCTCATTTCGCCGGGAAGAGGCGCAGAACGATGTACGACGCCGCGCAGACCATGAGTGGGCTGTTCGGGCTCGACTTCGGCTCCCCGGGAATCCGAATCGGCAGGCGGACGAAGGTCAGCTACCAGACGCTCAGGGCGTGGCTCGAGGCGGCCGGGGACGAGGACGAATGGGCCTTCGACGACCTGCTTCCACACGATCCGGCAATGTTGCCGTGGGGGTTCGCGGAGTGGTTTGCCGAGGGTTTGGACGCCTCGCTCGATATCGCTGAGCGCAGGGCTGAGGAGTTCGCCGATTTCGCGACAGGCGCGATCGGCCGTGAAGGGCTTCGCATCTGCCCCTACCCCGAACCCGATCTGCATGCGCTTATCCGGATGCGCGAAAGGCTGCCGGGGTTTGAAGCCGCCCTTCTCGCCAGGCTTGAGCTTGACCTGTCCGCGGATAACATCATGGTCGAATCGCGGATAGGCAGGCTGAACATGGTCACGGGTATTTTGGGATACGGGGAGGCCAAAAGGGTTAGAGAAAGGCGGATGGAGCATTTCACGAAATGGATCGCGAATGCTCAACGGCGGCTTTCCTCTGAAGAGAAAGCGCTGATATTTGAGGATCGATAGAGAGGAGCGCTACATGCCTCCCGGTAAAGCGGCGGCCTTTTTCGGGGTTGCCGGCAGCCGGCGGGTAAACACCTGGCATCGCCGCGGCATATGGCCTAGCGCTGACACGCCTTGCATAAGATGGGTAGATACGAAAATAGAGCCCGGCCTCTTGATGGAGGTCGGGCTCTGCGCCTTTTCGATCTGGGATAGACTGTTAACCGCAGCTGCGCCGCATCAGCAGAAGCCGTCCTCGTCGGCTACGGTGTAGAACGCGTACTCCGGCTCGATCGACGGGTCGTCGTACGCCTCCTCGATCTGTCCGACGGACATCTCCGCGACGTCGGCCTCCGTGAACGTCCCGTTGTCGGCGAGCATCCACGCCTTCCTGCGCCATTCGGGCTTCCCGTCCCAGTAGGACTCGAAGTCGGCCTCGGAGACGTAGCTGCCCATGTCGTCGAGGCGGTAGACGCCCTCGTTGGGCTCGAAGGCCCTTCTGACGAGCGGGCGGAGGGCGCGCTCGGCGTCGGCCAGGATCGACCTGATCGCCGTCGCGCCGATCGGCCGGCCGGTCTCGGCCCGGTACATCTCGACGGCATCCAGGAGGTCGTCGGTGTAGTGGCCCTGCGCCCAGTCGCCGGCCTGCTTGTCGTAGCGGTAGCATACGCAGTAGCGCTGGACCGCCTCGGGGCAGGTGTAGACGAGCGCCCATCCGGTCCGCTCGTCGTGCTCGAGCAACGTGTGCTTCATGTTCTGCTTCCTTTCGCCATGGTGCGTTTGAGTGTCGTTCGGCGAAAGGCCCGCCCAGGCTTTGCGCCCGGGGAGCCTTTCGCCGGCTCCCCGGTATTGCCCGCCGGGTCTCGAGGGTGTGCGCCTAACAGGCGGGTTCGACGCCGCCGGCGCCGATGTAGTGCCTGATCGTGGCGTGGTCGCGGTCGAGGATCCTGAAGCGCAGGCAATCGATCCTGCATGCGCTCCTCTCGACGTCGAAGCGCTCGCAGAAAAGCTTCGCCGCCCGGACCAGGCGGTCCGCGGCGGCCTCAACCTCCGCAAACTCGCCGCCTCCTGCGGCCACGTCCACGAGCACCGCGACGTCGCCGTCCTTCGCGACGATGTCGACCCTCTCGCCTCCGCAGCGCCAGTCCCTCGCGAGGATCTCATAGCCCCGCGAGGCAAGGTACCTCTCCGCGATCTCCTTCACCATCGGCTCGGTCGTCATGGCCGCCCTGGCCATCCGGTCCCCGGTCTTCAGGTCGTCTGCCATCTTCGTTCCTTTCCTAGATGTGTTTTTGCAAATAGAAAAGGCTCCCCGGGTCGCATCGACCAGGGGAGCCTTGTGGACTCCCCTGGTTTCGCTTCCCGGGGTAGGGAAGAGCTTATTTAAGCCAAGACGAGGATTCTCGGGTTGGCCGGCACGCCGGCCTCGTCGCAGCCCTCGATGTAATCGTCGACTGCGTCGCGAAACGCTTGCTCGACGCCTTCGAGCGTGTCGGATTCGTACTCCGCCAGCCCTTCGACGCCGTCGACGGTTCCGTAGATCAGCTTGTCTTCGATGTCGTATTTCGGCGTCGAGGAGAAGCCTTTGTAGACCAGCTTTTCGAACATCTAAAGCTCCTTTCTTACGGCTTCGATTATCGCATCCAGCACATATGGCTTCAACGACTTCGAACCGTTGTGCGGCACATGATAGGCAATGGGAGGCTTTCCTGGTTTTACAAATTTGATGCCGGAGCCCCTTCCTTGCCTGCATGTATAGCCCAGTGCCTCGAGAAGCTGTCTCGCTTCCCTGTGCGTCAGGCGTCTGCCCGACAAGAGAGCGCCGATCAGCTTCGCCGTCTGCGTCATAGCGCTTCCTTTCCTAGATGGTTTGCAAATAGAAAAGGCTCCCCGGGTCGCATCGACCAAGGGAGCCTTGATTAGCTCCCCTGGTTTCGCTTCCCGGGTCAGGAAGGCTGTCTACATCGAGGCCAGGCTCTCCGCCAGCCTTCTCAGGAGGAGCGCCTCCAGGCCCGATCCCGGGCCCATCGGGGCGCCGTCTCCGAAGTCGCGCATGACGGCCTCGAGCTCTTCGGGCTCGAGATCCCTGTCTGCTCCGGTGTCCGGGTCGTAGCCGACGGCCACGATCGGACCGAACAGCACCGTGTACAGGTCGCCCTCGCGGACGGCTCTGCAAGAGGTGGGCGCCATCATGGACAGATAGCGCATCTCCTGCATGCGTTCGTTGGCGTAGACGGCTCTGTTGGGGTGCTGGCCCTCGGCTATGCCGTTGTCGTTGACGTAGAGCGTGATGCTGGCGCCGTACAGGGCGTTGAAAGGCTCCACGAACCCTCCTTCGACGGCCGACCTGATGGCGGCGTAGGCAGAGCCTGCCGAATTGGTCTTCAAGTCGACTTCCCTGACGTCGTCGTAGCTGATGAGCGCTGCTTTCATTTCCTGTTTCCTTTCCTAGATGTGTTTTTGCAAATAGAAAAGGCTCCCCGGGTCGCATCGACCAGAGGAGCCTTGGTTAGCTCCCCTGGTTTTGCTTCCCGGGTCGGGAAGGCGAGATGCCCTGGCCTAAAGGCCGAGAGCCTCGCGGGCCGAGTCCATGGCCTCTTTTCGCACCGTGGCGGAATCGAGCTGCTTGAACAGCGGCCCGCGCCATGCCCTCTCGTGCGCCTTTCGGAGCATCTCCACCAGGGAGAAAGGGCCGTCAACCGGCCCGATCCTCACGGACCAGCTTGCGACGGCGTAACGAGACGGCTTTTCGACCGGCCCCATGTCGAAGACGTTGAGCTTGTCGCCCTCTTTCCTCAGGTGAGCCGGCAGGTATGCCTGGTCGTCGTAGTAGCTCACGAGCACGAGGTGGGCAGGCTTGCGCCCGTCGACCTCGGTCACCCGGAACGTCCAGTACGTCGGCCTCATCTCGTAGGCCGCCAGCGAGACCTTCTCGATCAGCTGGGCGGCTACCTCGTCGGCCTCTGCCTTGATGTAGTCGTTCATTTCGGACATGCCGTTTCCTTTCCGGTCGCCTCGCGGCGACCTGTCTCAGTCGCCGCGATCGCTCGCGGTAAAAAGGGTTTCGCGCAGCAAGGCGCGATGCAAGCAATGCTTGTCAGGACCTGTTGATCCGTCAACCCTTAAATGCGCCAGCTAGGGTAGGGCTCGGAGCTCCTGTACGCGATCTCCCCGCCTTCCCTGTCGAGGCGCTCGAAGCAGAACTCGTCGCAGTTGAACCATTCGACGAAGCTGCCGTCCTCGCACAGCTCGAGCACCGCCTTCGCTTCGTCGGCGAAGCCCCATTGCCGCCGGCCTTCGGGCCAGAACTCGTCCCAGCGATTCTCCGGAATCGGGGCCAGGGCCGTCAGATCGTCTGGCAGCTCGGTCTCGTCGAAGCCGTCGGCATCGTCGCCCACGACTTCCCTGATGGCCTGCTTCTTCTCTGCCAAGCTTCCCTTGTCGATCAGCAGGAGCAAATCGGAATGAGATACGTAGAACCCCATGTCGATCCCTCCTACCAGTTGACGGTGACGACGTAGGTGCCGGTTAGATCTCCCGGTCTTACGCCTACGGCAAGCCCCTGGTCTCCCAGCAGCCTCGCCAGCTCCTCGGCGTGAGTGAGTTTGAGCTTGGGCATCTCCTCGGCCCGCGCGCCGTCCTTGGAATCGACCCACGTCGCGAACGACACGCTGTCCCATCCTTTCTTGGCGTGGTGCTCGATGACCTCCATGTAGAAGGGGAGCGCCTCGGCGATGGTGTTGACCTTGCACTGGGGGTTGGCCAGCGCGTGCATCTCCTCGCCGAAAGTCACCCCGTCGGGCCTCGACGGCCTTGCGCGGGAGAGCGCCTCGTCCCATTCGGAATACCAGCCGCCCTCCTCGGCCTCTCGGCCGATGGCGTCCGCCAGATCGTCGATGACGCCGTCGGCGTCTGCGAACGTGCGGATGCCATCGTTTACGAGCGCCCAGTAGGACCCGATGGCCTCGGCCAGGCTCAATGCTTCTCCTCGTCTCATTTCCTGTTTCCTTTCCTAGATGTTTTACAAATGGAAAAGGCTCCCCGGGTCGCATCGACCAGAGGAGCCTTAGATAGCTCCCCTGGTTTCGCTTCCCGGGTCAGGAAGTGGGTCGGTTAGGCCTCATGCAGCTTGGTCGCCTCGCCGCCTGCCAGCAGCACGGCCCGAGCGGCGAACGCGCGGGTCCGCTCCTCGGCCTCGTCGAGTCCCATGGGGGTCTCGACCCATTCGGCGAGGGCCTGGGTTAGGTCGGCCCAGCTGTCGGCGTTGGTGCCGTAGGGCTCCTCGGCCTCGAGCCGGTACACGGCCGCCATCTCAGACCACCTCCGCGAAAGCGCGGCGGACGATCTCGTCTGACAGGGCCTCGATGCTCTCGGGAATGCCCTCGAGCATCCAGGCGAAGTCGATGACGCGGCCGGCGCCGCCGGGCTTCTCCGTGGGGTTGTAGCGGCCCCAGCAGGCGCCGTCCGGGTCGGTGGCCTGGACCTCGACCGCCCACCAGCTGTCCAAGATCTCGTCGATGTAGCCGGCCTTCTTCCAACGGCGCTGCATCGACCTTTTCTCGAAGCCGCCGGTGCACAGCGTGAACGCTGCGACGATCGTCTCTCCTTTGGCGTTGGGCTCGCCCCAGGTGCGCACGAGGCGCCTTCCGGGGACCCTCCAGTCGTCGGTATAGGGGATCTTCCCTTCCATCTTCCGTATCCTTTCCTAGATGTTTTGCAAATAGAAAAGGCTCCCCGGGTCGCATCGACCAGAGGAGCCTTGATTAGCTCCCCTGGTTTTGCTTCCCGGGTTAGGAAGGCGAGTGTCAAGCCGACGCCCGCAGATGGGCCTACTCCTGAGATACGCCCCTGTAGTGAATCAACCTTACCTCGTTGCCGAAGGCCTGGTTGAACTTGACCCACACGATGTCGAACCTCGGGGAAAGCCCCTCGGGGACCTCGTAGCGCTCCGCGGCCTTGTTCAGCCGTGCTAAGGCGCGGTCCCAGAGGGCATTGTCGGTGCTTTCGGTCGCCACCGCGAAGACGATGTCCCCACCGTCCCTTGCGATGATGTCGGCCCCGCCTCGGGGGCAGCTCCAGCCGCGTTCCAGGATGTCATAGCCTTTGGTCTCGAGGTATCGCGCAACTACCTGTGCCGGGTCGAACTTCATGTCTTTGCAACGCTCGTCCGTCGTCATTTCCTGTTTCCTTTCCTAGATGGTTTTGAATGCAAATAGAAAAGGCTCCCCGGGTCGCATCGACCAGAGGAGCCTTGGTTAGCTCCCCTGGTTTTGCTTCCCGGGTCAGGAAGTGGGCCTGCTAGGCCGCTTGATCGTCCTCGTCGTCGGCTCCGCCCCAGCCGTAGCCCCAGCCGTACTTGCTCTCGAAGTCATCGAGGTCGTACCAGCTGCAGTCCGGACCGTCGACGTTGTGGTCGATGTAGGACCGTTGGCACGCCGTGAGGCCTCTGCTCTCGATCATCTTGCCGTAGCGTTCGACGTCGAAGGCGCTCATGGCGTCGCCGTCGTTGTCGAGGGCGCGCGACAGCTCGTCGTTGTACTGGAGGAACTGCCATCCGAGGTTCTCCTCGGGGCTTTGGCGGTCCACCCAGAGCTGCCCCCACCGGTCCTTCTGCCATGCGAAGTCGAAGTCGTAGCCGTAGATCGGCAGGTCGTCGACCTGTTCGATGATGTTCATAAGCTCGAGGATCGTGGAGGGGTCGTCGACGTGGTCGCACCACGCCTCGACCTTCTCCTCGTCGTCTGCGCTCATGTACTCCATCTGGCTTGCCAGCAGGTTGAGCTCGTCGAGGGACGTCCACTCGACGAACGCCGCCGTGCACCCGAACGGGGTGCCGTCGTAGTCGGAGATGTATATCTCCTCGTGCAGCTCGTCGTAGAGGCGGTGCTCCTCGAGGAAGGCCTTGATCTCGGCCGGCTCCTTGGGAAGCTCGATCCATGCGTCGTGGAGCTCGCCTTCGTTGTAATAGCCATAGTTGCCGATGCAGACGCTGATAGTCCCGCTCATTTCCGTTTCCTTTCCTAGATGGTTTTGAATGCAAATAGAAAAGGCTCCCCGGGTCGCATCGACCAGAGGAGCCTTGATAGCTCCCCTGGTTTGACTTCCCGGGTCTGGAAGTGCCTTGCGGCTTCGTATCGGGGCTTAGCAAAGAAGATATGCAAAGCTGCTAGGGTCGAGTTTGCACTCGGGGCACCCTTGGCATGTGCCGAGGTCGTTGTATATGCAGCCTGATGAGCTGAACTCTTCCACGACCTCGCCTTGAGAGATGACTTTCGCCATATCGCCGTCGACGCGGTAGAGCGTGTCGGGCTTCTGGCTCGAATCGAGTCTGCATTGTGCGGTCATTTTCCGCTCCTTCCCGGCCTCCGCTTCCGCGGCGGCCATAACGATAGGTCGCCGCGTCCGCTTAGGACACGGAAAGGACGGACTGCGTTTGCAGTCTATCCAGATGTCAATGTGCGCTCCTTTACTGGCGTGATGCAGGATGCGCACGGTGCAATCAAATTATACCACTTGGACGCTCGACCAGGGCGTTTCGCTCCATGATCTGCTCGTTCTCGCTGGCGCGGTCGGTCACGGG
>NZ_HE611017.1:68024-84067 GCF_000236865.1 Senegalimassilia anaerobia JC110 | reverse complement strand
CTACGCTCATTTTCGGGGGTGCCTTCTCGCTCGTAGACCTTTTCGAGCGCCTTGTTCTGGTCGCGTTCCCACGTCTTGCGCAAATCGAGCAGGAGTGCCTTGCGGCTCCACTCGCGGTTCTTTGGCCCGAACCCATCTGGCCCGCACTCGCGCGTGGTGCACATGACGAATGCGTGTGGGTTGCCGTCGCCGCGGTCGCGCATGCACACGTCGGCGCACATGCCGCGCGATACGAGCTCGCGCTCCGCCCAGCCGCGGGCGAGCTCCCACTGCTCGTCATGGTCGAGCTCGCGGGGCAGCGCGAGCTCGTATTCGCGGGCGAGCTGGGAGTTCGAGCGGCGCTCGGACTCCTCGACCGCGTTCCACAGCTCGCCGCGGTCGCGGTAGGGCTCGGGCGCGTCGCGCGGCAGCAGCACCTCGCTGCGCACGACGCCCTGCTTGCGCGAGTAGTCGTGCTTGATGCCGGTGCGCCTGTCGTAGATGCGCTCAGCGGCGCGATATGCCGCGGCGGCCGTGGCCGAGCGGCCCTGCCCGCGCGATATGACCTTGCAGCAGAGGTGGTAGCTTGCCATTGCGCGGCCTCCTTCCGAGCGCAGCGAGAAACAACAGCATGATTCTGTGCATCGCATTCCCCTGATCGGGGGTCTGGGGCGGGATGGGTCCCCAGACCCCCGATCAACGGAATGGGTCGCGGTGCAGTCGATATTGCCATGCACCGCGCTTTGCCGGTGCGGTGCATGGCAGGCTCCTTCTTTCCATGGGATAGGTCTGTGTTCCGCCCTTGGTTAAGCTGCTTGCTTCGCCTGATCGCGCATATCCTCGATGCCGACCTCGAGGTCATCATCGCCGATATAGCCGCAGACGCAATCGAGGATGTTGCCCTCGGCGTCGCTTAGCATGACGGCGTAGGTTTCGCCGCCGACCCATTGGGAGTAGCGCTCAACCTCGAAGTCGAGGCGTTTGCCCACCTTTTCCATAGAGGTCGGGACGCCGCCGAACCAGCTCGAGACATCGTCCTCGTCGGCCCAGATGAACCCGACGGCTCCCGAATCCCACCTGTCGCGAAAATCGCGGGTGGAATAGGCCGCACCGGAATGGTCCAGCATGTAGATCGTCCTCAGAACGACCGCCCGCGAGAGCAAAGCGGGCGCTTCGGCGCATTGCGCGATGGCCTCGGAAAGCGTCTCGGAATCGGGATAGTCGCCGTAGTCATCGACGACGTCCCAGGCCTCCTCGCCGGTGAGCCAGCTGCGGTACATGGCCTCGAGGCGCTCATGGCCATGTTCGTCCTTTTCGAGGCGCAGGGATTCGAACATCCCCGATCTCACGGCCTCGGCAAGCTCTTCGAACGTGAAATGCTCCTCGAGCATGCTCTTCATGAAGTCCTCGGGGTGTTTATGGCCGTGCTCGTCAGGGGAGTCGTAATCTCTTGCCCATGTGAACATGTGCCCGAGGTTGTCCTCCCACGTGCGCGGGCTCTCCACATCGTCGCACCAGGCCCACTCGACCGTCATGCCGTTGCCGAGAGCTTCTCCGCCGATCTTCTCCAACATGTTCCGCATCCTTTCCTAGATGTCTTTGCAAATAGAAAAGGCTCCCAGGTCGTCCGACCGGGGAGCCTTTCTCAGCTCCCCGGTTTTCCTTCCTGGGGCGGAAGCCTTAGTCGCGGTCCCAGCCTCGCTGACGAGTGTCCGTTGCAAGGTCCTCCAGCCAGTTCATCGTGGCGGTGCGGAACCTTTTCAGCGGGCGGTCCAGCGTATCGAGGCCCGAGAACTGGGGCGAGTTGAGGAGGATCGCGAAATCATCGAGGATCCAGTCGTAGCACACTGCTGCCTTTTCGGCCACTGCCTTGTTCTCTGATGAGATGCCCTCGTATGCGGCGTTCAAGGACTTTGCCATGACCTTCAGCAGCTCTTCATGCGAAGGGCTTCCCGCAGCCGGTTTGACGAGCGTCGCGCTCCATCCGAGCGGCACCCAGCGGCAAGTTATCTCCAATGCCAAGAGGGGGCAGCTTATTATCTCCTGCCCGTCGACGTTCCCGCTCCACTCCCAGTCCCCGAATCTCCGGCAACCAGGGTTGAGAGCGTCTTCCACATCGAGGGCGACCCTGCCCGCTTCGTGCCAACCGTCCTCGGCGACGCGGCCGAACGAGATCGCGACCCGTTCGGGCTCGGCGGCTCAGACGGGGTTCTCTGCGAAGAGGACCGCTATGCAGTCGTCCTCGCTGTAGTCGCCGAACGCCCTGTTGTCGCTCGCGTCCAGCAGGATCTCCTCGATGATGCGGTCCTGGCTTTCGGCCTCGACGACGGCGGTCTTTCTCTTGCCCATTGCTTTTTCCTTTCCTTCGGATTTTTCTTTATCTCCAAAGGCTCCCAAGTCGCATCGACCAGGGGAGCCTTGATAGCTCCCCTGGTTTGGCTTCCCGGGTCAGGAATTTGGCCGCCTATGCGCCGAACTGAGACAGCCAGCGCGCCATTAGGCGGTAGCGGTTCGCGTTGATGTGGGCGTAGGCGATCCGCAGCTCGCGATCCGACAGCCTTGCCTTGTTGTGCGCAAGCTCCGGACCGTCCTCATTCAGCCAGAACTTGGCCGATGTCGAGCGGTCTTTGCCTTTGAACACGTGGACATGGGCAGGTTCGCCGCTTTCGTTCGAGAACCAGCCAAACGCCAGCCCACCCTCGCGGAAGTATATCGGTGTCATGCCCATGCCCCCTCGCCGCGGATCTGGTCGTAGATGTTGTGCATGTTGTCCCTCATGAACGACTCGATGTCCCACAGCTCGGACTCGGCGAACCCCTTGCTCTTCGCAGGGGTGCATGTCGGAAGAGAACCTTGGGCGAAGTCGAAATCCCCTTCGCCGTTGTCGCGCTCGACGTAATAGGGGACCGTGTCGCACAGCCGCCCTTTGACGATGTCGCCATATGTGACGGTCATGCCGTCTATCTCCATGAAGAAATGCTTCATCTTGGCCGCCTTCGCTCGAAGTTTTGCGAGCATTATAGGCTCCTTTCTCTCGCTGTTGCAAAGCGAAAGGCTCCCCGGGTCGCTTGCGACCAGAGGAGCCTTGATAAGCTCCCCTGGTTTTGCTTCCCGGGTCAGGAAGGCGGGCATCACCGAGATGCCCGCGTGGCCTTGAGAGGTGGTTGGGCGATCGCCATGAGGGCCTCGTAGGCCGCGATATGCAGCCCGTCCAGCCCGGTGAACTCTCCGAACCGTGCGACCTGCCATAGCTTGTCCAGCTCGATTTCTTTCCAAATCTGGTCGGCGAACAGCAGGAACACGTCGTCGGGGATGCCCCGCATGCCTCGGCCGTCGATGAGCGGCTGAAGCTCTTCGGCGATGTCGAAGCCCATATATGCGTCGTAGGCTTGCCGGGCAAACTCGTCGTCGCCGGCATCCGGCCCGACGTTTAAGGTCACGATCCAGTCCTCGCCGCCCGGCGTGTGCCGTTCAAGCTCGACGTATTCGCCGTCCTCATAGGGGCCGTGGATTTCCCAGCCGAGGCGTTCGATGAGGTTCGTCGATTCCTCCGAAACCATGATCACGCCTCGTTTCCGGGCACCGTGCCCATCCAGTCGACGGTCTCGCAAGGCTCGTCGTCCACGTCGTTGTCCCAAACGTGGACCTTGATCCCGTTCCTCGGGCCGTCGCAGGCGCGGTCCTCCTCGACGCACGCCACGGTGACGAACCGGCCATCCTCGCCGTAGAAGCCGATGGAGAGCCCTTGGTGCCCGTTGGGCGCCTCGTAGCCCCAGCGCTTGGCGACGATCTTGCCGTAGCGCATCTCCTCGACGAGCCCCGAAGAATCGCTTCGCCACATGGCCAAAGCCGCCTGCCCTCCTTGCTCGGTCGCCGCGTCCCAGCCCGTCTCCGGGTCGGGCGCATCGCCGCAGGGCCAGTCCGGGTCGATGTCGCGGGTCACTGAATCGGTGAACTGGAGCTCCTCGTCGAGGCCTTGGCGAAACGCGCCGCCGGCGTCGTAGAGCTCCCAGAACCTGTCGTCCGCGTCCATCGCGTCCTCGGCCAGGACGTATCTGACCGCGTGAGCCGTCTCGGAGATGTAGACCGGGTGCCATTTAAGGCCTTTTTCCTGCTGCTTGCTCATTTCCTTCTCCTTTCGTCCGAGTTTAAGATCCGAAAGGCTCCCGGGGTCGTTGTCGACCAGGGGAGCCTTGATAGCTCCCCTGGTTTTGCTTCCCGGGTCAGGAAGGCCGGTATCGCGGTGATACCGGCAGAGGTTTAGCAAGTCCCGTTTTCGCGGAACTCCGTCAGAGAAGACCGTTCGATGGCTTCGTTTCCGGCAGCTTCCTTGAGTTCGGAGCGGCTTTCCCTTTGATCAGGCGGCACATTGGCCCAGAGCCAGTCTGGACCGATGGGGTAGAGCCCGCGCTCGTCTGCGCGATAGACCAGCAAGCGCCCGTCCGCATCTTCTGTGAACGAGTCGCTTTTCGGGTCGTATCGCATGCACGAACAGCCGTTAAGCTCGTTGACGATGGCCGAAACCTTGCAGGCCTCGGCTTTGTCGAAGAGGACCCCTGCGAAGCGGGCCTCTTCGATCGGGATGAACCCATCGAAAGCGCCTATGCCGTCGATGGAGACCTTGACCGGCTTGCATCCCTTAGGTGATTTCATGTCATGCTCCTTCCCGGCCGTCGCTTCAGCGGCGGCCAACTAGATTGGTCGCCGCGTCTGCTGTCGACGCGGTTAGGTTTTGACGTCAAACCTATCCTGTTTTGAAGGTGCGCCCCTTCCTGGCTGTGTTTTGGGCGCACGGTGCAAGGCGATTGTAGCATAAGGGAAGGGGGTGGCCTTAGGGAACGTCGAGCGCCGGCTCTGTCCAAATCCAAAGGCTCTGTTAGACCAGTGCCAGTTCGGCTCGATGTTGGAAGATGCGCTGCGGCGCCCCTGATAAAAGCCAAGCATCCCTTGAGACGGCTTTGAATCCAGCTGCCCCAGAAAAGCAGCGAAGCCCCCTCCGCATGCTCGATGGCTCTCTATGGCCAAGGGCATTCGAAGGGGGCTCCCGCATCTTTGGGGTTCCGGGCAGGCTTTAGTCTTCCGGCGTCTTCGGGGCGAGGAGGCTGCGGTCGACGCACGCGTCGATGATATCCCAGCCTTCCTCGACGGAGCGGTCCTCCAGCGCTTTTCCGCCTCGGATCGCCTTCTTCACCTTCTCGACGTTCTCGGCTTTGCTTTGCTATGCCAAGGCCATTGCGCGGCCGGCTGGAGCGGTCATCGACTCATCGCAGAAGTCGAGGTAGTCGTCGACGGCTTCCATGAAGGCCGCTTTAAGTCCCGCAGCCGTCTCGGAATCGTATATGACAATGGCATCGACGTCGTCAAGCAACCCGTAGAACATGTCGTCTTCCGCGCTGTACTTCGGGGTGGAAGTGAATCCTTTGTAATACAGCCTATCGAACATTTTCCGTCTCCTCCTTGACGAGTTTTCTCAACGCATCGACAACGTACGCCGGCAGCTCTTTTTTGCCGTTATGCGGCCGATGGTAGAGGAAGGGCGTGCGCCCCGGTTTCACGAATCTCAACCTACTGCCGTCACCTTGCTCTTGGCGGTACCCGAGGTAACGCAAAAGCGCTGTTGCGTCGCGGTGCGTGAAGCCGGTGCCACTTGCTTTTAGCGCCGCTAGCAATTTCTCCTTCCTTGTCATTCTTCTCCTTTTCGTTGATGTTTTCAATCGAAAAGGCTCCCAAGTCGTCAGACCAGGGAGCCTTCTTTCAGCTCCCCGGTTTTCCTTCCTGGGGCGGAAGCGCCTTGTCAGGCTAGGGTCTGCACCCGCCGTCCCAAGGGATGGTGTCCGGGTCGGGGCAGTAGATCCTCTCGACGAGCTCCTTGCCGTCCTTGCCCATGACGCACTCGTACCGGTAGAAGATGAGATAGTCGTCGTCGAGCAGGTCGATGTGCGACCCTGGCTCGAAAAGCAGCACGGCTCGCCCGACGGCGTCCCAGTCCGACCAGCCGAACCAGCCGTCGGGCCACTCGCCGCCGTCCGGCCCGAGCGCGGCGCACCGCGCCATAGGGCCGTCTTCCCGCGCTCCCAGCTCCTCAAGGGAGAGGTCGAGGCCGGCGAGCTCCGAGAGCTCCGCCGCCTTGAGGGCGATCGTGGGTTTGGGGGTGAAGAGGTCAGCCCCTATGAACCTCACTTCGGTTGCCATATTGGTCTCCTTTCCGGTCGCCTCGCGGCGACCATGTCAGTCGCCGCGATCGCTCGCGGTAAAGGGTTTCGTGAAGGCGTCGGACGCTCAGGCCCTGCCCTCCTTTACGACTTATCGGCGAAGCCGCTCAGCGCGTTCGATGAATCGTTTTGTCCAAGGGCACGCAGGGAGGTTCCCGATATGTCGATGAGGGTAGGTCAGGGCTTCGTGATTTGCCGCGCGCGGCAAACGGCTCTGCGTAGCGTCGCGGCATCGCAGGCGTGAAGGCCGGCATTCACGGCAAGGCGCAAATCCGACCCGTGGCTCTCAGAGCTCGCGAACGCCAGCGCATCCGCTTTTGCCTCGGGGCTCAGATCGGCCCAGTCGGCCTCGGCGGCCGCTGACCAGCTTTCGGCGAACTTCGTCGAAAGCTCGCGATCGTGCGCCACCCAGTCGGCGTATGCCAGGCATCCAGCCAGCCTGAGTTCTCCCATCGGGGACAAGCTGCCTCTTTCCCACGGCCCCACGCCGATGGCGAAGCACGCGGAATCGCGCAGCCTGTCGAGATCGATGTCGCCGAGGTTGGTCTTAACGATGTCCATTTCCTTTGTCCTTTCGTCCGAGTTTGAAAAAACGAAAGGCTCCCGAGGTCGCATCGACCAGGGGAGCCTTGATAAGCTCCCCTGGTTTTGCTTCCCGGGTCAGGAAGGGTATTTTGGCTAGCCGGTTATGCCCGGCGCGCCTAGCGCCGGCGTCTCGTTGCAGGCCTTGCGCAGCATGGCGCTTGCGACCTTCTCGAGGCTTATGCCGGTGCGGGCCGACTCTCTTTCGAGCCAGCCGAGCGTTTCCGCGTCGACCAGGAACCTGATCTCAGCGGCGTCGCTCGCATCGAGCGTCCGGGAATCCTCCGTCTTCATAGAACGCCACCTCCTGGCGAGTCGCCTTCCTGGCAGAGATTATCCTGATGGCGCCGCTTTCCTCGCGGTAGGCGTGGCACACCAGGAGCAGCTCGGCCTTCCTGCTGAACCCTATCAGCTGGATTCTCGTCTCGTCCCACGAATGAGGCTCGTCCTCCCGTGAGATCCTGTACGGGTCATGCCAGCATGATACAGCATCGGGGAACGTGACCTTGTGCTTGGCCTCGTTGGATTCCGCTTTCGCGGGGTCCCATTCGAACATGACGCCCGATTGCTCGAGCCTTACGCTTTCGGCCATCTTCCGTATCCTTTCCTAGATGTTCTTGCAAATAGAAAAGGCTCCCCGGGTCGCATCGACCAGGGGAGCCTTGATAAGCTCCCCTGGTTTCGCTTCCCGGGTCAGGAAGGCGGGCATCGCGGTGATACCCGCTTCGTTGGCTACTGGAGATGCAGCGCTATGGTTTGCTCGTCGTAGAGGCCTCCGACCGCCCGTAGCCTTTCCGGGTGCTCGTGGTCCAATGCTTCGGCATCGAGCAGGAAGCAGCTCGGCTGCTCCTCGTATATCCCGTCATTGTCGAACCTTATCGCGTGGATTCCGTCGAAGTCCTGGATTCCGTCGAAGTCCTCGTAGGCGTACTCGTACCATACCGGCATCGAGCACATATACGCGAGATCCGAGAGCATCACGTGATCGGGCTCGGACCACGCCGTCCTGAAGCTTACGACGGCGTATCTGCCGTAGCGTTCCACGCACGTGTCGCAGGCGTTCAATATGGTGCCCCAGTTTTCGGACGCCCAGCAGTACCACGACGGCCAGCCGTATCTCTCGGCGTTCGGCAGGCTCTCTTCGCCGAGGTCGGCCAAGTCGTCTGCTGTCTCGTACCTTTCCTCGCCGCGGAAGCCGTTCGTTGCTGGCAGCCGTGCGTTTTCCGCCGCCTGCGCCAGCGCCCCCGCATCGCCGCAGCGTCTCGCCTCGGCTGTTTTGAGAGATCGCCTTCGCAAGCCGCCCTCGGTGATGTCGAGCCCCGCGGGGTTGGGGATTACGAGGTTGAAGTCGAGGTTCCCCTCGGCGTTCAGCAGCACGTTGAGGTCGGCTGCCGATACGGCCATGCTGTTCATAGTCCAATTCAGCATGATGCTTCTCCTTCCCGGCCACCGCGAACGCGGCGGCCAACTAGATTGGTCGCCGCGCCCACATCGGGCACGGTCGGGACAAGCTTTCAAAAGCCTATCCAGATGTCAAAGTGCGCTCCCTTACTGGCGTGTTGCGGGATGCGCACGGTGCAACAAGATTATAGCAAATCGCAGGATGAGCCTGAGCGCGAGGCGCATCACCAGGGCGCCCTTGAAAGGGTGCACCGGGGCGATGCGGGCAGTTCGACCTTCCCACAGTGGAAAACCTACCGAAGGCGTTATGGGCCTTCGGTTTAACGGTTTCCCACCATGGAAAGCTCGAACTGCGGTGTGCTCCACTCCGCAGATGTCTAAAGCGGTCGAGGAGGGCGCTTGGGAGGAATTACAGGATAAGGACGTACGACGCGAAGCGTCTATAATGCGATTTTCGGCAAGCCGAAAACGGGGTTGAGCAGGCTCAACGCAAATTCGATACCCTGTAAGACGGAGATTGAATCTGTGCCACAGATTACGCGTGAAGTGTGCCACAGATGTTTCAGGTGCAACATGAAAGTTGCGTATGAACTGGAAAAACGATTATCTAGCATGTGTGGCACAGAAAATAATCGCGACCTGGGGAAACGTTAGCATAACCCCAGGTCAAAGCTGTGCCACAGGATTCTGCGCGAAAAAGCCTCTCAAATCGGCTCGTGACCGGTGCCGGCGCCTTTTGCGGGTGCGCGGCAAGATCTGCTTCTGCTGGTGGATTCGATCAGGGTAAAGGAAACATGCGTACGTGGCACAAACAATTAAGCCGACCTGGGAAAACGTTAAGGAAACACCAGGTCAACCGCGTGGCACAGCGATTCGAGAGTCCCCATCTGCTTTCAGCTGCCCGAGGCCTTTGGGCGCCGCACAACGCCCCTTTCGCGTCAGGCAGTGCTTCTGAACGTTTTAGTCGGTAAGCATTTCTCAGGTAAAATAGAACGCCAGTTCGTGGCACAGAGTGTGCCACACCTCACACAGGAGACTGTGGCACAAACATGTTAACGCCCCAGGTAAATAGCGTGTCACGAACACGAGTTCGACTTTACTTCTATCGCATGTGCTGGTAGACTGCTTGCAAGCAAACGCGATCCATAGGAGGTTGAGGCATTGGAAAAGGCTGAGCCGACAGGCGCGAAGAAGCACGTTACGGCAAGGCTCGACGTCGACTTGCTGGAATCGGTCAAATCGTTTGCCTCGAGATCCGGCATGCCCGTGTCCGCCGCGATGGAATTGCTCATCAGGGAGGGGTTGGCGGCTGTGGAGGGCGCCGATGCGGTCGACGCGGCTCTCGGGAGGCGCATCGACGGCCTTCTCACCGAGCTAGACTCACGGCTCTCGAAGCTCTCGGCAGCGGCCAAGAGCCTGGACCGGGCCGCTAGGGACATCAACACCGTCAGGAAGAACGCGGGCACCGCCGCGCAGGCATCGCTCGCCGGGTTCATGATGCAGACCTGGTTCATGCCCTCGATGCTCAAGTCCACGGCGGCGGACCTGTACGACAGGCTCCTGTGGCCCGGCAAGGCCGGCGCGATCTTCGACGTGTCCAAGCGCGAGGACGGCTCGGTCATCTTGGATGACAAGCTGCTCCCATCGGACTTTTACAAATGGTGGTGGGGCGTCGCAGGCTACGGCCGCAGGCTCGCCGGCGACCCGTCCATCGTGTCGAAGGCGGCCGTCGCCGCATCCGAGTTCCTCGACCGCTTCAGCGAGGAGGAGGTCGCCTCGATGCTCGAGGCGTCCGGCGATCCCGAGAAGGCGGCCGAGGTGATCGAGGGCTATCGGAGGGACATCAACGAGCGCCTCGAGTCGACGGGGGAGGCGAGCTGACGATGGCCTCGGGCACGATCACGGTGCGCATCGACGACTCGCTCAAAGAAGAGCTCTCGAAGCACTGCGTGGCGACGGGGGAGACCGCGTCGCAGGCCGTTCGGTCCCTGCTCTCGGAAGCGCTGCTGGAGCGCAACGCGCGCACGTACGGCCGCGCCATAAGGTCGGCCGTGCGCGGGGAGCTCGACAGGTTCCTGGAGTCCGACAGGGTTCAGAAGGAGTTCTCGGCCGACGACTTCTACGACAGGCTGGCGACGGCTTTGTCCTACGATATCGACGAGCTGCGCCGCATCGCCGGGGCCTGCCTTTTCGTGGCGGCCGGCGTGGCCGAGGGGACCGGGGCGCCTTTGGGCTCGGACGGGTCGCGAGGCCCCGCCTCGGCGAACGAGTGGTACCGGGCCGCGATGGCGGCCGGCAGGGACGTGGGGCTGACGGCGACCCTGGAAGGCGCGGCGGCCGCCGCGTCCGGGGAAGCGGGCACTGAATCAGAAGAAGACCTCCTGTGACGTCGGCGGCATCGGAAGCCGGCGCGCAGGCGGGACAGACCGGAAAGGGGTTTGGAATGGAAGATGAGATCAAGGCGGAGGCTCCGGCCGAGGAAAACGGGGAAGCCGCGGCCACCGGCCGCGAGAAGGAGCCGCGCCGGAAGAGGGCCGCGATAGCGGCGGCCTGCGCGGCAGCGGCGGCGCTGGCGGTGGCGGGCGTCGCGTGGGCGGCGACCCATCAGACGCAGACGCTTCCTGCCGACGAGCCGGTCGGCCAGGAGCAGGCCGCGCAGCCCGAGCAGAGGGCCGAGATCGAGCTCGAGGCCCGCGCAGAGGGCTGGTCGGAGTCCTCGACGCCCGCCATCGCGCACGTGAAGGGCCAGGGCGCGGACTTCTACCACGCCATGCCGGCCAACTCCGCCGAGAAGGTGGAGGTGCCCGCCCAGGGCGGCTACGAGGTCGAGTGGATTTCCCCAGTGAACGCCGACGGCTCGCTGTACAGGGCGTCCTCGAAGGCGGCCAAGGCCGAGGCCGGCGGGGACAAGTCGTCAACGGGCCTCGAGCTCGTGCCCGCCGACCAGGTGACCCAGGCCGATATCGACGAGGTGATGGACAAGATCTCCGAGGCCGTGTCGAAGGGCGACTCGACCCTCGCGGGCGACGCCGGGCGCGACCTCGTAGACAAGGCCGCCTCGAACGCCGCCAACGCCCCGGCCGCCGACAAGTCGAAGGTCGAGGAGAAGGCCGAGGGGGCGAAGGACTCCGTGAACGAGCAGCCCGCGCAGAGCAAGCCCGAGCAGCCCGCGCAGCCCGAGCAGGCCGCGGGCGGATCGTCGGCTTCCGCCGGGCAGCCCTCCGCCCCCTCCCAGCCCGCCGCCGAGCGCAAGTGGGTCGCCGACTACGAGCAGGTCTGGGTGCCTAACTACGTGACGGTCACCGACCAGGCCGCCTGGGACGAGCAGGTGCCGGTGTACGGCTACTCCGAGCGATCCATCTGCAACACCTGCGGCGCGGACGTCACCGGCAATACGGCGGCTCATGCGAAACAGCATGCTATGAACGGCGAGAACGGTGGCCACCATACGGAGGTCGTCCAGACGATAACCGGCTACAGCACCGTGCACCACGACGCGGTCACCCACGTGGAGGACCAGGGGCACTGGGAGACCCGCGAGTCCGGCGGACACTGGGAGTAGCCCGGAACTTCTGGGCCGTGGCGGCATCCGGGACGAGCGCTCCTCGCTTCCCCTTGCGGGAGCGAGGGGCGCTTCTTTTATACCCTGCGCCCCGGCACCGAAAACCAGGGCCTATAATCATCACCGCAAGGCCGCGGCGCACCCTGCCCGAAATCAAGCGTGTGAAAACGCGCCGTGGCCTTCATCTCGACAACAGACCGCCCGAAGCGGCTTCCGATACCGAGGGGAACTACTACGTTAGCAACTGCCAGATCGATTATCTACGCAGGCAGTAACAAAGGCGCCCGGACACCGGGCGCGGCACGCGAATACCCACCGCCAAACAGAACAAAGAAACCCATATGGACGCAATGGTAGAAGTCCTCATGCCTTTCGTAATGTTCGCTGCTGTTCTTTGGGGCATTGAGACTATCGTCACGATGTTTATCAGGGATCACAAGAAGGCGAAACGAAAGCAGGCACGTGAGAAGCGCCGCTTGGAATATCAGGACCGCCGCATGGCCAACGATGCGGAGCATGCCAAGGTGACCCGCGCGATGCGCTACGACGTGCTCCGTCGCGACAATTTTCACTGCGTCCGCTGCGGGCGTGGCCGCGAGGACGGCGTGAAGCTCCACGTCGACCATATCGTCCCCGTATCGCGCGGCGGTAAGACGGCGATGTCCGACCTCCAGACCCTATGCGAGGACTGCAACTGCGGCAAGGGAAACCGTTACCTGGAATAACAGGTTGAATCATGCTGTAGGTTTCACTAATTTCCAACCGCTTGTTTTACATACCCGAAAAACCCGGGTCGCGATGCCCGGGTTTTCTCGTTCTCCTCTATTCGGTTTTTCCCGGTTCGCGTGCGCCGACTCCCGCCCAGCGCGGGCCGACCGTCCGGCTTCAGGGCCGAGGATCGGCATCAGCCCCTTGGACGCGCGATGCCGGCGATGGCGGACACCACCCGCTCCTGCTCCGAGACCAAGGCGCCGAGGCCCTCCTCTCCGAGCTGGACGCCGGTCCCCGCCGCCGCTTGGGCGGCTTCCAGGAGCTCAAGCACCCCCTTCGCCAAAGCGAGCGCGTCGTCCCGCATGTCCTCCAGCTCCGTTTCGTCGATCTGCATGGCCATGATCCTTTCCTTCGACGTTGCGCGCGTTCGTGCCCGCACCGCCATCATGGGCGATGACCACGAGGCTTTTCGCACGTCGGTTGCGAAGGGCTGGTGAAGGGCGTGCCTTGATCGATTTGCGGGCGCGGCGCCCTGCCATATCATGGGGGCATCATCCCCCGTTGAAAAGCGGCACCATGATGCACCGGCCCTCTGGCCCGACGGGTGAGCATTCCCGATTGCAGGGATCGTGGAGCGCGACGGGTTCGCCCCGCCGCGTCGAGGCGTGTCGACGGCGCGCTACAAGGTGCGCATCCGCGATCACGCGGCCAACCTGTTCTTGGAGCGCAAGGTGTGCGACTCCGCGTTCATCTGCCTCCATGCGGGCGGGCTCGTCGCCGAGTGCGGCTACTGCGGGTGCCTCGTCGATGAGCACTGGGACTTCTGCGCCCGCTGCGGCACGCACTTCATGGACCGCAGGTACGTCGCCGAGTTCGGCGGCCTCGACGTTTGATGCGCGGGGCGCGTCGAGCAAGATCAGCCGACGGATTTCGAAGGACGAGGGACGGCAAACCGCGATTCGAGATATGAAAAAAGCCAGGTGACCGTGGAAAGTGCCCTGGCTTAATACCGTTGAGAAACGCCGCCTAGTGCGCGGGCCTTGTCATCAAAGCCCGCGCTTTGCGGTTTCTTGGGAGCGAATGATGCGCTTGCGCGATCATTCGCTTGTCGTCGCGTTTTGGGCAGATGGCCTGGTTTCGACGGATCCTCTCACGATGTACTCGCCGTGCAGCGTTTCGTCCTTGTTGAGAAAGTACATGTACTCGACACGGACTTCGTCGCCGATGTTTAGATCGTCGAACGATATGATTCTATGCTCGATCCTTTCGGAAAAGCCGAATGCGTACACGCTTCCGCTGTTCAGACCGTATCCCGGGGTCGCTATTTTGACTTCGGCCGTTTCCGAATCCCTGTCTAGGGAAATTATGACGCCGTCCGCGAAATGAAGGGCGTCCGTTAGGCCGCCAGAGGAATATTCCTCAGGGCTTTTTTCGCTTTTCTTTTTAACATCGCTCACGTTTTCGAAGCTCTCCTGATTCGCTGTGGTGGTCGTGCTGCCGCTGTCGTTTGTCGTAACCGCAATGAGGGAAACCGAAATCAAAGCGGCTACGACAAACGCTATGGCTAGGATTGGCACGATGCGGGCGCGATTCGACATATCAGAAGAAGAACGTTCCTGTGGAATTGGAAAGAGCTGGGTAGTTGAAGTTCAGATAACGTGCGGAATCACCCCATCCATCGGCGACAACGATGACGCTAAGGGCCGCTCCTGTTGAGTTGTTGGTTGCAGATACGTATCCTTCGACGGCGACGCTATGACCGACAGGGTCCGGCCATGCGGTGAACAGCGATGTCTGCTGTGCGTTTACCGCCAGCACGTATTGGGCAAACGTTGGACTCCTGTTCACCCTGTTCGATATGCTTTTTCCTCTTGCTGAGCAAAAGTCACAGAATCCGACGGCTCCTTTCCCGATGTTTGTTGTTCCGAACGTTATGCCGTTTTTAACTTCTAGGACGGTTGTTCCCGTCCTGTCCCACATTTCGATATACTCGTCGGCGCAGTCCCATATGTCGAACATGCCGTACAGACCCGCGCATGCGCATAGGGCGGACACCTGGCATGCGTATCTGCCTGTCAGGTAAGTGATTCTGTTCTGGGACGATCCGATAAATGATGGAAAGAACTTAAAAGCCGTCATGGCGTAGTTGGCATACAGGTCCGAGGTATTGATGGTCGCGTCGATCCACCCATTGCCGGTCGCCGATGATAGCGCCATGGGAATATCTGCGATCGTTCCGTCGTTCAGGAGGACGGGTCCGCCGGATCTGTCTGCGGCGCCGTAGAGCAGCCCGTCGATTTTGACGGCGTATTGCTCGTCTTCGGATAGGTGCTGCGCTGATGCAAGCGATTCGTTCGACATCAGCGCCGCCGCATATGGGCTGATCGAACCTTGCTCAAACGAAAACTCGGCGATGCCGTTCGGGCAGCTTGCGTCGATGACGATGTATCCGTTGGGAGCACCGTCGAGGTTGTAATCGACGACGTATCCTACGTGATCGCCGCCGGCAGTCGCTAATCTTACGGGGTTTGCGGGAACCAACCCTTGGCCGTTCGTGTCGCACGATTGGGCGAAGTTGAAAGCCATTTCGAGGGCGTTGTCCGATGTGAGGGTCGACGTTGAGCCGGTCGCATCCTGGGCCATGGCCTTGGGCGTGCCGGCGAAGGCGGCGGCTGACGACAGCGCCGCGAGCTTTACGAATGTCCTTCTGTCCATAGGTGCTTCCCCTTCCGTGAAGGTAGATCTTTATGACATATGCAGGGATTCGAATCCTTTTGCAAAGATATACGAAAATGCTGCTTGTTTTGAGTTGGGTTAAAAGGTTTCGGTAAGCGGCCCCAGAAGTCGTTTGCAACCGTCCCGTATAGAACACCCCCGGGGGAGGGCTTTCGAGGCGATCCGGATGGTCGCCTTTTCTGATCCCCGAGGGCGTACAATAAATGAATTTATAATATACGTCCCGTATAGAACGAGTGCGGCTACTGCGGGTGCCTCGTCGACGAGCATTGGGGCTTCTGCGCCCGCTGCGGCGCGCACTTCATGGACCGCAGGTACGTCGCCGAGTTCGGCGGCCTCGACGTTTGATGCGCAGGGCGCGTGCGGGCAAGATCGGCCGACGGCTTTCGAAGGACGAGGGGCGGCGAGATCTGCCGCGAGATGGCCTTCGAGGACGCGTTCAGCGAGCCTGACGGCGCCGTTCCTAGCGTTTGCGATATGCGGTAGACCTCGCCGAGCCCGTCTTCTCGATGGTCCCGTCATCTTGGAGCTTCTTGAGGACGCGCTCGACCGTTCGCTTGCTTATGGACGGGTTCGCATCCATGATGTCCCGCTTCGTCGCTGCGCCGACGAGCTGCTCGAAATATGCGCGCAGCATGCCTTCGCCGCCTCTGGGGCCTGCTGCAATGGCGAATCTCCTGTCAAGCTCCTTGTAGCAGGCCGTCATCACGCCGAGCATGTAGGTCACGAACGGGGTGTAGTCGTTCTCGCCGTCCTGCCACCCGGCGGAGCTTGCGCCGAGCGCCTCGTAGTACGTTTCCTTCGATCTTTCGATTTCCTTTTCGATCGATACGTATTTTCCGACCGTGTATCCGCATCGA
>NZ_HE611017.1:62677-67145 GCF_000236865.1 Senegalimassilia anaerobia JC110 | reverse complement strand
CCGGCCTCGTCGCCTCGTAAAGCGCTTGTCTTCCGCGGTGCTCCCTCATATCGCCGATAGACGACATGACTTCGGGCGACATAAGGGTGCTGAGCTGCCTCGAATAGTCGAATTGAGCCATGGGGTATCTTCGCCACATTCCTTGTATCTTCGCCAAATATAAATAATATGGCGAAGATACTCCATATGTGGCGAAGATACAAGGGTGGATGTCTTCCTGCATGCAACACCCTCGGGGAGGGGCTTTCAGGATGGCCAAGAAGAAGTGGGTATGTAAAATACGTGGTTGGACATTGATGGCCTGAATTACGATTGACCAACCAGTTATTTACCAACTTCCAACCACTTATTTTACGTGCCCGTTTTTTATTGTCGCTTTTTCGGCCGCCTCGGCCTCGGGGTGCGCCCATCGGCGTCCTCCCGCCGTATTCGCGCGTCCTGCAAGCACGGCGCTGATGCATCCGGGATTGCAGCCAGCCCAGGCGGCCGCCTCCTTCACGCCGGGAAACCTCATCTGCGTGTCGAGGCAGATCACCGGGGTCTTCCAGCGCGGCTCGCGTTGCTCGGCGTATGCCCACCGGTATCCGCCTGCGGTCTTGCTTCGGCCGGATAGGACGGCGCTGATCGTCCCATGGCAGCAGCCCGTCCGCTCTTCGGCCGCCCTGATGCTCGGGAACTCGTCTCCGGTCTCGACGCAGACGATCGGCATCGTCCGGCGGCCTCCCCGCAGCTTCCGAAACCGCCAGCGCACACCGCCCGCCGCGTCCTTTCTCCCTGCCAGGCAGTCGGCGATTTCGGCCGCCTCGCATCCGGCCCACTCGGCGGCGTCGCCGAGGCTCTCGAACTTGACGCCTGCCTCCGGGCATTCGATCGCCGCGCGCCAGGACTCGGGCGGCTGCTCGGCATAGGCCCAGTGGTAGCCGCCTGCGGTCCTGCTGCGCCCGGCGGCGCAGTTGCCGATGGTCTGCCGGCTGCACCCGGCATGCTTAGAAGCTGCGGCCGCGTTCGGGAAGGCCTCGCCGGTCTCTATGCAAATGACCGGCCTCTTGCCGTGCCGGCCTGCCGGATCTGCCCAGGCGGACGCGGCGCGGATGCTTGGGAAGGTCGTCTGCGTGTCGGAGCATATGGTCGTAGTGCCCTTGCGCCCGCAGGGTTCGGGCTTTCCCGAATCGGGGGGTCCAGGCTCGCGCCCCTGGTCGATGTGCATGTCGATGCGCCTTCCTCTGGGTATATGAAACAAGTGGTTGGATTCGTTGACTATCTGATTTGCCGAATTGGATTGCTTCGGTTGTTAAGGGCCTGGTCGCGAAGGTTCGCCCGGTCGTCAAACCATGGTGTCGAAAGAAACAAAGGCAAATGCGGAATCCGCATTTCGGCCGCTCTCTGCAAGTCGATCGCGGCCCGCTCGGCGTGGGTCCTTGTCGGCCTAGCTCCGGGACGTCTCCCGCACGGCGCGCGCAACGTGCTATCATCTGACGGGCACAAGGCACACGCAGAGCGCAACAGGGATGGAGGCCTGCATGGGGGATGAACCCGCAACACGCGATTATTTCCGCATCGCCGTTATCTCGGCGGCATCGGCCAGGCCCGATCCGGTGGTTTACGGAAACGATCCCCTCGCTGCCGCCTACCCGCTATCGTGGGACGGGCCGAACGGGGTTTTCCTGGCAAGGGCGGTTGACGGCGAGATCCTCCTCATTGCGGGTGCCTGCCGAGCGCTCGCGCGCGCACAGGCCGCGGTTTCCGACCCGTCGCTCGAGAACATCGACGTTCACGTGTTCGAAAGCCTCGACGACGCCGACGCTCGCGCGTTCCACGATGCTTCGAACATCTACACGGCCGCAACGCCCGCCGCCGATAGAAGAAAGCTGCTCATGGGGTTCCGCGAGCACGTCAAGGAAATGGGACGGAGGTCTTGCTGGAGATACGGCAAGATGACGGACCTGTGCTCGATCGTGACGGGGAAGAGCACGAGGTTCGTTTCCGAGATGGCAACGCTGACGGATCGGCTGACGCCTCGTTTGCTTCAATGCTTCGATTCCGGGTCGATGGGGACTGCAGTCGCTAGAAAGGTCGCCTCCTTGGGGTCACGCTCCGGGGGAGATTCCCTCATAGGCGAGTTCGATGCCTACGCGAGGAGACTCAACCCGGCTTGCCCGGCGGATTACGCCGACGTGTACAGAAGGTTCGAGCGGGAAAAGGGCGGGCCGTATCTGCTAGCGCAGGCAGCGGCGGCCCTCAGCAAGGCGGCCGACGCCTTCGAGCGCGACGGGTCTGCCCCCGATGCCGACGATCTGGCAAAGGTCAGGGCTGCATTCGATCGGCTTAATTCCTGACGATCAGAGCCCCTGCGCTCCCTTCGTCTGTCGCCGCCAAAGCCCGAATCACCCCAATCTTCACAGTTTGTTCGCTGTTTTTTATCGAACTTCTGTTCGATAATATCATGCCGATGCAAGATTGGGTAAAACATAGCGGGGGAGGGAGGCGACGTGCGCACAAGCGCTACGTCGACGTTTACATGCGTCTGACCGACGAGGGCCGGTTCGACCCGATAACGGTCCTCTGGCCCGACGGGCGCGCGTTCCCGATAACCGAGATAGTGGAGCGCGGGGACTTCGGCCCGTCGTACCGCGGCGTGGCCACGGCGCGGTACAAGGTGCGCATCCGGGACCATGTGACCAACCTCTTCCTCGAGCGCAAGGTCTACGACCCGTCCCTGAACAAGCCCCCGGTCATGCGCTGGTGGGTCGAGGCTCTGGGCTGACGCCGGCCAACGCGGCGAAAGCCCCCGGAAGCCGCTCTTCCCGTCTTCTCGAAAGCCCGTCTGTCTGCAGCCAGCAGGCGTCATCTGCACGAAGCCTCGATTGCGGCCGGCAGCATCTTCTCCGCCAGCTCGTCGTCCGCGAACGGGCGCTCTCGGCCGAGCCCGAGCATGAGCCCGATCACCGCCAGCTGCACATCTGTCAGCGCGACCTCTCTGTGCTCGCCGTCCACGTACGTGCAGAGCTCCGCCCAGTCGCCCGCTTCGAAGGATCCGTCCTCCGTCATCTTCCCGTTCCTTCCTATCTAGCCTGCCCTGCTTTCGCGGCCTGCGCATTCGGACAGGACGTAGGCGTCCGCATCCCGCCCGCCGTCGGCTCTTCTGGCGTTCCGAACCTCGACCAGCCCGGCGTTCCTGAACCGGGCGATGGCTCGATCGACGGTCTTGGCGCAGCAGCCGACGCTTTCGGCGAGCTCCTCATGGGTGATGGGATGCCTGCGCGAGGCGGCTATCGTTCCGAGTATCTTGAGCTGCGTATCCGTCAACCGGACGCGCCCGCCGCCTTTTAAATCGCTTGCCTCTCCGGCAAGTCCGACATTTCTCTCCAAAACTGACCTGCTTCCCGAAGACCTGCGGTCAGGCCTTCTGCTTCATGCGGCCGTCCCGCCTTGCGCGCCCGTCATCTTTCCTGCACCGCGTAGACGAGCGTGCGCGAGTTTCCCGTCTGGTACGAGCAGGTCACGAACAGGAACACCTGCTCGGCCCGCTTCGGCGGCACTCGCACCACGTCCGCGTCCTGCTCCTCGACGCCCAGCAGGTCGGCCGCGGCGGAGGCGTCCTTGACGCCCGTCACCTTCTGCGCGACGTCGGCGTCGACGACCTTTGCGCATGCGACCTCGAGCATTCGGTTGCCCTCGGGGCTCATGAGCATGATCTCGCTGTGCTCGTCGGCGTATCCGGCATCGCTCATCTCCTTGAAATCGGTGAGCATCGAGCCGTCGAGCAGCGAGTGCCCCAGGACGATCGGCATGGCCGATTCCAGGCCCTTCTCCTCGCAGGTGGCGTCCAGGTACGGGCAGCCCGCGCGGGAAGGGGAGCCGTCGTACGCCGTTTGCAGGTAGCGCTCCGGGTCGTCCGGGTGCGCCTGGCAGATGGGCGCGTCTATGTTGGTGCCCGGCACCTTCACCCAGCCGACGATGTCGGGGTTCGCGAGCCGCAGCCCCTCCCAGTCGATCTCAGGGAACGCCCCGCCCGCGTCGGCGGCCTCGGATCGGTAGCCCGAGGCGTCCGGGTGCACGAAGGACGGCGCGACCAGCAAGACCGCGACGATGGCGACTGCGCCGGCGGCGAACAGCATCGCCCATCCCAAGGCCCGCCTCATAGGCGCTCCTGGCCGATGTGCGAACGCTGCATCTCGCGCTCCGGCGCGCGGCGCCTGGGGCGGCGCCTCATGCCTTGACCGCCGGCCTTCGCGGTCGGGGACAGGGCGGCCTTCAACGCCGCGTCGAGCATCCCGGCGGCCAGCCCGAGCCCGCCGCCCGACCTGTCCCGGTCTCCGGCGCGTTCCCTCGGCTGCTTTGGGGGAGGGTCGGACAGGACGCCGCGCCCGGCCGCGTCGACGAGGGCGCGCGCCATCCTCTCGGCGCACGCGCGCTCGGCGGACGAGCGGGCCGCGCCGGGGTCTCCCCCGGGCCTCGCCGCCAGCTG
>NZ_HE611017.1:60305-62380 GCF_000236865.1 Senegalimassilia anaerobia JC110 | reverse complement strand
GGCGGCTTGGGATTGCGCGTATGCCCGCTTGCCGCCCTTGCCGCGGGCCCGGTCCCAGGCCTGCCTGCCCTCGCGCGCCCTTTCCCGGGCGTCTTCCGGCATACAGGCCCTGACTGCCGCCGACGCGGTGCGCTTGGCGAAGTCCTCGGCGTCTGCGCGCAGCGAGGCCCTGCGTTCGGCGGAGCCTTCGGCCATGCCCCTGACGTCCGCCTTCACCTCGGAGGTCAGCTCGCGCTCGGCGCACGTCCTCGAAAACGACGGGGATGCCCGCCTGGCCGCGGCCACCAGGTCGCGCGCGGCTGCTTGGGCCTTCCAGTTGCGCGCCACGGCGCCGGAGCCCGCCGTCAGCTCGGAGGCCACGCGCGCTCGCGCCGCCTCGACGGGGGCGCGGTCTTGGGGCGGGACGTCCGATTCGCGCAGGGACCGCTCGGGCCATCCGGCCTTGCGGGCCCGGGCGTCGAGGGCCGCGGCCGCCCGGGCGTCGGGTCTCTCGCCGGCTATCACCCGGATCTGCTGGCGGGCGAGGTCGCGCAGGAAGTTGGAGCGCGCGTCGCGCTCCTCGCGTATGCGCGCGTAGCCGACGCGGTAGATGGCCTCCTTCCCGGCGCGGGTCGCCTCTCGCCCCACCGTGGCGCCTTGCTCGATCTCGCCGCGCGCAGACCACGTGAGCACGTGGCAGTGAAGCGACTCGCTGGCGTCGGTGTGGTACGCCGCCACCCACCTGATGTCGGCCGGGTCTTTGACCAGGCCCCATTTCTCGACGTTCTCCGACCAGGTGGCGCGAAGGAGGCGCTGCATGTCCTCCTTGCTCTCGAGCCGAAGCGCCGCGGCGTACTCGCGCTTGACGGAGACCACCGAGTCGATGAAGGCCCCGCCGTCGGCTCGCATCCTCGCGCGCGCCTCTCCCACGCTCACAGGCCCGTTCGCGTCCCACAGCGACGCGTCCTCTTGCAGCGCCGCGCCCTTGCCTTCGTAGGCGCCTTCGCGCGCCGCGTAGTCGAGGCGGTCGGCGGCGTCGCGCTCGGCGGAGAGCTCGCGGTCCTGGGGCGTCGGCTCGCGGTCGATGTCGGATTTCGATTCGAAGGCCCCGGTGCGCGAGATGTACGCCACCGCCCGGGCGTTCGAGGCGCACGGCATGGCACCCGTGTCCTTCCTCCCGAGCTTCTTGGCGTAGTCCCTGGGGGTGTGCCTCACTATGATCGCCGACTGAAGCGGCACGCCCTTCCAGACGGCCATCTACCTGCCCGCCTTTGCGGAAGGCTCGTCGGCCGAGGTTGGCCGCTCTCCGTCCTGCGCGGCGGTCTTCGGCCGGGCGGCTCTGCCGCCTATGACCAGCATGGCCGCTCCCGCCACGGCCAAGGCGGCGCCGGCGGCGACGGGCAGGGCGTAGCCGGCGGATCCGCTTCGAGCCTCGTCTGCGGCTTCGTCGTCCTGACGCTCTATGTAGCCGATCTCGCCGCCGTTCTCGGCCGATGGCTGCTGCTGCGCCTGCGCGGCTTGGGCCGGCTTCGGCTCGTAGACGGCCGTGATCGTGCCGGAGGCGCCCTGGGCCGGCTCGTACCGGGCCGTGAGCTTGTACGTTTTCGGGGCCGACTCCCTCGCGGTCGCCGTGTAGGTCACCTTCGCGGACTGCCTGCCGGTCCCGTCCCCGGCGTCGGAAAGCTCGACTGCGCCCTGTTTGAACGTGAGCTCGCCGGCGCCGTCGACCTGCTCGGCCCGCTCGTCGGGGATCGCGGACACCTCGTCGGGGAACAGGGCCGAGTACACGATCGTCTGCTCGTACGTGCGCTCGCTCGCGTCCTCTTCGGACACGGAGGCCTCGGCCGAGGACAGCGCGAGCTCGTAGGTCGCGCCGTCCTCGGTGACCGTGACGCTTGCGGGGAAGTAGGACGAGGCGTCGCCGTTGTACTCCGACGCGGCGACGCTTCGCTCGCGCGCGGCGCTAGCGCCGTCCGACGATGCCGACGCCAGCGCGTACTCGACGCCGCCTACCTCTATGGTCGCCGGCACCTGCTCGCCGACCTGATACGTGCGCGTCAGCGCCTGCGACGCGCCGGCCGCGCCGGGGCAGGCCA
>NZ_HE611017.1:52351-59903 GCF_000236865.1 Senegalimassilia anaerobia JC110 | reverse complement strand
CAGCGCGACCGCGGCGGGCCCTCACCTGCCGCCGCCGTTCGCCAGGAGCCTCCTGCCGCCGAGCGCCAGGCCGGCGGCCGCGAGCGCCAGGCCCGCGATGAGCATCCAGTGCGACGCGATCCAGTCGCCGGTCTTCTCGAAGAAGGTCGTGGTGGTGTTTTCCGGCACGTCGCCTATGGCCACGGTCTGGCCCTCGTCGGAGGGGTCCTCATGGGCGGCCACGAGCGAGCCCGAGGTCTGGTCGTAGAGCCGCTCGAAGACGACGACCTTGCGGCCGGCGAGCTCCCGGGCGTTGAACGCGGGAAGCTCCAGGGTCACGGAGCCGTCCGCCTGCTCGGGGGCGAACTCGACGGTGGCGGATACCTCGCCGCCGTCGTTTTGCACCGGCTCGCCGGTGTCGGCGAACACCAGCTTGCCCTCGAGGCGCATCGCCGCGCCCGAGGCGAGCCCCTCGTGCTGGACCTTGTCCGATATGGACACGCTTTCGGTCGCCATGGCCTGGTGGGTGCCGCTTTGCGCGTCGGTCGCCGTCGTCCCGATGGAGGGCACCCTCACCGTCTGGCCCTCGTCGGAGAGATCCTCGTGCTTGGCGACCGGCTCGTCGCCGTCGGCGGGGAACAGGCGCTCGAACGCCGTGAGCCGCTTGCCGGCAAGGCCCGTCGAGTCCACGGCGATCTTCACCTCGACCTCGCCGTCCGGCGATTCGGGCGTGAACGTGAGCTCGCCGGCGGCCGCTTTCTGGTCCACCACGAGCATGTTCCCGTCATCGCCGACCAGGGCCGATTTGAGGGTGTAGGGCTTCCACGGGGTCAGGCCCTTGAACGACACGGCGTCGACCACCTCCATCGACTCGTCGAGGCAGCCCATCGAGCCGCCCGTCTGGGAGACCCTGGCCTTCGTGCCGATGTCTATGAGCTTGACGGACTGCCCCTCGTCGGAAAGGTCCTCGTGGGATGCGACGAGCTCGCGGCCCATGTAGAGCCGCTCGAAGACGACGACCTTGCGGCCGGCCAGCCCGTCTGACGGGAAGGAGATCTCCGCGTCGACCGACCCGTTCATGGCCTCGGGGGCGAACTCCGTCGCCGCCGAGGCCGGCGCATCGCCGTCCATGACCGGCTCGCCCGTGTCGGCGAAGCGCAGCTCGGTCTTCAGCGTGAAGACGCGGCCGTCCGCGGGCAGGCCGGTGTAGTCGAACCTGTCGACGACGGCGGCCCTGCCGCCGACCTGCTCCTCGCTCTGCCCGGACTCCTTGCCGGACGCCGAGGTGCGGGCGGTCACGGGCGTGTTCTCCACCTCGAAGCAGGCCTTCGCCGCCGGCTCGGACCCTTCGGCGCGGATCAGGCCGTCGTCGCCCACGGTGAACGAGAACACCTTGTCGGAGCGGACGAGGCAGCCGTCTGCCGGCTTCGTCTCGCGGACCTCCCACGATCCCCGCCCGATATGGTCGAAGACGGCCGTGCCGTCTGCCCCGACGACCGCCGTGCGCACGCGCGAGGGGTCCTCGTAGGATGCCTTAGGGTCGATGGCGCAGATCAGGCTGTCGTCGGAGCCGAACACGAGGAGGGTTCCGCCGTTGTCCAGCTGCGCCTTGTAGCGGCCCGGCACGCCGTCCACCGAGGCCTCGAACCACACGGACTCGTCGCGGTGCTGGTGCTTGGGGTCGCAGAAGGAGACGAGCTCGTCGAGGTCCTCGACGGCGACGTCTGCGCCGAGCGCCGACGCCATGGCGCTCGGGATGGCCTGAGCGTCCCAGCTATCGCTCGAGGAGCCCGCGGGGCTCAGCGTGAACTCCGCGCCGGGCAGGGCCGCCCCGTCGAGCGACGATTTCTTCTCGATCGAGACGGTCGTGGGCTGGTCGGTCACGCCGAGGTGCGCGGAGGTGACCGCGGCTTCCTGGCCCGCGTAGGCGATCTCCACGCGATGGGTCTCATCGTCGAGCGCCCAGCCCTCGGGCACGGAGACCTCCTTGACCTCGTAGGAGCCGAGGTAGAGCTGCTTGGACGACGCCTTGCCGTCCTCGCCTGTGACCAGGGTGTCGACGACGTCGCCCGCCTTGGCGCGCACCGTGCCCTCGGGGGTGGCGACGTCGGCGGCGGCGCGCACCTCGTACACCGCGCCGGGGACCGCCGCGCCGTCGGCGGCGTCGGTCTTGGAGACCTCTATCACGCCTTTCTGCGGCACGTCGGTCGCGGTCACGATAAGCGGGCTGTCCACGCTTCCGTAGGCGTCGACCGTGAAGGGGATCGGGTCGGCGTCGAGCACGTACCCTTCCGGCGCGGACTGCTCGACCAAGGTGTAGCTGCCGCCCGCGAGCTTCATGGGCAGGCCCACCGACCCGTCGGGCCCGGTCTCCCAGGTGTCCTTGGTCTCGCCGCCCAGCTCGAAGCCGGAGTACGTCACGGCCTGGCCTTCGGAGTCGAAGATCTTGAACGCGGCCGCGAGGGGGATCGCCTTGCCGGTCTCGGCGTCGCGCTTCTCGATCTTGAGCCACGTCTGCGCGGGCTTGTTGGTCACGGCGATGGCCGGCGCGTACTGGCCGTCCGCGGAGATCACGGCGGTCCAATCGTACTCGGTGGCGATCTTGACGCCGTACTCGCGCATGTAGCGGTCGGCCACCTCCTGCGGGATCTTCTCCTTGACCCAGTAGGCGCCGTACGCCAGGGCGCCCGTCCAGCCGTCGGGCACAGACCAGCCGTTGGCCTTCTCGTTGCGGGTCGAGGCGTATCCGTTCTCGTCGGACACGATGGTGCACACCAGGCCGCCCGGCTCGACCTCGCGGCCGTCCTCGGGGGAGACCACCGTTCCGCCGGTGGAGTTGTACATCTCGAAGCGCGCGCCCTCGACGGCGACGTTGCCGTCGAAGCCGGGGTGCTCGGAGGTCTCGGGCTCGAGCTCGGCTATCTTGGTCAGGCGGTAGTCGCCGCGCTGCACGCTCTCGGGGTGCTCGAGCGCGTTGTAGTCGCGCACGGAGGCGTCGAGCTGGTTGTCGTGGATGTTGTACAGGTGCAGCTCCGAGGAGAGCACGTAGCCCGCCGGCGCCTTGGTCTCCTGGATGGTGAAGGTGCCGACGGGGATCACCGCGTCGCCTGCAAGGTTTCGGTAGAGCTCCGGACCTGAGACTTTGTATTCGTCAGAAAAGTAAGAGAATCCATCGTTATCGGTCTGAAACACCCACTCGCGCGTGGGCGCGCCGGGCAGCCCCGCCTCGTCGTACTGGCCGTCGTAGTAGCGCACCGTGTACTGGGCGCCCGCAAGCGACGCGGAGCCCTGCGGGAGGTTCCCCTCGCCGTTATATGTCCTCGAGCCGTCGTACTTGCCGACGAGCATGTAGATGGGGTCGCCGCAGGGATGCTCGAGCACGGTGCCGCCGTTGACGCGGGCCGTCTGGCAGTACGAGACGTCGACCTGGTAGGCGGCCCGGTCGAGCGCGTAGCCCGCAGAAGCGGTCTCCTCCTTGACCCAGTACGTCCCGGCCATGATGCCGTCGGCGTACGCGTAGCCGCTCGCGTCGGTGGTCAGCCCGGCCACGCGGTCGGTGCAGCCGGAGTCCGAATAGACCCCGTAGGTCGCCCCGGCCAGGCTGTAGCAGGGGTTGCCGTCGGACAGCGACGGGTTCGCCGAGGCCTTGATAAGGTCGATGCCGCCCGTGGGGTACCACTTCGCGCGGCCGACGGTCTGGCACGGCCCGGCGAGCAGGCAGCTGGGGTGCGGGCTCGCGCCGTAGGTGTCGAGCACCACCTCGTAGCCCGACCCGTCCCAGGTCGCGGTGAACGAGTACCAGCCGTCGGCGGGGTAGGCCCAGCCGTAGTTCGTGCAGTGTCCCTCTATGACCTGCCCGTCGGGCATGGTCACGTCGAAGCGGTTGCCGTCGGCGTTGGTGTAGCCGGGGTTGGTGCACACGCAGTACGCCTGGCCCGACAGCTCGCCCTGGGCGGCCTGGGCCTGCTGCGCGCCGACGCCCGACCCCTGCGCCAGGGGCAGCGCCGGCAGGCACATCCCGACGGCGAGCACCGCCGCCATGAGCGCAGACGCCGCCTTGGCGGCGAACCTTCTCCTAGATATGGCCGTCATACCGGCCTCCTTCCTCTGCGGCGCGCCGCTAGCGCGCGTCCTCCCTTATCCCGTCGTAGGTCGACGACTCCCATTTCTTCCACATGGTCGCGTTCCTGGTGAGCGAAAGCCGCGAGCCGGCCTCGTCGGAGAGGTCGGCCTTGGCGTGCCAGCCGCCCTCGGCCTTCAGGTCGAGCCAGCGGCCGCCGCCGTCGGTCGTGCAGGCTATCCGGGCCCGGGCGACCTCCGGCAGGCTCATCGTCTTGCCGTACCAGCCCCGTGTCGCGCCCGGGCACCCGCAGGCCTCGTCGATGGGGCAGAGCGCGCCGCCGGCCTGCGCCGAGTACGACGCCCCCTGGGGCAGCCCCTCGGTGTTGGACGCGTAGGAGATCTCCACGGCGTTTCGGGCGTACAGGTCGACGTCGCCGTCGAGCGCGGTGCCGTCGGCGAACTTGGAGGCGTACGCCGGGTCCACGTACCACCCGTCGAGCCCAGCGCATCCTTCCCGCGTCGCGGCCGCCGTGGCGGCCTGGGGCACGCTGTAGGCGGTGCCGCGGTCGACCTCGTCGCTGTAGACCGGGTCGGACTCGCCGTCGCGGAAGAAGCGGATGCGCGCCTTGTCGGGCAGCACCGCCTCGCTCGTGAGGTTGATCCTGCCCAGGTACTCCACCGCGATGCCGTTCCTGGGCTTGGCGGCCACCTCGCAGGTTATGCACTTGCCCACGTCGGCCTCGGTCGGCGTGTAGCCGGCGTTCTCCGACCAGTCCCGCGCGATCTCGTCCGCGCCGGCGTCCTTGCGGGTGACCCACACCTTGAGGTACTCGACCCCGTAGCTGCTCGGCGCCGGGGTCTCGGCCCCGTTGCGGGCGGCGCCCACCCACGAGCGGTCGCTGTTGCTCAGCTCGTAGTCGACGTCGCACATCTCGGCCATCTTGCCCGTGAGGCGGATCTTGACCTGGTAGACGGAGTCCTCGAGCGACCCGGCCACCTGACCGTCGCTCTTCTCGTCGCCCCAGCTCCCCCCGGAGCCGCCGGCGAACATGCGGCATTGGTAGGAGATGCCGCCCTCGAACTCCTGATTCACGAGCGAGAGCGCGAACGTCTCGAGCGCGACGCCGTTGCCCCGGCTGCCTATGAAGCTGTGCTCCGAGGCGAACTGCGGCTTGGGCGTCACGCACAGGTTCCAGCAGGTCGCCTGCCCCTTCACGAGCGTGCGGCCGAGCGGGGCGGCGCTTCGGTGCCACCGGTAGGCGTAGTAGATGCCCGAGGTCGACCCGTAGTTCTTGGGCAGCGTGAGGCCGCCGCCGAGGCTCGGGGCGGAGAGCGCCTGGCCGACGACGGGGTGCCCCGCGTCGTTGAGGCCGGCCAGCTTGAGCTTGCCGGGCGACGCCTCCCGAAACTGCGGCTCCTCCAAGATCCACCACTGGTTGTGGTTGTCCCAGTTGCCGTAGCAGTTCCATTGGGCGACCGCCGTGCCGAGCGAGTCGCCGCAGCCCGAGTTGTCCATGGCGCAGCCCGAGCATTCCGGGATTATCAGGTGGGCGCCGGCGAGGTCCTTGCCGCGCGTGCCGATCCGGTGAAGCCAGTGGGACTGGGCGAGCGAGCCGTTCCCGCCGTAGATCTGGAAGCGGTCCCCGTCGTTCCAGTCGCCTCCGCTCAGGTCGAGGTACGTCTGGTGGGCGAGGTGGATCGGGACGAAGCAGCACCTTCCCTGGGCGCTGCGGCCGACGCCCCAGTTCTGGTTGCTGGCGTCGTAGGACGACCAGGTGACCACGCCCGTTCCCTCCGCGCCGCCGGCCGTGACGTCCGCGTAGCGCTCGGGCGAGCTCAAGGCGCGCAGCGTCACGATTTTGCCGATCCAGAAATCGTCGTTGACGAGCAGGTGGTGCGGGACGACCTGCCTGCCGTACTCCTGCGTCCAGATGCCGTTGGCGTTGTCTGCCGAGTCGCACCACACCTGGGCGCCCGGGTGGCACCTCCAGTCGGACGACTTCCTCGAGACCCTGTGGGTGATCTCGCAATAGGGGCCGTGGTACGAGTTGGAGTCGTACGTCGTGTCGTAGAACCCGGTGTGCGAGTCCTCGTCGTATCCGCCCGTGGCGTTCCAGACGAAGGTGCGCACGTGGGTGTCGGGGAAGTCGGTGAACCACGTGGGGCTCCATACGCCGCCGTTGGCGAAATACGCCTTCACGGTCACGTTGAGGTAGAGCTCGGTCATCCTCCCGATGGTGCAGTTCGCCGAGAGCGAGATCCAGCAGGTGCCGTCCGACGAGTAGGCCCACCCGCCGTCGTGGCCGAAGTAGTTACCCGGCGCCGCGACGGCGTCGTTGCACCCCCAGTCGCCTCCGCCCACGCCGGCCCAGGCGCGCCCGGCGTCCCACATCATGGCGCACGCCAGGACGGCCGCGGTCCCTTTCAGGGCGGCGCGGCGCGTCACGGGCCTGCGCTCCTTTTTCGACTCTTCAGCCTTGACGCCGAGCTTCCCGAGGGCCTGCGACCAGGCGCCCAGCTCGTCGCGATCGCTAGGAATCATGTCGGCGGCCTCCTTTCGGGAACGCCTCGCTGCCCGGCCCCTCGGCCAAAAGCCTCGCGCCGGGCCTGATGCCGAGGGAGGCGGCGGAGCCGGCCCGCACCTCCAGGACCGACGCCGCGCCGGGCCGGCGCGGCACCTTCTGCCACGGGGCGACGGTGTCGCAGCCTACGACGACCCCTGCCCGGTCTATGGCGACGATGTCGAGGGGACACGACATGAACTTCATGTGGACCGACGAGCACCTGGGAAACCACAGCCCCTCGCCGTCGGCGACCTCCTTGCGCCCCATCATGCCGACGAGCCGCGAGGCGAACGTCTCTGCGGCGGCGACGTCCGGCCAGCCTTTCAGGGTGATCTCGTCGAATACCCGCATAGGTTCCTCCTTTTTTCGTCGCAGGTTAAAGGGTGTCGATCAGGGTGAGCACGAGCGGGGTGAACGTGAGGATGAAAAGCGACGGCAGGATGAGGAAGATCATCGGCACGATCATCTTGGTCGGCAGCTTGTTCGCCTTCTCCTCGAGCTCCTTGAAGTACGCGCCGCGCGCGCTCTCCGCCTGGGACTCGATCACGGCGCCGATCGACGAGCCCTGCTCGGCGGCGAGGGACACCGCGGCGGCGAACATGCTGACCTGGGGCACCTCGACCCTCCTGGCGAGGTTGCCGAGCGCCTCGGGGAGCGTGTAGCCCAGCATCGCGATGTCGGCGTCCGCGGCGGCGAACTCGTCGGCGAGGGGCCCTTCGGCCCTCGCCGACACGAGCCTGATGGCGCGCTCCGGCGTGAGCCCGGCGCCTATCGCCACCGAGAGCAGCTCCAGCACGTTCGGCAGGCTCGAGCGGATCTGCCTGCGCCTCTCCTGCGTCTTGCCGGACAGCCACAGCGGCGGGGCCGCGACGCCCGCGGCCAGGCCGACGGCCGCGCCGAAGAAGGCTCCCGCGGCGGTGGGGGAGGCGGCGGCGCCCACGGCGGCC
>NZ_HE611017.1:47122-51261 GCF_000236865.1 Senegalimassilia anaerobia JC110 | reverse complement strand
CACGCCGGCCGCCGACAGGCGCGCCTGCAGGGGCGACTCGGTGCGCGCCCGCCCGTCCTCGCGGCCCGACAGCAGGGCCTCGGCCGCCTGGCGCGCCAGGCTCTCGTCGCTTCTGGCGATGCGGTCGCGGCGCGCTATGACCACGGCCGCCACGAGCAGCGCCGCGGCGGCCGTGGCGATGAGCGCGCCCGCGGCGAGCGTCAGCGGGCCGGCGGCGCTCATCGCGCGCCTCCCGAGAACCAGTCGCGCTTGAGCTCTTCGCCGGCGAGGAGGAACTTGCGCTGGATGTTGGCCGGCGGCATATAGCCGCACGGCACGTGGCGGCCGACGATGCGGTCCTCCTCGTAGCGGTCCAGCTCGAACTCGAAGAGCTTCTGCATGCGCATGGTGCCTCCCTCCATGCCCGCGGGAGCCGAGATCTCGAGCACCTTGCGCTCGCCGGTCTTGTAGAAGCGCTCCGAGTGCACGATGAGGTCGATGGCCATCGATACCTCGTTGCGTATGGCCTCAATGGGCAGGTTGTGAGCCTGCAGGATCATGTCCTGCAGGCGGATCATCACGCGCTCGGGCGACGATGCGTGGATGGTGCCGATGGACCCGTCGTGGCCGGTGTTCATGGCCTGGATCATGTCGCTGGCCTCCTTGCCGCGGACCTCGCCGATGATGATGCGGTCGGGCCTCATGCGCAGCGTGCCCTTCAGGAGCGCCTCGATGTCCTGCCCCCCGGCGCCGTCGGCGTTGGCGGGCTTGGACTGCATGGGCACCCAGTCGTCGAGCTTAATCTTCAACTCGCGCGCGTCCTCGCAGGTGATGATGCGTTCGTCGGGGAACACGAAGCCCGACAGCACGTTGAGCAGGGTGGTCTTGCCGCTGCCGGTGCCGCCCGAGATGAGGATGTTGCAGCGGGCGCGCACCGCCGCCGCCAGGAAGTCCATCATGTCCTGCGACATCGTCCCGTTCCCGAGAAGGGACCCGGGGTCGGCCATGTCGTTTCGGAACTTGCGGATGGACAGCGTCGGCCACGGCGTCACCGGCGGCACCGTGGCGTGGATTCGGCTGCCGTCGGGCATGTTGCCGTCCTCCTGCGGGTTCATCTCGTCGCAGGTGCGGTTCAGCGGCCGGAGTATCTTGTTGATCACCCATCTGATGTCGTCGTCGCTCGAGAAGACGAGGGGGCAGGGCATCTTCTTGCCGCGCACCTCCACGAAGGTCTTGCCGGGTCCGTCGACGAGGATGTCGCTCACGTCCGGGTCGTCGATGAGCTGCTGTATGGCGCCGTAGTTCACGATGTCGTCCACGACGATGTCGCAGAGCTCCGCCACCATCTCCGGCGTCATGCGCAGGTAGGAGGCGCGCTGCTGCACGATGCCCGTGATCTGGGCGCGCACCTGATCGGGCGTGGGCCTCGACCCGATCCCCGCGCGCGAGGCGAGCTCCTCTTGGACCTGCTCGCGCATGTTGCGCGCCACGTCCCTGATGTTGATCTCCTGGTCCGCCATGGCGTCTCCTAGCCTTGGCGGTTGTCGAGGGTGATCTTCAGCCCGCCGCCAGAGCCCGCCCCGCCGGCGCTCATGATCCGGACCGCCTGCTCCTCGGTGACCTGGAGGGTGACCGTCGCGTAGGCGGTCGTCTCGGAGCCCAGCTTGTCGTCGAGGGCCACGACCTTGACGCCGCGCAGCAGCGGCGACCACGCCTGCTTGCCGTCGGCGTCCTTCTCGCCGGCCTCGTAGAGGGTCACGGTGTCCCCTTGGCCGATCAGGCCCGCCACCGCGCTCTCCGAGTCCACCGACACGGTGATGCCGACGGTGCCGGGCTCGAGCTTGCGCGACAGCGACGCCGCGTTCTCCGGGCCTGTGGCGAGCCCGCCCGTGACCACGGTGTTGCGCGGGATGTCGGTGACGGCCGCCTGGCCGACGAGGTCGGCCGCGTCCGAGACCGCGCCGTCGGGCCGGAAGGCGGCGGGCACGTCGGCGTAGGAGATGGAGGACTGGTCGATGGTCTGCCCGGCCTTGACCTCCTGCGTCGTCACCACGACCTTCTGCATCCCGCCCGATACCTTGGATTGGATCGCGGACGCCTGGTTGGCGGCGTTTATCCCGAAGCCGACGCCGCCGACCGCCACCGCGCACGCGGCGGCCGCCACGATCGAGAGGGCCTTCTGTCCCTGGGCCTGGCGCTCCGCGCCGTTCGCGGGGGCCGCCTGCCCCCCTTGTTTCCTGCCGAATGCCATGATCAACGTTCCTTTCGGGTCCTTACGCGGCGCGCCGCGCCCTACATCTTCGCCAGCTCTTGGTCGAGCTGGTCTTTCAGCTGGTCGGGCATGTTCTCGAGGCGCATGCCCTCGTACCGCATGCTCCCCGCGTCCTGCCCGGCCTCGAGCGTCCACTTGCCGTTCCTCGCGGAGGCGGGCCTCCAGACCTTTTCCTTGGCGTAGGGGCTCGCCGAGCCCGTTATGCCCGAGGCCACCTCGAACTGCGACCTTCCGGCGAGGGCGCCGAGCTGCGTGTCGACCTCCGTCGAGGCCCTTGCGAGCCAGGCGAAGGCGCGGTTGGCCTGGTCGACCTTCGCGTTCGCCCCCTCGGGCACCTCGTAGAACCACACCTCGACCTGTCCGTCGAAGCCCGATTCGCGCATGGAGGAGGCGATCTGCCGGGCGATCTCGCCGCCGGGGTCCTCCGAGTTCTTAACGATGAGCGAGCTCGCGGGGGCGGCGCAGCTCTGGGCCGCCTGCGACAGGCTCTCCTGCTGCTGCAGCCTCGCCACGAGGGCGGGGGACAGGTCGACGACGAGGGCCGTCACGATGAGAAGGGCGGTCACGAGGGCGGCGAACGCCGCCACGACCTGCCCGGATTCGTCTCTTCTGCGCGCCATCTAGCTCACCTCGAACCTGTACGACGAGATCCTCAGGCCGTCCACGCGGCGCTGCACGTCGACGGTCCCGATTCCCGGCAAGACGCCCTCGAACCGGTAGGTGACCGTCGCCTTGATGCTCGTGCGGTTCACGGACTCCGTGGCGCGGCTCACTCTCAGCTCGTCCCATTCGCTCGCCGCCAGGCCCTGCTCCTTGGTGCTCTGCGAGCCGTCTATGGCGACGTCGGAGACGGAGATGCGGTCGGGGTCGAGGATGACCGATCTTGCGGCGATGGCGCGCCTGAGCGTCTCCGCCTCGTCGCCGGGGGCGATCTGCTGGGAGCTCACGTCGGTCTGGGCGGCCGCTATCGCGCTGTCGAGGTCGCACTGGGACGCCACGAAGAACATCAGCTGGACCACCGTGAAGAAGCACGCGATGAACAGCGGCAGGGCAAGCGCCGCCTCCACCGTTCCCTGGCCGCTCTCGCGGGCGCTCCTCGATGCCATGCTCACCACCTCCCGACGGTGTCGTCGGCCGTGGCGGTGGCCTCAGCGGAGACCTCCAGGCCGTCCGGGTTGCCTCCGACCGAGGCCATGAGGTCCGGCAGGGGGGTGAGCCAATCGGGCGAGCAGGACACCTTGGCGGTGACCTCGTGCTCGCTTACCGACGACTGCCGCTGGGCGAAGGAGCTGCCGGTCCAGATGTGGTGGGTGTACCGTTTGGACTCGCTGCTCCCGAACTCGACGGACGCGTCCGCGCCCGCGATGGCCGGGTAGCGCTCGGCGACCCACGCCGCCGGGTCGTCCGCGCAGCCGGGGTCGGCCGCGCACTGCGCCGCGAGCGCGTCGGCGGCGATGTAGCACTCCGACGCGGCGATGGCGACGCGCCCTATGTCCATCGCGCCCGCCGCAAACAGGGCGAGGATGGGCACGATTATGGCGAGCTCCAGCGTGGCTTGCCCATTCTCGTCATGTTTGCGTTTCATCCGCTGCTCCGATCCGGCCCGGCCCCGGGCGTGGGCCCGGGGCCGTTCTGCGCCATTAGTGCGAGGTGTAGTTCAGGATGTTGTTCATCGTGTTGGTGACGTTCGACCACAAGGTCGCCACCTGCGTGCGGAACAGCGTCATCGCCACGATGACCGCGACGATGATCAGGCCGATGAGCAGCGCGTACTCCGTGGTTCCCTGGCCGCCTTCGGTCTCCGCCGCCAGAACCGCGGCCTCGGCCTTGACCAAGCGGCCCTCCACGGCCGACTTGATCTTCGAGAATGCCTTTCCGAACATGGTCT
>NZ_HE611017.1:29930-45658 GCF_000236865.1 Senegalimassilia anaerobia JC110 | reverse complement strand
GGGTATGGACGGCGGCACATCCCAGCGCGGGGGCACCGCGCGGGACGACGGGTCCTTCTCGGGGAGCTCCAGGCCGGCATCGCGGATCGCGGCGGCGAGCTCCGGGTCCAGCGTCCCCGCACGCGCCATTGCCTGCTTGAGGCGCAGCCACATGCCCGCCGCCTCGGCCCTGTCGGCGTCGGCGCCGCTCGCCGGGGGAGCCCCCGGCGAGCAGAGCTCCTTGGCCGCCGCGAGGCTCTTGGCGTCCCACTTGGCCTCCTTGCGCCGGTGGCCTCGCAGGATCGCGCGGGACGCCGCCGTGTGCGTTGCCGCCGCGGCGGCCGCCGCGAGCGCCGCGGCTATCGGCGCGATGGCCATAGGCTCCCCCTTTCCTGCGTGTAACACGATGTTAGCACCATAATAGCACCGGTGCGACGATAAGGCGCGCGGCGGGCCCGCCGGCGGCCTAGCCCTCGCGGCGCACCCAGACGGCGTACAGGTCCGACCTGTACGCCTCGTCCATCCCGGCTATCTCCATCTGCCTCGCCGTGTCGTAGCCCTGCTCGTCGGCCGAGATCACGGCGAACTCGAAATCGTGCCTCGCCAGCAGCTCGGAGAGGGGGATCTTCCCGGCCCTCATGTCCAGGAACTCCCCGGCTATGTCGTCGCCGCCGTTGACCTCCGGGCACCAGAGCTCCGCCCGGGCGTCCATGTACGGCCGGTACCCCATGAACTCGAGGTACGCACCTTCGTTGAAGCTGGCGTACCCGCATGCCCCGGGCTCGACGCCGGCGTCCTCGAGGGCCTGCACGCATGCGGCCTGATCGGCCTGCTTCTCGGTCGCATCGGCTTGCGGGTGGGTCGACAGGGCGCAGGCGGCCAGGGCGCAGGCGAGGGTCGCCGCGGCCGTGGCGTTCACCGCGAGCATGGCCCGCGACGGGCGCGCGCCCGCGGCGGGCGGCCTGGCCTCGATCGCGGAGGACAGCACCATGGCGGCGGCGGTGTAGAGCAGGAAGCAGACCCTCACCGAGGCCAGCGAGCCCGCCCACAGCCCCACGAGCAGCGCGTCCTCCATGCGCACCCGCCAACGCTTGCGGGGATCGGCCGACGGCCCGGGGTAGCCCGTCCTCATCCACCAGAAGGCGGCGGGCATGGCGAGCGCCGGCCAGCCGGCGAACGTGTTGGCGGACGCAGGCGAAAGCTCGCCTATGCCGAAGGCGGACAGCGCCGGGGCCGAGAGCGAGGCGAAGACGTACGTCAGCATGCCGGGGCCGTACGGGTTCGCGCACGCGGCCAGGGCGCCGGCGGCCAGCGCCGCCAGGAGAGGCGCCCTTTTCCCCTTCGCCCGCCAATCGAGCAAGGCGCATGCCGCGGGCATGAGCGCCACCGGCCACATCGATCCGTGCAGGTTCGCGAGCGCCAGCGAGCAAGCGGGCGCGGCCGCCAGCGCCCGCTTCGGCCCGCCGTCCAGGTACGTGGCCGCCGAAAGGAGGCAGGCGGCCAGCGCGATCGCGTCGAAGGCGCGCGGCGTCGACCTGGTCATCAGCATCGACAGGACGCACGCGGCGGCCACGAGCAGCCCGGCGCGCAGGCCGAGCGCCTCCTTGCCGGCGTACCGGGCCGACGCCTTCCACAGGAACGCCGCTGAGGCCGCCGTGAGGGCCATGTAGATGCCCTCGACCCCCGCGCGGCCGAAGGCGTCGAACGCCGCCGCGTCCACGACGCAGGTCAGCCATTGCTGCGAGAGGTAGGGAAGCCCTTCGTGGGATGACAGGGGGTCTGTCGTCGAGAGCCCGTTGGCTATGATGTCGCGGCCGGTGGCGACGAGGAAGTACATGTCCCCGTCGAAGAACAGGCCGGCCTGCGCCGAAAGCGCGATGAAGAAGGCCAGCATCGCCGCCGGCATCAGGGCGTCGGCGGTGCGGGTGCTCGCCGCCAGCGCCGCTGCGCGGCTGGCTGCGCTCACCCTACGATTCCTGAGCCTATGAGGGCCAGGGCGACCCCGACGACGATGAGCGCCGCCGGGATGGCGATGCGTGGGATGCGCCTGGCGCCCTGCTTCTCCTCGCCGGCCGGCTTCTCCTCGGTGTCCTCGGGCCCGCCCGGCTTTCGCTTTTCGGGCTTTTCAGCCGCAGGCGGTTTCTCCTCGCCGACCGCGGCCTTTCCGGCCTCCCATCGGCGCACCGCCTCCAGCGCGGCCTCGAGGGCCGCGGCCCGGGTCTTCTCGGACTCCTCCTTTATCAGGTCGGACAGGCCGTCGAGCTTCTCGTCCATGCGCGCCGCCACTATGAGGATGGCGACCGCCACGGTCTGGTTGGCCTCGAACACCTCCGGGTTCGACATCATGATCTCGGTTACCGCGTCGAGCGCGTTGTCGGCGTCGGGCAGGGACATGATGGCCTGCTCGATCACGGCGTCCTCGGGCTCGACCGCCATCGTCTCCGCGCTCACAGCCTGACCTCCGTCGCGCCTGCCTGCGCCGCCGCGCGCGCCTGCCTGCGCGCCGTCTCGGCGGCGCGGCGCTCCATCGCCTGCTCGCGGGTCGCGCCCTTCGCGTGCGCCCAACCTTTGTGCGACTCGATCAGCGCATCGAGGTCGGGCCCCGCCTCGACGGGCTCGGTCGCCTCGGAGCCGTCGGGCTTGACCAGCGCGACCCATCTCGGCTTCGGCTCCCGCTCGGCGCGCTCCTCGCCCGCGGCGGGCGCGGCCTGGGCGTCCGCCGGCTTTGCGCCGAAGATCACGCGCGGGACGGATGCGCTCAGGTCCCTGGGCAGCATCCCCGCGGCGACGGCGGACATGTCCGACGGGCCGCCTTTAACCCATCCGCAAGGCGCGGGGCGCTCGACGGCGCCCGCCGCGCCGAGGCGCTTGGCGAGGTCGGAAGCCGGCCGGGCCTGGCCGGGGAGGCACGCGACCGTCCACGTCGCGTCGAGCTTGGCGCTGAGCTCGCGGCAGCGCTGCCAGCTCCAAGGCGTCGCGGGAGCGGCGAGCGCCTTGACGTCGATCTTGCCGCCGGGCCACGCTTCCGGGTCCGGGTTCCCGCCGATCCAGCCCAGGTCTGCGACGACGCGGCCGCGCGTCGGCACCTTCTCGCCCGGAGACGGGAACGACACGCCGGCTATCTCGAGAGGCCCTGCGGGCTTGCCCGCGGCGCGGCGCAGCGCGTCGTGGGCGTCGGCGTCCGCGAAGACGCAGCTCACCTTCTCCTGGGGGGCCGCCTTGGCGAGCCACAGCGCGCACTCGACGGCCAGGGCCGCCGACGCGCCGTCGTCTGCCGCCCCGGCGACGACCATCGTGTGCTTCAGGCGCGCCAGGTCCGGGTCGATCCCCGCGCGCGCGAGGTTGGCCGCCATGTCCTCCTCGATGCTCTCCGACAGCTTCTTGGCCAAAGCCTCGAACTTCGCCTCGAGCTTGGCGTCGAAGATCTCGCCGGCGCCGGCGGCGGGCTCGGGCCGAGGCGGCTCGGCGGCGTCTTTCCGCCTGCCTAATGCGCCTTCTTCGCGTTTATCGTCCTTCTCGCGGCGCAGGGGCACGCGACCGCCTTCGCCCTCGGGGCGCGCCTCGGCGGGGCGCACGGCCGGCCTTTCCGGCTCCTTCGCGCTCCTGCACTTCCTGAGCATCTCGCCGTATCGCGCGAGCGCGGCGTCGTCGCCGGTCTGCCGCGCGCTTTGCGCCGGCTGGGCCTCGGCCGCGGCTTTCCCGGCCAGGTCCGCTCGGGGCGCCGGCTCGTAGGCGGCGCCTGCGTCCTCGCGCTCCTTCGATGCCGCGGGCGCGACGGCCGGGGCGGCGCCTTCGGCTTTGCGCGGGGACGGCATGTACCCGCCGGCGGCGGGCTTTGCGGCCGGCACTGCCTGGGCCGGCTCCTCGTTCAGGCTCGGCCTCGGGTTCGGGACGTAACCGAGGCTGCGGGCCGGCAGGTCGATCTTCTCGGTCTTGTCGGCCGCTTGAGCGGGCTTGCGCCTCCCGAAGATCGAGCTCGCGAGGCCGCGCCTCGGCTTCTTGGCCTCTTCGGGCTCGAGCCAGCGCGCGCAATCGGCGTAGGAGGCGGGGGACTGGACGGCCTTTTCGATGCCGCCCAGCGCGTCCGGGCCGGCCGCGGGGCCGACGATGTCGTACACCTCGGCCGAGATGAGCTTGCGGATGAACTCGTCGCCCGGCTCGCGCTCGGCGCCGGCGACGAAGATGAGCTGCGTGCCGCGGCTCTTCTGCGACGACAGGAACGAGAGCACGTCGGCCTCGTTTACGTCCTTGTACGGCATGCCGTCGTCGTAGATCACGACGACGTCGATCCCCATGGCGGCCTGCTCGCTCAAAAACCTCCTCACGTCGGGGTTGGGGTCTGAATACATGATGGAGTTCGGCGGCAGGAGCTTCTGAAGCTGCGGGATGCCCTCCTCGCCCGTCAGCGCCGCGAACGTCTTCTCGGTTTCCATCGTCAGGTCCTTTCGTTTGCTCGCCGGCTCATCGAGCCGTCCTTTGCTTAACCTTCAAGCGACATCCCGAACTGCTTCGCCGATTCGGACCATGTCGCCTCGATCGTCCAGCTGCCGCCGGAGCCGTCGGAGCACTGGATCTCCCAAGCGCCCCCGTCCGACGCCGAGAGCGGCACCCAGCATTGGGACGGGTCGGCTGCGAGGCCCTTCGTCTTCGAGAATCCCGTGACCGCGGACGCGAGCGCCCCGGCTGCGTCGGCGGGCATCGCCTGCTTGAGGGCCTCGACGTCGTCGACCCTGGCGGCGGCAACGTTGCTGCGCCCGTCGACGGTCGCCTGCTCGCGGCTCTGCACCGCGGCCCCCGAGCTGTACACCGGTTGGGCGGCCTCTTCCGATTGGGCGGCGGCGTAGTTGACCTCGGGGAGGCCCTGCGGCATGTCGCAGGGCGAGAACGAGAACGTCCTCTCCGCAGGGTCGAACGCTACCTCGTAGAAGCGCTCGCCTGATGGGCACGAGACCCAGCAGACCTGCTCGGACCCCCGCTGCTCGATCTTCGAGTAGCACATCGCGGGCGCGCCGGACGGGGCGCCCTGCCCGTCGAGGTAGCTCGACAGCTCCTGCTCGAGCCTTTCCCTCGACTCCTCCGACAGGTGGGCGAGCGCGTCGGCGTTCGCGAGCTTGTGGGTCGCCGCCTCGGCGCGCTCGGCGCCTTGGGGGGCAGCCTGGCCGGTTCGGGGCTCCTCGCCGTCTTGGGCGTCCTCGCCCGTGACGCTGCAGGTCGCGAAGGCGGCCAAGGCGAAGGCCGCGATGGCTATCAGGCATCCGGCGGCGGCGAGCGCGGCGAAGCGCCGCTCTCGCCGGTCCGCCGGCAGCTTCGATATCTTGCCGTCGAAGGCGTCCGCGTACCCTTTGGCTGCGCCCTGGTCGTCGATCGGCCTGCCCCAGCCGTCGAGGCGGGGCCTTATCGGCTTGCCCCACATGTCGAGGGGGCCGCCGTCCCGGCCCTCCTCCTTCCTTCTCCCGAGAAAACCCATGCGGGCCTCCTTTCGAATCCTGCGTCACCTCAAGAGGGCCGAGCAGCCGAACGCCCCGCCGGAAGACGATCCGGCCGATCCCGTCGACGTCCCTGCGGGCGGGCGCGCCCTGTACTGCCATTTCGTGTAGCTGTTCGGCCGGCGGGCTATCTCGGTCCCGCTCGAGTCGCCCGGCGCGCCGTCGAAGTCTCCCACGGAGTCCACCACGTTCCCGTCGCCGGCGTAGAAGGCGACGTGCCCGTTGCTTTGGCTGTAGTGGTAGATGAGGATGTCGCCGGGCTGGATCTCTTCTGCGTCGTACGGCGCGACGTCCCAGCCCATCTTCGAGAGGCCCTCTGCGGCGGCGCCCGTCCCGGTGCCGTCCTTGAAGCCCCAGGGCGAGATGTCCCAGCCGTTTTGCTTCAGGCACCACTTCACGAAGCCCTGGCAGTCGAACTCGTCCGGGCCCATCGACCCTGTCCGGTACCCGTGGGAGTCGTCCTCGGCGACCTGCATCGCGGTGGTGAGGTACCCGTCGCCGCCGACCGCCGACGACGAGCAGCCGCCCAGGCCGTCCCCGTCGGCCTTGCCGCCGGTGCCGTAGTTGCGGCAGGAGTTGACGGCCTTGCCGCCCCACTCGCCTTTCCAGGCCGACGAGCCGGGGTTGCCCCGCTGCATGTAGACCGAGCGCTTGACCTCGAACTCGATGACGTTGACGGTCCCGCCCGTCATGTGGCCCCATTTCGTGTAGTTGGCGTCGCCCGAGCTTTTGGCGTCGGCTATGATCGACGGGATCTCGGTGCCGTCCTCCAGCACCCAGACCACCTTGTCGCCGACCGAGCCGAACGTCTCGGAGCAGGCGACGAGGTACAGGCCGTCTATGACGGCGATGCCGTCATCCCATTCCGACCCGGCGTCCTGCCACTGCGAGCACACCGCCTCCTGCTGGGTCCCCGACGCCCATCGTCCCGCGAAGTCGTCGTAGCACGTCACCGTGTACACGCCTTTCTGCGGCACGTCTGCGGGCACGGTGATCAGGGTGCAGTCTCCCGAGATGGACCTCGAGCCTTCGTCTATGCAGCCCGACATCCCCGGGATTCCGCAGGCGACGAGGAGCAGCGAGAGCGCGCAGGCGGCTGCCTTCGCGGCGGTGCCTGCGCGCCTCACTTGCCGCCGCCCTTGCCGAACATCTCGAGCTCCCAGTCCTTGAGGGTCACGTTCACCCAGCTCTTCTCCGCGCCGGCCTGCACGATCATCTTCCCCCGCCTGGTGGACGCCAGCTTGGCGGCCACCTCGTCGGGGATGCCGAGCAGCTGCTTGACGTGCCACAGGTTGCCACCGGGGGCGTCGTCGGTGGCCTTGCCGAAGAAGCGGTAGGTCGAGTTGTAGACCACTGAGCGCCCGGCGGACTCGATGGATTCGTCCATCATGTCGATGACCTGGGGCGTTATGCACATCATCCCGCCTCCGTACTTTCGGATGCGCTGCACGATGTTCTTTATCTGGTACGCCGCCTCCAGCGACTGCTTGTTCATGATCGTGTGCAGCTCGTCGCAGACGATCCTCAGGTACTGGTCGGAGAAGCGTCCGCTCTTGCACTCGGACCAGGTCCACGTCAGGATGTTGTAGTACTGCGCGCGCATGATGTCCTTGTCCGCCGACAGGCCCTGGGTGTCGATGACGATGAAGTCTGTCGAAGGCGAGAACGACGTCCTGGAGTTCCACAGCGCCCGATCGCGCCCGATCGCGGCCGGGCGTATGGTCAGCGCGAGCCGCTCGAACTCCGCGGAGAAGTCCGGCAGCGCCTCGGCCATCTCGAGCAGCTTGTCGTAGAGCTCGACCATGATCGGGTAGGACAGGCCGCGCCGGCGGTAATCGGCGAAGGTCGTCTCCGGGTATATGCCGTAGTCCCCGTAAAGGCTCTCCAGGGCGGCGTCCAGATAGTCGATGAGGTCGTCGGGGATGCGGTACGCCATCTTCAGGAAGGTCATCAAAAACGGCAAGGTCGATGCGAGGACGAGCTCCTTGCCGGAGCTCTCCGCGTCGACCTCCTCGCCGTCCTCGCCGATCACGCCTATGTTGCGCGGCTCGAAGGGCGAGAACTTGCTGTCGACGCCGACGCGGCTCACCTCGCCGCCGCAGCTCAGCGCGAGCCGGCCCCATTCGCCTTCGGGGTCGTTGGGGACGATGACCTTGGTGCCGAGCACGACGTGCTCGGTCAGCACGATCTTCTTTCCCGTGGCGGACTTTCCCGAGCCGGTCTCGCCGGTGATGAATATGTTGCCGTTCGGGAGCTCCTCGGTGTGAACGGTGCAGTTGAGGCGGATTATCCCGCCGCGGTCGTCTATGCCGATCTCCACGCCTGCGAGGTGGTCGAGGCCGGACGTGCCGGTCGGCAGGCCCCAGGCTATCGTGATCGCCGGAAGGGGCACCGAGCTCGTCTTGAGGGAGTACCAGTCGTCGGCGAGCATGGGGGACGCGCCGAGGAACGCCTCTCTCGTGTTGAAGATCTGGTGGACCGCCCCGTTGCCGTAGTGCGACAGCGAGCTTTTGAGGTAGTCCTCCATCTCGTCGAGCTTCTCCCTGCCCGTGCTTCGCAGGATCACGTAGCAGACCGTGTCGAACATCTTGGCGTTGTCCTCGACCAGCAGCGCCGCCATCTCGTTGGCGTGGGCAGCCTCCCGGCGCTTCTTCATGATGTCGGTGTAGCTCATCATGCCCTCGCCGTACGTCGACTCGGCCATGGCGATGGACCTGTTGATCTGCTCGGCGAGCTTTCCGGAGCTTGCGGGGCGGCACACTATGGCGACCGGCGCGCGCAGCTCCTCGCTCGCGACGAAGCCGTCGCACCAGCCGAGGGTCTGCTGCTCGCGGAACTTGTTCACCACCATGGGCCGGAAGTAGACGTCGTCGGAGACGCCCCACGTGTCGTTGAACTGCAGGCGGCCGGGCGAGATAGAGTTGATGAGGTACGGGTTCTCGGCGGGGCCCGCCTCGGCGGCGCGCTTATAGCTTCTTGCCATCATCGGCTCCTAACGCGGAGGGGCAGGACATGGTGTACCCGAGGGAGCTTCCGGCTACCGCCGAAGGCGTGAGGTACAGCTCGAGGAGCGTTCTCACGTCGGACTCCTCGGCGCGGCGCGCGGGCTCGCCCAGCTTCTCGTCGCACATCTTCTCCACCATGTCCATCGTGCGCCTGGCCTGCTCCTCCGGCGTCTTCGCGGAAAAGCGCAGGGCGACCCAGTTGGGCCAGACGGTCCGGGTGCCGCTCGTGGCCTCGCGCACGGCGTCGGGCCTCATGTGCTGCTCCAAGATCTTGACCTTCAGCTCGGCCGCCTCCCTCGCCTGAGGCGTCGGGGCCGAGAACATGGCGGACCGCTCGCGGGAGATGGCGCGGTCGATCTGGGTGAGCTGCTGGGCCGCCGGCGCCGGCAGCGGGTACTTGAGGAACGCGAACTCCACGGGGATGGACGCTATGACGTCGGCCATCGCGTACGCCTCGTCCTTCTTCTGCTCCTCGGTGTAGAGGCTGTGGTTGATCCCCGGCAGCTCCAGGAAGCCGACGCGGGAGCCGTCCTTCATGATCGCGTACGGCCCTTTGACGTCGGCGATCGGGAGGACGTCCTGCACGATGGCCGTCTTTTTGCGCCCGGCCTGCCTCCTCCTCGCGCCAGTTTTTCTCTTTTCCATCCCGTGTCTCCTAACCCGACGTCAGCCGGCGCGCTCCAGAAAGCCGCGCGGGTCCGACTCGAAGGCGCTCTGCGCCTTCCTGTGCCTGCGTATCCTTTTGATCTCCCTCGCCACGGTCGTTCCGCGGGAGAACTCGATGTTCAGCGCGATCGTCGCGATGATGGGGAGCAGGAAGAAGATCACCCATCTGGGCAGCATGGGCATGATCGGCCTGAGCTCCGGCGTCGTCTGAGGCACCATGGCCCTCAGGTCGTCGTCGGCCGTGCCCGCGGTTATCCCGAGCTCGGCGGCGCGCTGGGCGTCCTGCCGCTCGGAGTCCGTCACGTCGATCGCCGAGAGCGAGGCCGCGCCCGCGGCCTTCATCCTCGAGTCCAGGCTTTTCACCGTGGCCCGCACCTGCTCCAGCTCCGCGACCTGGGCCATCCTCTCCGAGTTGCCCATCGGGACCTCCTCCACGTGCTTGATCGCCCCGAGCGAGAAGGCGAGCAGCGCGCCGAGCGCGGCGGCGAGGGCGACCTTGCCCCATTCCGCGCCTCCCAGCAGCAAGACGGTCGCCCTGGTCTTCAGCGGCCTGAACGCCGGCATCGTGTCAGGGCGGGCGCTAGCCTGCATCGACGTCCCCCTTCGCGGCTTTGACGCCGTCTCCCAGCGCGTCGGCCATCAGCTCGCCGAGGCATGAGGCGGACGCCTGCCCGGATTCCTTCGCCGCCATGAGGGCCTCGTTCGCGCGGGACTCCAGCTCGTCTGAGTAGCCGACGTGGAGGACCTTGGCTATCTGGTCGGAGTCGAACACGTAGGACTCGCCGAGGTAGGCGTGCTCGGAGAGGTCGGTGACGTAGCCGGCGGGCCAGTACGCCCCGGCGTAGTCGTAGACGCGCCCGTCGGTCGGCGAGGCCGCGTCGGCCCCGGGAGCGCGAACCATGCTCGCGGTTGGGCGGCGCGCCGTGACCACGAGCTTGATGCCCGCGTCCTCGTAGCGGTCGATGAGGACGACCGACCCCAGCGGCAGGTAGGCGGCTTCGAGGTCGAAGTCGACGCCCTGCTCGGGGTCGTCCTGGCCTTTCCCGCCGCCCGGCCCGCCGCAGCCGGCCAGGGCGGCGCACGCTCCCACGGCCGACAGGGCGGCCGCGCAGGCGAACCCGCGCCTCGTCATGCTCTTTGTCCCGCCGCGCGTCATACGGCGCCTCCTTTGCTCCCGCCGTGCCCGCTGTCCACGAGCAGCTTGTCGCATTTCGCGTAATAGTCCTCAAGGGCCTTCTTGTAGTCGTCGGCCGCCTGCATCTCGGAGTAGGGGTCCGTGCCCTTGGTGGCCGTGAAGGCCGCCGCGGCGGCCTTCACGGCCTCGGCTTCGGAGGACCCGTCGTCGACGAAGCCGCTCGGGAGGTTCCCGCTGTAGGCGTCCCCGTAGTAGTAGTCGCCGTCGGTCGTCCATCCCTGCCTCCAGTCGCTATCGGACCAGGAGTCGGGGATCCACGAGTCTTTGCCGACGGTGCCCGACGAGGCCTGCAGGAACGACCAGCCGGCGTTTCCGGAGGTGACGGCGTTCGACACGGCGAGCCCGCCGCCGCCCAGCAAGAAGCCGATGCAGAGCACGAAACCCGCGATCCTGGCCGCCCGGCCGACCGCCCGGTCGGCTTCCTGGGCGCCCTCGAAAAGCGACAGGGCGTGGCGAAGGAGCGTCACGACGAGCCCGACGAACGCCGCGGCGGCGGTGACCCCGCCGACGGCGACGAGCAGGGTCCTTGCGGCCTCTATGGTCTCGGTTCCCATGGCGCTACGCCTTCTTCGTCGCCGCGGAGGCCGCCGCGCGGGAGGCGTTGCTCACGGCGCCCGCGCCCTGCCTGACCACCATGGCGGCCATCATCGAGGCCGAGCGCGACGACCCGCCTATGAACGTCCAGCGGTCGAGCAGCTGCGGGGCGCCGAGGGCCGCGCCGAACACGGCGAAGCACATCATCATGTTCACCCACGCCTGGCCGTCGAAGGTCAGGATCTCGAGCATCCCGGTTCCGCTGTAGAACGCGCCGAGCATCTTCAGGGCCACCATGAAGAACAGGTACTGGATCCACTGCATGCAGCACATGCCGAATAGGCCGACGAGGAGCTCCCCGGCGGCGTTGCTGTCGCTTTCCATGGCGGACTTGATGGAGATCCACGGGGCGGCCACCGACAGCACGAGCATCTCGATTTGCCGCTTGCATATCTGGTAGATGATCTTTATCGCGAGGAGCAGGCAGGCGAACGAGCATATGGCGCCCGGCAGGCGCTCGAACACGCTGTGGACGAAAGGCCCGGCGAGGTCGCTCACCTTGAAGGTGAGCGCGTCGAAGTCCAGCTCGCCTGCGTTCACGAGCGAGCTGCCGCCGGCGTACGATGCCGACACGATGTCGGATAGCATCGCCTGGCCCGCGTACATGACGAGGTTGCACAGCACCGGCATGAAGCCCACGAGCGCGACCACCGCCACGCTGCGGAACATGTACTCGCCGAGTGAGGCCATCCTGGGCCCGCCGTTCTGCAGCACGCCGTCCCTGATGCCCACGAACACCCTGATGGCGATCGCGGCGACGACGGCGATGCCCTGGCCCCACAGGATCACCGAGTTCACGACGGGGATGTTGATCCAGTTGAGCATGTACGGGGCGACGTTGTTGATCAGCGGCGCGAGTACGAACTGCGAGAGCGCGCCCAGTAAGCAGATGACGCCTATGCCGATGACGGCCGCTATCAGGTAGCCCATCCCTGGCCCCTGCTATTTCGCGACGGTGCCGAGGTCGACGCCCGTGCCGGCTATGGCGGTGAAGCCGTCGACGATGAACGGCATGAAGGCCGCGACGATGCACAGCGCGATGACCGCGATGCACCCGGCGATGCGGCGGTTGAACTCCGGCTTGCCCGTTTCGATGAACATGGGGATGATCTCTTTGACCAGCACGACGAAGGCCACGCCGCCCACTAGCGTGAGGCCTCCGTAGCCGAGGGCCAGAAGGATGCCGCTCACGCTGCCCGTCAGGTCGTTGAGCGTGCTCTGGAACGAGCCGTTCGCGGCGTAGGCCGCCGTCGGCGCCATGGCGGCAACGAGCGCGATTGTCGGGGCGGCCGCGGCCGCTTTTCGGAGTCTGCCCATGATTCCTCCTCGGTCAGGTTTCGTATGCGCATATCTGCGCGAGGAGCGATGGGAAGGGCGGGCCGGCTCGCGGAGGCCGGCGCCCGCGATGGGCGTCCCGCGCCTTTGGCCCGCTTGCCGGCCCTCGGTCGCGATGACCGGCACCGTACGTCCTCGCCAGAAGGACGAAACGATGTTAGCACAAATATGGCACCGGTGCGAAAATGCGACGGTCTGAGGGACGGCGGGGCCTACACCTGCTCGGATCCCATGTCGGGCAGCTGCATCTGCCCGTCGATCGGGGCGCACCGGGGCTTTCGCTGGGCCGGCGTCTTCGCTTTCCGGGCGCCGCCGTCAGCCCCTCCTTTCTCCGGGCCGCGCCCTTTGGCCTCTTTCGCAGGCGCCTCCGTGCTTTCCCGTAGGAACTGGGAGCGCAGGGCGGCGAACCATTTGCGCTCGGCGGCGCGCATCTCGTCGTCCGTGTAGGCCCGTCCGCGCTCGCTCATCTTCTTCAGCTCGGGGTACCACGGCTGGGGCGTGTCGACGTCGCCCTTGTCGAGCCTCGCCATCACCTGCTCGGTCTTCTCCCGATTGTGCTCGGGGTCTCCAAGGCCCATCCTCGCCGAGGCCGCGAGCTCGGACACGTCGGGCAGCGGGACGACGTAGGCCGAGTCCGCGGCGTCGGTGAACGTGACGAGCGCGCCGTAGGACGGCCGCCAGCGGGACACCTCCTCGGGGTAGAGGCGCATGCGCTCGGCGTACGAGACGGATTGGGTGCCGTTCTCCTTGAAGATCGACAGCCTCTTGCCGGACTTCGAGCTCGAGCCGATCTCTATGGTGCAGCGGCCTATATGCTCCGAGAACCATCTTCCGGTGCGCTCGTGGTCGTTCGTCTTGAGGAGCGCGATCATGCCGCACGACCCGATGACGATCTTGTCGTCCGTGTCGTCGTAGGAGCTGGCGAGCTGGGCCATCGATTGGAGGATGAGCAGCCAGCGGATGCCCAGGCCCAGGCAGGAGTTCATCTTCTTGTGGAGGTTCGGTATCGGCGGTATCTGCCCGAACTCCTCGCACAGCAGGTTGACCCTGTAGGGCAGGCGGCCGCCGCGGTCGGCCGCTTCCTCGATCAGCACTTGGTAGAGCTGCTGGATCATGAGGTTCGCGAACATCCCGTAGGTCTCCTTCTCGACCGGGATGATGATGTACACCGCGCATTTCTCGGTCCCGATCCTGCGCGGGTCGAAGTCGGTCTTCGAGGTCATGTAGGAGATGTTGGAGTCGCGGAAGTCTCGCAGCACGGTCTGGGCCGTCGTGATGAACGCCATGCGCTCCTTGTCCACGGTGTTGGCGATCGGGTCGTACGCCTCCCTCGCCGGATGGTTGACGCCGAGCCTGTCGAGCATCATCTCCCACGGCACGTATGTCCTGCCGTTGGGCTTGTCCGGGTCGAGCGGCCTGGCCGAGCAATACTTGCCGAGCATGCGGGAGACCGTCGTCAGGTTGCGCTGGTCGTCCGGCACCGTCTTCCAGGACGCTACCCACAGGATCGCCGACTTCATGTAGGCGCGGGCGCCTTGGTTGAAGTAGCTCGACTGCCCGACATCTTGGGAAGAGGGCAACAGGTGCTCCACGAGGTCTGCCGCGGCGCGGTCCGCGGCGGACCAGTCCGGGCCGCCTTCGGCGCGGACCGCGTCGATGACCTGCTGCATGAAGTTGTACCTGTCGCCGGCGCGCGGCTTGCGGAAGTTGAAGACGACGACCCTGGAGGTCTTGGCGGCGCCTTCCGAGGTGAGGCCCGTGAGCTCGCCTTTGGGGTCGATCGCCACGAAGGACTCCTCCGAGGCCCTCGACAGCAGGTCGATGGTGGGTATGAGGCACCGTCTGGTCTTGCCGGCGCGGGTGTCCGCTATGACGGTGGAGTTCATGTCCTTGGTCGAGTAGACGAGCCTCCTCCCGATCGGCTTCCGCTGCGGCCGCGGCGGGCGTTCGCCCCCGGAAACCCTGCATTTCAACAGCTTGAGCCCCCAGATCACCATGCCGATCCCGTGCGCCGCCACCATCGGCACGCGCTTGCGCCAGGGCTCCTCGATGGAGCCCACCACCACGCCTCCGAGCTGTAAGCCCTCCGCATCCTCCGGGCTGGTCTCGAAAGCCCTTTCGATCTCGTTCGGGTCGTCGATGAGGCGGCCGGACCCGAACTCGTTGTGACCGGCGGGTTTGGGGATGCTGTCCAGCAGCTTGTTCTTGGGCCTCGTGCGCTCTGCGTAGAGGGCGTCGAACCCTTTCTCCAGCCTCCATCCGAGGAGCGTCGCCGCAAACAGCGATGCGAACCATATGGCAGGCGGGGGCGCATAGTGCGCGCATGCGAGGGAAACGGCCCTCCATCCGCTGAGCAGGAAGGATGAGAGGTAGTCGACGAGGTTGCCCAAGGCAAACAGGAGGCCCATTCCCGGCTGACCGAGCGACCACAGGCCGAAAACGGTCATCCATAGGGCGGGCGCGGCGATCAGCGCAACCGCAAGCGCGACGGCGGCGATGCCCGCCAGCCACCCGTAGGCAAGCAGGGTGCCGCGAGGCGGGATCTTCGCCGCAACGTCGTCGACCAGCCGCTTCTTCCTGATGCGGCGGTGCTCGATCACGACGACGTCGTCTCCATCGCCTGCCAGCTCCACCTCCAGAGCGGGCGCGAGCTCGTACTCGAAATACGACAGTTCCTCGTAAGCGCGCTCGAGCTCTTCGGAGATGTCGAAATCCCCGTCCTTTAGGGCCGATGCCACGCCGCGCGAAAGGGAGCCCAAACCGGCCTTGACGCTCCTCCCGTCCAGCGTGGGCGGCGCGGGGGGAGCGGTTTCCACGAACCGGTAGACGCCCGGCGCGAACTCATGGCCGATGTACTCGTTGTCCTCGTGGTCCTCTATGGGGCTGTCCCAGTCCACGTCGATGGTGAACCTGCCGATGCCGCGCCGAACGTCGCAATCTCCGAAAGTGTCTGAGCGCGAGATCGTTCTTATCAGCCTTCCGCTCGGGTCGTACACGCCGACCTTGGCCCCGAAAACCTGCGATCCGTCCTCGGCGTCGACGAGGAAGACGCTGAAATCCATGCTATTCCAGGTTCGAGAGCGTTGCCGCCGGGTTGGAAAGGCCGTCGGCCGCGGATTGGGCGACGGTCGACGCGTCGGCGGGCGACCCCGACAAAATCGACGAGATGATCGACGGGACGTATGGGATGATGAACAATATCACGACGAGGGCTATCAGCGAGGCGATCTTCTGTCCCCTCTGCATCGGGCTGAAGCACACGATGGCGCCTAGAAGCAAGGCGAGCACCATCAGAACGGAGGCGTTCGGGATCAAGCCCCAAAGCCCGTTGACTACCGGCTCGATGAGCTGTTGATTGAAGGTTTGGAAAATGTTGTTGATGATGTCGGCGAGACCCATGGTCGCCTAGCCTTCCTCGCAGGCCTGGCGTGCCGCGGGGTCGCTTTATCTAAATACGGTGCACGGAGA
>NZ_HE611017.1:26760-29155 GCF_000236865.1 Senegalimassilia anaerobia JC110 | reverse complement strand
TCGATAACAGATACTCTGTTATCGATTCGATATTTCTTATCAGACATCGCGATGATGACGATACCCATTCTGCCATTTTTCAGTATTCAGTAGCGTGTAACGAACTAGTGTTCGATAATAAACGGCATGCTACACAACGAACGTCACATACCTGCAAACCGATCCTGGAAGCAATACGTCGGCATCGACGCCCGCGTCACCGACGAGGGCCGCATCGACCCGCTCGTCGTCCATTGGCCCGATGGCAGACGGTTCCCCATCGACGAGATAGTGGAGCATGGGGAGTTCGGCCGTCCTCTCCATGGGGCGAGGACGGCTCGGTATTCCGTGCGCTTCGGCAGGCGGATCACGTATCTGTACCTCGAGCGCATCGAGCGCAAGGGGGGTTTCGGCTCTACCCTTGATCGGTGGTGGGTCGAGGCGCGAGCGACGATTCCATCGCCGTAAGGCGCGCGCCGGTCCTCTCGGCCATCGAACCCGTTCATGCGAACCGGCGCATAGCCGTGAAGCAGCAGTAGCTTCCCGTGCCGGAGGTGGCCGACGCTGACGTGTGGGCGTACACGCGCGAGCGCGAAAAACCGAAAACGCGAAGAGCGGCTGGTTGCACTCGAGGTTGAGTGCGCTGCTCCAAACGTGGTAATATGGGGGCACACCGGCAAAGCCCGTGGTGTCTAGCCAGGACGGGCGGCGCAGGTCACTTACTCAAACGGTCAGTAGTTCCAGCTACTGGCCGTTCTTTTTGTCGTCAGCGTCTTCCGGGCGCGTTTTCCTCCCTCTCCACAAGTCGAGAACGAACTGGGCGATTGTGGCCAAAGCAGCCAAGTCGATGAGGGCTTTCTCTAGCATGGCGATCACTCCTCTCGAAGCGCCGCCCGCGTCGGACCTTGCCGGTGATTGGTTCATTGTACCAAATCCACTATGCCTCTGAACTGCGCAAACGCATAGGTCCATTCATTTTCGCGCACCGCGGCCAAGCGCCAGGGCCCCGTCTCCCGCGTCCTGGGCCGACGAGCCATCGGCCGGCGGCGCGAATCCCCGGCCGCGAAAAAAAATCGAAAAAGTTCCGCCTCGCGCGCCCGCGTCAATATAACGCGGGCGCGTTTTCGTATGACGCGCATGCGGCCGCGCGCGGTGGCACGCCGGGGCGGCGCCGCCAAGACTTTCACTTCGATTTTTCGCGGCGTAGCATGCGCCGCAGAAAGCCCGCCGACGGCGCGGGCCGACGACCGAGGAGGTGCCGAGATGTTGAAGATCAGGGTCCAGGGCCTGCCCGAGGAGGTGGCCGAGTTCTCCGACGCGCTGGAGGCCGCCGGATGCGTTCTGGAGCGCAGCGAACCGTACGCCAACAGGGGCGGGAGCCGCTACGTGCGGGTGTACATCGACGCCCAGAAACCCGCCGCAGACGGCGGCGCGCGAGAGATCGAGGAGGGATAGCCATGGGAGAGAACGACGAGATCGAGCTGCGGCGCGAGGCCAGGCGCATCGCCGACAGGAGGCGCCGCGACCGCCTGCGCTGCCCCCGCTGCGGGCGGGCCGTCGCCGAGACGGTCCGCGAGGCGCGCGAGGCCTGCCTGCGTGCCGGCACGTGGCACGAGGCCGACGACTACGTGATCATGTGCCCCGATTGCAAGGCGCGCGAGGTTGCGGAGGAGGAGCGCGCCCGCCACGTCGCGCTCGAGGAGCGGCGGGCGGCGCTGGCGGCCGCCGCAAAGGAGCCCGTGCCCCACGTCGAGGGGCCGCTGCCGGCAACCATCGCGATCGGCGTCGAGACGACCGGCCTGCGCGGCTGGAGCGACCACCTGCTCACGGTGGGCATAGTCGACGGAGAGGGGGCGGAGGTGGCCCGCTTCAAGATCTGCCCGCCGCCTGAGTGCTATGGGTGGCCGGAGGCCGAGGAGGCCAACGGCATCGCGCCGGCAGACACGGTGGCGTGGCCGGCGATCGAGGACGTGCGCCCGGAGCTGCAGCGCATCCTCGACGCCGCCGAGGTGGTGATCGGCTACAACGTCGGCCTCGACATCGAGTTCCTTCGGGGCGCGGGCATCGCGCTGCCGGATTGCGACTATGTGGACGTCATGGCCATGTTCGCGCCCGTGTTCGGGCTGCGGGACGACTACCACGGGGGATACAGGTGGCAGACGCTAGCCACCGCCGCCGCGTACGTGGGCCACGACTGGGGCGCGGAGGGGCCGCACGACGCGCTGGCCGACTGCCGCGCGACCCTGGCCGTGCTGCGCTGGCTGGAGGCCCACGAGGGCGAGGAGGTCGACCGCCGCGAGCAGGGCGCGCGCCGCGCGGCGGCCTGGAGGCGGCTCGACGCGGCCGAGGCGGCGAAAATGTAACGAACGGGCCGTTTGATGTAGCGAAAGGCCCGTTTTAGCTGCATAAGCTTGGC
>NZ_HE611017.1:19272-26152 GCF_000236865.1 Senegalimassilia anaerobia JC110 | reverse complement strand
ACAAGGATAACGCTGACACGGTACAATCTGCTCGCACCGTGCGCATCCCGTATCGCGCCAGAAAGGGAGCGCACCTTGACATAGGGTAGGCATCAGAGCTTTCCCGACCGCGCCCTAAGCGGATGCGGCGACCAACCAGTTTGGCCGTCGCTGAAGCGACGGCCGGAAAGGAGAAAGAGCATGCAAGCCATCATCGAAGATAAGGCGAAGGAGCCGGGCTTCACCAACTCTGTCGTCTTCAACCTCGTCATGCGAAGGAACCCAGATCTTTGCAAAGGGGTCGTTGAAGCCGCCCTCGGGTTCGAGCTATCTAAGATCTCGTACATCGAGACGGAGAAGACGATCCAGCCAAAGCTGACGAGCAGGAACGTCCGCCTCGACGTCGTCGCAAAAGCCGACGGCAAGATGATCGACATCGAGATGCAGGTAGCCTACGAGCCGTCGCTGGCGAGACGGGCGAGATACTACGAATCGGCGATGGACACCGATGCGTTGAAGTCGGGCATTCCCTACCATGAGCTCCCGGAAAGCTACGTCATCTTCTTCTGCAAAGGCGCACCGTTCGGAAAAGGCTGCGCGGAACGTCGCTTCGCTATGATGGATGCGCTGCACCCGACGGAGAAGATGGCGCTTGACGACGGCAGGACCGTCGTCGTGCTGTCGGCCGGTAATTGGGCCGAGGCCGAGAGCTCTTCGTTGTCCAGGTTGCTAAAATACATCCATACCGGAAACGTTGACGACGGCTCGGACGACTTGACATCGAGGTTGGAGAACGCCGTGCGCGAGCTTCGAGAGGATGAAGACAACATGGGCTATATGACCTTAGCGGAGCAGTTGGAGATCTTAGAACGAACTGCAGACGAGAAGCTGGCCGAGAAAGACGAGCAGCTGGCCGAGCAACGCCGGCAGCTGGCCGAGCAACGCCGGCAGCTGGCCGAGAAAGAAGAGCAGATCGGCCGAGGGCAATCCATCAAAGAACTTGCCGTTCGTCTCATTTCCGAGGGGCGCGGCGAGGAGTTCATGGAGGCAGCGTCAGACGATGCCGCGATGGAGCGCCTTCTCAACGATGGAGAATAGCCTACCCTGAAAGGAGCGCCGAGAGCCCTGCGGATGTTTCCGCGGGGCTCTCCTATTGCACCATAAGCAGAGGAAGCGACCAGAGAACGATGAAGGGAGGCGGATGACCGCCTCCCTTCTGCGTTTCCCCTCTGCGGCGTTCACCGGCCGGTCATTGCCTGAGTCCACAGCAGGGGCAGTACGTAGCCCCGGCCGGAACGCTCCCGCCGCACCCTTCGCACTTCGACGGTGCTGAAATAGGCCTTTGCGCCATCATCAGCTGCCTCGAGGCTCCTGCTATGCCGCTCATCGCCTGTTCGATCACGTTTGCGGGGTCTTCCTTTGCGGACACCCCTGCGTCAATGAGAGCCGCGACGCGTTCGAGCTGGTTCAGGACCGACATGGTCTTCACGATGCGGGCATGGCTTGCCCAGTTGGTGATAGCGAACGAGCAGGAGGCGAGATCGAGGATGTAAGATGCGCCCCCGATCTGCTCAAGGGCCCCGTGGGTGTCCAAGAAGTGCTTCAGCGTGAGCTGGTCGATGGGCTCGCCTTGGTCGGCGATGCCCTCCATCGCCTTCCAGATGACCTGGTGAGCGCTTCTCCCGAAATCGGTCGGTCGAAGGATGCCCCGGGCCGCAGGGAAGACAGATGGGTCGAGGATGGCCGCCGCGAGCACAGACTTCTCCGCTTCGACCTCAATCAAGAGCTTCTTCTCCATGGTTCCGTCCTTTCGCGCCGCCGTGCGGCAGCGCATAGAATGCCTGCCGCACCTGCCGTTCGCTTGCCGTTGTCAAGGATCAGCGCGCCTTCGGGCGTTATGCCGGGCGCACGGTGCGACGACATCATATCATGTGCGAAAGCTGTGCGAAAATCGGGTGCATTGCCGACAAAGCCGAACGCGCAGAGCGCCGGCTGATTAGCGCGGCGATATACGTTAGGCCAGGTCAATCAACGCTGCCACATGGCAGCGTTGTATTCGTCTGAGGATAACTACGAGAGAGCGGAGGGGCTATGGCGAGGCGAAACGGCTGGAAGGTTGAGATAAAGAAACCGCGGATGTGCTTCACCCGATTCTCATACGAGCGGTATCCCGCCTTCAGGTACGTGAAGGATGGGAAGCGGGCGTACCATTGGGAGGCCACAGGGCTTTCCGAGAGCGAAGCGAAGCGCTACGAGGAGGCGGCGCGCAGAGACGGCTATTCGGTGAGGGCGCTCCCTCCGGCTCTGCTCAGGTCGTCGGGCTACCGCCGCGAGTTCATGTCGCGAAACCCAGGCCCATGGCGCTGCCGTTATTGCGGCAGGGCGCTGCGCCGCGACGAGGACATGGAGGTCGACCATCTGGTTCCAGTGGCCGCCGTGCAGAAATCCCCTGTCGCGCGCCAGATTCTGGCGAGCATCGGCGCGGAGAGCGTGAACGATGCGTCGAACCTCGCCCCGAGCTGCCACGCATGCAACGCCAGGAAGGGAAGCAAGACGGGGCTTTGGCTGATTCGCGGCGTTTTGGGAGCTTATCGGTCATATTGGATCGTCCTCCGCATTGCGCAGGCGCTGCTTGCCGCTCTTTGCCTCTGGCTCGTTTTCGGGGGAGGGGTTGCTCGCGCAGCCAACATTCTGCGTTTCTGCTAAGCGGCGTCTTTCGAGCTCTGCGAGACCTAGACTGCAAAAACCCAGGTCAATCAACGCTGCCATGTTGGCAGCGTTATAGCTGCGCGAGGATATTCACGCTATCAAATTCTGGTATGTGGATCGTTGCGGGAGACTGTTGGCGCGCCGAGCGAGGAGAGTGGGCCGCGGCGATATGCCGCGGCCCTCGTGCCGTCTCATCCGATCCTACCAAAGCGGCGGCAGGGAAAGAGCCATCGAAATGGCTATATCCTCAGCTTCGCGATCAAGGCTTCCGCACCCGTTCCTAGAAGACGACGTCTTCATCGTAATAGGGGACGTTGACGGTGTCGTAGCCGCCTGCTGCAGACGAGCCTTTCGCGGCGGATGCCGAGACGGCACCGCTTCGCGGGGGCAGCTCGACCTCCTGCACCGCAACCTCGATCTTGCTGTGCGCCTTCCCGTCCTTCTCCCATCGGCTGTAGCGAAGCTTCCCGCCGACGGTCACCTTCGTTCCCTTTTTCAGATAGGGAGCCAGGGCGAGGGGCCTTTCATTCCCGCTTATGAAGCAGGGAATGAAATCGGTGCGATCCTCCCACTGGCCGGTGCTGGCGTTCTTCTTGCGGTCGCCGACCGCGAGGGTGAAGGACAAGACGGCCCACCCCGACTGCGTCGTGCGCAGCTCGGCATCTCGGGTGATGTTTCCTGTGATTCCGACATGGTTGTAGGACATGGTTCTACCTCCGTTCTGCGCACAGACGAACCGGCCGGGCGGCCGCACTCTGATAGGTTCGGTTTTCAACGTGCGCGATAGTCCTGCTGGCATTTGCGAGAACAGGTGCAATCTCAAAGTAGCATCACCTGACAGGCCGGTCAAAAAATCGAAACGTCCGGCTCTTTGTGGTCATTTTGTGTGGTCGGCGTGCTTAATTCTCCACAACTATTTTCGATACCTTCGTCTTCGCCTTGCAACGTCATCGCCATGATGACCTTCCTTCGTATGCATTTCCCAGCGATAGGAATTCCAAACCCCTACGTCCATTTACGACTAGCTAATAACTGACTATAAGGCGGTACCACCATAGTTAAAAATTAAGTAAGAGGGTATTCACGGTTATCTGGCGATGGCAGGAGGGGTTGGGGAGCGCAAGATGGCCCTGTCACGTAAGCGACCCGCCGAAACGCAGACGCACCCCGCAAAACGGACGTGCAACCCGCAAGGGGTTACGTCGAAGCGGTCGCTACGAAGGTAAGAACCTCTGTAACAAGCTTATGAAGGGAAGGCTCAAGATGAAGATAGCCGCTGCATTCAAGGTGGTTCCTGACGATCAGGACATCAAGGTCGCCGGTGATCGCACGCTGGACTACTCCAAGGCGAAGAACACCATCTCCGTGTACGACCTGAACGCTCTGGAGGTGGCTGCTCAGCTGGCCGCCGAGGTCGAGGGTTCCGCTGCTGTGGCCATTACCGCGGGTCCGGCTTCCATCGACGAGGCCAAGCTCAAGAAGAGCGCTCTGGCCCGTGGCGTTGACGAGCTGTTCATGACCGCTGACGACGCCTGCGCCGGCATGGATGCCAAGGCCACCGCTGCCGAGCTGGCCAAGCTGGTCGCTCAGATCGGCGACGTGGACCTGGTCGTGTGCGGCGACGGTTCCGCTGACAACTATGCTCAGCAGGTCGACGTGCAGCTGGCTTGCAAGCTGGGCTGGCCTGTGGTGAACGCCGCCACGAAGGTCACCTGCAAGGGCGACGTGCTCGAGGTCGAGCGCACGCTCGAGGACGCCGTCGAGGTCGTCGAGGTTGCCCTGCCGGCCGTTGTGTCCGTCACCCCGGACGCCGCCGAGCCCCGCATCCCCGGCATGAAGGACATCCTGGCCGCCGGCAAGAAGCCGATGAACGTCGCCGGTGCTTCCGACGTCGCCGCCGCCGCCATCGAGGTCGTCGACTGCAAGGCTCCCGAGCAGGCCGACCGCAAGCTCGAGATCTTCGACGCTTCCGAGGACGGCGCTATCGACAGCTTCGTGGCCGCCATCAAGGCCGCCCTGTAGGCCCACGCGTAATCAAGCAAAAGAAAGGCAGAGTGGATACTCATGAAGGCATTGATCATTGCTGAGCACGCAGCTGCGGCCGCAGAGCTGGTTGCAGGCGCGCGCACCATGGCCGACGAGGTCGTGGCAATCTCCTTCGGCGGCGCTTACGAGTGCGGCGCCGACAAGGTGCTCAACATCACCGTTCCCGAGGGCCTGACCGTTGACTCGGCCGTCGAGACCGTGAACGCCGCGTTCGACGCTGAGAACCCCGAGGTCGTCCTGGTGGAGGCTTGCCGCCACATGAAGGTCATCGCCGGCAGCCTGGCGTTCCACGCCGACACCGCCGTCATCACCGACGTTACCGCTTTCGAGGCCGGGGGCGCCAAGAGCATGTACTTCGGCGGCATCGCCGAGCGCGTGCAGAAGGCCGCTGGCAACGTTGCCATCTACACCGTCGGCGCTGGCGTGTTCGATGGCGCCGAGGGCGCTAACGGCTCCGTCGCCGAGCAGGAGTGGGTTGCCCCCGCTCGCCCGGTGAAGGTCGTTTCCTCCCAGGTCATCGAGAAGAGCGGCGTGAACCTGTTCAAGGCAGACGTCGTCGTGGCCGCCGGCCGCGGCTTCGCCGAGGAGTCTCAGCTGTCCCTGGCCAACGACCTGTGCGACAAGCTGGGTGCCGGCCTTGCCTGCTCCCGTCCGCTGACCGAGGGCGTCAACTGGCTGCCAACCGAGCGCTACGTCGGCGTTTCCGGCCTGATGCTGACCCCGAAGGTCTACATCGCCGCGGGCATCTCCGGCCAGATGCAGCACATGGTCGGCTGCAACCGCTCCGGTGCCATTTTCGCTATCAACAAGGACAAGAACGCTCCTATTTTCAAGCAGTGCGACTTCGGTCTGATCGGCGACATCAAGGATGTCCTGCCGGCCATCACTGCAGCCCTGTAAGGGGACTCCTTCCGCACCGCGCTTCAGCGCAAACCCTTGTGCGAAAACCTCTCCTAAGGTTCGACCCCTCCAAAGATTCGACCCCTCCAACAAGATGACCCCTTTACATCTTCGTTATCGGAGCGCGGTGCGGGAGTCTCGATAGTTGATTGATTGGCGGCCGTAAGGCCGCCAATGAAAGGATATCTTCATGTCAGATTTCGACATCATCGTCGTGGGATCTGGCTGCGCGGGCGGCGTGGCGGCTTACGTGGCCGCATCCGCCGGCAAGTCCGTCCTGGTCGTCGAGCGCGGCAACTTCGCCGGCGCCAAGAACATGACCGGCGGCCGCATCTACTCCCACTCCCTCAAGCAGGTCTTCCCCGACTTCGAGTCCGAAGCGCCCATCGAGCGCAAGATCACCCACGAGCGCATCGCCATGATGGACCCGAAGTCGCAGATGACCGTTGACTTCACTTCCGCCGAGCTCGGCGAGGAGGGCAAGGACTCCTACTCCGTGCTGCGCGGTCCCTTCGACCAGTGGCTGGCCGAGAAGGCCGAGGAGGCCGGTGCCGAGTACATTTGCGGCATCGCCGTAGAGGAGCTCATCAAGGACGAGTCCGGCCGCGTGACCGGCGTCCGCGCCGGCGACGACGAGATCACCGCCGATGTGGTCATCCTGGCCGAAGGCACCAACTCCATGCTCTCCGAGCGCTGCCTGGGCAACGCCCGTCCCAAGGCCAATCAGATGGCCGTGGGCATCAAGGAGGTCTTCGAGCTTCCCGCCAACGTCATCGAGGACCGCTTCCTGCTCCCCGAGGGCGAGGGTGCGGCCATGCTGTTCGTGGGCGACTGCACCAAGGGCAGCGTCGGCGGCGGCTTCCTGTACACCAACAAGGAGTCCATCTCCCTGGGCCTGGTGGCCACCATCTCCCTGGCTGCGGACGGCAGCCGCAACGAGGTGCCGGTCTACCAGATGCTCGAGGACTTCAAGAACCACCCGGCCGTGGCCCCCATCATCCGCAGCGCCGAGATGGTCGAGCATTCCGGCCACATGGTGCCCGAGGGCGGCTACAACATGATCCCGAAGTACGTCTTCGACGGCTGCCTGATCGCCGGCGAGACCGCGGGCCTGTGCATGAACATGGGCTACCAGGTGCGCGGCATGGACTTCGCCGTGGCGTCGGGCCGCATGGCCGCCGAGGCGGCGGTGGCCGCCATCGACGCCGGCGACACCTCCGCGGCCGGCCTGGCCTCCTACAAGGCC
>NZ_HE611017.1:0-18847 GCF_000236865.1 Senegalimassilia anaerobia JC110 | reverse complement strand
GGTCGACGGGGACGGCGCGAAGTCCTTCGACTACGCCGGCTGCCTGGAGTGCGGCACCTGCCGCATCGCCTGCGAGGGCACCATCGTCAAGAAGTGGGTCAACCCCGGCCCGACGATGGGCGTCGAGTACCGCTTGGGCTAGCATCTGCTCCGCACCGGAGCGCCGCCTCAGGCTGATCGCCCAGCCCGAGGCACGGCTCCGCGGGATATCGCTCGCACCCGCTTCAGCGGGCAGCGGGCCTCAAGAGAGGGAGGACCTTCGGGTCCTCCCTCTCTTTGCGTTCGGGGGTGGTTTCGCTTCGTCGCTAACGTTTGAGAGGGGTTTTCCGCGGCAGCTGCCAAAAAACGCGCGAGTGCGTGCGGAGGTGCGGTCGGAGCGTCATAGGAGGGCATTCTCCACGGCGCATCCTCGCATCCGTTCGCGACAAGGCTGCGTTCGTTGCCGAAATCGCATCGCTCGCGAAACCGCCCGCAGGGGCGAGCACGCACTCGCGCGATATTTGGCAGCAAGGGGCGGAAAGGGTGCCGAAACGGGTCCTCAGGGGCTTTCGACTGCTGAATGCTTCCGTCGTTTGCGCGTACGGCCAAGCGCGGCGCATATCCTCGCGCACAATAAGGTACGGCGCAGGTCCTCCCGCTCGATCTGCGCGTTGCGTGCTATGCGATCGAAACCTTTCATGCGATTCCTGCGCAAAAAGAACCGCCCCCTGCTTCATGAGTTGCAGCTGCGGTCATGAAGCAGGGGGCGGTTGCGTGCGAACCGGTTTCTCTGGCAGGGGCTTCCCGAGCGGGAGCTTGCTTCCTGGACAGACAGGAAGCAAGCTCCCGATTATCCAGCTGGCGCGGTCAAATACGCCGCTAGGCCTTGTCGTCTTCGGAGCCGGTACGGTTGATGTAGTCGATAAGCTCGGAACGTTTGTGGATGCCCACCTTCTCGTAGACGTGGCGGATGTGGGTGTTCACCGTGTAGGGCGAGATGACCAGCTTCTTCGCCACGTTATCCGTGGTGAAGCCGCGGGCGATGAGCATGACGATCTCGGTCTCGCGCGCCGACAGCGAGAACTCGGCGGCCAGCTCCTTGATGCGGTGCTCTTGGCTGGATTCCGTTGCCGGGGGCGCCATGAGCTGGGTGATGTTGTACTCCTGGCGCACCAGCGGGATGATGACGGCGGCAAGGACGCACACGAATAGCAGCGATGTAGGCTCGGTTGCCACCTTGGCGAACGCGGGGTTCGCCTCGTAGTACAGCGCGATGGCGTTACCCACGGCGATGCCCAGGCGAATGAACGCCCCGCTGAAGCCGAACGCGAAGCCGATGGGGACGTAACCTTTCACTCCCAGCACGCCGAAGTACATGATCAGCAGCACCTCGAAGATGGACACGGCCGCCAGCACCACGAAGAACGACGGGACGAAGAAACGCTCGCCCATCAGGAACAACGCGAACGACGCGATGGCCACGATGATAAGCCAGGGGAAGGTGCGGTAGATGTTCAGGCGGTCGTTGGTCAGGCCGCAAATCACGCCGATGATGCACAGCAGGGTTGCGCCGCCGATGGAGCCGAACGTGAAGGCGTACTCGCCGTACGGCAGGTTCTCCCACGGGATGATGGCAACTAGGAAATAGCAGGCCACCGAGGCGACGAACGTGGTGCCGCACACCACGATCATGGGCTTGAGGGCGCGGTTCGCGGTGCTTTTCGGCAGCAGCGTGGGGTAGGGCATATCCTTGGCGATGGTGGCGCCGCGCGCGAACAGCAGGCCTGCGGCAAGCGGCATGAGCGCGATGAGCACCGAGGAGATGCCGGTGGGGAGGACAAAGCAGATCAGCGAGCACACCAGCGTGACCAGGCCGACGGTGGTGCCGATATAGGAAACGGAGAACGACGTCTTGGTGCGCGAGTACAGCTCGCCCCACATGACCCATAGGATGGCGTTCGTGATGCCGACCACCGCGGCAAGCGCGTATGCGATAAGGTCGGTGGGGAACGAGAACGCGAATAAGGTGAGCGCAAGCGTCGATATGACCGCTGCGGCGGTAGCGATCCAGAGCATCCAGGGGATATTGCAAAGGCGGTGCTTCCTGCCTAGGGCAAAGGCGATAACGATGAACGAGACCGCGGCGGAGACGAGGGCGATCAACCACGACTGCGTCACGCAATCGTCGAGCAGCTGCGCTCCGACGAACGAGTCGTGCAGGAACCATAGGTTGTAGTGCCATGCGAGCAGCAAAGCGAAGCCGACGAACCTGCGGGTCGGGTGGTCGGGCGAGTTGATCTCCGACTCCACCTTTTCCGGCACAAGCTCCTTGATGTTCATGTGCATTAACCCCCTCTAGCGCATGTTGAATAGCACGCTGAATAGCTAGCGGACAGCCCCTTATATTGCAATCGGATGGGTGCGTTACCCGAAGCTTTAATTGTATCGTGTTCCCGTAATATTTCGAGTATGTTTCAGTAAAGTATGCTAATTCCTGATGGTTTTCCCGCGGATGATGCTTCTCAGGTCAGAATCGTCCGGACGAATCCTCTAGATGGGGCGGCGCGGCTAGCGCCAATGGGCCCCTGACATCTCGTGTGGATTCCGTGCGGGTGGATGGGAAAAGTCCACCAGTAGACTATAATAGTCAACAGGTAGACCAATCCGAATGGAGGCAAGATGCTGCCAGAGGAATTCTCGAAGGAAATGTGGGACTGCTGGCGCGACGTTGCGGTCGCGTACAGCGCATTCGCTAAGAACATGGGCGTCGACACCAGCGAGCTGTACGTCGTCGATGCCCTGTGGGATGAGCCCGAAGGCTGTTCGCAACGGTCGATTTGCGAGCTGTGCGATATGGGCAAACAAACGGTCAGCGCTATCTGCAAGCGCCTTGCCGCGCGCGATGTCGTGGTCGGGCGGGCAAGCGAGGTCGACAAGCGCGAACGTATCATGGCGCTCACTGAGGAAGGGCGCGAGCAATGGCGCCTGCCGGTCGAGCGCATGCGCGAGCTTGAGCTGAAGGCCGCCGCCGCGATCAGCCCCGAGGAGGCCGAGCTGTTCGTCAAGGTCGTCAGGCTGTATGCGAAGACGTTCCAAGAAGGGGTACAGCAATGAGCCCGTATGCGCTTCTGGGTTTGTCAGTGCTCTTCGAGGTGTTCGGCGACACGTGCATGAAGCTCTCCGACGGTTTCCGCCGCAAGTTTCCCATCCTCGGCATCGCGGTGGGCTACGCCGTGTCGTTTTACGCGCTTTCGCACGTGTTCGCGTCTCTGCCCTTGGGCTTGGCGTACGCGATTTGGACGAGCGCGGCGGTGGCGCTTACGGCCGTGGTCAGCCGCATCGTGTGGAAAGAGAAGTTCAACGCGAAGAAGATCGCGGGCATTGCGCTCATCATCGTGGGCGTGGCGTGTTTGCGATTGGGGGCGATGTAAGGTGAAGAGCGCACCGATCATCCAGCTGTCGTTTGCCATCGTGTCCGAGGTGTTCGGCACCACGTTCATGAAGATGTCCGATGGCTTCACCCATCCGGTGTTCGGCCTGGCCACCGCTGCGTGCTACATCATCTCGTTTGCGCTGTTGACGCTTGCGTTGAAACATTTGAGCCTGGGGATGGCCTACGGCATTTGGGGCGGCGTCGGCACCCTTTTGACCACGCTCGTCGGCATCGTCGTATGGGACGACCCGTTTTCCATTATCGTGGGAATCGGCATGATCGCGGTGGTGGCGGGCATAGCTTTGCTCAGCAAAGGAACCCAAGAAGCCGAGGAAGCCGCCGCAGCAGAATCGTCAGAGGCGACCGCCTAGCCCGGACGCTTCGGGGCGTGTCTTTATGTGTCCGGAATGCGCCGCCGTGGCGGCAAGGCGAAGAAAACCCCGATGAGGAAAGCGAAAGCACCCGAGCACCATGCAGATTCCTAAAGCGAAGAAGACGGCGAAATGGGCGATTGGCCTCGTGCGCCTCATCGCGGCGCTGCGTTGCCTTGCGTTATCGCGCTGCTCATTCTTTCCGTGTTCAAGCCCGGCAGGAAAAAGCCCGGGAAAGCGAAAGCCGCAAGCTGCTAGCTGTTTCTCTGATTGGTCCGAAATTGAACAGGTTTGAGATTTTGGAGATTGCTTAGGGCTGCGCAACATTGCATCATGGCGTTCAGGAATAGACAAGCGTCCAAAGCAAGGCGTGTGGCAAGAAAGCATACGTGAAAAGGCACGGTGAGCTGCTGTGATGGGGTGCGACGTTTGGCCGCGAGGATAACGGCTCGTTGCCGGAACTCCGAACGCGGCAGCATATGCGCTAAGCTTCGCTTAGCGAAATCCAAGGGGCGGGGAGGCTGCGGCCGCCCTGCCCCTTATCGTGCTTTCCGTTTGCGATGCCGGCCACGGCGGCCGGGCGAAGGAGTTGACCAGGTTGGGGATTGCGTCGGGTGCCGGCAAGGCCGCGCGGAGCCTTTCGCGCTACGTGAAGGAGAACCGCACGCTGGTGGTGACGTCGGCGTGCGCCATCGTGCTGGTGATGCTGCTGGAGAACGTGCTCGATAAGGAGAGCATGAAGCTCGATGCGGCGGCATGGTGGCTGTTCGGCGGGCAGCTTCGCCAGCCGTGGCTCACGCCCGTCATGGAAAGCTTCTCGGCGCTGGCCACGCCGGTGACGTTGCTCGTGGTGCTCGGCGTTGCCGCGGCCTTCACGCCGGTCAAGCGCCCGGGCTGGTTCAACATGCTGAACCTGGGCCTGGTCGTGCTGCTGAACCAGGCGATGAAGTTCGCCATCCAGCGCCCGCGTCCCGATGTGCTGCGGCTGGTCGACGTGTCCGGGTTCAGCTTCCCCTCGGGGCATTCCATGGCAGCGATGGCCGTCTTCGGCCTGCTGGCGTGGTGTGTATGGCGCTATGAGCGCAACCCGCGCCGCCGCATCGCGCTGATGTGCCTGTTCGCGCTGGTCATCGTGATGGTCGGCATAAGCCGCATCTACCTGGGGGTCCATTACGCCAGCGACGTCCTGGGCGGCTTCTGCGTCTCGACCATCTGGCTGGTCCTCTACACGAAGGTCATAGCCCCGGCGTTGGGGCTGATCGAGTAGGATGCGGGGTGCCCCTCCGTTCTCCAAATCTCGCGATGCCCGTTCCCGCCTTATGTGGTTTCCATGCTTGATTGGTGACAAAGGTCTAACCATAGACTAAACCAGTCAACGGTTAGACTAGTATGACCGGTCGTCAGTTCGATAACAGCACCGTCACGACCATAAGAGGGATTAAGGGCATGGACGTCCTTTCGCAACATTTCACGAAAAGCAAGCTATTAAAGTACACGCTGCCGACCATGGCGATGATGTTCATCAGCTCGGCTTATGGCATCATCGACGGCCTGTTCGTCTCGAATCTGGTCGGCAAAGATGCGCTGGCCTCGATGACCATTGTCTTGCCGTTCATCGTTATCGTGTCCGCGCTGGGCATCATGATGGGCTCGGGCGGCAGCGCGGTCGTAGGACAGCTTCTCGGTGCCGGCGATAGGAAGGGCGCGAACCGCGCATTCTCGCTCATAGCTTGGGCGACGTTTGTAACCGGCGTGGTTTGCTCCGTTCTGGGCATGGCGTTCATGGACGAAGCGGTCGTGCTGCTTGGCGCGTCTGCCGAGATGGCGCCTATGGCTGCAACGTATGGCAAGATTGTATTCCTGTGCCTGCCGATGTTCATGCTCACCTATGTGTTCGAGATGTTCTGCTCCGTGGCGGGCAAACCCGGCTTCGGGTTCCTGTCGTCGCTTACCGCGGGCGTGGTCAACATCGGCTTGGATGCCGTGCTCATGGGCGTGTTCGGCATGGGGATCGAGGGCGCCGCCACGGCAACCTGCATCGCCGAGTACTCGTCGGCAATGCTCATGGTCGTCCTGTTCGCACGGGGCAAGGTCGGCGTTTTGAAGCTCGTGCGTCCTCGCTGGGTGCAAGGCGTCTTGCCACGTTCGATCGTCAACGGCGTTTCCGAGATGGTTGGATGCGCCGCCATGTCAGTGGTCGCCACGGCGTACAACCTGCAGCTCATGAATCTGTTCGGCCCCGACGGCGTTGCCGCCTATGCGGTCATCGAGTACGCATCGATGCTGATCGGCGCGGCGTTCGGCGGCCTTACCGAGGGTATGGCTCCGTTGATGAGCTATCAGCACGGTGCGGGAAACAACCACGAGAAGCGCAGCTTGTTCGGCAACGGTGCCACGCTTACGGCGGCGATGGGCATTGGGGCGTTCTTGGTCGCTCAGCTTTTGGCGCAGCCGTTGGCATTTGCGTTCACGGGTTATGACGGCGCATTGATGGCGCTGACGATCCACGCGTTCCGCATGTACAGCATCGCGTTCCTGCTGATGGGCGTGACCTATTTCGGCTCAGTCATGTTCACGGCGGTCGAGAACGGCAAGATCTCGGCGTTGATCTCCTTCGTCCACACGTTCGTCTTCGAGCTCGGTTCGATTATCTTGCTGCCCGTGTTCTTCGGTGCGGATAGCATTTGGTGGTCGATCGTCGTGGCGGAGGTCGCTGCCAGTATCCTGACTATCGGATTGGTGGCACGCCACGCAAAAGGCTACGGCTGGCGCTAAGGCGTGCAGCTGCAGGGGCCTTTGCGTTTTGCAAGAGCCCCTGCGATGTTGTTGGGGGTCTATTCTCCCAGCGTGCCTTCCACGGCTTTAACCAAAAACGCCGTTGCCCCTTTGCCGCAGGGCTCGTCGTAGTATGAGATGAATCGGGGGTCTGCCAGATAGCTGCGCACGAGCCTCAGGTAGATATCCCGTTCGGGCTCGGCTCCCCATTGCAGGCCGATCCAGCGGCGGTGCATCTGCGCAAGCTTCGCGGCTTCGGGACTGGTTGTATCGCCATCGAACAGAGCGATGGAAAGCTGGCCCAAGATCGCTTTTTCGAGTTCTTTCATGTCGTTCCAGGTGGCAGGATCCATATCGAGGATCCGCTCGTTCATGGCATCAACTGCTTCGTTACCGTAGCGTTCGCGCGCTTCCGCTCCATAGTGCTGCTCGTTTTCGCGCACGGCGCGCCAGCGCTCAAGCTGGGGCAAAACCGCCCCCATGAGCGAGACCGCCTCGTCAAGCGTCATGCCCGTGTTCTTCGCCAGTCGCGGCGCGCAATCCTCGATCATGGCTTCCATGGTGGTCTCATAGGTGTAGTCGCCGCGGTCGTAGCACCACTTGCAGTAATGGTCGGTCTTGTTGCCAGCGGCGTCGGTTCCGCAATCGTCGGGCGTAAGGTACATGCCGCAACTTTCGCAATAATGCTCGGGCATCTCCAACAGATGCGCCAGCGGCTCGCCGGTGACGGCGGCTATGAGCTTCATCATGTCGATCCCAGGCGTCACCTCGCCGTGCTCCCAGCGGCTCACGGCTTGGCGGGTGACGTAAAGCTTCTCGGCAAGCTGGTCTTGCGTGAGGTTGTGCGCGCGCCGTACGGCGACAAGTTTTTCTGCGAATGCCATGAGTGCTCCTCTCGGCGGGCTCGTTTCGATAATGTCAGCATACGCGCAGATAGATGCGTATCCTAGCAACGGCTGGTTGCGCGATGAAAAGCCGCTGTGCATTGATTCGAGAACGTGGGTTGGCAGGCAGGTGAATGTGGTTTCGGCGGACCCGTCCGTCTGCCGAAAGCGGTTTTGGGGTTTTCCGTCCGGGCGAAGGCCTTTTGCGGGGTCCTCCGTCTGGCGAAGGTCCTTTTACAGGCCATTCGGCTCTGCCGACGCCCCCTAATTCCCATGTCTCAACAAACGCGGTACCCATCACGATGAACGCCAAGCCGATGCCGCCCCGCAGAGCGGCTCCTGTCTCGTCTTCGTATGGCGACTTCTGTACGGTTTCGCAGCAAACAGCCCCCGATTTTGACATGGTCCCCGGGGTTCTGGGCGGTTTTTCGCAGCCGTTGTTCAATACCGGTGTTGCCGACCTGGGGAAACGCTGGCGGCCTGCGGCCTTTGGGGTCGATTCCGCCTGCAAAACCGCCCAAAAGTCGCATTGAAGTCTCACCCGCACGCCGCAACAAGCGCGGTGCCCGCAAGGCGAAGGCCCAAATCGCCGGTTTCGTTGAAAAGCACGATGGAAAGAACGACGGCCATAAGCGTGCTTGACTTATCGATGGGCACGACTTTATTGACATCGCCGATTGAAAGCGCCTTGAAGTAGCAGATCCACGAGCCGCCGGTCGCCAAGCCGGATAGCGCAAGGAACAGCCACGACTTCGGCGAGATGCCGCCAATCGTCCCTGCCGAGCCCGCAATTGCCACCATCACCCACATGAAAACGGCCACAACGCAGGTGCGAAGCGCCGTGGCAACGTCGGAATCAATGGTTTTGATGCCGCACTTGGCAAGGATGGAAACAATGCCCGCGAACAGCGCGGACGCAAAAGCCGCAACAAGCCAAAGTTGCACGATGCGCCTCCGAGAAACGGTTCAACAATAGCATCAGATGACGTGCACGTGCGAGGCATGGGCCGACTGGATCGCCTGCGAAAACGAATACGCTCGCGGCGACAGGGCGGCCGTCAAAGCGGGCGCGCTCGACTACCTGAACACCATTGCGGTCACGCTGGTGAAGGGCTAGGCAAGGCGAGCGAAAGCGAGCGGCGAGCGGCATGAAACTGCTCGCCGTTCTGTGGGTGTTGCGGGCCGTTATGATTCGCGACCTTCTCGGCGGAGGCAAATGGCGCATTTGCCAACGCGTCATCTGCCCTTCTAAAGCCCGAATTCCTCTTGAAGCAACTTTGCGAAATCGGCTTCAGGCTCGGCGGCTTTCGCCAACAGCTCGTCTTTGCGATCGCGGCTTAAGTGCTTGAAGCGGTATTCTGCGCTCATGGCATCGTGCTTGGTGGCGAATTCGGCTACGGCCAGCAGGTTCAGCGGCCCGCGCCCGCGCGTGTACTTCGCGCCCGTACCTGCTTGATGCGCGGCGAATCTCGCCTGCACATCAGGGGAGTACCCGGTATACAGGCTGCCATCGGCGCATTCGATCACATACATGAAATGGCGCTTTCCCGTTGTGGCGCTCGCGTTTGTTTGCTGTCCGGTTTCGTTTGCTGCCGGTGCCTCCGCAAGCTCTTTCCCCAGCTCGGCGGCAAGCTTCGGCAGCAAATCCGCCATCGTGGCATCGATAGCGTTCTTTTTCAGCTGACACTCCCAGATTACGTGCACGCGCCAGTCCATTTCCTCGAGTTTGCGGACGTTTTCTGCGTCGCGCTCCGTGTTTCGCGCGAATTTTGCTTCCCAATACTCTGTGTTCTTCTTCGGTGTGCTCGGCTTGCAATGTGGGCAGCGATGCCAAAAACAACCTCGCACTTCGATCGCAACGCGTTTGCCCGGCCAAGCGATATCGGGATGCCCGGGCGCCTTCCACTGCAGCCGATAACCCGTCAGTCCTGCTTTTCGCAAGCGTTCGCGCACCAGCAGTTCGGGCTTCGTGTTCGCCCGCTTGTTGCCTTGCATGCTTTTGTGCACCGCGTAGTTCGATGCGGGTGGGGAAGGGACGCGTACGGTCACGATGTCGACGCGGCTTTCGCCCGCCGCCGTGGTTGTCGTGCCATCCGCCGTGCCCTCCATCGCATCACCGACTACCGGACCCGACGCCGTGCCGATCGCAGCATCGCTCGGGCGCGCGGTTTTGCACCCGCTGTCTGCCTCGTTTACGCCTGGTGCCGCAATGTCCGTCTCCGTGTTAGCCGGCAACTTCGCAGCTTTGCCGACGGCGAAGCTGCTCGCATGCCCGCCGTTCGCTCCATTCACGCTCGGCCGCTTCGCCACTTGGGTTTTCGCCGTCACGAATCCGCGCTTGACGCTGCTCGGCGACGGGACCTCGCCCAGCGCTCCGGTTTTCGCGGCGTCCAAAAGCGGCAGCAGCTCCTCTTGCCAGCGCGCGGTCAAGCGCTCCAGCTGCCAAGCCGCGTTCGCGGGGCTCGTCGAGGGCAGCACGTGCGCCGCCAGCCCCACCTGCCATTGCAGGTAGCGCTTGTACAGCCGCCCGGCTGTTCCGCCGTTGCAGATCACGGCGCCGATATGCGCTTCTTCCAGCACGCGCTCCACCTGCGCGGGCACCACGTTCTTGATGCTTGCGTCGCTCGATCCCTTGATGTCGCACGATGCTATGACGTCCCATAAAGCGATGCCGTGCCTAAGAAGCATCCGCTTCTTCGCCGCAATCGACTCCTCAAGCGTCAAGGGCCGTCCGTTGTCGCTCAATCCGCCCTCGTTTTGCGGCACAGGTTCGCCCAGACATGCGGCCATCACGCGCCAAAAGCGGTTTTGCGGGTTGCCGTAGTAAAAGGCGTTCTCGCGCGAAAGCACCGAGGGAAACGACCCCAGCACCAAAATCCGCGAACGCTCGTCGAACACGGGCTCGAACCCATGCGATATATGTTGGTAACTTGCCATGCGCCCAGTATAGCGAATAGGGAAACGCCCCCGGCTCATCCCCGCAACACGCCGACGATTCGCTTGACCATCATTCTCGTATGGCCGGGCATCACTTCGGCTTCATCTCGCCCGTTCTAATGCTTTCTTCGCTATTGGTCGCCCGTTTTTGCCTTTCGGCGGCGCTTCCACGTCTTCCTGCTCCAGGTGCAAAGGATTTCGACAACGGGAATGGTCAAAAATAAGACCCATGCTGGATGTGCTTGATTGAGCGCGAACGCCATCCAACAGAACCAGGCAATGGTGCCGATCGGGTACAGACCGCCTATCAGGTGCGATAGCCTTCGTTTCTCCCACGCGTTGCCGATAACGTAGTAAGCCGGCACGGCGAAGGCCAGCATCAACCCGGGAACCCATGCGTTGGCGAATAGTCCCAGCAAGACATAGGCAACCAAAATCACAAGCGGGAAGGGGAAGCTTCGCCAGGCGCGTTCGGGCTTTCGTTTGTATGCCTTGTGCGCCTCGCGCCAGTTTTCGAAATGCTGTTCGCCGATGGTCACGCCGCTACTATCAACGTGCACGGACTTGGGGTTGCTGCCGGTGGTTCCGCTTGCGTTCGGCTGCTCGACATGCACGCCGTCCCATCCCACGTGCACTTCTTCGCCCTTTTTGCGGTTGGTCACATGCACGCCGTTCCAACCGATGTGCACTTCTTCTCCCTTTTTCGTATCGCGAACATGAATCCCATCGCGAAATGAGACATGCGCGTAATCATCGCCATCGTCGGCTCCGTCGTTCTTACCGCTTTCGGCGTCGTTGTCGTTGCGGCTTGATTCGAAAGCGGTGCCGTCCGTGCTGGCTTCGGCTTGGTCGTCCGCTACGGAATCGCGCCTACCGTCGTCGCGGCCGTCCTTTGCGGCATCTGGCTTCCCTTGCGAAAAGCCTTCGTCGGCGCTCGCCCTCGACGTTTTCGCCGCATCCGACGCGGGCTGCGAGACCTGCGAATCGCTTTCGCCGGCTTCCCTCCATAACAGCTCGTCGAGCGTTAAGCCGTATATAGCCGCCAGTGCGATAAGGTTGTCCGTATCCGGCAGGCTTTCGGCGCGCTCCCACTTCGACACCGCTTGGCGGCTCACGCCCAGCTTGTCCGCCAGTGCTTCCTGCGACAGCCCCGCTTGCTTGCGTCGAGCGGCCAATCGCTGGGCGATTCCCTTATCCATGCGGCTCCTTCCAGGGCATTATCTGAATCGAAGATCAGCGGGCAGGCTACCTGCCCCAAATCCGCTTTCCAAGGTACTCCGTCAAGCTCGGTTACGGAACCGTTTTCAGTTTGCATTTTCGACTTCGTCGCCCGCAACCGCAGGTTGCCCCTATCCTTGACAGCTCTCCTACCTGGTTATATGCGAATTATCATAGCTTGCGTAACTGGAACCCCCGTCCCCGCAACACGCCGACGATTCGTCAAGCCATCGACCTCGGCTGGTTCGATGGCGCTCGTCGGCGAGGCCGTTATTATCAGGCTCGCACCCTTTATCGCGCCGACAGCGCTTGTGGGCACGCTGCGCGCTCCGCAAAAGCCGTCGCGTTCGCAGCTCTTACGCGGGATTCTCGTGGATCATGATGTGCTTTACGGTGGGGAAGCTCTGCTCGACGGCATCGTGGGCGCGCTCGGCTATCGCGTGGGCATCCACCAGTCGTAGCTGTCCATCAACGGCGATCTCGGCGTCTACATATACCTTGTTGCCGAATTTGCGCGTGCGCAGCGTGTCGATGCGCATCACCCCGTCCTGCGCCAGGATGCAATCGCGCACCTCGAGCTCGAACGTGGGCGTGCAAGGCGTGTCGGTCACTTTATCTACCGCATCGCGCAGCACCTCGAAGGCCACTTTGAAGATGATCAGGCAGATGACGATGGACGCCAACGGGTCGCACACGCCCCAGCCGAGCATGGCGCCGCCGATGCCCGCAAGGGCGCCCACCGACGACAGCGCATCCGAGCGGTGATGCCAGGCATCGGCCATGAACGCGTCGGAGTTCATGATGCGCGCCCAGTGTCGCGTGTACCAGAACATGCCCTCCTTCGCGACGATGCTCACCACCGCGGCGGATAGCGCCAGCCAGCCGGGTGCCGTCGCGTGCTCGTATGCGCCCGTCGCGATCGACTGGATCGAGGCGAACCCGATGCCGGCGCCCGTCGCCGCCAATATAAGGCCAAGCGCCATGGACGCCAGGCACTCGAAGCGCTCGTGGCCGTAAGGGTGGCTCTCGTCCGCATCGCGTTGCGAAATCCTCACGCCCAGGAACGCGATGGCGGTGGCGAACACGTCGGACAGCGAGTGCACGGCGTCCGAGACCATGGCCGCCGAGTTGCCGAATATGCCCGCGAACAATTTGAACGCCGACAGTGCCACGTTGCCGCTTACTCCCACGATGGCAAGCTTATTCGCGATACGTCTCTCATTAAGCTCCGAACCGGCGGTTTCGTCCGCCGTCGCGCCAGTGGCGCGCTTTTCTGTATCCATTATGTCGATCCTCTCGCATCGCCTGCCGCACGGTCTTCCAGCCCGCCGTGCGGCAAGGCGCTTTTGAAATAAACCTATACTAAGCACGCGTACCGGGTATGTCATCGGTGACTTGCGGTTCGCGAAATTTTTTAACAATAGAAGGCATCTTCTGGGCGGTTTTGCGCAGAAGCGGGCGAAAACAGCGCCCGGCTCTGCGCTTCACGCCGTCATCAGCGCCGGCGCCTAATCTGGAAGACACGCCCGGGAACGCTGCTCTATTTCGCCCCGCCGCCCCTCTAGCCAGAAGCCCGGCCGCGTCAACCCCTTGTTGCGAAAGTGTCGCGAAACCTATGCGTTTGACGCCCCTTTCGCCGAAATCCACATCGTTTTCGATGGTGGAAAACCACTGCCGAAATTGCCTCCGAAAAATGTCGCTTTACGAATGACGACCGGGGGTTTCGCGGTTTTCCAGCCATGGTGGAAAACAACCCCATACCCCCATCCATGGATTTTTCAGCGGAATAAAACACAATATATTGGGGCGAAATGGCGTATCATAGGGACACCGACCAAGCGACCCGAACGCACCGAGGTCGCAAATTTTCACGAAATTTCCGAACGCGCAGGTCATGCCCTGTGTGGCCTTTTGCGCTCGGATGAAGGTAATCCGCAAGGCGCCCGCCAGGCACCTTGCGCGAGAAGCAAGAAGGGTGTGAGCGGCATGAAGATCATCAAGCGCAGCGGCTCCGAGGTTACGTTCGACATCAACAAGATCGTCAACGCCATCAAGGGTGCCAACGGGGATGTCGTTCCCGAGGAGCGCCTGACCGAAGACCAGATCGCGCTGGCGGCGCACAGCGTCGAGTGGCTCTGCAGCCGCTCGGGCCATACCGTGTCCGTGGAAGAGGTCCAGGACATGGTCGAGAACCAGATCATGGCGCAGGGCCGTTACTCCGTCGCGCGCAAGTACATCATCTATCGCTACAACCAAACGCTCAAGCGCCAGTCCAACACCACCGACGACAAGATCCTGTCGCTCATCGAGTGCAACAACGAGGAAGCCAAGCAGGAGAACTCGAACAAGAACCCCACGGTCAACTCCGTGCAGCGCGACTACATGGCAGGCGAGGTTTCCAAGGATATCACCATGCGCCTGCTCCTGCCGGCCGACGTGGTCGAGGCCCACAACGAGGGCATCATCCACTTCCACGACTCCGATTACTTCGCGCAGCATATGCACAACTGCGACCTGGTCAACCTGGAGGACATGCTGCAAAACGGCACCGTCATCTCCGGCACGCTCATCGAGCGCCCGCACAGCTTCTCCACCGCGTGCAACATCGCCACGCAGATCATCGCCCAGGTGGCCAGCTGCCAGTACGGCGGCCAGTCCATCTCGCTGACGCACCTTGCGCCGTTCGTTGAGGTCAGCCGCCAGAAGATTCGCCGTCAGGTGCTGCAGGAGATCAATGCGCTGGGCCTCGAGGCCAACGCCGATCGCATCACCGAGGTCGTCGAGGGCCGTCTGCGCGACGAGATCCGCCGCGGCGTGCAAACCATCCAGTACCAGGTGGTCACGCTCATGACCACCAACGGTCAGGCGCCGTTCGTCACCGTCTTCATGTACCTCAACGAGGCGCGCAGCGAAGCGGAGAAGCGCGACCTCGCCATGATCATCGAGGAAACGCTCGCTCAGCGCTACGAGGGCGTCAAAAACGAGGAAGGCGTGTGGATCACCCCGGCGTTCCCCAAGCTCATCTACGTGCTTGAGGAGGACAACGTTACCGAGGACAGCCCATACTTCTACCTCACCAAGATGGCGGCGAAGTGCACGGCCAAGCGCATGGTGCCCGACTACATCTCCGAGAAGAAGATGCGCGAGCTGAAGCTGTCGAAGGGCGAGACCGAGGGCAACGGCGATTGCTACACCTGCATGGGCTGCCGCAGCTTCCTCACGCCCGACCGCTCCGGCAACGGCTACGACAACGTGGCAAACGCCGGCAACTACGAGCCGGGCAAGCCGAAGTACTACGGTCGCTTCAACCAGGGCGTCGTCACCATCAGCCTGCCTGACGTAGCGCTCTCCTCGTACGGTGACATGAACAAGTTCTGGCAGATCTTTGACGAGCGCCTCGAGCTGTGCTACAAGGCCCTTATGTGCCGCCATAACCGCTTGAAGGGCACGCTGTCCGACGCAGCGCCCATCCTGTGGCAGTACGGCGCGCTCGCACGCCTTGAGAAGGGCGAGCCCATCGACAAGCTGCTCTACGGCGGTTACTCCACCATCAGCCTCGGTTACGCCGGCCTGTACGAGTGCGTTAGGTACATGACGGGCCACAGCCACACCGACGCCGAGGGCACTCCGTTCGCCATGGAGGTCATGCAGCGCATGAACGACAAGTGCGCCGAGTGGAAGGCGGCCACCAACATCGACTTCTCGCTGTACGGTACGCCGCTCGAGTCCACCACGTACAAGTTCGCGAAGGCCCTCCAGCGCCGCTTCGGCATCATCCCGGGCATCACGGACAAGGGCTACATCACGAATAGCTACCACGTGCATGTCACCGAGAAGATCGACGCGTTCGACAAGCTGAAATTCGAAAGCGCCTTCCAGCGCCTTTCCCCTGGCGGAGCCATCAGCTACGTCGAGGTGCCTAACATGCAGGATAACCTGAAGGCCGTTATCCGCGTCATGCAGTACATCTACGACAACATCATGTACGCGGAGCTGAACACGAAGTCGGACTACTGCCAGGAATGCGGCTACGACGGCGAGATCCAAATCGTCGAGGATGACGGCAAGCTCGTGTGGGAGTGCCCGAAGTGCGGCAACCGCGATCAGGAGAAACTCAACGTCGCACGTCGTACTTGCGGATACATCGGTACCCAGTTCTGGAACCAGGGCCGCACCCAAGAGATCAAGGACCGCGTCCTGCATCTGTAGGCACAGGCTAGCTGCTTGCCAGCGGATCTGAATGTCGGCCAGGGATCGCGGATCTTCAAGCAGGTCCGCACGTTGCTCAAGAGCCGCGCTGCTCCTGCAAACGCAGGGGCGCTCGTTCCGTAAACAACCTGCTACACCAGGAAAGCCGCCTGCAGGCGGCTTTCCTGCGTTTGTGCAAGGTTTGCTATACGCTTCCTGTAGCCCCATGTCTGCGTGCATCAGGCGGCAACCTGCCCGGGCGTTGCATGCGCGCCGTTGTCGAACCACCAGGTCACCGTATGCGAAAACGCGCTCACGCGCGGCACGCACATCGGGTCGGAAGGCATGCCCGCGGGCGCTGCCGGTCCGCTTTTCGTGAGCAGCGCCGCAAGCTGTTCACGATGGGCGCCAAAGTGCTTGGCATAGCCTCCTGCCTGGGTGCACCTTATAAGATGATCGGCAAAATGCTTGGCGTGGACGGGCTGTCTCGGCTTCTTCGCCACCTATGCGCTACGCCCGCAAGCCTGGCTGGTCTGCGATTTCTGCTCTTGCTTCAAGGGTAAACCGCAACAAGAGGGGCCGAATCCATAAGGATTCGGCCCCTCCTCTGTTCTCTTTCGCGTTATGCCTGCAGCGCGTCGTTGCGATGCTTGTAGAACACGTGGCACTGCTGGGGCTCCAGCATGCACATCCCGTCTTCGCTGCGGCTTACCACCATGGCTTCCAGAACCTGTCGGGTACGCTGCTGCCCGGAGTCAGCGGGGTCGTACCCTCCGAACTGCTCCTGAAGGAAAGCGTTCACCAAACGCTCGTGCTCGCTTGCAGGCATGCTGAATCGCACCAGGTCAAGCTCGTTTTCCGGCTCTTCGTTCAGCTCCATCAGAAACGTCACCGTGCTGCCGTCCTCAAAGCGGTACTCGAACGAAGGCTCCAGCTCGCCTCCGCTGTTCAGCTCGGTGATCAGCGGGATCGGGTCCTCTCCGTCTTGCGGCTCGGCGCCGCCCGCCGCCTGCTGATACCGCTCAAGCTGCTCCTGGATGATATTCCACTCCTCGTCGTCCTCAATGGGGGACAGGTCGATGGAAGCGAACCCCGAATCCTCGGGCACCATCAGCGTATCCTTGCTGTAGGAGGATGCATATACGTTCGTGAACCCGTCCTCGTCGGTGCCGCCATCGGTGTACACGATGTAGCTTTTCCCGAAAAACGGGCTATCGAACATAAGCAGAGCCTCGCACTCCAGCACGACCCCGTCCTCATTTTCCGCCTTGAACCTCAAATCATCGATATGCGAAGCATTCTCTGCGCTCATTCGCCGTTCCTTTCGTCATCGTTTAGCGGGATGGTTTACGCATCAGCAAGCCTACGGGTCTGCACGCTTGCAGGCATACGGCAAGCTTCGCGGGCCCCCGTCTTATGCCTCCACGGCCGCCCATCCCCGAAGCCCCGGCGTATCGACGCGACTCCATGAGCTTGAACAGTCCGGGGCGAAGGCCGTTGTCGGGCTTTGCCCTATCGAACTGCTCTGCGCAATCGCGTATATGCAATCGCTCGAGGCAAAAGCCCTGCCATGCGTGTTGCGTTTGCCTGTTACGCACCGCGCGTTCGGCTTATCGTGCACGATGGCAACGATTACGTACGTCCGAAGCGGCGAGTGCGTAAACGGTGCAGTGTGCGCAACATAAGATGGTAATCATAGTAACGATAGAAGCGGTTCAAGGCTGTGAGACGTTGCGTGGAAACGCAGAAAACGGCTTCTGCCGAAGATTGGCAACTGCAATACACGGAAGTAGGGCAAATATCGCGATAACGGCATTCAGCCACCGCTAGACAAGAAAGGGGACATTTGCAATCACGCAAATGCCCCCATAACGGAATGCGAAGAAGCCAACCTGCAGGATGCGATCATACTGCGAACGCCGCGTGACAACACACCTTCGGGAGGCCTCAAGGCGAACCATGGCGAAAACCGTCAGCAAGACGATTCGGAAAGTCTGCTAACGAGCAGAGGTCGAAGGGATGTCGCAGGAAAGCGCCCTCTGCGTCCTGCGCAGCCCGCCCTTACGACCAGAAATGTGCTTGCAAATACCCTTGATCGCACAATACAGCGGATATGCCACAAGAGAGAACTGAATAAGGAAATCGGAAGCAAGCGCCAGAGGATTGCCCGCCGCGCCCGCCGCAAAAGCGGCGTCCCAAATAGAAACCCCTACGCTTAAAGACCTCGCGGGGCATCCGGCAGCTTGCCATAACAGGAAGCTGACGAACATCAGGATGGTGTACGTACCCATATACCTCACAAGATGAAGCTTCACGCGTCCCATGCCAAACCTCCTAAACGCCATCAGCGCGCGCAGGCGAACCGAAGCGCATAGCCAAGCAAGTAGAGCCAAGCAATGCCGACTGCATCCCATTGCCGTCCGTGGCCCAACCCGCCAAACCTGATTCGAATAGTAGCGACTGATTGTTAAAAGCAGGTATTGCATCAGTAAGGGAGAAGGCAGGCTTCGAATCTGCTCGCGATACGACGAAATACCCATCTGTCCTTATGGGCCAGAACAAGCCCCTCGTCTCGTAATACCGGAATGTCCTTTTGAGCCAGAACAAACCTCTCGTCTAGCTCAGTGTCTTATAGCCGGAGTACCTTGCGGCCAGGAGCGAGTTCCATTGCTGCAGCATGTCCGTGCGGCACGTTAGCGGAGCAATGCCGCGCCGTGCGGAGCCCATCCGGGGATTGCGCCCATCAGCGCAGCAGCTTGCTGGTAGTTTCGCCACGCCATTGGATATCAATCTGGCGGGGGATGGGTGCGCTGAAGGGCCTTGCGCTCCCCATGCGCCCGCCCGCGCGTCTCCCGCTGTGGAATCGGGCATCTCTCCGCGTCGCATCTATATATAGAGGCATCGCGGGCATGGGAAGGCGCAACGCCTTCCCGCTCCGTGCGCGTCCATCTTATATACAGGGAAGGGCGCAAACCGCCCGAATCCCTCCTAGCTACAAGGGGCCCGCAATGCGCCCCTCGAGCCCCCTCCGAGCCCCATATGTGTGCAGAATGTGAAGTTGA
>NZ_HE611016.1:505043-510350 GCF_000236865.1 Senegalimassilia anaerobia JC110 | reverse complement strand
CCCTTTTCGTGTGTTGGGCGGCATTGCCCGGCGGGATGCCGCGATCGACGCCGCGGGCTGCCGAGCTGGCCGGTAGATTGCACAGGCGCGCCGCAGGCGAGGCTGGGCTTGCGAGGGGATTCGTCTCGCGTGTTCTATCTAGACTTGAGAGTAGCTTTCGCTCTGCTTGTTTTCGTGGCACCTTTTCATCTGCTGTATTGTTGCGTATTGTCTCTCGCTTTCGTTGGAGTTTTCCTTTTCTCGGGTTGTTGGCCATCGTTTTGGTAGGTTTGATACGGCATACTAATTGTTTGGCATCATAATCATGTTTCGATGTTGCTTTGTTGAGATGAGGAGTTGGTATGAGCGAGCATATGGGCACTACGTGTGTGCAAGGTGGTTATCGTCCGGGTGATGCGGAGCCGCGTCAGATTCCGATTTATCAGTCCACTACTTGGAAGTACGATACTTCGGAGCATATGGGTAAGCTGTTTGACCTGGAGGAATCTGGCTACTTTTATACTCGTTTGCAGAATCCGACCAATGATTATGTTGCTGCGAAGATTTGCGAGATGGAGGGCGGCGCTGCTGCAATGCTGACTAGCTCCGGTCAGGCTGCGAACTTCTTTGCTGTATTCAATATTGCCGGTGCTGGCGATCATGTTGTTGCTTCCAGTGCTATCTATGGTGGCACCTACAATCTTCTGGCTCATACCATGCACCGTATGGGTCTTGAGTGTACGTTTGTGAGCCCTGATTGCTCTGATGAGGAGCTCGAGGCCGCTTTCCGTCCGAACACCAAGTGCGTGTTTGGCGAGACGATTGCGAACCCCGCGCTGGCTGTTCTGGATATCGAGCGTTTTGCCAATGAGGCGCATGCTCATGGCGTGCCGCTGATTGTGGACAACACGTTCCCGACGCCGGTGAACTGCAATCCGATCAAATGGGGTGCGAACATCGTTACGCATTCCACCACCAAGTATATGGATGGTCATGGTGCGTGTGTGGGCGGCTGCATTGTTGATGCAGGCACGTTTGACTGGATGGCGCATGCTGACAAGTTCCCCGGGCTCACGACTCCGGATGAGAGTTACCACGGGGTTGTGTATGCAGAGAAGTTTGGGCAGGGCGGTGCGTTCATCACGAAATGCACCTCGCAGCTTATGCGTGACTTCGGCTCGATTCAGAGCCCTCAGCATGCTTTCATTCTGAATCTTGGTTTGGAAAGCCTGCATGTGCGCATGCCTCAGCATTGCAAGAATGGCCAGGCTGCTGCTGAGTTTTTGCAGGCGCATCCGAAGATCCGCTTTGTTCGCTATCCTGGTTTGGCGGGCGATCAGTATTATGAGCTGGCTCAAAAGTACATGCCCAATGGTACGTGCGGTGTGGTGTCCTTTGGTTTTGAGGGCGGTCGCGCTGCGGCTGAGCAGTTCATGAAGAGTCTGAAGCTGGCTCAGATTGCCACGCATGTCGCCGATGCTCGCACGTGTGTGCTGCATCCGGCTAATGCTACGCATCGCCAGATGAATGACGAGGAGCTGGTGGCTTGCGGTATCTCTCCGGATATGGTGCGTTTGAGCTGCGGCATCGAGTCTACTGAGGACTTGCTGGCCGATTTGGAGCAGGCGCTCGCAACGGCGTAAGGCGGTTTTAAGATGTCAGCTTGCGGGGGGTTTGCGCCGTATGCTGCGTCAATTGCCCGACTTGTATCAGTGGGTAGTTGTTTAAGGGTTTCGTAGCTTTTCGTGATTGCTGTATTGGCGATGTCCTTGTTGATGTCGTTTGTAGCTTGCCCGCTTGCGCTCGAGTCTCTTGCTTTGCGTTATAGGGCGTTTTGTTCGAGCTCTTGTAGTCGCGAATTTGCGCCGTTATCGTTTCGTATGTTTTCCCGCTTGTTCTTGCGATGGCGCAATATGCCCGTATATTTTGATGGCGGTCTGCCGGTACTATCCGGCAGACCGCCTTTTGCATAGGTTTGAGCGTTCCGGAATACTGCTTGTGGTACGCATCGGGAAGCCACAGTTTGCGAAATAATCCAGGACAGATATTAGTGATGGCATTCGGCTTAGAATCCGCGCCTGCTGGCTTTATCGGCTTGTAGAATCAACGGCGGGGCCAATTGGCGGCTCGGGAAAAGCACGGCTGCAGCGTGGTTTATGGTGATGTTATTCGCGGTACCGGCGATTTGATTCGGGATGCGAGGCGGGTTGATTTCTCGCTGAGTTTGTTTCTGGTGTTTTGCTATACGGTTTGAGTTGAGCCGTGGTACCGTTGGCATGATAGTTGAATTTGGGCATGAATAGAGATTGGTGAGCCTGATGAAGAAGCTGCTGTATATCGATAGCTGCGTGTTGCGTGAGACTTCGCGTACGAAGCGGATTGCAGATGCTTTGGTTGAGCATTTGCTGTCTACTGGCGAATACGTTCTTGAGCAGCTGGTGCTTGAGGACCTGGGGCTTCTTCCGTTGACTTCGAAGACGTTGGTGCGTCGCAATGAATTGCGTTACGCGGAGGATTATGATGACGCCATGTTTGACTTGGCTCATCAGTTTGCCGAGGCGGATGAGATCGTCATTTCTGCGCCGTTTTGGGAGGGCGCTTACCCGGCGTTGCTGAAGGTGTATTTCGAGCACATCAGCGTGGTGGGCATTGTGAACCGCTATACCGATCATGGCCCTGTTGGCATGTGTCGGGCTAGCAAGCTGCATTATGTTACTACGCGCGGTGGTTTTGCGACCGATGAGCAGGACCTGGGCTGGCAGAACGTGAAGGGTTTGGCTAAGGTCTACGGCATCGAGCATGCTGACTGCATTAGCGTGAATGCCACCGACGTGCCTATGACCGATGTCGATGCAGCGGTGGCTGCTGCGATCGCCAGTATTCCTGCGCTTGTTGAGGAATAGGGTTAGCCAGCGTGCGGCTGGAAGCTATTTTCAGCAGGTTGCGATATCTCTGCAGTGCGTTTATTTGAGCATTGGGCGGTTTTGCGTGCTGTCTGCGCCTGGCGGGGTCATTGGGATGCGCGAATGGTGCTGGGGCTCTTCTGCAGCATTTGCGCAGGTTACGGTATGGGTATTGATCTGTCGTTAGCTAGGCTCTTTTTTTGCTGAGATTGCGCTTCCCTGTGGCTACATGATGTTGTCGCCGATGGGTTTGCGGGGTTGACTGCCATCGAAAGGCATTTATGTTTTGAGTGCAGCATAGGTGCCGAATTGCGCGGCTTTGACAGCCTCGTTGTGTCAGGATTGCGCTTCATTGCGGCTGCTTTACTAAAACCGTTTGCCGGAACGCTGGTGGTATGGGTTGCACGTAGTAGAGCGAAGAATCATGATAGGTAGAACCAACTTGTTGATACCGCTGCTGTGTTTTGCGAATGGGGCTGGTGGGATATGAATTACTCTGAGATTAAATACTTCGACATCGCCAATGGTGAGGGCGTGCGCACCAGCCTGTTCGTGTCGGGGTGTCGTCATGGGTGCCCGGGTTGCTTCAACCCCGAGCAGTGGGATTTTACGGCGGGGAAGCCGTTTTCGTCTGAAGTGCAAAACGAAATCATCGAGAGCCTGGCGCCAGAATATGTCGACGGTTTGAGCCTTTTGGGTGGCGAGCCTATGGAGCCGGAAAACCAGCGCGCCTTGGTCGATTTCGTCGAACGCGTGCGTGAGGCGTATCCTGAGAAGACGATTTGGTGCTACACGGGCGATCTGCTTGAGGATTTGCGGAATCCTGAGAGTCCGCGTCACACCGAGGTGACCGATCGTTTGCTGGTGGCTATCGATGTGCTGGTGGATGGCCCGTTTGTGCAGGCGCATCATGACATCACGCTGCGGTTTCGGGGGTCCTCGAACCAGCGCATCATTGATTTGCCCAAAACCTTGGCTTCGGGCAAAGTTGCTCCGTGGCGCGACGACCCGCAGTTCGTCAGCCACGTGATGGTGGCCAGCGACACGGAGGAGCCGCAGGGCTAGCTCTTTTATCTTATTGCCTTTAACGCTGCGAGTGCGTCGGTGGGCGTGAACGTGGCGACGGTCACGTGCTTGATCAGCTGCTCGTCATTGGTGACAAGAGCCAGGTTGTCCTCGAAATCGCCGTGAACGGTGCGCGGCTTTGCGGCACGCCACATATCGGCGCGCACGATGCTCGCTGCAACGGTGTTCTCGCGCATATGGTTGACTGCGCTTCAGACGAATTCGTTAGCCATGGCGGCATCGTTTTGTGTTAGCGTTCCCTTCTGCTGGCGGATGCACCTTTTGCATCATCGCCAACCATCAGACGGTGCGCGTCTTTGGTGATGCGAATATCTTTGAGAGCCTTGCGCGCTGTTCAATAGGAACCGGCCGCCGTCTTACACTGCCTGTGCAGTACAGCATCACCACGTAAAATGGCAACAAGAATTGCAGGGCGACCGCGTAGCGTTCCCAGTACCAGATCGGGGAGGCGACCAGCAATGCGGCGATGATCGCGGTGGTTGGGACCAGTGAAACGAACCATGCCGATTTCTTGCAGTTGAACAGGGCGATTGCCGCGAAGAGAGCGAACCAGGAGAGCCATCCGATGGGAACGAAGCCCTGGTCGGTGCACAGCAGGCTATGCACTGCGTCATTGCCGAGCTTGTTTTGTGGATAGATTTCCCATGCTTCGAGACTTACCGGATCTTGGCTGTTACGCGGCACCCCGGCTGCGATGTTCCTGTTGTGCGATAACGCCTGCGGTTGATTAATGGACCAATAGCCCACGGTTTGCAGTTCCCACGATTCGAGATACGTTACCGGGTTTTTGATTCCCATGGACAGCCAATGTCGCCAGAAGTCGTCCGACAAGGCCTCTTCGTTGAACTCGGGGTTCCACTTAACGGAATCCACGCATGTTGGCGTGTAAACGGTTTCATAGAGCTCCAGGGGAAGCAACTCGTTGAGGTAACGCTCGTCTCCGTCCGATATGATTCCGCCGGTTGCGGCGACGCGCCCCATTTGGTTGAGCGGGATGCCGATCCCTTCGGCTTTTGCGGCGGGCGTGACGCCCAATGCGTTGAAAACGGGCCCGGTGAGCAGCATCGCCGCGATCGCCGTTGCCGCACCGATGGCAGCGGGTTTCTTGTATGCGCTCCGGCATCGCAGCGCCATCGCGGCCAATACGACCGCGAGCAGTATCACCACCAAGATCCCGTTGCTTCTGAACAGGCATGCGACCAGGCACGAGAGGGCGAATACAGGCAGCCAGGCTTTCTCGGTTTGAAGGACACGCCCCTTCGATGCCACCAGGTCGAAAATCAGCAACGTCAACATCAACACGGCCGCGGAGAACAACGGGTCCTTCCACATGGCAATG
>NZ_HE611016.1:467715-503644 GCF_000236865.1 Senegalimassilia anaerobia JC110 | reverse complement strand
TGGTGTAAGTTGCGAAATAGGGGGGGTATGCCGAAAAACGCCAGCAGGACGAAACGCCATATGCGGTGGCATCCCGTCCGCTGCATCACCCATTGGACGGTCGTCGCGAAGCACAGCGAAAGCGCCACCATTTGGATGATGGTAAACAGCGCGCAACCTGCGGAATTCGACAAGCCCAGCATGTGCGCTACGAACAAGCACGCCTTCACGCATAGGGTGAAGGCCAACGGATGGTGATTGCTGTAGTCGGAAAAACCCAAGGATTGCGACAGCGACGAGACGGAATCGCCGAATATCAGGCCCGGCCAATATGCCAGAAGATAAGGCAGATAGAGGGCGAACAGAACGACGCTCATAAGCAGGATCGGCTTTCGGTTGAGCCGTGCGACTTCAAGTGAGGGACTTTTGCCTTCGCAGGCTTCCGGTGTCGGGAACAGCGAGGCTAGCACCAGCATACCGATAGTGAAGCACAGGATGAATGCGAATGCGAACAGGGCTAGGTCGCCGTATCCGTATGGGCTGATTCGGTTGACTTCCCAGGTGCTGTATTCCCCGCCGGCGATAACGATATGGTTCGATGCGATGACCGACAGCGACAAAACCGCCGAGTAGAGAAACAGCATTGCCCAGGCGAGCGGCCTCATGCGTTTCCGAATGGAGCTTATCGAGATCATGCGTCTTTCATCCTTGCTTTGGTGTGGGCTTTCCCGGTGCGCGCGCCGCGCTTCCAGTTCTTGCTTTTATACTAGGGCAATAATCGAAATCACGCATTGGGGAGTATATGAAGCGAATCTCGTTTTTAGGCTTGTGCCGTGGGTATGGCAAGGCGCATTTCGCGTTTTGCGTAGCCTTTGAGGGGAAACTGGTCGCGCGCGCCTTCGCGAAGGGCGGGTCCGACGTTCCGCGAGAGCTTCGCGTGTTCGCCCCAGGCGCGTTTTGCCCTGCAGATACGCGGATAGCCGTCGTTTCCGTCCCTATGCTTGCGATGTCCGTGACGGTGGAGCTTTCCTCGTCTGCATCGGACGACAGTGCCAGCGTGAGTTGTCGTGCGGCGTATAATCCGCGGCTTTCCGCCATCCAATCGAAGTTGTTCTCTCGTTCGAACCCTGAGCTTGCGGAGCTGATGAGAAGCCTTGACGACCGTCAAGTTCCCGGTGAGCCGTTCGCAAGGTTGACTGGCGTGTACCCATTCGAAGGCAAGAACGTGTGGCGGTTCGCGTGCTGTTTCCCGCGATGCGATGCGCGCGATGCCATTGCCGTGCAGGTGGTGGATGGGCAGATGCAGGCTGTGGATTGCGTTCCTGTGATCATGGAAGATCACGTTGTGCCTGTCTCCGCCGCCAATGGCGCTTTGGAGCGGATCGTGAGTGTTTCAGTGCCGCTGGATGCTTCCATCGAGCATGCTTGCGTGACGTTTGCGCCGCAGGGCGCGCCGGAAGCAGGTGCTTTTGCCTGCGGGTATCCCAGCGATGTGCAGGCCGCGCGGGGCTATAGCACCTGGCTTGCCTCGGGGGCGTGCGCGTCGAAAGACTATCGTCTGTGGTCGGCGGCGCATCGCGCGACGAGCGCCGAGCTTTCCCTGCAACGCTCCACGCTTGGCGCGTTGCTGCATCCGCTGATCAGCATTGTTGTGACCGTGTTCAACCCGCCGCTTAACTTTTTGCGGGATTGCGTGGAATCGGTCAAGGCGCAATCCTACGATAATTGGCAGCTTGTGCTGATGAACGCCAGTGGGGAAAACGAGGAGGTCGAGCATTATTTGGCTTCGTTGGATGACGCTCGCATCGTTATGCAGGCGATTGCGAACCGCGATATCGCCACCAACACGAACAAGGGCATCGAGCTGGCCGAAGGCGACTACGTGGCGTTTCTCGATCATGATGACGTGCTCGAGCCTGACGCGTTATTCCGCTATGTTGCCGCATTGTCCGATAACCCCGATATCGATCTATTCTATTCCGATGAGGATCGCCTATATGAAGGCGAGCTGCGCAATCCCGCTTTTAAAACCTACCCGAATCTCACTAAACTGTACGCCTATAACTACGTGACTCATTTCCTGATGGTCAGCCGATACGTCCTTGAGCGCACCGAGCGGTCGCAGCCGGATGTCGCGGGCGCGCAGGATTATGATTTGACGTTGAGGTGCTTCGAGGTTGCCCGTCGTATCCATCACGAACCGAGGGTTTTGTACCATTGGCGTGAGCATGAGGGTTCGACCGCTGGAGGAGGCGACCAGAAGCCCTATGCGCATACGGCGGGCAAGCTGGCGCTTGAGCGGCATTTGGAAAGAAGGGGTTTGCGGGCAGTTGTGGGCGATGGGGAATTGCCGTACACATATGATGCGAGGTTTGCGCTACCCGACGAGAAGCCGCTGGTGAGCGTCGTTATCCCGAGTAAAGACCATGCTGACTTGCTCGAGAGGTGCGTAAGGTCGATTCTGGATCGTTCGACGCATGAAAACCTGGAAGTGATCGTCGTCGAGAACAATAGCAGCGAGGCGGAGACGTTCGCACTGTACGAGCGTTTAGCCGCCGACGCGTGCGTTCGCGTTGAAACCTGGAGTCCTGACCTCCTTGTCGAGGGTGCTCCTTGCGAAAACGGGTTTAACTATTCGAGCATCGTTAATTTTGGCGCGGCCTGCTCCAAGGGCGATTTCCTTGTGCTGCTGAACAACGACACCGAGGTGATCGAACCTGCCTGGATCGAGCGTATGCTCGGCGATCTGATGCGTCCCGAGGTTGGCGTTGTGGGCGCAAAACTGCTGTTTGGGGATGGTCTGATCCAGCATGCCGGCATGATCGCGAACGGGAATGGCGATTTTGCGCACGTGAATCGAGACCTGCCCGGTGACGCGCTCGGGTATGCGTATTCCGCCGGCATGCCGCAGGAATACTCCATGGTCACCGGTGCGTGCCAGATGGTTTCCCGCAAGCTGTTCGACGAGCTGGGAGGCTACGACGAGCAGCTTGCGGTGGGCTTCAATGATGGTGACTTTTGCCTGCGCGTCGGGGAGGCGGGCAGAGTGGTGGTGTACGAACCGCGCGCCGTTTTGCGCCATCGCGAGTTTTCCTCGCGCGGCCGCGAGTCGACCGACGCGCGCCTGGCGGCAAGGTTGCTGCAAGAGAAAAGCCGCATCATCGCCAAGCACCCGGCGTTTTTCGCTAGCAACGATCCCGCGGTGAATCCAAACCTCAACCAGCTCAGCGACTGGTGGGAGTTGGGGGATTGGCGGGGATAAGGCCGCACGACCGGGAAACGGGGTCCGTTCGCACGGTTGCGACAGTGTTTTTGTGCCGTGATGATGCGCCAGTGCGACGCCGCCGGGTTGCTCGCTCTCCGGGCGGGGCGAGGTTCGGGCCGGTTTCGCGGGTTGCGGGGCCGGTCCATGCGTCCTATTTCCCCAACCGATCTTTGACTTTTGCGAACGGGGAGACCAGCTTTTCGCCAACCTTGAATGTGGTGGAGGTGCGGATTTCCGAGAGTTGCGTTTCCAGGTCGTTCATATGCCTGCGTTCAAGGACGAAATAATGGAAGGCGATTTCCGCGAGGTCCTTTTCGGCTATGCGCATGCAGCATTCGTGTCTGATTGGGACGAATGCTTTTTCGATAGGGAAATTCGTGATGTCCAGACGTGCGAGCCCTTTGCTCTTCATCGCGTCGACGATTGCCGCGAACGATTCGAACGATTTGGCGCGGTAGACGTTCATGGCTACGGCTTCCTCGGCCCAGTTCACGAATGAGTCATGATAGAGCTGCCAGGTCCCGTTGTCCTCCAGCGATGCACGCAGCGCCAGAAATGCCTGGTAGAAGTCCAGGGGGCTTGCATCGGCGGTGTAGAGCGCGCTGTTCTGGTTGTTGCAGCGGTAGAAGTGCAGCGACTCGTCGAGCAGCGAGATCCGTTTGGTCTCCGAAAGCGCGCGGCAGGTGAACAGGATGTCCGCCATGCGCTTGACGTGCTGAAAAACCAGATTGTGCTCGCGGACGAACGATGCGCGGAACAGTTTGTTGTGCACCCAGTTTTGAAACGAGTTGAAAATGCGCTCAGGGTTGTCAGCGGGGGAGAAGACGCGCCTGCTGGCATCGGCCCAGTTGCGGATCCATGAGGTATCGAAGCATTCGGGGCAAGGGCGGCGCTCGCCGGTCTTGCCATCGAGGTACGTGGTGCGGAATATCACGATGTCGGAATCGTCCTGCTCGCCTTGGTGCATGGCGTGCTCGAGCAACGTGGGCTCCATGATATCGTCGGAGTCCAGGAAGTAGAGCCATTCGCCGCTTGCGAGGGCTCGCCCGTGGTCGCGCGTCGGGCCTTCGCCTGGCTCGGATTCCTTTGCGAGAACGATGCGATGGTCTTGGCGGGCGAGCTCCTTGAGGATTTCGGGAGTGCCGTCGGTAGAGTTGTTGTCAACGCAGATGACCTCGATGTCGCCCATGGTTTGCGCAAGCGCGCTTTGAACGGTAGCCGCAAGGTAGCGCTCTGCATTGTAGCAAGGGATGATGATTGATGCTTTGGGCATGGGTCCTCCAGTCGGTTGATGCAGTGCTTATGATACTAGATGCTGCATATGCTCATGCCTACGCATGCTATCAGGCGATCGTGTCTAATGCGTATTTCAAGGGGAATGCATCACGGCCTCGCAGTTCTGATACTGTATACAGGAATGGCGTCAACGCCGATTCCCTTCTCGAAGGGTTAGTTCAGTACGCGATTAAGGTGGCTACGTCCATGGCTTTGTGCACGAAGCAAGTTAAACGCGATTGGTTTATCCTGCGTTCGCTTGTGTCGAAAGACTTCAAGTTAAAGTATCGCCGTAGTATGCTCGGCGTTCTTTGGTCGGTCCTTAACCCTCTTCTTATGATGATCGTCCTGACGGCTGTGTTCTCTACGGTGTTCCGCTTTAACATCGAGAACTTCCCGTTGTATTTGATCTTGGGTCAGACGTTGTTCACGTTCATGTCCGATGCTACCTCTTCCGCGATGAGCTCGATTATCGATTCGGCTCCGCTTATCAAGAAGATTCGCATTAACAAAGCATTGTTTCCTCTGGAAAAGGTGTCGTTTGCGCTGGTGAACTTCATGGTGTCGCTTATCGCTGTTGTAGCGGTTATGCTGTTCTTCAAGGTCGTGCCAACCGTTAACATCCTTTGGCTTCCCTTCCTTTTGCTGACGATTTTCCTATTTAGTCTTGGAGTTGGTCTTTTGCTGGCTGCCTTGTCGGTCTTCTTCCGCGATGTTATGCACCTATGGAGCGTGCTGCTAACCGCTTGGACTTACGCTACGCCGCTGTTTTACCCCGTTGAGATTTTGCCGGAATGGGCCGTTCCGATTATGAATGCAAACCCTATGTACTACTATGTGTCGTTCTTCCGTGAGATTGCACTGTACGGCTCAGCGCCAACTCTTGAGCAGATTGCCATTTGCCTTTTTTGCGGTGTCGGTGCCCTTATAGTGGGTTTTGCAGTTTTCAAGAAGCAAGAAAAGAAGTTCATTCTTTACGTTTAGGAGTGGGTGGCTATGCCGGAAAATGTGAACACGAGCGTTCTTTCTTCCGATCAGCTGCCGGCTGAGGAAGAGGATAATCGCCCGGTTATGATCGATGTGGAGCATGTCTCCATGTCGTTTAATATGGCAAGCGAGCAGTTGAATAATCTGAAGGAGTATGCGATTGCCATTGCGCGTGGCAAGCTGTTCTTTGAGGAATTCAAAGCGCTGGACGACGTTTCTTTCAAAGTGCGAAAGGGCGACGTTTTCGGCATCATGGGAACCAACGGCTCAGGCAAGTCGACTATTCTGAAGATAATTGCGGGAGTGCTTGAGCCCTCCAAAGGAAAATGCACGGTCAATGGCAATATCGCCCCGCTGATCGAGCTTGGTGCTGGTTTCGACATGGACCTGTCGGCGCGCGAGAACATTTACCTTAACGGTGCGTTATTGGGCTATTCAAAGGACTTCATCAACGAGCATTTCGATGAGATCGTCGAATTTGCAGAGGTGGAAAAATTCCTGGATATGCCGCTTAAGAACTACTCCTCAGGCATGGTGTCGCGCATCGCGTTTGCCATCGCTACGGTTATCGTCCCTGAAATCCTCGTAGTGGACGAAGTCCTCTCCGTTGGCGACTTTATGTTCCAACGAAAGTGCGAAAACCGTATCACGCAACTTATTGAAGAGCACGGGGTTACCGTTCTGATCGTCTCGCATAGCAATGATCAGATTGCCCGTTTGTGCAACAAAGCTATCTGGATCGAAAAGGGCCATACGCGGTTGATGGGCGATGCCGGATACGTTGCTCGAATTTATGGGGGCTTGGGAGGACGCACCGGCAGCAAAGAATCGGAAGAGTGTGTGTTCGATGCTCTTAAAACTGCATTAGCTAAAGACGATGACGAGCTGAAGAGTCGCTATTCGGTTGTCGAAGGCGAGAATTCTGGGAGCAGAAATAATCGAATGATGCTGCAGTCCTGGAAGGGCCGTGAGGCTTCCTCTGTATGTTTGGTTGGTGATTCGACGCATGCAAATGCTGTTGTTGCAAGTGGGTTTGCTGGTGCCCTAGGGGCCCCAATTGTCGCATGCGGGGGAAATGAAAAGTTATCCGAATCGGCAGAGCATGCATTGCTTGAGCTTCATCCCGATAAGATTTTCGTTTTCAGGTCCGATGGCCCGGAAGATAAGGTTATCGACCAGCTGGAATCTTATTCATGGAAGCCAACAGTTATTTCGTTCGGCGAGGGCGTTACGGCGACTGACCTATCTCAACAAGCATTCGACTATGGTAGGGATTATAGCTTATGGGGCGACGAAGCATATGTGGTCGATTTCACCGACAATTCCCAATCGCTTTTGCTTTCGCCGATGACGTATGCCAAGCATGCTCCTGTTTTCGTGCTGAATCCATGGCAGGAAGATTGCTCTGCCATCATTGCTTCATTAACATCAGCGAATATTAATCGCATTGCGCTTGTTGGACCCGGAGCATCGAAATTCCAGGACGAATTCGATTCAGCGGGCTTGCGTACCAATCTAATTGCTGCTGGTGAGGGAGATACTTGCTTCGAGGTCTTTAAGATGGTCTTCGACTTCATGTCTTCTATCGGGCGATCGGGTTCTGGAATGGAGTTGATGATTGCCTCTCGCGATTTCGATCAGTGGCCTGAGCTATTAACTGTTGGGTGCTGTGGTGGTGCGAATCATTCCGCGCTAATGATGATGGATAAAACCAACCTTGATAGTGAGGCGGCATGTCTTGACTATCTCGCTTCTCATGCAAGTTCCGTTTCTCGGTTGCTGTTTGTCGGCGGTCGTTTGGGGCTTGGCGCCGAGGAGCAGGCCATGCTTGCTTCTTCTATCGCATAATTAGTTGTTTGATTGCTATTTTTCTATAAGGATTCGATCACATGCATATCTCATTTGGGAAAATATGCCGCGGCGATGGCATTGCTTATATTGAAACGATTGTCCATTGCAGTCAGCAATATGCGCATACTCGCTTCTTGGCGCGCTCTGAAGACGGGGTCCCGTTGCCAATTGAGTCCTACAGGTATCAAAAAGCGGGAACCTACGTGCTGGCAACGCCTTTGTTGGATACGGATAAAATTATCATTGAGTCTGTGGTGTTTGATGATAAAGGTAACGAGATAGCCAAGACCAAAAAATCTATTAGTCGATTCATGATTAAATGGCTATCGAGGCTTAACTATAGACTTGATTTTAAAACTGTATCGGCTTTACGTGACATAGATGGTTACACCTACTCGGATCAAATCCATATTCGGTTGACCACGTTTGTTGAATCCTACGAAAAACAGCAATATATTATCAAAGGCTTCGTTTGTGCTCCTGTCAACGCTAGTGGACTCTCTCTGTCGTTGTTAGATAACAAGGGATGCAAGGTAGACGCAGCGGATATCGTATTCGGCAGGACCTCCTCTACGGTTGCCTTGGGTTTGAAGCGCACCGAGGTTGATTTTACCCTTCGTCTTTCCAAGGAATGCGTTTCTTATTGTTTGGTAGCAGCTGCGGACAACCTCAGCAGATCCGGCTTCATTTGTTTTGATCAATGCTCTATCGATTTGTTTTCTGATCGATATAACCCGTTGTTCTATCGATGCACTGGTCCAGTTGCCTATGAGAGGAGCGTTGAATCCAGAAAACGCTTTTCTCGGGGTTTAAAGCCAAATGATTTTGTTCGAACGGGTAATACCGCATTCAGCGTTGTTGTCCCGTTGTTCCATACTCCTCTTCGCTTTCTTAACGAGATGATTCAGTCCGTTGAGGATCAGATATATACGAATTGGGAGCTGCTCCTGGTGAATGCAACACCGGAAGACCAATCACTCTGTGCAGCATTGGAAGCGCTTCAAGATTCTCGAATAAAGGTTATAACGCTAGAGGGAAATCTTGGTATTGCCGATAATACCAATATTGGTATTGAGGCTGCTACTGGCGATTATATTGCGCTCTTTGATCATGATGATGTGCTGGATGAACGCGTGCTATATGAATATGCGAAGGCGATTGAAGCCAATCCGCAGATTGATGTTCTTTATTGCGATGAAGATTTTCTTACTGAATCCGGTACGTATGCTGCGCCGCATTTCAAATCAGATTTGAATATTGATTTGTTGAGATGCCATAACTATATTACGCATTTGCTTACTGTGAGATCGGAGCTAGCAAAGAGCTTAAAGCTTCGAAAAGAGTTCGATGGTGCTCAAGACTATGATTTCGTGCTAAGGTTAGCAGAGCTTACGGAGCAATTTCACCATGTTCCGGATGTCTTGTATCACTGGAGAATTAGTGATACCTCTACGGCTAAGGATGCTGGAAACAAATCATATGCAACTTTGGCGGGACAGAAAGCGCTTCAGCAGCATTTGAATCGACTGGGGATCCGTGCAACTGCTTGTGAAACCGATAAACCTTGCTTCTATCGAGTTGAGTATGCTATTTCCGGACAACCTAAGGTGTCCATCGTTATACCAAACAAAGATTGCGCTAAGGTACTCACGCGGTGCGTTGATTCTATCGAAAAGAAGACAACCTACTCGAATTTCAATATTTACATAGTTGAGAACAATAGTACCGAAAGCTCTACTTTTGACTGCTATGAGCGTTTGATGTCCGAATACCCTAACATTAAGTTGCTGAAATGGGAAAAGGAGTTTAACTATTCCGCTATCAATAATTTTGGCGTTGGTCAGGCGGATGGAGATTATATTCTCTTCCTTAACAATGACACAGAGGTTATAGCTGGAGACTGGATTGATTCGATGCTGTCGATCTGCCAAAGGGAAGACGTCGGTGCGGTTGGCGCAAAATTGCTCTATCCCGACAACACTGTTCAGCATGCTGGCGTTTTGATGATAGCATGTCAGAGCGTTAATGATGTCGCTGGCCCAATTCATGTGTTCAACAATATCGATGCAGATGATCCCGGCTACATGCGACGTGCTGTTCTCACGCAGGATGTTTCCGTGGTGACTGCCGCTTGCATGATGGTGGAGAAGCGGTTGTTTGAGGAATTGGGCGGTTTCGATGAGTATTTTGCAGTTGCTTTCAATGATGTTGATTTTTGCCTGAGGGTTCGCGACACCAATCGCCTTGTCGTGTTTACCCCAGATGCGAAGCTCTATCATTACGAATCTATCAGTCGAGGATATGATTCGTCAGGGAATAATATGCGTCGTTTCATAGAGGAACAAGGCAAGCTCAGGACTCGTTGGAGCAAATATTATTGCAGCGGTGATCCGTATTTCGGGACAGCTAGCACGTCGGTTTTCTATGTTCCGAGCTGGTGCAAAATATAGCAAAGCGCGCACTTCTATTCGAATGGATACGGATTTAGATAATGATTAACGCGAGAAGCGAAAAGAAAACTTTTTATATAAAGATTAGCAAGATTGTATTGTTATCAGCGGCAATCTTGCTGATTTACATGTATTACTATGCTAATTGCCATTCGAGGATGTATCTAACCATCTTTGGTTTAATTGCTATTGGTGTTATCACGCTCATCGCGTTGGCGCTATTTAAACGTATCACGCTTGAATCAACAAAATTGTTCGCTGCGGTGCTGCTCATTTCTGGTATATTTTTCACTTTTGCGTTTACTCCTGGATCTGTACCAGATGAAACGTTTCATTACTGGTCTTCATACTATTACTCAGATCTCATACTTGGTGGTGAGGTTGATTACGAAAACACCATGCTGGAAATGCGGCAAACTGATGCTGACTTGTATATAGCGAATGAGCTTTCTGCTGATATGTATTCCAAGACGATAGCTTCCTTGGGTGAGGCGTCTGGTAATCATGAGACTACCATGGTGTTGGTGAGTCCTGGGGCGTTAAATTCAGCACAAAATCCGTTCTATATCAAATTGCCTTCAGTACTTGGAATTTGTTTGGGAAGACTGGCTGGTTTTGATGCTGTGGTTACCTTCTATTTAGGGAGGGTATTAAATTTCATTCTGTTCGCTGCCTTGGCTCTTATGGCTATCAGGCTGACTCCCGTCGGCAAAAATGGATTAAAGGTCATTTGCCTTCTTCCTATGACGCTTCATATCTGCGCGTCTTATTCATATGATGCAGGCACTATCGGCCTATCATTTTTGTCGATTGCGCTATTGCTGCGGCTATGGATAAGTGAAAACCAGGCGACTAATAAGCTCCTGGCCTTCATTGTGATACTGCAGATATTGCTCGTTCCCTGTAAACTCGTGTATTGCGCTTCGTTGCTTATTGGATTATTTGCTCCTCGGCGTTGTTTTGCTAGCCGCAAGCAAATGCTTGCTTTCAAAGTTGGTATTTGTGCCGGAGTTGTTTTCCTCTTTGTGCTTACAAAGCTTAATTCGGTTTCATCTATGGCAACAGGGCCTTCTTCTGGCTTGGATCAACGCGGGGATGAATTTGGCCACTTTTATACGCTTCAAAGTGCATTGGCCGATCCTGTAGCCACTATCGGATTATTTTTGGGATCTATGTTGTTGACAGGGGATTTTTATGTTCAAACGTTAGTCGGGGGCTCTTTGGGCTGGTTTCAGAACACTATCGTAGCGCCAAGCTACATTGTGTTTGCCTATCTCGCGATTTTGTTTCTGGCGTATATTCGATGCGATCCTGATCAGGAAAGATGTGTGGAAGGACGATTGAGAATTCTTTGCCTGATTGTACCTCTGCTGGCTTGGTTAGCAGTAATGGTCTCCATGTATCTCGGTTGGACGTTTGATACGGAACCAGTGATCCTCGGGATTCAAGGGAGATACTTTTTACCAGTTTTACCACTGTTCATGTTAGGGTGTCGGTTTAACTCGCTGTCATTTAAAATCAATAGCGCAAATCTTATGATTGGTTCAATTGTCGTTCTCAATTGCCTTTATATGATGAGAACCTTTTCTATAGTTTTGCAATAGCTCTAACTTGCCAATGTGGTGGCTGGTGAATACGCTAGAAATTTCACCAGCCACCACATGTTTCTATATCAGCGAGAGTTTGCCTTTTGGCATGCTTGCAGTACTTTTTCTGCTGTTCTTTGCCACGAGAATTCTGCGCGAACCCTTGCTCCGATGTTTCGCGCTAATATTATATTTCGTTCGGGATTTTCCTGAATGCTGACGATATCTTCTGCAATCTCGGTGCTTGATTGACTTTGGAGAATAACGCCATATTCTTTACTCGGAATCATTTCTGGCACACCGCCAACGTTGGTGATGATGGGTGTCGTGTAGCATGCTGCCGCTTCGAGAAGCGAGGTCGAGAACCCTTCTGATCTTGTTGGCAGGCAAAAAATGTCACTTGAGATCAATAACGCGGCAATATCTTCAGACGGTAGTTTTCCAAGAAGTGTAAGGTTTCCAGGGTTATTTTTTTCGAGCATGCTCATCAAAGGGCCATCGCCTGCAAGTGCGAACTTTATATTTGGCCTGTCGCGTAACTGCCTCGCGGCATCTAACAATTCGTTAATGCCCTTTTCGGGAATCAAACGGCCTGTGAATGAGACTAGGAAATCACCATCAGCTAGTTGAAGCTCGTTTCTGAAATCTCGATTTGACGCACTTGCGTAATAGTTGTCAGCGTCAATCGAATTGTTCAAGACGCCTTTTCCTTCAATCTCAAATGTTTTGAGCCACTTAACGCTTTCATTTGAAACGCCATAAAAATCAATTGGATGGCGCTTCAGTAAGGCGGTAATCATATGCTCGTGGGCCTTTACGGCAATGTCGATTACGGGATTTCCCAATGTCAGATATGCAGATCCATGATCAATCACAATTGGCTTTATATTGTGATTTTCGGCATGCTTTACACCGAGAAACGTGTGAGGGTAAAATCTGGTGTTGATAACTACGTAGTCGGTTGGTTGAGAATAGATTCGCTTCAGAAGCTTATTGAAAGTAAGATTTCGTTTTGGAACAGGAAGCCTCCCTCCAATTAGAGGATGACAGGGTATGCGATATACGGTTGCTCCGCTTTTGAGCGTCTCCTCTTCTGCAAGGTTGAATACGTTGTTCGTGACAACGCATGCATGAACTCCCAAATGCTCAAGCTGGTTTGCCAGATTATGGGTATACTTCTCGACTCCGCCAATATTTGGTAAGTAATTAGCGGAGTATATGAATAACGTTTTGCGCATGCTCTCTCCGACTAACTAACGAATATTCTGTTGTTCAGCCTTTATTGCATCGACTTCTTTACGAAGTAAGGCCACTTCCTGTACGAGCGTTTTCGAATATGCGGTTTGCTTGCTGGCGATTACGCTCAAAGATAGGCATATCACCAACAGGCAAATGATGCCGATAATGAAAATAAAGTTAGACGGAAGGGCAATACCAATCTCGTCTGCAAGCCAATATATCGGAGTAGGGAATAAGGCGCATAACGTAATAATGACTGCAAGAAACACCCATAGCAGCGAATAACTTAGCAAGAGCCTCTTGCTGGAGACCAGGCGAATGATGTATATCAACAGCAGTAATCCCAGTATTGCTAGGATTATGGATGTGTGTGTGAGCATTGCAACTCCTATTTTCCTGAGCGCTTTTCTATGCGGCACATTGCAATTGCCAGGCTGACTTTGATCATGTAATACACGCTGCCAAATACTTTAATTGATGAGGTGCCGCCGGCCCGCTCTTTCATTTCAACGGATACTTCGCTCACCGTTAGCCCGTGGTTTAACGATTCGGCAATCGATTCCGGTTCGGGGTAATCGATGGGATAGGTTCGCGAGAACAATTCTAGTGCTCGCCTTCCACTCGCTCTGAAACCGGATGTGGGATCGGTGATATTCTTCTTGTACAGAAGCTTCAACATGAACGATAGCCATTTGATGCCAATTCGGCGCATTGCGGTGGATTGAAAGCCCTCGGTTTGAATCAAGAACCGAGATCCAATAGCCAGATCTGCCCCAGCTTCGATTTCCTTGATAAGTAAAGGTATGTAGTTGATATCATGTTGGCCGTCGCCGTCAACCTGAATGTCCACGTCGTAACCGTTCCGAAGGGCATACTTGTGTCCCGCTTGAACTGCTCCGCCGATTCCGAGGTTTCGCGGAAGGTCCAGGACGTTCAGGTTGTTTTCCTTGCAAATCCTTAGTGTCGAATCCGTTGAGCCGTCGTTCACGATTACGTAATCGTAACCGGCGGATTCGATTTTTTTAGCAACGCTGAGAATGCAGTCTTCTTCGTTATACGCTGGTATGACTAGCAGCGTTTTCAGCTTTGGTGTTGCGCTGCTGTTGCACTTATCCATGAATATCTGCGTACTCCCTTGTAGCTTTAGCGTTTTCCCTTCTTGAAGTATGACGCAAGTTGCGACATTTTGCGAGTTTGGGCTTGCTTGCACGTTTGGTTTGCTACGTCTTTTCATAACAAACGCTGAAAACTGGCTGAAAAGGGGGTAGGCTTTTCGTGCGATTGGAGCTTTAATGATTACCTCGCATCTGCGAAACGATAAGATTAGAGTGTTATGGGTGATGCTATTCATCCATGGCATTTCTTCGGGTGCCGCCATCGTGTTCGATGGCGGTATTTAGCTGGTGCTGGTTATTGCTGAGGAGGATTTATATGAAGGGTATTATTCTTGCCGGCGGATCTGGCACTCGTTTGTATCCGCTTACGTTAGTCACGAGCAAGCAGTTGCTCCCCATCTATGACAAGCCGATGATCTACTACCCTATGTCGGTGCTTATGATGGCTGGCATTCGTGACATCCTTGTCATTTCCACGCCGCAGGACCTGCCGAACTTCGAGCGTCTTTTGGGAGACGGCTCCCAGTTCGGTGTGAAGTTGTCCTACGCTGAGCAGCCTAGCCCCGACGGTCTGGCGCAGGCGTTCATCATCGGTGAGGAGTTCATTGCCGGCGAGCCTTGTGCGCTGGTGCTTGGCGACAACATCTTCTACGGCAACGGGCTGGGGGATCACCTGCGCAGCGCCGTCAAGGCCGCCGAGTCCGGCAAGGGCGCCACGGTGTTCGGCTACCACGTCGACGACCCCGAGCGCTTCGGTGTGGTGGAGTTCGACGAGAACTACAACGCCGTGTCCATTGAGGAGAAGCCCGAGCATCCCAAGAGCAGCTACGCCGTCACCGGCCTGTACTTCTACGACTCGCGCGTCTGCGAGCTGGCCAAGAAGGTGAAGCCCTCCGCGCGCGGCGAGCTGGAGATTACCGATCTCAACCGCATGTATTTGGAGAGCGGTACCTTGTCCGTCGTTACCCTGGGACGCGGCTTCGCATGGCTGGACACCGGCACCATGGAGAGCCTCTACGAGGCCGGCGAGTTTGTGCGTGCGGTCGAGCGTAGTCAGGATATTCCTGTTTGCGTGCCTGAAGAGATTGCTTGGGAGAATAATTGGATCGATACCGATCAACTTCGTGAATGTGCGAAGAAATACGGTAAATCGGTTTATGGCCAGCATTTGAAGCGTGTTGCTGAAGGCGAGTTCGTTAATAAGCGCCGTTAGCCATTATGCAAAACGCCCTCGCTTTGTGCGGGGGCGTTTTGCTGTATATGCAGTGCAGTTCTGCCAAGCCGTTAGGTTGACTGCTATTCTATAAAAGATTACGAAGATATCAATTTCCCAATAGAGGGTTTCTATTCAAGGAGGATGGCGTGGCTGAGACTTTCGAGCCCAAGAACATTATCGTCACGGGGGGCTGCGGGTTCATCGGCAGCAACTTCGTGCATTACGTGGTCAACAAGCACCCCGGCGTGCACGTGACCGTGCTGGACAAGCTGACCTACGCGGGCAACGAGGAGAACATCGCGGGGCTTCCCGAGGACCGCGTCGAGCTCGTGGTGGGCGACATCTGCGACGCTGAGCTTTTGGATCGCATAGTCCCCGGTCATGACGCCATCGTGCACTACGCTGCGGAGTCCCACAACGACAACTCCATCGCCGACCCGGAGCCGTTCCTTCGCACCAACGTCGAGGGCACCTTCCGCCTGCTCGAGGCCGTGCGCAAATACGGCGTCCGCTACCACCACGTCTCCACCGACGAGGTCTACGGCGACCTGGCGCTGGACGACCCGGCGCGCTTCACCGAGGAGACGCCGTACAGGCCCAGCAGCCCCTACAGCTCCACCAAGGCGGCCTCCGACATGCTCGTGCGCGCCTGGACCCGCACCTACGGGCTTCGCACCACGATAAGCAACTGCTCGAACAACTACGGCCCCTACCAGCACGTGGAGAAGTTCATCCCCAGGCAGATTACCAATATCATCGACGGCGTGCGCCCTAAGCTCTACGGCACGGGCGAGAACGTGCGCGACTGGATCCACACCGAGGACCACAGTTCGGCCGTTTGGACCATCCTTACGAAGGGCCGCATGGGCGAGACCTATCTCATCGGCGCGGACGGCGAGCGCAACAACATCACGGTGCTGCGTATGATTCTTGAGATGATGGGCAAGTCGCCTGATGATTTCGACTGGGTCAAGGACAGGCCCGGCCACGACCGCCGCTACGCCATCGACTCCACCAAGCTTCAGACCGAGCTCGGCTGGCGCCCGGCGCACAACGACTTTGCAGAGGGCCTGAGAAAGACCATCGAGTGGTACAAGGCCAACGAGTCCTGGTGGCGCCCGGCCAAGGCGGCCACCGAGGCCCGCTACAAGGCGCAGGGACAGTAGGAGGCCATCGTGAGCGAATTCGAGTTCGAGAAGCCCCTCAAGGTGGAGCGCACCAACATCCCCGGGATGCTGGTGTTCGACCTGGCTGTCCACGGCGACTCCCGCGGCTGGTTCAAGGAGAACTGGCAGCGCGCCAAGCAGACGGGCATCGGGCTGCCCGACCTGGGCCCGGTGCAGAACAACATCTCCTTCAACGCGAGCAAGGGCGTCACACGCGGTATCCACGCCGAGCCTTGGGATAAGTATATCTCCGTGGCGACGGGAAGCGTGTTCGGCGCATGGGTGGACTTGCGCCCGGGAGAGAGCTTCGGCGAGGTCTACACGTGCGTCATCGACCCCTCCAAGGCGATCTACGTGCCCCGCGGCGTCGGCAACTCCTTCCAGGCGCTCGAGGACGGCACGGCATACACGTACCTGGTGAACGCCCACTGGTCGGCCGAGCTCAAGAAGACCTACACCTTCGTCAACCTCGCCGACCCCGAGCTTGGCATTGAGTGGCCCATCCCGCTTTCCGAGTGCGAGCTCTCCGAGGCCGACAAGCACCACCCGATGCTGGAGGACGCCATCCCCATGGCCCCGCGCCGCACGCTCGTCACCGGCGCGAACGGCCAGCTCGGCCGCGCGGTGCGCAAGCTCGCCGAGGAGCGGGGGATCGCCGATTCCTTCGACTTCGGCGACCGCGACGAGTTCGACTTCTCGGACCCCGCCGACTACTCCAAGGTCGACTGGACGCTCTACGGGACCGTTATCAACTGCGGCGCCTACACCGCCGTCGACGCCGCCGAGACGGTCGAGGGCCGCAGGGCCGCCTGGGCCGCCAACGCCCAGGGCCCGGCGCTGCTTGCCAAGGTCTGCGCCGAGCACGGCATCGCGCTCGTGCACGTCTCCAGCGACTACGTGTTCGACGGCACGCGCGAGGAGCACCCCGAGGACGAGCCGTTCTCTCCGTTGGGCGTCTACGGCCAGACCAAGGCCGCAGGCGACGTCGCCGTGGCCAACTGCCCGCGCCACTACATCGTCCGTAGCTCCTGGGTGATCGGCGACGGCAAGAACTTCGTCAAGACCATGGCGGCGCTCTCCGACCGCTGCGTCGACCCGGGCGATTCGCTCAACCAGGTGACCGTGGTGGACGACCAACACGGCCGCCCGACCTTCACGCGCGACATGGCCGAGGGGATTTTCTGGCTGCTCGGCTACCGCGACGGCGACCGCGAGCCGAGCGCGCCGTGCGCCTGCGGCACGTACAACCTCACCGGCTCGGGCAGGGTTGCCTCCTGGGCCGACATCGCCGCGAAGGCCTTCGAGCTGCGCAACGGCAACGCCGACGCCGTGAAGCCCGTCTCGACCGCCGAGTACTACGCGAGCGCCAAGGGGCCGGTCTCTCCGCGTCCGACGCATTCTGCGTTGGCCCTGGACAAGCTGGCGGGAACCGGCTTTGTCCCGGCTGATTGGGAAATGCGGATGACGGAGTACATTAAATCGCTTTAACCTGCGATTGATGATTTGCTATTGGGCTGCTGCGTTGTGGGGCGTAGCAGCCCAATTGTGTCATGGCTAATAATTGATGGGAAAGTGGGCGCCATGCAATACGACCCGAAGGTGTTGAGGAAGCTCCAGCTTGTTGAGTTGGGCATTTTGAAGGATGTTGATAAGGTTTGTCGAGAGAATGACATTACCTACTTTTTAGACTCAGGTTCAGTTCTTGGTGCCGTTCGCCATGGAGGATTCATTCCATGGGATGATGATATCGACATTGGTATGCCACGCGAGGATTATGATCGGTTTGTGGCTATTGCTCAAGATGAGCTTGGTGATGGGTACCTCGTTTCCAACCCTGAGAACAATCCGTACCAATCGGCTCAATTTACCAAAGTTATGCTGAAGGGAACTCGGTTTGTAAATGATGAAACTGAGGATGCCGGATTTGAGATGGGCGTATTCATCGATGTGCTTCCATATGATGCTTTGAGCTCGAATGCGACGCAAGAGAAAAAGCAAAGGCGTTGCTGCTTTTTGTGGCAAAGTTTGTCTTATCTTCGCTGCTCGGGTCATATCGTCGTTCCTCACCAAGGAGTTCTTGGGTCGATCGAGAAAGTCTTATGCCGATGTGCTCACTATGTCGTTAAGCGTATCTTCTCGGCTGAGGCGATTAATGCAAAATTCGATGAGGTAGCTAGAAGTGCGAATACTGATGATCACGCTAAGTGCCTTCTTGTTATGTCGTATGCGCTTTCAAAAGCCTATCCTGAGACAATGATGCTTCCGCCTAAGCCCATCATTTTTGAAGGGGAAGAGTTTTTTGGACCGGCAAACCCGATTGGTTTTCTGGAATCGCTTTATGGCGATACATGGAATCAACTTCCTCCTGAGCACTTGAGAAGAAATCATGCGCCAAAGTTGCTAGAGTTTGGATAATCGTAGTTTTAAAGGCGAATGACTAATTCAATACAGTCATTCGCCTTTGCATTTACGCTGTTAACCCATCATTTTTATTAGCTGCTTGAAAATTGAATCAGGCAAGAATGGCAATAGGATTTCGAATGTAGCAAGAGTTGGCTCGTATTTTGCGAGCTTTATTAATCCCCTCAGGTTGCGATTGCGTCTCGCTTCCGCAAAATTCAGAATTTGTTTCGCCTCCTTGCAATCAGGAAAACGCTTTGCAAACTCCTGTGCTAGGTCAAAACTGGGTTCTACCCGCTCCGTGTACCAATCATTTTTGCAAGCGATTCCATGAAATAATCCGGTGACGTTTTTGCCGTGTCGACGGTATTTTACCAGGGGCTCATTAATATAGGCGCATGGGCCACAGGCGCTTGCGCATAAGGCGATCCATTTATCATGCCCCGTACATGTTGGAAACGGTGTGAACTGTTTTACGAGCGAGGTTTTCGCCATAGTCGCCATTCCGATCGCGTAGCAGCGAAAAGCTGCTGGAATCGTAAGGTTATCGCCACTTGCCCAATTGCATTCTATGGATTTGGGATGAGCGGTTTTCCAGCTTTTGATCTCAATATTCCCGTCAGCATCGATGATCGCTCTGTCGCAAACGGCCAATCCATAACCAGCTCGCAATGCGGAAACGCCTTTTGCTACACGGTTCGGCTCCCATTCGTCATCTTGATCGCAAAATGCTACGTAGTCGCCATCGGCGAGCGTCACCAGATGTTCAAAAGCTTTGACATAGCCGAGGTTAACAGGGGATTTGTAGTAAATCACCTTGTGCTTACTCAGATGCTGCCGCGCGAAAGATTCCCAATTGTCATCATCGGGACAATCGTCGTGTATAAAGACCGTGATGCTTTCTTCGCAGATTTGATTGTTGATTGATTCCAACTGTTTTTCTAGGAAAACCTTATTGGGTTTGTATAGGGAGATGATTACGGAAACGTTTTCTTCCATTTTGGCCTTCCTTGTCTTCTACAATGGTTTTAATGCTATCTGATTGGATGGGACAAAATGAGCGATAACGCGCTGTCACTTAAACAAAACATGCTATGGAACTCGATTGGTTCCATAGTGTATCTTGCCTGTCAGTGGCTGCTGACGGTGATTGTGGTACGTCTGAGCGCTAATTACACCGCTGCGGGTTTACTTTCGCTAGCTATGTCGATTGGTAACATTTTTACGCCTTTCGCAGTATACAAAATGAGAACGATTCAAGTTTCAGATGTCGATCATAAGTATTCCGCGGGCCTATATATGGGCTTTAGGTTTGTGACTGTGTTCCTGGCATTTGCTGGCTGCATGATATACGCTGCCTGCACTTGCCAGCCGGGAGCTCTGCCTTCCATCTCAATTTATATAGCTTATAAGGCTGTCGATATTATTATTGACGTTATGCATGGTGTTGATCAGCAACATATGCGTATGGATTATATTGGGAAATCGCAGATCTTAAGAGGGCTGCTAACACTGTTCTCGTTCACGGTATGCATGGCATTTACTTCTAACCTAGAGCTCAGCTTGTTCTCCACAATCGTTGTTACGTTACCCGTTGCAGTTTTCTTTGATAGGTCTAAGGCTGGCCAATTCGAGGCTTTGTCTCCTCAGTTCAACGCTCAAGTTTTTGCGCACTTACTTATTAAATGCCTGCCTGCCGTGATCGCTGCAATTATGTGCAGTGCTGTGCTTACAATTCCCCGACAGTATTTGAGCGTTACGTTTGGCGATGAGTTCTTGGGTATTTATGCTTCGGTTGCTTCGCCCGTGGTGATTGTTCAAATGGGTGCGACGTATCTATACACTCCTTTACTAGGGGAGTTTTCTCGTTTCTATTCCGATAAAAGTTACAAGGGATTCGTTTCTCTTCTTATCAAAGTCTCTTCGGGGATTGTGCTGATTGCTCTTATTTGCGAACTGCTATTTACTTTTTTTGGAGAATGGGGGCTTGCTTTATTGTATGGCGATGGTATTCGACCTTATGTATATTTGCTCCAGCCAATGATTGCATGTACGGTTATCACGGCATTTTTATGGTTCCTTAGCGACTTGCTGATCGTTGAGAGAGATTTTAAAGGGAATTTTATTGGAAATGCGCTTTCTTTTGTTTGTACGATTCCAGCAACATATTTACTTGTGAATCAGTTTGATATGAATGGGGTTAGCTTTGCTGGTATTGCGGCTTATGGCGTAGGTTCAGTATATTTATTGGTGAAACTGCTGAAAAACGCAAAGACTCAAATGTGAGATTTCGCTCATTGATTAGAGTCGTTTTATATTAATAAAGGTAGATATGATGGGCCTCGTTTAAAAACGAGGCCCATCATACTATTTTCCTTCGCGCCTGCTTCGTTTTACTAGGTAGTTCTTTGTAGCGAAGAAAGTGTTTACCAGTCCAGTGTTCTTGAGGTTGTATACGCCTTGGCCAACTAATCCTGCCATGTGGGGGAGGGGGTTGATCTTGGGGCAGGGGATGCCGCGCAGGCCTGCGTACAGACGCTTCATGCCGGGAGATACCTCGTTGTCTGTGAATACCAAGTTTGCATCCATGCGCTCAAACATGTGCTTAGCGGCTTCGCGCACATCGTCATGCGTGAGGTCGACTTCCTCGATGATGCCCGACAGATACGTGAACCCACGGCTGTTGTGCGAGCGTAGGATGTGCTCATCGGTAACGTTCAGGCGTTCTAGGACGTCCATCATATCGTTCCAGCGCTCAAGCGGCAGCAACGTGTTCGTGTGAGCGAAGTTCTTGGACTTCTCGGGAGTCTCTTCGCGATAGCAGTAATAGGCGGTGTCGAAATAACCGATGCGGTCGGTTTGGCACAGCGTTTCCACCAAGAAGGGGTTGTCGGCCCAGCCGGCACCAGGAATCTCTTTGAATCTGATTCTGTGCTCATCAAGGAATGACTTGCGATAGATGGCTGACCAAATGGATGGATGGTGGCATAGCAAGTGCGCTGCGTCTGCGATTGCGAACGGTTGATGATCGGGATGAATGCGGTTTTTGTAGCTGCAGTTCAGCTTGCGCTGTTGTTTGGTGTCGGGCATCCAAATGCGCCAGTACGGCGTCTTTACGATGTCAAGTGGCGTGCCCTCGTCGGCGAACTTTTTCGCGAATGTCAGCATGTCTTTGTACATGTTCGATTCAATCCAGTCATCGGGTTCCACGATGGAAATCCACGTGCCCGTAGCCTCAGCAAGCCCGCGGTTGCATGTGGCGCCGTAGCCCTGGTTTTGCTTGTCGATGATCTTAATGCGCTCATCCGAGGTTGCGTAGCGTTGCATGACGGACAGCGAGTCGTCGGTGCTGCCATCGTTGAGCAAGATGATTTCGAGTTCCTTGTGCGTCTGCCCTGTGATGCTGTTAAGACATTGCTCCAGATAGGGGCCTGCGTTGTAAATCGGCACGATAACCGATACAAGCGATTCGCTCATGTTCGTCCTTTTCCTCTTGCGTTATTTAAGGCGCAATCAGTCGGTAATTTACCAAACTAGCCCCATCATAACGTAAAATATACGTTTGCTTGTTAATCACCATAAGGAAGGCTTTCCCATGTGGGGTTTGTTTTTTATAGCAGCGGTTATCGTCGCATTGTCGTTGTTCCTGCCGTCGTATCTTTTACTGCGTGGTTTTCGGATTGATGGAATCGTTGCAGTTTCAAGCGCTCCGTTAATCTCGGTTGCGGTCTACGTTCTTCTCGGCTTGCTGTATGCGCAGTTCGGCATCCCTTCTTCTTGGGTATCTTTGTTCCTGCCCTATTTGGTCGTCTCGGTGATTTTGTTCGCTTGTGGGGCTCGCAAAAGCACCCACAGTAAATCTCTTCGATTGGGTCTTTCAGAATGGGGCCGTTCGTCTCGTTTTCCCAGGATAAGCACAGATACTCTGACCCTTATCGGGTATCTCGCTGTTGGAGTTGCAGTCTCTTCCATTTTGTTTATTTGGTTTCTAGGATCTCCGGATAATTATGCCCAGGAATACGACAATATCAGTCACCTTGGCTCGATTCAAAGTTTCGTACGTTCGGGTATTTGGTCGCCCTTTTCTAGCTCTTTGTATTCGTCGGCGGACGATTTAGCCATTGCGCCTTTGCCAGCTGGTGGGTTTTACCCGACTGCTTGGTATTCGATTGCTGCTTTGGCCGCTACCGCTACAGGGGTTTCAGCTGCATTTGCGGAAAATGTGGCTAATTTCGTATTCGTTGCGTTGGTGTTCCCGTCAAGCGTCTTTCTGTTTATGCGTGTAGCTTTTGATGGGAGCAAGCACGTTGTGTTTGCCGGTGCGGCGTGCATGATGGTATTCTCTGCGTTCCCTTGGATGTTTTTGTATTTTGGCCCTTTGTATCCGAATCTTTCTGCGTTCAGCATGGTCCATGGTTCCGTGGCCTTGTTCCTTTTGCTTCTGGGGGAGAATGCATCAGCAAAAGACCGGGTGATTTCAGGTTGTCTATTTGCCGTCTCTCTATGCTCACTGGCTTTTACGCAACCAAATGCAGTGTTTACGTTAGCGGTCATCTTGTCTCCTTTCTGTATCTGGAAGGCTTCTCAGATTCCTCTGTATTTCAAGAGGCTGAAAAACCATCAGGGTGCTGTCTGCCTTCGAATCGCATTCGCCTTGCTTGCGCTTGTCAGCATTGCTGCAATATGGATGACGTGCTATCACGCTCCATTCCTGCAACCCGTTGTGCAGCATGAGTGGCCTGCTCAATTTACGCGGCACGAAGCAATAGAGGATGCTTTGGTCCTTGGCTTTATGGCAGATGGCTCGCAAATCGTGCTGGCGTTTCTGGTGCTGTTTGGGGCCGCGGCAACATTGATCTACCGTAAATATCTGTGGGTTTCATTTTCTTATGCCTTTGCTTTCGCGATTTACGTTGTCGACTCGTATTCCGATGGGCCTTTGCAACACATCCTTGGAGGCTTTTGGTATACGGATCCCTGGCGATGTGGCGCCATGGCTTCACTTGTCGGCATGGTGTTGGCAAGTTTTGGTTTGTGGGCATTGGCACATTTGCTCTTGAAGCTGGTTAGCAGATTAACTCGTTTGACCGTGAGCTCGAATTGCAAACGGGTAGGTGCACTCGTAATGGCTGCAATGCTTGTTGCGGCAACGGTTTATCCTGGAGTCGCAGCACCTTGCTCTCAGTCAGGTGATGTCGCCTTCAAGACGGTTGCTGAAGGTATACGGGCCGTGAACAGCGGACCTGCTGTGTACGATGCAAACGAGAAACAATTTGTTCAGCGGGTCAAGACTCTCATCGAACCAAATGCCCTTGTGATAAACGTTCCCGACGACGGGTCTGCGTTTGCGTTTGCTGCTGATGGGTTGAGGATTTATTATCGCTATACGCGCGAATATGATATCCCCGACGAAAAGCCCGAAAGCAAAACCATCAGGGATGATTTATACCGAATCGCCGATGACGACGACGTCAAGGATGCCGTGCGGGCGATTGGCGCAACTTACGTTATCCAGCTTGACCAAGGTGAGCCGTATCTTGATCGCAAGTATCTGTTTACGTATGAGGGTGGAACAAAATGGAAGGGCATCGACGCCATACGCGACGACACCCCTGGCTTTGAAGTGGTTTTAGAGCAAGACGATATGCGGCTGTACCGAATTACTGCTGTATAGCTTTGCCAGACAGTGTTTTATTGCGGAAATGCTTGCACGTGATGTGGCATGCGGTCATGCACTTTGAAGAAGCATAAGCAACCCCCGGCATTGGATTGCTCCGATAGCCGGGGGTTGCGGTGTCAGGCGTACTCAAAGGACGTTAGCTCTTACATGCGCCAATATGGACCAAATGAGCCATAAACCGTTATGCAGCTTGCTGCGTGTTGTGGGTTGCATCCGTTGCGTCCCACTTTCCGTTTTCGTCAACATGGTACTTGCCGATCCACTGATTAGTTGCCATAGCGCCGTTGCTAAGCAAGTAATAGTTTCCGACCCATTGAGAGGCAACCATTGTTCCAGACGAATTGAGGTAATACCAGCTTCCATCAATAAGCTGCCAGCCGGTTTGCATTGCACCTGAACCATCGAAGTAGTACCAATCGTTGCCGATCCTCGTCCAATCTCTGGCCATTGCGCCCGATGCGTTTAGGTAGTACCAAACGCCACTGTCTAGCATCCAACCGGTTTGCATTGCTCCGCTATCCGCTAGGTAATACCAATTACCCGATGCGAGCTTCCAACCGGTTTGCATGGCGCCGCTATCATCGAATAGATACCAGGTGCCGTTAATCGCGTTCCATCCGGTGGCCATTTCGCCTGAATTGTTGAACCAGTACCAACTACCGTCGATTAAAGCCCAGTTCGTTTGCATTGCTCCACTTTGGTCGAGCCAATACCAATTGTCGTTAAGGTTGCTCCATCCTGTTTTCATTGTTCCATTGGTATTCAATAGATACCAGATGCCATTGATTTGCTGCCATCCTCTTTGCATGATTCCGGTAGTATTGAAGAAATACCATTCGCCATCTTTGAGGGCCCAGCCTATCTGCAACTTTCCATTGCTCATGAGATACCATGAACCGTTGTCGAGGACCCATCCATTGTCGACGATCTTGCCGTTAACGTAAGGAACCCAGGTATCGGGCGAGGAACCTTCCCATTTTACAGTCGAATCTCCGGTCTTGGTTCTGACCAGTTTGTAGGTACCTTCGCTAGTGGTCTTGTAATAAGAGAGGGTGTTTCTCGTGTACGAATAGACTGCAAAGTTGTAATCGGCAGTTTGCAGAATGCTATCGGAGAACTCAACCAAGTAACTAGATTCGCCCGGTGCGCACAATGATTGATATGCAGAGTTCTGAGAGTTGCTTATCGGCGTGGCGAACCAGTCCATAATTGAATAATCGATGGAGCTAGTAGGGGAGAGCGCCTGCGCTTTCGTTTGCCCCCATAACCCACCTGCTGCATCTGCCGTGGTGGAGTTATACGTGCTTGAGCTGTAGCCGGACAGGTTAAGCGAAGGATTGAAGAACAGGATTAATTCAGCGGCAACCGAAGAGTCTATGTCTTCGATATCCAGAAGATCTAGCTGCCGCTGTTTTTCAGGCCAGAGCGCCGTCGGCGTGTTTGGGTGGCCCTTGTAATAATATTTGTACCCGTCGCCAAACATGGTTTCAGTTAGGCTAGCGTATTCTTCGAAGTCTTTTTCAAGGTAAACATAGGTCCCTAACAGCATCATTGCCTTTTTGCCTTGAGCTTCGGCATCAGTGAAGTAGCCATCATTAAAATTGTACAGGGCTTTAAGCTCTTGCACGGTTTGCTCGCCCTTGGCGGAAACGCCGTTCAACATCGTTGCGACGTTCTTTTTCTTGACGCCCGGATCGGTCGCTATGGTGCTTGCGAAAGCGTTGTTGTCTCCGCTGGTGAACAGATTAGTTCTGGTCATCCACCACTCCGTTCCCGGCTCGATGCTCAAGAGCGCATACATGGAGTCCCAGTGGTCGTGATAGCCGGAATAGCCTGCTGATACCGTGCCAGTTTTGTATTCAGCAGTTTTGGCGCTGTTCCATTGATCAATGAGGGTTTGATTTTTGGAAGCCGGATCCGATACGTTAAAGGCATCATTGGTGAACACGTAGGTCGCGGTTCCGTCGGAAAGAAGCGTGATCGAATAATTGCCCTCTGGAATTTTGTTTGCATATATCATCCTATGCACAAGAGAGCAGGTGATGTCGTTGACATACAAGTGGAACTTCGCGTTTGGGTTGATTTGGTACAACGCAGCAACGTAATCTGCGAACGCCGGCCAGCTGCTGGTGGTTCTATTCTGCTCTGCGGTGAGGAAAGGCATGGCATGCATACCGCTCGGCAGACTGTCCCAGTTGTACGCGGATGGCCTATCAAGCATGACGATTGACGGGATGGCATTTCCTGTATCAGAGGTGCTGATATCCCAGTAAGAAAGGGAGTAAAGAACTACCGGGAAGGAGGCGCTCAGCGGTGCGAGATTGTATTCGCTTGCGGAAATGCCGATGGAATAGGTTGAGCTGTTGACCGTTTGCCCGTTTTTCAGATACGCAACGGTCACAGAAAATGGACCGTAATCTTGCAGGTCAACTTGAAACTCGTTGCTTGCTAGCGTGTTCAAGGCTGCTTCGCTGCTTACGCTGCGCGTTATGGCGTCGTTGTAGGTCATCGCGGCATTTACGCTAATCGTATCGGCAATTCCGTTGTCTACAAGTGTGCTTGCCGAATCAATTGCAATAGAGATTGCAGTTGATTCGCCTATTTGTGAAACACTTGAAGTGAATGGCTGCGATTCGTTTACGTTGCTTCCTTCTGCTTTATCGGCATAAGCCGATAACGGAAGCATTGCGATCGCCGCTGCTGCTACGATTGCGGCGGCGATCGCGAACCGTTTTGATGGTGACATATGACTCCTTTCGCCCTTGTTTCCCTTCGACTTTTATTGTAAGGAAGTAAGGATGAAATGGAGTGCGTTTTTCGGCTGATGGATGATGCCGTTTACCCAGCTTCATCCATCAGCAATTCATTCAATATGCCGACGGATCATATCCTTGCCGAAATCGTTTGCTGCGTAGAACGTTTGCAGTTCCCCTTCGGCGTCAAGCTTCCAGTCGCACTCGTTGAGTAGGCCGTTTTCTTTTGCGGTTGCCAAGGCCTCCTCGATATCCTTTCGGGTGAACAACTTGTAGGAGCCGTAGTCGGTACGCAGATCTTGCATGACTCCCTCTGCGCAATCGGGTTTGCCATCGGCGAAATGCCGCATAATCGCGTAGTAAAGAGGTAGTTTGCTGGTCATTGCCTATTCCTCCTGCTTCTTTCGAACGATCTCAAGCGGATTCACGGCAATGCAGAAGATGCCGATAACCATAACGATGGCGCCAATCCATTGTGCGCTCGTTAAGGGCGGGTAATCTGCGCTCATGCCGCCGATGTTGAGTACGCCAAGGGTGATCCAGATGAACAGCGGACCCCAGAAGGCGTACATGCCGTTGCATGCCATCCCCAAAGCGGTGCCGCACATGGAGTTGCCTTTATACCAGAAGGAATATGCCGGCATGGCGAACAAGCCTGAAATGGCGAAGATGAGCAGTGCGGGGCTTGTGATGGCGGCGCCGAGCAATTCAGGAACGCTTCCAATACCTCCGCCCATAATCGCGAGAACGGGGAACGCGATCAGCAGCTCCAGCAAGCCTGCGGTGACTTGACGGATGGCAATGCCGATTCGGTAGTCGATCAAGATGGTTCCGAAGCCGGCGACGCATCCCTCGAAACCCCAGCCAAACGCGGCCAAGAACGCGAACACGCATCCCAAAAGAGCGTCGGGGCCCATGGTCGCGAAGCTTGCGCCTCCAATCATTGCAGCGGAAGCCAAGCAGACGAAGATGCCGACGACCTTGTGCGCCTTGAGCTCCTGCTTAAACAAGATGCGTCCGAGAATCGCGCCGATGGCGCAGTTCAAAGCCGCTATGGGAACGATTACTCCAGGGCTTCCCGAAGCCGTCGCCGAGTTGAGGCCGATCACATAGCAGATCGTCGCGAAGGGTCCTCCGATTATCGCGCAGAGCATCATCACGCGGCCCGGCTTGGTTTTAAGGGTTTTCCAGAAATCGCCAAGCTGCCGGTTTTTCGCGCAAACTGCAATCGACCATATGCCGCTGAACAGGTCGTTGAGGCCTGCTGCTAAGGCGGCAAGCGTGAACGTGATGGTGAATGCGTTTAGCGCCTCATGGCCGTTGCCCCATTCGGTGCCTGCGAACCAGTCGCCCCATACTCCTTGAGTTTCCGCCAAGGTGAGAAAGCCCGTGTATAAGCCGTAGCAGATGCCTGATGCTACGGCAAAGGTGATGCCCCTCGTCATGAACCTTTTTCGCCGCTGGTTGCGTAGCGTTTCGACTTTTGCCTCCATCGGATTCCTCCCTTGATCTCGTGGTACGTTTCGAGAGCTATTGCTGCTTGTACAGGTTCAGCGCTTTCTTCAAGTACGTCTTGCCGTAACGGTAATAGATATAGGCCCACTCGCCGACGTTTTCGCCCTCTGATTCTTTGAGAAGCGACCATGCGTACCAACACCAGCCTGCCATACCGACCTGGGCAAGGTTATGCCGCCATTCGGCATCCGTGGGCGTGTGCCCGAAGTAGTGCGTGAGCGCGCGGTGCATTTCTTCCTCGTCAAGCTGATCGCATACGCAGAAGGTTCCGAAATCGTTCGCGTAGTCGCTCATCCCGGCGTATTCCCAGTCGATCAGGCTGACGTTGCCGTTTTCCTCAACAAGGAAATTCAGGCTGAAGAAGTCGTTGTGGCACAACACCGGTTCGCTGCTTTCCGCTTCAAGCAGCTTGTGGAGCTCCGTTGCCTGAGCTTCCATGTCTGTCCAATCCGTAACATCGATGGGACCTCTTGCCAAAAGCGATCGCTCGTAGCCTTTGCCTTCGTCGTAGAAGCTGAAGCGGCGTTCGACGGTAGCGTCAGACTCGTGCAGCTGACGCGCCATGGTCATTGCTTTCTGCAGCTGGGCATCGTTTTTCGGGTTGAGGTTTTTGCAGTCGGGAATGAACTTCGAGATTTTCCAACCGCGGCGAGGATTCTCGAAAACGAAAGTGTTGTCAAGCCCAAGCGTTCGCGCGGTTTCGAGAGCGGTTTTCTCCGCTGCGCGGTCGATGAGCAGCTCTGTTCCTACGCCGGGGTGGCGATATACCCATTCGCCATCATTGGTGGAGAAATGGCAGCTGAGGTTCGTGAGTCCCTGCTTGAGTGGATAGACGTTGTGAATTTCCGACTTATCACAGCCGAGAACCGCAACGATGTTGTCGAAGATCTCGGAATCAAGGTTCTCGAGAAAGAGCGGGTCGAAATCTCGTAGCTCATCGAGCGAGTCGAACTCATGGATGATCGGCTGGTCATATCGCCTGATTTGCATATCGAACTCTTTGATATGTTCGACGTACAGGTCTTCCCAGAGCTTGTCGCAGGTTTGGGGCAGATCGTACTCGGCCTCAAGGATTTCGCGGAAGTGTGCGGAGAATGCGCGGTCGAAGAACACGTGCCCGATCATGTACCACGCATCGGTTCCGCCGACAGTTACCTTTGTGATTCGATCATGCGATCCGGTTTTGATGCACCATTCCTTTGTGAAGCCCTCAGCGTACTCTGCAGAGTAATACGCTTTCCACACATGGCTTTCGAAGGGGTTTTCCTCAAAATAGTTATCCGAAGAGCAGATGTAGGTGTTGTCGAGAATCTCGCGAACCAGCATGAGCGAGGAGTTGTTGTTACGGGATGCATACTCGCGATTTACAACGATCTTCACCCCATATTTGTCTTCAAGGTAGAAGAATGATTCCTTTTTGTAGCCGACCACGATAACGATGTCGCGGATTCCTACGGCCTGGAGCTGTTCGATTTGGCGTTCAATGAGGATTTCGCCGCGCACCCTAAGCAGTCCCTTAGGGCGCTCGTAGGAAATAGGGGCGAAACGTGACGAGAGGCCGGCTGCAAGGATAACCGCATTGTCGACAGCGTAGGGCTTCAATGCGGCTATGCCTGCAATAGTGAGTCGGCCGCTTTCGATCAAGCCGGCGGTTTCGCACTCTTTGCAGGTGGCGTTGACTGTGGCAAGGCTAAGACCGGTCTCGCTCGAAAGTTCTCTTTGGGTGAGCTCGCTTTGCTTGTTGAGAGCGTTAATCACTTTGAATTGGTTCTGAGACAGCATTGTTGAAGTGCCTTTCGTTGTTCGGATAACCGAATCATATCAAGAAAAATGAACAATGGAAGGTATTGTTCAGAATCATCACAAGTACGTTAAAGAATGAACAGCAGGGTAATTTGCATATCTATCGAACTTTGCCTATTGCATAAGGTTGGATATGAGGGAGGGCTCACGTTCCTGGTTCGAACAAGCATAATAATGCGCTTGATTCGAGTGATACATGCTTTATGAAGAGCTTGTGAGGGGGGATAATGCGGCTAGGTAGGTTTCTCGTAGGAAAGGGGTAGAAATGGGAAAGAAATCTCAATCGAGGCCGCCGTCGCGGGCTGTTAAGCTTGGGCTGTCTGCTGTGCTCGCCGTTGGGCTTATGCCCTGGGGCGGCGTGGCGGTTGCCGCTGAGGGGGAAGGCGGATTGGCGGACGCCGTTGCGTCTTCTTTTGCGAGTGTTTCCGGTTTCTATGGATGGACGTCGACCCATTATTCGTTTGATGAGAATGGGTATCCTCTGTATGACGAAAACGGAAACCCTATCCAGGAGCTTTATTCTGTCGATATTAGGGATGCCGATTTGTCGGGCGATACTCTGGTAGTTCCTAAAACATTCGATATGGAGACGAGCCAGGGCAATTCCAGAAACATTACTCCGAAGAACCTTGATATAGCCGGTGACGAACGCGATGGCAATGCGCTTGTGGGTGTGAGGCGCCTGATTCTCGAAGATGCCTCGAATCTGGACTCACTATATGTTCGAGGCATGCCTTCGCTTGAGTCGATTGAGGTTCGCAATGCCAATCATTTGACGCAGTTGATCGTCAGCGAATGCGCCAATCTTAGTTCGCTGGATATCCCGGTCGATAGTATTCGCGGCTTAGGGCTGGTTAAATGTCCCAAGTTGAACTATGAGAGGGTTATTGCAAAATGCAGCAACACGTTGACTAATTTATCTTTGACGTTTTGCTCAGGAGCTTTGAATTTTGATGGATCATCGTTTCCGAATTTAGAGCGTTGCTCATTCAATTCTCTGGATTTGCAATCGTATGATTTCCTTCCATGCAACAAGTTGGAGAGTCTTAACTTGTATTCATGCGGCTTGGATTTTGTCGATCTGAGCAAGATTCCCCAATCGGTAACCAGCTTTAGTTGCCAGGGTAATCGAATCGCTGATACAACACCGATTGTTGAGCGTTTCGGTGATGGGGCGAAAGTTGACGGGCAGTTCTCCAATATGAGCGCGGAGCCGAACTGGGGAATTCATGTTATCGATGATGAATGCGCTAATGGCTACCTGATGCCAGGTGCCTCTGTTGCTTTTGACACCGCTGACACCTATCTTCCTACTATGGATAAGCGTGGCTGGCTTTCCGAGGATCGCGTGGCAAGGAACGCTTTGTCTAACTACTCGGTCGAATCAAGCGATCCCTCGGTGGTTTCATGCAAACTGGATGAAAACGGTAGCGAGTCCGGCATCGGCGGGCGATTGGTTTTGGACGCCGTGGCTTCCGGTACTGCAACGATAAAGGTTCATTACTCGTTCCAGGGTCGATATCGAACCTATGAAGACGATCAGGTTGTCGATGTAGTCGTTTCCGCTGAAGAGAATCCCATTGCATCCATCGAGAGCGCTGATTCCTTGTCCTTCAACGCGGTTAAGGATTGCGCTATTTGCAAGGCGGGCGGCGTCGATCACGTGGAACAGCTTGGAACGCAAGCATATGTATTGGTGCGTGGTGCTGATTCGGCTCATACGTTCACGCTTGGGCAAGATGTGCGTGTTTCCTCTTCGGACGAATCTGTTGTTTCCGCCTATCTTAGCCGCAACCAGTTTAGCGCCAATGCTAATCTTGAGGTTCGCGTGGGCGACCCTGGCGATGCCGTGTTAACGCTGACTGCTTATAAGGACGGTAATCCGACGGGCGTTGAGAAGAAAATCGCCGTTCACGTTGGCGAGCAGGTGAATCCAACATTGGCTGTTCGGCCTGAAGCGACGATTTACATGGAGAAGAACATCACGAAGGGGGCGAGCATAGTCGCTCGACCGAACTCGTCAGGAGCTTACCTCTCTTCATACGAAGCAAATGGAGCTATTGAGGCCCTAAAGCGACAGCATGTTCAGTTTGACTACGGAGTCACCTCGTCCGGTTACCCGGATTATGTTCCGTATGTAACCGCCACTAGCGATAATCCCGAAGTGGCTATCATCAAAGATGGGTATCTTAGCGAAAGAAGCGCAGGTGTTGCCAATATCACTATCAGTGACATTTGGGGCAATCGAGGCACGTGCAAGGTCACCGTTGTCGATCGAGATGATATTGGCGCAAAGCTGAGCTTGACGCAGGATGAGCTGACCGTTGAGCAGGGTAAGCAACTCGATATGTCGAAGTACATTGCCGGTTTGGACAAGCTTACCGAATCGGAACGCAGTGCGCTGCAGCCCTTGGTTTTCAAGACGGGCAATACCGGCGTAGCCGTTTTCAAGAGCGCCGACGGCACCGAAGGTTTGAACAATCAAGATGTTTTGCGGATGCTTGCTCGAGGCGTTGGGGATACGACGGTAACGTTGTGCTATCCCACCTCCTCGCGCCATGGCTCTTATGTGCAGGATGTTAACAATTGGGAAGTGAAAGAACTTGGCTCCATGACGATTCACGTTATCGAGCCAAAACCGGATGAGAGGCAATCCGTTGAGGCTCCGTCAGCTCCGCAAGGGCTGGCGTACACGGGTGCTGAGCAGGTGGGAATCAAGGATTCCGATTTCTATACGGTCGAAAACGGCTCCGCCACGAACGCCGGCTCTTATGCGGCAAAGCTGTCCTTGAAGGATAAGGAACATTGCGTCTGGGCTTCTACCGGCACCTCTGATGATCTTACCGTTGATTGGTGCATAGAGCCCGCTTCCATCTCCGAGGTGGAGGTTTCCGGTATCGATGAAGCGTACGCCTATACCGGTAAGGCGATTTCCCCAAATGTGAAATGCACGTTCAACGGGAAAGAGCTGAAGCGCGGGATGGATTACGTGTTAACGCTTTCCGATAACGTGAAGGTTGGGACGGCAAAAGTCTCCATCGCGGGCAAGGGCAATTTCTCCGGCACCCAGGATAAAACCTTTGCAATCGAGAAGAATCCGGCGAAATGGATGAGCGATTCGCGTGGCTGGTGGTACAGCAACGGCGACGATACCTATCCCTCTTCCTGCTGGAAGGAAATCGGCGGTTCTTTCTACTATTTCGATGCGTCTGGATACATGAAAACCGGATGGGTGTCAGATGGTGGAAAGTGGTATTACTGCAACGGCTCCGGTGCCATGCAGACCGGCTGGCAGGTTATCGGCGGCGCGTGGTATTGGTTCGACGTTGACGGTGAAATGGCGACCGGATGGCGTATCGTTGATGGCGCGTACTACTTGTTTGCAGGCTCTGGCGCCATGCAGACCGGCTGGCAGCAATCCGGTGGCGCGTGGTATTACCTCGCAAGTTCGGGTGCCATGGCAACCGGGTGGCAAGCTATCGGCGGAGCGTGGTACTGGTTTGCCGATTCCGGCGCAATGGCTACTGGCTGGTCGAGGATTGGCGGTACGTACTACTTGTTCGCCGGCTCTGGTGCCATGTTAACTGGTTGGCAGCAGTCCGGTGGCGCGTGGTATTACCTTGCGGGCTCCGGCGCCATGCAGACTGGTTGGCTGCAACTCGGTAGCACCTGGTATTGGTTCGATGCTTCAGGTGCGATGGCTACGGGCTGGAGAAGCATCGGCGGTACTTATTATTTCTTTGATGGTTCCGGCGCTATGGCGACCAATCGCTGGGTTGGCGACTATTACGTAACCGGTTCCGGTGCAATGGCCACAAACCAGTGGGTTGGTGGCTACTACGTGGGCGCTGATGGTCAATGGCAGTACGTCTATTGGACGCCAGGCGGTGGTAGCTATCACAGAACTACCGGTTGTCCTACGCTAAGCAAGTCGACCACGATACTTCAAGGCACGTGGTATGACGCCGGCAATCGCAGCATGTGCAAGGTTTGCTGGCACTAGCATCAGCTGGCTAACGCAAGGGAGGGTTGCCATGAAAGGCAACCCTCCCTTTTTACTATTCTGAATTTAAATCTGGGTATCTACCAGACCAATTCGCTATGTGCTCGATCGATGGCATTTACCAGGTTCGCCATGCACCAGCTATTTTCATGGATGTTGTCGGACATGATTGCCACAACATAGGGGTGGTCGCCGCGCATGACCAAATAGCCCTCATTGTGCGAATTAACGTAGCCGTTTACCCATCCTGATTTCGCATAAACCGTCGATCCGGTCCAGGACAGAGCGCCGCGTGAGGTGATATGAGAGTTGTTGCCCATAACGTTTTGCAGCCATTCGGCGTTCTGGCCGCCATTGATGAGGTAGTCTGCCACGTCAACCCACATTTTGCAGAGGTCTTTAGAGCTGTAATAACCGTAATCGCCATCCCAAGCGAATCCGCCAGCGCCCACTTCGCTAACCATGTAATCTAACGGGAAATGCCCGTAGCGATTGCAGAGATTGGCGTAGGTGAAGTTGCTGGAAACATTAAGCGTGGTGAACATATCGGACTCGGAGTTAGCCAGCTCCCAAGGCCATAATTTGTTGAGCGCCACGACATAAGGGCCTTTGATGGTAGACGCGCTATTGTGGCGCCAATCGGCATTGTATGCAACGCCGGCACCTGTGGTCAGGTCTATCATGGTAAACCCGACCGTGCATCCCATGTTGGAATAATTGTTAATGGCATTTTGCAGTTCATCCCAAGCGCCGCTTGAAATCGAGCGACTAGTATTGAAGGAATTGAGATTGTTGAATCCAAAAGAGTTCAACGCCCACACCATATCGTTGATTTTGAACAGAGCGCCATTTGCCTGGAGGAAGTACCAACGGCCTCCATCCCATATCCATCCCGTAGCCATAGCTCCGTTTTGGCGAAGATAATACCAGGCATTGTCCCATATCCATCCCGTAGCCATGGCTCCGCTATTCTTAAGGAAGTACCACGCGCCGCCTTCTGAAAGCCAGCCGGTTTTCATGGCGCCGCTTGCGGGATCAAGATAATACCAGGCGTTTTCAATTGATTGCCAGCCAGTTTGCATGATTCCGTCATGACCGAGGTAATACCAATAGCCATCAACCGGTGTCCAGCCCGTGTGCATGCTTCCCGAAGTGGCGTCTAGATAATAGTATCCTTCGTCTCGTTTCAGCCAACCCGTCTTTGCCTGATGTGTCTCGGGATCGACGTAAAGACGCGTGCCACCAAGCTCCACCCAGCCCGACAAGGCGTTTCCCTCGCTGTCAATGATGATGCCATTTGCATCTTTTCTGACAACACTTGAAATAACGCCATCGGTTCCTGCGAAGGAATAGAACCCCGATTCGTCTATGGCTACCCATGCGGCAGTTTGCATTTCGCCAGATGGGCCAAACGAATATTGCTTGTCATCTATAGTTGCAAGACCGGTGGTCATAGGATGCTTGGCATCTTTGGGGTCAAGGTAGTATTTCGCCGCTCCTTTGGTAAGCCATCCGCTTGCCATGGATCCTGCATTGTTAGCCCAATGCCAGTAACCTTCGTTATCGTAGACCCAGCTATCTGCAGCCATAACGCCATCGGCGTTCAGCCAATAGAACGTACCATGATCGTTTGCCCAGTCTGCTGC
>NZ_HE611016.1:465112-466608 GCF_000236865.1 Senegalimassilia anaerobia JC110 | reverse complement strand
CCCGCTGGCGGCGCACGGCTCGCCGTTCTTGGTCCACGTCAGGTGCGGGGACGATTCGGACGGCACGAGGGCGTAGACGTCCTCGGCGGGGGGTGCGGGCTTCGTCTCGCTGCCGCCTTCGTCGGCGGCCGGGCTCGCGTCCCCTGCAGGTATGGTGGTGGCCGGATCTGCCGCTGGGGTATCAACGAGCTGATCGGTGCCTCGCTCGATTGTGCTCGATGCTGTTTCGTCAGCTATGGCGATGCTTGCGTTTCCTGCGCTTGAGATTGCGGTGCAGCACGCTGCCGTCAACGCGACAATAGCGGCTTGTCGAGCGGCGCTTCGGAAGTACGCGAGCGCCGTGAAGCCTTTGTTCTTCATCCTGTTCCTTTCCCTGGTATCCGTGAAGCCTACTTCGAGATTACATTTTTGTCGATTGCCCCTTGTGCAGCATTTTGCAAGAGGCTTGGAGCTGAGCGCAAAACGCCGGGGCGCAGGTGGGTTTTCATCTGCGCCCCGGCATAATATGCTATCGGGCTTAGCCCATGTATGTTACGACTTTTGTGTTGTATGGGATGTTGTCGTACACCCATTTAGCTCGATCAAGGGTCAATCGAACGCAACCGTGAGAGATGTTCACGCCTTGACGGTTATCCATTTCCACGAAAGTTCCCTGATAGTACTCGCCGGAATGAATCAGGTAGTCACCATAGAATTGGGTGTAATAGTAACAGCTGAATCCTGATCCGAATACGTATCCTTTAATGCCGACGGTATACTCGCCGAGAACCGTGGGCGTGGCCCAGGCTCCCGTTGAGCAGCTCCAGTGGTATTGAAGCTTCCAATTGCCTTGCCATCCCCAATATACGCCGAATTCGTTGTTAACGGTATCTATCATAATGAGCCAGTTTGTGGCGCTGTAATAGCCTTGCGCTCGCTGGGTCATGGGATCGGCATAAGGATCCCATGCTCCGCTGGCGTTGAAGTAGTAATAACCTCCATCGACGTATTGCCAGCCAGTAAGCATGGCGCCACTTGCACTAAGCCAATACCATGTTCCGTTTTCGTTGAGCCATCCGGTTTTCATCGCGCCCGATGAGGGGTCGAGATAGTACCAGGCTCCATCGACGTACTGCCATCCGGTTTTCATTTCGCCGCTTTGAGCCATGAGATACCAAGCCCCGTTGGCACTTGTCCATCCGGTTGCCATCGCTCCTTGGCTGCCGAACCAATACCAGTTGCCGTCGATCATCTGCCATTGCGTTGCCATGGCTCCCGAATCCGGTTTGGCATAGAAGTGTAATCCGTCGATTTTGACCCATCCAGACAGGGGCGCATCGGAGTCGTCTAACAGCACCAGTTCGCCGTTGGTCTTGCTGGCGTTTGCGGTTAGTTCGCCATTTGTCGTGGCAAAGCGGTATTTTCCGGTATCGTCGATGGGAACCCATTGCTTTGCAGCCATCGAGCCAGACTCTGTGAAGTAGTAGTCTTGCTTGCCGATCGTTTCCGGGCCGGTT
>NZ_HE611016.1:461334-464417 GCF_000236865.1 Senegalimassilia anaerobia JC110 | reverse complement strand
TCCGCTGGCGGCGCACGGCTCGCCGTTCTTGGTCCACGTCAGGTGCGGGGACGATTCGGACGGCACGAGGGCGTAGACGTCCTCGGCGGGGGGTGCGGGCTTCGTCTCGCTGCCGCCTTCGTCGGCGGCCGGGCTCGCGTCCCCTGCAGGTATGGTGGTGGCCGGAAGAGCGCTTTTGTTCGATTTGTCGGTTGTGCTCTCTTTCGCGGTTGTATCGACCCCAGGCGAAGATTCTTCGACTGTCGAAACCTGTGCGATGGTTGATTCGCTGTTTTGAACCGGCTCTTCGGCGATTGCTGGAGACGTGTATCCCATGCACAGTGCTAGGCATGTTGCCGTCGGTAAAACGGCGAGTTTTCGCCATTGAAACGGATTTCGGTGCTTTCTTCTGCTCATAAGATGCTCCTCTCCTCTATAGTGTTGCTAACTTACAGTTCCGAATTTCTAAGTTCAGAATAGCGTATAGGAGTGTGTTGGTCTTGTTTAATCGGGTGACTTTGCCTTTGATTTGTGCGTTAGTGGTGGCGCTGTCGCTTGCTGTTCCTGTTTGTTCGTTTGCCGATGTTGTTGATGATGCATGCGCCGAGCGCGAGTCGGATGGATTTGCTAACGAATACGACCAAGGCTCCGGTTCGTATGCGAGTAGTTGGCGTTACGGAAATTACGATGCCTATGGAGAGGGAACCGGTATCGCGTTGTTCGCAAACCGGCTAAATTCGTGGCGGAATGAGGGCGGCGTTTGGCATGGTTCTAACGGGACGACAGTCAATAGCGCCGTGGGATTCGGCGTTGATGTTTCGGAGCATCAGGGCAATATCGATTGGTCCCAGGTTCAGTCTTCCGGTGTGACGTATGCGATTCTTCGATGCGGCTATGGAAGCGATTATTCGAATCAGGACGACAAGCAATTTCTGAGGAATGTTCAGGAATGCCAACGTTATGGAATTCCTTTTGGCGTATATCTGTATTCATATGCTACTGATAATGCAATGGCCCAAAGCGAAGCAGAGCATACCTTGAGGCTTTTGCGAGAAGCCGGCCTTAGCCCTTATAGCCTTTCTTATCCTGTTTACTATGATATGGAAGACGAGAATCAGCAGGGGAAACTTGGCTCCGCGGCTTTAGGGAGTATCGCTTCGACATATTGCAATGCTATTGCTGCTGCTGGTTATACGCCAGGTGTGTACGCGAATACCAATTGGTGGACTAATCGTTTGACCGACTCCGCTTTCTCCTCTTGGCCTCGTTGGGTCGCCCAATATAACTATAAATGCACGTATTCCGGCAAATATGGGATGTGGCAGGCTGACAGCAATACATCGATTAACGGCATTGCCGGGGGAGTAGATATCAATTTCGATTTTGCGGGCCCGATTCGTCATAAAGATACATGGGTTTTCTCTGATGGCTCTTGGTGGTATCAGTATAAAAACGGGAGCTACCCGTCAAATGGTTGGGCCTATATCGATGACGCATGGTATTACTTTGATTCCGCTGGTTGGATGCAGACTGGTTGGGTGCTTTCGAATGGCAGTTGGTACTATTTGAACTCATCCGGTGCCATGTTGAATGGTTGGCAGTGGATTAATGGTTCCTGGTACTACCTCAGCCCCTCAAACGGCGCGATGGCAACCGGTTGGCTGAAGGAGGGCCAGAACTGGTACTGGTTGACTCCGTCCGGCGCGATGGCCGTTGGCTGGGCCGATGCCTGGGGGACGTGGTACTACATGGGCGGAAACGGGGCCATGCTCTCCGGTTGGCAGTTTGTGGGGGGAGCGTGGTACTACCTTGACCCCGCAAACGGCGCCATGGCAACCGGATGGTTGAAGGATGGTCAGAGCTGGTACTGGCTAAACGGATCTGGAGCTATGGGCATCGGCTGGTTGTTTGTAAACGGTTCTTGGTATTGGTCGGATAACTCGGGGTGCCTGAGAACGGGTTGGAATCAAATCGGGGCTAACTACTATTATCTCGACCCTACTAGCTGCGCTATGCATATTGGTTGGATAGGCGATGAAGGTACCTGGTATCACTGCGACGGTTCTGGCGCGATGGGTACGGGGTGGCAGTTCGTGAATGGCAACTGGTATTGCTTCTCCGATGCAGGCAAGATGCTGGTTGGGGAGCAGATTATCGAAGGCGTTGCGTATCGATTCGCGTCATCTGGCGCAATGGTTACGGGTTGGTTTAACGACGGAGTTGCCTGGCGTTTTTATTGCGGTTCTGGAGCGATGAAATCATCTTCGTGGGAAGGGGATTACTACCTTCTTGAAGATGGCACTATGGCAAAAGACCAGTGGATCGGTTCGTATTATGTTGGATCGGACGGAAGATGGATTCCTGGATACTAGATTGATGCAGTTGGCCGGCTGGAAATGGCCGGGCTGCGCTTAGCGTCTTCCTCTCATACAAAAGCAGGCCGGATCGCTTTGGTGGCGATCCGGCCTGCTTCGTTGTTTGGCGTGGCGTTGGCGCTTCGCGCGTGGTTTTCCGCTTCCTACCTCCCCAAAACCTCTCGCAGGGCTCCTACTGCCTTCTCGTATGCCTCGTCCAATTCGGGCAGCAGCTTGGTTGCTGTGGCTTCGTTGCCTTCCCTGAGGGCATCGTTCATGCTTTTCGCCAGCTTGTGCACGCTGGTGAGCGAGAGGTTGCCGGCTACGCCTTTGAGGGCGTGGGCCTCCGTCTCCGCGGTTGCCAGATCGCCTGCGGCGATCGCCTTACGGACGTTGGGCATGTGGGGGTCGTCGAGGAACAGTTCGGCCAGTTTCAGGTACAGCGATTCGTTACCTTCGAAGCGGTCGATGATGTCCTCGTAATCTATGTCGGCGTTTTGCAGCGCGGCAATGTCTTTTTCGTCCATTGTGCCTCCCTGGGTTTCGGACGGGTTCGTCCTTGGAAGTATAATCCGGGCCATGACGAATCGTAATCAACAGTATCATGACCCTTTCGAGCCAGGCGTTTCCTCGCCCGAGTTCGAGCAGTTCGCCCGCGAGAGCTACGCCTCTCACGGCGGGCGCGGCGCAGCGCGTCCCAGCACCCCCGGCGCGGCACGCCCCGGTACTCCCGGCGGCCCCGGCCCGGCA
>NZ_HE611016.1:422740-460767 GCF_000236865.1 Senegalimassilia anaerobia JC110 | reverse complement strand
CGGCGGGCAATCCGCGCAGCCCGGCAACACTCCCTATAGTCGCTGGTCGCGCGGCGGGTCGGGGACTACGCGCATGCCGGGCGGCTCGGCTGCCGCCGGCGCTCACGCCGGCAACTCGGCGCAGCCTGCGTATGCGCGCCACGGCCGTCACGGCGCCGTGCGCCCGCAGCAGGGCTGGGCTTCGCCTTCCGAAACCTGCGACATGGGCTTCGCCGGCTCTGCTGGCGCCTACGTCAGCCCGCTCAAGCGTTTCGCCGGCCTTGTTGTCTGCGTGCTGATCGCCGTGCTCATTGAGGTGTTCGGCTTCAACCTGGCCTTCTTCACGTCCATGACGTACCCGCAGGTGGGGACGTACCTGGTCAACGGCGTCGCGGCAGGAACCGAAGGCGCGCTGACGCTCGATTCGTCCGCGAACTACTTCGAGATCACGGGCCTTGACGACACCGTTCGCAGCATCCATTTCACCCCTCAGCTTAACGACCCTGCCGCGGCGGCTAAGGCCACCGACAGCAAGCTGCAGGTGGTCATGTATCTGCAGGACGAAGGCAACGCGAACTACTATCAGCTGCCTGCGGTCTCGGTCGACCCGAAGGACGCTGCGAGCACTTATATCAGCTTGGACCCGGCGGGCGACTGCCATTCCATCTACGTCTCGATCACGAACCTGGCCGACGTGGGCCCGGTGACCGTGACGGGAATCGGGCTGAACCAGCAGGTGCCGCTCGACATCGACCCGCTGCGTTTCGCCTGCATTCTGGCGGTGCTGCTGGTGCTGTACGCTGTCCGTCCTCAGTCGGTCCTGTTCAGCCGCGTGTTCGACGGCCGCATCACGCGCCAGGGCTGGATGGTCATCGGGTTGGTGGCCGTGCAGTGCGTCGTCATCTTCATCCTGGTCATGTCCAATACGCACTTCCTGTCCATCACGCACACCGCCAGCACGGAGAACCAGTTCCAGTACCAGAAGCTCGCCCAGGCGCTGCTTCAGGGGCACTTCTACCTTGACGACGTGCCCTCGGCCGCGCTGCAGGCCATGGACAACCCCTACGACACCGCGGCGCGCGATTCGGCCGGCGTGCCTTACCTGTGGGATCACGCGTACTATCAGGGGAAATACTACGTGTACTTCGGAGTGCTGCCGTGTTTGGTGTTCTACGTCCCGTGGCTGTTGCTCACGGGAACCGGGTTTCCCACGTGGCTCGGCGTCGCCATCTGCGACTGCGCGTATGTGGCGGGCGTCGCGTACCTGCTCACGCGCGTTTCGCGCCGATGGTTCCCTCGCACGTCGATCGGCGTGCTGCTTGTGCTCGATATCATGATGTTCGTGGCCGGCGGCGGGCTGATTTTGGCGCGCACGCCCAGCATGTACTTCCTGCCCGAGGCAATGGGCCTGGCCCTGATCAGCTGGGGTTTGGGGCTGTGGGTGTCGGGCACCACGGGCGGTTTCATAGATCGCAGGCGTGTGGTGGCCGGTGCGGCGCTCATCGCGCTGACGCTTGCTGCGCGCCCGCAGATGGTGCTTGCCGCCGTGTTCGGGCTGGTGCTGTTCTGGCCGTTTTTGCGCGACGCCCGCGGCAACGCCCAGGCGCGACGCGCCTGCCTAGGCGCCTTCCGCGCCGCGCTCACGCCGTTTCTGGTGGTCGCCGCAGCGGTCATGGTGTACAACTTAGCGCGCTTCGGCAGTCCGCTCGACTTCGGCGCGAACTACAACCTCACCACCAACGACATGACGCATCGCGGGTTCCACGCCGACCGCATCCCGTTCGGCCTGTACGCGTACCTGTTCCAGCCTCCGGCGCTGGGCAGCCAGTTCCCGTTCATGCACCAGACCTACATGGACCCGGCATATCAGGGCGTCACCATCTACGAGCCCATGTTCGGCGGCTATTTCTTCCTGTACCCGATGACGCTTGTGCTGCTGGCGCTGCCGCGCGTTCGCCACGGCCTGAAGGCGAAGGGCCTCATGCCGCTGTGGATCTGCGCGGTGTGCGTGGCGGTGGTGCTGTGCATCTTCGACTTGCAGGGCGCCGGCATCCTTATGCGCTACATTTGCGACTTCGGGCTGTACTTCGCCCTTGCGGCGGCGCTGTCGTTTTTGGAGCTTTTGCAGGTGCGCTCGAGCGAGCCGCTGTCGAAGGGATGGACCACGCAGTTGGGCGCCCATGCGCAGGTGCCCGTGCAGCAGGCGGGCGCGCATGCGGTGGCGTCGGCCGCTGTGGCGGGGCAGACGGTGTCGGTGTACCGCATCGCGCTGTACTTCATGTTCGGGTCGCTCGTGCTGATGATCGGCGCGAACGTGCTGCTGTGGAACGCGTTCGGGATTTACTAGAACGCGGCGCTTGGCGGCGGGCGTGAAAGATCTGGGGCTCATTCCTGCTGTTCAGGAAGGTTTCTCCGCTGTCGCGTCTTGAAATGCGAGTTTTCCGAAAGTTAGACAGCGATCTTTTTTCGTGGTTGTAGCGAACGCATACAATCCCGTAATAAACAACGCACATCGTCGTTCCGGCAGCATCCTCTACCCGAAACCACCCTCGACCATTTGGAAAACTCGCATTCTCAGCCATGATTCGGCGAAAAGCTTCCGTCTTATTCCTTGTTCACCCGAGCCATACATGTCCGGCTGAGTTCGATAACGAAATCGAAGTGTTCGGATGAGGTTGCGAATCAAGCCTCAAGCCCCTGGAATCGGCTGCTGAAAAAATTTTTGAAAAAGGGGGTTGCGCCGAAAATTGAAATGTCTATAATACTTTCTTGCGCCAAGGAAACGAAGCGCACCGAAGAAATTCCTCGGTAGCTCAACGGCAGAGCATCCGGCTGTTAACCGGAGGGTTGTAGGTTCGAATCCTACCCGGGGAGCCATGAAGCTCCAAGAACCGCCAGCGCAAGTTGGCGGTTCTTTTTTTGTTGAACGGGTTCCCTCAAGCTAATCCGCCTTAAACGGATCAGCTTGGACGAATCGCCTTAAACGGATCAGCTTGAGAGGATTCTCTTGGACGGATTTCCGAGAGGGTTCCCTTGAACGGATTCCCTCGTCTGCGGGGCGTCCGTTTTCCCCTACTGCGGGGGCGTGCTGATTTTCCTCTCTGCGAGGGTATCCGTTTTTGCGTTCATTTCTCGGTGTCGGCTGCCCGCTCCCTTCGCGTAGGTTCGTTTTAGCGCTAAAGGAGTTGTCGCACCATGATCATGCAGGTTGAGCATCTGTCGAAGTCGTTCGGCGGGCGCACGCTGTTCTCCGACGTCACGTTCAAGCTGGAGGAATACGACCGCCTGGCGCTCGTAGGCCCCAACGGCGCCGGTAAAACCACCATGCTCAACATCATCAGCGGCCGCGAGGACGCCGACGAGGGCCGCATCCTGTTCGCAAAGGGCGCCCGTGTGGGCTACCTGGAGCAGGAAGCCATCGAGATGCCCGATCGCCCCATCTTCGAGGAGGTCATGTCCTCGCAGGTGGAAATCCTGGAAGCCGAGCAGCGCCTGCGCGAGCTGGAGGAGTCGCTGGGCGACAACCCCACCGAGCGCCAGCTTGCCGCAGCCGGCCGTGCGCGCGACGCCTACGAGATGCTGGGCGGCTACACCATCGAGGCCAAGGTCCGCGGCGTGCTGTTCGGCCTGGGATTCAAGGAAGGCGACATCAAGCAGGCCACCACGAACTTCTCCGGCGGCTGGCAGATGCGCATCGCGCTGGCCAAGCTGCTGGTCCGCAATCCCGAGGTGCTCATGCTCGACGAGCCCACAAACCACCTGGACCTTGAGTCGGTGAAGTGGCTCGAGGGCTTTTTGCGCGGCTACGAGGGCACCGTTATCGTGGTCAGCCACGACCGCGAGTTCATGGACAATATGATCGACCGTGTGGCCGAGGTGGCCAACGGCCGCGTCAACCTGTACAAAGGCAACTATTCCGCGTACCTCAAGGCGCGCGAGGAGCGCATCGAGCGCCTGCGCCAGCAGCGCACCAAGCAGCTTGAGGAGATGAAGCACCTGGAGGACTTCGTCGAGCGTTTCCGCTACAAGGCCACCAAGGCCCGCCAGGCCCAGGAGCGCGCGCAGCGCCTGGAGCGCCTGAAAGAGGAGCTCATCGAGATTCCCGAGGAGAAGAAGCCCATCCACTTCAACTTCGTGCAGCCGCCGCGCACCGGCGACGAGGTGGTGCGCTGCCGCGGCCTGGTGAAGGCCTTCGGCGACAAGCGCGTCTACGACAACTTCGACTTCACCATGTACCGCGGCGACAAGGTGGCGCTTGTGGGCCCCAACGGCGCGGGCAAATCCACGCTTATGAAGATGATCGCGGGCGTCATGAAGCCCGACGCCGGCACTATCGACTACGGCGTGCACGTGGCGCTGACGTACTATGCGCAGCACCAGCTGGAGGAGCTGCACGCGGGCAATACCGTGTTCGAGGAGCTCGATCACGTGGCGCCGGGTTGGAATATCAGCCAGGTGCGCAGCCTGCTCGGCGCCTTCCTGTTCGAAGGCGATGCCGTTGAGAAGAAGGTCAGCGTGCTCTCCGGTGGCGAGAAGGGCCGCCTGGCGTTGGCGAAGATGCTCGTGGCGCCCAAGCCGCTGCTGTGCCTTGACGAGCCCACCAACCACCTGGACATCGCCAGCGCCGACGTGCTTGAGCAGGCGCTCAACCGCTTCGAGGGCACCATCCTGCTCATCACGCACGACCGCCACCTCATCCGCAGCGTCGCGAACCGCATCGTGGAGGTGAAACCCGGCAAGGTCACCGTCTACGACGGCGATTACGACTACTACCTGTTCAAGTCCGGCCAGCTCGACGGGCCCGAGCCCACCGACGAGTCGCTGGTCGATGAGCTGATGGAGCGCAAACCTGCCGGCAAGGGCGGGTCGGGGAAGGGGAAGGCGTCGAAGAGCGCCTCTTCCGCGCCTTCTTCGCCCGCTTCGCCTGCGCCTGCCGCTACGGGTGAGCTGACGGCCAAGCGCGGCAGCTCGCCGAAGACCAAGGAGCAGAAGCGCCGCGAGGCCGAGGCGCGCAACCGCGCCTACGCTGCGCTGAAGAACCACCGCAAGCGCATTGCCGAGCTCGACAAGCAGATGGAGCGCGATAACGCCCGCATGGAGGAGCTTTTGGCGAAGATGGCCGACCCCGACTTCTACATCAACGAGGATGCGTCCTCGGACGCCGTTGCCGAGCACTCCAAGCTCAAGCAGCGTATCGCCGCTGCCGAGGAGGAGTGGTTCATGCTCAATGAAGAGCTCGAAGAGGAGATGGCCAAGCAGGCCGAGGCCATGGGCGTGTAGGGGCTTCGCCGGGCGTGCGATTGCGCGTCTGGCGGCGCTCGGTGTTGTCGGGGCTCGGTCATTTGGAGTCGTGGCGTCTGTGGGCTTGAAACGGCGGGTGCACAGCGGCGGGAAGCGCGGGCACCGGCGCGCCGTGGTTTTCCAAAAGCCTGAAACGGCGGGTGCGCGTTGGTGGGAAAGCATCTGCATGGGCAGGCGCGTCTCTGCGGGAGACCGCCGGTTCGCGAAAAATCGGATCGTTCGAACGAAAGGTTGCAAGGATGCTGAACATCGTGTTGGTGGAGCCTGAGATCCCCCAGAACACGGGGAACGTGGCACGCACGTGCGCGTGCATCGGCGCGCGGTTGCATCTGGTGGAGCCCATGGGTTTCGCCGTCACGCAGCGCAACCTTGCGCGCGCGGGGTGCGACTACTGGGACGATGTCGACATCGTGCGCTGGTCGTGCGCCGACGAGTTCTTCGAGGCCCATGCCGCCGATGAGCTGCACCTGTTCACGGGGCACGTGCAGCGCAGCTTCGCCGATGTTTCGTACGGTCCGGACGCCTGGCTGGTGTTCGGGCGCGAAAGTCGTGGGCTCGACGAGGCCGTTATGCAGCGCTTCGAGTCCGCCTGCGTGCGCATCCCCATGCGCGATGGCATGCGTAGCTTAAACTTAAGCAATTCGGTTGCAATAGCCGCTTACGAGGCTTTGCGCCAGCAAAACTGGCCCGGTCTGGCATAACGGCGACTTTTGAGACGAACGGGGAAAGGAGGGAAGGCGATGACGGAGCAGAACGCGCACGACGACGAGCGCGATACGGCGGATCTGGCCACCAACGATGCCGCGGATTTGGCGGCTGGCGACGCGACGGACTTGGTCACCGACGATACGGCAGACTTGGCAATCGATGATACGTCGGATTCGGCCGTCGATGATACGTCGGACCTGGCCGCCGGCGACGCGGCGGACTTGGCCATCGATGATGCGACGGATTTGGCTGCCGCTGACACGGCGCGCCCTCAGGCGCCCGCTGAGCAGCCTACGCCCGCTGGCCGCGCCGTCAGCCCTTCCCCTAGCCCCACGCCCACGTTCGCCGCAACCGATCGCCCTGCGCGCCGCGCGCGCAGGCTGCGGTGGAAGCCCGGAATCACCCGTCCCATGATGGCGCTTTCGGCAGCGTCGTTCGCCCTGATGGTTGCGTGCGTAGGCGGTTACGTGTCTGCAATCCCCGCCGTGGTTGCCGGCGACAAGCCCGGCGCGGTGGTGATCCCGCTGGAGTCCGCGCTGTGGCTTGACGGCCAGATGCGCGAGGTCCAGGCAGGCCCTGCGAACTCGACGCGCGCAGTGGGTCCCTTGACGGTCGAAGGGTCGAAGACCGATGCCGCTGCGCCCGATGCCGCGGCTGCTTTGGGCATTGGCTCGAGCTCCGGCATGCTGGGCGTTGCGTCGCTGACCGGGGCATCTGCGGCTTCTTCGGTGGATTCGTCGTTCACCCGTGTTCAGCAGATCGCTGGCGCCTCGGCTGCGTCGGGGTCTGGTTCCGCGTCGGGCTCCGCGGCTTCCGGAGGCTCGTCGCAGGCGGGCTCGGGATCTGCGGGAAGCGGTTCCGCGTCCGGCTCCGGTTCCGGCTCGGGCGGCTCCGGCTCCGGCGGTTCGGGCAGCGCGTCGGACGACGCGAGCGGTTCGGGCTCGGGTTCGGAAAGCGCCGGCGGCTCCGGTTCCGCGCCTGCGCCTGCCGGCCCAACGGCCGAGCAGGAGGCGGCGGCGTATGCCGTGCTGGTCGATCATCAGGCCCGCGTGAACGATTATGTTACGCGCTTGAACAACGCCGTGGCCGCGTTCAACAACGACTGCATGAGCACGTCGCCCCCTTCGCCAAAGCGATTACAACGAGTGTGCGGCCATCGACAGCCAAACGCTCACCGACTTCCTGCTGCTGCGCAATTCTGACGCGTTCGCCGATGGCTCGCGCTGGCTGGAGCAAAAGGGCAACCTCCAGCGTGCGTATATCGCGTTGGACCAGTACCTCTCCGTCATTTACGACGCGTGGGGGTTGAACTTGGCATACGAGAACCCGGCGGAAGGGGTTGATCGCTGGATGGAACCCGTTCGCGCTGATCAGGATGCCTCCGGCAACAGCATTGCGGCGGCGCATCTGAACGAGACGTTAGCGAGCATCAGGTTATGAGCGGGCATCTGGACAAGGGCGGCGTGCTCGCCTCGTCGGGCGCCGTTCAGGGCATGCGCCTGGTGCGTGTGGCGGATTTCAGCGCGCCGCTTTCGCTTTCCGATGCCGATCGGCCGTCCTACGTGCGTCGTTTCGTCACGTTGTTCGTGTCGCAGGGGCAGGCCCATCGCGGCGGCACGGGCCGCGTGGAGCATGCGCGCAACGCGCAGGGCGAGCACCTGGCGCTCAAGCTGCTTTCGCTTCCGCATCGCCGCGATGGCGAAACCGAGGATGATCATGAGCGCCGCATGCGCGCCTCGCGTTCCGCGTTCGAACGCGAATACGAGTGCCATATCCTGCTGTCGGGGCTGAAGGGCTTCCCCCGTCTGTATGGCCGGGGCACCGTTGACGGGGTGCCGTGCATCGTCATGGAATGGGTTGAGGGCATCACCTTGGACCGCGTGCGGCGGCAGCTTGCCGTCGACGGTTGCGGCCGTGTGAGCCCGCTGGTGGCGGCGCGCCTGGGCCGCGACCTGTTCGACCTGGTGGCGCGCATGGGGTATGTGGAAGGCGGGTTCGTACACCGCGACATCAGCCCGCGCAACGTTATGGTGCGCACCTCGCGGCTGTCCTTGGAGCAGCAGGTGGACGAGGGTGTGTTCGACCTGTACCTCATCGACTTCGGCTCGTCGGCCGAGTCGGAGCTGCGCTCCACGTCGTTCACCAGCGAGAACGCGGTGTTCCGCGGCGCCACGGCCGATTTCGCGCCGCCCGAGATGCTCAGCGACGACATCCCGGGCCTGGCCGAGCTGCGTAAATCGCCGGCGATCGACGCGTACGCCGCGGCTAGCGTGGTGTACCAGCTGGCGTGCGGGCGCGTCCCTTACGACCTGCATGCGGTTGGGGAAGATGGGGCGCCGGTTTCGCCGTATCGCGCGAAGATGGCCGCTCCCGCGCCGGCTGCGGTGATGGCGCACGCCCGAGCCGACGAGCTGCTCGAGGCGCTTGCCCGCGAACCCGAGGTGGCGGTTGCGGTGCAGCACGCGCAGGACAAGCTGTCTGCGCCGATGGGGGTGTCGGAGGCTGCCGAGGCGCTGTCCTTTGTGGATGAGCAGCTGGGTATCGTGTTGGGCGATTGCCTGGCTCGCGGGCAATCCGATCGCCCTGACGCCGCGGCGGTCCGCGATGCGCTGTCGTCGTTCTCCATCCACTACGCCGACAACGTGGAGCGGTCGTTTTGCGGTCGCCCGCTGGTGCCGTGCGTGCCCGGCGGGTTTGCCGCGTCGGCGCTCGATGTGGCCGATTCCACGCTGGCTCATGTGCGTATGGCGTGCAAGGGCGTCGCGGCGGCGGCATTGGCGGGGGTTGCGGTCTCGGCGGCCGTGCTTGCCAACGGGGCGCAGGCGTCGCTTGATGCGGTGGGTTTTGCCTGGTCCGGCGGTGTTCCCGGGGCTGCAGTGGCCGTTGCGGCGCTGTTCCCCGCGTTGGTGGGGCTATCGTTGCGCTTTGGCGGTTCGCGCACCATAGCGGGCTTTTTGCGCGGCACGGCGGGCCTTGCGGTAACGTTCGCGGCCCTGTGGCAGGTGCTTGCCGACATGCGCTTCGAGGCGGCGGCGCAGCAGCACTTGCTTTCCATGGCGTTGGTGGCCGCAGCGGCGGCGGGCTGGTGCATCATGGTGGCCGATTTCGCGCTGAATGCGGCGTTGCCCCAGATGATTCGCCGTCGCGCGTTGCCGTCAGGGGTTTCCGACGACTCTGCCGTGCTTCCGAGCGTGGCAGCGCCGGTCCTTGCAAGCGAGGCCGGGAACGGCGAAGCGCGGCAGGTTTGCAGTTTGCGGGCCGCAGACGGGCGCAATGCAGGTGAGCCCGGGGTTTCCGCCGATGTGCAAAACCCGGATCGCGACGACGATTCGCAACCCGAGTACGAGATTGACGATCCCGCGGGTGGGGTTTCGAGCGCAAAAGCCCGCTTCGCCGGCGGGAGCGAAGCTGCGGATGACGATATGAGCGAAGGAGCGTGAGGCTGATGGCAACGGAGTTGACGCCGTGCGGCGCCCTGTTCGAGACCATGAAGCGCTATGGCGGCATCAGCCACAAGGACCTGGCGCGCCTGGTGCTGTCCGGCCGTCCGCTTGCCGATGGCAAAAGCCCGCTGTCGCGTTGCGACGACCGTACATGGGTTTCGCGCTTCATCGTGCACGCCCCCGTGGGCTCATTGCAGGACCGCTACTTTTGCGATTGGGGCGTGGCGGCGCTTCGCGTTTCGGCGCGCCTGCGCTCCCGCGACGGGAAGGGCCTGTCGGCTGAGGAGACGTTATCGCTGGTCACGAACCAGGGCGGCGCGCTAATGGAGCAGGCGCTGCGCGAGTGCCATCAGGACCTGGCGCTGTATCGCAATGTGCTGGAGCGCCTGGCTCGCGGCGTGGGCTATAGCGTTGAGGAACGCGCCGAGCTGGCCATGGTGCTGTTCGTGGCGGCGGGGTGCAGCGCGAACGTGAAGCGTGCGTGCGCTTACGTGCTCGATTACGTGAAGACGGTGCATGGCGGAAGGCTGGAAACCGTCCCCGCAGCCGTCATGGACCAAGGTGAGCAGCCTGGCACGGCGTCCGCGGATCCGCGCGAACAGGCGCAGGCGCTGGGCCTGTTGCGCATGGTGGGAGGCCTGGTTTCCGGGGGCTTGCACTGGGTGCAGCCGCTTTCCGACGGCGTGGAGATCGGCGCGCTGGCCCTGGGGCCTGACGACATCAACGACGTGGAGCCCGACGTGTCGGGCCATCATCTGCGCGTCTGGTGCAACGAAGCGGGCCGGTGGTGCGTGCAGGGCTTGGGAAGCTCCAACGGCACCGTGCTGATCAGCGGCGAAGACGGCTCCGAGACGGTGGTTGAGCCGGCGCGCTCGGGTGCTTCCGCATGCGCGGAGCCGGTCGAGGTGCACGCCGGCGACGAGCTGGTTCTTGCCGGGTCGACCCGGTTCATGCTTATCGAGGGCATGCCGGAAAGCTGGGAATAATTCCTTATCCCTCCTGTTCGTGGGGGAGCAGCGGGGCTAGGAAGCCCTTGTCCGCGAGCGCCCGGCCGATGGCTTCGAGGGCCTCGTTGTTTGGCGCCGACACCAGGTGATAGTGGTATCCCGAGGTGGCAGTGCTCAGCGGCGAGGATTTCCCGCTTTCGATATCGTTGATGAACCGTTCGATATCCGCCTGGTTGGCGATCTCCAAAGGCGCGGTGATGCGACCGTAGGCGCGATGGCTGATGGACACGTTGTGCACGCGCCCGCCGAGTGCGACGATGGTCTGCAGTTCGTCCCTGGTTTGCTCGACCTCGTGGTGCAGCTTGAACGTGCGGGCTGGCTCGTCAAGGTGCACGGCCGGTTGCTCCGCGGCGTTTTGCGCCATGGTTTGCGTTGCGTTTTGAGCTGCGGTTTGCGCGGCATCAGCCAGCACGTAGCCCTTCGTGGTTGCCACGATGCTTGCGCCTGCCTTGCGCAGCAGCGCGATGTCCTGCACGATGATCTGCCGGCTGACGTTAAGGGTGTTCGCAAGCTGACCGCCGGATACCGGTGCATCGGCTGATCGGAGCGCATCGAGCAGCGATGCGCGTCTGGCCTCGGCTTTTGTCATGGCTACTGCTCGCTTTCCCGGTGTACGTCGGTGACCGGTGCGTTGCCGTTAGCAGTCGCGGTGTTATCGGTTTTGCCGTCCAGCATGCGCAGGTGCTTCATGGACACATCCAGGATAGGCGCCGAGTGGGTGAGCGCGCCGCTGGACACGAAGTCGATGCCCAGGTCGGCGATGGCCTGCACGTTGTGCGCGTCGATGTTGCCGGAGCACTCGGTCTTCGCGCGCCCGTCGATGAACGCGACGGCCGCCGCCATCGCGTCGTGGTCCATGTTGTCGAGCATGATGATGTCCGCCCCGGCAGCGATCGCCTCCTCGACCTGCGCGAACTTTTCGCACTCCACCTCGATCTCGCGCACGAACGGGGCGTGGGCGCGCGCTGCCTCGATGGCTTCGCGCACGCCGCCTGCGGCGGCGATGTGGTTGTCCTTCAGCAGCACCCCGTCGGAAAGGTTGTAGCGGTGGTTGCGTCCGCCGCCGCACCTGACGGCCTCCTTCTCGAACACGCGCATGTTCGGCGTGGTTTTGCGCGTGTCCACCAGCTGGGTGGTGCTGCCCTCGAGGAGCGCAGCCACGCGGTGCGTGTAGGTGGCGATGCCGCTCATGCGCTGCAGGTAGTTCAGGGCCACGCGCTCGCCCGACAGCAGCACGCGCACGTCGCCGGTTACTGTCGCAAGCGTCTGGCCTGCGCAAACGTCGTCGCCGTCTGCGGCGAAGCGCTGGATGCGGGTTTCGGGGTCAAGGATGGCGAACGTGCGCTCGAACACGTCGAGGCCGCACAGCACGCCGTCGGCCTTCGCGATCAGGTCCACGGCGGCGGGGCGTGCATCGGGCATGATGGAGGCGGTGGAAACGTCCTCGTTGGTGATGTCCTCGGCCAGCGCCTGGCGGATAAGCGGTTCGGCCACGGTTGTCAGCGTGATGGGATTCATGCGCAAACGACCTCCTTGGAGCTTGCGGTGCGATCGGTGTCGGACGGGGGAGGGATTTGCGGGCAGGTTTGCGCTTCGGTTTGCGAACCGGGTTGCCCAGCGTTGTGGGGCTCGGTTCGCAGCGCGCTTTGCCCGGCGTTTTGCGCGCAGGTTTGCGGCTCGTCGTGTACTGCGTTTTGCGTGCAGGTTTGCGGCCTGGTTTGCGTTGCGGTTTGCGGTCCGTCGTGCGCTGCGCTTTCGCGGGTTTTGCGCTCGGCTTCGGCGCAGAGGCGCTTGTACGCCTGCGCGTCGGCGCCGCAGGGCTGCTCGGGATAGGTTTGCGCGACGGGCGCTTCCACGCCCAGCTTGCGGCACATGTCCCACGCCGCACGCTGGGCGAACACGAGCGACTCAAGCAGCGAGTTGCTGGCCAGGCGGTTCTTCCCGTGCACGCCGTTGCAGCTGGTCTCGCCGGCGGCGTACAGCCCCGACAGGTCCGTAGCGCTGTTGCGGTCAACCCGCACGCCGCCCATGAAGTAATGTTGTGCAGGTACGACGGGGATGGGCTCGCGCGTGATGTCGAATCCTTCCTCCAGGCAGCGCTTGTAGATATTCTTGAAGTGTCCTGTGATCTCGTCTTTCGGCATGTTGACGAAAGAAAGGCGCACGTAATCCGAGCCTTCTGCAGCCATCTGCCGGTATATGGCCGCGCTTACCACGTCGCGCGGTTGCAGCTCGTCGGTGAAGCGATTCCCGTTAGCGTCGAGCAGCACGGCCCCTTCGCCACGGCACGATTCCGAAACCAGAAACGCACGGCCCGGCCGCGTCGAGTACAGGGAAGTGGGGTGGATCTGCACGTAGTCCATGTGCTCGAGGGCGATGCCGTGGCGCTCGGCGATGGCGCACGCGTCGCCGGTAAGGCTGGGGAAGTTGGTGGAGCGCGGGTACGTGCCGCCGATGCCGCCGCAGGCCCAAAGCGTCTGATCCGCGAAGATGCGCAGTTGCGCCCCGTCTGCCGTGTGTGCGACCACGCCGCAGCAACGCGTCTGCGGCTGGCGGCCCTCGCCATCTTCCTGCGTGACCAGGATGTCGTCCATGCAGGTGTGTTCCAGGATGCGGACGTTGGGCAGTTCGCGCACGCAAGCAAGCAGCGTGGAGGTTATCTCGTCGCCGGTGATGTCGCTGTGGAAGCAGATGCGCGGGCGGCTGTGCGCGCCTTCGCGGGTGTAGCGTAGGTTGCCCGCCTGGTCGCGCTCGAAGTCCACGCCGCGTTTCACTAGGTCGGAGATGATGCTGCGGCTTGCGCGGATCATCAAATCCACGCTCTCGCAGCGGTTCTCGTAATGGCCCGCGCGCAGGGTGTCCTCGAAAAACGGCGCGTAGTCGGCGTCGTCGTGCTGCACGCAGATGCCGCCTTGCGCCAGCATGGAATCGCATTCGTCCACGGTCGTCTTCGCCAGCATCACCACGGAAAGCGTGGAGGGAAGGTTGAGCGTGCAGTACAAGCCCGCCACGCCGCAGCCGACGATGACCACGTCGCAGGCGATGTCGCGCGCCTCGGCTGCGCCGTAGCACTCCGGTTGTAATCGGTCACCGGCTGACTCGCGTGCGTCATCGATGTGCGTGCGAGCTGCAGCGGAAGCCATTGTTTCCGCAGGTGCGACAGAATGCGCGCGAGCCGTATCCGCTATCACCGTTTCCGCAGGTGCAGCACCCATTTCGCCAGCTAATTCGTTCTTTTCGCTCATCTTCGCCGCCTATTTTGCCGCGTACTCCAGCATGCGTTCGAGCGTCAGGCACGCCGCGGGGGCCAGGTTGTCGCCCACGTGCACCTCGTACGGGGCGGGGTTGCGCAGGCATGCTGCCAGCTTCGGCAGCGTGACCAGGTCCATGTTCTCGCAGCGCGGCGTGGTGGCGGGGAAGTGGAAGCGCTTGCCCGTGCCCTGGGTGCGCAGCTCCAGCTCGCGGATGATGCCGACCACGGTGCACACGATGAACTCCTGCGCGTCCGACGCGGCGGCGTGCTCGATCATGCCCTTCGTCGACCCGATGTAATCGGCCTCGGCCAGCACGTCGGCCGGGCACTCGGGGTGCGCCATGACCTCGGCGTTGGGGTGAGCTTCCTCCAGGTCGATGATCTGCTCCACGCTGATGGTCACGTGGCGCGGGCAATAGCCCTTGTTCAGGATGACGTGCTTGTCGGGAAGCTGGCTTGCCACGTAGCGGCCCAGGTTCATGTCGGGGATGAACAGGATGTTGCGCTGCGGCAGGTTGCTGCAGATCTTCACGGCGTTCGAGGAGGTCACGCACACGTCGGACCAGGTCTTCGCCTCGGCGGTGGAGTTGACGTAGCACACGACGGCCAGGTCGTCGCCGTATTCGGCGCGCACGCGGTCGATGTCGGGCTTGCTGATCATATGCGCCATGGGGCAGTCGGCGGCGGGTTCGGGCAGAAGCACCGTTTTGTCCGGATTGAGCAGCTTCGCCGATTCGCCCATGAACTCGACGCCGCACAGCACGATGGTCTGCTGCGGCAGGTCGACGGCAAGTTTCGCCAGGGCGAAGCTGTCGCCGACGTAGTCGGCCGCGGCCTGCACCTCGGGCGGCACGTAATAGTGCGCCAAGATCACGGCGTCGCGCTGCTCTTTCAGCTGCGCGATCTCCTGGGTGAGCGCCGCGATGGACCCGGCTGCGTCGGACGCTTGCGCGCCTGTGCCGGTTTGCCCTGCGTTGTTTTCGATGACCTGCTCGCTCATGTTCGCTCCATGCTTCCGTGCGGTTATTTGACGCTGCAGTATGCCGCAAAACTTTACAGCTGACTTGACAGCTGTAAAGTTCCCATCGTTTCTCCATCCGCCGGCTCGCGCGCCGGCGGCGGGCAACGGGCGCGTCTGCCGTCAGCTGCGGCTTCGCCAGGCGTATCCGGCGGCCGGTCCGCGCGTCAATCGCCGGCTTTCGCGCGCCAGCCGCACACGTGCCCGCATCCGCCGCCCGCGGAGCGCCTTCGCCGTTTGCCCTTAAAACCCGTATCGCCGGTAGGTTCAACATGCGAAAGGCCCATACTGGACCGATGCGGAACGCGCTTGCGCTCCGCGTTCGGCGCCAACCCGCGAATCGCGGGCGCGCTGCATCCATTCGTCAACCCAAGGAGGTTCAGCATGGCTCGCGTGTACAATTTCTCGGCCGGTCCGGCGGTGCTCCCCGAGGAGGTGCTGTCCTCCGCCGCCGCGGAAATGCTCGATTATCAGGGCACTGGCATGTCCGTGATGGAGATGTCGCACCGCTCCGCCGCGTTCAAGGGCATCATCGAGACCGCTGAGCAGGATATCCGCGACCTCATGAACATCCCCGACAACTACCGTGTGCTGTTCCTGCAGGGCGGCGCCACGCAGCAGTTCGCGGCCATCCCCATGAACCTCATGCAGAACAAGGTTGCCGACTACATCGTGTCGGGCAACTGGTCGAAGAAGGCCTTCAAGGAGGCCAAGCTCTACGGCGACGCCCGCTGCATCGCCAGCTCCGAGGACGAGAACTTCACCTACGTGCCCGACGTCGACGGCCTCACGTTCAGCCCCGATGCCGATTACGTCTACATCTGCCAGAACGAGACCGTCTACGGCAACCGTTACACCAAGCTGCCCGAAACCGGCGACATCCCGCTGGTCTCCGACGTTTCCAGCATGTTCCTCTCCGAGCCCATGGACGTGTCGAAGTACGGCCTGATCTACGGCGGCGTGCAGAAGAACGTCGGCCCGGCCGGCGTGGTCATCGTCATCGTGCGCGACGACCTGATCCGCGAGGACGTGCTGCCCTTCACGCCCACCATCATGCGCTACAAGACGCAGGCCGACGCCGGCAGCCTGTCCAACACCCCGCCGTGCTACGGCATCTACATGTGCGGCAAGGTGTTCCAGTGGCTCAAGGGCCTGGGCGGCCTTGAGGCCATGCAGAAGCTCAACGAGGAGAAGGCCGCTATCCTCTACGACTACCTGGATCAGTCCAAGCTGTTCAGCGGCACGGCGAAGAAGGAGTTCCGCTCGCTCATGAACGTGCCGTTCGTCACGGGCAACCCCGAGCTGGACGCCAAGTTCATCGCCGAGGCAAAGGTCGCGGGCATCGAGAACATCAAGGGCCATCGCAGCGTCGGCGGCATGCGCGCCAGCATCTACAACGCCATGCCCAAGGCCGGCGTCGAGGCGCTGGTCCAGTTCATGGACAAGTTCGAGCGCGAGAACGCGTAAGCTTGCGATAGACGATAGCGCTTTCCAGCGGGCGGGCGGCCACCAAGGTCGCCCGCCCGCTTTGCGTTCGGTTGAAGAACGGCGCTGTGTCTATCGAGCTTGCTTGTGCCTATTGGCATTACGAATAGGTTTCAGGTCGGTTATTGGTTTCGCGTTGGCGCTTGTGGCGTTATAATAATGCGATTATGACTACACAGCTTCCTTATCTCATCTGCTCCATCTTGAGCTTTGTTCCCGCCATCGTGTTGCACGAGATGGCGCACGGCTTTGCTGCCTGGAAACTGGGCGATCCCACCGCTAAGCGCGCGGGGCGCCTGTCGTTCAACCCGCTTGCGCATATCGACCCGTTCGGCACCGTTATCATGCCGTTTTTGCTCATGGCCATGAACATGCCCGTGTTCGGCTATGCCAAGCCGGTGCCATACAACCCCGCGTACTTCAAGGACCCGCGCAAGGGCGACCTGATCGTGGGTTTGGCCGGTCCCGCCGCCAATCTGTTGCTCGCCGTGCTGGCGGGTGTGGTCGCGTGGGTGCTCTACGGGTTCGCCCCCGTTGCGCAGTGGGTGGTGCAAAGCCAGGCGTTCTTCTACTTCTACCTGATGTTCCTGCCCATGTTCGCGCTGATCAACCTGTATCTTATGTTCTTCAACCTGCTGCCCATCCCGCCGCTCGATGGCAGCTCCATCTTCGCATTCTTCATGCCCGTGAAGTGGTTGCCTAAGTACTACAAGGTGCAGCAGTACGCGTTTCCGATTTTCATGATCGTGGCTATTTTGCTGCCGTATATCATCCACGTGAACGTGTTCGGCATCTACCTGGACGTCACCGCCGGTAATCTGGGCAACCTGCTGTTCCCCTTCACCATTTCGTAGGGGCGGCGGGGCATCGTGTCGTATCGCGTTCGCACCGACAGCTTCGAGGGGCCATTCGATCTGCTGTTGTACCTGGTCAGCCGCCAGAAGGTTGACATCGGCGCCATCAATATCACGCAGATCGCTGACCAGTACCTGGCCGAAGTGGGCCGCATGCAGAATCTTGACCTGGACGTCGCCAGCGATTTCCTGCTGGTTGCCAGCACGCTGCTGGAGATCAAGGCGCAAAGCCTGCTGCCGCGCGAGCGCATCGAGGTTGAGGACGACATCGCCGAGCTGGCGCCCTCCGAAGCGCGCGACATGCTGGTGGAGCGTCTTCTGGAATATAAACAGTACAAGAACGCCGCTGCGGCGCTGCATGCGCGGTTCGTCGCCGAGGGCCGTATGCATCCGCGCCCGTTCGGGCCTGAAGCGTGCTTTCTAAATCTCATGCCCGACTTCTTGCGTGACGTGTCGCTTGACTCTCTTGCGCTGCTTGCTGCCCGCGCGCTGGCGCGCCGTGAGGTGTTTCTGCTGGAAAGCGAGCACATCGCCGCGAAACCCATCCCGGTGGAGGTGCACGTGCGCGCCATCCATCAGCGCATTCGCAATCTTAAACAGCTGCGCTTCTCGCAACTGATCGCCGAAGATGCCCCCACACCGCTGGTGGTGGTCACGTTTCTGGCGGTGCTCGAGCTGTACAAGCGCTCCATGGTGCGCGTGGAGCAAAGCCAGCTGTTCGGCGACATCGACATCGAGTACATCGAGGGCTCGGGCGAGCTTTTGCTGGACGGCGACGACGCGCTGACGTCGGTTGGGGAGGAATAGATGTTCGAAGGACTTGATCAGACGCAGCTGAGCGGCGCCATAGAGGCTATGCTGTTCGTCACCGACGAACCGGTCGGCGTCATCGAGCTGGCCGACATGCTGGAGGTCGACCCGAAGCTGGTCGAGCAGGCGCTGGTGGATTTGCGCGAGAAGCTGGAGCGCGAGCAGCGCGGCATCCAGCTGCGCGAGGTTGCCGGCGGCTGGCGGCTGTACACGCACCCCGCCTACCACGACCTGGTGGAGAAGTACGTGCTGTCGTGGGATACGCGCAAGCTTTCGCAAGCAGCTATGGAAACGCTCGCCATCGTGGCCTACCTGCAGCCTTGCACGCGCGCCGGCGTTGCCAGCGTGCGCGGCGTGAACTCCGACAGCTCCATAAACTCCCTGGTGGAGAAGGGGTTGATCCGAGAAGCGGGTCAGGCCGACGCTCCGGGCAACCCCACGCTGTACGCCACCACGCGCGGCTTTCTGGAGAAGTTCGGGTTGCGCTCGGTGAGCGATCTTCCCGATCTGGACGAGTTCGCGCCCGACGATGCCACGCGCCAGCTCATCCGCGAGCGCCTGAGCGCGGGCGGGCAGGAGGCGCGTGTGGCGCCCGAGGCGCAGGTGTCGGATGGGGAAGCGGGCGATCCGCTCGACGGCCTGCAGTTCGATTTCGAGGACGAAGGCGCCGGCGCCGCACTGACCTCGCAGCAGGGTTCGGGTGGCGCGGGTGTCGGTGGCGAAGCTCGTGCGCGCCGGCAGGTGGCGCCTGAACACGTCGCGGCGGATGGGCAGCTGACGTTTTCCGCCGACGACCCGACGCCCGACGCATCGGGGTCGCAGGCCGCGTTCCCGTCCGGCGATGGTCCGGCGAACAGCGCTGCGCAGCAGATGCTCGCCGATGCCATGGCGCAAAGCTTCGGGCTGGTGGAGAAGATCGACTTCGACAACCTGAAATTCGAAACCGACGATGAGTAACCGGTTCTTGGCAAACCTCGACCGACCTGTGATGGGAGAATCATGACCAGGCAGCTTAAACCAAATCAAACGCAGCCCGAGGAGCGCCTTGTGCCCATGCGCCTGCAGAAGTTCCTGGCGCGCGCCGGTGCGGCAAGCCGCCGCGGGTCGGAGAACCTCATGACGGCCGGGCGCGTGACAGTGAACGGCCAGGTAGTCACTGAGCTAGGCAGCAAGGTGGACCCGCTGGTTGACCAGGTTGCCGTCGACGGTGTGCCCGTGCGGCTGGAGGGCGGCCCCGTCACCATCATGCTGCACAAACCAGCCGGCTACGTGACCACCATGTCCGACCCGCAGGGCCGCCCCACGGTGGCCGAGCTCGTGCCCACCGACCGCTTCCCGGGGCTGTTCCCCATCGGGCGTTTGGACTTCGACACCACGGGTCTTTTGCTGTTCAGCACCGACGGCGAGCTGGGCAACGGCCTTTTGCACCCGCGTCATCACGTGGAGAAGCGCTATTTGGCGCTGGTCAACGGCAAGCCCACGCCCGAGCAGCTGGGCCAGCTTGAGCAGGGCATCCAGCTTGACGACGGCATGACCGCGCCCGCGAAGGCCGCGCTGGTGGAAGGCGCGGAAGCGAAGCGCGCGCTGTCCATGCTGGAGGTGCCGCCTGCCGTGCCCGACCACGAGCCCAACGGCAGCGTGCCCAGCCCGCAACGTGCCGCCATCCTGCGCAAGCGCTCCCAGCAGCGCGCCGTGGTGCGCGTGGTGTTGCGCGAGGGAAGGAAACGCCAGGTCAAGCGCATGCTGTCGGCCATCAAGCACGGCGTTTTGGCGCTGCACCGCGACAGCTTCGGCCCCATCGAGTTGGGCGACCTGCCCCGCGGACAATGGCGCGAGCTCGCCCCCGAAGAGGTGGCGGCGCTGCACGCGTCTATTAAGTAGACGTTCATGTGACCCTCGTGCTTGCGCGGAGGCGGCGGGATGTGCGCCGCCGGGAAACGGCTATAATGGTCACCCGGGTAAACAGCTGGTGTTTGCGAACTCGGCGTTTCGCCTTGTCGCGGGCCTTCTTCGACTTGCGTGGCGGTTTCGCGCTTGCCGATGCGATGCCGGCTTGCCCGCAACGTCCTATCCTAGATCGGATCCGGAAGGTCTGCATCGCCTTATGGCACAAACAATCGATCAAGCGAAAACCGGCGGCTTCGAAAACGTTGCCGTCATCGGCTTCGGCCTCATCGGCGCCAGCTTTGCCGCCGCATTGCGCGCGGCGAACCCGTCGGCGCAGGTCATGGCCGTCGACACCGACCTGGCCACCCGCGTCGAGGCCGTCAACAGAGGCTGGGCCACCGCTACCGCCGCCCCCGATGCCGCGGAGTTCCGCGCGTTCATCGAAGACGGCTGCGACCTAGTGGTTTTGGCCACGCCCGTCAGCGTGGTGGAAGGCTATTTGAAAGACCTGGCCGAGTGGGGCTATCGCGGCATCATCACCGATACCGCATCCACGAAAAGCCGCATCATCGAAATGGCCGCGCACACGCTTCCGTATCCGCAGAACTTCGTTCCCGGACACCCTATGGCCGGCTCCGAGAAGAACGGTATCGTGGGCGCTCGCGCCGACCTGTTCAAGGGCGCGTACTGGATCTTGTGCCCCGATGCCGATACGCCCGCCGAGCACTTCACGCGCCTGCACGAGCTGATCACCGGCATCGGCGCGCGCGTGATCAGCCTGCCGCGCGAACAGCATGACGCGGCGGTGGCCGTGGTCAGCCACGTGCCGCATTTCACCGCCAGCTCCCTTGTGCAGCTTGCCGTGCGTCACGCCAAGGGCCAGGATTCGCTTATGCGCTTGGCAGCGGGCGGGTTCAAGGACTCCACGCGCATCGCGGCAGGCTCTCCCGAGCTGTGGTGCGGCATCGCCTTCGACAACAAAGATGCGCTTTTGGGTGGTTTGCGCGAGATGCAGGGCATCATCGGGCAGTTCGCCGACGCGCTTGAAGCGGGCGATCGCGCAATGTTGACCAGCCTGCTCGCCGAGGCCGCCGATGCCCGCCGCGCGCTGCCGGCCGCATGGCTGCCGTGCACCGAGCGGCTGCTGGAGGTTCGCATTCCCATGGAGGACCGTCCCGGCGTGGTGGCCGAGGTCACCACCATCACCAGCAAGGTGGGGTGCAACATCCAGTCCATCGAGATCGATCACGTCACCGAGGATTCGGCCGTGCTCTCGCTCGTGCTCACCGACGAAGGCGACATCGGCAAGCTGTCGGCGCACCTTATCAACGCCGGTTTCTCCGTTTCGTTCAGCCCGCTAGCGCCTAAGGAGCACACCCATGTCGGATAGCATCACCGTCATCAAACCGTTGGAAGGCCCCATGCACGGCTCCACGCGCGTGCCGGGCGACAAGTCCATCAGCCACCGCGCCGTGCTGTTCTCCGCTATGGCGGAGGGCACTTCGCGCGTGTCCGGCGTGCTGGATTCCGCCGACGTGCGCAGCTCCATCGGGGCCGTGCACGCGCTTGGCTCCCAGGTCAGCCTGGAGAAGCAGGCCGACGGAAGCCTTGCCGGCGGCATCACCGGCTGGGGCGCCGCCGGTCCCAGCCAGCCCGCCGAGCCCGTGGATTGCGGCAACTCCGGCACCACGGTGCGCCTGCTCATGGGCATTCTGGCGCCGTGGGATATCCAGGTCACGCTCACGGGCGATTCCTCGTTGTGCAAGCGCCCGATGCGCCGCATCACCGCGCCGCTCATGAAGATGGGCGCGCGCTTCCTTCCCGAAGGCCGCGAGACGCTGCCCATCACCGTCCACGGCGGCGGGCTGCGCCCCCTCACCTACGATGCCCCCATGGCATCGGCCCAGCTCAAGACCGCTGTGCTGCTTGCCGGCATGTACGCCTCGGGAACCACCACGGTCAACGAGCCGGCGCCGAGCCGCAACCACACCGAGCTCATGCTGCCCGAATACGGCGTGGCAACCACGGCCGGCTCCTGCACGGCCAGCGTGACCGGGCCCGCTCGGCCCCAGGCCAGCGAGGTGCTCGTGCCGGGCGACCCCTCTTCGGCGGCGTTCCTTGCCTGCGCGGCGGTTTTGCGCCCTGAAAGCTCGATCCAGATCGAGGACGTCAGCCTGAACACGGCCCGCATCGGCTTCGTGCGCACGCTCGAGCGCATGGGCGCCCAGGTCAGCGTCGCGCACACGGGTGCGGCGGGCAAGGAGCCTTACGGCATCATCGAGGCCTGCTATACGCCCGACCTGCGCGGTTGCGAGGTGCCTGCCGATAAGATCGCCGGCATCATCGACGAGATCCCCGTGCTGGCGCTGGTGGCGGCGCACGCGCATGGAATCACCGTGTTCCGTCAAGTGGGGGAGCTTCGTGTGAAGGAAACCGACCGTCTTGCCGCTATAATGGACGGTCTGGCAAAGCTGGGCGTGGACACATGGTGCGAAGGCGACGACCTTTACATCGAGGGTCAGCCCGGCCTGCAGGTCCCCGAGGGGCTCGAGTTCGACTCGCTCGGCGACCATCGCCTTGCCATGACCTGGTCGCTCGTCGGCCTGACCGGCAAGGTCCCCGTGAACATCAAGGATTTCGAGGCCGTGTGCGTCAGCTATCCCGGCTTCTTGGACGATATCGAAAGGGTTGCACGATGATCATTGCTATCGACGGCCCGAGCGGTGCCGGCAAATCGACCGTTTCGAAGGCGGTCGCGCGCCGTTTGGGCTTCTCGTGCCTGGATACGGGCGCCATGTACCGCTCCATCGCCTGGCAGGCGCTGCAAGACGGCGTTTCGCTGGAAGACGGCGAAGCGCTCGGCCGCATCGCCGACATGCACGAGATCGGGTTCTCCCATGAGCCGGGCGACCCGTTTCCGCGCCGCGTCTCCATTTCCGGCGTGGATGTGACCGATGCCATCCGCACTGCCGAGATCGACCGTTCCGTCAGCGCCGTGGCCGCCACGCCCGCCGTTCGCCAGGCGCTTGTGGCCCAGCAGCAGCGCATCGGCCGCGCGGGCAACTACGTGGTGGAAGGCCGCGACATCGGCACGGCGGTGTTCCCCGAGGCGGAGCTGAAGGTGTTTCTGACCGCCAGCGCCGCTGAGCGCGCCCATCGCCGCGTGGCGCAAAACGAGCGCCGCGGCGTGGGAAGCACCGATTACGCCGAGGTGCTCGCCGACATCGAGCGCCGCGACGCCATCGATTCCTCGCGCGATACGAGCCCGCTCAAGCCGGCGCCCGATGCCGTGCAGATGGATTCCACCGGCCGCACGATCGAGCAGGTCATCGAGCGTATCTGCGCGCTGGCCCAGGAGAAGGGCGTGCACGTATGAGCCTGTTTCTGAGATACGAGGACATGTGGGACCGCGCGCTCGGAGGCACCACCGACGAGAAGCAGATCCCGCATTGGTTCGCGAATTTCGCGTATGTGCTGATCGGCTTCGTGTTCAAGGTGCTGTTCCGCTATCGCGTGGACGGGCGCGAGAATCTTCGTGCGTTCAAGGACCGCTGCGGTGCGGTGGTGGTTTCCAACCATACGTCGTTTCTGGACGTGGTGCTCATGTACGTGGCAGCGCGCCCGAGCCAGTTCGTGCGCCTGATGGGCCGCGACTCGCTGTTCGGCAACGCCCATGGCTTGGCGGGGCAGATCCTCTCGCGCGTGGGCGCGTTCCCCATCAAGCGCGATTCGGCCGACCGCAACGCCATCAAGCGCGCAGCGCACATGCTGAAGGGAAATCAGCTGGTGGGCATCCTGCCGGAGGGCACGCGCCGTGGCAAGGGCAGCAAAACGCCCGAAATCCACTCCGGTGCGGCATTCATCGCGAAGATGGGTAAGGCGCCCATCCTGCCCATGTGCGTGCGCGAGGCGGAGAACGTCAAGCGCAAAGGCGAGCGCATCCGCTTCCCGAAGATTTCGGTGGAGTACGGAAAGCCCCTGGTGGTAAGCGATTTCGACTTCCTGCCGAAGGAAGATCGCTTGGACGGGTGCTCGTGGTACGCCATGCGCGAGGTGTTCGCGCTGCATCAGCGCGTGCCGCGTGAGCAGGTGGATATGGTCGCGCTGTTCCCCGACGGCCGCGACTTCACGGAGGTGTTCGCCGCCCATCCCATTCCCGAGCACACTCCCGCCGAGGCCATCGAGCTGACCCGCCCCACGAAGAAGGCGAAGGCCGAGTAGTAGCAGGTTTGAGGGGGCAGGGGCCGCGAGAGCGGCCCCTTGCGCTATCGTGCGTGGCGCAAAGGCCGGAGGGCGTGAGTCGCAAAACACTTTCTGCATCCGTAAGCCCGCACGCAATCTGCAAGCTGTTGTCCTGCGGCAACTATTCGCGAGCCGCGGTCGCAAGCCCCAAACCGCGAGCCCCAACCTATACCTGTATGAAAGGATCGGACATGGAAGTCATCCGCAGCAAGAACGCAGGCGCATGCTACGGCGTGCAACGAGCCCTTGACCTGGCCCTGAAGGCAAGCGAGGGTGATGGCAGCGCGTTCACGTTGGGGCCGCTCATCCATAATCCCCAGGTGGTGGCGAACCTTGAGGCGCGCGGTGTGCTGGCCGTCAAGGAACCTGAGCAGGCAACGCACGGCGCCATCATCATCCGCAGCCATGGCGTCACCCCGGCAGTGCGCCGCTCGGTGGAGGCGCGCGGGCTTCCCGTGATCGATGCCACGTGCCCGCATGTCGCGCGTGCGCAAAAGGCTGCGGCCACGCTTGCCGAGGAATGCGGCTACGTGGTGGTGGTGGGCGAGGAGGGCCATCCCGAGGTGGAGGGCTTGGTTGCCTACGCCCACGAGGCCGGTGCGCAGGTGCACGTGGCGGAAACGGCCGCCGACCTGCCTGTCGACCTGCCCGAGCACGTGGGCGTGGTCGTGCAGACCACGCAAACCCGCGATGCGCTCGACGACGTGCTTGAGGGCATCCGCGCCCAGGGCGTTGCCGCGCAGGTCAAGGACACGGTGTGCACGGCCACGCGCCAGCGTCAGCAGGCCGCCGCGGAGCTTGCCGGGCAGGTGGACGCCATCGTGGTCATCGGCGGGCGCAATTCGGCCAACACCACGCATCTGGCCGAGATCTGCGCTGCGGAATGCCCGCGCACCCACCATATCGAGTCGGCCGCCGAGCTCGATCCCGCATGGTTCGCGGGTTGCTCCTCCGTGGGCGTCACGGCAGGCGCCAGCACTCCCGACGACCAGATCGACGAGGTGGTGCAGCGCTTGGAGCGCATGTAGCGATCGCGTTGGCGGGGAAGCGGTTTCGAGCGGCGGTTCGGCGCCTTTCGCGTGCGTCGTGTGAGGGCTGCGGATCCGCTGGTTTCGGCGCGCTCCTGCGTGCAGTGATCGATATCACGCGGGTGGGCCGACGGCCTGCGTTCCCTGCCCGCCCGTCGCGACCTCGCCTTCCCCGTATATCCCCATGTGAACCGTCCCCGTCTGCACGTGCTTCGGCATGTGAGGGCGGGGACGGTTTTGTGCACGGACGGTGAAGAAACGGCTCGATTTGTTGCACAACAAATCCCGTGAAAACCGGGTTAGCCTTGAAGCATGAACGAAGCCGTTCGACGCCGCAAAAGCGTCGGCGCGCGAACGCGATGTGGAGGTTGCCACCATGTGCAGGATATTGCTCGTCGAAGATGCCGTGCCCGAGCCCGAGGCGCTGCGCGTGCTCATCGAGCAGCATCCATGCGCCGGCGCCATTCAGCTGGAGAGCTGTGCGTTTTCCCAGGTGCGCGAGCGCGTCTCCCAAGGTCCGCGCATCGATGCGCTGTTCGCTCCCGTGGATGCCCCCGGCGCCTTCCCGGCGTGTGCCTCCGATGAACGCGCCGGCATCGCGCTGGTGCGCGAGCTGCAAGATCGCGGCATCCTTCCGTTGACCGTGTACTGCACCATGCGCGCCGCCTACACCTCGGCGGTCTACGGCACCGACCACCAGTATCTGCTGCTGGCGCCGTATTCGCCCAGCGAGGCGCGCAACGCCCTGGACAAGGTGTTCGGTTTGCTCGGCCATCGCGCGGCAAGCCCGCTTGCGCTGCGCAGCGCCGGGACCGTGCACATCGTGGACCCCGCCGACGTGGTGTATGTGAAAAGCATCGGGCGAAAAGTGCTGGTCAGGTTTTCGGATACTCGCGTGCTTGAATCGTATGCGGCGCTGGCCGAGCTTGAGCAGCAGCTGCCCGGCAGCTTCGTGCGCTGCCACAAAAGCTACTTGGCGAATATGGAGCACGTGGTCCAGGCCTCTGCCGATGGGCTGGTCATGGACTGCGACGAGGCGGTGCCCATCAGCCAGCGCCAGTACCGCACCGTCCGCGACGCCCTCAGGTCGTTCTCCGCATCGTAGGGGGAAGGGCCGCGGTCGCCGGGGTTTGCGCCATAGGGCTTCGCATCCCTTTCGCAGGGTGAGTGCCGAGCCGCTTTTTGCCCCGGCTTCTTTGCGCTGCTTTCCGCGCGGTAAACGCAACCCCGCCCCTTGCCCAGTTGCGCTGATTTTCCGCGCCGCGTTCCCGCCGTGCGCCTTGACGGGCGCGGCATGCTACCATGATTTGCTGCGAAAAATCGACGGCATACGGGCGAACGGAAGCGGAAAGGCGGTGTTGACGTGGGCATTTATCCTCCTCAGGATGTGGCGAAGCAGGCTGCGCAGTCCACGGGCGGCCGCAAGCGCCGCATCCCCGAGCCCCCGAAGGCCGTCATCGAATCCGTGCTGCCCGAAAGCCCCGCCGATGACGCGGGCTTCACGCCGGGTTGCATCATCACCAGCGTTGATGGTCAGCCCGTGCGCGATATGATCGACTGGCGCTGGCTTACCGCCGACGACGTGATCACCCTCGGTTACACAGACACCGACGGCGATTCCGGCGAGGTGGAGCTTGAGCGCTATGAGGGCGAGGAGTGGGGCTTCGAGTTCTCCGGCGTGGTGTTCGACGGCGTCAAGCAGTGCCGCAACGCCTGCATCTTCTGCTTCATGCGCCAGCTGCCCGACGACATGCGCCCGTCGCTGACCCTGCGCGACGACGACTTCCGCCTCAGCTTCCTGTCGGGAACGTTCGTCACGTTCACCAACTTGTCGGCCGAGGACGAGGCGCGCATCATCGAGCAGCACATCAGCCCGCTGCGCGTTTCCCTGCACGCGTCCAACCCCGAGGTCCGCCGCCGCATCATCGGCCGACATGCCCAGCACGGCATCGAGGTGATGGACCGCTTGCTTGCCGCCGGCATCGAGTTCCACGCGCAGATCGTGCTCATGCCCGACGAGAACGACGGCGACGCGCTGCGCGAGACGCTCGACTGGGCGTACGCGCGCCCGGGCATCCTGGACATCTGCATCGTGCCGCTGGGCTTCACCAAGCACCAGACGTGCTTCACGAAAAGCTTCAACGACCCGGTGGCGGCCCGTGCCGCCATGGATACCATCGTGCCTGCTCAGCAGCGCGCCCTTGCCGAACGCGGCCACCTGTGGGCCTTCGCCGCCGACGAGTTCTACTGCAACGCCTACGGCGACGAGCTGCTGGAGAACCTCCCGCCCACCGAGCACTACGGCGATTTCGGCATGTTCGAGGACGGCGTGGGCATCATCCGCTCGTTCGTGGACGATTGGGAAGCGGCGGAAGCGGCCGGGCTTGACGCGCAGGCCGCGCAAGCGCTGCAGCAGGCGGGCATGCGCGTGCGTTACATCGCCGGCATGGCCACGCCGCATTTCTTCCGCCCCCTGTTCTCGCGCGGCCCGCTTGCCGGGGTGGTTGAGCCGCTGTTCGTGGAGAACCGCTTCTTCGGCGGGAACGTCGACGTCACGGGGCTGTTGTGCAGCTGCGACATCGCCGAGGACATCCGCGCCGACGCGGCCGAGCATCCGGGTTGGACGTATGTGGTCCCCAAGGTCATCTTCAACGACGACGGCGTCACGCTCGATGACGCAACGTTGGAGGATATGGGGAAGGCGGCGGGCGTGCCCGTGAGCGTGGTATCCTGTAACGCGACTGGGTTCTTGCCGGAACTCGTCGAACTGGCGCGCGCATAGCGGCGCCGCAAACGTAGTATTTTCCTCAACTGAAAAGGATTTGATATGGCTCTGCCCATTGTGGCGGTTGTTGGACGGCCGAACGTCGGCAAGTCCACCTTCGTTAACCGCATTGCCCAGGCCGACGAGGCCATCGTGCACGAGATGCGCGGCGTCACCCGCGACCGTTCGTACCACATCGCCGACTGGAACGGCGTGCCGTTCAAGCTCATCGACACGGGCGGTATCGAGATGGGCGACGACGACGCGTTCCAAAGCTCCATCCGCACGCAGGCGTTCGCCGGCGTGAACGAGGCCGACGTTATCGTCTTCATCGTCGACGGCCGCACCGGCATTAACGCCGACGACGAGGAGGTGGCGCGCGTGCTGCGCAAGACCTCCAAGCCGGTGTATCTGGTGGTGAACAAAATGGACAACCCCGACACCATGGACCAGGTCTGGGAGTTCTACCAGCTTGGTCTTGGCGATCCGTGGTCGGTCTCCTCGCTGCACGGCAACGGCACGGGCGACCTGCTCGACGCCGTGGTGGAGGACCTGAAGAAGGTCGAGACCGCCGACGACGAGGAAGAGGACGGCGGCATCAACATCGCCATCATCGGCCGCCCCAACGCCGGTAAGTCCTCGCTGACCAACCGTTTGACCTCGGATGACCGCTCCATCGTGTCCAACGTCGCCGGCACCACGCGCGACGCCATCGACACCGTCATCGAGCACGACGGCCAGCGCTACACCATCGTCGACACCGCCGGCCTGCGCCAGAAGAGCAAGATCGACGAGGACGTGGAGTACTACGGCTTCGTGCGCGCCATGCGCGCTATCGACCGCGCCGACGTGGCGATCCTGGTCATTGACGGCTCCATCGGCCTGACCGACCAGGACCAGCGCGTGGCCGGTTTCGCCGCCGACCGTCAGTGCGCCATGGTCATCGTGCTGAACAAGTGGGACCTGGTGGAGGGCCCCGACGCCAAGGCCGAGGTTCGCGAGAAGATCACCGATCGCATGACGTTCGTGGGCTATGCCCCCGTTGTGGCCACCTGCGCGCTTACGGGCAAATCCGTCCATCGCATCTGGGAGGCCGTCGACGTCGCCTACGAGAACTTCTGCAAGAGCATCCCCACCAACCAGCTCAACGTCTGGCTGGGCGAGATCCGCGAGGGCGGCCACACCGTGTCGAAGGGCAAGGCCATCCTGCGCATGAAGTACGTCACCCAAACGGCAACGTGCCCGCCGCAGTTCACGTTCTTCGTGAACCGCCCCGACCTGGTCAACGACAACTACGAGCGCTTCCTGGAGAATCGCCTGCGGAAGTCGTTCGACCTGACGGGTACGCCCATCCGTATGAAGTTTAAGAAAAAAGATTAAGAGAGATCCGTTGTGGAACTGCTGGGAGCATTAGGGGTTTTCGTCATCTCTTTCCTGTTGGGGTCCATCCCCTGGGGCGTCATCATCTCGAAGGTGTTTTACCACACCGACATCCGCGAGCACGGCTCGGGCAATATCGGCACCACCAACGCCATGCGTACCATGGGCAAAGTGGGCGGCAGCGCCGTGTTCGTGCTGGATTTCGGCAAGGGCATCGTATCGGGCCTGATCGCGGCCGCAGCTGCGGCCATGTTCGGCGGCGGCATGTCGCTGTCGGGCCATGTGATCGGCTACGACGACTTCGTGACGGTGGCCTTCTTGGGCTGCGTGTGGGGCCACATCTTCAGCCCCTGGCTGGGATTTAAGGGCGGCAAGGGCATCGCCGTGGCCGTCGGCTGCCTGTTCGTGACGTTCGGCTGGCAGGGCGCATGCCTTGAGCTGGCCATCTTCGCCGTGTTGGTGCTTGCCACCAAGTACGTGTCGGTGGGTTCCATCGCCGCGGCGGGGGCATGCCCGCTGTTCGCCGCGTACTACTTCCTGTACGCCACGTTCGCGCCGGCAGCATGGGTGTGCACCACGGTTGCCGCGCTGACGGTGGTTTGGGCGCACCGCGGCAACATCGAGCGCCTGCGCGCCGGCAACGAGCGCCGTATCGGGCAAAAGGGTAAGGAAGCGTAAGGAAAGTGGACGACGACATGAAGGTTGCAGTCATCGGCGCCGGTTCATGGGGAACCGCGCTGGCGCAGACGCTGGCCCTCAACGGGCATAACGTGAGCCTGTGGGCGCGCAAGGATTCGGTGGTGCACGGCATCAACCACGAGCACGTCAACCCGCGCTACCTTTCGGATGCGAAGCTGTCCGACAATATCGTGGCCACCACCTCGTACCGTGACGCGCTGCATCGCGCGAAGGCCGCCGTCATCGTGACGCCCTCGAACCTTTTGCGCGGCGTGGCGCGCGTGCTGTCCGACGTGGTGGACGATCAGTTCCCTATCGTCATCTGCTCGAAGGGCGTGGAGGCCGAAAGCGGCTACTTGCCCGTGGGCGTGTTCGAATCCGAGTTGGGCAACAGGGATCGTCTGGCGGTGCTTTCGGGTCCCAACCATGCCGAGGAGGTCATCAAGGCCAAGCCGGCGGGCACTGTGATCGCGTCGTCGGGGCAGGACACGGCGGTGATGTTCCGCGACCTGTTCGCCTCGCCGACGTTCCGTACCTACACCAGCGACGACGTCACGGGCGTGGAGTTGTGCGCCGCATTCAAGAACGTCATCGCCATCGCCGTGGGCGTGGCGTATGGTCTGGGTTATGGCGACAACACGGCCGCCATGCTCATGACGCGCGGCCTGGCCGAGATGAGCCGCTTGACGGTGAAGTGCGGCGGGCAAGCCATCACGTGCATGGGCTTGGCGGGCGCGGGCGACCTGATCGCCACGTGCACCTCCGAGCATTCGCGCAACCGCTCGTTCGGCGTGGAGCTGGCGCAGGGCGGTACGCTTGATGGGTATCGCGAGCGAACGCACATGGTGGTGGAAGGCGCGTTGGCGTGCAAAACGCTGAAAACGCTGTCGGAAGCCTATAACGTCGAGCTTCCCATCACCGACGTGGTGCGCGGCGTGGTATGGGAAGGCGCCGACCCGAAAGCGGCGGCGAAGGACCTGTTCGCAAGGCCCTTGACCACGGAGTTTTACGGACTGTAGGATTGACCTCGGATTTGCCGGGCTATATAGTCCTCCTTGATATCGTTTTGCCGATGAGCGGTTGTTTGCAGCAACCGCTCTCTTTTTAGACTTAGATAGGTGGATCGCGCTCTTCCTCCAAGCGTTCGACGGTGAACGCGTCTCCGTGTCCGTTTCGTTATCAAGCTCCGTAAGGCGCGGACCGGCAGATGGATGACGGGCCCCTCCCTTGCGAAAGGAGCCGCATGAGCAATCACCCGTCAACCGTCGATGCCCTTGCGCATCAGGCGAAGATCATCGCTTCCGGCGCGGTCGCGGCCATCGCCCTGGCGCTGGCTTTCGCCGCCGCTCCTGCGCCCGCGTTCGCCGTCGATGCCGCAGAGGTCGGCGACCAAAGCTCACCGTGCGTCCCGACCGAGGAGCAGATCGAGGCGTACCGTGCTGACGGCTCGCTTGACGAGCGCGTGCAGACCGCCGAGCGCCTTGGCCACGAGCAGCCGTCCGTCGGCTTGACGCAACAGGCACTTGCCCGGCAGGCGGCCGTTCTCGGCTCCGATGCCGGCGCGTCCCCGATGCGATCCGCGGTCCCGTCGGTTTGGAGAAGCGGCATGGCCACGGTCGGCGCCGGCCGCGTCCTTGCGTTGCGCGTTTCGTTCCCTGATTACTCCTTCGCCGACGACGATACGCTTGAGGCGCTTGATGCGCTGTTCAACGGCGGCGACAGGTCGGGCTTCCCTTACGAAAGCCTGCATGCGTACTATGAGCGCGCAAGCTACGGCAAGTTGGACATATCGGGCACCGCTGTGGATTATCAAGCGAAGCACGAGCGCAGCTATTATCAGGGCGATATCAACACGCTGTTCGTGGAAGCGCTCGATGCGCTTGATGAGACCCTTGACCTTTCGCAATTCGACGCCAATGACGACGGTTACCTCGACTGCGTGTACATCCATTTCGCCGGCCCTGACTCGGGGTGGGGCAGTACCTGGTGGAGCCAGGAGTGGACGGTGCAGCAGCAGGCCTCGCCCGAGGTGTGCGAGCGTTCCTGGGACGGTAGGCGCCTGTGGAACGCGTGCCTGCTGGCCGAGAACTGCGCCGGGGACATGGCGGCCTCCACGCTCATCCATGAAACGGGACATGTGCTCGGCCTTCCCGACCTATATAGCTATCGAAGGACCTCGGCGGATGCGGCCGAGCGTTCCGGGTGCCTGACGTTCGACCTGATGGACAACAACACCGGCGATACCAACGCCTTCTTCAAATGGATGCTCGGTTGGGTCGACGAAGGCAAGGTCGTGCGCGTGGTCGCGAACGCCGACGGCGTCGACGTGCTGCGCGACGGTGCTCTGGAGCACTACGACGAGCACTCGCTTGACCAGGTGCTTTCCGCCTTCACAGGGACTGACCTGCAGGAATGCGGCGGATTTATCGCCGTATCGGATTCCGAGGATCTGCTGGATCCGGGAAAGGGCCTGTTCTCGTCGTATTACCTGCTGCAATACGATCGCTATGCCGGCAACCAGTCGGTGGCATACAAACGCGGGGGCCAGGATGTTCCCTTGCCGTCGGGCTTCAGGCTATTCCGCGTGCAGGCGGCGCTTTCCCAGGATGGGGACGACTACCTGTATAAGAACACCACCGGCATGCCCGGCAACCAGCTTATCGAGCTGGTCGACCCCGATATGGACGAACCCCATACCTCCGGGATAGGCTATGCGCCCGCCGCGGTCACGGGCACCGGCTACGGGTGCATGCTCCGTGACGGCCAGGAGGTGTCGCCGACGACGTATCCCTCCACGAACTTCGGCGAAAGCATCGGCGGCGGCTTCACGGGCTTGACGTTCTTGGTCGGCGAATGCGACGAGGGCTCCGGCGCGGTGATCGTCTCCTGGTCGGACGCCGCTAAGCCCGTTCCCCTCGAGTTCTCCCTTTCGTTGAAGCCGACGACGCTGCTGAACTGGGGGCCGGTGTGCTTCACCATGTCGTACCCGGCGCTTTGCAAGGCCTATGAGACTGGAGCGTTCCCGTACCTTGAAATAGACGGGAAGCGCGTTCTTTCCGTTACCGATGCAATCGGCGAAACCGTTACCATGGATTACAAGCTCAACCCCGGCGAGGTGTCCCCGATCAGCGCCTGCGAGGCGGTGTTTCCCGCGGGGTGCTTCCTGTTGGGCGTGGTCGACGGGCAGGAGGTGTATTCCGAGGAGATCCGCGTGCCGTTCTCCCCGTCTGGCCTGGCCGGTTTCGGCGCGCATGGCTTCTACGAGCTGGAAACGGATCCGGTGGTTGAGAACGTCGGCATATCGTCGGTGTTCGCGCGCGGCGACGGGTCGCACTGCTTCATGCGCGCGGTCGGCGAGGACCTGTATCTTGAAACCTTCGACGAGGACGACCCGTCAAAGGTGGACGAGGCGACGATCGAGGGGGCGGTGCTGCCTACGTATCCGCTGACCAGCACGGTGCTGCGCTGTGCCATGCTGCCCGATGACCGCTGCCTGGTGACGGCGTCGTTCGAGTACGGCGAAGCTTCCGGCCTGGCTCGCGCCTATCTGGTGGACCTGGGCACGCGTCAGGTGATCCGTGAGGCTTCTCTAAGCCGCTACACCGGGCTGTTCCGCGCCATGGCGGTGGGGGGCGCGCCCGTTGTGGGCTCGTATGCGTATCAGTTCGGGCTTGGGGACGGCTATGTGCTGGCATCGGCGTTCGCGGGCGCCGATGCGGGCGCGCAAGCCGCTGGCGACGCGGCTTCGTATGACGAAGGCATGCTTTGGACGCGGGCGGGGAATGTCTACGATGCGGGCAACGGGCTGATCGCCGCGGTGTTTTCCGACAACGGCCCCGACAACCCCGACGGGCCGAGCCATACGATCCGCCTGTATGACGAGGAAGCGGTCGAGGAATGCCTGGCCGCTGCGCCGGCCGAGATGGGCTCCGATACGGTTGAGGATTTCACCGAAAGCTTGGAACCGGTGCGCACCTGCGAATTGGGCGGCTATCAGGTCATCTGCGACGTGGAGGCCCGCGAGGATTCCGTTTACGTGCTGGCGTCGGGTCGCGTGGATGCCGATGGGGCCCAAGACGATGCGCTTCGCGAGGGCGCCGTCATGAGGTTCGACCTTGCCGGCAAGCAAATAGCTTGCCGCGCGCTTGTCCCGGTCAGCTCCTTCGCGTCGACCTACACGGACCTGGTCATCGGCGAGCAGGGGGCCGTGGCGGCAACGCGCATCGCCATCGGGGAGAAGGGCGCGTTCGAGCCCCAGGAGACGCACCTGTTCGATTCTTCGTTGAACGATGCGGGCTCTTATGACTTTGTCGGGAATTCGACCGGCGGTTGGGTAGGCGGGCGTTGGGTGGCGCTTGGCTGGGATAGCTCCAGGTTCGGCAATCCCACCGCCGCCGGGGCCCCGCCTGCGGGCGGCGTTGCGCAGGGCAAGGCGGCTGCCGCGCCTTCTGGCGCTGGGGGCTTGGCCGACGGAGCCGGCGAGCAGGTGCCTATTGAGCCCAGTGACGAGCATATTCGGGTCGGTTATGCGGTAACCGAGGTGCTCGACGTCGATTCCGGCTCCGGAGATCCGGGCGATCGGCGCAATCCTGAGCTCGGCCCCAAGGATCACGATGATTCGAAGGATCAGGGCGATTTGGACGATTCGCGCAAGCCGGGCGGTTTCTCTCCGGAAACCGGGGATAATGCTCCCATCATCCCGCTGGCGGTCGCCGCCGTTGCCGCCCTTGTCGCGGCGATAGCCGCGTACCGACGTAGCCGCTAGTCGGTTAATCGCTTAACGGCTTGCAACCAGGGGTTTTGCTGGATCGGTCACCGTTCTGCACCGGTTGATGAGGCGTTGGATGGCGTCCATCTGCAACGGAGGTCCGTGGTCTTCCGTCGCGATTTAGGCCCTAGGCCCCAGAGCGCGCCCGTTGGCCTGCCTGCCGCTTGCGATCAGGGTGGTTTGCCGAGTCGGTTGCTGCTTTGCGCCGACGGTTGACCAAAAGCCGTCGGTTACAACGAAAGCCCGCGAACCTTTGGGGTTCGCGGGCTTTCGCAATCAAAAGGCTTGTTGCGGAGTGGAGTTGCCGTTATTCGGCTGCTTCCTCATCCTGCTTTTCGGCAGCTTCGACGATCTTGTCGATGATGACGTCCAGCTTGCCTTCCACGTCGTAGTCCTCGACCTTGCCTTCGTCGCACAGGCGCGCGAACTTCGGGTCGATGGGCAGGGTAGTGTAGGCGGGGATGTTATAGCGCTCGGCGACCTCGGCGCCCTGCGGCTCGCCGAAGATGTGATGTTCCTTGCCGCAGTCGTCGCACTTGAAGTAGGCCATGTTCTCCACCAGGCCCAGCACCTCGACGTCCATGTCATGCGCAAGGTTGACCGCCTTGCCCACGATCATGGCAACCAGCTCCTGCGGTGCCGACACGGTGACGATGCCGTCGACGGGCAGCGACTGGAACACGGTGAGCAGCACGTCGGAGGTTCCCGGAGGCATGTCGACGAACAGGTAGTCGATGTCGCCCCAGTTCGTCTCGCTCCAGAACTGGCGGATGGCGTTGGATACGACCGGGCCGCGCCATGCCACGGGCAGGTCGCCCTTCGGAAGCATGAGGTTGGTGGACATGACCTTGATGCCCGTTTGGGTTTGGCCGGGCAGGATACCGTCGGCGTCGGCGGTCAGCGGGTTGGTGATGCCGAAGGTCTTCGGGATGGAGGGGCCGGTGATGTCGGCGTCCAGGATGCCAACCTTGTTGCCGCGCTTGTTCATTTCGCTGGCAAGCAGGCTGGTGACCAGGGACTTGCCGACGCCGCCCTTGCCCGAGACAACGCCGATGACGTGCTTGACGTTGCTGCGCTTGTTCGTCTCAAGCTTGGTGGGGCCGGCGGCCGTGCGCTCGCCGCATCCCGAAACTCCGCAGCTGCCGCACTCGTGCGAGCACTCTTCTGCCATGATTCCTTCTTTCTTATTGTGCTCCCAGATGCCTGGAAGCGTCACTCGTCCTGAAGGGATGATAGCACAACGCGTCCACACGGCAGCCAATTAGCACCTGCTACGTGACATTTGCCGGACACTTCAGGGACGTAGCACTAACTGTCAGCTTGTAAGGTGATGGGCGCCTTGCTCGGTTCGCCTTGTCGCTTCGTCTAATGCGCCTGCTGGACTTCGGTGCCGTCCATGTCGAAATCGGCGAATGCGGCGGTGGTGTAGGCGGCGTTCTCATAGGTGTTGAAGTAGTAGCGGCCCTCGCGTGCGGAATAGGCGCTGGTGAACACGGTGAACTCGTTCGCGCCGTCGTTCATCTGCGCGCTTCCCTCCACCATAGCCACGCCGCCGAGCGTGCGGAACACGCGCGCCACGTTGCCGCGCTCGGTGTCCTTCGGCGCATGGTGCGCGTTCAAGTATGCCGCGCGTACGAAGCGCGACGGGGAGTACACGTCGCCGGGCAGTCCACGCATGCCTGCGCCCGCACCGTAGGGCGTCAATGTCGCGTTTCCCCAGGTCACGGAGTTGGGTGCGCTGGGGGTCACGTTCATGTAGCTGCGCAGGTTCTCCAGATGCCACGCAAGGCCCGGCTGATTGGCCAGCACGTCGGCGGGGTCGCGCATCACCTGCAGGCCGTCGGCGGTCGACTCCACCACGATGCAACCGCTGGCGTCGGCGATGATCCAGTGCAGCAGGGCGATGGGGAAGTCGCCGAACCCCTTGTTCACCAGCGTGATGTTAGCCAGCGCTGCCTCGACGTCGTCAACGTTGTCGAAGTTCGAGGTTACCCACAAGGGGAACTCGTACGGGGCCACGGCTGTGGTTCCCGGGCGCGCATCGTCGGGGAAGTAGGCGTAGCCGGGGAAGTTCAGACCTGCGATGGCTAGGCCGTTCTCGTTGGCGCAGTCGAAATACAACGGAAACCCTTCCGATGCGATGGCCATGCCCAGCACTGCGCGATGCCCCGTGTTCGCGGGGTGGTTGCGCGGCGTGAACGTGATGGTCTCGCCGTAGCCGTACGCCCAGTCCAGATTGCGGCCGAAATATAGGTTCCCGTTAGGATCGGTGAATCGAATCGCCGTGCACATACGTACCTCCGTTCAATGCTGATGCGCGGGTTTGCGCCTGCGTTTGCTCTTTCGGGGCGTTTTGCCCCTGCTAGAAAGGAATAGTACGCCTGCGGCAGCGGGTTGCAATGGGGAAAGCCCGAGCGTTGCCTTCACGTTGCGAAGCCGTTGAGCGGAGGTTGGCGCGGCATGCGGGCAAAGGAAGCGAATGGCCTGCGCATCGCTCAAGGCGATGTAGCTGTTGCGTTGCGATGCTGCCGAACGGGAGTGCGTGCAGCTCGTAGGGCGGGAATCGCGACGCGAAAAGTTCGCTCTGCCGTAAAACGGTGCGCGGACGGATGATATCGAGAAGGACTTGGGGCTAAGAGAGAGAACAGCCCGCGCATCGCACAAGGCGATATGCGGGCTATGGGGTTCGTAGGGGGCTGATGGGAGGGAAAGGCTAAGGAGCGTCGAAAACCGCCGCCCCTTGCGCTATTTCCCGTTGCGAATCTTCTTGATGCCGCCGGCGGCAATGGCGGCCCCGGCGCCGATGGCGAGCACGCCGGGCCCGGGCAATATGAGCATGGGCACACCCACCGCCATGACGGCGGCGCCGGCCACGGTTTGGGCTGCGCCCGTCAGGCGCGATGCGGCAGCGGCAGCATCGCCTTGATTGCGAACGGGGTTGCCGCGACCGTCGACGAACGTGGTGTGCAGCGGCTGGTTATCCACCTTCCCGACGCGCTTGCCGAACGAGGGCGGCGTGAAGGGCTCCGCAGCGGCTTGGGCCGCAGCGGCGGCGCCGCGCGCCGCGTCAACAGGGGTCACGTCGATGATGGGATGTTTCGGGAACGCCATAAGCAGCTCCTTATGCGTAGCGCCGCACGGGGCGGCGCGGGTAATCGTTGTGCGGGACGGGCCTAGCAGCCGCGTTCCGCTATCCGTAGGGTATCGCGCTGCGGGTGCCACGGGTGTGCGCACGCTGACGCTGTCACCAACGCGTAACGAGTTCGCCACATGTATTACCCAGTGTTCTTCGAGGTCCGTCTGCTCCACGGCGCTTCGGTTTGCAGGTGGCCTCTCGGTGCGCATTGTCTCGGTCCCCCGTTTTCCTTTCCGCCTAGTGCTTCGAGTCGCCGTTTACCCCCCCGTTCCCGGTCGCAGCGCCC
>NZ_HE611016.1:388584-421550 GCF_000236865.1 Senegalimassilia anaerobia JC110 | reverse complement strand
CCCCGGCTTGCTGTCTGACCGGTTTCCCACAAAGCTCGGTATCCTTGCTGCTCGTCTTTTAGCTTCCCGGATCATCTCCCTTGCGGCGCCTCTGCCCTTCGATGGATGCCTCCCTGCAACGCCTCGGGGCGTATCCATCATCAGGCGTTTTGCCGGTTCGTGCGCGTTTTTGCGCTACACTATCGGTAGTGTTCCGACCGTTTGGTTCGACTGCGTTTCGCGCTTGAATCGAGTTGGCGAATCGGGCGCGACGCCTTTATAAGGGGAAGGTGATCGTATGGCAGCTCCTGCTACCGAACATGTCCGAAACATCGTGCTGGTGGGCCAAGACGGCGCCGGCAAAACCTCGCTCGCCGAGGCTATGCTGCACGTTTCAGGCCGCACGCCGCGCATGGGAACCACCCACGACGGCAAATCCTACCTTGATTACGACCAGGAGGAGATTCGCCGCAAGTTCACTCTGGGTACCTCCGTCGCGCCCATTCCGTACCATGATTACAAGATCAACCTGCTCGACACCTCGGGCCATCCCGACTTCATCGGCGACACGCTTGCCACCATGCAGGCTGCCGAAATGGCGCTGTTCGTCGTCGACGCCGTCGCAGGCCCCCAGGTCATGACCACGAAGCTGTGGCGCGAGGCCGAGGGCATGCGCCTGTCGCGCGCCGTGTTCATCAACCACATCGATCGCGAGCACGCGAACTTCGATACCATCATGGCGCAGCTGCACGCGCGCTTCGGAAGCCGCTTGGGGCCGGTCACCATCCCCATCGGCGTTGCCGAGGACTTCAAGGGCGTCATCGATGTGCTGCGCATGAAGGCGCGTTACTTCGATCAGGACGGCACCACCGACGACCGCATCGAGGATATTCCGGCGGAATACGCCGAGGCGGCGCAGATCGCGCGCGATCGCCTGTGCGACCTGGTGGCAGAGGCCGACGATGATCTGATGATGAAATACCTGGACGGCTCCGAGCAGCTCACGCAGGAAGAGCTTGAAAGCCTGCTTGACAAGGCCATCGCGCAGGAACTGTTCATCCCCGTATACGTGGGTTCCACCATCATCGAGCAGGGCATCCGCTGCGTGATGAAGGATATCTGCACCTATTTCCCGCACCCGCGCCACCACGGCGCGTTCCGCCTTGCCAATGGCGAGGAGACGTTCGTGGACGAGGACGGCGAGCCGGCGGCGTTCGTCTTCAAGACCGTTGCCGACCCGTTCGTGGGACGTTTGAGCTACTTGAAGCTGATCAGCGGCGTGCTCACGCCCAGTATGGAGCTGATCAACGCGCGCACGGGCAAAAAGGATCGCCTGGGCCATCTGTATGTGATGATGGGCAAGGAGGCCACGGATGTGAAGTCGGCGAAGGCCGGCGACATCATCGTGGTTCCCAAGCTCACCGATACGCGTGCCGGCGACACGCTGTCGCAATCGGGCACGATGTCCATCGATCCGCTGCCGCTGCCTGTGCCGCAATACCCCGTCGCCATCGAGGCGGCTAATAAGAAGGAAGAGGACAAGGTCGGCACCTTCCTTACACGTGCGGTTGAGAACGACCCCACGCTGCGCGTTGCGCGTAACGAGCAGACGCACCAGACCATCGTCACGGCAATGGGCGAAGCTCAGGTGGAAACGCTGCTTGCGCGCATGAAGGAGCAGGCGAAGGTGGAGGCGCGCCTGGTTCCCGTGCGCATCCCGTATCGCGAAACCATCACGAAGACGGCTGAGGCGCAGGGGCGTCATAAGAAGCAGACCGGCGGCGCAGGCCAGTTCGGTGACTGCTGGCTGCGCATCAGCCCCAACCCCGGCGAGGGCTATGAGTTCTCCGATGAGGTCAAGGGCGGCGCCATCCCCGGCGGCTTGATCCCCGCTGTGGACAAGGGTGTTCAGGAGGCCATGGCAGAGGGCTTCTTGGCGGGGTATCCCATGGTTGACATCAAGTGCGCTGTGTTCGATGGCTCGTACCATTCGGTCGACTCCAACGAGATGGCGTTCAAGACCGCTGCGCGCATCGGCTTCCGTGCGGCATGCGAGCAGGCTGGTGCCATTCTGCTCGAGCCCATGGCAACCATGGATATCGTGGTGACCGAGGAGTATGCCGGCACCGTTATGGGCGATATCGCCACGCGTCGTGGACGCATCGTGGGCACCGACTCCACCGACGAGGGTGAGACGGTCATCATGGTGCGCGTGCCATATGCCGAGGTCATCAGCTACACCAAGGACCTGCGCGCCATGACGCGCGGTTCTGGCAGCTACTACATCGAGCTGGAGGGCTACGACCCTGCGCCCGCCGACGTGACGAAGAAGCTGGTCGAGGCTTACCAGGCATCGAAGGCATAAGCAGGCCCATAAGATGATTGCAGCGAGCCGTCCTTCGGGGCGGCTCGCTGTTTGCTGCGATGAAGCGTTTCGGCTTGATGTTCGCATTCGCGTCTCCTGGTGCGTTCTTGTCGGGACGGTTTGACGGTCGCGTGGTGTGAATCGGGGGTATGGACGTTCGCGGGAGCATAAGGCTGCTTGCGTGTTGTGGCTAGCGGCATGCGCGGGAGCGTGACTCGCTTGCGTTTTGCGGCGGTCTGCTTGCTTGTGGCGGGCAGGCCCTGAGTTTGCGAGGAGCCCGCCCGTTCCAAAGGGAGGAGAGGCGATGGGGAGTGAAGCAGCAGGTCAGGAGCGTCTCCCATGACACGGCCCGCTTTAATCCAGCCGCCACATCGCCTGGTTCGAGTATGATGCCGCCATCTTGCAGAACCCTTGTCCGTTGCACGGAAAACTGTCCGCTGAACCTTGCAGGTTTGGGAAGAATCCGTCTGCTAGGAAGCCGCCGGAACGACCGAGAAACCTTGCGCTGTTGGCGGGTTGCAGTCTCCTCTGTCTTGCGAAGGTGGGAGTTTTCCCAGGTTATAGTGGGCTTTCGTGTCGTGGGCGCTAGCGTTCCGGGCCGTCTGACGCATCTCCTTCTTGCCCTGGTAACTTTTCCTCATGTGGGCATTTTCCCTAGACGCTTTGCCGAGTTCTTGGTAGGCTCGAATCATCGATTCCGCGCCATGCCCACGCATCGGCGCAGGCAAGTAAAGGGGAATGCCATGTCTTACGTATTCACGCACGCAACGCTGCTCGACGGCACGCGCGATATGCAGCCGCAAGAGAATATGACCGTCGCTGTGGACGACAATGGCCGCATCAGCGCGGTCGGGCCCGCTGCCTCCACGGTGGGTCCTGCCGGCGCGCAGGAAGTGGACCTGAAGGGCGCGTATTTGATGCCGGGCCTGGTCAACCTGCATGTGCATCTGTGCGGCAACGGCAAGCCCACCAGCGCCGGCGCGGCGGGCGACCTTATCGAGAAGGTTGTTGCCAACCCCGTTTGGCGTTGGTATCTGCATCGTACGCTGCGCAAACATGCCCAGCAGCAGCTAGCAAGCGGCGTCACCACGGTGCGCAGCGTGGGCGATCCGGGATTCGCCGACGTGTGGGTGCGCGACGCCATCAACGCGGGCAAGTACCAGGGCCCGCGCTTGGTCACCTCGGGCGTGGGCGTGACGGTGCCGGGCGGTCACGGTGCGGGGCTGTTCGCGCACATTGCCGAAACGCCTGATCAAGCGCGTGAGATCGTGCGTGACTGCTTCGCGCACAAGTGTGATTTGGTGAAGTTGTTCATCACCGGCGGCGTGTTCGACGCCGAGAAGGAAGGCGAGCCGGGCGTGCTGCGTATGTCGCCCGAGATCGCGGCGGCAGCAGTGGACGAGGCTCACAAGCTTGGCATGCATACCGCGGCGCATATCGAGAGCACGGAGGGTGTTCGCGTTGGTTTGGAAGCGGGCGTGGACACCATCGAGCATGGTGGCGTTTTGGACGACGAGCTGCTGGCGCTGTTCCGTGAAAACGGCGTGGGCCGCAAAAGCTCGCTTACCTGCACCGTCTCCCCGGCGCTGCCGTTCATCAAGTTGCCGCCCGAGATGACCCATTCCACTGAGGTCCAGGTGGTGAACGGGCGCATCGTCTTCGACGGTATCGTGTCCGCCGCAAAACAGGCTTTGGAGCAGGGGATTCCCGTTGGACTGGGTACCGATTCGGCGTGCCCGTACGTCACGCAATACGATATGTGGCGCGAGCTGGTGTACTTCGAGCGCATCGTGGGCGCAAGCCGCCAACTTGCGTTGCATGCGGCAACGCTGGGCAACGCGAGCATCATCGGGCTTGGTGACGAGACGGGCTCGATCGAAGTAGGGAAATCGGCTGACATGATCGTGCTGGATGCGAACCCGCTTGATGATCTGGAAGCGCTGCGAAACGTGCGGCGCGTCATGGTCCGCGGCAAGTTCGCCGACGGCCTGCACGTGAAGCACCTTCCCGAGCTCGATCGCGAGTTGGACAAGTTCTTGCCGCGATAGCTCATTCGGGATGGGGCGGTGTCGCGTGTTATGGCATGCGCTTCTCGGTCGGGTTGCTTGTCGTCGGGGCGGCAAACTTGTTTATAATGCGCGAATTTGACGGGCCTTTGCGAAAGAATCTGCTGTTTCCGCAGGTCAAACGGTGCGAAAATGCAATAAAACAAACGTTCGATTTTTCTTGAACGCAGGGGTTTCGCATGGTACAGTAGGTGCAGCGAAACCCCTTTTCATATATTCGCAACCCACTTGTCCATATTCATGTAGGAGGCACGAGCCCGATGATCAGACCGATTATGCGAAACCAGCTGTTCTTGGCCATGCCATCGGAGGCCGCAACCATCGAGGATGCGCCTGTTGGGCAGGACTTGCTTGATACGCTTGAAGCGCATGCTCATGAGTGCGTGGGAATGGCGGCGAACATGATCGGCGTGCGCAAGCGTATCATCGTATTCGATGACAACGGCACGGCCAAGCTCATGTTCAATCCTGAAATCGTGCATGCCTCAAGCGAGTATTCCACCGAGGAGGGATGCCTGTCGCTTGTGGGGCAGCGGCCATGTCGGCGGTATCGCAAGATTCGCGTGTCATATCAGGATGAATCGTTCAAAACCTGTCAGAAAAGCTTCAGTGGCTTCACTGCGCAGATTATCCAGCACGAAATAGATCACTGTGAAGGGATCATTATCTAGGCGTTTACCGAGGCATTTTCCCAGATGAAACACTTCTGGATGGGCTTCAAAGCTGTTGCGAGCCGCGATTCTCTTGCAGGATTGCGGTAAGGCGATCGTATTATCGCGGATTTGCGTTTGCATTGCATCTGCATTTAGATTTGCGTTTGCACTTTGCGCATTGTGAAACTTGTTGTTAGGGAAAGGTTTGCCGTGTCGGTACCTATAGAGCAGGCGCGCTTGGCGCTGGAAATGCATTTCGGCTACAAGGATTTCAGGCCGGGCCAGCAGGGCGTGGTGCAGGCTTTGCTTGCAGGTCGCGATGCGCTTGCGGTCATGCCTACCGGCGCCGGCAAGTCGGTGTGCTATCAGATACCGGGCGTTGTCATGAGCGGCCTTGCGCTGGTCATAAGCCCGTTGGTGTCGCTGATGGGCGACCAGGTGCGCAGCTTGCAGGATGCTGGCATTCAGGCGGCGTATCTGAACTCCACGCTTACCCCGTCTCAGCAGGGTTCGATCATGGCGCGTGCTCTGGCGGGGGAGTTCGACCTGCTCTACGTTGCGCCTGAGCGCTTGGAGGACCCGCTCTTTGTGGAGTTCGCCTCGCAGGCGCCCATCCCGCTGGTCGCGGTAGACGAAGCGCATTGCGTATCGCAATGGGGCCAGGATTTTCGCCCGTCGTATCTGCGCATCGGTACGTTCATTGAGCAGCTTCCCGCGCGTCCTACTGTTGCCGCACTCACTGCAACGGCAACGGAGCGCGTTCGTGCCGACATCGTGCGCCTGTTAGGATTGCGAGATCCCTACCAAGCGGTCACCGGTTTCGACCGGCCGAACCTCCACTTTTCCGTTGAGCGCCTAGAGCCGAATAAAAAGCTGAACCGCATCACAACGTATGCGAAGGCGCATCCCGAGGACTCAGGCGTGGTGTATTGCAATACGCGCAAGAACGTCGAGAAGGTGCACGAGCACTTGGTGCAGTCCGGCGTGAAGGCAACGCGCTATCACGCAGGATTGAGAAAAGAAGAGCGCAGCGCCAATCAGCAGGCATGGATTAACGACGACGCTGCGGTCATCGTGGCAACTAACGCCTTCGGCATGGGCATCGATAAATCGAACGTGCGTTACGTCATCCACTACAACATGCCGTCAAGCATCGAGGCTTATTATCAGGAAGCGGGCCGCGCGGGACGCGACGGGCTTGCAAGCGAGTGCATGCTCTGCTGGAGCGATGGCGATTTGTCCACTTGCAGGTTCTTCCTTGAGCAGGACAGCGGCAACGAAAGCATGAGTCCCGAGGAAGCTGAGGTTGCCCGCGCGGCTAGGCGCCGTATGCTGGCGGCCATGGAGGGCTATTGCCTGACGTGCGAATGCCTGCGCGGCTACATGTTGCGTTACTTCGGCGATGAGTCCGCAGCGCAGCAAGGCAACGGCTCGTGCAACAACTGCTCGAATTGCGAAGGTGGGTTCAGGGCGGTGGACGTCACCGCGGAAGCGCGTGCCGTCATGCGTTGCGTGCAGGAGCTGCGCGGAAGGTTCGGCAAAGGCGTGGTGGTTGATGTGCTGCGCGGCACGAACATGGAGCGTCTTGAACAGTTCGGCCTTGCGCAGGCGAAGTGTCTCAACTCCGTCAGCATGTCGCAAGTGCAGCTGAAAGAGGTCATCGAGCTGCTTGCGGCGGGCGAGTACTTGGAGATATCGGATGGCCAGTTCCCCGTAGTGGGGTTTGGGGCTCGCTTCCGTGAAGCGGCAGCGCCTGATTTTCGATTGCAGATGAAGCAGGTGCTGCGACAACCGCAGCGCAAGCCTGGCGTTGCCGGCGGTCACTCATTCGGTGGGTCGGGTACGGCAAGCGGTCCCGATGCAGCATACGACCAAGATCTGTTCGAAAGGCTGCGTGCGTTGCGCAAGCAGCTGGCGGTCGAAGGCGGACTGGCTCCGTACATGGTCTTCGGCGATGCCTCGTTGCGCGATATGTGCGCTCGCATGCCCGAAACCGAAGACGAGTTTATGGACGTTAGCGGCGTAGGCATGAAGAAGCTCGAGAAGTACGGCAAAGCCTTCCTCGATGAGATCGCAGCCTATCGTTCCGAAGTGCAGTAGGCGGCGGCGCGATTCGGCTGCATGTGAGCGAAAGGTGCGGGTTCGTATTGAGATTCCCTAATGCAAGGGACAAGAGCTAGATGTCTTGTTGCCGCGAGAACAGCCTTGCTTTGAAATGGCTCCGCATCGAAGCAAGGTGCATTTCGCGCATCAGCATCAGCTGAAATAAAGCCACGCATAGCTTGGCACCATATGGGAAGAGGGGCTTGCGCCCCTCTTCCCATATCTGATGAGTAATGGTTTGAAATCTCTAAACGCCTCAAAAGCGCTTGACGGGACAGGTCCCTGTCATGCCGGTAGGCGACCGCGCAGCAGCGGTCGGACGACCCTGATACGTGAGCAGGGGGACTACCCCCTGCTCACCGCGAAGCCTGAAAGCGCTAGGTGCCTCTTAGCCTGCTACGCTTGGCGGTAGTGCGAGAGGAAGTCGCCGAGCTGACCCATGGCTTCGGAGAGCACTTCGATACGCGGCAGGTATACCACGCGGAAGTGGTCGGGCGAACCCCAGTTGAAGCCCTTGCCGGGAACCAGCAGGATCTTCTTCTCGTGCAGCAGGTCGAGTGCGAACTGCTCGTCGTTGGTGATGTTGAACTTCTTCACATCGATCTTCGGGAAGATGTAGAAGGCTGCACGGGGTTTGACGGCGGTGATGCCGGGGATGTCGTTGAGCGCCTTGTATACGTAATCGCGCTGCTCGCATACGCGGCCTCCGGGTACCACGTAATTGCGCACGCTCTGATGGCCCCACAGAGCGGTCTGGACGATGGACTGCGCCGGCACGTTGGAGCACAAGCGCATATTCGACAACATGTTCAGGCCCAAGATGAAGTCCTGCGCGCAGTATTTCTCGCCGGACAGCACCATCCAACCGATGCGATAGCCGGCAATCATGTGCGACTTCGAAAGACCCGAGAAGGTGATGCAGAACAGATCGGGAGCAAGGCTTGCGATGGATACGTGCTCAAGGTCGTCCATGACCAAGCGGTCATAGATTTCATCGGACAGGATCATTAGCTGGTGCTTGCGAGCCACATCTACGATCTGCTGCAGCACCTCGCGCGGATACAGCGCGCCGGTGGGGTTGTTGGGGTTGATGATGACGATGGCCTTTGTGCGCGGCGTGATCTTGCGCTCGATATCGTCGATATCGGGATACCACTCAGCCTGCTCGTCGCAGATGTAGTGAACGGGCGTGCCGCCGGCAAGGGTGGCGCAAGCCGTCCACAGCGGATAGTCGGGGCTGGGGATAAGAATCTCGTCGCCGGTGTCGAGCAGCGCCTGCATGCACAGGTTAATGAGCTCGCTCACGCCGTTGCCGGTGTAGATGCTGTCCATATCAACATTGGGAAGGCCCTTGATCTGAGAGTACTGCATGATGGCCTTGCGTGCGCTGAACAAGCCCTTCGAATCGCTGTAACCCTCGCAATCGGGAAGCTGATGTCGCATGTCCTGAACAACCTCGTCGGGCGTGCGGAACCCGAACGGGGCAGGGTTGCCGATGTTCAATTTCAAAATGCGCATGCCTTGGGACTCCATGCGTGCAGCTTCGTCCACAACCGGACCACGAACATCGTACAGAACGTTATCAAGCTTCGAGGATTTCTTGAACTGACGCATAGGTACGCTCCCTTGATCATCAGACACGGCAGGTTCATTAGTATTGGAAAGTTCAAAATCGCTTTGAACTTCATGAGCATGTGGTTCAGGTGCAGAAGGTTCATGTTCGGAAGGAGTCATAGGTGCAGACTCCTCGCCACCCAGCCACTCAGGAGTGACGTTCAATAGTTCAGCAAGCAGCTGCATTACATCGGGGCGGGGGATGGTCTTGCCGCTAACGTACTGGCTGACCTGGCTTTTCCAGAGTTTATGACCTTCTTCTTGCGCTGCATGGATCAAATCTGCCTGCTTCATGCCGGCGGCATCCATGGCAATCTTCAGCTGTTCGGCAAACACGTTCTGATCCATGCTGTTCCTTTCGTTCAAAGTTCAAACTATAGGTTCAAGGCACAGTTCAATATAAAATTGAACCATAAATTGAACTATAGTATGAACAATCTGGTTTATGAACCATTAAATTGAACTATGAACTGAGGTGAAAACTCATCTGCGGTTCGTAGTTCATTGGTTCAATTTCTTGCAGTGTAGCACGTTCGTATAGCTGTGTGTTCAATTTCATAAAGCAATCGAGGTTCATAATGAACCTTCCCCGGTCAACGGCGGTTTCGGTCGCTCTTCTCTTTTCGGGAGGGGGCATCGTGCATCCTCCCTTTCGAATCCTCTCCGATTCCTCAAAAGCATTACCCGTACCTGAATTCGGCCTTACAGTCGCTTTACATATCATCCGTAGACTTGCTCTTTGCATGCCGAGGGTGTGCTGCGCCCTTGAAACGTCGTAGTAACGCGTTCGGGAGAATCAAGCTCTCATAGAAGGTAGAGCTTCTCGAACGCTCGATGTTTTAACAACGCAATGAAGTTTTCGAAGGGAGAACGAAAGTAATGGATCCGGCAACGCTGGTAATCGTCGGCTTGGTGATCGTCACCGCATTGACGTTTGACTTCACGAACGGTTTCCACGATACGGCCAATGCAATGGCCACGTCCATCGCAACGGGCGCGCTTAAGCCCAAAACCGCTGTTATCGCCGCGGGCACGCTGAACCTGGTCGGCGCGTTTCTGTCCGTAGAGGTCGCAAAGACCATCTCCGGTGGTTTGATCAACGAGCAAGTGGTCACCATCGCGCCTGAGTTCATCTTGGCGGGCTTGATCGGCGCCATCATTTGGAACCTGCTCACCTGGCTGGTGGGCCTTCCTTCCTCGAGCAGCCATGCGCTGTTCGGCGGCCTGGTCGGCGCTGTCATCATCGGCGCGGGCGTTGAGGGCGTTAACTTTGCTGCCGTGATCACCAAGATCCTTGTCCCGGCCCTTGTGTCTCCTATTGTTGCCGGTTTGGCGGCCTTCTGCGCGGTCAAGCTCATCTTCGCTGTGGTCAAGCACATGAGCGAGAAGCAGGTCGAGTCCGGCTTCCGTCACGGTCAGACTGTCACCGCTTGCTTGGTGGCTCTTTCGCATGGCACTAATGACGCCCAGAAAACTATGGGTATCATCACGCTGACGCTCATCGCCGTGGGTCTGCAGCCTTCCGGCTCCGGTCCTGAGCTTTGGGTCGTCGCCGTCTGCGGCCTTGCTATCGCCGCCGGCACGTACATGGGCGGTTGGCGCGTCATCCGCACCCTGGGCAAGGGCCTGACCGAGATCAGCACCCCGCAGGGCTTTGCCGCCGAGGCTGCAAGCGCAACCACCATTCTGGTTTCCTCTCACCTCGGCTTCGCGCTTTCGACTACGCAGGTTTGCTCCGGGTCCATCATCGGCACCGGTCTTGGCAAGAAGGGCAATCCGGTCAACTGGGGCGTTGCCGGCCGTATGTTAATCGCCTGGCTGGTCACCTTCCCCGCGGCGGGCATCGTGGGCGCCCTTGCTTGTGCACTTGCGAAAACCGGCGTCTGGGGGACCGTGGCAACGGTTGCCATCGCCGTGTGCGTCGCGCTGATCATCTTCCGCCTTTCCAAGCGCAATCCGGTCAACAGCGGCAACGTCAACGATAGTCATAAGGTGAACATCAACGCCGAGAAGACTCGCGCGGTCCAGCCCCAAGCTCAGGCTGCTTAAAGGAAGGTAGAACATGATCACGCCTGAAATCATTAGCTTCGCCACCGTTCTATTCACCGCTGTATGCGTAGCAAGCCTTATCAGCATCCTGTATGCCTGGGGATTGCGCATGTGGGCAGATGGCTCGGTGGACGCTCAAGGCAACGCTCATCTGATGCACCGAGTGATCTCGGTCATCTGCTTCACCGCTTGCGTCTCGATCGTCCTATTCGCCCTTTGGCTGATGATTCCGATGTTCCATTAGGTGCTGTTCGGGGGAGGTACTTGATGGTTCCGCTGCCTTCTCGTTCTTCATGTTGCGCGGCTTGTGGGGTGCTCCTGGGCATCCGGTAGCGCTCAGGGTCACTCGTTGACTACGAATGATTCCATAATCGGACCCATTTTCATGTCGTTCAATACCTTTGCCATGATTTTGGGATCGATGCCCCTTGCTAGTTCCGGGATCATTTTTAGATAGTCTGCCAAGAAGCTCACATACTCTTCCTTTGACAACACCAGCTGCAGCTCTTTGACCACATCTCCGATTGCTGTGTCGGAAGAAGGCGCGACCCTTGCGCAGTACAATCTTTCATCGTGGGCGCATATGTTGCGAAAGTCTTTGATGTGATCGTATACCAAGCGCAGTTTTCTTTGGCTGATGCGAATCGGCTTTGCATGGCAGCTAGCGTATAGCCTTGAGAAGGTCTTAGCTACATCGTTTCGAATGGATTCTGGCTGGAAGCAGTAAAACTTGAATGCTTGCCCTAATGTCATGTACTTCATGATCACCCAGACTGGTACCTCGTCATGATTCGATACGTAATGCTGCAGATAGAGTTTGTGTTTTGGCTGTCTTCGCGGGTTTCTGCCAAGAGCAGTTTCGAAATCAGAAATTAGCCTGGTTACCTGGTGCTTTTCTGCATCGTAGCTAGCGGGGTCCAGGTAAGGCTCGCGTTCTCCCGTGTGGGCTTGAGAAAAACAATGAGATGCGATGGTTTTTAGCGTTTCCTCAGCAATGGAAAAGCGCCCGAACAGAAGAAGCCTTAACGCTCGGTCAAACCTGAATAAGCTGTAAATATCTGAAAACTTCGAGCCTGGTGAGTATCTGTCGTCACCTGCCGTGGCGGTTGCCGTTCTGTCGATGAAGGGTGCTTTGTAACCGTTGATAACAGAGTAGTATCCCTCGCGCAATAGAATTCCGGGCGTGTTTTCGTCCGTTGTCATCCCTCGCGATTCGATTAGCTCAATTTGCTCGTCAATGGTTTTGAACGGTTTGTCCATAATCCCCCTATACAAGAAAACCGCCTTTCGGCGGTTTTCTTGGATTGCGGCGGACGTACCGTTTCGCAACCTCATCACGCCGAATACTCTACCCTCATTTATTCTGAATGTCAAAATCCCATAGCGCTTCTTGCGGTTGGCGAATTGCTTTTCCGTTTCGAGGCGCAATGTGTTGACTCGGTTCTCGGCAGCAGCATAAACTCGTCTGCGGCCTTGAGCTCCCTTGTTGTTTGCCGCCCTTAATGTCAAAGGGCCGCTAACCCGGCAGGCTAGCGACCCTTCTAGTCCCCGCCTCACTTAGAGTCCACGGGGCCGTATCAGTAGCGTTACTCTATCGTCCTTAGCGTTCTCGGTCAAGCGTGCGTTTTGCGTGCGGTCAAATCGGCGATTGCAGTTTTCCTTTCGAAAAAATCTTTATCGGAGTGCTAGTTGTGGCTCAGGCACGTTCGAGGGTATAGGTGCTCCTTGATGCGCCCTTCGCGGCAGATTTACAGGGTTTTTACTGCTCAAATGGGCGATGCTGATGTTTAATGAGACTTGCCGAAGGCTTGCGAGCGGTTGCGAAACGCTCGTCGGGCAAAGCGCTCATGTTCCACTAATCAACGATTGCGGATAGGTGCTTTTGGCGGGTATCATCTTCTGACCGATATCCGAATGCGATCACTTCGTTAGGAGTTGCAATGGGAAGCATTTTGGTAGGCATTGACGGCAGCGATCGCGGGCGTCGCGCCCTTGATTGGGCGGTGCGATTCGCTCGCGTGGTCGGTTACGACGTCCACATGCTGGCGGTCATCGATGAAGCGATCGCCAACAAAGCCGGAGTAGGCGTCGAAACCATCACCGACACCGTGACCGCCGCGCTCGAGAAGAAGCGCCAAGCAGCCCTGGAAAGCTATCCCGACATGCGCATCCAGGCAAGCGTCTCCGTTGGCGACATCGTCGGCGTGCTCGCCGATTCCGCGGCCATGCACGACTTGATCGTGTTGGGCAGCCACCACGGCCACACCATCGGCGAAACCATCAGCGGCGCGAAGGGCCTGCGCGTTTCCGTTTCCACCAGCGTCCCCACCGTTGTGGTGCCCGCGGACTGGGATGCGAAGCAGCAGGGCATCGGGATCGTCGTGGGTGTCGGCCCCGACGAGGCGGTCAGCGTCTGCGCCATCGACTTCGCCGCACGCGCGGCCGTGGCAACCCAGCAGCCGCTTGAGCTGGTCAGCGTTTGGGGCGTTCCCGCATGGCTTGAGCGCACCGCGGAATCCATGGGCGGCGGCCTTGCTCCCGTCGGCGAGCAGCGTCAGATCGAGCTTGACCGCCAGCTCGGCCGACTTGCCTTCGAGCACCCTGCTTTGCAGGTAACGGGCCGTACCGTTGAGGATTCCTCGCCCTCCCGTGCCCTTGTCGAAGCCAGCAAGGAAGCGTCCATGCTGGTCATGGGCACCAACTCGCGCAATGCGCTGGGTCGCACGCTGTTCGGCAGCGTCACGCATAGCGTGCTTTTGAACCTGAAGGTGCCGACCATCATCGTCCCTCAGGCATAAGCGCTTCGCAACATATCCGATGCCGCATCTCCGCATGGCGGCATCCCCTCCAAACGGAAACCGGCGCCCTCGAGCGCCGGTTTCCGTTTCTATTGGGTTTTGCGAGCGAGCAAATCGCCCGCTGGGCGGTGGCGTGGCGGGTTTTGCGGGCGAAAGAAATGCCGCCGGGAGGATGGCCCCATGTCGGTAATTCATTCGCGAATCTCAGCCGTCGTGTCGTGCCGTCGCGTCGTCGCGCATCTCCGCGTTACGCCGTCCAATCGCGGCGGATCTGCTCCCATTTTGCGTCGCGGCCGGCTTCCACCTGGGCAATCTCGTCGTTGGTGAGCGCGCGGAATCTGCCTTGACGTCGCAGATATGCCTCAACGCTGGCGAACTCTCGCGGGTTCCTGCTGAGCTTGAACTGCCCGCCCGGCACGCCGCTGAGCTGGGGTCCTTCGTACTCGGCCAGGTACCACAGGCCGCAATCCACGATGTCGCGCGCCACGTCCACCATATCGGCCTCGGGGCAGCCCCAGCCGGTCGGGCAGGGCGCGATCACGTGGATGAAGCGCGTGCCGCGGATGTCGCGGGCTCGTTCCAGCTTGCGCAGGAAGTCGGGCAGATACCCCACGCTCGCCGTGGCCGCATAGGGGATGCCGTGCGCGGCCACGATCTCGAACACGTTCTTCTTCTGCGTCAGGCACCCGTGCGCGTTGCGTCCGGCCGGCGTGGTGGTGGTCTTCGCGCCGAAGGGCGTCAGCGAGCTTTTCTGGATGCCCGTGTTCATGTACGCCTCGTTGTCGTAGCAGATGTAGAGCACGTCGTCGTTGCGGTCGATGGCGCCCGAGAGCGCCTGCAGGCCGATGTCGGCGGTGCCGCCGTCGCCGGCGAAACCCACCACGGTGCAGTCGTCGGGCTTGATGCCCTGCGCCCGCAAACCTGCCTCGATGCCGGTGAGCACGCTTGCCGTCGCCGCAAAAGGCGTGATCATCGCGTTGTTGGCGAACGAAAGCTGCGGGAAGTTGAATCCCACGGCGCTCATGCAGCCCGCCGGCAGCGCAGCCACCGCGTTCGGGTCGAGCACCTTGAGCGCCGCGCGAACGGCAAGCGATCCGCCGCATCCGGCGCAGGCCTTGTGCCCGAAGAAGAACTCGTCATCGGGCAGGGTCTTCGCGTTCAAAGCCATGGCTATCGGCCTCCTTCCGCATCAGTTGCGCACGCGCCGTCGCGCACGCCTTCAGATTCGCCGCCGGCAACGGCAACGAAGCCGGCATCGCCGCAACCTTCGCAGCACGGGTTGCCGAACTCGTCGGCCACGGAGTCGACGCCCAAAAAGCCCACGCGTGGGCAATCCTCGGGGGCGATGCGTCCCGCGGCGATCTGCTCCAGCACCTCGAATATGCCTCTCATCTGGGCTTGCGTGATGTCGTCGCCGCCCAGGCCGCCCACGAAGTTCACCACCGGCACGGCATTGCCCGCCTGCTGCAGCGCGGAGCACACGTTGGTCATGACTGTGCCTTCCGCGCCGAAGCTGACGTCCTTCTCCAGCACGCCCACCGCGGCAGCGCCGGCCAGCGCCTCCACGATCTGGCGCGCGGGGAACGGGCGCATGTAGCGGATGCGCACCAGGCCCGCCTTCACGCCTTGTGCGCGCAGCTGCGCCGCGCGCTCGCGCGCCAGGCCGGCGATGGAGCCCAGCGTGACCAGCACGATGTCGGCATCTTCGCAGTCCACAGCCTCGATCAGCCCCGGGTAGCTTCTGCCGAACATTTCGGCGAAGCGCGCTTCCGCACGCTCTACGGCGCCGGCGGCGGCCAGCATGCCCTCGTGAGCCGAGTGCTTGAAGTAGCGGTTGAACTCCGGGCCCGCCGAGTAGCCGATGTTGACGGGGTTTGCGAAGTCGAATCGGTTGCCCGCGCCGTCGTAGGGTGGCAGGAACGCATCGGCCTGCTCCTGAGCGGGGATGTCCACGCTCTCGTAGGTGTGCGTGAGCGCAAAACCGTCCAAGTTCACCATGAACGGCGTGCGAACCTCGGGGTCCTCGGCCACCGCGTAGGCCATAAGCGCCAGGTCAAGCGCCTCCTGGTTGTCTTGCGCGTACGCCTGCACCCAGCCGTGGTCCAAAAGCGCCAGGCTGTCGCGCTGGTCGCCGTAGATGTTCCACGGCAGCGCGGTTGCGCGGTTCGCGTTCATCATGACGATGGGGAAGCGGCCGCCCGCGGCGTAGGTCAGGCACTCGGCCATGTACAGCAGGCCCTGGCTCGACGTTGCCGTGAACGTGCGCGCGCCCGTGGCCGACGCGCCGATGGCGCACGACAGGGCCGAATGCTCGCTTTCGACGTGCACGTACTCGGCCGCCAGCTGGCCTTCCTCGACCATTTCGGAAAGGCGCTCGACCACGACGGTCTGCGGCGTGATGGGATAGGCCGAAATCACCTGCGGCCGCGCCAGGCGCACGCCCTCGGCGAACGCCTCGTCACCGGATAGAAAACGCTTCATGCGCATCACGCCTCCTTCGCGTTCGTTTCGGGCGCCATGGAAAGCGCGTCGAACTTGCAGGCGGCGGCGCAAACCCCGCAGCCTTTGCAGAAATCAAGGTCGATATCCACCGAAACACCCGCCTTGTTCTGCCCGGAAACCTTGAAGATGGCGCCGTCCGGGCAGTACAGGTAGCACTGCAGGCAGCCCGTGCACGCGTCCGCGTTGAGCACCGGGCGCACGTTGCGCCAGCCCGCGTTGACCTGCGTCAGGTACCCCGCGGCATAGCAGGTGGTGTCGGCGTAGGCGGAAGGCTCGGGAACGGTGGCGAACAACTGCGGCATATGCGCACCCGAAGAATGCGCCGACCGGTGCAAACCGGTTACCGTCTCCGCTGCAGCCCCAGGCTGACCTGCGGATTCGCCAGCGGCAGCTTCCTCATGCCCGACAACTTCGGCCTGCTGAACCAGCGCGATGGCGCGCTCGACCACCTTGATGTTGGCTTCGTGCAGCTTCGCGGGCATGTACTGGCGGATGGCCTCCTCCACGCTTTCGCGGTCCACGCAATCGGCAAGCTGTGCCAGCGCGCCCAGAAACACCGTGTTGGGAATGGGCCGGCCCAGAAGCTCGGTGGCCAGGCCGTCCGCATCGATGGCCAGCAAGCGCGGGTCATCCGAAGCATCGGCGGTGTTCACCAGGCAGATGCCGCCCGGCTTCAGTTCGCGCTCCCAGTCGGGCGCCAGCAGCGTTCCGTCCAGGTAGATCACGAAATCCGCCTTTGAAACGGCGCTTCGGTCACCGATTTGCACCGTATCGATCTTGGTGAACGCGCGCATGGGCGCGCCACGTCGCTCGGGGCCGAACGAGGGGAACGCAAGCGCGTATCGCTTGTCGTCAAGCGACGCCGCCGCGCCCAGAAGCCGAGCGGCGGTGAAGGCCCCCTGTCCGCCGCGGCCATGCCAAAGCACTTCTATCATGTGAAACCTTTTCCCGTCTTGGATACGCCGTTCCATCATACGCCAGGCTTTTGCCCGGCACCCGGCGGGCCCGGCGTCGACCCGCAAAACGCCGAAGAGGGGACGAGCGTGCTCGTCCCCTCCAAGGTCGCAAAAACCGCGTTTCCTAGAACTTGGCGTAACGCTCCAGGTTCTTCTCGAGCGTTGCCACGAAACGCGCCGCGGTGCCGTCGAGCTGTACGCCCTTCTTCTTCAGGTAGCCCAGGCGCAGCGTGACGTCCGCGTCGAGCGCCACCGTGCGCAGCTGCGCGCCATCGGAGATGCCCACCAAAATGCCGGAGGTCACCGTGTAGCCGTTGAGCGCCACGATCAGCTCGGAGAGGCTGGCGCGATCGGTGGTGGCGATGGACTTGGCGCGCGGCTGGTCGCCCAGCGCCTCCTCGAAGAAGGCGGCCGGAGCGTCTTTGCCCTGGTCGAAGTAGATGTAGGGGTAATCGGCCAGCTGCTCGAGCGTCAGGCTGGACGCGTTGACCAGCGGGTGGCTTGCCGGCAGCGCCACGCGCGGTGCCGATTCAACCAGCTGCACGAACTCAAGGCCGGCGGCGTCGAAGGCGGCGTCAAGCTCCGCGGCGGTCGCGGAGGTCTCGAACACCACGCCCAGCTCGCTTTCGCCCGATGCCACGTCGTCGATGACGCCCTGTGTGGTGCGGTCACGGAACGCATAGTTGTAGGAGTCGCCGCCCAGCGCCAGCACCGTGTGCGCAAACGTCTGGACATTGAACAGGTAATGCTGCCCGGAAACGGAGAAATCGTATGCCATGGGAAGATCCTTTCGCTCGGTGCCGCGCCCCGCAAAAGCCTGTTGCGGGGCGCGGCCGATGTAAACCAGGTGTTTTGCGCCGTCGCTTACTTCGCGCTGTCGCGCTCGTCGATGAAGCGCTTCGCCTTGTGCTCGCTGGAGGTGCCCAGCTTGTCGGCGTCGAACACGATGACCTTGGCCGGACGCACGCCCGTGTGGGCCTTCAGCGCCGCCTCGACGCGCTTGGACACCTGGTCGTAGGGCTCGTCGCTGCCAAAGGCGCGCTCGACGGACACCTCGTAGCGGGTGGTGAAGTTCTCGTCGTACACGCGGATGGAGTACTCGCCGGTCAGGCCCGGCTCCTTGCGCACGACGTATTCCACGTCGGAGGGGAACACGTTCACGGCGCCCACGATGAACATCTCGTCCTTGCGGCCGGTCACGTGGATGCGGGCGTGGGTGCGGCCGCAGCTGCACTTCTCGGTGGAAACGTAGCCGATGTCGCCGGTGCGGAAGCGGATCATCGGGCGGGCCTTCTTCATGAGCGTGGTGTAGGTCAGCTCGCCCACGCTGCCGGGCTCGAGCACCTCGCCGGTGACCGGGTCGACGGTCTCAACGAGGATCTGATCCTCCACGATATGCAGGCCGTCCTTCGCCTCGCACATGGCCGCGCAGGCGCCGTAGATGTCGGACAGGCCGAAGAAGTCGACCACGTTCGCGCCCCACAGCTCCTCGATGCTCTCGCGCGTGGATTCGATGGACCCGCCCGGCTCACCTGCGACGATGATGGTGCGGATGCTGAAGTCGTTGCGCGGGTCGAGGCCCTTCTCCTTGATCTTCTGACCCAGCGTCCAGGCGTAGGAGGGGCTGGTCCAGATGATGGTGGGCTGGTACTGCTTCAGCACGAAAATCAGACGGTCGGAGGGGATGGCGCCGGCCCAGATGGCAAGCGCGCCCAGGCGCTGCGCGCCGATGACGTCGGGGCCGCCGACGTATAAGGCGAAGTTCAGGCCGTGGACGTAACGGTCGTTGGGACGCATGCCGGCCTGCCAGAACAGACGGGCCTCGGTGTCCTGCCACAGGTCGAAGTCCTCCTGCGTGAAGGGGCTGACCGTGGGCACGCCGGTGGAGCCGGAGGAGGTGGCCATGAACACGACGTCCTCCTCGGGCACGCTGCACAGCTCGCCGAAGAAGCTGCCCACGTGCTGGGTTTCGCGCTCGGTCTGCTTGTTGATGAAGGGGAACTTCGCCAGGTCGTCAAGCGTCTTGATGTCGGAGGGCTTCACGCCGGCGGCGTCGAAGCTGCGCTTGTAGTAGACGGTGTTGTCGTAGGCGTACTGCACCATGGTCTGCAGGCGCTCGAGCTGCAGCTGCTCAAGCTCGGGGCGCGGCATGCACTCGATCTCGGGATCGTAGTACTTCTGGTCGTACGGGATGTTCTTCTTTGCCATGATGCGGTGCTCCTTGCTATCGCGTAGTGCCGGCGGGCGCCTTGCCTGCCGTGGTTTTGCTGTTCGTATTGAAACACCGAATTGGCCGGTATTCAACGCAGGTTACTAGGATATTTATCGATGGATTGTTATCGGGCAAATCGATAACCTAGCTGACCTGGGAATATATGGCGAAGGAAGGGGCGGGGAAGGGGAAGCTGGCGAAAAGAATCGCGATGCTTGCTGCGGGTATTTGTCGGTTTGCGTGCTCAACGGTTGTCGGGTGTGCTGCCGCATGGGAAGAAGGGGAGTGGAGGGCGGAGAATAGGGAAGGCGTGTCGCCTTCCCTATTCTCCTTGCGTGCTGTCCGGGTACCAACGCGCCCTTTGCCAGCGGCCTTTTCGCCGTTTACTCCCGTTCCGCCAGCTCGCGCAAAAGCTTGATCTCGGCTGCGTAGCCGGGCAGTTCGTTGGGGGTTTCCAGGATGAAGGGCAGGTCGCGAAGCGCCGGGTGCGTGACGATACGCTGGAACGCGTCGACGCCGATGAAGCCCTGGCCGATGCACTCGTGGCGGTCTTTGTGCGCCCCGCAAGGGTTCTTCGAGTCGTTGATGTGCACGGCGCGCAGGCGGTCAAGGCCGATCACGCGGTCGAACTCGTCGAGCACGCCGTCCAGGTCGTTCACGATGTCGTAGCCGCCATCGTGGATGTGACACGTGTCCAGGCACACGCCCATGTGGTCGGAAAGCTCCACGCGGTCAATGATGGCGGCCAGCTCCTCGAACGTGCGGCCTACCTCGGTGCCCTTACCGGCCATGGCCTCCAGCAGCACCGTGGTGGTCTGCTCGGGGCGCAGCACCTGGTTGAGCAGGCCCGATATCAGCTCGATGCCCGCTTCCGCGCCTTGCTTCACGTGGCTTCCCGGATGGAAGTTGTAATAGTTGCCGGGCACGGATTCCATGCGCACCAGGTCGTCTGCCATGCATTCGAGCGCGAACTCGCGGGCGTGCGGCTTGTCCGAGCAGGGGTTGAGCGTGTAGGGTGCGTGCGCCACCAGAGGGCCGAAGTTGTGCTCGGCCATCAGCGCGCGCAGCGCCGCCGCGTCGGCGGGGTCGATGGCCTTCGCCTTGCCCCCGCGCGGGTTTCGCGTGAAGAATGCGAACGTGTTCGCGCCGATAGAAAGCGCGGTTTCTCCCATGGCCAGAAAGCCCTTCGACGTTGACAGATGGCATCCGATGGTCAGCATATCGACCCTTTCTTCGCTATAAAACTTGCTATTCCGCTACCAAAGCCCCAGCATGTGTTGCGCCGCCAGGCTCGTGCATGCGATGGCAACCCAGCACGCTGCGCCCAGCACGATGGGTTTTGCGCCCGACTTCACCAGGCCCACCACGTCGGTGTTCAGGCCGATGGCGGCCATGGCCACCACGATGAAGAACTTGCTGAGCGTTTTGAGCGGCGCGAAAACGGCCGGATCGACGCCCGCGGCGCTGGCGCCCGTGGCCACCAGGGAGGCGCACACGAACAGCACGATGAACGTGGGCAGCGCGCGTTTCAGGCTAAAACCGCTGGTAGAAGCCGTATCCGCGCCGTTTTGCGCTGCCTGCTTGCGTTCGCGCGCGGAAACCCACAGCGCCAGCGCGAACGTGATGGGGATGATGGCCAGCGTGCGCGTGAGCTTGACGATGGTGGCATAATCGAGCGCGTTCGCGCCGGGGTGCATGCCGTCCCATACGGCAGCGGCGGCGGTCACCGACGACGTGTCGTTGACCGCGGTGCCCGCGAAAAGCCCGAAGCCGTTATTGCTCAAACCTATAACGTCGCCCAGGGTGGGGAAGATGAGCGCCGCCAGCACGTTGAACAGGAACACCACCGATATGGCGTGCGCCACTTCCTGGTCGTCGGCCTTGATGACCGGCGCGGTGGCCGCGATGGCCGAGCCGCCGCAGATCGAGGACCCCACGCCGATGAGCGTGGCGGTGCGTCCGGGCACGTGCATCACGCGGCACAGCACCGCCGCGGTGATCAGCGACGCGGAGATGGTGGACAGGATGACGGGCAGCGACATGGCTCCCACCTGGGCCAACTGCGTTAGCGGCAATCCGAAGCCCAGCAGCACCACGGCGGTTTGCAGGATCTTCTTCGACGCGAACTTGATGCCCGGCCCTGCCGCGCCCTTCTTCTTCCAGAACGTGCCGATGACCATGCCCAGCAAAATGGCGAACACGGCGCCGCCCACCAGCGGCACCGCTTGGCCGAGAAACCAGCAAACGACGGCGATAAGGGCGCTTACGGCAATGCCGGGCGCAAGGGTTTTGATGCGGGACATGAGGTGCTTTCTACGCGTAAGTTGTATGACGCGGTCAACTATAGCGCAACGTCCCGGTGGAGCTATGCGCCAGCGCGCGCATCCGCCCGAAGAACATCGATGGCGATGTCCACGGCGTCTTGGATGCAGCCGGGGCAGGAGCGAAGCGGCCCCGCAGGGTTGCCGATGCCCTTGAGCTCGGAGCAGATGGTGGTGCCGTTTTGCGCCTTGAATCGCGCGCACATCTGGTCGGCCAGCTGGTACGTTTCCATCTTGCTGATGGGGGTTTCGCTTCCGGCGCTTTTGACCCATCCGGTGGCCATGACGGCGCCCGACACCGCGCCGCAGGTCTCGGTATAGCCGCCCATGCCGCCGCCGAAGCCCTCCATCAGGCGAAACGTCTGGTCAACGTCAAGCCCGATCGCCGGCGTCAGCGTGCAAGCGACCGCCTGCGCGCAATTGAAGCCCTGCTCGAGATACGCCATCGCCTGCGTTTTGCACGCATCGTGGTCAAGTTCCAAAATCGCCTGTTTCGACATGGCAGTTCCTTTCCCCCTAGGTTCGCTCTATTGTACCCGCTAAGGTTCTGCAGCTTGTCGGCAGAAATGCGTTCAGGTTTGCGCACCGCGGTAAGCTGAGCGTGAACATAACGAAAGGGGAGTCCGCCATGAATCACGGATCTTGCAACCTTACGGCAGATGAGGCGCTCGAGCGCCTGCGCCAGGGAAATGCCCGCTATCTGAACGCAAGCCATGCGCAGGGCGACGTGTCGCCAGAGCTGCGCCAGTCGACGTTTCGCGAAGGCCAGCACCCGTACGCCATCGTACTGGCGTGCTCGGATTCGCGCGTGATCCCCGAGGCCATCTTCTCGGCGGGCATCGGCGAGTTGTTCGTCATTCGCGTGGCTGGCAACGTGGTGGACAAGCACCAGCTCGGCAGCATCGAGTACGCCGAAGATCACTTGGGTTGCAACCTGGTGGTGGTTTTGGGCCACACGGGCTGCGGCGCCGTCGACGCGGCCATGCACCACAAGCCCTATGGAACGGTGAAGTTCATCACCGACGAGATAGCCCACGCCATCGGCAACGAAACCGACGAAGCCGCGGCCTGCCTGGTCAACGTGGCGCACAGCGTCCGCCGCATCGAGGAAAGCCGCAAAGTCCGAACCGACGAAGCCGAACACGGCCTGCGGATAATAGGCGCCCTCTACCGAACCAATACCGGCGAAGTCCAGTTTTTGGAGTGATAGTCGAACGCAGATGCGCCCGCGGAATCCCGCGGGCGCATCTGCGTTCCGATAGGTTGTCCACGGGTAACCGGATCGATGGGCCGTCGCTCACGATTTCCTTACGCCGCCTTCTCCTCCTGCTCAAGCTGGGTGCGGGCGTAGGCGATGGCGTCGTCGATGTTCGGGCGGAAGCGGTCCTCGCCCACCAGGTCGACGAAGCCGGCGCGGCGCATGGTCCTCATGGGTTGCTCGTTGGCGTGGCTGAAGATCAGCTGCACGCCGTTTTCCGCGCAATACTCGTACAGGTTCTCCAGCGCGTTCATGCCCGTGGCGTCCAGCGAGGGCACGCCGCGCATGCGGATGATCAGGTACTTCGTGAAGTCCTTCACCGAGATGTCGGAGATCCGGTCGGTCATGCCGAAGAACATCGGGCCGTTGATCTCGTACACGCGCACGCTCTTGGGCAGCTCACGCAGGTGCGTGACCTCGGAGTCCTTGTCGCAGAAGTACGTCCAGCCCTTCACCTCGGTTTCCTCGGCGACCATCTTCATGAACAGCACCACGGTGATGAGCATGCCCACGGCGATGGCGGTGACCAGGTCGAACACGATGGTCAATGTGAACGTCAGCAGCAGCGTGGCCACGGCGCCGCGCGATGCGGTGGCGCAAAGGTGGGCGAAATTGCGCCAGCCCGACATGTTGTAGGCGACCTGCAGCAGAATAGCGGCGATGGTGGGCATGGGGATGAGCGCGGCGTAGGGCATCAGGAACACCAGCACCAACAGAAGCACCGCGGCGTGCACCATGCCGGCGATGGGCGTGCGGCCGCCGCTTTTCACGTTGGCGGCGGTACGCGCGATGGCGCCCGTGGCGGGGATGCCGCCGAACAGCACCGATCCCATGTTGCCCACGCCCTGCGCCACCAGCTCCATGTTGCAGCGGTGGTGGCCCGAGATCATGGAGTCGGCGACTACGCACGACAGCAGTGACTCGATGGCCGCAAGGATGGCGATGGTGATGCCGTTGGCAAGCTCGTCGCGGAACAGGTCCAGGCTGAGCTGGGAAAATTGCAGCGTGGGCAGGCCCGCTTCGATGGTGTACAGGTCGCCGATGGTGTTGACCTGCAGGCCGAACGCGGGCACCATGGCAGCGCCCACGATAACGGCCACCAGCGAACCGGGGATGCGCTTGGACACCTTCGGCCACAGCATCAAGATGGCAAGGCACACCACGCCCACCAGCACGGCCTGCCAGTTCACCGTGGAGATGTTGGCCGCCAGAGCGCCCAGCTTGTCGGTGGTGTCGATGGTGGTGGTGCCGGCGGGGTACGTCAGCCCCAGCAAATCCTTGATTTGGCCGACCAAGATGGTCACCGCGATACCCGCGGTAAAGCCGGTGGTGATGGTATAGGGCACAAAACGGATGAGCGTGCCCAGCTTCAGCAAGCCCATAAGCACGAGCATCACGCCGGCGATGATGGTGGCAGCCACCAGGCCTTCCATGCCGTCGGTGGCCACGATGCCCGCCACGATGGTGGCGAAGGCGGCCGTGGGGCCGGAGATCTGCACGCGGCTGCCGCCTAAGAACGCAATCAGGAAGCCCGCGACAATGGCGGTGTAAAGGCCCTGCTCAGGGCCTACACCCGATGCGATGGCCAGTGCGATGGAAAGCGGCAGCGCCACCACGGCAACCACCACGCCCGAGACGATATCCTTCGGGATCTGGCGGCGCAGCTCCTCTTTGCTGGAGTGCTTGATGATGCTGAATAATATGGGCTTGATCTTGTCTCGCTGCATGGCCTTCGTTTCGTGTCGGAATGGTCGGTTTCAAAGCTCTTGCAACGCGGCCCGCCGGGCACCGGAGACGACAAAGCCCCAACCGGGCCGTTTCCCCGGATGGAGCGTGATGTGTCTTCAGATTGTACGGCATGCCTAGCCGCAAGAGGGTGTTTATGGTAACGCGGCGCGGCGGCCTACCGCCCGACCACACAAAATCGCCAGCAAGAGGGGGCACCGGTGCCGGCGCGGTGACCGAACGCGCTTCGAGCGACGCAAGCGGCGGCTTCAACTTCGCAAAACTGGAAGAAATGCTTGTCGGCAAATTCGGCAAGGTCAAGGGAGAGCATCTCCTTAAGGCCCTGCTAGCAAATTCGGGAATCCCGGAAGGAGCGATACGATGGCGCACAAGACGCCCGCTGATAGGCTTGACGTGCGGCACGGTGATAGCATGCTTGTTCGTTGCGTCTCATACGGGCGCGATTGCCGAAAAGCTGGCGCTTCTCGTTAAGGCGCGCCAGGGCTTGGCCCATGTGCGTCACCCGCCATGTCGGCCTGTCTTTCATCATCGTAGGCCGATCAAAGGAAGTTCGGCCCTAACCATGGGAACAGGCTATAGGTCGGTCACAAACTGCCACCGGGCATGCACAGCATCACTCTTGTGAGTGAAGACCCAGGCGTCATCCATACGCCGCATTTCTGCGGTAAAATGCAGTGGCTACAAAAACGTCCTCCAGGAGCACCATTGCCTAAGACACTCAACTCTCTCATGAAGCACCTCCGCGACAGCGGCATTGACATCAACGGCTCGGGCCAGAAGCGCCGGCTAAAGAACATCGGCTATTACCACGGGTACAAGGGCTACCGATTTGCCGGAAAGGCTGCTAACAGGCTGCCCTTGACCGACTTCTCCCAGGTGGCTGCTCTCTACGACCTCGACACCCAGCTCAAGGCACTGTTCTACTCGCGGGTAATGGCAATCGAAACCGCCCTTAAGAACTACACCCTCGAGGCGGTCCTTCGCGATGCCAAGTCGGAGGCTTTCGAGGATATATGGCGCAAGAGCCTCACCGACTACCGCAGCTGCACCGGAGGCACCTATCGCAAGGCGTGGGAGAAGCGCCAGCGCCTGCGCGGCGAAATCGATAGCATCATCTTTTACAACCACAAGAGCAGGGACGTCATCGGGCACTTCCGCGATGCCGACAAGGACATTCCCATATGGGCCATCTTCGAGGTCATGACACTGGGTAACTTCGGCTCGTTCTACGAGTGCCTCGACAGGCGCGTGAAAACCGCCATCGTCCGCGACATCGGCATGCCCTTCAACCTGGACTCGGAGCAGCGCCTCAAGGACATGATCTTCACGCTCAAGGACTTTCGCAACGCCATCGCTCACAACGGAGTCGTCCTCGACGTGCGATTCCAGTCGGGCTCCATCAACACCGGTGTCGCTCAGCTCCTCAAGCAGGAGACCTGCGTCGGCAAGATCGACTTCACAGACATCACCGATTACGTTATCCTGCTTGTCTACCTCATGCGCCGCATGGGATTCACGAAGACGGAGTGCAAGCAGCTCGTAGCGGGATACGAGGCAATCCTCGAAAGGTATCGAAGCGAGCTGCCCATCAATATCTATTCCAAGCTCATCGAGACGAGCACGAGGGGCAAGTTGACCGCTCTCCGACAGTTTGTGAGCAATGGCTAATCAGGGTCTAGAAGCTTGACAGGCGTGGTAGAATACAGCCAATAGCGGTGGAAGGTTTCGGCCCCCACCTGGAAGGGCCCGATGCGTCGGGTCCTTCTTATGCAGGCGACGCCGGCGTCATCACCGCAGTCTCGATGATGAGCATGTCTGGTTCATCTGACTGCATGATGGATGGCAGCGGCAACTCGTAGCGGTTGTACTCGCGCCTGCTCCTGGTGCTGCCGATGTTCGGGATTTCCAAGCCGAGTTTACCTGCCGAGGCGACGACGGCAGCCTTGATCCGCTTGCGCATCCCTTCCGTGGCGTGCGCCTCCTCGATGCCGAGGTCCACGTCTTCCGAGAAGCGCTCGATGATGCCATAGCATTTCGGAAGACAGGTTCCGCCCTTGAAGACAAGGTCGGGGTCGGCTGAAGTGAGCTCTTTGAGCATGGCTACCGCGAAGTAGTCCTTCAGGATGAAGGAGACGGCGCGCCCGAAGTGCTCAGACGTTGCCGCCACGAGCTCCCTGAAGTCATCCGCGTTTTCATGCAAATACATTTAGTCATGGTATAGGGCACAAAACGGATGAGCGTGCCCAGCTTCAGCAAGCCCATAAGCACGAGCATCACGCCGGCGATGATGGTGGCCGCAACCAGGCCTTCCATGCCGTCGGTGGCCACGATGCCCGCCACGATGGTGGCGAAGGCGGCCGTGGGTCCGGAGATTTGCGCGCGGCTGCCGCCCAAGAACGCGATCAGGAAGCCCGCCACAGGGGATGTCGGTGCCGGCGCGGTGACCGAACACGCTTCGGGCGACGCAAGCGGGATGACGAAAAATGTTGCAATTGTAGGGAAATAACCTACAATTGCAACATGGTAAAAAGGAATCACATATCAGCAATTCTTGAGCTCGCGGAATCCGAGGGCGTATTCACCACCGCTCAAGCGGGCAGGCTCGGAATCCCCCGCGATGCCCTGCATGACGCCTGCGCGTCTGGGCTGCTTGAACGTGTCGCTCACGGGGCGTACCGCCTCATGGGCTCGGGATCGACCGAGGCCGATGAGCTTGTCGCCCTCTGGAAGCTCACTAGCCCGAAGCTGTTCGCGCACGAGCGGCTGGCTAAATGGGACGGCGTCTGTATCGGCGGTTCGAGCGCTGCCTACCTCAACGGCATGGGCGACCTGCATCTTTCGCCATACCGAATCTACTCGGGAAAACGCATCAACTCTCGGAGTCCTTTCGCCAGGTTCAGCGTTCGCCACGTGAGCCGAAGGGACGTCTCGTTCGAGCGGGGCATCCCTATCACCAGGCCCGAGCGCACGGTGTTCGACCTGATGCTCGACCGCGAGGACCCGTCGCTCGTTGCCGATGCGCTGCGCGATGTCGCATCCTCAAGCGGCGGCTTCAACTTCGCAAAACTGGAAGAAATGCTTGTCGGCAAATTCGGCAAGGTCAAGGGAGCGGCCCTTCTCGAAGCTCTCCTTGCAAATTCAGGAATCCCGGAAGGAGCAATACGATGACGTACAAGACGCCCGCATCCCTTGAGATGGCTAAATGAACAGGGGACGGAGGTGTGTTCATCCTGCCATCGCCACACCCTCACCTCAACTTCAATCTCGCTCGCTGCCATCAGCAGCTTCGAGCGAATAAGAGCTGGCGGGGCCGCCGCGAGGGGTGACGGGTCCGTCGATCTGCAAACAACCTAACGAAAACGCAGATGCGCCCGCGGCATTCCGCGGGCGCATCTGCGTTCCGGTGGGGTTGGTCCCGTTTGCTCCTAAGATGATCCCAAGAGCCGATCGGTCAAATCCAAGAACAACGTTATATCGGAAAAGTAATTCGGATATGCCGCCTTCAGTGATTCAATCGAGTCAGCTTTGACGAGGAGGACATCGGTCTCTGGTGATTTTGCGCGCTCTTTTCGCGAATACTCTTCTTGCGCGATTTCGCCATTTCCTACGGGGTATAGCGTCACATGAACAAATTGCTCTACGTAATCAAACTCGAGCAGATAATAGCCCGCGTTATACGTGAGAGCCTTGTCCTCAACTGCATCGACGCATTTGCAAAAGCCTCGTAACGTTGGAATGATTCGCAGCTTCTTCTCAAGTTTAAGGAACTCTGCTTTTGTCTCTGCGAGGGATGCTGGCACATTCGGAACGCGAGGGCACCCCTCTTGAATCGCTATCATGTTGGAAAGTAATGCGAAGGCCTTAGCCGGGTCTTCGTCGCCTGAGCCGAATTTTAACCCAGTTCCGCTTAACGTATCGTATGTTTCGACCGCAGTCGCCCAAGCATGCTGACACTGGGTTCTCACCTGCACTTCGACTCTTAGGCTGGTATAACCGTAATTGGGAGAGTCGCACTTGTGGAATAGATGAACGCTGCGATACCCGGTTTTCTTTGGAGAGTCGATATAATCCTTAATCTTCTCAAAGCCGTCCTTGAGCCTCAGTCGCTCGACAACAGTTTCGACATCGTCCATCGAGGGCACGATGCATCGGCACCCTGCAATATCATCAAGGTTTCTCAAGGAGTAATGGGTATTGGGTCGACGCAGCTTGCCCAGAATAGTCTCACGTCGTTTTAACCTGCTTGCACACAGACTGCCGCCCAAATCGCTAGAAGCAGACCGAACCTCGGATTCGATCTGCTCCATTGGGTATTGATGGGCACCGCGCCAAAGCTCGAGAGCCTCAATAGCATTCAGTTGCTCATTCTCTGAGCATTCTCCCTTTGCTAGAAGCTCTCCGCAGCGTGCAATCTCTCTCTTTGAAATCATCTAGGCTGCCCGAAACACCTTGTTGCGGCAATCGATTGAAGAATAATACGATTGCATTGCCTCATCGGTGATCTGACGATTTGAGCGTTCACCAGGATTTAAATCTTTCCTTGCGTCAAGCCATGGCTTCTCCGAATGGCTCAATTGGCTGAGTTCTGAACCAGACAGGGCGCCGATCGCACTGACGACATGGTCGATAACGGCCTTTTCGTTTGGGTCCAAATCGCAAGGCTTCCTGCGGAAATCCATGGACTCGATATTGACGACGTACTTTCTCCTATGCGCCTTAAAAAGATCGGGGATTACTGGGCCATTCGCCCAAGCCTCGATGCGGTTGCTAAACAAAGCCTCATGTTTATCGACGAGGCAGTAGGCCTGGCTGTAATAAGCGAGCTTCTGGAGCTTCATGGTCGAAACATCGCCAACTTTTTCAAGAATATACGCTGCAACGTCAATGATGTCCCTCATCTTCGGCTCCTTTCAAACTCGAAATACCGCATTTATTGAATCGTATATGTTACTCCCTAATGACAGAAGAAGCAATTGCATAGACGCGAATCGAATCGGTAGCGCAAATACGGCGCGAGGTGATCATTGCTTTCTGGCGGTGGGTCCCATTTGCTGCCAAAAAACGCGCGAGTGTGTGTTCGGGGGCTCTGGTTGGGCGTTTAGGGAAGCTTTATATTGCGAACATATCCTGATATCAAGGCAATCAATCAGGCATTTCAGCGCCCCGGACGCAGATTCCGCCTAGGATGCCCAACAGCGCCCTGTCGCTTACACGCACTCGCGAAATTTTTGGCAGAAACTTCCTGAAACCCCCTAATCTTCAATCTGCATAGCTAATCTTCAAAGAACATTGAACATTACACCAAAACACTGAAGATTACCTCCGACCAGAATCAACGGGCAAAGCAGCGTTCCTGATAGCGCTCGGACGAATAGGATGGTGGGGCTTGCCTCGCCGCTGCCGCGTCTTGCTCGCCCCGCCGCCCCCGCATCCTGTGCCTACTTTGAGCCACGAACAGGGGATGGAGGTGTGTTCATGCGAGCACGCGGTGCAGTTTATCCTCGGTCACATCAGCGAACAACCCAAAAGGACCATGCGCCACAAGAGGGATTACCAAAAAGCCGCCAAGGGACGGTGCATCCCTTGCCGACTTCGCTTTTCAAGTCCCGTTCTCTAAAGATAAGCAGACCTGATGATGTCAACCATGTCGTCGGCTGAGATCTTCAGCTTCAGGTTCCTCATCATGTTCTCATCCCACGGTTTCTCAGAAACAAAACGCTTGATCTCGGCTTTGATGGAGTCGGCAAGATCGATATGCGTATCGGGCTCGAATAAGGCGCAGAGCCGCAGAACATCCCGGCGGTGCTTTCCTATCTCGTCGCTTGAGACCCTTTTGCCTGCGGCCTTGTCATTCGACAAGTTCGCCCAGGCGTGGATTTTGAAGACGGGCAGGTAGTGCAAAGACAATACGGGGAGGCCGCTAATCTCGGTGATACCGCCCTCGATGAGGTTGTAATACTCGTCATCGAGAAGAATTGCCGAAAGGCTGTTGCTGGCGTCAATGGTTTGGAATCGCCCCAGCTCCGTCTCGATGCCCTCAAGGCATTCGGGACGACGGCTCAAAAGCTCGATCTTCGGTGGGAATGCGGCATCCAGGGGCTTCTCGAAGCGATAAAGCTCGTATTTCTCGGCTTTGTTCTTGTGCTGGTAACCGCCGGCTTTGACGAATTCGACGAACCTGCTGTAGAACTCGCGGTCGAATGCTTCGGCAACGATTACCATGTCGATGTCATGAGTCGCTCGCTCTGGTGCTCCGTATTCGGCGAAGATCAGGTTGCATGCCGTGCCGCCTATGATCACGTAGCGGGTCGGATAGTCCTGAAACCAGTTCTTGAAAGTCTCTATCCCTGATACCATGCGTAGCCTCCTAAAGCCTGCCGGAGCGCGATGGATATGCGCTCGTCCTCCTCGTCAATGGTAAGCAGCATTGTAAGCGGGTCGACGCGCCCGTCCTTCGCGAAAACGGATGGGTCGAACCTGAGCACGTGCAGCGTGCAGCGCTCAAGCGAATCGTCTTGAACCGTGGGGAGAAGCCTGGCTTGAGCCGGCGATATGGCGTAGGAAGGCTCGGCGGGGGGAAGCAGGTCGCTTAGCTCGGCAAGCGCGGAAAGCCCAGATACTGGCCAATCGTTTCGTACGACGGAAGCTGGGGCGATCACGGTCTCCCTCACAGGGCTTCCGAAGGCCGCGATGCCGCCGCGGTAAAACTGCGCCACATCGCTGACCAGGTAGCTTTTCCGGCGGCCGGTCTTGCCTCCTACGGAGCATTCGAGCAGCCCAAGCTCCACAAACATGGACAGCGCCGACGAGACGCTTCCCGAAGAGAGCCCCGTCTTACGCTGAACGTCGGCTTGCGAGATAGGCGTCATGTCCGAGTAAAGGCAGCAGAGGAACACAAGCTGCTGCGTAGGGTTGAACGATCGCTTTACCTCAAGCGGAGCGGCGCTCTTCTTGGTTAGCGAAATAGAAAGCTGCGGAAGGTAGAAGTCGCCCTCAATTGTCATGAAGGGCTGACCCAGCTTGATCAACTCGCGTCGTTGCGGGCGCGAAAGCGAGGGGAAGCATGCCATTGCGTGCATGTTGAGCGATTTGCCCAGCATCGCCATGCCCTGGATGCTTTTCACGGGGTCGGCCTTTGCGTCGGTGGGCATGGCAAGCACAAGGTTGCTATCCAGAACCTTGGCTTTGAAAAGGTCATATGTGCTCGAGAGATACGCGCTGAGCTTTACGCTCATACGCTGCACGGAAGCGTTTTCATCGACGTTCGAGCACAACGTCTGCTCGATCGCTTTTATCGTCTCGCTCATCAGCACCTCCTAATCTTCAATTAGTATAGCTAATCTTCAGAAAACATTGAACATTACACCGAAACATTGAAGATTAGCGGCGCTCGGAATCGATGACGAAGCAGCGTTCCCGCTCGCCCTTGCTCCCGCCACCCCGCCTGCTCGCGTTCCTTGCTTGCTCCGTTTCGTGAACAGGGGACGGAGGTGCGCCCGCGTGGCGGTGGGGCTCGCCTCCGCCGCCCCCGCCCCCGCATGCATCCCCATGCGCTATCATCAGCAGCGTCGTGCACCTCGCGATGCCCGAGGCCTTGCTCGGGCGGTAAGGGATATCGGTGGACTTGCTATCCGTGTTCATCCAGGGCCTGACGCTGGGCCTGGCGTATCTGGCGCCCATCGGGATGCAGAGCCTGTTTGTCATCAACAGCGCCCTGGCCCCCATATCGAACCGCCTGGGCGGCAAAATCAACGCACGCGCCCTCACCTGAGTGAACCGCATCTGCGGTATCGTGATCACTCTCTACGGCCTAAAATTGCTCAGCACCTTGGTGCAGCTATAAGCGAAAGAGGCGGCGAAATTCCCGACACCGCGGAATCTGGCACGACGGCGCCTCGCACTACTATATCGACGGCAATGTCATGGAAAACGGCCGTGTCCTCGTGTTGCGATACGACGAGGCAACTGGTAGGTACAGTGGCGAAGGGCTGGAATAAGCCCTAAATAGCGAAGAAACCCTCGACATCGAATACTCATTCGAACATGAAGGACCCCCATCATTACAGCAGCGATTGAACTGCGGAAACGGGGGGTCTCGCTATTTGCGATACAATCACACAACCGCAAATCTCTCACATGAAGCAAACAGGGAAGAACCCTAGAAATCGCGCCAACAGTGAGGGGCGCCCGACGCGCAATTATAAATAAGCCAAACGAAGCAAAATATGTAGTAAACGCCTGGTAAACCGCATCTAACAGCAATTTACTCATCGAATTGCTAAGTTCACACAAAATTTCAGTGGGGGAAGGGTTGACACCGCCCCCCCCTGTTTAGTAGAGTGAA
>NZ_HE611016.1:320845-387505 GCF_000236865.1 Senegalimassilia anaerobia JC110 | reverse complement strand
CAAGCCTGAAAGGCAATAGCCGCGGCCAGGAAAACCCGAATCGGCCGCTCGACGCCGCAATGGCGGGAGGATGACGAAATGGCTCAGAGCAAGAACGGCAGCAGCACTAAAAAGAAGGTTGCGAAAGCAATTCTTGTCATTCTGGTTGCCTTACTCCTCCTGGGCGTCGGCGCCTACGCATACAAAACTTATTTTGAGCCTAAGGAAGATGCGGGCGCTACTATCAACTCGTTTGAGGGTATGAGCGCGGAGGAGATTCAAGCAGAACTCAATTCTCGTGCTGAGGAAAGCCGTATGACTATTTCCGTTGCGGCGAAGCCCGAACTTCAGGATGGCAAGGTTCACGTGAACGTTATCAACGAAGAGGATTCGCGTTTCGATCAGCGGTTTACTTTGGAGCAAGATGGAAAGTTGCTTTATGTATCAGGCATCATCAAAGCTGGTAAGACGGTCGAATGGGTTGAAGCCGAAGGAGCTCACGCGGGTGAGGCAACCATCACCATTACGGCAGTGGACAAAGAATCAGGTAAACCCTCCGGTAATCCGCAGGCAGTGACAGTGCAAATCGTCGAGGCGCAATAAAAAAGCGCTCTTTTACGGGGAAAACGCGGGTAATCGCCCACGTCCCAATATAGGTTTCCGGGAAGAAAGGAAAAAGTAATGTCCATCAGAAAGAACGTCGTGGCAGTTGCCTGCGGCATGGCGCTTGCGGCAAGCGTGTCCACGCCCGCATTCGCTGTTGATTACGGCGATGTTAGTGGCAACACTGGCAGCAGTGAAGTCCAACTCGCCATTGCTCAGCAGGTTGTTGATCCTGACAACCCTGAAAAGCCCCCTGTGATCGTGCCTCCGGGTGAGAAGCCGCCGACTCCGGAACCGGGCAAGCCGAACCCGCCCGTTGTGCAGCAGCTCAAGTTCTCGACCCCCACGACAGTCGGTTTTGCTGTCACCGGTGAAGGTGAACTTGTTGCCGCTAAGTCCTCTATTCAGAATATGTCCATTTTCCCTATTCACGTAGATAACGTTAAGGTGAAAGCGGAAAATACCTGGAATCTTGTTGATAAGGCCACCATCGATAAACCGAATCTTGAGACTCAAAACGCTCTGTGGTTCTACTTTGATACCGCTACTGGCGACGAGGCGACTAACGACGACGTGAACTCTTACGCCGCTAGCAAGACGGCGGACGGCTTGAACATCGCCGATGTAGCCTCGAAGGCCAAATGGCAGATCCCCGCTAAGAATGGCGATACGAACGGCAAATGCGAGTTCACTCCTAAGGGCAAGGTTGTGAACCCGTCCGCAGACATCGCGAACAAGACCGTGAAGGCTGCAACCGTCACTTGGACCCTGGCCAGCGGCAATTTCCAGTAATAGATGGGGTTTTGCCATGAATGCTATACATAGCTGCATGGCGGCGATAGCTGCCCCGGTGCTGGTCGCCGGGGCGCTCGCGTTTTGCCCTATCGTAGCGAACGCGCAGACGATCACCGGGGAGGATAAGGCAACCACCGAGGTGACTATTGCCGCCGGTCCTGGTTGGGGACAAATAACCCAGGTGGTACCTGTAGACCAGAAGGCTCCTTACCAGGGGCAAAGCTACTTCTTGGCGCCAACAGACGATGATGCTCCATGGACAGTGTTTGCGATTATGGGTGTCGTAGCTGCTGGGGCAATGGCCTTGGCTATTGGGAAAGAACACGAAAACGGGAAGGAGGTCGCTGATGGAGGCAACGCGTAGTACCCTCAGGGCTGCCAAGGTGGCCCTCTCAGGCATGGCCGTTGCCTTGGTTGCGGCGATTCTTGTTTCCGTTCATCCCGTCTTCGCATCTGCTGCAGAGGGGCAGGTCCAAGGAGTTGCGGAGGGCAACATATCGCTTTCGGTTCCCGCAGCCACGCTTCCTTGTGCCCTTACAGCTGACGGTACCGTTATCACCCCCGATGCGGATAAGTATGCCTTTGTCAATACTGGGTCAGTTGCTGTAAGTATTGCCAGCCCTGAAGTGAAACTGTCTAATGGTGTACATGACGTTAACATGTCAGCAAAAGCGGCTATGGTTGCGACAACCGACAAAGATCAGTTTAAGAAACTCTTCAATGAGTCCGACAAGCAGATCGACTGGATTTTGAACAATCAGGGACAGGGCGAGCAAACGCTTATGCAAGGTCAGTCTCTTTGCGTGAAATTCGGTATCGATCCCTTAACGTATGACAAAAATGCCAACGTTATCGAACAGGCTGCGACTAGTAGCGGGTGCAATATCGCATCGGTTAATTATGCTTACAAAGAGAGCCGTATGGCGGCCTACGCCGTGTTCTTCGATGAGGGGAGGACCGCGAAGCTGTACAAGGGCTACGACCGCCCAGTCAAGGGCGAGCCGTACCGCGGCAGCACGGAGCCGGTGTTCGACTTCGTCGACGACATCGAGAACGACAAGGCCGAGGTCTTCAAGTCGTATAAAGACGTCCTCGAGCAGGTCTCGGTGGAGACGGAGGACGGGCAGATCCAGCCCACGACCACCAAGGGATGGTTCAACGGCTGCAGCAAGCTCGCCGGCATTGAGGGCCTGAGCAAGCTGGACACCTCCAAGGTAACGGACATGAGCTCGATGTTCTGCAGTTGCAGAGGCCTCACCTCGCTCGACGTCTCGGGCTTCGACACGAGCAACGTCACGGACATGAACTCGATGTTCCAGAGCTGCAGCGGCCTCACGTCGCTCGACCTCTCGAAGTTCGACACGGCCAAAGTTACGAATATGGGCATCATGTTCTGGAACTGCAGCAAGCTCACCTCGCTCGACCTCTCGAAGTTCAAAACGGGCAACGTCACGATAATGAACCAAATGTTCAACGGATGCAGCGGCCTCACCGCGCTCGACGTCTCGGGCTTCGACACGAGCAAGGTCAAGACCATGTACCAAATGTTCAACGGATGCAGCGGCCTCACGTCGCTCGACGTCTCGGGCTTCAATACGGGCAACGTCGAGACCATGTTCCAAATGTTCTACGGATGCAGCAAGCTCGCGTCGCTCGACGTCTCGGGCTTCAATACGGGCAAGGTCACGGACATGCGCTCGATGTTCTGGAATTGCAGCGGCCTCACGTCGCTCGACCTCTCGAAGTTCGACACGGCCAAAGACACGGACATGCGCTGGATGTTCGACGGATGCAACGGCCTCAAGCAAGTTACCCTCAGTAAAGGGTGGCGCTTTTCATTTGCCGATTGCAGCCTCCCGGCAACGATGTACGTGAAAGACGGCAACGGTTCGTTTGCGGAGTATACGGGCGGTTTCCCCACCACGAAGACGGACACGTACTACACGGAAAATGGAATCAAGCAGGCCTTCGCCGTCGTCTACGATGACGGAAACGGCGGCCGCGCCGCGAAGCTGTACAATCGGGCAAAAGTGCCCGCCGCAGGCGACGTGTTCGAGCGCGATAAGGTTACCGAGGTGATCACCGGCATCGAGAACAAGCCCGGCGCCTTCAAGGACAACGGAGGCACGACGCTCACGGCGGTCGCGGTCATGGACGACGGCATCCAGCCGTTGACCACCGAGGGATGGTTCGATGGATGCAGCAAGCTCGCCAGCGCGGATCTCGGCAAGCTGGACACCTCCAACGTCACGGACATGAGCTTCATGTTCAACCGTTGCAGCAGCCTCACGTCGCTCGACCTCTCGGGCTTCAAAACGGGCAACGTCATATTCATGAGCTCCATGTTCAACCGTTGCAGCAGCCTCACGTCGCTCGACCTCTCGGGCTTCAAAACGGGCAACGTCATAGACATGGGCTCCATGTTCAACCGTTGCAGCAGCCTCACGTCGCTCGACCTCTCGGGCTTCAACACGGCCAACGTCGAGCACGCGGATAGGATGTTCGACGGATGCAGCGGCCTCAAACAAGTTACCCTCAGAGAAAGGTGGAAGTTTCCATTTGCCGATTGCGGCCTCCCGGCAACGATGTACGTGAAAGACGGCAACGGTTCGTTTGCGGAGTATACAGGCGGTTTCCCCACCACGAAGACGGACACGTACTACACGGAAAATGGAATCAAGCAGGCCTTCGCCGTCGTCTACGATGACGAAAACGGCGGCCGCGCCGCGAAGCTGTACAAACGAGCAAACGTGCCCGCCGTAGGCAGCGTGTTCGAGGGCGATACGGTGACCGAGGTGATCACCGGCATCGAGAACATGCCCGGCGCCTTTCAGGACAAGAGCGGAGGCAAGAACCTTACGCAGGTCAAGGTCGTGGACGACGGCATCCAGCCCACGACCACCAAGGGATGGTTCAGCGGATGCCGCAAGCTCGCCGGCGTTGAGGGCCTGAGCAAGCTGGACACCTCCAAGGTCACGAACATGGGCTACATGTTCTCCAGTTGCTGGCGCCTCACGTCGCTCCAGCTCTCGGGCTTCGACACGAGCAGCGTCACGAACATGGGCTACATGTTCAATGGATGCAGCGGCCTCACGTCGCTCCAGCTCTCGGGCTTCGACACGAGCAGCGTCACGAACATGGGCTACATGTTCAATGGATGCAGCGGCCTCACGTCGCTCCAGCTCTCGAGCTTCAACACGACCAATGTCACGGACATGGGCTTCATGTTCTGGGACTGCAGAGGCCTCACGTCGCTCGACGTCTCGAAGTTCGACACGAGCAGCGTCACGAACATGGGCAGCATGTTCTGGGGATGCAGCGGCCTCACGTCGCTCGACGTCTCGAAGTTCGACACGACCAATGTCTTTAATATGGGTTACATGTTCCTAAGCTGCAGCGGCCTCACGTCGCTCGACCTCTCGAGCTTCGACACGAGCAGCGTCAAGAACATGCATAATATGTTCTTAGAATGCAGCGGCCTCAAGAACGTTACATTCCCCAATGATGCAAATTCCAAAGCAAATCTCCAAAAAGCATTGGGTGATTGCGGAATAACTCTCGGAAGCGACGAGGATGCAAACGCGCTTAGCGCTTCAGACAACATGGAATCGCATCAGTGCGAGGAAGGTGTGGAAAACCGCAATTTTAAGCCCGTAGAAGCCGAGCCTTTATCTGGCTCCGCAGCTGCCGCTGCCACCATTGCTCCATCGCCAAATGTCAGTAATGCTGGTAAAACTGAAGCCGATTCGCCAGGCCAATCTGGAGGTAGCGAATCTAAAGAGCCATCTGCCGAAAAGGCAGACAATTGTCAGCCTGATTCTGATGGAAACTTGTCCTCGGACAAGTCATGATCTTCGGCTCATATGAAGTAAGGTAGCGGTGGCGCCTGAGTCTCCAGGCGCCACCGCACCGGCAAGGCTTTGCGTCTAATCGGTTGCAATAGCCAAACTTGCATACGGCTCTAGCCGTCAACCTGCTTCGTTACCGTCAACGTCCGTCACCCGAACAGCTGGAACGCCATTCGGGTGACGGACCGATCTTTCTCACCTGCGAAGGTTCGCCCGAAGGTGATTCTCTTCGCCAAAATGCCCTTGTAGCCATCCTGTAAATCGCTACAAGGGCATTTTGGCTACATCGCGACTTCCAAACAGGAAGCGGCGCACTTCCGTCATTCTTCCCTCAAGCACACAGGCAAGCGATAATGCCGTACACGCTACTTTGAACACAAGAGCGCGATGGGGCAGTGGGTAATACCACAATCATGGTATAGTGCCGATATGCTTGTACGATGTCGTCGAGCGCGGGTTGGACGACGTGCGCGCCGGTCGTGTTTCCGACGCAAAGAGTGCTCAACGGCATCGGCGCAATGTTTTGCATCTAATTGCGGTAAGGGCCCGGTTCGAATGAACCGGGCCCTTACGTTAGGGGGAATATACTTGGGGGATATTCGATTCGCGCGTTGCTCGCAGCAGAGTGCCTACGCAGCCACGTCCTCGCGACGTGCCATGGCCTTCTCGTAGTCCTTCGTGCCTACGAACACCTCGTGCTTGTAGGGGTTCACTCCCAGCTTCTTGGCGCGGTAGGCCACGTAGCCCACGGCGGCCACGTTCGCGGCCAGCGCCAGCACGCTGACGACCAGGTTCACGTCGGGGTTGTTCACCGACTGCACGGCGAAGATGGAGTCGTTGGCAAACATGGGCACCACCTGGCAGAACATGCACCACAGGCTCAGCGTGTAGGCGCGGTTCTGGATCCAGCCGCCCTTGTTCCACAGCATGCCAGCAACGGTGGGGGCCAGAAGCAGCGCCAGGCCGCAGTACCAGGAGTGCGTGGGCAGGCAGTTGTAGGTGTAGCAGAAGTTCCAGATGTCGTAGGAGATGATGAACACCCACGTCATGTCGGGCCACAACATGTCCTGCTTCTTCTTGGACGTGTAGATGCCCCACCAGCCGGTCATGACGAAGATGTTCAGGAGGCCGGCAATGCCGTTGAACACGTTATGCCAGCCGCCGTACAGGGTGACGCCTTCCGAGGACACCCACGTGGTGCCGAACGCGCGCACGGCGCTTTCGAAGTCGCTGACCACGGCGATTAGGATGTTGATGGCCACGATCACGAACGGGAAGCACTTGAACCAGTCGGCGTTGCCCAGCTTGCCCCAGTGATACTTCAAGATCATGAAGCCGATGCATCCGGCGGTTGCCGCGTAGAGCTTCGCGTAGTGGAACCAGCTGTTCATGTACAGGTACGTCGGGTTGTTCAGCGCCCAGTCGGCACCGGCGGCCGCGCCGGCGTAGATGGCGATGAAGTAAGCGGTCAGGATGGCGGGAATCACCAAAAAGCAGGTGATGCCGCCGGCCTTCGTGCGGCGTGCGACCTCGTTGAACCCGATGAGGGCCAGAAACACCACCACCCATCCGATCCACTGGTAGACGGCGGTGTCGCCGTAGACTTGGAACAACATGATGACCTCCCTTGAGTCGATACGCTCTCGCATCCGGCGTTTCGAGCGCACAATGCCCGGAGCCGCTTGCGATGCCCTTTTCACCAGGCGTTTTGCCTGGTTGTTCCCTATGTTTGCTGGTGACCGTTAACCGGTTTGCACCGGTTTTCGCTTGGTTTCGCGCTCCATGTGAAGCGTTTGCGCGATAATGTCGCGCAGCACCTCGTCGGGCGCGTCGCGGTGTGTTCGCACGTAGCCGCAGATGCCCATGATCAGTATGTAGAACGTCTCGTAGACGTGGTCGATGTCGATCTGGTGGCTCTGCGCGTAGTCCTGCACGGTGGTTTCCACGAAGTAGGCGGCCATGCGGTCGGCCACGCGGTTTATGAACTCCAGGTACAGCGACGCGTTCTCGTGCGTGTCGAGCGCGCGGCGGAAGCTGGAGTGCTCGAAGACGCCCACGCGCATGACGGTGACCACGCCCGCCAGGCTGCCCTCGATATCACCGGGGGTGCGGTGCTCGTTCCAGAACTGCAGCGACTCGATGTAGTCGTTCACGAAGTCGTCGATGACGGCGGAGGTGACCTCCTGCTTGTTGCGGAAGTAGTGGTAGAACAGCGACCGCGCCACGCCGCAGCGCTCGCTGATGTCCTTCACCGTCGTGGCGGACAGGCCCTGCTCCTCGTAGAGCTGCCGCGCCGCATCGACGATCTGCTGCCGCCTTTTGTCGCTCATCCGTGTCACCTCCCCTTGGTGCGCGTTTGCTGCGTGTTGCGCGCCGTGCGCGTTGCGTTCCTGGGTGCGCGTCCGCGGCGTGCGGGCGTTTCCCCAGTTGTGCGCTTTGTTTTCCCCTTGGCGCGCATCGCGTTTCCCGTTCCCCTCGGGTACTTGCGATGGCCATAGCATACGGGGCGCGTTGACGTGGCGTCAATGAACACATTTGCAGAAACGTCAAACATTTGATGGAGAAATCTTGCTATTATGCGGCCATCACGTTCACAGATGCAACGAAAATCATGCAAGTGTGAAAGGAGGGCGTGATGGAGACGAACGAACAGGCGAAGGCGAAGGGTGGCAAGCGCCGCCGGGCTCCCATCGTATGCGCGGTGGTGGCCGTGGTGCTCGCGTGCGCCGGCGGCGGGTTCTATGTGTGGCATAACCAGCCCAGTTTCTGCAACGCGATCTGCCACGAGCCCATGGACTACTACGTGAACGGCTACTACGGCGAGGGCGATGCGGCCCACGCGCAGCTTGCCGTGGCGCATCAGCAGGAGGGCGTCACGTGCTTGCAGTGCCACGAGGCAACGCTTGAAGCCCAGGTCAATGAGGGAATGGCGTGGGTTTCCGGATCGTTTGAGACGAACGCCGACGGCAGCTTGGCGCCGCAGCTGATCACCGCGGACAAGCAGCAGTGCGCGACCGCCGGGTGCCACGACTGGAACGACGTGGTGGCCGCCACGGAGAACTGGGGCGGTCAGGCGGGCGTGAACCCGCACAGGTCGCACCAGGGCGAGGCCATCGATTGCAGCAACTGCCATAGCGTGCACGGCCAGTCCGTCATGTACTGCAACACGTGCCATAGCTGGGAGGTGCCGGAAGGCTGGAGCAGCCCGGCCAAGTAGCGCAGATCCGCTTGCCGCATTCGGGCAAGCCGGTTTCGGAAAGGAAGGACCGACATGAGGAAGACGACAGCAGCGGCCTGTAGCGCGACGGCGCTTGTGCTGGGGCTTTCGGGTTGCGGCGCATCGTTCGAAGGTTCGGGGTCCAAAGACGCCGCAAGCGCCGAGCAGCTTGCCATGCATGCCGACGATCCATGGGATGCGGTGGTGCAGATCGATCCCGTCAAGAAGTGCGACACGCCGTTGCGCGACGGGGTGTACACGGGCACGGGCAAGGCCATGGCCGGCAACGTGACCGTCACGCTCCTGGTCGACGACAACCGCATTACGTGCCTGGAAACCGCTCAGGACGGCGAGACGCAAAGCGTCGGCGGCTTCGAGGCGGTGCGCGACGGCACCTTCGCCAAGATGATCGAGGCCGCGCAGGGCTCGGACATCGACACCGTCAGCGGGGCCACCATCACCACCGCGGGCGTGAAGCAGGCGGTCGACGACGCCTTGGAGCAGGCGGCGGATGTGCCCGCCGACCAGGCGAAATCGGGCAACTAGCGAAAGGGGAGGACATGAGCAAGCACGATAGCGAAGCGCGCGGCATCACGCGCCGCGGCTTTCTCAGCGCCGCCTGCGCCGTAGTGGGCACCACGGCGGCGACGGCGGCCATGCCCGCGGCGGCGCTGGCTGTGGAGCAGGGCGTTATCGGCGATTGGACGGCCGACGGATCAAAGAACGTCGCCGTGCCCGACAGCGCCGCCACCAACGCCAGCGGCTTGGACGGCACGTACCGCGAGCACAACGCCGCGGCGTTCCCGGCAAACGACGCCACGCCCATCGCCCCGCGCGCGGTCCCCGAGACGTGGGACTACGAGTGCGACGTGTGCGTGGTGGGCGCGGGCGGCGGCGGGCTGAACGCGGCCGCGCGCGCGGCCGAGCTGGGCGCCGACGTCATCTGCGTGGAGGCGCTGGGCCTGCACGGCGGCAACGCGCAGTCCGCGGGCATGTGCGGCATCCTGGGCGGGTATTCCGGCCAGAACAAGAAGCACTTCGCCTTCCCCAGCTACCCCTTCGACGCGCAGGCGCTGACCGATTGGGCCATGGACGAGTACCATTACGCGGCCGACCCGAAACTCATCTACAAGATCGCCAGCGAAGGCGGCAAAAGCCTGGACTGGATGGCCGACTGCGGCGTGCGCTGGCGTTTGGGCGAGGTGCCGGTGTACGTGGCGCCGAAGAACGCCACGCTCGACCACCACGTGCTGAAGATGAAGGACGCCACCGACGCCATGTTCGCGTTCGGACAGAGAAACGGCGTGCGCTACAAGTTCCAGTGCCCGGCAACGGCGCTGGTGCGCGACGATTCGGGGCGCATCGTGGGCCTGGTGGCGCGCGAGGATTTCGGCCGCGAGGTGTACATCCACGCCAAGGGCGCCGTCATCCTGACGGCCGGCGGCTTCTGCAACAACAAGGCGCTGCTGGAGAAATACATCCCCACGGCGGCCATGGGCTGCGCGTCAAGCTACCTGGTGGGCGGCGAAACGGGCGAGTGCTTCCGCATGGGCCTGGGCGCGGGCGCCGACGTGTCGGGGTTCAACAGCTCGGCCAGCTTCGACGGCGGCGTTGACTGGCAGGCAGAAGGCGGCCAGTGGGCGCGTTTCCTGTACGACGGCATGACGCAGCTTTCGCGCCAGCCGTGGCTGACCATCGACCGTTGCGGCAACCGTCTTCGCTATATGGACAGCCGCGTGGCCGAGGACGGCGCGAACGCCATCTACGCCCTGGGCGACCTGGCCACCATCCAGATGACGCCTCCGGGGCATCGCAGCTACATCATCTTCGACGCCGATTACGAAGATCACCTGGCGGGGTTCGCGCAGGAGCATTGCCGCAAGCTCATCACGCCCGATCTGGAGCAGATCGACAAGGTTCCCGAGCATTACCGCGACTGGCATCACGGCGTGCAGGACGCCATCGACGCCGACGTGCTCAAGCGCCGCGACACGCTTGAGGAGCTGGAGGCCGACCTGGGCTTCGCGCCCGGCGTGCTCACAAGCGCGGTGGCGAAGTGGAACGAGTGCTGCGAGCGCGGCGAGGACGACTTCATGTACCCCATGCCGCCCGAGTGGCTGCACGCCATCGTAAAGCCGCCGTTCTACGGCTGCCGCATCGGCGGCAACCTGTACGGCACGAAGGCCGGCCTGCTGATCAACGACCAGATGCAGGTTGTGGGCACGAACGGCCTGGTCATCCCCGGTTTGTACGCCGGCTGGCACACCGCCGGCGGCGCGTGCGGCGAGAACAGCTACATCGGTGACCCGATCCTGGGCTCGCTCATGGGCGACGTGGGACTGGCGTTTTGCGGCGGGTACCTGTGCGGCACCTCGGCCGTGGAGCACGAATTGCAAGGCGCGAAGTAGGGAAGGGGCGTGACGGAAATGAAGGATTCCATGCGCACGATGGCGCGACCGTACGCCATCTTGTTCGCCATCGCGCTGGTGGTGGCGCTGCTTGCCCGCATCGGGCTTGCGGCGATGGACGCCGCCGGATGGCTGGCGTACGACTACATCTCGGCGTCGAGCGCGCCCATGCTCGACGTGATCTGCTCGATCTTGACCGGCTCGGCGTTCGTGGCGTTCCTGTTCGCGGCGGCGCTCACGCTGATGGTGTCCGCGGCCGGCGCGGTGCTGCAGGCGGCGCTGTTCGCGAAGGGCGTCCAGGGCGCCGGCAAGCCGGCGGCGGCGTTTCTGTGGGGCTGGGCCGCGGCGGCGATGTCGCTGGTGTGCCTGCTGGTGGTAGCCAGCGGCATTTTGAGCGACGTGCAGGTGGGCTCCATGAGCAGCAAGCTGCCGGGCGCGGGCGCGCTCGTGCTGGCGGCGGTGTGCTTCACGGCGTTTTTGGGTACGCTTCTGGGCGCGGCTTCGCAGGTCATGTGCGCGTGCATCTCGCGTGCGGGCGGACGTGCGAGTTGGAACCTGGTGGGCGCGGCGGCTGCGTGCGGCGCGGTGGTCATGGTGCTGACGGTGCTCACGTTCGCAGCCATCAACACGGCAAGCCCGAATGTGGCGGCTGTGGGCGGCCTCCTGGCGGTCGACTGCGTGGTGAACGTGGCGCTGCTGCTGGCGCCGGGCAGGTTCACGAAGTAGGGAAGTGCGGGGGCTTTTGCGGAAGCGCAAAAGCCCCTGTTCGGCGTTGTGCGAGGGGGTTGCTTGCGGATGGCGGGGTTCGCGATGGTGCCGCCAGCCCCGTTCGAGGGCGAGGTCTGCGTTGCTGGTGCATGGGTGATACCGCAAGCTCTCAGTGGCGATGGTTTTCCGTTCGTGCAAACCTCTCTGCCTGAACGGCGTGTGGGGATTCTCTACCTGCGTAAGCTTCATCGCCCAGTACCATTGTGGATGCTTGCTTAGCTGGTCCCCAGCTTTGCGCGTGGTGATTGCTGGTTTGCGAATCGTGGTTTTGGGAGGAGGCGCGGCATGCGCGAGCTTGGTTCCGTGACGTTTCGGGCGTTCGATACTGTGTGCGCCGTGTCGGCCGATGTCGATGCGGCAGCGTTGCGCGAGGTCGAAGCGCTTTGCGCGCGATACGAGCTGCTGCTGAGCCGCTTCAACCCGGAAAGCCGGCTGTTCGCGCTTAACGCTGCGGAGGGCAAGTGGATCGATGCGGGCGACGAGCTTGCCAGCGTTTTGCGTGCTGCGCTGGGATATTGCGAGCGCACGGGCGGGCTGTTCGATATCACCATGGGAAGCGTGTGCCGCCTATGGGATTTCAAGCGCGGGGTTGTGCCCGGCGGTGCCGCCATTGCCGAAGCGCTCGCGCACGTCGATTGGCGCAACGTGCAGGTTGAGGGGGTACGGGCGCGCATCATCGACCCGCAGGCAACGATCGATCTTGGCGGCATGGCGAAAGGATATATCGCAGATAGGGTGATTGACCTGCTGAAACGCCATGGCGCAACCAGCGGCGTGATCAACCTGGGCGGCAACGTGGCGTGCTTGGGCGGCAAACCCGACGGCAGCGCATGGAACGTGGGCTTGCGCGCGCCCGTGCCTTCGGGCGGCAGCTTGCAGGCCGCATCGTTCGCCAGCGTTTCCGTACGCGGGAAGTCAGTAGTGACCAGCGGCGTCTACGAGCGGTCCTTCGTGCGCAACGGTCGCGTGCTCCACCACATTTTGGACCCCCGAACAGGCAAACCGGCGGAAACGGACGTGCTGTCCGCAACCGTCATAGCCGACAAATCGCTCGACGCCGATGGCTACACCACCGCGCTCATCATCATGGGCGCCGACGAAGCCCTAACCTTCGCCGAGCAAACCCCCGGCATAGAAGCCGTCCTCCTAACCACCAACGCCCGCCTGCTAAAAACCACCGGCTTGCAAGGTGAAGGTGCGCAACTGCATGTAGGATAACGGACATAGCTAAAATAATCTGTATTGCTACTAGCGAACATACGTTCCAGTATAGTATACTAGCTGTATCCACCGAGCCAGTACGGGCGCATCGATTCAGTATAAGCCGATGCCCATTGCTACGTTTGTCTCCGGAACGTACCTAAAGCCCGTAAGATCCTCGCAATCACGGAGTTTCCTTTGCATTCTTTTTTCGTCTAGTTTCTGGGACTCTATCCGTTTGCATAGGACAAGGAAGCGAGGTTGTAACCGATGCAGCTGGTTTCTATAATGGATATACACAGATATCCATTCTTGGGAGGTAGCCCTATGGACGCAGTGCTCGGCAAATGGGGGAACAGCAAGGCCTTGCGGGTTCCAAGCGAACTGTGCAATCAGCTTGGAATCGACGTCGGCAGCGTTGCGAAGGTAACCGTCAACGAATCTTCTCGATCTCTCACATTTTCGTTTGAAGCACCGCAACAAGCTTACTCACGGAGCAAACGAATGACTATGGAAGAGTTTGCCGCAGGCTGGGAAGGCCCTAGAGTCGGTAAAGAATGGGGCGGCAGCGATGTCGGAGCCGAGGTGGTCGAATGACCTTATACGAACAAGGCGACATCATCGAAGTTGATTTCGACCCCACCCTTGGACACGAGCCGAAGAAAATGCGGCCCGCTTTAGTGGTATCTGTTGGATATTTCAACAATGTTCTCTCAAGCCTTACCGTAGTGTGCCCCATTACATCAACGGTTAACGGGCATCCCCTACATGTGAAGATAGCAAGCGATAATGCCGTACATGGATGTATATGCTTGGAGCAAATACGCGCCATCGACTTGAACAGCCCCAAACGTCGCGCCAAGAAAACAGGGCTATCAATGGATGCGGAAACCATGACGCGGGTGCTCGACGGCATCGGCGCAATGTTCGGCATCTAATTGCGTAAGGGCCCGATTCGAATGCTCGAACTGGGCCCTTGTACTAGGGGGAGGTAGCAAACTATACCACGATTATGGTATAGTGCCGATATCATGGTATATATGCAAGGAGGCTTCTCATGCCAGTTTGCGTTCCTATTAAAGAAATGAAGAACACGGCATCGTTCACCGAAACGGTCATGGAAGCTCAAGAGCCCGTTTTCGTCACAAAAAACGGTCGCGAGGCAATTGTGTCGATGTCGCCGGAGGTATACGAAGGCTTGCTTAGGGAAGCGGCTCGTGCTCGCTTGTATGATATCGTCGAGCGAGGATTGGATGATGTGCGCGCCGGTCGTGTTTCCGATGCAAAATGCGTTACTGCAAACCTGCGGGCTGCATATGGTGCTTAATGTGGTGATTTCCGAGTCCGCACAAGCCGGACTCGCGGAAGCTTGCGGCTATATAGCCGGAGTTCTGAAAGAACCATCGGCGGTCGTCACGCTGCTCGATGCATTCGACGAGTTTGTGGATGCGGTATCGCAGCTTCCTGATCTATATCCGCTTTGCAACGAGCAGCGACTTGCCGGTATGGGGATTCGCAAAGCCCTCATCAGGGGATATGTTGCACTTTATGTTCGAAACAATAGAGAAGTTTCAGTAATCGCATTCTTTCATCAGACGCAAGACTACGCAAAGCTTATATGATGATCCGCCTCTTTGTTGGGCCGTCTATCCATTGCCGTTCTCGACTTCGGCGATACTTCTATAATCCACCAAAGGCGCAGAGCATTAGCTAAGCCGTTTACGTTTGATCGCTTTCATGTAGTTGTTCTTAAACGCATGGGCGTTGCCGAACATTTTTATATCGGTACGCGTTGCTTCCTTGTTGCGGTATTTTTCCGCCGTTAGCTCAAGTGTGCACAGCATGTCAGCGGCTTGCGCGAGCATGAAATCAGCAGCATTGGTTTTGCGGAATAAAACGCTTTCCTTTGAGAGCGCGTATTCGACGGCGCCGCGCAGCGCGTGCGCAACGATTTCCTGCCCGTTGTCGTAGTAGATTTTCACCTTGTCGTACGACTGGAAAAACTCCAGGTTGTCGAAGAACAGCGTAATGACGTCGCGCTTCATTTTCGTGGCAAGCTGAGTGCTGCCGCCAACTTCTTTACGCTTATACAAGAACGTCTGATATGTGATGGGGAGTTTTTGGACGCTGATGAAGAACAAGGTAAGGTACGACTTCCTTGTTTCGAAATCCATGTACTCGAAATCGTCGTGCCCAGTCATAATAGGACCAGCGTGAAAAGGCACTTCATCAAGGCCGCGATCAGCAAGGCCTTTACGATGCCTGGTCAAATGCTCTTTTAGGTTAAATGACTGGTCATGAAAGACAAGCGTGAGTACGTAGTATTTCGAATGGCCGTCTTGCCCGCCAGATTCATCGACAAAGATACTGATTTCGCGCAATGCCCCCTCCTAAATATAAAAAAAATGCGGGAGGACACCCCCCCGCTACTTGGAGGAAACATCAAGCGATGTCTCCGATATCTTTTTACCACGCCAGCCATGCTCTTGTCTAGGTTGTTTCGAAGATTCACGAGTGCCGCATCCAATCATGGAGGGCAACGTAGCTTGTAAGCCCTAGGCGTTTCGTTCGTGTCGTAGCCCTTCTCTGATTGATTCGAACACTTCATTGTGCTGGTATCTCAGGGATGTTTCCTCGGCTTGCGTGTCGGCGGCATCAAGTGCTTCCTCGGCGTTGCCGTTTTCTACTTCGGCGATCACCTCTTCGTAGCCTTTAAGCGCTGCGAAGGGCATGAACTGGCTGCCACGATCGGGCGAGGGGACCGATACGCGCACGCCGTCGGCCGCTACGCGTTGCGCTATGCGGTCGAGCACCTGCGCGCGGTATTCGCGCTCGTCGGCCGACAGTCCCGGCCACACGTCCGGCGTGGGCAGGCCGGCGGCTACGCGTGCCTGATCAGGGCTAAGCACGATGCCCGCCTACCTGGTTGTTGCGCTCCATGGCGTTCGCCTCCTCCTTCAAGCTTGTGGCTTTCAGCAGCGCGTTCGCGCCGAAGCGCTTGCGCACATCTACCATGGCCCGCGACAGGGCGGCTTGCTTGCGCTCGTTCGCGGCGTCGTCGAACAGCGTGGGCTGCACCTTATCAGCGGGCATCAGGTCCGCCAGCGCTATGTTCACGCGACGGATGAAAAGCCCCGGCGTCACGCGGGCGCGGTAGATTTCCAACACGGCGTCGGTTAGCGCGTCCACGGCGTTGGTGGGCTTGGGCAACTTCGCCGACCCGCCCGCGCCGGCGGCCGCGGCGCCGAGCGGCCCGCACTTCTCCCACGATTGGTGGGGGAAGTTGCTGGCCGAATACCCCACGTACACGCTTGCCACCTGGGCACATAGCCCCTTCTCCACCAGCTCCAGCGCGCTGCCCAGCACCATCTCGCGCAGCAGCGTTTCCACCTCGCGGCAGCTGTAGTCGCGCATGAGCACCTGCCCGTTGGTCAGCGAATGGCCGCGCGGGCGGTAGCTGCGCGCCTGTTCGACGGTGCACGCCTCCAGGCCCCACGCGTGGTCGATAAGGTATTCGGCGTTTTTGCCGAACTCGTGGCGCAGCACCTTGGGGTTGACGGCGCAAACCCCCGCAAGGTCGTACGCGCCGTGCTTGGCCAGGCGGCGGGCGATGCCCGGCCCGATGCCCCAGATGTCGGTGATCGGGCGGTGGAACCAGATCTCGCGCTTGAACGATTCGTCGTCAAGCTGGCCGATGCCGTCGCTGGCGTGCTTCGCGCAAATGTCGAGCGCCACCTTGGCCTGGAACATGTTCGGCCCGATGCCGGCCGTGGCGGTGACGCTGGAAACCTCGAAGGCGCGCCGCATCAGGCGTTTTGCGAACGTGCGCGCGTCGGTGCGGTAGAGGCGCAGGTAGGGCGCGGCGTCGATGAAGCACTCGTCGATGGAATACACCTGCAGGTCCTGTGGGCTGACAAGCTCAAGGTAGCTGCCCACGATTTCGCCGCTGACCTGCATGTATCGTTTCATGCGAGGGATGGCGGTCAGGTACTCGATACCCGGCGGGATGTCGCGCACGCGGCAGCGGTTGCGCACGCCGGCGGCCTTCATGGCCGGCGTGATGGCAAGGCAGATGGTGTTTGCGGAACGGTCGGGATCGGCCACCACCAGGTTGGTGGTGAACGGGTCAAGACCGCGATCGGCGCATTCCACGCTGGCGTAGAACGACTTCAAATCGATGCATATAACGCAACCCGAGGTTTTGCGCAAATCCGTCACCCGCCAATCCTTTCCGTTTCTCCATCGTTTGTTCGCTAGCAATTTTCGAACGCGCGTTCGATAATACCATAGCGATGGATTTTATGACGAAAGACGGCGAAAGGCGAGGCGTGCACAAAATGTACGTCAACGTCGTGCTGCACGTGAACGATGAGGGGCGTATCGACCCGCTGGCGGTCATATGGCCTGATGGGCGCACGTTTCGCATCGACGAGGTGCTCTACCGCGGAGAGCCGGGGCAAATGCAGAAGGGGGCGAAAACGTCGCGCTTCCGCATCCGTTTCGGGCGGAAGGAAACCAATCTGTACCTGGAGCGCCGCCAAGGTTCGCCGGCGCTCGGCACCCCCGACGTCGACCGCTGGTGGGTCAACGCCATCGACAACACCCCGACTAAGCCTAGCTGCTAGGGGACGAGGTGTGCTTGCGGCAGGGTGGCCGGCAGCCCGCGACGCACGGCGCAGGAGGTGAAACAAGATGCTTTTAGCAGCAGGGCAACCGGTATCCTATAGTGTGTGGTCGCCGCGGGACGGCGGCTTCGGCGGGAGGTCGGGCTCTACTCAAGCAGCCAGTCGATCACGTTGTGCTTCTTCACGCCGTCGTAATCGGCGGTTCCGAAGATCGTGTCAAGAGTGAGCAGGATTTTGGGGTAGTTGTCGCGCACCGCCGCGAACGGCGCAAGCTCCCGCTTCAGCGTGGACTCCTCAAGCGTCGTCGCCGAAACCTGGAAGTACTGCGTATCATCGGGTTTGATGGCAACGAAGTCGATCTCGCCGTTTTCGATATCGCCGACGTACACGTCATATCCTCGACGGAGCAGCTCCAAATACACGACGTTTTCCAGGATGTGCCCGATATCGCTGTCGCTTGTTTTCACCAACGCATTGCGTAACCCCAGGTCAACCGCATAGTATTTGCAATTCGTGGAAAGAAGCTGCCTTCCTTTGACGTTGTAACGAGGTGCCGCGTACAGCGTCAGGCTGTCGGTGAGCCCTTTGATGTACTTCGACACGGTTTTCTGATCGACCTTGTTACCCGAAGACGTCAACGTATCGGCGATCTTCTTGTGCGACACCTTGCTGCCTATGTTATGCAGCAAAAACTTCGTGATATTGAGAAGCGTCGACACGTCGGAAACGCGCAGCCTGTCCACCACGTCGCGCACGATGATGGTGTCGTAAAGGCTGCGCACATATTCCTTCGCCTTTTGCTCATCGATCTGCGTTTCGGCGATAAACGGAAACGAGCCCGAGGTGATGTACTCGTTGAACAGCATATCGCGGCTCTTTTCGGCATTGCCCTCCGCCGAGCAAAACTCCTTGAACGACAGCGGCAACATCTTGAGCTCGATATAACGGCCGGAAAGAAGCGTGGCAAGCTCGCCCGACATGAAATAGGCGTTTGACCCCGTGATATAGACGTCAACGTTGTCCTTTATGAACAGCCCGTCGACCGCTTTCTCGTAGTGATCGACGTGCTGGATTTCGTCAAGGAACACGTAGGTTGTTTTGTCGGGCGCCAGCCTTGCGTTTACATAATCGTAGAGTTCCCGATAAGACGTCAGGTCCTCGTATTCAAGCTCTTCGAAGTTGATGGCGATGATTTGGTCCGCCGTAACGCCGTGCTGCATAAGGTAATCGCGGTAGATCTCGAAGAGCTTCGACTTGCCGCAGCGGCGCACGCCCGACACGACCTTGATGACATGCTTGTCTTTCCAGGAAAGCAACCACTCAAGATATCGATTCCTAGCAATAAGCTGCATGCCTCACGCCCCCTTGTTGCCGATTCGCGTCATATTCCGCATTCGGTGATAGTTTATATATGGATTATAGTCCGTAAAATGCGACATTTCCCGTGAAAATGGATTTCAATCCATTTTTGTCTGAGAGTCCGACATTTTATGGAATGTATTCCATTTCTATAGCTTCACTACGGCATTGCAAGCGCCGCGATAGGGGACGGAGCGCAAAAGCGCGAAAACGAAAGCGGGCCGAAGGGAGAGCGCCCCTCAACCCGCGAGCATTTAGACGAGCTTGTGACTATGCGCGTTCATCCTTGGTTTCCGCGTGGGTGGTGGCGAAAGCGGCTGCTCCGACTGCCGCTGTAGCGGCAACGGCTGCGGAGGCTGCCTTCAAGGTGCCATCATCGCCGGTCGGGGCAAGGGGTTTGGGGTCGCTGACGTCGTTCGCCGGCGGCTGCGGTTCGGGCTGCTCGGGCTCGGGCTTTGGCTTGGGGTCGGTGCCTGGATCGGGCCCAACTTGCGTCGCAATACGCCCCTGACCTGCGGCGCCTGCATATTGCTGCCCGATAATGCCGCGCAGGTTCAGCTGCACGTATTCCATAAGGGCATCGTTGTCCAAGCCCAGCAGCGTGACCGGGTTCTTGCACAGCATGCTGTACGAACCGCCGCCTTCCACCAGGTAGTACGAGTGGCATACCAGCGTGTATGCCGCTTGCGGGTCGATGGCCTTGCCGTGCAGCTTCGCTCTGCGCACGCGGCGCTCCTTCGCGTCGTCTATGCCGACGAACGTGCCGCCCGAGCGCAAAACAGGCGAGTCGATGTCGGTGCGGATAACGAACTCCAGCCCCTCCGAAATCTGGAGAAAGTCGCCGTTGGACTCGGGCAAGCTGCTTGCCGAGAGCTCGAGCGCATCGAGCAGGTCCTGCCCCGAAACGCTAGTGTAGCAAAGCTGGTTGTTGAAGGGGTTCACGTTGATGAGGTTGCCCTTTGTCACGTTGCCGCTGTTTAGGTTCGCGCGAACGCCGCCGCCGTTGACGAACGCGATGTCGGCCATGACGCCCGCGTTCGTCGCATAATAAAGGTATGCGTCGCACACGAAGTCGCCAAGGTTCGTTTCGTGCGCTCGCACGGCCCAGGTGTAGTTATCGTCCTCAAACGCGTACAGGTTCACCTCGGATTTGCCGATCACGGTTCCCGTTTGAGCCTCGACATCCGCAACCTTTTTGTTGATGGCATCCTGCACGCTGGCATCGCGCCCGAACGTCGCCTCCTGCACGTATGCGGGATCGCCGCTTTTGCGAGCCTCGCGCAAAAGCGTGGCCTCGAAGGCGGGCGTGCTGGCGGAGATGGTGCCGCTGTCCGGGTTGATAACGACCTGGCCCACGCTGGAGAACTGCGTGCCCGTTTGCGTGATGATGACGTTTTTGCCCTCGGCGTCTTGCTTGACCTGCACATATTCCTGGTGCGAATGGCCGTCGATGATCACGTCGATACCGCGGCAGCGCTTCGCCAACGCGTCGGAGCGCCAGATGTCGGGCGACCCGTCCTGGCCAAGGTGCGCCAGCAGCACAACGTAATCGGCGCCCGCCGCGCGTGCCTGATCCACGGCGTTTTGCACTGCCGCAGCAAGCGCCGCGCCGGTGTCGTCCTCGCAAAAGCCGTACACGCACGTATGGTCGTCGTCGCTTCGCCAGAACGATTTCGGCGACGACGCCGTCAGCGTCGCCGGCGTGGTAACCCCTACGAACGCCACGCGCGCAGTGCCGCCGTCGGCAAGCGGATAGTCCTGGATGGCGTACGGAGCGAACATAAGCGTGGGCACTTCGGGACGCTTGTCGGTGAAGTTGCAGCTCAGGTACGTGGCGTTCGCGCTTCCCACCAGATGGTTGAACTGTGGCATCCCGTAGTCGAACTCGTGGTTTCCGGGAATCACGTAGTCGTAGCCCGTTGCGTTCATGATGTCGACGAGCGCTTGGCCCTGCGTCAGCGTGCCCATGACGTTGCCCTGCACGGCGTCGCCGGCATCCACAAGCGTGACGTTCCCGCTGCCGAAAACGCCTTTGCGATCAGCAACGTAACTTGCCAGAGCCGAATACCCCAGCGGTGTCGCTCCCGTTTTATCGGCTTCGCCAACGGCGCAGTGGACGTCGTTGGTGTGCAGGATGACGATGGCGCTGCCCGCCTGCGCATCGTCGGCGAACGCGCGACGCGGCAACCCGAACACAGCGCTGCCAAGAGCGAAGGCGGTTGCACCGGCAAGGAACTGGCGACGGGAAAGCTCGTTGCTCATAAGAATGTTCCAATCTGCAAAAGGAGTCGGGCGGGGCGCCGCAATAGGGGATGCAGCGCAAACCACGCAAAAGAAAACGAGCCGAAGGGGAGTGCCCTTCGGCTCGTAAGCGCTTAGATGAACTTGCCCTTGCCGTGGTCGGCCATGTGCTGGATCAGCTGCGCGACCCAGCCGCGGAAGTCGCCCTTGCGGGGGACCAGCTTGCCATCTACCAGCTCCTCGTAGGAGACCTTGATGCGGTCGTAGCGGGTGACCGTGACGGGCTCTTCGTGGGTGAAGCAACCTTCGACCTGCTTGCTTGCAGCCAGGCCCAGCTTGATGACGGGGTTGAACATGACGTGCTGCTTGTCCTTCTCGTCAACATAGGCGAACAGGTTGTGCGTCACGCCGATCTGGTTTGCGTGCAGACAGGCGGCTTCGTCGAGCGACGCCATGGTGTCCAGCAAATCCTGCGCCACCTGGGCATCCTCGGCCGTTGCCTTCTCGCAGGGAGTGGACAGCACTGCTTCGTCGTGGACCAGTTCCTTGATAGCCATAAGACTTCCTTCGCTTCGACGCCGGCGCAAACGTGTGCGCATGCATTTCCGCATGCACGCTCGCATGCACCTGCCGACGTATTGCTCTACAATCGCTTTCGATATTCTATCGTATACGCCGCCACACATCGGGGAAGGTTTAATTTACATGGCGAAAACGAAAGCGAAGCAGCCCAACAAGCAAACAGCAGATGCCAGCCAGCCAACGGGTGGACAGCCGCTTGCTGAGCAGCCAGTAGGCGCACGGCGCCGCGTCTTCTGGATCGGCATCGCCTGCGCGCTTGCTGGCGCCGGGCTGTGGGGCGTGTCGGGCGCATGCGCCCAGCATTTGTTCTCGCATTACGGCATCACGCCCATGTTCGCCACGGCCGTGCGCTCGCTCGTGGCCACGCTGTTCTTCTTCGGCGTGCTGGTGCTACGACGCCGCTATATGCTCGAGCTGATATGGAAGAGCGAGCCGCGCGTGAAGCTGTTCTTCCTGGTGTTCGGCGGCGCGCTGTTCGTCGACCAGTTCGCGTACGCCATGACCATCGCGTTCACCAACGCCGGCACCGCCACCGTACTGCAGATGCTCAGCACGGTGTTCGTCATGCTGTTCACGTGCGTGATGGGGCGTCATTTGCCGAAAGGGAACGAATTTGCGGGCCTGATCTGCGCCTTCGTGGCGACGGTGCTTATTGCCACGCAGGGCGACCTGGGCACGCTGGTGCTGCCGGCAGCCGGTCTGTTCTGGGGCCTTTTGAACGCCGTATGCGTTGCTGTCTACGTGCTGACCCCGCGCGTCGCAGGCTTGTTCGACCGTTTCGGCAGCTTTGCGGCCACGAGCGTCGGCATGCTGGTGACGTGCGTCTGCTCGGGCATCACGTACGCCGTGCAGCTTGCCATGGGCGCGGGCGCTCCCGAGGCGGTTGCGGGCATGGATGCATTCGGTTGGCTGGTGCTCATTGGAGGCCTGGCGTTTCTGGGGACGTTCGTGTCGTTCGGGCTGTACTTGCGCGGCGTGGCGTTCGTGGGTTCGGTCACCGGAAGCTTGCTGGGCGCCATCGAGCCGATCAGCGCCAGCGTGTGCGCCTGCGTGTTCCTGGGCACGGCGTTCTCCGGCTTCGATTGGGTGGGATTGGTGCTCATGCTGATCATGCTGGCGCTGGTGACGTTGGGCGGGAAGCCAAGATAACATAAGATATATTATCGATATTGTTTGGGCCTCGCTGTCATAGCGCTTGCAACAGCGCCAACGTTGTTCCATGCGCTTGTCGCTCATTGCGCCGGAAAGTTCTTCGCCGACCTCGACGGGTTTGCTCGTATGGCCCTGCGCAAAACCTTGAGCCTTCCTGATCCGCTTGCGCAACGCTTAATGCAAGCTCTGGGTTGACCCGAACCCATGTCGCCGCGAAACCCGACAACTCGATGACGTAAAACGTACTACTGAGGTTCCTTCGCCGTCGATTTCCTTCGGCGACCGAAAACGATGGCAACTTTGGGATGTTTTCGTAGAGTTTCGGGTACAATGCGCGATTGTGCCTTATGGCGCCTCAATTGCAGCAACATGCGCACGCACCTGCTGCACAGGAAGGGTTTTTGAGTTAGAGAGGGTTCACATGTCCAAGATCAACGACCTCGAGCGAGAGGTCAAAGCAGACGTTAAGGAGGCTACGGAAGCGGTTTCCGCCGAAAACGCCGACAAGCCGTGGTTCAAACGTCTTTCCCTTACCACGTGGATTTTCATTGCGTTGGCCTTGGGCGTCGTGGCCGGCCTTGCCCTGCAGGGCACCCCTGATATCGCCACCACCTACATCAAGCCCCTGGGCACCATCTTCCTGAACCTCATCAAGATGATCGTGGTGCCGCTGGTCATCTTCTCCATGATCGCCGGCGTCATCAGCCTATCCGATATCAAGAAGGTCGGCGCCATCGGCGGCAAGACCATCGCGTACTACCTGTGCACCACCGCATGCGCCATCGTCATCGGCCTGATCATCGCGAACGTGTTCAACGTTGGCGGCGGCTACACCCTTACCGCCGACGAGCTTTCGTATGAGGCCAAGGCCGCGCCTTCTTTCATCGAGACCATCGTCAACATCTTCCCCAGCAACTTCGTGCAGCCCATGTCCGACGCCAGCATGCTGCAGATCATCGTGATTGCGCTGTTCTTCGGTTTCGGCATCCTGGCCGCCGGCAAGAAGGCGCAGCCCGTTGCCGACTTCGTCAACGGCATGTCCGAGGTGTGCATCAAGATCATGCACATGATCATCACCATCGCGCCGTTCGGTGTGTTCGGCCTGATCACCCCCGTGGTTGCCACCAACGGCCCCGACATCTTGCTGCCGCTGCTCAAGCTCATCCTGGTGGCCTACCTGGCCATGATCCTGCACATGGTGGTGGTCTACTCCGGCATGGTGAAGGCCATCGCGAAGATGGGCCCGCTGACGTTCTTCAAAGGTCAGGTCCGCGCCATGACGTTCGCCTTCGCATCCGCATCCTCCGTGGGCACGCTGCCCATCAACATGGAGTGCTCCGAGAAGCTTGGCGTGCGCCGTGAGGTCTCCAGCTTCGTGCTGCCGCTGGGCGCCACCATCAACATGGACGGTACCGCGATCTACCAAGGCGTTTGCGCCATCTTCATCGCCCAGGTGTTCGGCATCGACCTGACCATCGGCCAGCAGTGCGTCATCGTCATGACTGCCGTGCTGTCCTCCATCGGCACCGCCGGCGTCCCCGGCTCCGGCATGATCATGCTGGCCATGGTGCTGCAGTCCGTCGGCCTGCCTGTCGAGGGCATTGCGCTGGTTGCGGGCGTCGACCGCGTGCTCGACATGATGCGCACCGTCGTCAACATCACCGGCGACCAGTCCGCCGCCGTGTGCGTGGACTCCCTGGAGAAGCGCAAGGAGGCCCGCCAGGCCGCCAAAGCCGCGTAAACTGCGCGCCGCGACAAACGTTGGTCTTTATGGGATGGCTGCAGAAAAAATCCGCTGCCATCCCATTTCTTTTATTGTATCATCGAACAAGCGTTCGTTACGAAATCGTAAGTTTGATTGACGCTACTTCCCCATCATGCTGAGCAGGGCTTCCAGCTCGCGCTGCACGGCATGCTCGGTGTTGGGCCCGATCACCTTAGTGGAGATCTCCTTGATGGCGGAGCGGCCGTTGCCCATGGCAATGCTCGTGCCCACCATGCGCAGAATCTCGTAATCGTTCATGGAGTCGCCGAACGCCACCACTTCCTCGGCGCGGGCATGACGTGCGGCCATCACCTGCTTGATGCCCGTGGCCTTGCTCACGCCGCGCTGCATGACGTCGATCCATTTGCGGCCGGACGGTGCGAACACGAAGTCCTCGCCCATCTCGCGCTCCAGGATGTATGCCATATCCATGACGGCGTCATCCACGTAGATCGAGGCTTTGATGATGCTGGTGTCGGGGCGCGGCAGGTCGCGCACACGCAGCGGGTTCGGCAGGTTCTTGTCCAGCTCGCGCTCGAAGCGTTCCTCGTCGTCCAGCAGGTAGGAGATCTTGCGGTCGAACACCACCAGGTGCAAGCCGTCGAACAGGTCGACCACGTCCTTGAGCCTGCGCAGCGCGGCATGGCTGAACACCTCGCGGTCGACAAGCCGGCCCGCAACCACCACCTGCGCACCGTTGGAGGCTACGAAATCCATCTGGTCGCTCACGGGGGCGAACAGCTCCTGCAGTGTATCGAAGCGCCTACCGGAGGACGCCACAAAACCGATGCCCGCAGTCCTCAGCCGCTTGATAAGGTTGAACGTCTCAGGCGGCACATTGCCTTCGCCGTCCAGAAGCGTGCCGTCCATATCCGATGCGATGAGCTTGATCATGTTACCTCCTTTGCCGCAACGCCCCATGCGCTGCGCGTTTGTTCCGTATCCTTCGCTTCGCCGCCATTGTACGGTGCTTTTCGCAAGCGAAAACGCCGGACATGAAACCTGCGCAGGATGCTTACCGGCCGTTAACGGGACGTTGAGGGGCTGTTAACGGAAACGCGTCATCCGTATCTGCAGACTTCCTTCTCGACCCTATTCGCACTCTGGGAACACGCATGCCAGACGACGCACCGTTTCCGACAGGCGTTCCGGCTCGATGCCGGCGTAGTTCAGCACCAGTGCGGTTTCGCCGTTCGAATACTGCTCAAAACGCTTCGTTGTGCGCTCGCTTAACCCGTCGCCATCGCGCAGCAGATAGTCGTTGAACAACGAGATGTTGAGCCCCTGCTCCGCGCCGCGCTGTCTGACCTGGTCGTGCGTAAGCCTCGTGCGCACGTACAGCAAGAAGTGCGTGCCCGCGTTGCGCTCCTCAACATGCGAGATCTCCGCCAGCGGCGATTGCGCGATCTCGCGCAAAACCGCCTCGCGTTGGCGGCGATAGAAGTTTCGCGTGCGGTTGATGTGCCGCTCCAAGTGGCCCTCGTCGATGAAGCGCGCGAGCGCGTACTGCTCGAAGCTGGAAACCGTGCACGAGTAGAAGCTCATGGTGTCAACGTAGCGCGCCAGCAGCTTCGGCGGCAGCACCATGTAGCTGATGCGCAGGCTGGGCACCATGGTTTTCGAGAAGGCGTTCAGGTAAATCACCTTGTCGGACGCGTCGTCGGCGAACAGCGGCATGATCAGGCGGCCGCTGTAGCGGAACTCGCTGTCGTAATCGTCCTCGATGATATAGCGTTTGCGCGCGCTGTTCGCCCACTCGAACAGCTCCAGGCGCCGTTTGATGGGCATGACGATGCCCGTGGGGAAATGGTTTGCCGGCGAAACGTGCACCACGTCGGCGCCCGATTCTTCGAGCTCGTCCACCAGCAGGCCCGATTCGTCGATGGGAACCGGCCGCCAAGGGTTGCCGAACGCCTTGGAGATGGCGGCGAACTTGCGATAGCCGGGGTTTTCCATGGCGAACGTGGTGGTGGGCCCGAGCATCTGCAGCAGTCGACCGTACAAGTACTCGCTGCCCGCGCCGATGATGATGCAGCCGGGCGAAACGTCCATGCCGCGCGTGCGCCGCAGATACGACGCGATGGCGCGGCGCAGCTCGGGCAGGCCGTTGAACGGGATCGAACGCAGCAGGTTGTCGCTGGGAAGCGAAAGCGCCTCGCGCATGTAGCGCCCCCACACCGTAGCCGGGAATAACGACACGCTGGTGCGATTAGCCTTCAAGTCCACGAAGTACTCCGGGTCGCGGGCGCGCTCGATAGCGTGCGGGGTTTCGGCGGCGGGGGCGTCGCTAGCGGTATCGGCGGAGCTCCTGGCGGTTCTGCGATGTCTGCTGCTGCGTCCTGCCGAAGCGTCACCGAATCTCGCATCCTGAGCGTCGTGCGCAGCAAAAACGCCTCCCGCTGCCGCATTCTGCGCACCGCATTCGGCGCCGACGCTCTTTCCATCTTCGCTATTCAAATCTTTGACCTGGGATGTAACCGGCTTACACCGGAACTCCGAGACGTCTTCCACAAAATAACCGCGGCGTTGCTCGGTGCGTACGAACCCTTCCGTGATCAGCTGGTCGTATGCCGCTGTGACCGTTGCAACGCCGATATCGAGATGCTGGGCAAGGTTGCGTTTGGACGGCAGCTTCGTCCCGCAGGGGATTCGGCCGCGCGCGATGTCCTCGCGAATGGACTGGTATAGGAATTCGTAAAGCGAGCTGGTGCCGCGCGAGCGCAAATCGTACGTAAGCATACCTGCCTGCTGAGATGCCGACATGGGCTGATCCTTTCGCGTACGGCCGCAAAAGCGCGTTTTTCGGTGCGCTTGCAGCGGGAACGGCCGGTTTGAGCGGTTGAACGAACTGGTGTAACTGGTCTATCTGGTACGTAAAACTATCACTGTTTTGGTTCTTTTGACCAAACCAAATACCGATTACACTTTTGTTGCTCATTGAATCCGGCCGCAACGATTCCTTGGCTGTTGCGGCCATTTGCATGTATGCCAAGGGCACACGAAGACGGGAGACGAACATGGGTTACTTCACCGGCAAAACCATCATCATCACCGGCGCGGGCTTTGCAGCGCTGAAGGACGGTTCCGCGGGCTCCATCGGGTTCGGCATCGCCACCGCCTTCGCCAAAGAGGGCGCAAACCTTGCCATCACCGGCCGAAATGTGAAGAAGCTCGAAACCGCCAAGGAGCGTCTTGAGGGCGAGTTCGGCATCCGCGTGCTGCCTGTTCAGGCAGACGTAAATGCTCAAGCTGACAACCAGGCTGTCGTTCAGTCCGCCGTCGACCAGGTTATGGCCGAGTTCGGGCGCATCGACGCGCTGGTGAACAACGCCCAGGCCTCCGCTTCCGGCGTCACCATCGCCGACCACACCACCGCCCAGTTCGACCTGGCGCTGTATTCCGGCCTGTACGCGGCCTTCTATTACATGCAGGCGTGCTACCCGCACCTGAAGGAGACGAAGGGCTCCGTGGTGAACTTCGCCAGCGGCGCCGGTCTGTTCGGCAACTACGGCCAGTGCGCTTACGCCGCAGCTAAGGAAGGCATCCGCGGCCTGACGCGCGTCGCCGCCACCGAGTGGGGCCCCGACGGCATCAACGCCAACGTGGTTTGCCCGCTCGCCTGGACCGCTGCGCTCGAGAACTTCAAGGAACAGTACCCCGAGGCCTACGAGGCCAACGTGCACATGCCTCCGATGGGCCACTACGGCAACGTCGAGACCGAGATCGGTCGCGCCGTCGTGCAGCTGTGCGGTCCCGACTTCAAGTTCATGAGCGGCGAGACCATCACGCTGGAAGGCGGCATGGGTCTGCGCCCGTAACCTATTTCCGATTCTACCCGGATCCCTCCGGTGGAATATCAAAAGCGCCTCGGGCATCTGCGGTCCGAGGCGCTTTTGCGTGCCCTACTCCCCTAGCGCCTCAGCGGCTTCGAGCCACTGCTCATCAAGCTCGTCGATTTGGGCTTGGAAGTCGTCGATCTGCTGCTGGAACTTGCCAAGCGCCTCGAAATCGGACGGGTCAGCGGCTGCCATGTCGGCCTGTGCCTGCTCGATCTTGCCGCGCAGCGTGTTCGTCTTGTTCTCGCAGCTGCGCATGCGCTTCTTCAGCTCGCGGATCTCGCCGCCGGAAAGCTGCGGGCCGTCGCCGGCAGCAGCGTCCTTCGCGCTCTCGCTTGCCGCTGTGCCCTGCGGCGCCTTTGCGTGCGCAACCGGCTTCGGCGCGCGTGCCGACATCTCCAGGTACTCGTCAACGCCGCGCGGCAAGTGGCGGATATGCCCATCTACCAGGGCGAATTGATGATCGGTGACGCGTTCCATCAGGAAGCGGTCGTGCGTGACCAAAAGCAGCGTGCCCGGCCATGCGTCCAACAGCTCCTCGATGGCGGCCAGCATGTCGGTGTCCATGTCGTTGCCCGGCTCGTCCAGGATGAGCACGTTTGGCTCGTCGAGCAAGATGAGCATAAGGGCCAGACGGCGCTTTTGACCGCCGGACAGGTCGCACACCGGCTCGTTAAGGTCGGCACGCGAGAAGCCCAGCTTCTCCAACAGCTGCGCAGGTGTCATCTCCTTGCCGTCGAGCATCATGCGGCGCGTGTAGTTGCTAATCACCTGACGAACGCGGTCGTCACCGAAGCGGGTGAGGTTGTCCAGATGCTGCGACAGCACCGCGAACTTCACCGTTTTGCCGATCTTCACGAAGCCCGATGTGGGCGCCTGCACGCCCTGGATCACCTTCAAAAGCGTGGTTTTGCCCACGCCGTTGGCGCCGACGATGCCGTAACGATCGCCAGGCCCGATGATCCAGTCCACGCCGTCGAGCACAGGCGCGGGCTTGCCGTCGAAGCGCACCGTGACGTTCTTCAGCTCCACCACCTGCTTGCCCAGGCGCGCCATGGCCATGCGCTTGAGCTCCAGCTCGTTGCGCAACGGCGGCACGTCGGCGATCAGCTCGTGCGCGGCGTCCACGCGGAACTTCGGCTTCGTTCCGCGAGCCTTCGGGCCGCGCGCCAGCCAGGCAAGCTCGCGGCGCAGGGCGTTCTGCCGCTTCTCCTCTGCCAGAGCAGCCAAACGGTCGCGCTCGACGCGCTGCAGGATGTACGCGGAGAAGCCGCCTTCGAACGGCTCGACCACGCGGTCGTGCACCTCCCACATGCGCGTGCACACCTCGTCCAAAAACCAGCGGTCGTGCGTGACCACCAGCAATGCGCCCTGACCGGCGCGCCAGCGGTTCTTCAGATGGTTCGCCAGCCAGGTAATGGCGCGAACGTCCAGATGGTTGGTAGGCTCGTCAAGTGCCAGAATGTCCCAGTCGCCGATGAGCAGGCGCACCAGGTCGACGCGGCGGCGCTGGCCGCCGGAAAGCGTGCCCACCTTCGCATCCCAAGGGATGTCGCTGGCAAGGCCTGCGATGATGTCGCGGATGCGCGCGTCGCCGGCCCATTCGTATTCGGGGATATCGCCCACCACGGCGCGCTCGACGGTGTCGTCGTCGCTCAGCTTGTCGAACTGCCCTAGCACGCCCACGCGCACGGCACCGTTGCGCAGCACGCGGCCCTCGTCGGGCTCGAGCATGCCCGCCATCACCGACAGCAGCGTGGACTTGCCGTCGCCGTTGCGGCCCACGATGCCGATGCGATCGCCCTCGTCAACGCCCAGCGACACGCTTTCGAACACCGTTTTCGTGGGGAAATCCACGCGCACTTTCTCGCAGCCCAGCATAAACGCCATAGGTACCAACTTCCTTGCATATATAAGCGCCTTGGCCGCAACCGCGCCAAAAGCGCGAACGCGACCAAGGACCTGCATCGATTCCAACGCACCATGATATCAAATGCCCAGCCAACTATCGCCCGAGCCTCGCAATGCTGCCCGCCTACGACTTGGTCATCACGGCGACGGTCATCCAGGTGCGTTCGTAGGGGCGGTAGTAAGTGTGGTATTCCACCAGGTTGAAGCCGTCCTTTTGGCTGAGGTCGGAAATGTCGCGCGGCAGGCTGTCGTTTTGCGCCTGGCCCAGGCAGATGAAGGTGCCATGGAAGTTGTTGAAGATGATTTCCCAGCTCATCTTGCTGACAAGCGTGGGCGAATACGCCATGTACGCACGGTCCCAGTTGCCCTTCTGCCAATCCATATAGGTTTGCGGGATGTCGGGGCACATGACCGATGTGACGCCCATGTAGCCGATATCGGTGGACACAACCAGGGGCGACTGGCCGCCGTTCTGGTCGGCAACGCGGTCGACCGTTTCGCGGAACTGCTGCACGGGAACGTTGTTGGCCGGGTCGTAGTCATCGCGCACAAGCAGCGCCTGGTTCACCACGGAAGCCGCCAGCGTGACTGCCACCACGCCTGCCACCAGCGGTTTCGTACGCACATGCGACAGCACCGCCGCAATGGCGAACAGCAGCGGGCCGATGGCCACGAACAAGTAGCGGTAATACAAGATCATCGAGTTCATGACCATGGACGCCGTCCAGGAAATGGCGAACACGCCGAAGTACACCACCAGCGCAGCAGCTACCGGCGCAATAGGATCGGAGACGAGCCACGCGTAAAAGCGCTTCAAGCGCAGATGCTTCACGGGGTAGGCGGCCGCGCTCGCGCTCGCGCTCGCGGCTCCGTCCGTGCGCTGCGCCTTCGCCGCCGCGATCTGCTGCTTGCGCGCTGCGCGATGCAGCCCGATGCGCCATGCGGCCCAACGCGCTGCCCACGCGATCAAGAACGCCAGCACCACCGCGGCGGCATAACCGATGCCCTGCACGAGCACCTGCGGCACCACACCGTAGCTGCCGCGCGCCGCAAACGACAAGGGGCTCGTCAAAAACGCGTACGTGGCCAGCTCGATATAGGTGGTCGGGAACACGATCTTCGCCCAGTAGGTGCCACCTACCACGCCCATCTGGCTGGTCACGGCGGTGACGATCCACGGCAGGTACAGCGCTACCTGGGCAACGCAGCCGATGATCAGCACGCGCAGCGGTGCGCCCGCGCAAACGGCCTGCTCAGGCAGCGGATTGGAGCCGCTCTTGCGATGCCGCCAAGCACGCGCCCCAAGTGCGAATAGCAGCACGACATTGATCATGAACGCCGACATGGCGCCGAAATAATGCAGGTACGCGCACGCCAAGCTGGACGCGAAGCACGTGATCCACCAGCGCCGCGGCGTGCCCGCCCAGCATTTAAGCCCCCGAGCTGCCTCCGCGATGCGTGCCGGCGGCGTGGCCAACTGCGTGCCGATGATGCGTATGGCGTAGATAAAGCACAGCATCACGGCGAACGTGGCCCATGAGTACATGCGGATCTCAACGGCCATCAGCGAAATGTAAGGCGTGAACAGGGCGAAGAAGCTGAACAGCACGCCGGTCGCCCAGCCATGGTCGCGACGAACATGGGTATATCCCAGCACCGCCATAGCGATGGCGCCCGCCACGGTGAACAGGCGATATATGGTGATGTTCTGCCCGAACACCAGGTTCAGCACGTGCAGCGCCCAGTAGATCAACACGGGGTGCACGTCTCCGGAACTGTAGTACCAGATGTCGGCGAAGCTGTGGTTTGCGATTCCCACCGAGTAGCTTTCGTCGAACCACACGTTGCCGTGGAACGCGTCGGCGAGCAAGAAGGCGGCACCTGCAACAAGCAGGAGGATATGGAACGCGCTTGATGATAAACGTACGTGCGCGCCGCGTGAGAGCTTCATGTTGTTTGCCTTCGCCTAGAAACCTGTCATAATGCGCTGCTAGTCTAACATTGCATGCACAAGCGGGAATAACCTGCGTAGAAAAACCCGGGGGCTACCCTAGGGTTTTCACAACCGCAGGTAGATAAGGTAAGAGGGGCATTATGAGCGTCACGTTCCATGCGGACGACTACGGCATTACCGAACAGCAGGCCGCCGACATCCTTAAGCTGTCGCAGGTTTGCGGCGGCCAGGGCGCGTTGTCGTCGGTCAGCATCTTCGCGAACAGCCCCGCCTTCGAGGCGGCCGCCGAGATGGCGCGGCCCTACGTGGAATCCGGCAAGCTTGCCATGGCGTTGCACCTCAACCTGGTCGAGGGCCGTCCGTGCGCGCCGGTTGCGGAGGTTCCCCTGTTGGTCAACCAGCGCGGCACGTTCGCCAACGATTTCGTCGGCCTTCTGAAACTGTCGATGGGTGCGCAGCGCTGGGCGTTCCGTCAACAGCTCCAGCGCGAATGCGTTGCGCAGATTCAGCGTTATCTGACCGCATTTCCCCAGATGAAACGTACGATGCGCGTGGATAGCCACCAGCACACGCATGCGGTGCCGGCCGTGTTCGACGCGCTTTCCCAGGCAGTTGCGGAGCTGGGGGTCACGGTCACGCATCTGCGCTGCCCCATCGAGCCTTTGGCGCCGCACCGTGCTGCCGGCAGCAACATGCCTCCTGTCAACCTGGCGAAGGATGCGCTCATCACGTGGTTGTGGCGCAAGAACCGCGGCAAGATGCCCGCCGCATGCGAGGTCCCGCTGTTCTGCGGCGTGGTGCTCTCGGGCGCCATGGACACGGTCGATTGGCCGCTCCTGGATGCGTTCGAAAGCCTGGCAGCCGACCGCGGCAAGAACGTCCAGGTGCTGTTCCACCCGGTCAGCGTGCCGATCGAGCAATGTCTCGACCCGGAAAACGCCCCCTTCGCCGGCGCCTGCGCATCCGAGGCCCGCAACCGCGAAGCCGAACGCCTACGCTACCTGGCCGAAACCCATCGATAGCTGCCACACCGAACCCGCGGGTTGCACGCCGGCCGCTGTCCCTCAACCCGCCACACGGCGGCCAAATCCCATCCCCAGCCGGTGACCGATTATCACCGGTTATCGGACGCATCGGAAAAACAAGAATCAGGGGATTGACAGTACCCCGAACGCTTGTGCTATAGTTGGGATGCACCCGAGGGCGAAAGCCCTATTCTTCAAGGACCGATGAAATGACGCACGTCGGCGTCAGGCTGATCGGCCCATCAAGTTTCACCACCACAACTGAAGAAGAAGCCGATATGCGACCGCAAGCGTGGCTTGTTGCGCCCTGTCGTCTTGCTCAGCGCGTCTTCGCGCTGCTTACTGCATGACGAAAGCCGCAGCTTTGCGTTGCGCATCCCCGTCGGCCGGCAACGCTGCTGCGCCGCTTCCAGGATAGCGCGACGCAATGCGGCACGGCGGCAGCGCGCACCCATGCCTCGTCACGCGGTCTTCGGTAACCTGCGCCCTCGAAAGGATCGAACATGTGCGTTTCCACCTATTCCCCACTCATCCTGCATGAAACCTGCGAAGGCATCCAGCGCTTCGACGTGCGCGACCAGATGCTGGCCGACCGCCAGATCGAGCTGGCCGGCCCCATCGACGCGAGCTCGGTCGCCTGCGCCGCGCGCTGCCTGCTTCACCTGCAGAAATGCGACCCGCAAGCACCCGTCACGCTGTTTATCAACAGCCCCGGCGGCGAGGTGCAGTCGGGGCTTGCGCTCTACGACGTCATGCGCGCCATCTCCTGCCCGGTGCACACCGTGTGCATCGGCACGGCGGCCAGTATGGCGGCGTTGCTGTTCGTCGCAGGAGACCGACGTGACATGCTGCCCCACAGCCGCGTCATGATCCACGACCCGCTCATCGGCTCCATGGGCGGCAGCGCGCTATCCGTGAAGGCGCGCGCCGACGACCTCATGCGCATCCGCGACATCACGGCCGCCGTGATCGCCGAGCACACCGGCATGACGCTTGACCAGGTGTTCCAGCTAACCGCGCAAGACACCTACTTCGAAGCCGAAGCCGCCGTCGAAGCCGGTCTGGCCGACCGCGTGATCCACGAGCTGTAAGGAGAGGCAACCATGCTCAAGAACAACACCCCCGCTTTTGCCGCCAACGCCCCGACCGACCCCGCAGGCGCCGCAGAACGCAGCGCCTACCAGGGCAGCATGCTGCTCACGGCCAACCGCACGGCCGACACCGACACGTGGCGAAGCGGCCTGAGCAACAACGTGCTCGTGCTTGGCAGCTCGGGCTGCGGTAAGACGCGCAACCACCTGAAGCCGAACCTGTTGCAGGCCCAAGGCTCCTACATCGTGCTCGACTCCAAGGGCATCTTGTATCGCGAAATGGCCCCGTACCTGCGCAAACAAGGTTACCAAGTGGACCAGCTCGACTTTGTGGGCATGAACGGCACGCTGGGGTACAACCCGCTCGACCACATCCGATGTCAAGACGGGCATCCTGCCGAGCAGGACATCATCGCCATCGCCTCCGCGCTCTGCCCGCGCGAAGACCACGAGAGCGACCCGTTCTGGGCGCTTGCCGCCGCGAACTATCTGACCAGCTACATCGCCTACGTCCTTGAGGCGATGCCCGAGCAGGACCGGACCATGGCCGAGGTCATCCGCGTGTTCGATGAAGCCTGCTCCGGGCATGCCGAGCGTCTGTTCGACGAGCTGGAGCGCAAAAATCCCGGCAGCTACGCCGTGAAGCTGCGCCGGCGGGCCCAAACGACGATCAGGGCCGAGCGCATGCACGCAAGTATCGTCGGCATCATCGCGGCGAGCCTGCTGCCGCTGGGCTTCACCGGCGCCATGGCCGCCTACCAATGCCCGCGGCGCGTGGACTTCCACGAGTTTGGCCGCAAGCACTGCGCGCTGTTCGTCACCATCGACGACATGGACACCAGCTTGCGCCCCCTGACCAGCCTTTTCATCCGCCAAGCGTTTTCGTCCCTGTGCGATGCCGCCGACCACGGCTCCCCCGACGGGCGCCTGGCCGTGCCGGTTCGGCTGATGCTCGACGACTTCGCCAACCTCAACGTGGCGAACTTCGACAACATCCTGTCCGTCACGCGCAGCCGCGAGATCAGCTGCACCATCGTCTGCCAAACCGTCAGCCAGCTGGAAGCGCGCTACGGCAAGCCGGCGGCGAACTCGATCATCGGCAACTGCGACCATCAGCTGGTCCTGGGGTTTCAGGACGAGGCGACGGCGCGCTATTTCAGCTTGCGCGCGAACAAACCCGCCGCAAGTTTGCTTGCCACGCCGACCGATCGCTGGTGGCTGTTCCAGCGCGGGCATGCGGCCGTGTGCGACAAAGCCTACCAGCTGGAGCAGCATCCGCGTTACGCCGACCTTGCGGCCTGCGGGCAGGCCGAGCCGGGTGCAGACCTTACGGAGATGTGGCTGGACGACATCGACCAGGAGTTTTTCGACTTCGAGGAGCTAGGGCCCGAGGACCTCGAGCTTTTCGGGGATGCGAACGCCGCCTAGCGTAATGCCGCCGCAAGGTACAATAACCTGCAGGCAAACCGCACGCGAGGCGCCGCACCGGCGGCGCCTCGCGTCCTTCCCGCATCCGAAAGGAACCTCATGGACTTCTATAACCTGCTCTACCACGGATACACCGGCGAATATCAGCTGGTCAGCTCCTTGTATCGCAACGGGCTCGACGCCGTGCGGCCGCCTGCGGACATGGGAGTGGACGTCGTCTCGCTCAACCTGAAGGCGCAGCTCGAGAACCCGCAAGCAGCCCCCGAAACCTTCTTCTTCCAGGTGAAAACCGCCTCAACGCCCATCAACGACGCCTCCATGAGCAACGGGCTTCGTGCATTGACCACCGTGCAATTCAAGCTAAAGGAATCCGAGGTCGACCTGTTGGGCAAAAGTTCCGACCGTGCGCTTGTGTGTTACGTCTACAGCAACGACAACGACGCGCTCGCCGACGCTACCGAAGCGCCCTTCCTGTATTTCTGGCTCGACGGCACACGCATCGAGAACATCCGCCGCGCGGGCGCTTTTTTCCAGCAGCCCGGCGAGGCGAAGCTGACGCTTTCCTGCCAGCTGCGCAAGCCCGCAAGCGAGGCCGGCCACTGGTACGCCGTGATCGTCGACAAGCACGGGCGACAGGTCGAAGAGGGCTACTTAGGCACCGTCGACGGCGACAACGAGCACACCCTCGCCTCCGACGGGGCCAACCACTACAGCATCAAGGGCTACCTTGATTTCGCACGTCGAATGCGTGGAAACCAGCAGCCCGGCGAAGCCTTCGGCGCATGCCAGGGCGGCTGTGCGGCAGGCCCCGGCCCCGAAAACGCCCTTGGCGACCTTTGGCGTGCCGACGTCGAAGCCTCCTTCGGTCGGCCTTCGGCCTCTGCGGAACGAAAGGGCCCAGACGACGATTCCCCGTTCCGCTAACGCCTGCGCCATCCGGCCATCGCCTACGTATCCGAGGCCCACTACCAACCAATCGCCCTTGGTACCCCTTCCCTCATAGCCGGTCACCGCTTGCAACCGGTATTTCCTGTTCTTTCCCTATACGCTCGCAAGCTCCCCTTCCGCCGATTGGGACATCCCGCTATACTAAATAAGTTACGCACGAAACAACCCACCGGCCTTGCCGCCGCGCATGCGCGCCCGCGCAAAGCCGGTTTTTGCGGAAAGGAACCCCATGCCAACGCTGGCAGAACACATCGCGTCGCGTCGCACGTTCGCGATCATCTCGCACCCCGACGCGGGCAAAACCACGCTGACCGAGAAGCTGCTGCTGTATTCAGGCAGCATCCAGACCGCCGGCTCGGTCAAGGGAAAGGCAAGCTCGAAGCATGCCGTTTCCGACTGGATGGACATCGAGAAGGAGCGCGGCATCTCCGTCACCTCCTCCGTGCTGCAGTTCGAGCACGACGGCTGCTGCGTCAACATCCTTGACACCCCCGGTCACCAGGATTTTTCCGAGGACACGTACCGTACGCTCATGGCCGCCGACGCCGCCGTCATGGTCATCGACGCCGCCAAGGGCGTCGAGGCGCAGACGAAGAAGCTGTTCAAGGTGTGCACGCTGCGCCACATCCCCATCTTCACGTTCGTGAACAAGATGGACCGCGAAAGCCGCGACCCGTTCGAGCTCATGGAGGAGATCGAAACGGTGCTCGGCATCGGCACCTACCCCATGAACTGGCCCATCGGCAACGGCCGCACGTTCCGCGGCGTGTTCGACCGCCAAACGCGCAACGTCATCGCCTTCGACGGCGAGGGCCGCGGCAACTCCACCAAGAAGGTCGCCGAGATCGAGGCCGAGCTGGGCGACGCAGCCCTTGACGAGCTCATCGGCTCCGACAACCACCAGAACCTCATGGACGACATCGAGCTGCTCGACGGCGCCGCCGACGAGTTCGACCTGGACGCGGTCCGCGCAGGCAAGCTGTCGCCGGTGTTCTTCGGCTCGGCGCTCACCAACTTCGGCGTGGAACCGTTCCTGAAGGAATTCCTGCGCCTGGCCCCCGCGCCTCTGCCCTACACCGACACGCTCTCGGGCGACCTGGTCGACCCGCAGCGCAAGGAGTTCTCCGGCTTCGTGTTCAAGATCCAGGCGAACATGGACAAGAACCACCGCGACCGCATCGCGTTCGTGCGCATCTGCTCGGGCAAGTTCGAGCGCGGCATGGAGGCGTTCCACGTGCAGGGCGGCAAGAAGCTGAAGCTGGCAACGGGCACGTCGCTCATGGCCGACGACCGCGCAACGGTTGACGAGGCCTACGCCGGCGACATCGTGGGCCTGTTCGACCCCGGCATCTTCAGCATCGGCGACACGGTGTGCAAGGGAGAGCACGTGCAGTTCCCGCCCATCCCCACGTTCTCGCCGGAGCATTTCGCGCGCATCACGCAGGTGAACACGCTCAAGCGCAAGCAGTTCGTGAAGGGCATGCATGAGCTGGCCCAGGAAGGCGCCGTGCAGATCTTCCGCGAGCCCGGTTTCGGCATGGAAAGCGTCATCTGCGGCGTCGTCGGCGTACTGCAACTCGACGTGCTTGAAACGCGCCTGAAGAACGAATACGGCGTGGAGGTGCGTCGCCAGGGCATGCCCTACACCGACATCCGCTGGATCGCCAACGACCTCAACGAGCTGGACACCTCGCGCCTGAACATCACACGCGACACCAAGCTGGTCGAGGACATGCGCGGCGGCAGGCTGCTGTTGTTCACGAACTCATGGAACGTGAACTGGGCCATCGACCACAACCCCGACCTAAAGCTGTCCGAGGTCGGCAACGTTAACTTCTAAACAGGTCGAAAGCCGCAGGTCAAGCAGCAGGCGATAACGGCGAAGATACGATAACCGAAACATAAAGCCGAGGGCGACGGCGTTTGCGAAAGCAGGCGCGCAAAGCCCTCGGCCCTTTTGTCTCAGCCGGTTTCGCCGCACGATGTCCGGTCCCCACGCCTGGGGGCACGCGGACATTGGAGGATGTTTCGGAAGTCATTTCCCTCATAGCCCTTGCGCAGTTGGACGCGCCGTGCATACTGTTCAACTTGAACGGTTTCTACGATGATCTGCGCGCGCTTCTCAATCGAATGAGCGATATGGGGCTGTCCTCGCCGCGCAGGCAGCGGGGCATGCATTTCGCAGATTCGCTTGAAGAGGTGGCCGACATCCTAGCTCCGTTGCACTAACCGTATCGTTTCTCCGAGTTGCCAGGAGCGTGAGCAATCATGGGCGTCCCCGACAAGCAGTACCCAATGACCGTATATCGCCTCATCCTTATGACGGCGGCCGCGGTTTGGGGCCTGGGCTTCGTGATCGGCAAAAGCGCCATCGCCACCGTGGGCGCCACGTGGTTCACCGCTATCCGCTTCCTTGGGGCAGGCATCGTGCTTGTCATCCTCTTGTTTCCCCACCTCAAGCGCAATTTCTGCCGTAAAACGCTGAAGGCGGGCCTGATCATCGGCGTTGCCACGTTCATGGGCTTCTGGACGCAATTCCTAGGTCTGGGCCTGACCACGCCCTCGAAGAACGCCTTTTTGAGCGCGTGCTATTGCCTGACCGTGCCGTTCATCTGGTGGGTGGTCTCGCGTCGCCGTCCGCCCGCAAAAACCCTTATCGCCGCGGCCATCTGCACCGTCGGCATCGGGCTGGTGTCGCTCACCGAGGGCTTTTCCATCAGCTTGGGCGACGGCGTCAGCATCGCCTCGGCGTTCCTCTACGGCGCCGAAATCGTGATCATCGGCCTGGTCATGCGCGACAACGACGTCCTGACCATCACCGTTATCCAACAGTTCACCGCCGGAATCCTGGCCCTGCTGCTCGCCTTTACCACGCAGCCCATGCCCACCATGACGCAGGTTGCCACGCCCGAGTTCATCGGCGCCATGACCTACGTTGCCATGCTCTCGGCGGCCTTCGGCGCCGTGGCTCAGAACACGGCCCAGGCCCACTTATCGCCCTCCGAGGCGGGGCTGCTCTGCTCGCTTGAAAGCGTGTTCTGCGCCCTGTTCAGCGTGGTGTTCTTCGGCGAGGTGCTCACAGCTCGCATGGCGGTGGGCTTCGCGTTCATCTTCGCCGCCATCGTGGCAACCCAGCTCGGTGACAAGGGCGGCGAAGCGGCTGTGGCCGACTCCGGTGCCCACGGATCTGCAGGTTGCGAAAGCCCCGCATCGGGAAAGCCCGCCAAGCGAAACCGCGGCCGAATCGCCCGCTGACCTGCGAGTATCGCAGCGGGTTCAACCGATTTCCCTAACTAGACGCGACAGATTCGGGCCCGCGATGCCATGTCCACCCTTACTCAACCGATGGCATTTCGGCCCCGTTTCGACGGGCCCGTCGCCACCAAACGCGCCTGCCCCATACCCCCGACAGTAAGTCCGCCGTGGGCAACACTTTGTTTCCGGCTTGTTTCGGCGGCTTCGGGGCTATAATGCCCAAGGAAGCAGCTATCTTTTATCCCTACGAACGTGCCGCGCGACAAGCAGCTGCAATGCGCGCCGGCAACCATGCGCCCAAGGAGAGAGAAGCATGACGAAGTTCAACCATGTCATCATCCGCCGCCCTGGTAAGTCGCTGTGCGACGGCATCACCAGCGCACCCGAGCTGGGCCAGCCCATCTACGAGCGCGCCATCGAGGAGCACTACGACTACGAGCATGCCCTCGAGCAGTGCGGCGTCGACGTCACCGTCCTGCCTGCCCTCGAGCAGTTCCCGGACAGCTGCTTCGTTGAGGACCCGGCCGTCATCACCCGCTGCGGCGCCATCATCACCAACCCCGGCGCTGCCAGCCGCAACGGTGAGAAGGACGAGATCGAGCCCGTGGTCCGTCGCTTCTTCGACGACGAGCACGTCAAGCACATCGTCGCCCCCGGCACCCTTGATGGCGGCGACGTCATGATGGTGGGCGACCACTTCTACGTGGGCCGCTCCGCCCGCACCAACGAAGAGGGCATCCGCCAGTTCTGCGAGATCCTGGCCGGTTGGGGCCTGGAGGGCTCCGAGGTCCCGCTGGAGGAGGTCCTGCACCTCAAGACCGGCGTGAACTACATCGAGGACAACAACATGCTGGTGTCCGGCGAGTTCATCGACAAGCCCGACTTCGCCAAGTACAACAAGGTCATCGTGCCCGAGGACGAGGCTTACGGCGCGAACTGCATCTGGGTCAACGGCACCGTCATCGTGGCGGAGGGCTACCCCACCGTGCTGAAAGCCGTCCAGGACCTGGGCTACAAGACGCTGGTGGTGGACACCTCCGAGTACCGCAAGATCGACGGCGGCCTGTCCTGCCTCAGCCTGCGCTTCTAGCACACGCTTAAAACGCGCGGTCCCGCAAAGCCCAAGCGCTTCGCGGGACCGGCAACAGAAAGGCCGGCGGGCGTTCGGGAAACCGAGCAAACCCGCGGGTCTTTCCGTATTCGGGGAACCGAATCGTAAAACACGAAGAGCCTGATTCCAGATGGGAATCAGGCTCTTCGCTTTCAGGGACGAGGAACCGTCCGCAAACCCCCGCTATATTTGTAGCTACGTCGCAATGCGCCCCGTCCGCCAGGGATCATCTTACCCGGCAATCGCGTGCAGCTGCTCGTCTTTCGCCTCCGGCGTGGGCACGTGGTAGGTGTTGCTCAGACGCATGCCGTTTTCCGCATAGCGGGCCACCGAGATGATGAAGCCCTCCTTGCGCAGGCGCAGGATGGCGCGGTCGACGGTCTTCAGGCTGACCTGCAGCGCTTCTGCGATGTCGCGCTTGGACTCGGAGCAGCCCGCTGCGCCGTACGAGGCGATGAAGCCCAGGATGAGCAGCTGCGAGTTCGTCAGCGTGCGCTTGCCGTCCGCAAGCGTGATGTCGTCATCGATTTCGGTTGTGGTCTCAGCGGTCATCTCAGTCGTCATAGTCCTTCTCCATAGGTTCGCGTTCCAATGCTTATGACCCCCGCTCGCCAACAACGCAAGGCGAGCAAAACCTGCAAGCTGAACCGGAGAATAAAAAAGCAGCCAGCTGCAGTGGCTCCCCGAAAGGGGAACTGTGCAACTGGCTGCCATTTCAGGCCCTATAGCTTTGCGTCATCACCTTTCGATGATTTTGCCGATTCGAAAAATAGCACGCGGCAAACCAATTGTCAAGGGGTGTCCGCCCCTCCCCATGGCAGGCCCCCTACCACGGGTTGCATCAACTCCCCAAAAGGCAGAACGGACACGTGGGACGAACCTCCAGATAATCAAGAAACGCCATGTCAACATGCCTTTCTACAGCAAATGAGCAGGACACGCCAGAGGACGATTCCCAACTCAAACCCGACATTCCGGCATCCCTACAACTCCCCGGTGTCGAGCCCTCGCACCCCTCGTCTTCGGCCCCTTCCGGCCGTACGCACCCACACTTTTCGCAATCTGTGGATACCCGTTCCGCATACGCTTGCGATTCTGTATTAACTCTTCATTAATTTACGACAATGCCGTAGTTATGCAGCTTGATACGTTATAAGTTGCGATAATCTATCTTCTTAGCATTTGGCAGGCGTTCGGCCACCTGCGGGTGCTGCAATCAACCGCTGAGCAGCATCTTCAAAGAAGAACACGTTCGCATAGTAGGTCAGGAGTCACACATGAGAGACATACGTGTCAGCGACATCACGATGAGGGAGGCAATCGCCTCCAAGGCGCTTTCCCTATCCTTCAAGGAAAAGCTAGAAATCGTGAAGATCCTAGACCGTATCGGCGTGGGCTCCATCGAGGTCGAGGGTATCGAATCCTCCAAGGTTGACAGCTTGCGAATCAAGTCCATCGCCTCCCTGGTGAAGAACAGCACGCTTGCCGTGCCGGTGAAAATGGACGAGGACAGCATCCAGGCCGTCTGGAACGCCGCGAAGGGCGCGAAGCACGTCCGTCTGCAGGTGGAAGCGGCCGTCAGCCCCTCCTGCATGGAGTACATCCAGCGCAAGAAGGCCGACACGCTGATCGCCGACGCCGCCGAGGCGGTGGCGAAGTGCGCCCAGCTCACCGACGACGTCGAGTTCGTGGCCATCGACGCCACCCGCACCGACGTGGCCTACCTGGCCCGCGTCATCGACGCCGTGGTCGCCGCCGGCGCCAAGACGGTCACCGTCTGCGATGCGGCCGGTTCCATGCTCCCCGAGGAGTTCGCCCAGTTCATCGCCGACCTGTACCAGGCCGCGCCCCAGCTCAAGGACATCGACCTGGGCATCTCGTGCTGCAACAACCTTAATATGGCCGACGCCTGCGCCGTGGCCGGCGTCATGGCCGGCGCCTCCATCGTCAAGGCCACGTCCTACCCCATGGGCGTCGTCGCGCTGGACAACGTCGCCCGCATCCTTGCCGCTAAGGCCGACGCCCTGGGCGCTCAGAGCAAGGTGCGCGTGACCGAGCTCAAGCGCGCCATGAACCAGATCTCCCGCCTGTGCTGCGACGACCGCTCCAAGGCGTCCCTGTTCACCGGCACCGTCTCCGAGGCCGTCGAAGGCGTGGTGCTCACCGCCGGCGACGACCAAGCCACCGTCATGCAGTACGTCGAGCGTCTGGGCTATAGCCTCTCCGACGAGGACGCCGATGCGGTGTTCGAGGCTTTCAAGAAGATCGCCGCCAGCAAGGAGCGCGTGAGCGCCACCGAGCTGGACGCCATCGTGGCCTCCGCCGCGCTGCAGGTGCCGCCCACCTACACCCTGGACGGCTACGTCATCAACTCCGGCCTGAGCTTCAAGGCCACCTCGCACATCTCGTTGCGTAAGAACGGCGAGCTCATCGAGGCCGTGTCCTTGGGCGACGGCCCCATCGACTCCTCGTTCAAGTCCATCGAATCGGTCGTGGGCAAGCACTACGAGCTTGACGACTTCAGCATCCAGGCCGTCACCGAGGGCCGCGAGGCCATGGGCGAGTCGGTCGTGAAGCTGATCGCTGACGGCAAGGTGTATTCCGGCCGCGGCATCTCCACCGACATCGTCGAGTCCAGCATCCGCGCGTACATCAACGCGCTCAACAAGATCGCCTACGAGGAGCAGAACTAATGAAGCTTTCCTTTTCCACCCGCGGCTGGGCTGACCACTCCTGGGACGAGCTCGTAAGCACCGCCCTTGAAATGGATTTCTCGGGCATCGAGATCCACAACCCCATCACCAACGCGGCGTTCACCGGCAAGGGCGGCCCGCTTGACCGCTACAACACGCAGGCGACGGCCCGCGCCCTGCGCGACAAGGGCCTTTCCATCCCCGCGTTCGACTCCTCGGTCGACATCTCGGCGGGCGAGCAGCAGGTTCAGGACGCCAAGGACCTTATCGACCTGGCTCAGGCCGCAAGCGTGGGCATGGTGTGCGTGGTCGTCCAGCATGACGACGAGGATGCCATCCACGCCGCGCTCTCCCAGCTGGTCCCCTACGCCGAGGAGCACGGCGTGGTGCTGCTGATCGAATCCAGCGGCATCTTCTCCAGCACCTCGCGCCTGACCGGCATCATGGACCGCTACGCCAGCGACTACCTGGGCGCCCTGTGGGACGTCCACAACGTCTACCGCGTGGGCGGCGAAAGCCCGGCGACCACCATCAAGAACCTGGGCGCCTACGTCAAGCACGTGCACATGCGCGACTCCGACGACGACGGCTCCTTCAATCTGGTGGGCGAAGGCACCCTGCCTATCGACGAGGTGGTACGCGCACTGTCCTCCATCGACTACGACGGCTTCGTGTCGCTTGAGTGGGACCCTGCGTGGATGGCCGACCTCACCGACATGGAGGTCATCTTCCCCCATTACGTCAACTACATGGAGCAGTTCGAGGACACCCGCGGCAAGCGCCGCACGCTCTACCTCAACCACGACGGCACCGGCGAGTACGTGTGGAAGAAGGACGAGCTCATCGACCTGACCTTCCCGCAGGTGCTCGACAAGATGGTCGAGTGCTTCCCCGACCAGTACTGCTTCAAGTACACCACGCTGGACTACACGCGCACCTACGAGGAGTTCCGCGACGATGTTGACACGTTCGCCCGCGCGCTCGTGTCGATGGGCGTCAAGCCCGGCAGCAAGGTTGCCATCTGGGCCACCAACGTACCTGCCTGGTACATCACGTTTTGGGCCGCCACGAAGATCGGCGCCGTGCTGGTCACGGTGAACACCGCCTACAAGATCCACGAGGCCGAGTACCTGCTGCGCCAGTCCGACACGCACACGCTGGTTATGATCGACAGCGCGCTGGACTCCAACTACCGCCAGATCATCAACGACCTGTGCCCCGAGATCGCCGACACCAAGCCCGGCGACCAGTTGCACTGCAAGCGCCTTCCCTTCCTGCGCAACGTCATCACCGTCGGTTTCGACATGCCCGGCTGCCTGAACTTCGAGCAGGCCATGGAGCGCTCCGAGCTGGTGCCGCTTGAGAAGATCCAGCGCATGGCCGCCGAGGTGCGCCCCGACGACGTGTGCAACATGCAGTACACCTCCGGCACCACGGGCTTCCCCAAGGGCGTCATGCTCACGCACCGCAACGTGGTCAACGACGGCAAGTGCATCGGCGACCGCATGGGCCTTTCCACCGCGGACCGCTTCATGATCCACGTGCCCATGTTCCACTGCTTCGGCATGACGCTGTCCATGACGTCGTCCATGACCCACGGCGCCACCATGTGCCCCATGCCCTACTTCAGCGCGAAGGCGTCGCTGCACTGCATCACGCAGGAGAAGGTGACCGCGTTCAACGGCGTGCCCACCATGTTCATCGCCATGTTCAACCACGCCGACTACCGCAAGACCGACTTCAGCCACATGCGCACCGGCATCATGGCCGGCGCCGGCTGCCCGCCCGAGCTCATGAAGCGCGCCGCGCAGCCCGATGAGATGAACATGACCGGCATCGTGTCGGTGTACGGCCAGACCGAATCGGCCCCGGGCTCCACCATGAGCGCCTGGACCGACCCGCTCGACCTGCGCACCGAGACCGTCGGCTACGCGTTCCCGCACGTGCAGTGCAAGATCATCGATCCTGAAACCGGCGAGGAGATGCCCGACGGCCAGATCGGCGAGTTCTGCTCGCGCGGCTACAACATCATGAAGGGCTACTACAAGATGCCCGATGCCACCTTCAAGACGGTGGACGAGGACGGCTGGCTGCACTCCGGCGACCTGCTCATGCGCGACGAGCGCGGTTGCTTCGTAGCCACTGGCCGCCTGAAGGACATGATCATCCGCGGCGGCGAGAACATCTACCCCAAGGAAATCGAGGACTTCGTCATCACGCACCCCAAGGTCAGCGACTGCCAGGTGGTGGGCGTGCCCGACGCGAAGTACGGCGAAGAAGCCCTGGCCTGCATCATTCTCCAGGACGGCGAGACCATGACCGAGCCCGAGATCCGCGAGTTCATGATGAGCAACATCGCGCGCCACAAGGTGCCCCGCTACATCAAGTTCGTGGAGTCCTACCCCATGAACGCCGCCGGCAAGATCCTCAAGTACAAGATGAGGGAAGCCGCCGTCGAGGAGCTGGGCCTTCAGAACCTGGTGAAGAAGTAGCAGCTTCCATACACCGACATTTCGCGGGGGCCGTTTTGCGCGCCCCCGCTCGCGTTTTCAAACCATCGTTGCGGAGAGGGGCTTCACAATGAGCAACTATGTAACCGTCGACGGCAACCAGGCTGCGGCCCACGTTGCCTACGACTTCACCGAGGTGGCGGCCATCTACCCCATCACGCCGTCCTCGCCCATGGCCGAGCACACCGACCGCTGGAGCGCCCAGGGCCGTCTGAACATGTTCGGCCAGCGCGTGCAGCTGACCGAGATGCAGTCCGAGGCCGGCGCCATCGCCGCCATCCACGGCGTGCTGCAGGCCGGCGGCCTGGGCACCAGCTTCACGTCCAGCCAGGGCCTCATGCTCATGGTGCCCGTGCTCTACCGCATCGCCGGCGAGCGCCTGCCAGGCGTCCTGCACGTTGCCAGCCGCACCGTGGGAACCCACGCCATGAGCATCTTCGGCGACCACTCCGACGTCATGGCGTGCCGCGACACCGGCTTCGCCCAGCTCAGCTCGGGAAGCGTCCAGGAGGCCGCCGACATGGCCGCCGTGGCGCACCTTGCCGCCGTGAAGGGAAGCATCCCGTTCATGCACTTCTTCGACGGCTTCCGCACCTCCCATGAGCTCTCGCGCATCGACATGCCCGACACCAAGGAGCTGACCGCGCTCATGGATACCGAGGCGCTCGACCGCTTCCGTGCGCGCGCCCTGAACCCCGAGCACCCCATGCTGCGCGCCACCGTGCAAAACGGCGACGTGTACTTCCAGGTGCGCGAGGCGAACAACACCGCATACGACCAGCTGGCCGACGTGGTCGAAGACGTCATGGCCCAGGTGGCCGGCGTGACCGGCCGCGAATACCACGTGTTCGACTACTACGGCGCCAACGACGCCACCGACGTGGTGGTGGCAATGGGCAGCGTGTCGGGAACCGCGCAGGAGGCGTGCGACTACCTGAACGCCCGCGCGCAGGCCGACGGCACGAGCAAGCGCTACGGCTTTCTGCAGGTGCACCTGTACCGCCCGTTCTCGGCGAAGCACTTCCTGGGCGCCCTTCCCGAAACCGTGCAGCGCATCGCGGTGCTCGACCGCTGCAAGTGCATGGGCTCGGCCGGCGAGCCGCTGTTCCTGGACGTTTCCAGCGTCATCGCCAACAGCAGCCGCGCGGGCAAGGTGACCGTCATCGGCGGCCGCTACGGCCTGTCGTCCAAGGACACCGACACCGCCCAGATCGTGGCCGTGTTCGACAACCTTGCCGCGGCCGAGCCCAAGCGCGGCTTCACCATCGGCATCACCGACGACGTGACGAACCTGTCGCTTCCCGTGCGCCCGCTCGACGATTTCGAGGACGGCGACACCTACAGCTGCAAGTTCTGGGGCCTGGGCGGCGACGGCACCGTTGGCGCGAACCACAACACTATCCGCATCCTGGGCGACTGCGCCGACATGTACGCGCAGGCATACTTCGAGTACGACTCCAAGAAGTCCTTCGGCGTGACCAAGTCCCACCTGCGCCTTTCGAAGAAGCCCATCCGCAGCACCTACTACGTGAAGCGCGCGGACTTCGTGGCCTGCCACAACCAAAGCTACGTGTGCCAGTACGACATGGTGCAGGAAGTGAAGCCCGGCGGCACCTTCCTGCTCAACACCAGCTGGACGCCCGAGGAGCTTGACGCCAACCTGCCCGGCAAGATGAAGCGTTACATCGCGCAAAACGGCATCCGCCTGTTCACCGTGGACGCAGTAGAGGTTGCGCAGCGCGTGGGCCTGGGCAGCCACATCAACACCGTGCTGCAGGCGGCGTTCTTCCAGATCGCGGGCCTGATGCCCGTCGAGGAGGCGCTCGACTACATGAAGGACGCTGCCCGCAAGTCCTACGCGCGCAAGGGCGACGCCGTGGTGGCCAAGAACGTGGCGGCCATCGAAGAGGGCGCGCAGAAGTGCGTAGAAGTCGCCGTGCCCGCCAGCTGGGCGGACGCCCCGCTCGACAAGAACGCTGCCAAGGCCGACGTGCCCGCGGTGGTCGAGAACATCCTGCGCCCCGTCAACGCGCAGAAGGGAGACGACCTGCCCGTCAGCGCCTTCGCCGGCTACGAGGACGGCGTCATCGACATGGGCCTGACCGCCTACGAGAAGCGCGGCATCGCCGTGAAGACGCCCGCGTGGAACGCCGAAGCGTGCATTCAGTGCAACCACTGCGCCTTCGTGTGCCCCCACGCCGCCATCCGCCCCTACCTGCTCGACCAGGACGAGGCGCAAAACGCCCCCGAAGGGTTCACGACCGTCGCGCTCAAGGGCGACAAGAACCTGCCCGAGGGCACGCGCTACGCCATCCAGGTCAGCCAGTTCGACTGCACCAGCTGCGGCAGCTGCGCAGATGTGTGTCCGTCCAGCGCGCTGGACATGCAGCCGGCCAAGCTCACCGACCAGGCCCGCAAGCTGTGGGACTACGGCCTGACCATCTCCGACAAGGACGGCGCATTCGACCCCTACACGGTGAAGGGCTCGCAGTTCAAGCAGCCGCTGCTTGAGTTCTCCGCCGCCTGCGCGGGCTGCGGCGAGACGCCCTACGCCAAGCTGCTCACCCAGCTGTTCGGCGACCGCGTGTACTGGGCGAACGCCACGGGCTGCTCGCAGGCCTGGGGCTCGCCGTTCCCCGGCATCCCCTACACGGTGAACAAGCGCGGCTTCGGTCCCGCTTGGACCAACAGCCTGTTCGAGAACAACGCAGAGCTTTCCCTGGGCCTGTTCCTGGGTTCCGTGCAGCAGCGCGCGGTTGAGAAGGCGCGCGTGGAGAAGCTGTCCCGCGCCCTGACGCACGGGCTGGAGAAGCCGAAGGCCGACGCGGGCGACACGCCCGACGCCGCCGCCATGACCGCGATGAAGGCCGCCTGCGAGGACTACCTTGCCGCGTTCGACGACTTCGACGCGTCGCGCAAGGCCGCAGATGCCCTGGTAGCATGCGCGCAGGCTTCCATGGACAAGCTGACCAACAGCGCCAAGGAAGTGTGCCAGGAGGTGCTCAAGTTCAAAGACCAGCTGGCGAAGAAGACGTTCTGGATGTTCGGCGGCGACGGCTGGGCCTACGACATCGGCTTCGGCGGTCTGGACCACGTGGTGGCCAGCGGCGCCAACGTCAACGTGCTGGTGGTGGACACCGAGGTGTACTCCAACACCGGCGGCCAAAGCTCCAAGGCTACGCCGGCGGGCGCCGTGGCGCAGTTCGCGGCCAGCGGCAAGAAGACCGGCAAGAAGGACCTGGGCGCCATCCTCATGAGCTACGGCAACGTCTACGTGGCGCAGGTGGCCATGGGCGCCAACTACAACCAGCTGGTCAAGGTGCTCAAGGAAGCCGAGGAGTACGAGGGCCCGTCCGTGATCATCGCCTACGCGCCCTGCACCTCGCACGGCCTAAAATGCGGCATGCACGACGTCCAGGGCGAGATGAAGCGAGCGGTGGAAAGCGGTTACTGGTCGCTGTACCATTACGACCCTCGCAAGGAGAACCCCATGACGCTGGACTCCAAGGAGCCCACCATGGACTACCTGGACTTTGTCGCCGGCGAGAACCGCTTCGCCTCGCTGACCAAGTCGTTCCCCGAAGAGGCCGAAAGGCTCTTCGAGCAGGGTAAAGAGGACGCCCTTCGCCGCTTCGACCACTACCGCCGCATGGCGCAGGAATAGTAAGCGAGCGGAGAAAGCGCCATAATGCACGAAGGCCCGCGAGCGCTCGGAAAACCGAGCAGCTCGCGGGCCTTTTTGGGTTTGGGGAAGGTCAGCGCTACCGTCTGGCGGCTATTGCCGGACGCCATCTAGACCCCCATTCATCGCCGCAGCGATGACGCGCTCCGCCTTCGCCGTATCGATCGGCTTGGCCATGTGGGCGTTCATGCCGGCTTCCAGGCATTCTTGCACGTCCTCTTGGAAGGCGTTGCCCGTCATCGCGATGATGGGGATGCTTGCCGCATCGGAGCGGTCGAGGGCACGTATTGCCCTGGTAGCAGCCAGGCCGTCCATTTTCGGCATCACCACGTCCATGAGGATGACATCGAAGGTCCCGACTGGGTTTGCAGCGAACGCCTCCACCGCTTGCACGCCGTCGCCGGCGATCGACACGTACGCGCCATCGCCCTCCAGAATCGTCGCAGCGATCTCGGCATTAAGGTCGTTATCCTCAACCAGCAGCAATCGACGGCCTTTCAAGACAGATTCATTCGCCACCTGCTCGGTTTCACGCGGGGCGGGAGCCGGATCGAACGGGATGGAGATCACGAACGTGGACCCTTCGCCCAGCTCGCTGGAGATATCGATGGAGCCGCCCATCAGCTCTATGAGCTGTTTGACGATGGGCATGCCCAAGCCCGTGCCGCCGACGGTGCCCGCCACACTCGACTCGCGCGCAAAAGGCTCGAACACGCGCTTCAAGAACTCCGGGCTCATACCGATGCCGGTATCGGTGATCTCCCAGCGAAGCAAAATCTTGCCATCGAGCTGCTCGCTTGAGGTCACATGCGTTATCACTTTGCCGCCGGGGCGGTTATACTTGATGCAGTTGCTGTAGATGTTCAGGAAGATCTGGCGCAGGTACAACTCGCTGCCAAGGACATACCGATACGCGAGGCCGTCCTTCTCCTGATGACCCTCCATGCTCACGTCTGCTTCGGCGGCGAGCAGCTGCATGATGTCATCGACTTCTGCCTGCAAACGCGCCAGATCGATAGGCTCGCGCATAAGGGCAAGCTCGCCCTCACCGAGTTTGCTGGCCTGGAGCGTGTCGTCGATAAGGGAAAGCAGGTGTCTGGCGGCCGTCCTCATCTTGTCGTGGCTCTCCCACAGCAGTGCCTCGTCGTCACGGTTGCGTTCGCAGAGCTCCAAAAGCCCCAGGATGCAGTTCAAGGGGGTCCTCATGTCATGGCTCATTCGGTGGAGGAAGTCGGTCTTCACCTTGCTTGCGTGGTCCGCGCGCTCGAGAGCCTGCTCAAGGGCCTGCTGCTGGCGCGCCTGGTTCTTGACCGCGTCGTCGATGTCCACGAACACGCCCATGCACGAGCGCGCGATCCCCCGCTCGTCGCGGCGGAACTTCGCGGCGGCGCGGACCCACATGCGCCTGCCGTCCTTGCGCCGTACGCAATAGTTAACGTCGTACGGACCGCCCTCCGTTGCGGCGATGCGGAACTCGCTGTTGATGCGGGCCAGGTCGTCGGTGGCTATGAACCTGTCCATGTTCTCGCCGTTTTCAGGGAAGTCGTCCCCGCTTTCGAAACCAAGGACGCGGCGACACTCGTCTGAGAACCAGAATCCCGTGGGGTTGCCCTGCTCGTCGAAATCGGCCGTCCAGCAGGCGGCGTGCATAAGAGCGCGCACATCGGCGGCTTCCTGCTCGAAGGCGTGCTCGGCAAGGGCGCGCTGCTTCTGCTTTATTTCCATTTCCGCCTCGGCGAGCGCGCGCTGCGTCCGACGCAGCTCCTCCATGAGCAGCCGTTCGCGCTCCTCGCGATCCGCGACGCCGGCGAAGTCAAAGGAAGACGAAGCATCCCCCTGCTCCGATCCGGCTTTCAGATTGTCGTTCATGTTCGCCCCCCATCATCGGCCGATACATCCCGCTTCCGTATGACCCTAACGAAAAGCCGCCGACGCGCTGAGCCGTCGGCGGCTTGAGAACAACTGCAATCTATTGCTTTGAACCGGCTCCGATGAAGTACACGTTGCCGAGCTGGGAACCGTGTTCATCGAAACGCGCCGTCGAGACGATAAGCCCATCGTCGCGCATGCGGCGCACGGCGCGATCGACCGTCTTCGGGCACACGCCGAGCTTTTCCGCGATGGCGTTTTTGGTGTCGGAGCAACCCTGCGCACCGCACGAGGCGATATAACCGAGAATCCTCAGTTGAGAATTGGTCAACCCCACGCTTTGTTGCCGCCGAGCTGGCTCCGCTCCGGCGTGACTCACAGCAATCCCCTCACTTTTCCATAATCGGCGGAAGCCGCCGCTTAAAATCTAGCTCTGGGGTACTTTAGCGCAACGCTATCGCATGCGTCAAGCGTGATGTGTCACCCCCTATTCATCTGCTTGATTTCGATTAGTTTTGAGCCGTTATAACCGTTTTATATGGGGTTATGAACTAATTCGCGAAACCTAGCACGCAACAAATTGTTACAATCAGCGGTATTTGGGGGACGGGGGAATCCTGCCTCAACTCTTTAGTGGTTGCGGCGCCTTGCTGCGGCGACGGCTGTGGCGGCGGTTGCCCCGGCGATGCCCAGGGCGGCCGCCATCAAGGCTGCGTCATCGCCCGTTGCGGCAAGGTTGCCCGTGGCGGGTTTGTTTGCCGCAGCCTTGGCCGTTGCGGGCTTGGCGGGATCTTCGGCCTTAGTCGCGCCGCTGTTGTTGTCGCTAGGCTGCGGCTGCGGGCCAGGTGCTGCCCCTTCCGGCGTGAAGGCCAGATCGGTGCTCAGCCACAGGGTTTGAATCATACCGCTCTCGGGATCGATTTCGCTTGCTTCACCCACCTTGTAGCCGCATGCCGCGCCGTTGATCATCAGCTTAGCGTCGGGCGCGAAGTAGAAACCGCGCGCCGGCTTGAGGTACACGCCGTAGCGATACGTCACGCCGGGCTTGAAGGCGTCGATGTGGTTCGTGATGTTCTGGTCCCAGAACTCGACGGAGTTCACCTCGCTGCCGTCGCTGCCCGTCCAGTACTCGCACTGGAAGATAGCGTTCGAGCCTTCGGGGGTGCTTGCCGTGAACACCGGCTTGTCGCCTGCCTTGAAAGTGGTCGTGACGCCGTTGATCTCGATAAGGTCGATAGCCTGCCATTCGACGATCGGCTGCTCGCACAGCATATTCGCCGCATTCGGCACAAATACGCCTTCAACGGTCTTGATGGTGTTGCTCGCCCATTGGCCGTTGACGTTCACGTTGCAGTCATCGGCCAGGGTATTGCCGTCCTTAAGCCGTAGCTCAACGGAGTACATGTAGAACTTGCCCTCTTCGAACTGGGTGATCTTCTTCATGCCCGGCGCGTACTTGCCGGGATCGGAATACCAGAAGGCGACGGGCGTAAGCTCCCTGGGGTCGCTGCCGTCCATTTCCTCCCAGCACTCGTAGGCGATTTCGTACTTGTCGGCATCGACGGCAGGGATGGTCGCGGTCGCACGCGGTGCCTCGCCGGGCGCGTAGTCGGTCTTCACGTTGTCGACGTTCAGGCTCTCAAGGGCTTTCTTTTCCGCCGAGACGAGCGTGATCTCGCTGTTGATGTTGTAGCGGAGATAATAGTTGTCCCTGGTTTCGTTGATCACCACGGAACCGCCCGGCTTGTAGGCGTTGAAGATGTCATCGGGGTCGCCGGCGATGATGTTGTCACCCTCATAATCGGCGCCGGTAAACGTGAGCGTCGAGGCGACCAGAAGGTCGTCATTGCGCGTAAGCTGGTATTGGCCGCTTGCCGTGCCGCCCGTAAAGGTGAGCGTCAGCCTCATGTGATTGCCGATAGGCTCGAAATGAGCCGACACGTCAGACATGGATGCGTCCAGAACTTCGACAAGGGCGCCTGAAGCGGCATCTGCCCGGTAATACTTGGTCTCGACGATTCCGCTGAGCGGCGTTTCCGGTATACCGCCTTCCACATCGGGAAAATCGAAGGTGTACGACTGACCCTTTGCGAGCGTGATATTGCCCGGAAGCGCGCAGTCCGTGTAATGGTCGACCACGGTCGTGTTGATCTTCACGCCGCCTTCGCCGACGACGTCGGTCACACCGCGGGTCTGGATAGCGCCGTTTGCCGAAGCTGCAGCGTTATCGGCGTTGCCGTTTTGCCCTGTAGCAGCATTTTGATCTGCCGCGGCAGCGTCGTTCGCCATCGCTGCCGGTGCGGCGGGCTGGGCCTGCTGGGAAGCAGCCTGCTGGTCTGCTGAGGCGCTATTGCTTGCAGGCGCGGAAGCGGCCGGCGCCGCTGGCGCAGGCGCCGCGCTTGCCGCAGGGGCGGTTTCCGCCGCGGGCGTTGCCTGGGCTGCCGGGGCCGCAACTGCGGCAGCGTCGTTCGTTGCGGTGTCTTTGTCCGCCGTCTCGGCGGCGAGCGATGCGGCGGGCATAAACAACTGCCCCGCAATGAGAGCACTCACTCCGACGCAGGCGATTTTGGCGCCCGTGCGGCGCTCCGCCCCGTTCATTGGCGAGCAATCCTTCGCGTGTCGTGCTCGTTGTTCAGGGTGTCGTTTGCGCATAGCTGCCTCCTTGGTCAAAAGCCGGTTTCCATGGAGACACATTGCGCCGCATTCTTCTTATTGCCTAGGTTCGCATATGCGAATCCTCTCGCCCACCTGGGGTTTTGCGCGAAATCGCTTCCTTGTGCATAAGATGCTTATGAGTATGATACTCATAAGCATCTTAAATAAGCAGCGGATCGAAACTTGAAGCGGGAATCAGCTAGAACAGCGTGAGGTGAAACGTGCGCTCGTTGGTTTCGCCTGGGGCTAGCTGCGTCATGCCGGCTTTGCGCTCGAACACATCGTCCTCGTCGTGGGCGGTGGTGTGCCCGGACCACGGCTCAAGCGCCACGAACGGCGCATCGTTGGCCGCGGACCATACGCCGATATAGGGAAAGCCCGGGAACTCGACGCGCACGCCGTGCCCGCTTTTCGTGCCCAGCAGCGTGAGCATGCCGTCGGGAACGTCCGTGAACATGAGCGCATCATGGGCGAACGACGCATGCGTGAGCGCCACGGTGTCGGACCCCTGCGGGCATTCAAATGCGTTATCCCAACTCATAAGACCATCTTCGCCGATCACCGGCAGTGTGCAGGTCCAAGGACGGGCGAACTTGAGCACATAATCCTCGAAGGTTTCGTCGGCCGCATCGCCCACGGGCACATTGAACGCCGGATGCCCGCCCACGCAAAACGGCAGCGTTGCATCGCCGGTGTTCGTCACGCGAAACGTCTGGGAAAGCGTGGCCTCGCCCGTGATGACGTAGGTCATGTTCAGCTTGAAGCTATACGGATACGCGGCGCGCGTCTCGGCCGAATCGCGCAGCTCGAAGGTGACCGACGACCCATCGGCGGCGCGGTCAACCACCGCATGCTCGTAGTTGCGCGCAATGCCATGGCGCCCCATCACGCACGGCCCCTGCGCCGACTCCGCACGCCCATCGCGCAACGACCCCACGATGGGGAACAAAACCGGCGCCCGCCTGGCCCAAAACCGCGGATCGCCCTGCCACAGATACTCGTGGCCATCCAACTGCAGGCTGAGCAGCTGCGCCCCCATGGGGTCGACGGCGGCGCTCAGGCGCCCATGGCGAAGGGAAACGGGTTCGGGCATAATGGGGTCCTTTCTTTCGATACCGCTTGCTATCCTACCCGCAAAAAGCGGCGCCCGCATGATATACGGGCGCCGCCATCAAGTTTGCGCATCGCGCTTCGTTACGCGGGTCAGGACCGATGCCTTGCTCCCTCGGTTCCGCATGGAAAGCTATCGAGCCCGAAGTCCCGCGTTGCCCGCATGCCGCAAACCCTTGCCGAGCACAGCGTAACCGCCCCGCTTTATCGTCCGCTGTTCGCAATCGCCTCGTCGATCAGCGCGTCAAGCTTCTTCGCTTGCTCGCCGGACGTGATCGCACCCACGATGGGCTGTCCCACGATGTTGCCGTTGCTGTCGACCACGTAGGTGGTCGGATACGAGTACAGCTTGGAGGTGAACTTGCCGGCTTCGCTATCCGAGCCGAACCAGACGTTCTTATAAGACACGCCCTTTTTCTCCAAGATGCTCTTCGCCTCGGAAATCGCAGCTTTGTCGCCGTCAAGGGTAAAGGAATTGACGCCTACGACCGCGCCGCCCTTGTCCGCAAGCTTCTGGTTAAGCGCTTCCAATTCCCCAAGCTCGCCCACGCACGGCTTGCAGGTAGTGAACCAGAAGTTGACAACCGTAACGGTGTTGTTCGAGAACAGCTCATCGCTGCTCACGTCGTTACCGTCAAGGTCCTTTCCGTTGAAGCTCGGGAACTTCTCCGTCCCCTCGGCTTTTGCCGTCATGCCCGCGCTCTGGGCGTCAACGCTCTCGCCCTGGCTCGGCGTGCTGCCGCATCCGGGGAATTCCTGCTCCAGGGCCGCAAGCTTGTCCTCGATCCGTTTGATCTGTTCCGCCCCGGTATTCAGCGTTTCCAGTTCCTGTGCCGTGAACTTATCCTTGGCGCCTTCAAGCGTAGCTAGAAGGAAGTCGCCATAGTTGCTGCCATCCTCGATCATCGGGCTTTCCTTGCTTGCCGAAAGGAACAGCTTCTCCCAAAGCTGCGAATCGGCCGAAAGCACTTCGTTTTCCTTCTGCATAAGCTGCTCATACAGCTTCGCCGCCTCATCGGCGTTGCTCGGCTGCGCCTCGATCAACGCAGCCGCATCGGATGCGCCTGCCGGGCGCTCGTCTCCGCCGGTGCCGGCGGAGCAAGCGGCAAGACCGATCGCCAGCAGGGATGCGGCCAGCACAGCCGATATCTTCAACAGCTTCGTGTTCATATTCTTAGTCTTCCTCATCTTCATTCCTCCGTTTTTCAATCGATATCCGTCATTCGAACCCTATCCGCCTCCGCGGCGTGATGACCGCATGACACGCACGTGCCAAAGCGATAGCTGATGGCGTCAACGGGGCAAGCGTTCACGCACATCCCGCAGCGTATGCATTCAGCGTGATCCGGTGAAGCCGTCACGTCGACATCCATCTTGCAAGTCCTCGCGCACGTACCGCAGGAGATGCATTTGCCCTGATCGACCTTCATCCCCAGCAAGGAAACCTTGTTCATCAGGGCGTAGAACGCGCCAAGGGGGCAAACCCATTTGCAAAACGGCCGATAGAACAGCACGCTCAGCACAACTACTGCGATCAATGCCGCAAGCTTCCATGTGAATAGCACCCCCAACGCCGATCGGATGCCGCTATCGACGAGGGAAAGCGGGATCGCACCCTCGAGAACGCCTTGGGGACAGATGTACTTGCAGAACAGCGGGTCGCCCATGCCGACGTCGTTCACGAGCACCGCGGGCAGGAACACTACGGTCAACGCCAACACCCCGTACTTCACGTATCTCAACGGCTTGAGCTTACCCGTGGACAGCTTTTTGCCCGGAATCTTGTGCAGCAGTTCCTGCAGCCAGCCGAACGGGCACAAAAATCCGCACACGAAACGTCCCAGCAGCACGCCCGTCAAAATCAAGAACCCGGTCACGTAATACGAGAAGCTGAACTTCGACGATCCGACCACTGCTTGAAAGGCGCCGATAGGGCAAGCACCCGCAGCGGCTGGACAGGAATAGCAGTTCAAACCAGGAACGCACACTGCTTTCGAATCGCCCTGATGAATACCGCCCTTGATAAGGTTCGGCAGGTGGATATTCGAAAGCAATGCGGCACCCGCCTGGACAAACCCGCGGAAACGGCTTAAAAGCCACGACGCATGGAAGTTTCCCTTACCCAATCCCAACACACTCCAAACACAGCCTGATAGCCTTGCTGAGCACGATGTCGGCCTCACCCCGAAGGGCGCCGACGCCCACCATGGCCGCCCCGACGATCAGCAAGATCGCCTGGAATACCGCCTTCCTTGTTTTGAACAATCTGACGCTCCTTTCGTTCTCGGGCATATGTAATCATGTCTGCTATAAAATCCGCGTTAAGGAACAACACGTATGAGCCGGAGGCCCGATATGCGTATTTTGGTTGTCGAGGACGAAAAGGCGCTGTGCGACGCAATCGCCCGCAGCCTTCGCCATCTTGCCTATAGCGTCGATTGCTGCCATGATGGGCAAACGGCTATCGACCTGCTCGCCATCGAAACCTTCGACTTGGTCGTGCTCGACCTGAACCTTCCCGAAGCGGACGGCATGACGGTGCTTGAAACGCTTCGGGAAACCGACCACGACACGAAGGTGCTGATCTTATCGGCACGAAGCGACATCGCCGATAAGGTAGGCGGCTTGGACGCTGGGGCCAACGATTACCTGACAAAACCGTTTCACTTAGAAGAGCTCGCAGCCAGGATACGAAGCCTGACCCGCAGGCGATTTATTCAAGACAGCACTGTGCTGACCTGCGGAACCCTTTCTTTTGACACAAGCTCTCGTAAGGCTTGCGCAAACGATCGATCCCTTTCCCTGACTCGAAAGGAAACGGGCATATTGGAGTACCTGATGCTCAACCAAGGGCGACCGGTTAGCCAGGAGGAGCTCCTCGAGCACGTGTGGGACTGCAGCGCGAACAGCTTCAGCAATTCAGCCAGGGTCCATATGTCGGCGCTTAGGAAGAAGCTGCGCGAAGCGCTCGGGCACGACCCTATCAGCAACCGCATAGGGCAAGGCTACGTGATGGAGGAACGCGAATGAAGGACCTTTCGCTGCAATGGCGCATCACGTTGATGACGGCCGCCCTCGTCTGCGCGGCCTGCCTATCGATGAATTTCCTTGTCGGCTATTCCGGAATGCAATATATGGATGAGATCGGCAGCGAGGTATCAGCTTATAGCAACGTGAACGAGGATGCTCCCAAGTCATTCGACCCAGGAAGCGAGGACGTCGGCAATGAGCTGACGATTGTAGTGAGCGACGCGCAAAAGTCGTTCGGCACTACTAGCTGGTGCATTACCGCTGTGGTGACGCTTATCGGAGGCGTGCTCGCATACTTCGCAAGCGGCCGCGCACTCAGACCCCTACGGGCTTTCGCCGCGCAAATCGAATACGTGCAACCAGGGAATCTTGCCGATTCGAAAATCAGCGAGGACGTGCTTCCGGAATTCAAAAGGTTCAGCGAATCGTTCAACGGCATGATAAATCGCCTTGACGCGGGTTTCGCCGCGCAACGCCAGTTCTCCGGCAACGCCGCGCACGAGTTGCGCACGCCGCTGGCGCTCATGCAAGCCCAAATGGAGCTATTCGCAGTAGAACACCCTGACGTACCACCAGCGACCAACGACCTCCTTACGCTGCTGCGCGAGCAAACCGAGAGAATGTCGAGCATGACGAGCACATTGCTCGAAATGAGCGAGCTGCGCGCCATCCCCTGCAACGACGAAATCGAACTCGCGCCCCTGATCGAGGAGGTGCTAGCAGACCTCGCCCCGCTCGCCGACCAAAAGAGCATCGCCCTCGCCTGCCGCGGGAACAGCCTAATAAACGGCAGCGACCCATTGATGTATCGGATGGTGTTCAACCTTGTCGAGAACGCAATTCGCTACAGCCGCCCCGCCTCGACGATCGACGTGACCGTCGACGAGGAAGACGATCGCGTTCTCATCCGCATCGAAGACGAGGGCTTCGGAATCCCCGAACAGCACCGAGACAGCGTGTTCCAGCCGTTTTTCCGCGTTGACAAGTCTCGCAGCAGGGAATACGGGGGCGTAGGGTTGGGCCTGTCGCTGGTATGGGAAATCGCGACGCTTCACGGCGGCACGATCGAAGTCGAGAACAGCTCCAGCCACGGCACCGTCATGCTCGCAACCCTCCCTAAGCTAGGCGCTGCGAAGTAGCCGATTGGACTCTAAGCGTGCCCCAACCACGGCCCATGCGCCATGAGCGGCGCATCGTTGGCGAAAAGATCCTACCCGCAAAAAGCGGCACCCGCATGATATACGGGCGCCGCCATCAAGTTTGCGCATCGCGCTTCGCCGCGCGGGTCGGGGTCGGATGCCGCGCGGCGCGAGGGATATCGCGGGAGTGCAAGCCGCGCCGCACGCCGCGGCCAGCTCATCGCCTTACGGGAGCCTCTCACGTGAAAAGCCCGCTCCCACATCGCGCAAAAGCCGCCTTACGGGCGCTTCGTGCCGCAGTTGCTGCAGAACGCGCCGGTGTTGTGCTGGCCGCACTGGCAATCCCAGCCGCCGTCGCCTGCGGGCTTGGGACTTCCGCAGTTGCTGCAGAACTTGCCAGTGTTGGAGGCGCCGCACGAGCAGGTCCACTCACCGGCAGCCGCTGGCGGCTCGGGCTTGGGGCTGCCGCAGTTGCTGCAGAACTTGCCGGTGTTGGAGGCGCCGCAGGAGCACGTCCACGTGTCGCCGCCTGCAGCAGGTGCCGCCGCCGGCGCTGCAGCGGGCGCAGGCTCGGCGGCAGGCGCCGCGAAGCCGCCGCCTGCCGCCACGGGATACTGGCTTTGCGGGGCGCTGCCGCCCTGGCCGTACAGGCCCTGCGGGTTCATGCCGCCCACCGCGTTGGCCATGCCCATGCCCATGAAGCCCATCATGGCGCCGTTCTCGTTCGCAGCTGCCGTGCGCATGGCGTCGGCCTGCGATGCCGCCAGGTTCGCAGCCGCCATGTTCGGATCGCGCATGACCGCAGCCTTCTGCAGATCTTTGATCATCTGCTCGTCCTCTTCGGACGCCGCGATAGCGTTCACGCCGAAGCTTGCCACCTGCAGACCGCGCAGCTGGCCCCACTTCTCCGACAGCACTTCGTTCAGGGCGTCGGCAAGCTCGGTGGTGTGCGCCGGCACGGCCGAGTAACGCACGCCCATGGCGCTGATCTTCGCAAACGCCGGCTGCAGCGCTGTCAAAAGCTCGCTTTTCAGCTGCGAATCGATTTTGTCGCGCGTGTAGGGCTCCTCGACGTTACCGCACACGTTCTTGTAGAACATGAGCGGGTCGACGATCTTGTAGGAGTACTCGCCGTTGCAGCGCACGGAGATGTCCACGTCAAGGCCGATGTTGGCGTCCACCACGCGGAACGGCACCGGCTGGGCCGTACCGTACTTGTTACCCACGATCTCCTTCGCGTTGAAGAAGTACACGCGCTGGTCCTTGCCCGTGTCGCCGCCGAAGGAGAAACGCGCTCCCACGCGCTCGAACGACTTCTTGATGCGGTCGCCCAGCGTGCCGGACTCGCCGAAGAACAGGCTGGGCTCGGTGGACTTGTCGAACACGAACTCGCCCGCCTCGCCGCAGGCGTCGACGATGGCGCCTTGCTCCACGATGATCATAAACTGACCCTCGTTCACCGCGATGATCGACCCATCCGAGATGATGTTGCTCTCGCCCTTGATGTTCGAGCTGCGGCCCTTGTCGGAGATGCGCTTCTGGCCCTTCGCGCACAGCACGTCAGCCTCAAGCGAATCGCAGTAGAAGTACTCGCGCCAAGAGTCGGCCAGCACGCCGCCCGCAGCCCCGATACCCGCTTTGATCAAACCCATGATGTCCTCCTTATCCGATGCTGCCTGTTCGTTCGCTATTCCAAAACCTATTAGATAGAGCCTGGTTATACCCGATCGCGTGCGGCGGCGGCCGTTCCGTTACGGAAGCGACGATCGGCGCCGTTCACAACCGGTGGAAGTCGGTTACCGCTTGTCGTCGTCATCCGTTTCCACAAGCGTGCGCGTCTGATACGAGGTGACGAACGTGTCATCGCTGCCTGTTAAGTCGAAGCTGCCGTTGACCACGTACGCATGCGCGCTGCGCTGCTCCACCGCCGTTTTCATCTGCGAGTAGAAATAGATGCACGTGCCGGCTGCCACGACCAGCGGCACGCCCGCATCGACGCCCACGCGGGTGACGGTATCGTCGAACTGGATGAACCCGAAATCCACGCCCAGCATGACGGCGCCGACCACCAGGAAGATGCCCAAGAACCACAGCACCACCTTCAACGGCGACACCGGCAGATCGCCCACCAAGCGCCCCGTCTGCCCGTTCATGGCGAACAGGAAGTCCTTGTCCTTCCAGCGCGTATGCAGCATCCACACCGGCAGCAGCGCCTGCTTGACCTCGGAGAACGACACCTCGGCGTCCACATCGGCCGGGTCGACCTCGTCGTAGCCGGTGACGGTGTCGCGCAGCTGGTCGGCAAGCGTGTTCTCCATGCGGCGCACCGCGCGATGACAGCATGCGTCGGAGTCCTGGTCGTAGCGCTCGGCGGAGAAGCCGGGCAAGTAAGCCACCGAGAACGGGGTCAGCTCGTCGTAGTCGAACGGCTCGATGGCGTCCATGTGCTCGTCGGGCATCTTCGCCGAACCGTCGGCGGGGATGCGCGTGAACTCCGACGAGCCCTGGCGCCACGCGTTGTACACATCGGTTTCCGTGACCTCGTATTTGCCCTCGCGCCAGGTGCGTATGTTGCGCGCCTCGAAGGTGCCCTCGCCGCTGGCCGATCCGTCGTAAAGCCAGAACGGCACGTACACGCCCTGCACATGGGCGATGCGGTTTTGCGCGGCGAATTCCTTCGGAAGGAACTTCTTGCCCTTGTAGTACTCGGTAAGAGTCTGCTCGGCGGCGGCCTTGTCCAATTTGAACGGGATGACCAAGTCGGGCTTTGCGGTGTCCACGAACGAGCCGGGCGCCATGGCCTGGTTGCCGCAATAGGGGCATTCCTGGATGGCGGTGGTGGCGTCGGACGTCAGCTGCGCGCCGCACGACGAGCACAGGTAGCTGCGCATGCCGGCACGTTCCTCCTCGTTCCAGCTGGCGCGCGAGAGATACGATGCGATGGAGCTGTCGGCTTGGGCGCCCACCGCCACGGCGGCGTCGATGACGTCCTCGGTGACCACCGACGACGCCCCGGCGGCCTCGTCGGCCATGCGCTCGAAGCTTGACTGCTCGCCGGCTTCGGCACGTGCCGCCGCAGCCTCCGCCTTCTCATCGGCCTCGCGCTGCTTGGCCGCATACGCCTCCTCGACCTGGGCCGGCGTGAACGTCGATTCGCAGAATTCGCACTCGAGCATGCCGCTATCGCCCTTGTAGCGCAGCGGCCCCATGCAGTTCGGACATTGATAGTTCACCGATTCTTGGGCCATGGTTTTTCCCTTTCCCGAATGCGTATGTGGAGAAAACCTCTGGTAACAGCTTACCAAAGCAGGGCGCTTCAGAAGCGCCATGCTGTCCCATTTTCAGCCGCATTTCAGCAACCCGCGGCCCGACTTTGCGATTCGGGGAGCAATAGCCGATCGAGCGCGTACAATGAGCCGAAACGAGCGTAGGGCCAAGCGGGGATGCGGCAGCGAAGCGGGCCTCCGCGCGAAGCGGCTTCGGCCATCGGGGAGCGCCGCCGCGTCAGCGCGGGCCCTTCCGCATCAGGAAGCGTCGCCACGCCAGGGCAGGCCCTTCCGCATCAGGGGCAAACAGGGGATCAGGGAAACGGAAAGGGGAAGCCGACCATGGATGTCGACCGCAAACATGTGCTGATCGCGTGCGCCATCGCAGGCGCCGTGCTGGGCCTGGTGCTCGCCGTGCTGCAGGCCGCAGGCCCCTTCCCCACGCCAAGCCTGCACGGCATGCCCACCGGCGCATCAAGGTCGACGGGCTTCATGCTTGCCATGGCCCCCTTGTTGGCTGCCTGGGGGTTCACCATCCACCTTCGCTGCTCGGACGCGCAGATCGCGCGCTATCTGAAGGCCAACGCCGCCCTATGCATCGCCTGGCTGCTCATCGTCACGCTGAAATACCCTACCGGCAACGACCACCTGACCTCCATCATGTGGTACCTCTATTATGTGCCCATGCTGCTGACCAGCACGTTCAGCCTGTTCAGCGCCATGCGCGCCTCGGCCCTCGACCGCATGCCCGTCACAAGCTACGCGAAACGGGCCGTATTGGCCATCGATGCCGCGCTTATCGCGCTCGTGCTCACGAACAACCTGCATCATATGGTGTTCCGCTTCTCGTTCGACGACCCGCTATGGTCGGGCAGCTACACGTACGGCCCGGGGTATTGGGTGGTGCTCGGTTGGATCATCACGCAGATCGTGCTGTTCTTCGCCTGCTCGTTCGCCGCTGCGCGCAGGCAGCTGCGCAGCGCGTTCGTGCCCATGGCCCTTATCGCGGGCGTGCTGGGGGCGTACACGGTGCTCTACATCCTGCGGTTCCTGATAGGCTCGAACCTTGGGCTCGTATACAGCATTCTGCTGGTCTCCTGCCTTGAGATAGCGCTTGACCTGGGAATACTTCCTTCGTATTACTGGCGCGAATCCATGTTCTCCGCGCTGCCGTTCAACCTGCGCATCCTTTCGCGCACCGGCGAGGTGGCGCTGCACACCGCGCTGTTCCAGCCAAGCGCTCACGACGACGCGCTGCATTCCATGCTCCTGCAATCCAATCTTCCCCGGCGAAGCATCACGAGCTTCCGCACCACGGCGGTCCCCCATACGCTGTTCCGGGGCTACCACGTCACCGGCGGGTCGGCGCTGCTGGCCGAGGACGTCGCCGCCATCGACGAGCGGCGCGAGACGCTCGAGCGGCAGCAGGACAGCCTGCGGGCGCACAACGACCTGCTGAAGCACCGCCATGCCATCGACGGCGTGCTGTACCGCACGCAACAGGAACGCGCGCTCATCGACGAGATCGAGCAGACGCTTGCGGCGAAGACCCGGCGCATCGACGAGCTGCTTTCCGACCTCCCCCGCGACAACGACCCGCAAAGCCTGGCGCAGCGGCGCGAGCGGCTCACCGAGGTCAAGCTGCTCATCGCGTACTGCAAGCGAAAGGGCGGGCTTGTGCTGGCAGGGAAAAGCGACCCAGCGTTCAACCGCGAACGCCTTCAGCTGGTGTTCAACGAAACGGCCGCCGACCTGCGCACCCTGGGCATCGACTGCGCCGCGCTCGTGGACGTCAAGCGCGTGCTGCCGGCCTCCACGGTTAGCGTGCTCTACGACTGCCTCTACGATTTCGCGGCGGCCGCGTTCGCGGCAAGCGATCCCATCCTCATGCTGTTCGTCAGCGATGGCCCGGAAGCCGGCGAAGGCCCGGGCGCCCAGCGGCGCCGGCGCGTCGTGGAGATGCGCGCCGCCCTTGAGGCCGAGGAGTCGGTGCAGACCGAGAGCTACACGCGCTCCCTCGAGGAGCTGCGCCGGGTCCTCGAGCGCCGCAACGTCCGCTTCACCCTTGACATCGCGCCCGATGGCGCGACGCTGGCGGTGCAGGTGAGCGAAGACGAGGGGGTTGCGTGATGGAAGAGCTGCTGTTCACCAAGATCCCCGTGGTCGCGACGCTCACGGCCGTGTTCTTCCTGCTGACCGCCGCGCAGACGCTGCATGCGCTGTTCCTGGCGGCGCGCAAAAACGCGCGCCCGGTATCGGCTGCCTCCGTGTACGAGGCGCTGCTGGTGGTGCATCTGTACCTTGCGACCGCCACCATGTTGTCGGCGTACTCGAACCATGGCGTCCTGCTACTGCACCTGCGCGTGACGGCGCTGCCCTTGAGCGCGCTGCTTTGGTTCAACCTGGCCTTGGCCGTCATGGGGCTGGCGCTTGCCATCCGCTACCGCAAACCGGTGATGGCATGGGAGATCGCGCTGTTCGCCGCATGCTCGCCGCCCGTCATCGACGCCGCCGGCGCCTTCGCGCCGTACCTGTTCATAGCCGATGCCGCGTTCCTGACGTTCCGTGTGAGCGCCGGGCTCATCTTGGACATCCGGCGATTCCGCAACAGCATCACGCAGCTTTCCGCCATCGAGGCCGTCGACCGCCTGCCCGAGGGCCTGGCAATGGCCGACAAGGGCGGGCGCGTGCTGTACATGAACGATGCCATGCGATGGTGCCTCATGGAGCTCGGCTTCGCCACCGACCTGTCCGATGTCAGCATGCTGTGGGAAAACCTGTGCGAGATAGCGAAACGCGGTGCGGCGCCCATAAACGACGTGCTGCCCGAAGGCGTGCGCATCCAGGTCGGGGAAGGCAACGTGCGCCTGTTCAAGCGCGACACCGCCGAGGTCAACGGAAAGACGTATCGTCGCCTTGCGGCCATCGATGTCACGGAGGAGGAGCGCCTCAACATCACCATCGCGCGCACGAACGACCTGCTTGACCAGGCGAATCGCGAGTTGGAGGAGTCGCTTGCGGGCATCCGCGAGGTCGCGCGCAACGAGGCCATGCTGCACATGAAGGCGCGCGTGCACGACACCATCGGCCAGCGCCTTTCCATCCTGCATCGCTACCTTGAGGACGGCAGTAGCAACCCTGAGGCACTCGACCAGGTCACGGACCTGGTGCGCAGCATGATGGAAGACCTGGCCCGCGCCAACGGCGAGCAATCGCCCACCGAGCTGGCGTCCATCATGCACGCGTTCGAGCTGGTGGGTGTGCGCATCGAGCAGGTCGGCCTCCTGCCTGGGAAGCCGGCCGTGGCCGAGGCGTTCGTCGCCATCTGCCGCGAGGCTGCCACCAACGCCGTGAAGCATGGCCAGGCCCGCAACGTGCGCATCTCCTTTGAAGAAAGCAGCAGTTCGTATACGATGCGTGTAACCAACGATGGCTTGGCAGGTCCCGGCGATTTCCACGAGGGAACGGGGCTTCCCAGCATGCGCGAGGCCGTTGGCGCGGTCGGCGGCACCTGCCAGGTGACGGCCACCCAGCCTTTCACCCTAGAAGCGGTGGTTCCACGGTAGAATAGAGGGCATCGCCGCTGTTCCGGCGATATGCAGGGA
>NZ_HE611016.1:210017-319521 GCF_000236865.1 Senegalimassilia anaerobia JC110 | reverse complement strand
GGGACCGCCTTCTACGCCCAGGGGGGGACGCCATGATCGACATGGTCATCGCCGAAGATCAAGCCATGCTGCGCGACTCGCTCGCGTGCGCCATCGACATGCAGGATGACATGCGCGTCGTCGCGGCCATCGCCGATGCTGCCGACGCCCTTTCCGCGGTCGAGAAGCACCACGCGAACCTAGCGCTTTTGGACGTGTGCACGGAAAACGATTCCAGCGGCATCGTCGCTGCTGCCGCCATCAAGGAGGCGCACCCCAACGTGCGCGTGGTCATCATGACGGGCATGCCAGAGATCACGTTCGTCGAACAGGCCCGCGCCGCCGGCGTGGACAGCTTCATATACAAGAACGTGGGCACTGCCGAGCTGATCGCCGTCATCCGCTCCACCATGGAGGGCTATTCCACGTTCCCTCGCCCCCAATCCAACGCGCTTTCCGGCGCCGCGGCGCTCACGCAAACGGAAATCGACATCTTGCGCCTGGTGTGCGAGACGAAAACGCGCAAGGAGATCGCGCAGGAGCTGTACCTGTCCGAAGGCACCGTGAAGCGCCACATCTCCGAGATCCTGGCGAAAACCGGCTACGACAACATCCTGCGCCTTGCCGTGCACGCGGTTGCCAGCGGACTCATCATCCCCGGCATGGGCCGCACCGGCGAGCAGACCGAGGAATAGCGCGCATAACTGCGACCCTTCAGGGCCTTACGTGTAGTCGGGCACCGCTTTCGCGCGCCCCTTCCCGTTCATTCGCACAAGACGCCCCGAGTAGGGCGCAGCTGCGCCCTACTGGGCTTTTGCACACCCCTTCTCGTGCACTCGCCCGAAACCCCTAACGCGAAACGCAAGCTTTTGCGGCTCCCCGAACGACAAGCTGGGCCGTTCGGTCCGCTTTCGCACCCCTTTTCGAGCCGTAGGGCGCTTCTTCGCCTTCCCCGCTTCTGCCATTATCGGGGTACGGAGTTGGAGACGACGAAAGGGGCGCGACATGGGGCTGTTCGGAAAGATGTTCGAAAAGAAAACCTGCAGCATCTGCGGCGGCGAAATCGGGCTTCTGGGCAATCGCAAGCTTGAGGACGGCAACCTGTGCAAGGAGTGCGCGGGCAAGCTGTCGCCGTTTTTCAGCGACCGACGCGCGAGCACCGTCGAGCAGATCGCCGAGCAGCTGGAGTATCGCGAAGCCAACCGGCAGAAGGTGGCGGAGCTCAACGTCACCCGCACGCTTGGCTGCGACATGAAGGTGATGCTCGACGAGGACGCGAAGCGCTTCATCGTCACACGCAATTCCCGTTGGCGCGACACAAACCCCGACGTTATGGACTTTTCCCAGGTCACCGGCTGCGACACTGAGATTCGCGAGACGCGCAGCGAGCTCACCTGGAAAGACGACGAGGGCCATTCGCAAAGCTACGACCCACCGCGCTACGACATCGACTACGACGTGTACGTCACCATTCACGTGAACTCGCCGTACTTCAACGAGATCACGTTCAAGGTCAACGACTACCGCATCGAGGAGCGCAATTCCGTGGAATACCGCGAGGCAGAGCGTCAGGCGCAGCAGATCCGCGAGGCGCTCACCCAGCTGCGCGAGACCGTGCGCGAGCAAGCGGCGGCAGCCGCTGCGCCGAAAACCGCGCAAACCTGCCCGTTCTGCGGCGCCACCACCGTCCCCGACGCGCAAGGTCGCTGCGAATACTGCGGCGGCGCCATGGGATAAGCGCCCGCCGATTCGATTTGCGGCAACCGCATAAGCAGGGCACACGCCTTCGGAAAGGGACCGAAGGTTCGCCATAGGAGCATCAACAGAAAGGGAGTGAGGGACATGAAGAGGAAGCTATTGGTATGCGCGTTGGTAGCATGCGCGATGACGCTGTGCTTGGCACTGACCGGCTGCGGCGGTGGCGCGGCCAACGACAAGGACGCAAAAGAGGCGTTCATCGGATCGTGGAAGCTGGCGGGCATGGTGTCCGACGGCGAAGAGGCAACCGCCGAGGACATCGCCATGCTCGACGCGTTCGGCATGAGCGTGGGCTTGGACGTCAACGAGGACGGCACCTGCGCGCTCATCATGTTCGGCGAACCCCTTGACGGCACGTGGGAGGCGAAGAGCGCTACGGAGGCCAAGTTCACCATCGACGGCAGCCCCATCACTGCGACCATCACCGACGGCAAGCTGCAGATGACCGACGACGGCTACGCCATGACGTTCGAGCGCGGCGAGGTTAAGGCCAATAGCAACGACGGCGATTCCAAGGCTGCAAGCACCACCGACAAGAACACCGTTGCCGTTGACAAGGTGCTCGTCGACGACGAGAACTGCACCATCACGGTGCTGAACAAGAAGCAGGATTTGCTCGACGACTGCGGCTACACCTTCAAGGTTGAGAACAAGACCGCCGACAAGACCATCCTGTTCATGGCCGAGTACGGCACCTTCAGCATAGACAACCAGATGGTTGACTTCACCCTGACCGAGACCGTCAAGCCCGGTATGTTCGTCGAGACCTTCGGTTACTTCGACAACACCAAGGTTACCGACATCGACGCCATGAAGAACGTCGCCGGCACCATCAGCCTGATGGATAACGACACCTACGACACCATCGCCAGCTATCCGATCGAGATCGCATAGCACTATGCGGAGGCGAACAAAGCGCCTCGCTGTCACTGCACGAAATGCGACCGCCTTGCTTCGCCGACACCGCGCGCAACGCAAACGAAGCGCCTCCCCCCCCGCGGGAGGCGCCTTTCGTTTCTCCACAATTTCAACGCTTACGAAACGGCTACGGTTTCTGCTAGGCTGAAAGCAATTAGTGGTAGTCGGTAGCGCCCTTAAGCGGGGGCTGCAAAGGATGAAAGCTTCCTTTGCAGCCCCCGCTTTTTGTTTTGTCGGGCACGTTTGCCCGCGCGGGCGCTGCGCAAAAGTCGGAAAGGAATGTACGGAAAACAGTATGCAAGGTTTTGATCCCCATAAGGCGCACATCGAGGTTGCGCACCCCTACCTAACCATGATGGGCCTGTATCTGGGCGGTTTCACGGGCATGTTCAGCGAGACGTCGCTCAACATCGCGCTGCCGCAGCTGACCGAGGCGTTCGGCGTCGACGTTGCCGTGATGCAGTGGATGGTCGTCGGCTATATGCTGGTCATCGGCATCGTGCTGCCCTTCGCCAGCTTGCTCATGAAGTGGTTCAGCGTACGCAAACTCACGCTGTTCGCGCTGGGCGCGTTCTTCGTCGGCTCGTTGATCAGCGGGTTCGCCCCCAGCTTCGAGGTGATGCTGGCCGGCCGCCTGGTGCAAGGCGTGGGCACGGGCCTGGTGCTGCCCATGATGTTCGCTGTGGTGCTCGAGGTGTTCGCCCCGGTGAAAATCGGCGCGGCCATGGGCCTGACGGCGCTCATCATCATGTTCGCCCCCGCCATCGGCCCTACCCTCTCGGGCATCATCCTGGGAGTGCTGAGCTGGCGCTTCATCTTCTTCACCTTCGCCGTGGTGCTGGCCGTGGCCATGGTGTTCGCTGCGAAGTTCCTGGTAAACCCCTACGAGCTGACGCGCCCGCGCGTCGATGCGATCTCGTGCGTGCTCTCGTGCCTGGGATTCGGCGGCGTGGTGCTGGGCGCCGGGCTCGCCAGCCTGTATGGATGGACCAGCGTCGAAGTGGTATCCGCGCTGGTCATCGGCGTGGTCTGCATTGCGACCTACGTGTATCGTCAGCTGCACATGGAGGTGCCCGTGCTTGATGTGCGCGTATTCTACCAGCAGGGCTACCGCGTGGGCGTGACGCTGGTGATGCTGAACTTCGGCATCACGCTGTCGGCCATGTACCTGCTGCCGCAGTACATCCAAAGCGGCATGCTGCTGCCTGTGGCCATGGCCGGTATGCTCATGCTGCCCGGCGGCGTGGTGAATTGCATCGTGTCCGTGATTGCCGGCAGGCTGTACGATCGCATCGGCGCCCGCATCCCGGCACGCGCCGGCTTCGCCCTTTCCATTGCGGGCACGGTGATGTTCCTGTTTGCGACGCCCGAGACTCCGATCGCGTACGTGGTTTGCGCTCACGTGATCTTGATGATCGGCGTGCCGCTGGCTATGTCGCCGAGCCAGACGAGTGCCTTGAACTCGCTGCCGCACCGCATGAACGCGGACGGCTCCACCATGATGAACACCCTGCAGCAGGTGCTGGGCGCCATCGCAACCGCCGTCGCCACCAGCCTGCTGGGCATGGGCCAGGCGGCAAACGCGGAAGGCGGCGCGGTCGCGTTCACCAACGGCGTGCACTGGGGTTTCACGTTCACCCTGGTGCTCGCAGTTGCCGCACTGGCGGTATCGATGCTGCTGAAGAAGCACAGCTATGCCGACGAGGCTGGGGCGCCCGAAGGCGGCGATGCGCCAGCGCATGGCGACGCTCCCGCAAGCGCCCCACAGGCCGAGGGCGCAACGGCGGCCGAGGGCTGCTAGCAATAGGAGCAGGTAGCCCACGCGGCTCTGATGTCCGCGTGGGCTAAGAATGCAAATCAGGCAAGAACCGCAAACAAGAGAAATCAACTGCCGATATAGATAATTCTCTGACGTTGTCTATTCCCCATCCGTGGCGTTATATGCCACAAATAATGACTCATTCACTCACTGTGCAGAAAATGCACAGTTTTCGACCCCTTTTGGCTCCTAAGCCCTGTAGATCACTGCCCGGTGACCGGCTTACACCGGTTACCTTTATATAGCTGGATATACCTTGCGCTGGTGGGTTGTCGTGTCCACCCATCCCTACCCGCGCACGTCCCAGCCAGCACGCACACCGAGCTGTACGCGGGGGCCGAGCCGTAATCTCGTTCTGCCAGGGTCCGACGCGATTGCTGCCAATAATTGCGCGAGTGCGTACGAGCAGACGGCGATCAGGGCCCATTCGGCGCCAAACGGCCGCGTCCCGCAACGCCGAGACGCGGCGAACCCCGATGCGCACGCGCTCGTTACACGAATCGGCTCGTTTATCAAATACGTTAGAGAAGGCGAACACGCACTCGCGCACTATTTGGCAGCGAGCGCATCCAAGCATACGAAAAAGGGGGCCGCAGGCCCCCTTTTTCGTATGCTTGGATGCAACGGCAGCTGAGTACACCGCAACCTCCGCGTCCGCTGCGACAACTGCGCCTGCGGCGCCGGCCATCAACAACCCTGGTGCTGCAACTATGCACGCAACGGCGGCTATATACGCCAAAGCTACCGCGTACGCTATGGCAATCGCAATTGCAGCGCTAGCAAACGATCGCCCGCCGTCTCTACTCCCCCATGAGCTTCTGGATGCGCTCCATGGCCTCGACCGTGGCGTCGGCGTCGCCGAAGGCGGTCAGGCGCACGTAGCCCTCGCCCGAGGGGCCGAAGCCTGCACCCGGCGTGGTGATGATGTTCGCCTCGGTCAGCAGCTTGTCGAAGAACTCCCAGCTGCCCACGCCCTCAGGCGTCTTGCACCAGATATACGGGCTGTTCACCGCACCATACACGGTGAACCCGACGGCCTCGAGACCCTCCTTGATCACGCGTGCGTTGTTACGGTAGTACGCAAGCGTCTCCTCGATCTGGCGCTCGCCTTCCTCGGTGTAGATGGCCGCGGCACCGCGCTGGATGATGTAGCTGGCACCGTTGAACTTCGTGCACTGGCGACGGTTCCACATGGCATTGAGGCTCTGGCCGTCGCGGACCAGCTCCTTGGGCACCACGGTGTAGCCGCAGCGCGCGCCGGTGAAGCCCGCCGTCTTGGAGAACGAGCGGAACTCGATGGCGCAGGTCTTGGCGCCTTCAACCTCATAGATGGAGTGCGGCACGCCCTCTTCGGTGATGAAGCGCTCGTAGGCGGCATCGAACATGATGATGGCGTCGTTGGCGTTGGCGTAATCGACCCATGCCTTCAGCTGCTCGGCGTTGAGCACCGTGCCGGTGGGGTTGTTCGGGCTGCACAGGTAGATGACGTCCGCGCGGCCCTCGGGCAGTGCCGGGCAAAAGCCGTTCTCTGCGGTGGTGGGCATGTACACAATGTTCGTCCAGCGCTCGGCGGCTTCGTCATAGTCGCCCGCGCGGCCGGCCATAGCGTTGGAGTCGACATACACGGGATACACCGGGTCGCACACGGCCACCACGTTGTCAACGTCCAGGATGTCGCCGATGTTGCCGCAGTCGGACTTTGCGCCGTCGGAGATGAAGATCTCGTCGTCGGCGATGTCGACGCCGAGCGCGTGGAAATCGCGCTTGACGATGGCGGCGCGCAGGAAATCGTAGCCCTGCTCAGGGCCATAGCCGTGGAAAGTCTCGGACTTGGCCATATCCTCGACGGCGGCGTGCATCGCCTCGATGACTGCCGGGACCAGCGGGCGCGTGACGTCGCCGATGCCCATCTTGATGAGCTTCGCCTCGGGATGCGCCTCGGAGTACGCAGCGGTACGGCGGGCGATCTCGGAGAACAGATAGCTGCCGGGAAGTTTCTGATAATTCGGGTTGACCTTAGCCACGAAGGGCCTCCTTGCACGTTCGGTTTCCGCAAGCGGCGGCGCAGCCGCGACCGCCGCAGTTTTCATACGGGCCCATTTTGCGGCGAATTTCCCCAAGATTTCCGAAATGTAACGTAGAGGTTCCCGGATTTAACACGGAAGCGCCGGCACAAGGCCGGCGCTTCACGAATGCGTCAAATAACGGCGCGGAGCCAGGCAAACTAGCGGATGCGGTTCGCAATCTGGCCGATCGAGATAACGGACGCGGTTCGTCATCCGACCGCACGAACTAGCGGAGCTAGCTCGTCGTCTAGCCGCCTGAGCTAGCGGATGTAGTTCGTCATCTGGCCGCGCTCGGCGACGGGGACGTCGATGCCCGCGGCCTTCCCGGCTTCGATGCACTTGAGCAGCCACGCCATGTTCTGCCCGATGTTGCGCATGGTCCGCAGGCCCTCCGCGTCCTGCGCGGCCTCGCCCGGCAGGCGTCCGTGCACGTTGTTCCAGTAGGTGGAGGACACAACGGGCATCTCGCAGATGGTGAAGTACTTGTTCAGCACGTCGAACGACGCCGTGGTGCCGCCACGGCGCGCAACGGCCACCGCTGCGCCGGGCTTATGGCGAAACGCCGCGCCACCTGCGTAGAACGCGCGATCGAGCGCGCACAGGATGCGGCCCGAGGGATGCGCGTAGTACACCGGCGTGCCGAACACGAAGCCGTCGGCCTGCGCAGCCTTGGCGATCAGCTCGTTGACCACGTCGTTGTCGATAGCACACTTACCGCCCAGCTCAGCGCACTTGCCGCAGGCGATGCAGTCGTTGACGGGCTTGTTGCCCAGCCACACGGTTTCCGTCTCAATGCCGTGCCCCTCAAGCGCGGCGGCAACCTCGGCGAGCGCAACCGACGTGTTGCCCTCCTGCCGCGAGCTGCCGTTGACCAGCAAAACCTTGCTCATAGGAATATCCTCTCGTCTGGATGACCCGGTAGATGTCGATTCCATTGTACAAGCGCCAACCGCCGCCAACCAAACAAGCACACACCCCGGACACTTCGGGAACGTAGCACTATGTGTCCGGGTGGGCGGAATGGCTAACATACGGACAAATCAATCCGGACAGTTAGCGCTATGTCCCCAAGGTGCCCGACCGTGCCCCCACCCCGGGCTCGCCTTATAATGAAAGGCAACCTTACGCCATCGCCTGAAAGGCCCCGCCATGAATCACCTGCCCACCGGCAAAACCAGCATCACGCCCGCCAGCCCTTCGCATATCGAGGTGCGCGGGGCGCGTGTCCATAACCTGCGGAACGTGAACGTCGACATCCCGTTGGGTCAGCTGGTGGGCGTGTGCGGCGTCTCGGGCAGCGGGAAAAGCTCGCTGGCCCTGGGCGTTTTGTACGCAGAGGGCTCGCGTCGCTATCTGGAGGCGCTGTCCACGTACACGCGTCGGCGCATGGGGCAGGCCGCGCGCGCCGACGTCGACGAGGTGCGCTACGTCCCCGCCGCCCTGGCGCTGCACCAACGCCCGAGCGTCCCCGGCGTGCGCAGCACCTTCGGCACCATGTCCGAGCTGCTGAACAGCCTGCGCCTGCTGTTCAGCCGCGTGGGCAGCCACCCGTGCCCGCACTGCGGCACCTACGCCCCGCCCTCCATGTCGGTGGCCGCCGAGCAGCCGATCACGTGCGCGACCTGCAGAAAAACCTTCTTCGGGCCCGGCGCCGAAGAGCTTGCCTTCAACAGCGGCGGCGCCTGCCCCACCTGCGGCGGAACCGGCACCGTGCGGCGCGTGAACGAGGCAGCACTGGTCCCCGACGAGAGCAAAACCATCAACGAGGGCGCCGTGCTTCCCTGGGGAAGCCTGATGTGGGACCTCATGAAGCAGGTGTGCGGCGAGATGGGTGTACGCCTTGACGTGCCGTTTTCCGAGCTCACGCCCGAGGAACGCGACATCGTCTTCCACGGCCCGGCCGAAAAGCGCCACATCCTGTACAAGGCGAAGAAAGGCGACAACTTCGCCGAACTCGACTTCACCTACTACAACGCCGTCTACACCGTGGAGAACGCGCTGGCGAAGGCGAAGGACGAGAAGGGCCTGGCGCGCGTGGCCCGCTTCCTGACCGAGGGGCCGTGCCCGGATTGCGAGGGCACGCGCCTGTCGGCGGCGGCGCGAGGCCCGCTCGTGCGCGGTATAAACCTGGCGAAGGCGTGCGAGATGACGCTCGACGAAGCCGTGACCTGGGTAGATAGCGTCCCGGAAACGCTCGCCGAGAACCTGCGCCCCATGGCGGTCTCCATCTGCGAGTCGTTCCAGCATACGGCGCGGCGGCTACTTGAGCTGGGACTGGGCTATCTGTCGCTCGATCGCGCAGGCTCCACGCTGTCCACCGGCGAACGCCAGCGCGTGCAGCTGGCGCGCGCCGTGCGCAATCGCACCACCGGCGTGCTCTACGTGTTGGACGAGCCCTCCATCGGCCTGCACCCCGCCAACATCGACGGCCTGCTGGGTGTCATGCGCGACCTGTTGGCCGACGGCAACTCGGTGGTGATGGTCGATCACGACACGCGCATCCTGGCCGCGGCGGACTACCTGGTGGAAATGGGCCCGGAAGCCGGAGCCGGCGGCGGGCATGTGGTAGCCTGCGGCACGCCGGCCGAGCTGCGGGCCGATGACCGCTCGCTGATCGGGCGGTATTTGCCGGATGGCGAAACGAAGGGCGCCGCAGTCGCGCCGGCGGGAGCTGCCGCGACGCCGAATGCGTCCGCCGCATCGGCGGGGGCAAGCGTTTGCATGGCGGAAGCCCCCGAAGCTGCGCCCCTTTCCGTGTCCGCGCCCGACCCCATGTCCAACGTGCGCCCGCGCTGCCCGGAGGGCCAGCTATTCGAGCGCGGCACCATCCATCTGGAAACCAGCCCGCTGCATACCGTGCACGAGCTGTCGGTCGACCTGCCCGTAAACCGGTTGACAGCGGTGACCGGCGTGTCCGGAAGCGGCAAGACCACGCTGGTGCTGGAGGAGCTGATTCCCGCACTGAACAGCGTAAACGCGGACGAAACGCTGCCATCCAGCGTGCGCGGGATCGACCCCGCCGGCATCGTCCGCGCGCAGCTCATCGACGCAACCCCCATCGGTGCGAACGTGCGCTCGACCGTCGCCACCTATTGCGGCGTGCTCGACGACCTGCGCCGCGCGTTCGCTCGCACCGACGAGGCAAAAGCCGCGGGCTTGAAGGCGGGCGCGTTCTCCTATAACACCGGCAAGCTACGCTGCCCCACCTGCGACGGAACCGGCCAGGTGTCGCTTGACGTGCAGTTCCTTCCCGATGTGGACGTCCCCTGCCCCGACTGCCGCGGCCGCCGCTACGGCGCCGAAGCCGACGCCATCACCTGGAACGGGCACACGCTCGCGCAGCTTATGGCCATGAGCATCGACGAAGCCCTTAAAGCGTGCGCCAGCCTGAAGAAGGCGCACGCCATGCTGCAAACGCTCCATGACCTGGGGCTTGGGTACCTCACGCTCGGCGAGGCCACGCCGGCGCTCTCCGGCGGCGAGGCGCAGCGCCTGAAGCTGGCCAGCGAAATGGGCAAAGCGCAGGACGGGGCGCTGTTCGTGTTCGACGAGCCTACCATCGGCCTGCACCCGCGCGACGTGCGCACGCTGCTGAACGTGTTCCAGCACCTGGTCGAGCAAGGCGCCACGGTGGTGGTGATCGAGCACGACCTGGACTTCATCCGCAACGCCGACTACGTGGTGGACATGGGTCCGGGCGGCGGCCAAGCGGGCGGTCGCGTGGTGGCGCACGGAACCCCGGCGCAAATCGCCCAAAACCCTGCCAGCCTGACCGGCAGCTATCTATAGAGGGAAAACGCCGCGTTTTGCGCAATGCAAAGGTACTTTCCTGCACCGTGGTTTTGAGGGCGATCAGAGCGCCCCCAAAACCACGGCAAGCGCAAGCAGCGCCGCCAAGAACGCAATGTTCCAAGCCGTGAACACAAGCAGATAGCGCCCGCGGATACCGGGGCGACCGACCATGACCGCCTTGAACGTGATGAGGCTTGCCATGGACGCGATAAGCGTGCCCAAACCTCCCAAATTCGTGCCCACGATCAGCGCCTGCCACTGATCGGTGAACCCCGAAAGCAGCACCGCCGCCGGCACGTTGCTGATAACCTGGCTGCCCCCTACCGCAGCAAGCAGCGCGTTGCCGCCCACCGCCGCGGAAAGCGCCTCGTGGAGCACCGGAACGCGGCCCATGTTCCCCACGAACACGAACAGGGCCGCAAAAGTGGCCAACAGCCCCCAGTCAACGCGCCGCAATAAGCTTGCATCTGAAAGCGAAACGCCTACCAGCACCAACGCCAGCAAAACGCGAACATCCAGCACGCCCAAAACCGCAGCCAAGCAGCACGCGAACAACACGCCGTACACCGCCAACCGCTTACGCGAGCGGGCGGAAAAACACCCGGGGGGAGCGGATTCAATCGACGAGGACGCCGGCGAGGCCCCGTTCCCTGAGCGGGCGGGCATGCAATCAGGCGCGGAACCTTCCGGGGCCGTCCAGCGCGCAGGCGGAACCTGCATCGCTGGATTATCGGCGGTGCCATCGGACGCAAAACCACCCGATGATGCAAATCGGGCAACGCCACCCGCGCCGCGCACTTCGCCGCCTCGAAAACGCAGCACGCACGCGAGCGCCAGCATCGCACCTGACGCAGCGGTATACGGCCCCATGAGCTGAAGAAACTCCCCAACACCCATGCCCGAGGCCGTGAACAGGTACAGGTTCTGCGGATTGCCCACGGGCGTGAACATGCTGCCGAGGTTCGACGCGATGGTCATGAGCGTGGCAACCAGGCACATGCGGCCCTCCATGCCCGCGCGGCGCAAAACCACCAAAGCCAGCGGCACGAACGTGATGAGCGCAACGTCGTTGGTCACCGCCATGCTGGCGAAGAACGCAAGCCCGACCAACACGCCGGCAACAGCGCGCTGCGTCCGAGCACGTGCGACCAACCACGCCCCCACGGCGTCCAATACGCCAAGCGAGCGGAATCCCGCCACCACCGCCATCAGGCAGAACAGCAGCGCCAACGTATGCCAATCAACGTAGGCGGCATACCCGGCATCGGGCGGCACAAGGGCGCACGACGCCAAGGCCGCCGCAACAGCAACGACTAGCACGGTCTCGCGCGCCGCAAAAGCCCGAATCACGCGCACAGCCGACCGAAGCGATATGTTTTCCGTCCTAATCATAAGATGCAAGGGTATCACGTTGCCTTCGAACGCAACGGGCAAACCTCCCGTCGCATTATCGCGATTCCGTCAGCTTTTCGCCGATTGAAACATGACGCCGCTATGCTAGATAACCGTACGCGCTAAGCGCGGTACGCCAATACCGTCCCGAAGGTGGTTCCAACGCATGTTATTCGCCAAGATCAAGCAGCATTACGAGGCCGTGGTGGCCGTGTGCTGCTTCCTGATATTGTTCACGAACGTGGGCCTGCCCTCTACGTCGTTTTCCGTATACCAGCCCTACCTGGTCGATCTGCCGGGCGTCGGGCATTCGGGTGGGTCGATCATCGTGTCGGTACGCACGTTCGTGTCGCTTCTGGCCATGTTGGTGGTCGGACGCTACTACGACCTGGTCGATTGCCGCATCGGCGCGTTTTTGGCAACGCTGAGCGTCAGTGCCGGGTTTGCGCTGTACTCGCTTGCCGGCAGCAACTTCGGCATGCTGTGCGGCGCCTCGGCGCTGACGGGCCTGGGTTACGGCTTCGGCGGCATGATCGCCTCAACCATGCTGATCAATCGGTGGTTCAGGGCGAACGTGGCCACCGTGGCCGGCGTCGCCGCGGTGGGCTCGGGCGTGGCAGCCATCGTCATCCCAAATGCGGCGGTGGCGCTCATCAGCGCTTTCGACCTGCAAACCGCATTCAGGGCAGAATCGGCGTTGGCCCTGGTCATCGGCGTGACCGTATTCGCTCTGCTGAGAAACGACCCGCGCGACATGGGCCTTACCCCCTACGAGGGAAGCCCGAAGGCGGTGAAACGCGAGCAAGAGAGAAGCGCCCAGCAGCTTGAACGCGTAAGGAAACGCCACGTCAACCGCGATCTTTCCCCGCGCACCATGCCGCTTCTGTTCCTGGCCATGATCATCATCGGCTGCGTGTCGGTCGGCGGCGGCAACTACCTGGCCGTGCTGTTCACCTCCGAAGGCTTCTCCGCCGAGCATGCCGCGACGCTCGTGGCCGTCAACGGGGCGTGCCTGACGGTGGCGAAGCTGGTCAGCGGCATGGCGTTCGACCGCTTCGGCACCAAACGCGGTTCGGCGGTCTTCTTCGCCCTGTATATCGCCGGCACGGCGGTGCTGTGCCTGTCGGATATGGGCAACACCGGGCTTGCCGGGCTGGGCGTGCTCATGTTCGGCATCGGCATGTCGCTTGGCACCGTGGGCATTTCGGTATGGTCGATCGAGCTAGCGCCGCGCGGCAAGGAAGCGCGCACCATCAAGAACTTCCAGGTGTGCTACGCGCTGGGCGGGTTCATCTTCACCTTCCTGCCGGGCTTTTTGACCGAAGCGTTCGGCACCTACCTGGTGTCATACGCGGCGCTGCTGGCGATGCTGGTGGTGGCGGCCGTCATCGTAATCGGCGTCTACACCGCCACCGACAAGCGAGCAAACCCGGACACTTAGGGGACGTAGCGTTAAGTGTCCGAAACGCGCTCGGCGCATGGCATAGCCGCGAACCGTTTACGCGATCGCCAGCGCCATGGAGCCGCACTGCTCGTAGAGATATTTGAACCAGTCGTAGTTGACGGTCACGTAGCCCTGCGTGGGGTCCATGATGCACGCCCGGTGGCCTTCCACACCCAGCAACACTACGCAATGCTCCAGGTCATAGAATGAGTTCGCCTCAAGTGGCTCGTCGAAATACGGGTCCTCGAAATCGAGCGTGGTCCACACGAGCACGGGCGTTCCAGACGACGCCTTGCTGGCAAGCTCGTCGAAATCGGTGCCGGTGAGGTTGGCGAAGCGCTCGCTTGCACCCGCTTCCTCAAGGAAGGCGTTGCCCGCCGCCATGATGGCGGGCGGCATGCCCTCGCCCGACCAGTACGGGTCACCCCAAAACGCTGAGGCGTAATCGTCGCCCTCCACGTCGAAGGGCAGCTGGTTCGCCACGATGGAATCGGGGTCGGCGTCGTGATCCATTGCTTGCAAAACCGCGGCGAGGGAATAAATCTCGCACCCTGCCGGCATGCTAGGATACTGGAACAACTCGGGCACGCTCGCGCTCGCGCCGCTCAAGCCGGTGAAGCTTACCACCTGCATCACATTGGGGCGGCCGAAGCCGCTCGGAAGCTCCCGCTCCATCGCACCCAGGGCGTCGCGACGATTGCGGGGGAACCCGTCGGCATTATCGGGGCGCATGCCGGGAGCAACAGATTCTGCAGCCTCGGCGTCCTGGGACTGTTGGTCCTGCTGCGTTTCCATCGAGTCATCGGCGGCATATGCCGTCTCCAGCGTTTGGGCTTCCAGAGCTTCCTGCGCGGCGCTCTGATCGCCGTCGCCGCTTGCGCCGGCGCGCCCATGGGCCGCCAAAACGCCGACGATCATCAACGCAGCCATCGCCGCAGCGATCGCCGCCACCAGCGAACGCCTGCGAACAGACCAGCTGCTAGCGCCGGTCGCCATGCGCGCATGACGGCCCGAGCGTGGAGCCGTGCGCGCATGACGCCCTTGCGACGTCCCCCGCTTGTCGAAATGAGTGTCGATAGGTTCTCCCATCACGTTCTTCCTAGAATTGCGCACACGCAAAAGCGCGGCTCATGTTCGTTTCGGAACATGATACCGACCGCAGCTTAAGCCTTTCTGAAAAGCCACGGCCCTGCTGCAGTTAAACCACAATTGGGGAGCAAACGCTCACTCGAGCTTCTGCTGGACACCTACGTCCTCGGGCTGGATATCGCGCACGATGTGCATAGTGACAGTAGCGGTCAGGCGCACGTTGCCCTGCTCGTCGACGATGCGCACATCGGCGATGGAGCTCGTGCGGCCCGTGCGTACGTCGCGTGCCTCGACGAACACGTGCTCGCCCAGCATAACGCCCCTGATGAAATGCACATCGCAGGTTTGCGTGACCACGTACTTGCCCAGCGTCCAAGGCACCGCGCATCCGCAAACGTCCACCAGGCTCATAAGGTAGCCGCCGAAGGCGTTGCCGAAGAAGTTGCAGGCCTTCTCGGGCACGACGACGGAATTGCGCACGAAGCCCTCTTCCATGACCTCGGGCTCAAGGTTACCGAGCCACTGGCGGTTCGTCTCGTACATCTCCAGCAGGCTCTCGCGCACAAACGCTTCCATGTGCAGCTTCCTCTCTTCAACCATCGCCGCAAACGAGCATCCCAAATCGCCGGCAAAATCCGGACACTTAGTGCTACGTCCCCGAAGTGTCCGAAGCGGACATTTCGGGGACGTAGGGTTATCTGTCCGGGTTAGCGTTGTTCGCGTTGACGGTTCTTCTCGGCGAAGTGCTCTTTCGTGACGATCTTGGTGATGAAGGTGCCTTCGGAAACCACATCGCCGGCGTCGTCTTTGGCCACCACGTGCCAGAACTGCTTGCGACCGCCGTAGCTGGGATCCTCGTGCTCAAGGTCGGCGAAACCGTGCAAAACGCCGGATTTGCCCGGCTTCTTGTGGCGGATATCGGACTCCAAACCGAACGGCAACTCCTTGTCGAAATCGGTGCGTGCCTCGGCGCCGCGGCTTGCGCACGATTCCAGCAGGGCAAGCGTGGCACCGCCGTGCAAAAAGCCATGCGGCTGGTAAATCTCCTCGGAAATGGGCATGGACATCTCAACATGCTCGGGAGTGACCACGTCGTAGGTGATGTGCAGAGTATCCAGAAGGGTCATGAAAACCTCCGAAAACGAAGGGGCCGCGAAAACCGCGGCCCGCAGGCTATTGTTTATCCGTTTCAGTATACGTTGGCGAACCCGGACCTTCCCCGGGCAAATCCCCCGACGTGACCGAAGGCGAAACCTCCGGAAGATCGACAAGGCGATCGCCGACCCTTGCGTCGCCGACCTCGAACGGCACCGTCGCCGCAGCGCCAGCGCGCCCGGCCCCCTCCGCAAACGGCACGGTCTTGGCGGCGCCGCTCGCCGGGCGCGGCGCATCCAGCGGCACCGTCACGCTAGCGCGCTCGGACCCGACTCCTTCCGCAAAAGGCACCGTCTGAGCAGCGGCACTCGCCACCGCGGCGCCGCCTTCCGGCACCGCACCTGCGGCCTGCTGCGCGCCATGCGTCGCATGCGCACCGGCCGCACCCGCCATACGCGAACGCAAAGCCGCCGCGCGCTTGAAACGAACAGCGTCGGCATGCGCCTCTTCCTGCAAACGCGCCGCGGTCGCAGCCGTACCGGCGACGGCTCCCATGTCCTGGTCGTATGCCGCCTTCTTCACGTCGCCCTTGAACGCCTTCGTGGTGTTGATGAGCACGGCGCCGATGATGAACGGCATCCAGAACACGATGCCGCGATACACCAGGCCGATTGCCGTGCCCGCCGCCGCCGACTCGCCGAAACTGGTGAACGCCACCACGACGGCCGCCTCGACCACGCCCACGCCCTGCGGCGTGACCGAAATCATGGCGAACAGCGTTGCCACCACGTAACCGCACACCAGCGCCGGCGCCGTGTCGACGCCGAACCCGATGCCCACCAGCGCGAAGCACGAAAGCTCGCACAAGCTGGCGATCAGCGAGCACCCGTACGCCTGCAGCGTGGGTTTGGGGCTATGGCCGATCATGCCGGCCGCCTCGGAAAACGCCTGCGCGATGCGCTCGGCCCACGGCTCGAGCGGCTTTTTGCGCACACGCCCGACCACCTTGCGGCTCACGCGTTCGACGGGCCGCAAAAGGCGCATAAGCGAACCGGGCTTTTTGTGCGCCAGGATAAGCAGCGCCACCATGGTTCCCACCAAGCACAACACCACCATGCCCATAAGGAACCACACAGGCGACAGCCCCACCGTGACGGCTAGGAAAATGAACGCGCACACCATGAGCGTGGAGAACGCGCCGTCGATGGTGATCTGCATGAGCAGCGCCGCGCCCGTGGCCTTGCCGGCGGGAATGCCGCGCCGTCGCGCGTCGTCGACCACCAACGTGGTGCCCGCCAGGTTCATGGACGGCGCGATGGTGTTCATGAAAAACGTGCCGAAGACCAGCGGCAACGTGGATTTCGGCTCCATGCGCTCGCCCACGGCGGCGAAGCTGCGCGAATAGGCGAAGCTTTGCGCGAAGTACTTCCCCAGCTGTGTGAGGATGGCCGCGACCAGCGGCAGGGGGCTTCCCTGCTTCATGGTCTCGCCCAGCTCCACCAACTGGTCGCCGCGCAAAAACACCACCGCAAGCACGATGATGAGCACCACGCCCATGAAAAGGTTCTTGACGTTGAATTTCATGCGGCCGCCTAACGTTGGCCCGCGGCGTCGTCGCAGCTCAGGAACTCGCGCAAATCGGTATGCATCAGGAAATCGAGCTCGGCCTTGCCGCGTTCGTCAAGGTCGGTTTCCACGAACAGGAAGCCGTAGCAGCCGAACGTGGGCACGTCGAACTCGCGCAGCTCCAAAACCCTATCGAAGCGCTCGGAGAACGCCGGGTAATCGAACTCTTCGTTCCCCGTCACACCCTCCGGCGGGTTAAGCAGCGACATGGTGTACACATGGTCGCCCGCATAAGCGAACGCGGCATCGTAATCGGGCAGCGCGTCGGTCAAAAACGCCTCATAGCTGCGGAAACCATAAGCGTGCTGGGCAACATCGGTGCCGCCCAAGCCGGCGAATCGCAAGGGGTTGAACTCGATGGGCCGGATAACGCCGCCGTCCTGCTCGTCCACGCGAACCTCGACATGCACCGGGAAGTTCCGCGCCCCCACCAGGGCGTTCACGCGCGAAAGCCACTCCTCGAAGGCGGGCGCCTTCTCGCGCACGATCGCCGCTGACGTGGTGTACATGCGATCGGACGTATCATCAGGACCGGCGAAATCATGACGCAACACGTTAAGCACGTGCGCCGCACCCTGCTCGTCGAAAAACGCATCCAGGGCATATTCTTGCCCCGTGATGAACTGCTCCAGGATGAAATCGCTGCCAGCAACAACGCTGTCGGGGTACATGTCCGCCCAAGCGGCAGCGTTCGACGCGAAATCGGCCAGCGCCTCGTCCCAATCGGCACGGCAGCGCACCGTGTGCACGCCCATGCTGCAAAACCCGCGTGCGGGTTTCACCACGAACGGCATATGCGGCTCAAGCTCGGGGAAGTCGAGTTTCCCCAGCTCATCAGCTGTGCATGCGCGGAAAAAGAAGTTCTCACCCATCTGCGCCAGAAGCTTGCGCATGGCAACCTTATCCTTGAACACGGTGATGGCGTGCGTAAGGCTGGGATTGTCAGCATGCGAGCAGATCCACTCGAGCGTGTTCTCGGAATTGGTGTACACGCGCTCGCCTGCGGAAAGGCGCGAGGCCGCCTCGTCCTCGTCGACCAGGTGCAACGCCCGCCCGGACGCAAAAGCCGTGCGCTCGGAGAACGCATTGCGAAGCACGGGGTGTTGCGAAGATTCAAGCCATTCCAACAACTGCGGCGAAGCATACGGTTCGTCAAGGATGACCATGGCAACCCCCTTCTCTAGCGGCCGACGCAAACGCGGCCCTCTAAGCATAATAAGGAAGTATACCCCCCATCAGCGCTACGCAGCACGACCAGCGCCCGGCCCTCACGCAAAGAGTATGCCGCAAGCCAGAAACGGGTGCCAGCTGCATTTGAGGAAGACAGCCTGCCGCGACGATGCGTTATTTGAAATAACTGCGCAAACACAGACCTTTTGATATGTAGGGACACCCCCAATAGTCCACATTTCTTCCTGGAGGATATCAATACTGGCGAAGGCCCCCGACACGCGCTCAATCGTTCTCGCAAATCAGATAGATCGGCGAATTGAACTATCCAAACATATCCGTTCGCCATAGCATTAAAAGCAGAGGCATAGAGCCACAACAACGATCTCGAGCGCAAACAACCCATACAACAGGCATAACGACCCGCGAGAACGCCATACTCCCAAACCTTTGCAAACAACACTGCAACGGCAAAAGCCTTGTTAATGCAAAAGGAGGTGAAACACATTGTCGCGATATGCCGAAATTCTCACATAAAGCCAGGAAAACGCGCTAAACTGGCAGAGCATGAGCTTAATAAATCAAAGTTCTGCGCTGGCGTTTTTCCAACCTGTACGCCATCTCGGAAACAGCCGACAAGGGGCATAAGCTCCGGAAAGCAAGCCGAGAACAGTTCGCGCAAGACGGAAAGCGCATAGGGAAAAGGAACAGGAATACGATCGCAAAGGGGTTCGAGAACAGCATGGCAAATCTGAAGAACGCCAAGCACGCGAAGATCGAAACGCGCGAGCCGGGCATCGTCGCCCGCGCCGGCATGGCCGCCTTAATGGCCTCCACCGTGGCGACCCCCGCCATCGGAGCCGCAACCGCATTCGCCGATGAGGTGAAGACGCAGCCCGCCGAGGGCCAGGACAAGCTGACGCAGGAGGGCGCAGCCCCCGAGCAGCAGCAGGCCCGCGACGAGAAGGCCGCCAGCGAGGAGAACCTCGCCGCCAAGCAGGAGGCCCAGAGCACGGCGGCGGCGGCCGAGAAGGCAGCAGGCGCCGAGCTCGCCTCCTCCAAGGCCGACGTCGCCGCCGCCAAGCAGCGCATCGACGCCTCCCAGGCGGAGGCAGACGCCGCCAAGCTCGCCGCCATCCAGGCGACCTACGACACCGCCCGCGCCGCGCTCGATGCGGCGGAGGCCGCCCTTGCCAAGTCAAACGATGCGCAAGCTACCGCAGATAAGGCTGCCAGCGCACTTGACGACGCCAGGAACAACGCCAACGCCAAGCAAAAAATCGCAAACGACGCCGCAGATGCGCTCAAAGCTGCTCAGGATGCCTACACCGCCGCGGGCGGCACCGCAGAGCTTGAGAAGGCGCAGGCAAACGCCGAGTCCGCTTCCAAGGCTCTTGCAGACGCAAAAGACACCCTCGCTGCCGCCGAGGCAGCCAACAAGAAGGCACAGGCTGCCCTCGTTACTGCTAACGAGAAGGCCGCTGCGGATGCTTCCGCGCTGAGCGCCGCGAAAACCCAGGCACAAACGACAGCCAACGCCCTGGCCTCCGCTCAGGCCGAGCTGGATGCAGCGAAGGCCGACCTCGCCCGCATCGAGGCCGGCGAGACCTCCGCAGAGGTGACCGCCGCCAAGGAGCGCATCGCCGCAGCAGAGCAGACCGTAAGCGCCGCTCAGGCAGCAAAGACAACGGCCGACAACGCACTCGCCACTGCGCAAGCATCCTCCGATGCATCGGCCGCCGCAGCAGCAACGGCAAAGGCAGAGTCCGACGCCGCTAACGAGGCAGCCGAGAAGGCTGATTTCGAGGCAACAAAGGCGAAATCAACCGCCGACAAAGCTGCCTACGAGCTGGCCGAGTTGAAGTCCCACCTTACCGTCGACGAGGCGTCGCTTGCCAAAGCAAAGGATGAGCTCGCAAAAGCCGAACAGGACAAGGCATCCGCCGACAATGTTGCCAAAGACGCCGCCGACCGCCTGAACGACGCTCAACGCGCCTACGACGGAACCGTTGCCGCGCTAAACGCCGCAAAGGCAGAACTCTCCCAATACCAAGAGAAGGCCAAGCTCGGGTCGGCAGGCTTCTTCCAAGAGGTCGGCGCCGATCTTGCCTATAAGTTCGTAACCGAGCCCGAGAAGTCGTCCGGAGTGGCGGACACGAACACGCACCTGGGCCAGACCGGCGATGCCACGAGCCTGGAGAACATGAAGAAAGCGCTCGAGCTCATGGGAAAGATCAACGAGATTCGACGGGCGAACGGGCAGGAAGAGCTCAAGGTCCTCGACTCCCTTGTGGCGATCGGCCAGGTGCAGGCGAACTACGGAGCGAAGAACTTCGATCATATGGGATGGGCCGACGGTTACAAGTGGGACACCGTATGGTCCGTCGGCGAGAACCTTGCCTGGGGATACCCCGACCCCTTCAAAGGGTGGTACCACGAGGAAAAGGCCCTGTTCGACAAGGCGGCTGCAGCTCTTTACGGCAAAACCGGGCTGGTCGGTGACGACGCATATCGACTGTACCACGCACATGCAGTTGAAATCGACAATTATATCCGGAACCTCGATCCTACGGAGACGGTAGGCCACTACATCGCGGTCATCGCGCCGTACAACACCTATTACGGCTGCGGATACGTTAACGGGTATCCGACATGCGAGCAGGCGTTCGGCGACGCAGCCATCCAGAAGCGCACCGGCGAAACAGCCTACACCGCCGGCGACTACTACGCTCGCTTCATGACGTACTACAACAAAGTTAACGGCAAGGTCGATCAGAAGCTTTACGACAACGTGGACAAGGCACTCAAGGACCTGAATGATATGAAGGCTCTCAAGGCACAGGTAGATGCCGATGCCGTTCAGAAGGCCCAGGCGGTCACGGATGCGACCACGAATGTCAAATACGCCGAAAAGGCTGTGAAGAGCGACAAGGCCCTCATTGCCCAAGGCGAAACCAACGCTGCTCAGGCAAACCAGGCTAAGACCGACGCCCAAACTGCAGCCAGCGCAGCCAAGCAGACAGCAACGGAAAAGCAAACCATCGCCACCAAAGCTGCCGAGACCGCCAAGGCCGACGCCAAGGCAGCCGAGGATGCCCGCGCCAAGGCCGACGATGCCGCTGCCGCCCTCAAGGCCGCCGAGCAGGAGCTGACGGCTGCGAAGGACCACCTCGACCAGGTGTCCTCCGACCAGCTCAAGGCCGCCCGCGACCGCGTGGCCCGCGCCGAGGCCGGCGTATCCAAGGCCCAGGCCGACAAGGACGCCGCCGATAAGACGGCCGAGGCCGCAGACGCTGCGGCATCAGCCTCCAAGGGCGCGGCGGGCGACGCCAAGGATGCGGCGGACGCCGCCGACCTCGCGCTCGACAACGCGAAGGGCGACCTCGCCAAGGCGGAGTCGGCCGACAAGGCCGCGCAGGACGCCCTGGCCCCCATCCAGGCCGCGAAGGACGCGACGGATGCCGCGCAGGCCGCAGCCGACAAAGCCATGTCCGAGCTGAACGCCGCGCAGATCGCGGCGCAGGACGCCCAGAGCGCCAAGGACGCCGCAGATAAGGCCGCCGAGGACGCGGAGGCCGAGCTCGCCAAGGCCGAGGAGCGCGCCGAGCACCTGGGCATCTACGCCGATCCGACGGCTCGCACCGCCACCACAGCCGAGCAGGCCTTCGAGGACGGCACGTTCGGCGACGAGTGGATCTCGGCCAACGCGCCGGAGCTGGAGGCCCTCGTGGCAGCCAAGAAGGCGGCCTACGACAAGGCGCTCGCCGCGAAGGCCAAGGCGGAGGCCGACCTGGAGAAGGCCACCGCAGACCTCGCCGAGAAGCAGGCAGCTTACGACGAGGCTGCCGCCGCGCTCGCGAAGGCCGAGGCGGAGCTCGCCGAGGCGCAGCAGTGGTACGACCGCATGCACCCCGAGGAGAAGAAGCCCGAGGGCAAGGGCGAGGCCGAGACCAAGCAGGTCGACGACAAGATCGCCGGCGCGAAGCACGCCAAGGCCGATGACAAGGCCGCAGGCGAGACCAAGCTCGCGCAGACCGGGGACACCGACGAGGTGTTCTGGATCGGCGGCATCGCGTTCGTGGCGGCAGGCGCCGCAGCCGCAGGCGCGGCCATGAAGCGCCGTCGCGAGATGCAGCAGTAAGATCCGCTCAGACAGGCCGGCAGGGACTTCCCTGCCGGCCTTTTTGCTGCCGCAAGCACGCCCCTTGCAAGCGGCGGTATACTGCTGCGCAGCAAGCTCGATTCGGACAGGGGGCATCAGTGCACGGCAATATCCCAGATGCGGTGGACCATGCGCTGCGCAGCCCTCGTTCCCTGGCGCCGTTGGTGCTGGTCATGGGCTTTTTGGGCGCCGCGGCACGTTATGCTCTGGAGATGCTCCTCCCCGCGCAGTGCGGCTTCCCCGTCGCCACGCTCGCGGTGAACATATTCGGTTGTTTCACATTGGAGATCATCAATCAATTCGTCGCACGGCGCACAAGCCTGCCGGCGCCGTTGGTGAAGTCGATGGGCATCGGGCTTATCGGGGCGTTCACCACTATCGCCGCGCTTTCCACCGAGAACCTGGCGCTTTTGCAGCAGGGGCGTTTCGGCATGTTCGCGCTGTACCTGGGCATCACCGTGCTCGCCACGTTCGGTGCCGCCTACGCGGGAAAGCGCCTGGCCGACGCCATGGGCCCGCGCTACAGTGCGCATCACCGGGCCGCGGCCCCGCAAGCGAACTCCCACCAAAACAAAGGCGGTGCGCAATGAGCCCGCTGACATTGATCATGGTCGGCCTGGGCGGAGCCGCAGGCGCGCTATGCCGCCATAGGGCGCTTTCGTTCATGAAACCTCGCTCGAACAGCTGGTTTCCTTGGCCGACGCTGCTGGTGAACCTTGCGTCGTGCACCGTCGCCGGGACGGCGCTTGCGGGAGCCGCCGCGCTCGGGCAAACCGCCTACATAGCGCTGACCATGGGGTTTCTGGGCGGCTTCTCCACGCTTTCCACCATGAACTGCGAGGCCGTCGATATGGCCACGGAAGGGCATCGCGGGGAAGCAGCCGCATATCTGGTGGTCACCTACGGCTCAACCCTAGGCGCCGCCGCACTGGGCTTCGCCCTAGCGCACGCAATCCTGGGAAGTTAACGCAGGCCGGCAGCCCTTTCAAGCACACAAGCCTTAGCTTTGGTACCGTCAATGCTTTTGCGCAAACGCACAAAGCGGCGCAGCGCGAGCACAATCGCCCACGCTGCGCCATTCGTCTACCGCAAGCTTGCACAGCACCGCCAACGCAGCGCGCAGAACCCGGCGCCACTACTCCGCACGCCTGCAACGCACCCGTTCCGCTACAGCCCCACCTTCGCTGCTTGGTACGTGCGGATGCGGTCGCGGAGGTTCTGCACGTCGAACAGCACCGACACCAAAAAAGCCACGGTGAGCGGAGCGCCCACGAAGCCATTGCGCGGCGCCAGCATAAAGATGAGCGGCGCGCCAAAGATCATGATGGGCACCAGCAGCATGACGAGCAGGCTTCCCATGCGCTTGTACAGGCCGTAGATGATGGAGGCCATCACATACAGGAACAAACCCGTTGCCGAGGAACCGGCGATGGAGAGCACCGCAAGGGCCACCACCTTGGCGGCCACCATGAGCGCCTCGTCGCGCAGACCCTTCTTCGCGCGAGCGAACACCTCTTCGCCGGTCTGTTGCTGCGCGCGTGCGGCGCGGAACGGCGCAAACGGGTCGAAGGGGTCGTATTCAACGGTGAACCCGCCGAACGGCCACTCGGCGCCACCAGTGCGCTGACCTGCGTCGTTCTGCCCCGAGCCCGGACGCTGCGAGCCAGCCGCACCGCTGAAGATGTCGTCCCAGCTGGTCCACACATACGTGGTCTGGCCCTGTGCCGCACCGCCGAACGGCCAGCCGGCGAACGGGTCGAACGGGTTGCCCTGGCCGGCGGCGCCGCCCTGCCCCGCCGAACCCGTCGGGTGCGCGTAAGGGTTGCCCGCATACGGACGCGGGTCGCGGCGCGGGTCGAACTCGGGCGACCAGCTGCGGTTGATCAGCACGTCGCGCGCTTCGTTGATCTGCTTGGTGAGCTCCTCGGCCTCGGCGTGCTCCTTCGAGTCCAGAGGAAATTTGTCGGGATGATGGGCGATAACGAGCTTGCGATGAGCCTTCTTGATCTCATCGTCGCTAGCCCCGTCGACCAAACCCAGTATTTTGAGCGCTTCTGATTTCTTCATAACGCCGACTATACGGGACGATGCCCGCCGCACAACCAAAACGCCGGGGATGTCACGCATTCGTCAGAAAAAACCGGCGCGAAAACCGCACGGACTCGCCAAAATCAGCGCATACAGAAAGCGGCCCGCCGAAAAGGCGGACCGCTCGCAGGTTGCCAGGTTTAGTGGCGGAAGTGGCGATGGCCGGTGAACACCATGGCGATGCCGTGCTCGTTGCACGCCTGGATGGACTCCTCGTCGCGCACGGAGCCGCCGGGCTGGATGATGGCAGTGATGCCCCACTCGGCCAGCGTGTCCACGTTGTCGCGGAACGGGAAGAACGCGTCGGACGCGCACACCAGGCCCTTGGGCTCCACGCCCATGCGCTCGCACGCCTCATGGGCGCGCTTGCATGCCAGCAGCGCGCTGTCCACGCGGTTGGGCTGGCCCGGGCCCATGCCGATGCCGGCGTGGTCGCGCGACACCAGGATGGCGTTGGACTTCACGCCCTTGCACACGCGCCATGCGAACATGAGCTCGTGCATCTCGGCGTCCGTGGGCTTGCGATCGGTGGGAACGGTGAAGGTTGCGGGATCCTCGGACACGTGGTCGACGTCCTGGACCAGCACGCCACCGTCGACGGAACGGACCTCGACGGCAGCCGGGGCGTCGATGCCGCCGGTGCGCAGCACGCGCAGGTTCTTCTTCTGCTGCAGAAGCTCAAGCGCGGCGGACTCGAACTCGGGGGCGATGAGCACCTCGACGAACTGCTTGTTCTCGTTGATGTGCTCGACCATCTCCAGCGTGACCTGGCGATTCGCCGCGATAATGCCGCCGAAGGCGCTCTTCGGGTCGCAGGCGAAGGCCTTGTCGTAGGCCTCGGTGATGTTCTCGGCCGTGGCGGAGCCGCAGGGGTTCTGGTGCTTCAGGATGATGACCGCCGGCTCGTCGAGCTCGCGCACGAGCGACCAGCATGCGTCGGTGTCCAGGATGTTGTTGTAGGACAGCTCCTTGCCGTTGAGCTGCTGGGCGTTGACCAGGCTGTGCTCATGGGCGAACTCGTCCACGCGGTAGAAGACGGCCTGCTGATGCGGGTTCTCGCCGTAGCGCAGGTCCTGCTGCTTCTGCATGTACAGAGCGCACTCGGGCGGGAACTCGCCCTGGGCCTCGATGCCCTCCTCGCAGCCGCAGCCCTCGCCGTGCTCGTGCGGATGCGCGGCCTGGACCTGGTCGAACAGGAAGTCGGCGATGGCGCCGTCGTAGGCGTTGGTGGTCTCGAACACCTCGAGGGCCAGCTCCATGCGGGTCTCGCGCGTGGTGGCGCCGCCGTTGGCGCGCATCTCGGCAAGGATGCCCTCATAGGTTTCGGGGTCGGTGACCACGGTGACGCTCTCGAAGTTCTTCGCGGCGCTGCGCAGCATGGAGGGGCCGCCGATGTCGATGTTCTCGATGCAGGTGCCGAAGTCCGCGCCGGACTCGACCGTCTTCTCGAATGCATACAGGTTCACGACCACCATGTCGATCATCTGGATGCCGTGCTCGGCCGCCTCGGCCATGTGCTTGGCGTTGTCGCGCTTGGCCAGCAGGCCGCCGTGCACCATCGGATGCAGGGTCTTCACGCGACCGTCCATCATCTCGGGGAACTTCGTCACCTCGTCGATGGGCGTGACCGGCACGCCAGCCTCCGCGATGACGCGGGCGGTGCCGCCCGTGGAGATGATCTCCGCGCCGAATTCGTCATGCAGCGCGCGGGCGAACTCGACGACGCCCGTCTTGTCCGTCACCGAGATAAGTACGCGCTTGACCTTCGGATCTGCCACTTGCTCTCTCCTTACCTTGAACCGTTCCTTGTAAGTCCGTTCCTTATCGCAAAGCGGGGCTTTGCGCCGAAGCGCTGCCCGCAAGATGCCTGTTTCGGGGTTGCCTGCCGGGCCCTAACGGCCCAGGCTTTCCTCGTGACGCGCCCGCGCCTCGGGGCTATAGCGCTGCGTATATCGTACATCGACCAGCTCGGCCACGATGGAGATAGCCAATTCCGCCGGGGTTTTGGCGCCGAATTTCAGGCCGATGGGCCGCTTGATGCGTTCCCAATCCGCCTCAGAGGCGCCGCGAGCCAGCACCAGGTCGTGCACGGTGGAGTTCTTCCCCTTGCAGCCCATCATGCCAACGTAGCGCACGTTGTGCTTGACGGCCCACACGCAGCCCTCGGGGTCGAACATGTGGCCGCGCGTGAGCACGCACACGTAGTCGTCGGGCGCGGGGGTGAGTTTGTCCAGCTCGTCGAAGTTGCCGCCGTCGAGCAGCACGCGCTCGGCGTCGGGGAAGCGCTCGGGCGAGAGGTACGCCGGGTCGTAGTCGACCGCGGTGATGGCGAAGCCCACGTGCGCGGCCAGCGCGCTCACCTCGGCCGCGGCGTCGGAGGCGCCGAGCAGCCACACGCGCACCTGATCGAACAGCGGCACGGAAAGCCAGGTCAGGCCATCGAACTGCTCGTTGTGCATGCCGGGGCCGCGGGTGATGTCTTTCATCTGGAACGCGTCGCGCGGGCTGGGCGTGCGCGCGGAGACGATCTCCTTCGCATCGTTGCAGAAGAACACCATGCCGGCGCCGTCGGCCGAGCCGGTGTCGCCGTACTTCTTCGTGACCTCGTTGTCGGTGTTGGCCTGGGCGGCGGCGGGGTCGAACACCACTTTGAAGCCCAGCCACGCCAGGTCGCCCTCGGCCATGGCGCGGGCGGCGCGCTCGAAGGTGGGCGCGTCGGCGGCGGTGAGGGCAGCAGAAAGCTTCCCCAGGTCATCGGGAGAAACGTGCATGTTGCCCTTCAGCGCCTCGGCGGAAAAGCACGGGAAATCGGCGGGCGAAAGCTCCACCGCGCGCCCCGCGCGAAGATCGGCGGCGATTGCCGCCAGCGTTTCCTTACTCACCAAGGTGCACCTTGCCCTCCGCGTCGACGCTCACGCGGCCGGCGGCCAGCCAGCCCAGCACGCGCGGATACAACTCGTGCTCCACCTGGTGGATGTGGGCTTCCAGGGTTTCAAGCGTGTCGCCCTCGCCCACGCGCACCGGCTCCTGCGCCACGATGGGGCCCTTGTCGTAGTCCTCGTTGGCGAAATGGACGGTGACACCCGTGACCTTCACGCCGGCGTTGAACGCATCGGCGATGGCGTGCGCACCCTTGAACGAGGGCAAAAGCGCCGGATGCAGGTTAAGCACGCGGTTGGGGAAGGCGTCGAGCATGACGGGCGTGACCTTGCGCATGTAGCCGGCCATGACCACGTACTGCGCGCCGGCTTCCTGCAGCGCGGCCACAATCTGCGCATCAGCCGCCTCGGAGTCGGCGTACTTTTCGCGGTTCATGACCAGCACGGGGATGCCGGCAGCGTTGGCACGCTCGATGCCGTACGCATCGGGACGCGACGCGACCACCTTCACCACCTCGACGGGCAGGCCCTTTTCCGCCTCATCGAGGATGGCCTGGAAATTCGTGCCGCTGCCGGAGAGCAGCACGCCGATCTTCAACTTTTCGGACACGAGACAGCCTTTCATCAAGCGGCGCCCAACCAGCCCCGCGATTCGCACTATGTAACCAGTATACGTGCAGGCGGCGAAGCAAGCCCCCGCTCTCGGCAAGCGCCATCAAGTATTCAAGGGGGAAGGAGAAAGGGGAAGGACCCCTTCGCCAAGCACGCGCGGCGCGTTCGCGCGGGAGCACTTGGAAACGCGAAGAGTCATCGCGAACACACCCCCGTCCCCTGTTCACCGCGAGAGGCCTTCGCGAACACGCCCCTGTCCCCTGTTCGCACGCAGAGCAGGCGCACATCTGAGCGACGTCGACGGTTAGCGTGTTATCATGTTCCGATAACGCACAAGCGTTCGCGATTGCGGCGCAACCATAGGAAGGGCTCCTACGCGGAGCGGGGTGACCCAGGTAACCGTTATGTCCGCAGACAGCTACGACGATTTCGAATATCGACCGGCTTCCGAATACACCTCGGAAGAGCGACGCAGGCACTATTGGGCCGTCGCCATCGGCTTGCAGGACGTCGATGGCCTGAAGGTGTCCGACTACCTGCGTGACCAAGCTCATGCCTACATTCAGGGCGAAAAGGGGCTCGACGAAGTTGGGGAGCTCGTTCGCGGGCGATACGCCGACGCCGGCGCAAGCCGGGAAAACAAGGAAGCCGACCTGGTAAGCCAACGCATCGCCGAGCTGCTCACGCGCGGCGCGTTCTTCCTTTCGCCCGACATGCTCACCACCATCCACGCGTACCTGTTCCAGGACCTCGACCCCACGGTTTACCACCCCGGCCAGTTCAAAAGCGAGCGCCTGATCAAGCAGGAGGAGATTCTCAACGGTGACAGCGTGCTGTACGCCGACCCGCTGACCTACGAGATGTCCCTTCGCGGCGCGTTCGCGAACGAGGCAGCCGCGGCGTACACGACGTTCACAGACGAGGAGCTGCGACGCTTCTGCCACACCATCGCGTTCCTGTGGCAGGTCCATCCGTTTTACGAAGGGAACACCCGCACCATCGCCGTGTTCTCGGAGCTGTACCTGAACAGCCTGGGGTTCCAGGTGGCGAACGACCCCTTCGCCAAACACGCGCGCTACTTCCGCGATGCGCTGGTGCGGGCGCAATACCGCAACGCAGCGGCGAAGATATTTCCCGACGACTCGTTCCTGATGCGGTTCTACAAAAACGTCATCGGAGAAGACGGCGGAGAATTGAACCGCACGGAAATGATCTGCGCCCGCCTTTTCGAGGACCCCAGCCTGCTGCGCAACGTCGACCCCAAGGATGCGTTGCGCACAGGGAAGGACGAAGGGCCGCGAGCCATCTAAACGCGTAAGCGCCTACAGCCCCAATTCGCCGATGACCTGCTTCATGGCAAGAGCCCACTCGAGCTGCTTGGCTATGAATCCTGGCCACGCGGCCTCGTTGTTCTTGATCTTGCAGCCATCTTTGTAGAAACGAAGCCCCGATGCCTTCTTGGCGTCGAAGGGCGTTGCCGCAAGGCCGAGACGTTTTTCAAACAAATCAGTGTTGTCTATGGCCTTGTAGCCGATTTCCTTGTCGTCGGGCGCGTAGAACTCGATGCCAATGCGGCCGTGCTGCGTGTCTATGAGCAGCGCGATGTGATAGGCAGACGTGCCGCAGCGCAACGTGGTCCAATGGTCTTTCGAGGGCTTCTGCGGGTTGAAAACCTTCAAAAACCCAGGTGTTGTCTGGGCCACCTCGCGATATTTGGTCCAGTACGATAGCTTGACGCGCTCGGTCTCGGAGAGGCCCTCGCTGAGCTTGATGACCTTCGTCCACTCGTTAGGCTGCTCGACCACGTTGAAGCGCGGGGCGGGCAGGGAGTCTCCGATGGACCAAAGCTCTATCTCCACTAGGAAGAACCCGAAATCGCTATCGGTGTGTTGGTTGAGCCACTCAATGGCCTGACGGTGCTCGTCGCGTGCGCGCGCCACCACCCATACGACAACCTCGGCGCCCTTACCGGCGGCGTAAGTGATTACTTTGCCTAGGTGATCGTGGTTAGTGTCCTCAAGCTGGTTCTCGACGATCACCTTGCGTCCGGTGCCAGCTTCCTGCGCATAGATGTCGACGTTGAACGAGCCCACCGACGACTCGGCCTCTATAAGCTCAAGCTCAATGCCGACTGCCGAGCTCAACATGACAAGATTGGGCTCCTGGGAGAGCCACTTGGTGAAGTCAAGCGCCTCATGTGGCCACACATCGCGCAGATCGACTTTCTTTAGCTTGTCGAGGTTATATTTCATCGCATTCCTATCAAATCATTAGCGCGTAGCCGCTTCGTCCGTATCAATTGAGAATTGAGCTATGCGCTATCGTTGCCCCAGTGCTTCCGCCAATTCTCCATCCGCGCGCTCTTCTCTGATGGATTCATCCCGCCAATCGCCTTAAGAACATCCTGCGGTTCAACATTCCCGCTTGTGTGCTTCAAGGAGTCTTTTGCTACGTCGTAGGCAAGCTGAACGGACATCGTTGCAGCAAAGGGTTTTTTCCTCCGTGCCAGATTGAACGCCTCAGCGGCTCCGCTTATCGAGTTGTTGAACAACTCGATAGCATCCATCTGCTCGGACGTGTTTTCGACCAGATAGTCAACAACGTTGTTTCCGACGTCGAAGCCAACCTTTCCTTGTCTATCCTGTTTGCCGAAAGGCGCCTTTTTCCCAAGGCCTAAATATGGTGTTTGAATTACGCCTTGTCGAGCGGCACTCGTTTCGAACATGCCATTGTTGCATCTGATAATTGCAGCATCTCTCACTTCGTTGCCGAAAAGCGGGCAAAACGCAAGCAAGATCCAATCAACGTAATCCGATGCTTTCTTGAGAAGCTCAAAGGCTTCGCAACTTATTGGGAACCGACCTAGAGATACCTTGATCTCCTTAAATCCATCATTAAGGAACCATTGACGCAAATCCGTATGGAATTCAATCAGGAATCCAAGCCGGATATCGGCATCGGCGTCAATCTGCATTATTTTCTCGCGATACGCATCGAGCTTGGACACATGCCCGCGACCATCCTTACCGAACAGTCCGGCGTCGAGCGAAGTGCTGATGTCGCCAACACAGGCGTTCGATTGCTCCCGTATCGCCCGACTAATCAAATCGCCAAGCCCTTGGTAAGCATCTTCCGCCAAAGCACCCCTACGAGCTGCATCCTCGTGTCGTTTTCGAAACCGCTCTGCATCGGAAGAGAACCTCGCAGACTTAGATTCAACCTTCTTACCCCTCCCGATATGGTGGTCAACGCGGAAGTGCTCTATGCCGACCATCCTTCTTCCACCTTCGGCTGTGATGAGAATATCGGGCCTATCGAATAAGCGGGCCTCGCCAGACAGTCGAGAGACATTCCTTCTCGCTTCTCCGCCTTTTGCCTTCGCAACTTTCAACGATTGCTCATAAATCGAAAGCTCTGCCTCCTCTTGATTCTCCTTGTGGCTCATGGTCAACCCCCGATTCATCCCTCCATCGCTTCAAGCAAGTCCTCGTACGTTGCCCATTGTGGCAGAACACGTCGTTCATGCCCATCTTATAAAAGAGCTTCCTGACGCAAGCGATTTTGACGTTCTCCATGTCGAAGATCCCCACTGCACCCATAGTGCCCTTGTTTTCGGCAACAAAGAGCACATAGCGCGTTCGCCTCTCCATTTGCATCGCATTTACGATATATACCCACTTCTATCATGGGTTTTACGTCCTGTTGAATGCTAAACTGATGCGGAAAAGATTTTCACGAGCGGTTGGTTCCCCTATCTTACGCTTCCCGCTTTTCAACCTCATAGGAGCCTTATGCCACGCAAAAGCACCAAGAAGAAGGATTCTGAGCTTACGCTCGAGCAAGTGCTGTGGAACTGTCGCGTTGCGCTTCGCGGCGTCGGCAGCATGGAGAAGAACCGCGACGCCGTCATCAGCCTCGTATTCCTGAAGTTCGCTGGAGACAAATTTAATAATCGTCGCAAGGAGCTCGCCGAGCAGTACGGCGACATCCCGGCATTCCTTGAGAAGCCTTCTTTCTACAACGCGGTCAACGTATTCTATCTGCCCGAACCTGCACGGTGGACTTACCTTGTCGATCACGCAGGAGACAACGCGATCGCAACTATCATCGATAACGCCATGAGCGAGGCGGAGAAGGCAAACCCCTCGCTCAGGGGCGCCTTGCCGCTGGGCCTGTTTGCCACGCTCGGCGCAACCAAGAGTTCCATTAAGTCGCTCATAGACGAGATTGCCAAGATCAGCGAGAAGCGCTACCACGAGGAAGACCTTATCGGACGCGTGTACGAGTACTTCTTGCAGACGTTCGCCGTCGGCAGCTCGAAGGAGGACGGAGAGTTCTACACACCCGCTTGCGTTGTTCAGCTCATCGCTGAGCTCATCGAGCCTTACGAGGGGGTCGTCTACGACCCGTGCTGCGGTTCGGGCGGCATGTTCGTGCAGTCTCACAAGTTCGTGGAACGTCACCACGGCAATAGCAGCGCGATCTCGGTCGTTGGACAGGAATCGAACCCCGATACGTGGCGCCTATGCAAAATGAACCTGGCCATCCGCGGCATTTCGAACAATCTCGGCGAGGAAGCCGTCTCAACCTTCGAGAAAGACCAGCATAAGGACAAGAAGGTCGACTACATCATGGCAAATCCGCCGTTCAACCTGAAGAACTGGCGCGGCGCCGATGAGCTTCTTAACGATCCACGCTGGAAAGGCTATCCCATACCGCCCGCGTCCAACGCGAACTACGCGTGGATCTTGCACATGCTCTCGAAGCTCGACGTTAACCATGGGGTTGCGGGCTTTCTGCTCGCCAATGGTGCCCTTAACGCCGACGGCGACGAAGGCGCTATACGCCAGAAGATCCTCGAGAACGACAAAGTCGAGGCCATAATCGTACTGCCTCGCGACATGTTCTACACCACCGATATCTCGGTGACGCTTTGGATCCTGAACATGAATAAGGGAGCCGGCGAAAAGGCCGGCCGCAAGCTGCGCGACCGCCGCGGCGAGGTGCTGTTCATGGATTTGCGCACGTGGAATGAGAATATCGAGAAATACACGTACGACAAGAATAAGAACAAGAAGAAAACGGTGCTCACGTCTGAGCAGATTTCTCGCGTTAAAGGCATCTTCGAGAGTTGGCGTTGCGTCGACGGCGGCTATGAGGACGTACCAGAGCTGTGCAAATCCGTCCGCATCAAGGGTGACGACTCTGATGGGCTCGCCATCGAGAGCCATGGATTCGCTCTCACGCCGAGCAAATACATTGAGTTCATTGACCATGATTTGGGCATCGACTACGAGAAAGAGATGGGCCGTATCCAGTCCGAGATGAAAGAGCTTTTGGCTACCGAGAAGAAGTCTCAGGCCATGCTCGAGGCCGCGTTCGAGGGTATCGGTTATGGGATTAATTAAAGCTAGACTGGGCGATTATATTGAGCAAGTCACTCAAACCAATGCTGATTGTGCGCTTAGCAAAGACGCTGTTGTTGGCATGACCATTACCAAGGAGTTAATTCCGACGAAGGCGAAACTAGAGGATGCCGACATATCAAAATATATTGTTGTACCGCCCAATACGTTTGTTTATAATCCACGGACCCATGGCAAACATATTGGATTTGGATTTAACGACACGATGCGTTCAGTCCTTATCAGCTGGAACAACGCCGCATTTCGAATCTCCCCCGCTAAGCGCGGCGAACTCGATGCGAGGTATTTGTTTCTTCATTTTTCGCGGGATGAATGGGACCGCGAAGCCTGTTTCTGCTCATGGGGCAGTTCTACAGAAGTTTTTAGCTGGAATGCCCTCTGTGACATGCAGATTTATTTGCCGCCGATTGAGGTGCAACGGAAGTATGTCGCCATCTATGAGGCGATGCTGGCTAACCAGCGGGCATACGAGAAGGGCCTCGACGATCTCAAGCTGACGTGCGACGCGCTTCTTGATCGGTGCAAGAAATCGAAGACGTGGGAACCTGTCGGTAACTACTTACGTGAAGTCGACGTTCGCAACTTTGACGGCAAGTGTGACGTAGCTTACGGTGTCAACATCAAGAAGGAGCTTATGCTCTCCAAGGCAAGCAGCGACGACTTGCTTAAATACAAGCTGGTCAAACCAGGTCAGATTGCATGCAATCTGCTTCATGTCGGTAGAGATGCCTCTTATCCGATTGCGGTGAACGAAACGGACTCCTGTATTGCTGTTTCACCAGCGTACTCTGTTTTCATGGCATCGAATACTGATATGGCAGTGTTTCTAATGGCTTGGTTCTCTCGTGCGGAAATTGGTCGTAATGGCTGGTTTATTTGCGATGACAGCATTCGAGGCAGCATGGCTATTGACCGCTTCTTATCTTGCGAAATGCCAATCCCCGACGGTGAAACAATTAAAGCTATCGCTGAATTAAGGAGAGCGTATTGGACGAGGGCGCGAATTAACGCCCGCCTCATAGCCCAGCTCAAGGACTTATGCCCCATACTTATCCGGGGCTCAGTCGAGGAGGCGTCGAGGTAATCATGGGACACCTATTCTCTGAGCGTTATGAGGAGTTGCTTCAGGACGAGTCAAACTGGTTTGGCGGAGATGACGGCGGCAGCGTTCCCTATAGCGCTAAAGTCCTAATCGCACGCGTCATGGAGGACTTCCGTGAGCCGATTAGTCTCCAGCCCAGTCGCTACGATAACTATACCGTCGATACCGACGCCCTTGATCTTGCGATACGCGAGCTCAACGAGAGCGTCGATTACCGGGTCGTTGACCTGGATATGATGTGCATGGGTTCGGGCCTTGACGAGGTTCATGCCCTTGCAAACGTTTGCACGCCGCACTTCTTCGACCTCATAGAACTCCAATACGAGGAGCTTTCCGACGACGCCGAAAACGGCAAGGGCGGTTTCCGCGACGAGATCAACAAGGTGCTCCGCGAGCAAGATATCCCCTGGATTCTCGTCGATGGACGGTTGGTCAAGATCGATTCCAGGCAGTTTGAGCAAGACCTAAAGCTCAAGACTCTCGGTGAGATGAAGGAACTCGAGGATGCGTGCCCTCTCTATCAGGGAGCTTACGACGAACTGAGGAAGGCCATCGATTTCCTGGGGCGCGGCGATTACGCCGAGGCTGTGATCAATGCCGAGAAGAGCTACGAGAGCGTCCTCAAGGTCATCTTGGGTTCGGGGTCCGAGACGGAGGCGGCCAACGGCCTTACAAAGCGTTTGCTCGAGGCCGGCAAGCTGTCCCTCCCGGAGGGCCTTAAGCCCGAGGCCTTCCAGAACAGCGTTCTTATGTCGCTTCCCATCATTCGCAACAAGGCGGCAGCACATGGCTCCGGAGCGACGGGGTGCGAGATGAGCAGGCCCATGGCCAACCTTGCCGTCAATCTGGCGTGCGCCCTTAACACATACCTCATCCAGGAAACGACCGACAAAGAGTAGGCAAGCATGGAAGCGGCAGACCTTAAATTCGAAAACAGCAAGTTCACCGAGGACGAGCTTGAGCAGGCGATCATCGAGCTGTTCCAGCAGCAGGATGCCGGCGGTGTTCATTGGAGTTATGCCAATGGCGAGCTGCTGCACCGCCGCTTCGACGAGCCGCTCATGGAAGACCGGTTGAAGTCGAGCCTTCGACGCCGCTATGCCGATATCGACTTAACTGAGGGCGAGCTCCAGACGCTCGTGAGCGAGCTCAAGCGTATCCCCTCGACTCCGCTCTACGACGGGTGTCAACGAGGGTTCTGGCTCATCAACGAGGGGTACACGCTTCTTCGCGAAGATGCGAACAGGCCTGCTGTCTATATCGAGTACATCGACTTCGACGACATCTCGAGTAACGATTTCCTCATCGTGAACCAATATACGGTCGAGGACGTGCGCACCCGTCGCCCCGACCTTTTGTGCTTCGTGAACGGCATACCACTCGCTATCCTCGAGTTCAAGACCGCCATAGAGGAGGATAAGACCATCCACGACGCGTGGAAGCAAATCGCCATCCGCTACGCGCGCGACATCCCGAGTCTGCTCAAGTACTGCTGCATCGCCGCGGTCAGCGATGGCGCCAACAGCAAGATCGGCACCGTGTTCACTCCGTACTCGTATTTCTACGCCTGGAACAAGGCCAATGACGTCGATAAGGTGTCGAACGGCATCAGCTCGCTTTACACCATGGTCGAGGGCGCGTTCGCGCCCGACCGCTTCCTGGCAATCGTTCGCGACTTCGTCTTCTTCCCAGACGACAGCAAAAACTCCACCGAGATAGTCTGCCGCTACCCGCAGTACTTCGCAGCGACGAGGATGCTCGACAACATTTGCGAGCACCTGCGGCCCGAGGGCGACGGCAAGGGCGGCACGTACTTCGGCGCCACTGGCTGCGGCAAGACGTACACGATGCTCTTCCTCTCGCGCCTGATGATGCTTCGACGCAGCGAAGAGCTGGGCAATCCCACCATCGTGCTCATCGTCGATCGCGAGGACCTGGACAACCAGGCAAGCGAGCTGTTCGTGACCGCGAAGCGGTTCCTGCACGACGAGAACGTGCGCAGCATCGAGACGCGCGACGACTTGGCTGAGACGCTGCGCGGGCGCGAATCGGGCGGCGTCTACATCACCACCATCCAGAAGTTCAGCGAGCAGATGGGTCTCCTTTCCGACCGCTGCAACATCATCTGCATTTCCGACGAGGCACACCGCACCCAGACGGGCGTGGGCTCTAAGCTCATGATCACCGAAGAGGGCGCCTTCACCCGCTACGGCTTCGCCAAATACCTGCGCGACGGATTCCCGAACGCGACGTATGTCGGCTTCACGGGCACGCCCATCGACGAGACGATCGCCGTGTTCGGCCCCGTTGTGGACCGCTACACCATGAAGGAATCGAGCGACGACGGAATCACCGTGCGCATCGCCTACGAGCCAAGGTTGGCGCGAGTGCTCCTCTCCGATGAAGAGGCGAAGAAGATCCAAGAATACTACGACCGCTGCGCCGAGGAGGGCTCGACCGAGGACGCCATCGAGGAGAGCCAGCGCGCCATGAGCTCGATGGAGGTGCTGCTGCGCGATCCCGACCGCCTTAAGAAGCTCGCAGCCGACATGGTCGAGCACTACGAGCGCCTCTGCGGGGAGAAGCCGGGCGTGGTGCAGAAGGCCATGATCGTCTGCTCTAACCGCGCCCATGCCTTCGACCTGCTCAACGCCATCCTGGCCATACGGCCCGAATGGGGCGTGGCGAAGAAGGCAGAAAATGAGAGCAAGCTTTCGCAAGAGCAGCTGGAGGAGCTCGAGGCGCTGCCCAAGATCAACATCGTGGCTACGCGCGGCAAGGACGACCCGAGGGGCCTCTTCGACGCCTGCGGCAACAAGGAATGGCGCAAGAAGCTGGACAAGCAGTTCAAGAATAATGACTCGAACTTCAAGGTGGCCGTCGTATGCGACATGTGGATCACGGGCTTCGACGTTCCCTCGCTCGCCGTCATGTATATCGACAAGCCGCTGCAACGCCATACGCTGGTACAGACCATCAGTCGCGTGAACCGCGTGTTCGAAGGCAAAGACCAGGGGCTTGTGGTCGACTACATCGGCATCAAAGAGAACATGATGAAAGCGCTCAAGACCTATGGCGGCGATGATTCCAGCGCTATTGACGATCTGACCGTCGCCCTAGGCATTTTCCGCAACCACCTGGCTATGATCGACGACCTCCTGGTCAACTTCGACTCGAGCGCCTTCCATACGGGCAAGCCCCTTGAGCGCCTCGGGTGCCTGAACAGGGCCGCCGAGTACGTACAGCTTTCGAAAGAGTTCCAGACGCGATTCATGGGACTCACGCGCATCCTGAAATCTGCGTACCAGATATGCTTCCCCTCGGGAGAGCTTTCCGACCGCGAGACCGTGATGTCCCAGTTCTACCTGGCAATCCGCTCCATCGTCTACAAACAGACCAAGGGCGATGCGCCCGATGCTGAGATGATGAACGAGGTCGTTGAGGAGATGGTACGACAGGCGATTAGTTGCACGGGCGTGGAGAGCGTTATCGACGCCGACGGCCCCGAGGACCTCTTCGGCGAAGCGGCAGTTGCCGAACTCAACGCCATGAAAATGCCCATCACTAAATTCAACGCTTTGATGAAGCTCGTAAAGCGGGCAATTAAGGATTACGGACGCACCAACAAGGTGAAAGCGCAACAATTCGATGAGCGCCTTCGCAAGGTGGTGGACGCCTACAACTCACGCGACAACCTTACCTTTACGAGCGAGGTCGTATCTGATTTTGTTGATAACCTAAGCGAGCAGCTCATTGACATTCTTCGCGATCTTAAGGAGGACAAGGACTCCTTCGAGAAGATGGGCATAACCTACGAGGAGAAGGCGTTCTACGACATCCTGGTTAAGGTGCGCGACGACCACGGTTTTATCTTCAACGACGAGAAGTGCATTGCGCTTGCAAAAGAGATTTCGAAACTCGTAAACGACAAGGCGCAATATGCCGACTGGTCGACGCGCGACGATATCAAAAGCCAACTCAACATGGATCTGACCGTACTGCTCTATAAGAACGGCTATCCGCCCGAGTGGGATGAGGAGGTTTTCGAGAAGGTCATGGAGCAGGCAGAAAACTTCAAAAGCTACGAGTAGATAGGTGGTCGAGGGCGTCCGCCTATCGTTCCGGAGTTATGCAAAAGGGCAACGATTAATAGCAGGTGCTGGATGGAACCAAGATATACGAATGATGAATCATTGCCAAAATTAGTGGCAGACCTTGCCAACCTCAAGCGCGAAGGGTCCTATTGGGATTTCAAGCGTGAGTGGCATGAAAACAAGGCGGACTTACTTCACGACATAATCTGCATGGCGAACAATCCCGAAGACACAACAGGGCTTTTGATTATCGGCATTAACGAAGAAGAGGACTTTCAGCCAACCGGCGACGTTAATCTCTTGGGCGAACGGAGGAATACGCAAAGCATCGTTAATATGCTGCGTGCAAAGCACTGGGCCGATGGGATTCCCAAAGTTCGCGTCGCATCGATTAAGCTGGGCAACGCTTGTATTGACGTTGTCCTAATTGACCACGATAGCGAATCCCTGCCTTATTATTTGACCGTTGATTATGGAGAGGGGCGCAGTGTTGTTCGTGCCGGTGCCGTCTATACGAGGAACGCTGACAACAATACCCCAAAAAAGGAGACGGCCAACCCGCTCGAGACCGAGCGACTTTGGCGTAGGCATTTTGGTTTGGACAAAACGCCACTTGAGAGGCTCCCTCAGCTGCTGTCCGAGCCTTCCAAATGGGTTCATACCCTTCCTGTTTTAGCGAGGGATGAGGAATATGGCGGGTACTGCTATTGCCACGCCGACTTTCCCGAGTTCACTTTTGTTCGCAAGCCTGAAGAAGGCTGGACCGGAGTCGAGTACTTTATGCTGGCTAGCCCGTTTTTCTCGCACCCAAACTGGTGGACAGCCTACTTCTACTACCATCAGACAATGATTCATAAAATGCCCGGTGCATATTCCGACCATCTGTGGATCCCGGCGCCAAGTATCTCCACCCTTCACAATTCTTACCGCGCGGATTTTTCCGAAGCCGCTCATTTCTACGCCTATTACCTTAAGGGCTCCATTGAGCGTATCGCGATGATGTTTGAGCTAGATGAAAGTAAAGAAGGTCCCAGCGCAGTCGAAGAAGTTCGTTTGCTTGATACGCTTATCCCAACATTCGAGGATGAGAATGAGCGTACTTGTTTTGAGGAATGGATCAAAACTCACTGGGATGAGTTCCTTGACCGTTGCGGGCAACAAACACGTTCGCGCCGTGTGCCTGGTAATCTATCTGGTTCAACGAATCGCTACGAGAGCATAGAGCGCCATGCAAGGGAATCGGCAACTTTGGTCGATCTACTGGAGGAGTATCGCGAGCATATGTGGAATGGGGACATGTAGTTGTGCGGCGGGCGGATACATCGAAGTTGGCGAGGCGGTAATCGCTGCAAGCGCAATCGGGGCTTTCTCTATAGCGGCATAGAGCCACCTCCGTGTGTTCACATTCCGCATGCAAGAAGGTCGCATGAGCGCAAGCTACCTAGACCATGATTATGACACCTGTTTCGCTTGAGACAACTTAATCCCCCGCACCTCTAGCGACGCAAAAGTCAGCACAAGCAAAAGGAGCAGCACCAAGATACATTCCGACTCCGTCCCAAACAGATGAAATAAACCCGGACCGATGTCCATCGTCGCTCGCTTGTTCAAGGACGACTTCTCAGGCACGGAAAGCTACATCACGTTGCCAGCGCGCCTCTACACTGCGCTGGAGATGCTAGCCGGAGGAGCCAAGAGCAAAACGCTCGAGGAGCTTGAATCGGTCCCTGGCAACGCGGAAGAACGTTGAAAACATGCTCCCTATACTCGAAGACAACCCAAAGAATGCCTCGAGCGACTATTGTCTCAACATCGCCACCTCGTTGTGGACAAACAAGCACAGCGCCCTCTGCGCTCCGGCATTCCCCGGCTATAACAGGCACGAACGATCAGATTGTCGAAGTGGACTTCGCACCACTCGAGGACAACGCCCAATTGTCGGCATGGCTAGGCAAGAACACCGGGAGCAAGTTCGGCTCGGCGCCAGAACTCGACAGCGGCACCGTATCGCCATCATCGGCACGCTGCACTTCGAGGACAACCGGGTCGACCGCCCGGAAGACGGGGAGGTCGAGGTAGCCTTCAGCACAGCTTCCGGTCCGACCGTCACGATTATGGGCAGCTCGACTTCAACGGGCACCTGTCTCTCACTTAGTGCGTGAACACACCTCCGTCCCCTGTTCGGCCCGGTAGGATAATGCGAACTAATAACGACCGAAAAGCAGGTGGACCATGGGAGCTTATATGATTCGCGCGGGGCGCGGTGGGGTTTACGCAGCAGACTAGCTCAAGCGCGGCATCATAGGTATCAGCTGGGACTTCGGAGGCGCGAACATAGCCGCCACGGACCGCAATGCAATCAAAAACGCCTACGCAGCAGCACACCCTTCCGAAAACAAGCTGATTGCTGCCGTCAATGTTGGCCAGGCCAATCGCTACGCCCGACGACTTATCAACGCAAGGTGACGGCAGCTACGCACCTACCAGGTCCATGAGCTCTTGCTTGCTGTGCACATCGAGCTTCGTGTAAATGTGCTTGGCGTGGCTGCGCACGGTGTTCTCTGTCAGGTACAGCGTTTCTGCGATGTAGGACTTCGTGCGGCCCTTGCACAGCATCTTCATCACCTCAAGCTCGCGCGGCGTTAGGCTGCGTTCGGCGCCGATGGCATCGCAACGCTCGTCGATGCTGCGATGGTCTTGCGGGGCGCTCACGCGTTCGCCGGACAACTCGGCGAAGATCCATTTGGTGTCCTGGTCGCGCACTTCCAAGAAGAACGTGCCCACCATGGCCAGCGCAAACATCAGCAGCGTGGTGAACGCCATACCGGAATGCCCTAGCGAAAACCAGCTCGAATGCACCGATCCTGCAGCAAAGGAAGCCGCGTACACGGCCCAGCCTACGCCGATGACCACGTTGCGGTCGGCCTTTGCGTGGCGCGCAATGTCGATGACGGTCAGCCATGTGAACAGCACCAGCAAGTCCCATGCGCTGCTTTCCACGCAGCGAATGAACGTGATCTGCGGCAGCAACGCCTGGCTGAGCACGTCGACAGCCAGAACCGCCAGCACGATGCGCCACAGCTGCGCGAAGTTGAACGCCCGCTTCGCGCCAATCACCACGGCCAGCACCACGCCCGAGATAAGCACCTCGAACGCGCGGCCGAGCAGGAACACGTCGGCCGTCGCCGCGCTTTGGTTGCCGAACGACGTGCCCACCAGAAACGCGGTAACGTAGCTGAGCACCGCCGCCGCAACCGCCACTTTCCAGAGGCCGCGCAGGTTATGCGACTCGAACCGCACGGCGGCGCGGCCGCCCACCGGCGCATCGATAAGCGAAATGCGGCACAGCAGCACCGATGCCACGGGCAGCGCCATGGTGATGGCGCACATGAGCGGAAACGGGCTGAAATGCGCTGCGCACTTCAGCACCGATGCGGCAATGTTGCCGATGAACAGGCAGCCGATGGCCGTTCGCAGGTTCACGCGCGCGTAAAACATGCCCCACTGCAGGTACAGCCAGCCAAGCACGCACGAGCACACGATGGTGGCGGGGTATTCAAGCGCATCGAGGTCGGGCGTGACGCTGGAGAACAACAGCGCCGCGGCGCCAAGCGCGCCGATGGCGGCGGCAACGTAGCCCGCCATCGGGGATTCCACGAAGGCGGGTTTGCTGCGGGCGATGAAGCCGAAGGCCACCATGGCCAGCGCTAACGCGAAATAGGATACTTGCCATGAAAGCTGGCCAGTAGGCGCTTCTCCACCTGCTGCGTTGATAAGGAACGCCCATGCAAGCGTGCAGCAGATGCCGATGGACGTCCAACGTGGCTTGTCCGACGCAGAAGGGGTTTTCCCTGCTGCGGCTATCGCCTTTGCGGGAACGTCCGATGCTGCCGCGGCCTTTCGCCCATCCGCTTTTCGTTCGCGCGGTTCCTGGACCTTTGCGACCATTCCGCCAGCAACCTTGCCGCAAGATGATCTCGCGCTGCTGCGTTCCATGTTCCTCACTCCTGTAATATTTGAAATGTGCTGCAGGCATAATAGCATGCAGATATGCGGGGCAAATAGCATTCTCCGACTATCTCGTCAATCAATTTGCCACTCTGCAGCCGAAGTCAAGTCGTTTCAGAAACTCCGACGAATGGCCGCAGTTGGTCAAAAAGCCTAGAACCCGAATGGCACGCCCGCCCTTCGCTATATTTCGCAACTTTCGCTTCTACCGCTTGCCGGAAACGCCACCCCGTCTCCGGCAAGCAGCGCTCACCTGCGGAAATGCGCTTCTCCCCCTCTTCGGGTACCCCCTATTTCACCCGCTTTGACGCATGCGTTACCCCAGGTGCGGGTGACGATTCCCTCAGCCGGCTTGCGTATCGTTCCTATCAGCCACAGACGTGGGAATCGGAATTCACGGAAAGGGACGAAGATGGATTCGATGGCTGATTTGAACCTGACGCAGTCGCGTCGCGGCTTCATCAAGGCGGCGGGCGCGACCGTGCTCGCTGGCGCCGCGGCCGCCGCGCTCGGCGGATGCTCCGCAAAGGGCAAGGAACCCAACAAGAACAACTTCGCGCAGTCGATCGGCGAGATCGATTGGGACGAGGAAACCGACGTGCTCATCGTGGGCGGCGGCCTGGCCGGTCAAGTGGCTGCGGCAACGGTGGCCACCGAGGGCAACGGCGCCAAGGCGCTGCTGCTCGAGAAAGGCGCGCTCGTGCTCGGCGACGGCGACAGCCCGTTTTCCGCCGGTCGCGTGCTGTGGACCGACGACGAGCACGCCGAAGGCTTCCGCCAGTACCTCTACGAGCTGCGCGGCGAGATGGACAACACGCCCGACGCGGTGCTCGATGCGTTCGCCGAGGGCATCCACGAGAATCGCACGTGGCTGGAAAGCCTGCCCGGGTTCCAGGACAGCTATATCAAGGCAACCACGCACTTCCATCCCGGCACCGGCGATACGTGCTACCCCGAGTATGCCGAGCTGCCGCACGGCTACAACCTGGGCGTGCTGTTCTTCCAGGACGAAAAGTACGACCACGTCATCAAGTTTGTAAACTCGGTGTTCGCGGAAAACCCCAACATCACGCACAAGCTGAACGCTCCGCTTACCGCGCTCATCCAGGACCCCGAGAGCAAGGCCGTCCTCGGCGGCGTGTACACCTATGAGGGCCAGACCGTGTACGTGAAGGCCAATAAGGGCGTCATCATGTGCTGCGGCGGTTTCGAGAACAACAAGCAGATGCGCGCCGACTACCTGTCCGCCGCCACTGCGCGCTGCATCGCCGGCCGCATGAACACTGGCGACGGCCACTACATCTGCGCCCGCATCGGCGCCGACATGTGGCACATGAACAGCTGCGCGGGCATGTGGACGAGCGTCAGCCCCATCGAGGGCGAAGACGTGACCATGCGCACGCCCAAGCAATTCGGCATCACCGTGGCCGAAAACGGCCGCCGCTTCTTTATGGACTGGGATTCCGACCATGAGCACGACTGGGAGGTCATCGACCAGAATCCGCTCAACATCAACGTGGGCAGCCGCCATGGCCACATGCAGTTCGGCGGCGAATGGCCGCACCTGCCCATGCCGAAGACCACGTGGTACATCCTGGATGACGAGGGCTACAAGAAGATGATGGCCTACTCGACGGCTCCGAACTTCGAGCCGTCGAGCGAGGGCTATGGCTACACGGCCGACACCATCGAGGAGCTGGCCGACAAGGCGGGCATCAACAAAGACGAGCTGGTGAAGACCGTGGCGCAGTGGAATCAGTACTGCGAAGACGGCAGCGACCCGGCGTTCTTCCGTCCGGCTAAGACGCTGACCCCGATCAAGGGCGCCCCGTTCCATGCGTGCCACTGCTCGACCACGATGCTCAACACCGACGGCGGCCCGCGCCGCAACGAGCATGCGCAGATTCTCGACCTTAACGGCGATGTGATCCCCAACCTCTACAGCGCCGGCGAGTTCGGCAGCGTGTGGTGCGACATGTACAACGGCGGCGGCAACCTGGGCGAATGCTGCGCGTTCGGCCGCATCGCCGTACGCAACGTACTGGGCATCGCGTAGGCGCCGAGCGCGTTGGAAAGGAAGTAAGCGATGAGCGAATCCGAAGAGACGAAACGCGAAGAGGCGTCGCAGCCGGCGGCCAAACGCCCGATGGAGAAGCGCAAGCGCCTGGGCATCACGCTCGGCTGCATCGCGGTCGTTCTGGTGGTGGCCGGCGCCGGCTTCATGGTGTGGCACGAGCAGCCGAGCTTTTGCAACGCCATCTGCCACGACCCGATGGACCCCTACCTGCCCACGTTCGAGGCCACGCCGGGGCAGCCGGCAACCGACAAGTGGGGCAACGAGGTCGAGGACGCCAGCAGCATGTTGGCCGCCGTGCACAATCAGGCGGGCAAAACCTGCATGGACTGCCACGTGCCGCAGCTTGACGAGCAGATGACCGAGGGCGCCGAGTGGGTCACCGGCAACTACGACAGCCCGCTTGGCGAGCGCACGTCCACGCAGCTGGTGGAGGCGCGCGGTCTTGAGAACTCCGACGAGTTCTGCATGAACACGAGCTGCCACCCTTACGGTCGTGACGAACTGGTGAAAAAGACGGCGTGGATGGGCAAGATCAACCCGCACACCCCGCAGCACGGTGAGCAGAAGTGCACCACGTGCCATAAAGCGCACCGCGCCAGCGTGAACTACTGCACGCAGTGCCACACCGACGCCGTGGTACCCGACGGCTGGCTGAGCTACACCGACAGCAAGCTGCTCGAGGAAGCCGCCGGCATAACCGACGAGCAGTAAGCTGCTGGCAGAAGCGACCGCAAGCTAGCCGCTTCGAGCGCACGCAAGCAACCGTCATGCCCAACAGGAGCGCACAAACACGAAACCCGCAGGTAGGGATTCCTCACCTGCGGGTTTCGCGCGTCTGAAGGCCAAGCGAAGCGTAACCTACCAAGGACGCTCATCCCGGTAGCCTGCCAAACCTGTAACAGATTGTTACAGTTTCAGGCGAAAGCTGATAAAAACTGTTACTTCAATTTCGACGACGATCGCGTTCGCCCCTTCACGGCCTCTACTATCGACGAAGTGCTGGAAACTTTTTTCGAACTGCACCCATCAAGCCGCTCACAAGGGACTTTCCTCTTCTTCGACGAAATCCAGGAAGTTCCCAATTGGGATATTGCTGCGCGGCGCATCGTCGATACCGAAAAAATCACCATGTACGTAACGGGGTCGTCATCCCGTATGCTTTCCACCGATGTAGCAGCGGAATTTCGCGGCAGATCGATCGCCTACGAGCTGCTTCCGTTTAGTTTTCGCGAATACGCCCGCTACCACCACGTGCTCGAAGATCAACAAGGAATGTTCGACAAAGAACAGCAATCGCTTCTGAAGCGGGCATGTCAGGATTATCCCGTGCAAGGTGGCTTTCCCGGCGTTCAAATGCTCGATGACAATGAGCGCGCCAGCGTGCTGCAAAGCTATGCGCAGTTCACAGTTGCTCGCGATGTCGTTGAGCGCCACGGTTTTTCGAACGCGGCGTTTGCGCGAAACCTGGCAAGAATCTCGCTCGCTTCAAGCGGACGCGATTTCTCCATCAGCAAGATAGACGGCATGAGCAGAAGCGCAGGCTATTCGCCCGGGCGCGCAACCATTTCTGCCATCATCGACGCCTTCGAAGACGCGCATCTGCTTCACCAGGTGTACGAGTTCACCCATTCCGCGCAAAAGGTTCGCCTGGGCGGCTTCAAGGTGTACGCGGAAGACCCCGGTTTGCTGTGCGCGCTGGCTCCTGCAACAAGCGATGGCCTGACCAGAGCGCTTGAGACGGCTGTGTACCTGGAAATGAGGCGTCGCGCATCTTCCCGCGTGGACTCTATCGCGTTGCTGAAGCTAAAATCCGGCAAGGAGATAGACTTCATCGAAGGCGATGAGGCGTTCGGAATTGCCTACGAGCTGATACAAGTGTCTCTGAGCATGAAAAACGAAGCTACGCGCCAGCGCGAAGTCTCCGCGCTGCAAGAAGCCATGGCGCGCTTCGAAAAGAACGCCGCAACCATAATAACACTCGACGAAGAATCAAACATCAACGTCCCCGAAGGCATGATTCACGTTGTGCCAGCCTGGAAGTGGTTGCTGGGATAGGACGCTCGAGCCGCTAAACTTAATTGGACCTTCTAGCGTTTTCATTAGAAGGTCCAAAAGTTGCGCCGTATAGCGACTATAGAGCCAAATGCTCATCTAGGAACGTAAGCACCTTTTTGCTTCCTTTTCGATAAGCGACTTTTATTCCTTACTCCGCCCGAGGCGCTTGGGGGAGCGCTGCTAGGGCTTCTGCTCGTTGCTGCTCGATAATTTCCGCAATCTCATCGTGGTAGGTTTGACGGTTTTGCGTTTCATCGGCTTTTAAGATGGCGAAATCGATGCCGGTTCCGATTGCGGTTCCGGCTACAAAACCCGCAACGTTACCAGCACCGGGCACAACGCTTCCTGTTACACTGCCGATTGCCGATGACGCGGTTTTCAGTCCCAATGACCTCGCAAGCGTCGTCGTCATCTTCGCAAATGCTTTTTCTCCAACAACTCGATCGACAACTTTCTTTGCAACGAAGCCGCCGACCGCGCCTGCCCCGACGCTGGTAGCGATTCGCTGGCTGTCTTCCATAAGTTGTTCAGAAGGCTTTTGGATTTCCGTCAATCGTTGAGGGTTGAACTCTGCTGGCTTTTGAAGCCAATCAGGAACGTTGGTCACCTCGCAATCCGCAAGCCTGTTCTTGAGCTTTTCCTGCAGTTGTGCTGCTTGCTCAGCGCAGGCTTGCATTTCATCGTTGAGCCCCGAATCATCGATGCCCTGGGAAAGCGACGTTGAGAGTTGGTTTCGCAGTCCTTCTTCTAGACTACCGGTGAATACGCGAATCACTCGTTCGTAGTCAGCCGGAAGCGAGTAATACCAATCAAGATAGTTATCAATGTTCTCGATCCGCTTATCGAAGGCAGCGTTAACCAAAGGCACAAGCGTGTTTTGCACGCGATTGGTTAACTGCGAGGTTTCACCCGACAGGTCGGACAGCACCATCTCGACAGCTTCTTGGTCGTACGTCTTTCCGTCGATGACGTAAACTGCTTTACCGATTTGATCCCGCACAAGCTGCTTTCCTTGCGAAACGCCGTCAATCGACTCTATCTCCTTAGCTTTCGCGTCGGCCCACAATGCCGCTGCTATAGGGGCTACTGCCAGGATGGCTGCAAGCGCAATCAGTCCAGGTTGTAACTTGCGCTGCTGAATGCGTTCCTCTGGTTCGCCCACGTCGGCAAGCGGCAAGAACAACTCGATAACGCAATCGGGCATCATGCAGGTGCATAGCAGGTTGACGAAGCCGCCAAGCGAACAAACTAGCAGGGCGATCTGCAGGCCAACGTATCCGCTCCACGATGCATCGGCGATATGGGATAGCAAACAAGACATCACCGTGTCGGTGTATGTCGTCACTAAACCGGCATCTGCCAACAATGTCGACGAGGATTCGCCGAAGGGATTCTCGTGAGCTAAGAAACATTCGAGAACGCTATTGACCTGAGGCGCAGCGGTGTTCACGACCACGACGGCCGAAGCGATGCCAAGAGCCGCCATCAGAAGCAACCCTCCAAGCAGCAGTGTTCCGGTTTTCTCGAAAACAAGCTTGAACTCGTGTGCCGAGATTTTGTTCGCCAGCATGAACGCGAACGGGCAAATGATGACGCCAACAATCGCGATTACCCATTCCAGTTGTCCCCATCGAACAACCGACAACAGCAAGCTGGCTATCGCAAAAACAGAAAGCACGAACGAGACGAGGATGCGCAGGATTTTGCCTCGAGTGATTTTCGCGATATATCCCGTTTCGCTAAGCAAGGTGCGGTCATGTAGTTTGGAGGTGAACAGCACATAGGCGAAGGTAGGTGTGGCTATTGCGGTCAGCAAAGCAAGCACAAATGCGAACACGATAATCGACATGGTGCTTGCGAACTTTGCGAAGCAGAACAACACGGCTAGCAGCGCCAACGCGCTTATTGCGTATCGTGTGTAAAACCGTGCGTCCGCTTTCGGCTTGGTGTTCCCGGGCAGAAGTTCCATCCCGTTGTCCTTCCTTTTGGCGCGGGTGTTCGCGCTCGCTTCCCTGTACCTATCATCTGCGGTTTCGACTGCTGACTTGCTATAGCAAGTCACCTTTTCTATTGTAGCTTTTACGATGCGCTTATGAGCACAGACGAGCGAAGAAAGCGGATGGGCGCGCGCATCAAGACGTTACGGGAGCAGCAGGGGCTGTCCCAGCGCAAGCTTGCCCTCATGATTGGCTCGAGCCAGACGCACATTTGGCAAATCGAGAACGGCACCGTGAACGTGGGACTTGACATTTTGTGCCGCCTCGCCGATGCCCTCGAAGTTAACGTACGCGACTTGATCGACTTCTAGCCGGCACCCACCTCGATAATTCCGCGCATACCCAACAGGCTCCGCACACGCTAACCGAGCCAAATCAGGCCGATGCTTTCGCATCGGCCCGCATCTAAGACTTGCTAACTAGTAGGCGCTTCTCGAATTGCACAAGCATCAGGATTTCAGCTTGGCCACTTTCAGGTCTAGCGATTTCACACTTTGGCTGCTCACAAGGTTATCGTATTCCGTGCCGTCGGCTTTCTTGCTAAACTCCATGGTAATCATGGTGTTCGGTTGCATGCTTTGCCCAACTACCACATAGTCAGCCAACGAATCCTTGTCATCGAGCTCGATATAGCTTCCATCGCTGGCTAGCACATTCATCGTGATGTATCCGCTACCATAATGGTCGGCAAGCGAGCCCGCCATACTGATATATCCGCATGAAGCCAGATTGCGCCCAACGTAATCCCGCAACGCACGCGTGTACTTATCTGGCGAGGAATCGATTGCGGTCATGCACGGTGCCGTACCGTCAACTTCCCCGATTTTCTTTACTGCAAGCACTATCTCTTCCTGAGACTCGCTTGCCACAAGATTATCGTATTCGGTCCCATCTTCCTGCCTCAAAAACTCAAGCTTGATTTCTGTATTGGGTTTCAGATTTTGGTCGTAAACAACGTACTGCTTCAGACTCTCTTCGTCCGTCGGGTTAATATACGCTCCTTCAGCGCTGACGTAGACGATCCCCAAGGTGCCGCTACCATACCGGTCGTGACGCAACTCGTCTAAAGCGGTATAGCCAACAGATGCCGCGTTCATTCCGCGGTAGTCTTTGACGTACCACGTATGCTTATCGGGAGAAGGCTTAATCGGTTCGCTTTGCTGAACAGCCGTTTCCTGCTGGGCCTCGCTACCTTTCTGCTCGACGTTTGATTGCTGGTCTTGAGGTGCGGCACAACCAGCAAACGCAAGAGCTAAGGCAAACATTGCGGCGCTTGCTGCAACGATGATCGCCTGTTTCATAATGGTTCCTTTCGGTCGTATTCCATATAGCCGCGAACTAACGAAGCGTCCGCAAAAGCAGCTCGTAGGCTCCCGGCCCAAGCCATACATCAACAACAACGGACATGCCGGGTGCATTAAATGCCCAGTTCAGAATTGCCTTTGCAGCAACATGCGACACGTTGTAACGTCCATGGATGTCGTCAATCGCGCCGGCAAGCGCAAGCGCGGCGCACGCTGATGCTTCAGAAGAATCAGCGTTCTCCACAAGCGGTGCAAAAGAGCGGGCAAGCCACCCGCGATGGGCGGCACAGTCAGCACTCATACCGTCCTGCCTTGCTTCTTCATCTACCATCTTGTGAAAGGCTTCGACCACCTGCGCATCGATTTCGTTCTCGATAAGCTCGCCAGCCAACATCGGTTCTTCACCCTGCGAAGCCATCAGCAACGCTCGCGCAGCCAGGAGCTGCCCCGCAACCTCTTCTTGTCGTTCTTTGAGTCTTTCTATGTGTACCGCCAGCAGCCCGGGTTCTGCCTCACTTCCAGTTGCTGGGTGCTTGCGCAGCTTTTCACCGATTTCGGAGAGACTCAGTCCCTGCTGCTTTTCCAGGCGGACCACGAACAGCGTTGCGACTTCACGTGCGCTATAAGTTCTCCTTCCCCATGTGCTGTTCTGGGGTTGTACAATACCCAACCCTCCTTTCCCGTTGTAGCAGCAGCGCTGGATGTCGCGCCGCGGCAATCCTGTCAGGCGCTCAACCTCGGAAATCGTCCAGCCACCGTGTTCGTGTGCGTTGTTCATGTGCCGCCCTCCCGAGTTCCAGCAAATCTGTTCAACGCTTGAACAGCAAGCAGGATTCGGCGATGAACTCGCGAAAGTTTCCTCAGCTTTGATTTCCCGCGCTTTTGGCTGCGAAGCGTTTGGCGTTCGCATATGCAGTCCTTTCCTTTAGCGACTTCGGCCCCAAGGGCCCTTTCGCTATAGGGCGTGCAAAAACTGCGAATCAAGCAGTCAGGCGTCAAGGGAGACGAGCGCAGCATATGATGCTCATCTTTTCGAAAAAGTGGCCACTGTTGGGCAATATCCCGAGAAGCTGAAGGAATTTAGGACAAATTGTGAGGATACCGAATGAGCGTTTTACCAGTCACCGTCAGGGCGCAAATGAGTATCCAAATATGTACTCAACGAAGGAATTCATGGAATAGGTGAACGGATTCAGGCTAATCAAGCATATGAGAAGTCTTTTATCGTTCAAGGTCTCAACTTTCTGTCCAACAGTGGTCATTTTTGTGAGTTCCTGAACCGCCAAAAGCAAGGCATACTGCTTGCTCATGAAATCGATTTTATACCGCTTGCGTTCGCGAAGCACGGCACCCGGACGCGCAATAGACGCCGCACCTATAAGGACAGCGGCCAACAAAGCTAAGGAAACCCCTGACGAAAGGCGCCCTCATGACGAATTCCGGTCCGAACAGGTACGATGTTGTCGGCAGCTTCGCGCCGCTGGCCAGCGTGCCAGCGGGCAAGCAAGTGGTGTTGGGACTCATGTTGATATAGCAGAACAGCGTCACCAGCGCGTGCCTTTTTTGCAAAATCATTAAACGCGGTCGCTTTTCATAGCATGCTCAAAGCGCTGAAACAAGCTCGTTTTCGTTACGTTCTCGATAATGCCCATCGGCAAAACCGCGCACCTCATCCAACAAAATGGCGCAAATCCATACGCGATCGAAAAATCCCGCCGTTTTACTTCTCCAGCTCCTTGATATGCGCTTTGCGCGAAGTGAGCAGGTAGGCCCACAGGGTGCCACCACAGGACCGATGACCATGATCACCTGCAGAACCAAAACAAGGCGGTGCGGCGCTCAGGTTTGAAGCAATCCTTGATTATCGCAGTTGAAACCGCACACACCGCGCCCGCACCCGTAGCCTCGATCAAACGGAACAGGATAAGCGCTTCGATGCTCCAGATCGCTGCGCAGGCCACGCTTCCCGCCGAAAATGCCACAAGCCCGCCGACAAGCACCGGTTTGCGACCAACGCGGTCGCAAACCGGACCGACATCGTCGGCTGCTCGAAACCCGAACGAGCAGACAATGCCGTAGCCGCACTCTCATCAAAGATAGCCCACGCATTATCGCCAAGGTCAAACACCGCAAGGGCGCCATGGTGAGTGCGTTTGCAATCAGATCGTTCATTGCCAGGCTTCGACCAGAAGACCGCGAGCTCTACGTTTCCACCGGCGGCTCCACCAAGGAAGCTCGCTATGAAGCCGATCACGCCTACGTCCCCGTTCGTCTGCTCGACCTTGACTCCTTCGTGCGTAACTACGTTGAGGTCTACGACAAAGTCAACGATAACGACCGCGCGATTCTCCCGCTCACCCGCGTCTGGCTGCCAGCGTAAAGAAAAGCATTAGCAAGCGTCAACAACCGCACAGGACGACAAACCTCTCGGAGCTTTCCCGTATCAATTGAGATGAGGTCCGAGAGGTTCCCAATCAGCCCGCGCCACTACACGAACGCACCTCCGCCTCCCCTGTTCCGTTCGAAAACAAATGACGCGCGATCCCCTAGCAAAATCAAAGGGCCGCTGGTTGTTCCAGCGACCCTCCTTTGTCCTTGCCTCACGTAGAGTCCGCAAGGACTGTTTCACTAACTGAATTGTAGCTCACATGCTCATAACGATGAGCGGCAATATGCTGAACGGGGCTAGTAGCTAAAGCCTCACGTTCACAGGCGCAGGGTTGCGCGCAAGGAAATCTTCAATAGTCTCCTTGTCTGACCCTCGAACGTACGCCGCCGCCTCGGGGCAGAGCTGCCCGAGAAGCGCCAGAGCATCAGCGTTCACGCGCATCGGGGATAGCTGCTCGCACTTCGGGTTGAAGAGCCGCTCGTTGTGCGCGATACGGTTGCGCACGCGCAGGATGCCGTCAAGCCGGTTCTGGAGCGCAACGCGCCTCGTGCCCTTCGGCCAGGCGGCATAAAGTCCTGTTCGCCAGATGACAGCCTCGCGGCTGCGGTCCGTAAGATGAACCCAGAAGCCAAGTGTCAGATTCGAGACAAGGTCACCGCTCGAAAACCCCTCGGGAAGCCCGTTCACGGCAACGTCGATGATCTTCCGATTGATGCGGTTGACGTCCACCGTGCCCTTGCCTGACTTCCTCATGACAGGCCTGCGCACAGGAGAGTCGCCATCGAGAAGCCAGTGACACTCGCCATCCCAACGAGCCTCCATCGTATCGTTGTAAGCATTGCGGAGAGCCACCTCGAAGTACGAGATGTCGCGCATGAGGAACTGCCCGAGCGCAACGTTCCAGCGGTACAGCTCGAGCGCCTTCTCGGCATCGCACTCGCTAGCTTCGAGGTAAGGGGCAAGACGTTCAGGGGAAAGCCACCTCTCAACCCACGGGAGGATATTCATGCCGTTGACGCAGGCGCGTTTCGTCTGATGGTTGCATTGCTCGTCAGCCAAGAAAACTCCTATAGATACAAATCGAGCCCCGGTGACTTGAATCAGAGGTCATTCCCGGGGCCATTGCCATATAGTATACCAACAGTTAATTAGTATATCAAATGGGCGTTCGGTAACGTTGCCCGTCCGCCACCCCGCCCGTGCTTGCCGGGCGACCCGTAGTTCCCGCAAAGGAACGAACTCACAAGCGAGCCTGACTCGAAGGCCGAGAACCGCGCGCTTGCACGAGGCAAGAAGATGCATCCGCAAACTCGAGATAGAGAACGCATTCTTGAAAAAAATGTCGCAGCCTTCTTTGCTGGAGCGTACATGGGCCCCTAAGCCTGCAATCGAGAAGATCGCCGTCGGGTTTCGTGCGCCACGTTTTCTGCTCAAGCTTATTGACACGCAAACGCCTAAGCGGCCATGATTGTTCTCTGCTGGAAAAACCACTTGGTTTTGCAAGGGCGTGTCCGCGAGGTCGGATGCGCCCTAGTTTTTTCCACCGAGAACGCGCGGGATGAACGGGCGAAAGCCGTCCTGTCTCGCTTTCCGCTTGTTACGAACCGTTAGCGAGCAACGCTCAATACAGAAAGGGCTGCCAAGCACTCTTGGCAGCCCTATAGCTAATGCACTGGAACTGACGATTGCTAACTATGCTAACGGAACCTAACAAAGCTGACGCATGCTGAAAAAGCTAACTGAACCTGAAAATGCTGACGTGTGCAAACCTAAACGAAAGATGCTATCCAGTAATGAACAGAAAGGTAAGGGAGACGGCCATAGCAATATTCGCTGCAAGCCCGACACCCTCGAAGCCGCGGTTAGCGCTATCAGGGGCTTCCCGCCCCTAGCGCAACCTTGTGCGCTACGAGGCGAAGCGAGCGGCGAACGAGACAGGGGATGCGGCCGAGGGCAGAACCGTCACGCGCTGCGCCATGGCAGGTGCGTACGCGACATTGGCTTCGCGAAGTGCGCGACGGATGCCGGCAACGACATCGCCGCGGTCGGCCATCTCCGGCGTCAACGCGACATACTCGGCAGGCTCCCCGGCAACGGAAGCCGACACGTCGGACGTGCGCACAACCGCGGAATTGCGATAGAAAGCAGGCCACCAAGGGTTTTGCGCTTCATCGTTCGCCATATCACTATGCGCCTCATCGGAAAGCAGCAGAATCGTACGGCCGAACGCGCGCTGGGCGCGGAACAGCGCGCCGGCGATGCCGTCGGCGACAGCTTCCGGATACGCCATAGCGATCGGATCGTTCGGCATGCTCACGATTGCCAGCTTCGTGCGCGGGGTGAGCGCACACTCGAGCGCGACGAAGTCGGGCAGCATCGTTTCCTCATCAAGCGAAACCTCAACCAGGCGAGCGCCTCGACCCTCAACAAGCGCACGATACGTCTGGCCGCAAGGCGCAAACGCAATCACTTCGTCTTCGGGCTTGAGCACCGCGCCCATAAACGCGTTGATGGCGCTGTCGACCCCGCTGGCCATAACGATGTCGGAAGCGGCATAGGAGGTGCCGAAACGACACTCCAGCGAAGCGGCAACGACCGACGCCGCGCCAAGACGTTCTTTCGTGAACTGCGAAACGAGCATTTCCTCTTCCCTTCCTAGCGCAATCTGCGCACGATGAAACCGCCCCGACGCATACGGCATAGGGGACAACGTCGCCACTTCGCGACGATAACCACAACAATGGGGAAACATATAGAGCATCGAGGCATAACGCATGCCCGATGGGGAAAATCAGATACGCTCGAACGAGCAGATTGCTTTCGCAACGATTGGGATTGTAGCGCACGCCACAAGAAGAAAACACCCCTGAGCGCCGATTTCCTCGCAAGCGGCGAATCGGGGTAACATGTCGTTTCCGCAGGTCAGATACCCATATAACCCAAAAATGGTGATGGGTTTTTAAGAAAATACCCCGATTCGCACGAGTGTCTGAGCATCGCAAAAAAGGCTGCATACGCGGCCTTTTGAGCCGCCTGCCGCTTCTCGGGCACAAGGGCGTTGCATGAACACGCCTCCGTCCCCTGTTCGCATGTCGAGGCATTGCGAGCAGCGGATTATCAGCAAGCACCAAGTCGACGCCGTTAGGCGCTTGGAGCGGATGCGGCCTTTGAGCAGGTTTGCGCGTGGCTAGCGACCATGCGGTAGAATGACAGCACGTCGTTGCCGGCAGACGAAAGGAGCGGAGCCAGATGATGGACGTCAGACCGCCAGAACTATCACGGCTCACCCTCATGTGCCGCGACCACGAGGTCGCCGAGTTCACCTGGAACCACGACCGCCAGGCCGTCACCGGCAAAACCCATGTCTTCGATGCAGGCCATGCGCCGCTCATGTCGGTCGACCCATACGGCAACATCACGCGAGACAGGCTCTCGATATGGTTCAAGAACAGGGGCATCCCCGACTTCCGCCCCGATGCCGTCGAGCGGCTGCGCGCCGTCGGCTTTCCCTCGGCCGCTTCCCTCATGGCCTCCGGTTTCGGAGCATCGCTGTCCGACCAATACTGGATTCGCCCGACCGGCTCGATCTCCACATGGAGCGACGTCAACTGTTTCGAGAACGATTTCAGCGAAGAGCTCGGCAAGCTACTGCTTCCGCACGACGCCTCATCGGTCCCCTCCCTCATCGAGAAGATCAGAAGCAACGCGAACATCCTCGCCTCCTCGCCCGATGCGGCCCTGAACGGCAACCTGCCGAAGCGCTGGACGATTGAGGGCGGACAGCGGGTGCTGGTCAAGTCGGGGCGCGCCTCTGGCAGGTTCCAAGAACCGTTCAACGAGAAGATCGCCAGCGTGCTGTGCTCGCGACTGCTCGGCATGGACGACTACGTTTCCTACGAACTCGAGGACGGCGGCTTCATGAAGTGGGCCTCCCGTTGCAAGCCCATGACCGACCAGACGACCGAGTTCGTCCCGGCGTATGCGCTGCTTTGCTCATCGAAACGCCCCTCGGACCTCGGGCTGTACGATTTCTACGTATCCACCTGCGCCGCTCACGGGCTCAACGTACGCGAGGACGTGGAGAAGATGCTCGTCGTCGACTACCTCATGGCGAACTTCGATAGGCACTGGAACAACTTCGGCGTGCTTATCGACAGCGAGAGCAGGGAATGGCTCCGCGCGGCGCCGGTGTTCGACACCGGCGAAGCCCTCTGGTGCAACCGCGAGCTCGCCCAGCCCTTCGGCGGCTACACGACGCCGCGCGCCGGCATGATGCGACCCTTCGCCCGCAGAATCGATGACCAGGTCGAACGGCATTGCCAAGACCTCTCCTGGCTCGACCCGTCCAAGCTCAAGGGCTTCTCCGAGCAGGCCTGCGACATCCTGCTCGGCAACCCCTTCATAGCCAACGAACCCGGCAGGATCGACAAGATCAAAGCCGCCATCGACCTGCGCGCCATGGCGCTGACCAAGCATGCCAGCAAGGTCTGCCGCGAACGCAGTTTCACCGTGCCCGACATGGGCACCGCGTCGAACGCAGCAGCGAAGCAGGCAGAGCGCCATCTGTGATTTTCGAAAGCCGAGACCCGCACTAGCGTTTCGGCATCGCAAAAAAGATTGCAACGCGGCCTTTTGAGCCGCCTGCCGCTTCTCGGGCGCAAGGACGAGCAGAGGGCGGAGGCGCGTTCTCGCGAATGGTCATTCGCAAAACACCGCGATAGAAACGGGTCTGGACAAGCTGCATGGTTCGCTCAGAGAAATCAGGAAACCAGGCCAGCATGTGCTGGCGCAAGCACGTTTCAGTGCGCCTCAAATCCGCCGCCGCTGCCGCGCTATCGCCGTTTTCGAGGTTCCGGATTGCACGCAACGTAAGCCAGGATTATACGAGCATCGTCTTGAACGGGCAGTAGGGCGCAAACCTCAAACACTATCAGCTATGTTACCGCTGACGACATATCCCCTCCTTACGCAACCAGTTCCAACAACGCTTGGGTTAGCTGCAACAGAGATGCGTAAAAACCGTTGGGGGATTCACGTTCTACCGCTTCGCGCAAGGCTGGCATCCAGGAAAGCGGGCGGGTGCGCACGAAGTCGACAGCATGCTGCGCCGCGCTCAGGGCGTTTTGCGTATTCGCATCCGCGCCTTCGCTCGCAGCAGAGGGAACACACCCTGCATCTGCTCCCCAATCCTCGCCTTCACCTACTCGGCGGCATAATTCGCTTGCCAGCAGAAGCTCGATGCCCATATGGTCCTCGTACTGTCTTCCCGCCTGCGCCAACTCCAAACCGTTGTCGCGCAAGGCCGCGCGCATTTGATGAGTCGCCTCGCCGAACCCGACGGCACAACCCTGCTGGCAGTAAAACGTCTCCCACGGGGCAACAGCCGGTTTCGGCGGCCCCACGAACAGATGCGCGAACTCCACCGATGCGCGTTGCACTCGATCATCAAGATTACTCGCGCCATCCCTGGCGTCTAAAACACAAACACCGGTTTGCGCTTCCCGCGACGCGGCCGCCGCCTCTTCGCGCCCGTCAAGATACTTCACCAGCTTATCTGCCGCATTCGCCACCTCGGCGTCTTCGCACGCCGCAAGCACTTCCCATAGGCAAGCATCAAATATAGCCGCACTCTGCACACCTGCCTGCAAGGGCGGCGTCAAAAGCGCGTTGCCGGCAATCGCCAGCCAGGGCGCCACCTGCACAAACGTTTCCCTATCCACCATCATCGCAATCCGCTACCTCTCACGAAAAAGGGAGCCGGTCACCGATTGCAACCGACTCCTACACGCCATAGCTATTGTTCACCACCGCATTTTGGCAGCACGCACTTCGATAGGATCATGTACGCCAGCGCACCCGCGCACACCACGCCCGCAAACACTACGACCTCCGGCAGCGTAGGCGCATATACGCCCAGCGTAGTCCACACGTCGCCGGCATCGCCTACCTGAGCGGCAGCCGTACCCAACGTAATGCCGTTGCCGCCATAGACGTTCGGCACGGTGAAGCTGGTGAACAGCAGCCACGCACGCTTGCAGAACACACCAAGCACTATCAGCGCACTCGCCAGCACCACACACGCCGGATTTTCGCGATTCCGAGCGAACACGAGTACCAAGAACGGCACAGCCAAGCCACCGATAACCTCAAACCAGAAGAACGGCGCCGTCTTGCCGGTGGTCATGATAGCCAGCGCCTCGGCCTCGCCCGCACCCGGGTAACCCATGGTCAGGCACTCGCAGCCGATGAAGAACGCGTCCACCGCCACGAACACCGCAAGCAGCCCCGCCAGCGACTTCATCAAATCGCGGTCGAACTTGAACAACTTCGCACGGTCAAGCGCCAAAAGGCAGATAAGCAGCAATGCCAGACCCGAATCGCAGGCCGATGCCACAAAAATGGGAGCCATGATCGCCGAGTACCACGCCTTGGCAATCTGCAGGCCGAAAATCCATGCCGTCACGCTGTGCACCAGGATGGCAACCGGCAGCGCCACACGAGAGAGCACTGCCACCTTGCGCTCGTCGCCGCGCACCAACCACACCAGGTCAAGCACGTTGATAACCAGGTAGCACGTGATAACGATCATGTCCCACGCAAGCGGACTGACGAAGTTCAACCCCACGAACATGCGCCACACACGCGCCACGCCGCCAAGGTCGATGAGCACGAACGCGCCAGCACAGCAGATGCATACGATGGACGTGATGACCGCCGGCACCGACACGCGCTTAAACGACTCTATGCCGAACACGTGCGCCGAGCTTGCCACAATCAGACCGCCAGCCGACAGGCCGACGAAGAACATGAACGCCATGATGTACAGACCCCATGAGTTGGAGTTGTTCATGCCCGTGATACCCAGGCCGTACGTCTGCTGGGCAACCCAGCAGCCCACCGCGGCTAAAACCACCGCCGCCAACACGACGACAACCGCCATAGTTCGCCCGCTGAACAGGGCTTTTCGCTTATCCATCCATCAACCCCCTAGTTCACGTAAAACACTTGCGGGCGCGTGCCCTTTTCCTCGAGCAGCACATGACCGCCACGACGCCAAAGCCTCGACACTGCCGAATCCGGATCATCCAGGTCGCCGAACACGCGGGCATCGCCCGGGCAGCAATGCACGCACATAGGCTCGTCGCCGCGATCGGTACGCTCCTTGCACAGGCTGCATTTCTCGGCCACGCCGCGCGGGCGAACCGGCACGTCGGCATCGCCATAGTGGAAACCTGTCGCGCGCACAGGCTCGTTCCAGTTGAACACGCGGGCGTTATACGGACAGGCACCCATGCACATACGACAGCCGATGCAGCGGTCGTAATCAATCTCCACGCGACCCTGCTCATCTTTGTATGTGGCGCCGGTCGGGCACACCTTCATGCATGCAGGATTCTCGCAGTGCTGGCAAGCAACCGGCAGATACGTACGCGAAAGGTTGGGGTACACGCCAACAGCGTCGTCGAACATCTCCACGCCCTCGGTAAGCACGCGGTTCCACAGCATGCCATCAGGGACGTTGTTCTGCATCTTGCAAGCGATCGAGCACGTGTTGCACCCGATGCAGCGGTGCAGGTCTATTGCGATAGCCAGTTTCGTCATGGACTATTCACCTGCCTTTTTGATCTCAATGAGCGTGTCGTTATACGGAATCATGGGACCGAACATCATGTCGTAACCGCGCGGGTTCATCGTATCGTTGGATACGCTTTGCATCAGCGTCCCATTAAGATACTGACGGTACGTGCTTTCGGCCATAAACGCGCTTTCAGGCTGCACGGCGTTGTTCAGGCGCAGCTTCGTGCGGAACGAACCGCGATCGTTGTACACCTCAACCTCGTCGCCATCGACAAGGCCACGCGCAGCGGCATCGGACGGGTTCAGCTCGATATGCGGCTCGAACAGCTGCTGGATCCACTTCGCACCCGAATAGGCAGAATGCACGCGGAAGCGCGAACGAGCTTGGCTGAACTGCAGCGGGTATTTTTCGCGCAGCGGGTTTTCCGGGTACGCCTCGTTAGGACGCTCCCACTGCGGGAACGCCTGGCCCCACGCCAGCATGTTCTCGTAGTACGGCTCCTGCTTGGTCGAAGGCGTTGCGTAGGTCATGCCCACTTCCTCGCCGACGGTATCGTCCCAATCCAGCACCAGCTTGCAGGCACCGTTTTCCCTGTTCAGCGCTTCAAGTGTGATACCTTCACACGACGGGTCGTCCGTGGTCAAGATAGCGCGAGCATATTCTTCGCCATTCTCCGGATACAAACCGCCCAGCCCCATGGCTTCGGCAATGCCCTTCTCAATGTAGAAGTCGGATTTGGAATCGAACAACGGGTCAAGCACCTTCTGGTTCTCCAGAATATAGCCGTTGGCGTTCTTCACGCCGCCCACGCTGTCGGCGCACTCGAACTTGCTGCACACGGGAAGCACCAGGTCAACGTAGTCAACAACCGAGCTGTGATAGATGTCTGCCAGGCACACGAAGTCCAGCGAATCCAACCAACGCTGCGTTTTTGCCCAGTTCGCCGCCTTCTGCGTGGGAATATCGCCGAAGAACATGGCCGCGTGCACGTCGTCGGTGTTCACAATGTCGTAGAAGCCTTTTTTGCTAGGCGTGGGCTTTCTGTTCTCAGGCAGCTTCCAGGCGCCCAACTTGGCCTCGGACAGGACAGTGTGGTAGTGGTAGATACCGCAACCGGTGCCGCGCTTGCCATAGTTGCCGGTTAGCGAGGCGATAAGCGCATAGCAGTGGCCGGCGATGTCGTTGTTGAAGAACTTATCGATACCGCCCACGCCATTGCAGATGATAGACGGACCCTTTGCATACTCGCGCGCCACCTGGGCGATAGTATCGGCCGGCACACCGGTAACGCCCTCGGCCCAGTCGAGCGTGTAGTCGGCCATCTGCTGCTTGAGCAAGTCATACTCGGTGATATATTGCACACCGTCCACCGTGAAGGTGCCTTCGAGCGCAGGCTGTGCGCCCGGCGTATCATGCAGCACAGCCGCACCCGTTGCGCTGTCCCACACATACGGGGCTTTCACTTGCTTCGGCTTGCCAGTTTCCTTATCCACCGCATCGTGCATCTCGCCGAGGACCTCACCGGTTTTCGCGTTCACAAGGAAGGGGAACGACGTGTGCGCCAGCATGTGCTCGCGATCGCACAAGTCGTTGTCCAGCAGGTACTTCACCATTCCCAGGAAAAACGCCGGGTCGGTACCCGCGCGCAGCCCAACCCACTGGTCTGCCTTGCTTGCCGTTGCCGTGAAACGCGGGTCGAGTACGATGATCTTCGTGCCAGCAGCCTGAGCATCAAGGAAAGCGCGCGACCACATCATGCCCGTTTCCAGCACGTTGCAGTTGGCCATAAGCACCACGTTAGCCTGCTTCCACTCCCATATGGTGTTGAGCGCGAACATGCCCGACCAGCCGAACGCTTGACCCTGACCGTTGCCCTGGCCCATGTCGTAGCCGTTCAAACCGCCAGCTTGCGCGCCCAAAATGGAAGCTAGTAGCGGACTGAAGCGCTGCGAAGCCTCCGTGGAGTATTGAATCCACAACGCCTGCGAACCGTACTTGTCGATGGTGGCCTGAAAATTCTCGGCGATGATTTTAAACGCCTCGTCCCAGCTGATCACCTCGAACTGACCGCTGCCACGTTCTCCCACGCGACGCATAGGCGATTGAATGCGCGCTTCGCCATAGATGTGCTCAATCTCGGAAATGCCCTTAAGGCACACGTTTTGGAAACGCTTGTCACTATTCGGGCGCGGTTGCACCATGACCAGGCGTCCGTCACGCACCGTGCACTGCAACATGCAGTTACACAGGCAATGCTCGTTGTGGTAGGTGAACGCCGTGCGCTCCTCAGGCGCCGCTGTTGCCTGCGCAGGTGCCAGCCAGCCCTGCGTGGTGGCCATACCGCCCACAGCAGCAAGTGCGCCGCTGGCAGCACCTAGCCTGAGGAAGCTACGACGATTAAGCACCGCACGCATCCTTTTGCTACCTTCCATATCCTCTCCTTCGTTCCGCATATCCCGTTTTCCTAGGTAAAAGGGATATAATTACGATGACCGATTTATACTGGACCCGTTTCGCACCTGCATTATGGAGGGTATGGAAACCTCGTTCACTGCCCAGCTTCGCGATATGGTGCTTAGGCAACGAACGCAAGGAATCGGGGTATAATCGACACATTTCGAACGAAGGGGATTTCGCCACACGTGCATTTTTCTGTGGCGAAACGCATGGGCGCAGCCAAGGTACGGGGGGAGATCATGACCGAAAGCAAAACAGATTTGCGCGTCGTGCGCACGCGCAAACTCATACGCGATGCGTTCATGGATATGGTGGGCGAAGTGGGCGTGGCAAGAATCACGGTGAAGGATTTAACCGAGCGCGCCGGCATCAACCGCAAGACGTTCTATCTGCACTTCGAATCTATCGAAGCGCTGTACGACAGCGTGATGAATGAAGTTATGAACGACTTTTTCGATAATTACGAAACCACTGCCGACCAGCCAAAAGACCTTGACGGTCATGCGCAGCGTTTCTTTATGTTCCTTGTCGGGCAAACTCCTACCATTGAGAAGCTTATCTGTTCGCCCGGACCCTACGACTTTGGCAACCATATCTATCGTGAGCAGATGATGCGCTATAAGTCCGCTGGGCAGGACCCTTTTGCATGGATGGACGCCGACGCTGAGGAGCTGGTGCTGAACTTTATCCGCACCACGGCGCTGGACTTTTACCGCGAATGGGTGCGTCGCGGCAAACGCGTCGACCCGCAAGAAGCGGCGCCGCTGCTCGGCGCCATCACCTGCCATGGCGCCGCCCCGCTCATGCGCTAGTGTGGGGCCTCGGGCCGAGGCCCCCACACCATTAACGTCGTCGGCAAGCTCGAAGGACAGGATCCCCGTTCCCAGGCCGCTCATCTGGGTTTTCACCAGCTCGTGATACGGCGAGCTTTCCAGCCCGGGGTACAGCACGCGCTTCACGCACGGCACGCCCTCCAGGTAGCGGGCCACCGCCAGCGCGTTGGCGCAGTGGCGCTCCACGCGCATCCCCTCTCCCACCGTGCGCTTCACGCCGGCGATATGCGTCACCTTCATGAGCGGGTTCGTGGGCGTCTCGAAGTTTACTTGGCGCGGCTACGCGCGCGCTAGACTGAAGTCATTAATCAAAAAGGACCGCAAACGCGGTCCTTTCGGTCATGCAAGTTGTAACGGAGATGCCGGAGTTTACCCCTGATACCCGTACAGGTTGCCTTCGCCCGTGTACTGCACCTCGCCGGTGCCGGACACGATGCGGCCGACGCGATAGGTCTTCTCGCCGGCTTCGGCCAGAGCGGCCTCGACTTCCTCGGCGCGCGCGGGGTCCACGATCAAGATCATGCCCACGCCCATGTTGAACGTCTTGAGCGCCTGCGGCTCGGACAGCTCGGCGGCGTCGCACACGTACTTCGCCACGGCCGGCACGGGCCAGGTGCCCAGGTTCACCTGCGCGTCCACGCGCTCGTTCAGCGCGCGGTTGAGGTTCTCGGAGATGCCGCCGCCCGTGATGTGGGCCAGCGCACGCACGGCGCCCGGGCATGCCTTCAGCGTACCGAGCACCTGCTTCACGTAGATGCGCGTCGGCGTGAGCAGCGCGTCGGCCACGGACTGGCCGTCCAGCGCCTCCACCGGCGCGAGCAGCTCTTCGCGGCTTTTGCCCTCCACGCACACCTTGCGGGCCAGGGAGTAGCCGTTGGAGTGCAAGCCCGAGGATGCCAGGCCGATGAGCACGTCGCCCTCGGACACGCTTTCGGGGTCGAGCATCTTCGGTTTGTCGACAACGCCCACGGTGAAGCCGGACAGGTCGTAGTCGTCGGGGTCCATGACGCCCGGGTGCTCGGCCATCTCGCCGCCGATGAGCGCGCAGCCCGCCTGACGGCAACCCTCGCCGATGCCGGCAACGACCTCGGCCACGTGCTCCTTGCGCAGTTTGCCGATGGCGATGTAGTCCAGGAAGAACAACGGCTCGGCGCCGCACGCCAGGATGTCGTTGACGCACATGGCCACCAAGTCGATGCCCACCGTGCCGTGCTTGCCGGCCAGCTGGGCAACCTTGAGCTTCGTGCCCACGCCGTCGGTGCCGGAAACCAGCAGCGGCTCGGCCATGTCCTTGGCCGCCGCGATGCTGAACAGGCCGCCGAAGCCGCCGATGTCGCCGACGACCTCCGGGCGATACGTGGAGTGCACCGTCTCCTTGATGGCGTCAACGGCGCGCGCGCCCTCGGCGGTATCCACGCCTGCTGCCTGGTACGTAACTTCCTGCTTCGTCACTGGATGCTCCTTATCTGATAGGCGGGAACCCGACCGACCCTGCGGCCAGCGCTCCCGCACCGTTAACCTTCCAAAACCCGGACAGTTAATCCTACGTCCCCAAACTGTCTGGCGTGTTTGCGGTTGCTAGACGCTGACTTGGGTGTTTTCTGCTTCTTGCGCTTCCTTTTCGTAGGCGGCGGCGAAGTCGGCCTTGGTCATGAAGCTGTTGCGCGCGGTGTAGGCGGGGATGTCCACGGGGTACTCGCCCGAGAAACATGCCTCGCAGTAGCCCGGCGTGCGCACGTCGGGCAGGCTGTCACGCAGGCCCTGCAGGCTGATGAACGCCAGCGAGTCGGCGCCCATCCACTCGCACATCTCGTCGTTGGTCATGTTCGCGGCGATCAGCTGGTCGCGCGTGTCGGTGTCGATGCCGTAGAAGCACGGCCACATGACCTCGGGGCTGACGATGCGCATGTGCACCTCGGTGGCGCCGGCGTCGCGCAGCATCTCGATGAGCTTCTTCGACGTGTTGCCGCGCACGATGGAGTCGTCGATGACCACCAGGCGCTTGCCGCGGATGACGGAAGGCAACGGGTTGAGCTTCAGGCGGATGCCCAGCTGGCGCATGGCCTGCGTGGGCTGGATGAACGTGCGGCCAACGTAGCGGTTCTTCACGATGCCGTCCGAATATGGGATGCCGCTTTCGAAGGCGAAGCCCATGGCCGACGGGATGCCGCTGTCGGGCACGCCGAGCACCAGGTCGGCGTCGGCCGGCGCCTCGCGGGCCAGGATGCGGCCCATGTTACGGCGTGCCTGATAGACCGACTGACCGTCCATGACGGAGTCGGGGCGGGCGAAGTACACGTACTCGAAGATGCAGCTGGCGCGCTTGCGCGGCTCGACGCCCTGCTCGGAGGTGACGCCGTCCTTGTTGAAGCGCACGATCTCGCCGGGCTCGACGTCGCGCACGTATTCGGCGCCCACGATGTCCAGGCCGCAGGTTTCGCTGGAAACCACCCAGCCGCGACCCTCGGGCAGCTTGCCGATGCACAGCGGGCGGATGCCGTTGGGGTCGCGGAACGCATACAGCGTGTCGGGGCTGGCCAGCACCATGGCGTAGGCGCCCTCCATGTACTGCATGGCGTAGCGGATGCCCTCGCGCAGGTGGTGCGTCTTCTGCGTGACGCTGCCGATGGCCTTGGCGGCCACCTCGGAGTCGGTGCCAGCGCGCAGCTGGATACCCTCGTCGATCAGGCGGGCGCGCAGGCTGTTGGTGTTCACCAGGGTGCCGTTATGCGCCAAGGCGATGAGGATCTCGTCGATAGCCGAGATATGCGGCTGCGCGGCCTCCCACGACGCCGCGGCGCCGCTGGTGGAATAGCGCGCGTGGCCCACGGCCACATAGCCTTCGAGCGCGGCCAGGCGCGACTCGTCGAACACCTGGGTGACCAGGCCCAGGTCCTTCGACACCATGATGGTCTCGCCATCGCCCACGGCGATGCCGGCCGACTCCTGCCCACGGTGCTGCAACGCCTGCAGGCCGAAGCACGTCATACGTGCAACGTCCTCGCCGGGGGCGAACACGCCGAACACGGCGCACTCCTCCTCCAAGCGGTCGGGGCGCTCTCCCGGCAGAATCGAGGTGCTCATGCTGCTGTCTCCTTTGCCGCTTCGCTGACGGCGGCCACGTCCTCGGGGTTGATGTTGCTATCATCGGCAACGACGCTGCTGGCCGCTGCTGTTGAACCGGATTCGTACGCGAACAGCACCCACCGGCCGTTGCTGGCCAGGTTATCGCAGGTGGAGAACGCGAACGCGTGCTTCATGTCGGCGGCAGAGGGAAGCCCCGCCACCGTGACGACGGAACGGTCGACCTTGTCCTGCACGTAGGCCTGGCGCTCCTGCTCGCTGGCGAACGCCGTTTGAGCCAAAGGATCGTCTGCCGCGCAATGCACGATGGAGAAGGTGGTGAGCTGGTAGTTCGCCGTGGGCGTGAACACGTACACGGTGCGATGGCCGTTGAACGTGTCCGCGTCGCCGAAATCGGCGAAGGGCGAGAACATGGAGCCGTCGTTCATATGATGGCCGTACACGATGTTGTTCGCATCGGAGAAATCGGCGGCATTGGTCGCGGACAGGAAGATGCTGCCGAACGACACCCAGCTGGTCTGCCCGTAGAAGTCGGTTTTCAGGTAATGCTCGTCGTCGGTGCCGTGCACTATGGGGAAGTTGACGGTGGTGCCAGGAACGTAGATCCACCCCACCACGTCGGGGTTGATGGCCCGCAAAGCGTCCCAATCGACGGTGAAGCTTGCAAGGTCCATACGCTGAAGCGCAGCGGCATCGGGAGCGTTGAAACCGATCTGCTCGAGCTGCTTGTTGTTCTGCTGGCCGTGCCAATAGCCGTAGCCGATGAAGGCCAGCGCGCCCGCGGCGCATACGAACACGATGAGGGAGATGATGAACACCACGCGCCACACGCCGCCCGAGCGTTTGGGCTTGCGCCTACCTTGGGAAACGGAAACGGGCCGCACGGGACCCTGCCCTTGCGGGGCTGCGTGCGCGCCGCGCGATTGCACGCGGTTATGCTGGTATTCGGACAATTCACGCCTTCCCAAGCGTCGAAGCGCGAAAAACACGCAAGACGCCTCCGCAGTAGCTCGGAAACCTCATCTACCTATGACATAGTACGAAACATCCCCAGGTCGGGGGACATGCCGCCCGCGAAATACCGCAAATCAACGCAGGATGTTCGAAAAAACGCCCAGCACCCGCGTGGCGCAGCCGCGAACAGCCGCCCAACGGGGCATCCAAGAAGCCTCCCCCTCAAAGGACGCCCTTTACGCGCTCGAACCCCTCGCAGTCCGCAAAAGCCGCATGCGATGCGCGACGGGCGGATGCATCGCGCGCCAAAACGCAAGGGAGCGCACCGTGCACGATGCACGACGCGCTCCCCCGCCTCGGACTGCCACTAGGCATTCCGCGTTAGGCCTATTTCTTCTTCATCTCGTCGAGAAAGCCCTTCAAGATGAAGCCGATGATCACGATGACTATGACCGCGACTATGACCGGAATCGTCCAACTTGGAACCATAACGCAACCCCTTTTCCTTTATATATGCGCAGGCTGTCTCCGACCGGCCGGCGCCCTGCACCCAATGTGGTTATCAAGCAATACTACCGCGCCTTCACTCGCCGTGCAACCGCGCCTCGAGCGCATCGTTGATGACCTCGAGCGCCTTGACGCGGGCGAAGCGCTTATCGTCGGACTCCAGCACGATCCACGGCGCGAACGGCGTGGACGTCAGGCGGAACATGTCCTCGACAGCGCTTTTGTACTGCGGATACTTGTCGCGGTTGCGCCAATCCTCGTCGGTGATCTTCCACTGCTTGGCGGGGTCTTCCTGACGGGCGCGGAAACGGGCGAGCTGCTCGTCCTGACTGATGTCCACCCAGAACTTCAGCAGCACGGCGCCCCAGCGCACCAGCTCCTGCTCGAACTCGTTGATCTCGTCGTAGGCGCGAGCCCACTGGGCGTCGGTGGCGAAGCCCTCCACGCGCTCCACCAGCACACGGCCGTACCAGCTGCGGTCGTAGATGCCCACGTGACCCGCCTTCGGAAGGCGGGTCCAGTAGCGCCACAGGTGAGGATGGGCGAGCTCGGGCTTGGTGGGCGCCGGGCTGGGGAAGATGGTGTAGGCGCGCGCATCGAGGGCCTGGGCCACGCGCTTGATGGCGCCGCCCTTGCCCGCCGCGTCCCAACCCTCGAACATGAGCACGAGCGGGACGCGCGCCTGGTACATCTCCATTTCCAGCTTGTTCAGGCGCTTCTGCTGCTTTTTCAGGCGATCCTTGTACTCTTCGTGATCGAGCACCAGGCCATGATCGACCTGGTCAAGGCTGGGAACCCTGTCCACGATGCGGAAGCGACTCGCTCGCGGGGCGTGAGCGGCCTGCGCGGCAGCCTGCTCGGCGGCGGCTTGCACCACGGCAAGCTGCTGCTCGGGGGAACGGCCCTCCAGCGGCACCTCCTCGGCCGCACCGGCGCTATTGGCCTGCGCCTTCGCGGCCGCCGCAAGGGCGGCGGGGTCCTTCTTCGCGTAAAGCGCCTTGTCGAGAGCGTCGACCAGCGTCTCGGTGATCTTGAGGTTGGCGCGACGCTTGTCCTCGCCGTTGATCAGGTGCCACGGCGCGTACGAGAAGTCGCTGCCCTCGAGCAGATTGTCGTACAGGCGGTACGCCTCCTCGTATTCGCCGATGGTGGCCATCTTGCCGTCGGACACGCGCCAGGCGGTGGCGGGGTCGCGGCGCAGGCGCGTCAGACGCTTGCGCTGCGCCTCCTTCGTCACGTGGACGAAGAATTTGACCACCACGTAGCCGTCGTCGGTGAGCTGCTTCTCGAAGTCGGCAGAGCTGGCAAGTGCGCCGCGCAGCGCGTCGATATGGCGCTCCTCGGCGGCCTCGCGCACGGCGCGCGCAACCGTGGCGCGGGGGTGGAGGACCTTGCCGTTTTTGATCTTCACCTCGCCGAACTGGGTGTAGAGCATGCGCTGCACGGCCGAGGTGTACCAGCCGCGGTCGTAGAAGGTGATGGTGCCACGGCCGCCGAGCGCCTTCCAAAACTGCTGCATCATGGGATAGAAGCCGCCTACGCCGTGCTCCGCGCCCGGGAACGACGCCGCATCGACGGCGTTGAAGTTCTCGGTGACGTACACGCTGGTGGCGCGGGCGTCAAGGTTGTACATAAGGTCGGAGATGCGGCTGCCCTTGCCCGCGCCGTTCCAGCCCTCGAACAGCACCACAAGGCCCACGCCGGCGGCGCGCGCTTCCTGCTGTAGCACCACCAAACGCTCGGTCAGCGCATCACGGCGTGCCTTGTATTCTTCCTTCGGAAGCGGTTCCTCAGAGAAATCGACGGTCTCCAGCATAGGCGGCCCTCCCCTTCGCAATCGATACCATCCCACACGGCTAGCGGCCCCGAGCAGCGCAACGACGCGTGCAGCATGGCAGGAATCCTTCCTTTCATGCTAGCACACGCCGAAGCGGGAACGGCGGCGACGGGGAATCGTAACCAACCGTTGACTTTACCTGCGACGCCGGCGCGTCGCGAGGGCGGCCGCAAGGGCAGCCACCGCCGCCGCAATGAGCGCCGCGACACCGGTTGCCGCGGCGCCGGTCTTAGCGGCAGCGTCACCCGTTTGCCCAAGCGCTGCGGCTACAGAAGCGTTAGCGGAGCCGTCCGGGTTATCCGGGTCGCCAGGGTCGCCCGAATTGTCCGAATTCGAGTCGTCCGAGTTGCCGGAACCAGGTCCGGGGTTGTCGGAGTCCGAGCCCGGTTTAGACGGATCGGACGGGTCCGGCTTATCCGGGTTGTCAGGTCCGTTCGGGTTATCCGGGTTGTCCGGGTTATCGGGACCATCCGGGTTGTCCGGGCTCGGGCCAGGCCCGGGATCTGGCTTGCCGGGATCCACCGGATCCGGCCCGGGGTTAGGCCCAGGCTCGGGCTCGGGCCCTGGTCCAGGACCCGGACCAGGGTCAGGCGGATTCGGCGGATCGGGATCAGGTCCCGGGGCAGGCGGGTTCACCGGACCAGGGTCGGGCGACGGCCCCGGACCCGGTTCAGGGCCAGGCCCCGGTCCAGGTTCGGGGTTATCCGGATTATCCGGCCCAGGCTCGGGCCCCGGCCCGGGTTCGGGATTGTCGGGGTCGGGACCAGGACCGGGGTCCGGATTATCGGGATCGGGTCCCGGACCCGGATCGGGCGGATTCGGCGGATCAACCGGACCCGGTTCGGGGTTGTCAGGGTCAGGATCGGGACCAGGCTCCGGGTTGTCGGGATCGGGGGTCGGACCCGGCTCCGGGTTGTCGGGGTCAGGACCCGGCTCCGGGTTGTCGGGGTCGGGACCCGGCTCCGGGTTGTCCGGGTCCACGGGTCCCGGCCCGGGATCGGGCTCCGGCTTCGCCTTCACCGTGAGCGTGCCCGGCACGATGGTTGCGGCGAAGTTGGGGTCGTCGACACCTGCATTAATAATGTAGTCACCAGCCGGCGACTTCTCGTCGGCATCGCACGAATAGCGAACCTCGACCCCACCCGTGTTCGCACGGCTCACCAAGCTGCTGGTGAAGGCGGGGTTGCTCTCCCCTTCCATACGCTCGGCGTCGTCCACCGCCACCAGAAGCTGGGCAGGCGCCACCGAAAGGGTCAGCTCCACATCGTCGGCCGCAAGGTAGTTGCGGCTCCCGGCCGCCCGAGCGATCACGCGCGCGGTACCGGCGGCGTTGATCGTGGCATAGCGGCCCTGTAGCGAAACGGGCGCGTCGCCGCCGGCATCCTGCACAAGCTCGAACGTCACCGGAGTCTTCGCCGTGTTCTGCAAAACGATGCCCGGGCCGCCGAACACGCCCGAATACGACATTGGGCCCGTGATAGCCTGCGGCGCCTTCGCTATGGCGAACGAGGCCTTCTGCTCGCCGACCAGGTTCGGGTTCTCAACGCGCGCCGTCGCAACGTAGCTGCCGCTGTCGCGCGGAGCTTCGAAGGTCGGGCCGTACACGGTGCCATCGGTGCCATCGGCGCCCTCGTACGTCACGGAATAATCCCGCTCGCTCAGCTCGTGCGCATCCACCTGCACACCATGGGCATTCCCGTCGTACACGCAATCAACCGCCGCGATGTCGAAGGAAACGGGCTTTTGCGCAATCGCAAACTCGGCGACGGTGCGCCCGACGTACCCGTTTGCTGCCAGTCCTGCCACCACCCGGTACGTGCCCGCATCCGTGGGAGCGGTGCTGCTGGAATAGCGGGTGTCGCCCGTTCCCGTGAAAGACAGTTTGACGGAGCCTGCGCACCCGTCCGGAACGCCCTTAAGCTCGGGGGCCTGCGGCTGGCCGTCGTACACGAAGTTCGCCTCGGCAAACGACAAATCCGCCTTCTGCGGCGCCATCGTTAGCGCGAAGCGGGCAACGCACGTCTGATCAGCGGAATCGGAGCACGTGATGTCGAAGCCGAACACTCCCGCGCTCTCCGGCGTTCCCGTGATCCGCACCGCGCCGTCCTCGGCAACCTCCAGGTGCAAGCCCTCAGGCAACGCGCTGTCAGGCGCAACCGCATATGTATAAGGCGCGGTGCCGCCGGTGGCGGGCTTGATTGCCCCAACGTATTTGCTATGAGCGGTCGCAACGGGCAACCCGCATGCGTTGAACGCCAGGTCTTCCCGCTTGGCTATGGACACCTCGGCCCGATCGGTCTCGACGGACGTCGCCGTACCCAGATACGTTTGCGTGATGCGGCAATAGTACGAACCCGCATCCGCCGCCGCAGCGCGATCGAACGTCAGCGAAGCAGATGTTTCGCCCTCAAGCGCCACGTCCTCGCCGCCATCGAACACGCGGAACCACTGGTAGCCCAGCTCGTGCGACGCCGCGGCCCCGCACGAGACCTCCTCGTGGGCAAGGACTTCCTCGGCGGCATCGGCCGCAACCGAAAGCGTTGCCGCTTCGCCCTCATGCACGCTGGCGCCCTGCGGCTGGGCCTTCACCACGGGCTGGCCCGCGCGAGCGAACGAGAACGCCAGCCTTTGCGGCGCATCGATATCGTTCAAGGTGACGCGGTAGCTTCCGCCCTGGTAATCTGCGATGTCCAGCTCAACGGAATCCGAGATGGAGCCGTCGCGCACGTCGACCACGGTCGCTCGCTCCAAGTAGCACCCGTCATAAGGCGTCGCCGTGAACGAGGCGCTGCCGCCCTGGGGCACGGCAGCGCTGGCCGGATCAACCATGCCGTTGACCGCCGACGCTTTCACCTCAAGTTTCGGCGTCTCCGCGAATCGCGCCGCCACCGTCACGTCGTCTTCAGGCGTGAACGTCCAAGCCGCATCCGTGCTCACCGGCCTGGAACCCGCGGCGCCGTCCTTCCCGATCGCATACCAGCCATCGAAAACGTAGCCTTCATCGGGCACGGCGCGCAACGTGCACGAGGAGCCATTCTCCACCTTGTCGACCAGGGCGCATCCCCACTCATCGTTTTCCGACGAGCCATCGATATGCCCGCCGTCGCGCGGGTCGACCGCCACGACGTTCCACGAATCCCTTACGTAATACGCCGTGTAGGTCTTGTTCGCCACCGCCGGCCGCACGATGACCGGGCTGAAGCCCACCGGCGCGCCGCGTTCATCGATCCAGTAGCGGAACCTCCAACCGGGGAACGGGATGGTCACCATCCACGTCGCCGTCAGGTAGCCGTCGCCGGTGAATGGGACCACCGTGGAGAAGCCCGCGCTAGCCGGATACGTGTCCACCTGCAGGTCGAAACCAGCGTCGTAGAACACGGCCGTCAGCTGCATGTCCTGCTGGGCGATGCCCACGTACACGGCGTTGTAACTCAAGACGGCGCCCGCATCGTTAATCCAATGCGAGAAGCGGTAGGTCGACCACGGGATGGCCATGGCAACGAACGGGTCGCCCTTGTCGCAGGTCTTCGTAGCGCTTGTCAAGCCATTTCCGCTGGTCAGAAATGCCTTTCCGCGCAATATGGAGCTTTGGGACGCGGTGATGGTGACCTGCCCGTCCGCCTCGAACTGCGCGTAGTACATCACGTCGGATTCGGCCTCGAAGCCGAGCACCTCGTCCGTGCTGACCACGGCATGCCCCTCCCGATCGGAGGTCCACCCGACGAACCGGTAGCCCAGACCCGCGACGGCGTTGAGCGTGACGGTCTCTCCCGCCTCGTAAGCGCCGGTACCCTGCACGCGGCAACGGCGGTTCGTGGACTTGCCCTTCACCACCGGGGTCGCCTTGACCGCCACCTCGTACGGGTCGGCGAACTGCGCCTCAAGCTCCAGCACGCCGTCGTCCAGGGACTCGACCAGGTCCTCGTCGAGCACGAACCAGGTATCCGCATCGTCGGCGAAATGCGTCTTCGAGCCGTCCGCGCCCACCAACTGCCAGCCGACGAAGCGCCGGTCGTCGGTCTGCCGCGCCTGAATGTGCACCACCTGGCCGAACTCGTACACGCCCTCGCCAGACAGCTCGCCGATGCCCTCGACGTTCGAGCTGAGCGACACGCCATAGGAGTTGCGCGTGAAGCACGCGGTGTACGCGGCATCGCCCGTGACGGTCACCGTGCACTCGGGAAGGCCGCTGACCTGCGCACCCTGCGCGTCGCGCCAGCAATCGAAGGTGAAGCCGGGCTTGGCCGTGGCCGACAGCGTGGTGCGCTGCCCCTCGTCGAAGCCACCGAAGCCGCTCACGTAGCCCGCCTCCGCCGGGGAGGCGATGGTGGTCACCGTGAACGAGCCCATGCCGAACACGGCCTCCAGGTCGATATCCGCGCTCACCGGGAAGCGGTATGTGGCGTCGGTTGACAGGCAGACGCCGCCGCTGAACCAGCCGACGAAATGCGCCCCGGCTGCCGGGATGGCGCTGACGCACGCTACCTCGCCTGCGGCGTAGGTGCCCGAGCCCGTGGCGCTGCCATAGCCTTCACCTGCGGAAACGTTCACGGTGAACTGCTTGGCGGCGAACACGGCGGACAGCTTCGTATCGCTGGAGGGTACGAAGCGGTAGTCCGCATCGCGGCTCACCACGTTGCCCTTGGCATCGGCCCAGTATTCGAACGCATAACCCGAAAGCGCATGTGCGGAAAGGGCTGACGAATAGCCGGCGCCCACCGTCCCGGCGCCTTCCACCCAGCCGGCCGACCGGTTCTCTACCAAGCTCCCGTCGCCGTCGGCCACCGCAGGCACCGCCGAAACCTCGTACGAGCGCTCCTCGAAATGCGCCACGTGCACGTGGCTGCGCATCAGGCGACATGTGAACTCGGGTTCGAAGGACTCCAGCTCGCCGGTAGCGGAATACCAGCCCGCAAACTCGTAGCCGGGCGACGCCTGCGCCTTGAGCGCAACCTCCGCGCCGCGCTCGGTGAACACGCGGCTGGCCCGCACCGACCCACCGTCGGCGGGGCTTGCCACAGGCAGGCAGACCACTTCGTAGGGTTTGAACGCCGCCGTGACCGTGCACCGCTCCGATTTGGCGGTCAACCCCTTCGCCACCACATCGCATTCCATATCAAGGCTGGTGAAGATGCCGTTCACGTACCAGCCCCAGAAGAAATACCCTGTCTTCGGCTCGGCCTTCAGGTGCAGCGTCTGGCCCAGCGAGAACGAATCCGTCGCCGGGGTGACCTCGATGCCGTTGCAGGTGACCGTTCCGCCGAGCCACGTGTCGGCCGCGATAACCACCTCGGGCTCCGCGCCCTTGAACACCGCCTTGTACGTCTGATCCTCCGTCACGCGCACGGTCAGCTGCTGCTCGGGGTGCTTCTTGCGGCTGCCGTCCTTCCAATGGGCGAACCGGAAGCCCTCGTTCGGGTTCGCCTTGATGGTCACGGTGCTTCCGTATTCCGCCATGACCGCGTCGACGCCGGGGTGTCCCTCGATCTCGACGGAGCCGCGTTCGACCAGGTGCGAATTCGTCTCCACGCTTATGCGGTAACGTTTAGCGGCGAACACCGCGCGCACCACCGTGTCCTGCTCGGGAGTGAACTCAAGGTGGTCGGGGTCCGTTCCCATGGGAACCCCGGAATCGCCGAGGTACCAGCCCTTGAACGTGAACTTGTCGCGCACGTCGTCGGCAAGCTTCACGGAAAGCGTGACGGGCTTGCCGCTTTCGCAGTAGCCGTCGCCGGTCACCGTATACTTGCCGGCTAGCTGGTCGACGGGTTCGGCCACCACGCTCACCTTGCACAGACGCTGGAAGCGGGCGGTCACCGTGCAGTCTGCCACGGGCGCGAACGTATAGGTTTGATCATGCGAAGCGAAGGTGGGTGCCACATCGGCCGCCCCGTAGCTGATATACCAGCCGTCGAACAGATAGCCCTCGCGGGCCTCCGCCGTAGCGGTGACGCTTTCCCCTTCGGGCACATCGAGCACCTCGCCGACGCTTTCGCCGTTTTTGAGCGTAGCCATCCCGCCCTCCACGGGGTCGGCGGCGGCGCGGACGGAATGCTCATCCTTGCCGTCCATCACGGCCGTGACGCGCCCGTTGCCGTCCACGCGATACTCGCATGTATCGCCGCGGTCGATGACGGTGCGCCCCGAATCGTCGCTTTTGCGCCACTCCACCAGCTTGTACTTCTTTTCCGGGTCGTCGACGCGCGCAGCAGGCACCGCCGTGAACGTGAGGATATCGCCATCGGCCGCCCTGACCACGCCGCCCTCGACGGGCACGCCGTCGCAGAGCACTTGCGCGCCCTCGTCGGGGTCGGCGCCCACCACGATGGTGCGGTCGGCCTTGCGGAACTTCGCCACCAGGTGCCTATCAATCTCGGCGGGGAACACGTACACGGGGGCCTTCGAGACCTCTATGCCGTCCTCGAACCAGCCGACGAACGCGTAGCCCTCGCCTTCCGTGGCGATCACCTTCGCCTCCTGGCCCTGCCGCGGCGTCTGCACATCGGGCGTGGCGTTGCAGCCGGTGGGGATGCCGGCATCGACGCCCGTCACCTCGGCGGACGTGGTGATGCGCACGTTGCGTTCGAACACGGCCGTCATGGCCACCACCTCGGGCGTTGCGTCGGTGATGCGGATCTGCATGCGCTGCGACACGGAGCGCTCGACGCCGTCCTCCTTCCAGCACACGAAGCGATAGCCCGGGTTGGGAACAGCCTCGAGCTCGGCGATGGTGCCCTCGAAATGGATGCCGCCGCCGCGCACGATGCCGCCCTCCGCGGGATGGGCGGTGGCCACGATCTCGACCGAATGGTCGCCGTGGGGCTTGTTCGGATCGTTGTCGTGCTTGTGATCATCGAAGATGTCCTTGATTTCCTTGAGGACGTTCTTGCCGATCTGGGCCAGCTCCTCGATGGTCTCGGCGCCGGCGATGTCGATCATGGCCTGCGCGATGATGGGATCCACGATCTCGCCCAAGCCGTATACGGCGGCGACGATCCCCACCGTGCCCAGCACCGCAAGCAGCGCGATCTGGAGCGCTTCGAACGCCTCGAACTCATCTTCCGCCACGCGGAAATGCGCCACCAGCTCGGTGTCGCCGGTCAGCAGGAACGTGTACGAGCCATCGGACGCTGCGGGAACCGTGTTGCCAAGCGCATCGGTAGCGTAGTCGAACACGTAGCCCGGCTCGGGCACCGCATTCACCGTTACCTGCTGGCCGATGCCGTACAGGCCCGAGGTCAAGAAGTAGCCCGGGGCGTTGCCGTCCTCGTCGGTGCCGGCGACGCTCAGCACCACGCTCGCCGGGATCGCCGAGTACCAGGGCGTCATCTCTATCTGCGCGGATTCGTTCGCGGGCTTCGCGACTTCGTATTCGCAGGTTGCCTGATCGCTGATGGCCACGGAATCGTCGCCATCAGCCGCGTACCAGCCCACGAACTGCGCGTTGTCGGGCGTCGCGGAAAGCTGGACGGTTTCTCCGACGTTGCGGTAGCAGCTCACCGCATCAACCTGCAGATGGGCGTACGCTTCGGAATGATCGGTTGTTTGAGCAGGGTTGATATGCACCCCCACTTCCTTCAGGGAGAATCGCGCCTGCAGCGTGGTATCGCCTGCGGGCGTGAACTCGTACACGGGGGATTCGCACACACGCTCGCCTGTGACGGCATCGAGCCAGCCGGTGAAGACCGTGTCGTCATCGCGCATGGCCAGGGCCTTTGCGTCAAGCGTGACCACCTGGCCGCCTTCCGAGGTTAGGTTGCCCGTCACCTGCGGGACTTCCACCCCTTCCATAAGCGTCCGGCCGCCCGTGTCGAGCGTCTGCTCGTAACTCACTTTGCAGGGGATCGGCTCGAACGTAGCGGTGTAAAGCGGTGACCGCTTTACCAGTGCGTCAGTCTGATCGGCGCTTTCGGCGGTCACAACCAGACTCTCCCCGCCTTCGATGGGTTCGCCGTCGCGTAACCAGCCGGAGAAGGCAAAGCCCGCGTTCGGCGTTGCGGCAAGCGTGACCTGAGTCCCTTCTTCATACATGCCGGCACCGGAAACGCTGCCCCGATCGGGCTGCGCCGACGCGGCGCGCACGGCCACCCACGTCTGCGAGAAGTCGAATGCGAACCAGCCGGTCACCTCGTCGAAGTCCTGGACCCGATACGCGTACGACGCCTCGGTGGACATCAGCTCGCCGCGATGCATCCAACCCAGGAAGCGGCACCCCTTCGCCGGGATCGCCGAAAGCTTGACGGTCTGACCCAGCTCATATGTGCCCGAGCCGCTCACCTGGCCGAGCGCCAGGCCGGACGCGCTTTTCGCGGACACGTTGACCTGCCCGTACTCCATCAGCACGGCGATGGGCGTCTCGCCGGCGACGGCTTCGTATTCGATGGTGTCACCGGGACGGCTTCCCAGATAGTGCCCGTCAAGCGAGCTCTCCCAATGGTCGAAATGGTACTTCGCCGCATCGTATTCGCAGGTCAGCGTCACATACTTGCCCGCATAGGTGGTGAAGCTGCTGCCCATGTCGCGCCCGTCGACCACAACGCTGGCCTTTGCGCCGATAACCTGCCGCCCGTCGGCGCTGCCCAAGTGGACCTCCGGCGCCACCTGCGCCTTGTCGGCGAACACCGCCGTCAGCAGCGTGTCGCGTTCCACCGTGAACTCGTACCACTGGTCCTCGGAAAGGATGTTTCCTTCCTCGTCAGTCCAGTAGGCGAACGTCCTGCCGGGCGTGGTGGCGTTGGCCACCACCACGCAGGTTTCGCCGGGCTTGTACTGACCCGCGCCGGTGGCGCTGTCCCCGGAGGAGAGCGCGCCGTCATAGCGGATATCCACCGCCAAGTCGGTGTTGCCTCCTTCGCGCATGGGCTCGGCAGAGTACGCGTCAAGGTACACCTCGCCGTCGTCGTAGGTCATATGGATGCGCTGGCCGTGGAAACTTGAGCGGAACAGGTACCCGTCATCGGGGTACACCTCGATGAACTGGGCGAACGCGCAGTTCTTCAAGTCCTCATAAGCGAACGAGCTCCTGCCGTACCCGTGGTCGAACGTGACCTTCATGCCGGCAAGGGAAACCTTATCATCCTCGGCGTACTCCATGACGTTAGGGTCGTGCTCGATTCGAAGGTCCTTCAAGCACTCGGCAACGCTGACGGGGGTTGCGCCGTTGCAGCCGTCCCAATTCAGCTCAGGGAAACCCGACCGATACAGGCCGACCAAGTCAGACGGCACCATCACCTGCATCCCGCGCTTGGGGAACGTATCGACGTCGATGAGCACCGCATGGTCGCACCGGAAGTACGCGTAGTCCAAGTTCGTGTCGGCGAACGTCCGACTGGGCAGCTCCTCGATCTGCGAGCCACTCGGCAAGATCAAGCCGCCGTCAAGGTTCGACCCGGAGAAGCACCCGTCGCCCAGCTGGCTCACCGACGTGTTCGTCTCAAGGCCCGTCACGTGCAGGTTGGGGCAGTTGGCGAACGCCCAGTTGCCGACCGAGGCGATCTGCTGGTTTTGCCCCAGGCCCGTGTCGGAAAGGTTCTGGCAACCCTCGTACGCGTCGGTGGGGATGGACGTCAGCCCCTTCACATTCCCCAAACCGGTGGACTCAAGGCCGCTTTTCAGGAAGCAGCCTTCCCCCAAAGCGCCCATTTCAGCGGGCTTCTTAATGGAAAGGCTGGTCAACGAGGAGCAGCCGGCAAACGCCTGCGCGCCGATCGAGCCGATATGCATATCCGAGAAGCTGATGAAGGAGAGCTTCGCGCAGGCGGCGAAGGCGAAATCGCCTATGGAATCCAGACGGTCGTTCTCGAAGCGCACCGACGTCAAGCTCGTCGAGCTCTCGCACAGACCCTTGGGGATGTTGGCAGCGTGATAGTCGACGATGAGGTTCGTGACGTCGCGCGCGGAGATGGCGTTGCGCTCGGGGTCGTCCTCGTCGACGGGCTTCGTCAAATCGCCCTGTTCATCGCAGGCGTACACGTACCCGTTGGCCATGAGCTTGCCGAACGGGTACAGGACCCCCTGCTGCGCCGGCTCATCGCCGGCGGCACGCTCGGCCGGGTCGTCCGCTACATCGGCGGCTTCCCCGGCGGCCTTGGGGCCCGTTTCGCCGCCTTCGGGCGATGCGGAATCGGCACCTTCGCCAGCACCCTTGTCGGCCGACGATGCGGAATCGGCACCTTCGCCAGCAGGCGACGAAGCATCAGTGGCAGTGTCGTCGCCGTCTTCGCCAGCAGGCGACTCGGCATCGGAACCCGAAGACGCGCCCCCGGCATCCGCCGCGGCGCCAACAACCTCGACGGCGGCGCCGCCGGTCAACGCCGCTTCGCCCGAGCCCTCCGACAACGCTGAACCCTGCTCGCCAACCGACGCGGAGGGGGACCCACCCGCACCCGTCGCATCCTCGCCCGCGCTGGCAGGGATGGGCGTGAACGAGACCACGAGCGCCACGGAAAGCAGCACTCGGAGAAGGGCATTGCAAATACCGACGCTCTTCATGGAAGGCACCTTTCAACTGCGTCTCCGACCTGCGGAACGCAAGGGAATGCATACCTTATATTGTAAGGGATGGCAGGGCCCCGCCACACGGGAATCCGGCCGCCGCAAGCCGCCCCGAGCCCGCTTCGCCACCACAAGCTGCCGCCGTGCCGCGCTCAACCGCCGCGGAAGCGGCAACGTTAAGGGAGCGTAAAATCTTCTCTCGAAAGCCGTCAGCGACGCCCGCGCACGTCAAGCGAAGGCCCGCAACCTTTATCATGGGTAAGGTTCACTTCATGCCGACGCATCACGCCGGCGCCATCGCAAAGCGCAACCGACGCGCAGCGCCATCGAGGAAGGAAAACGGCAATGCCCACCTACGGCGTCATCGACCTGGGGTCGAACTCCATTCGCCTTGTCATCTACGAAGTGAAGGACGATCGTCGCAGCACCTATTCCAGCAAGGACTTCAAAAGCATCATCAACGACAAGGTGATGGCGGGCCTTGCCGCGTTCGTGGAGGATGGCGTGTTCACGCCCGACGGCGTGGACCGCGCCGTCAACGTGCTGAAAAGCCATATGAAGCGCGTGCGCTACTTCGGCTGCAAGCGCGTCGACGTGTTCGCCACCGCCGTGCTGCGCAACGCCGTGAACTGCACCGAGGCCGTCGCGGAAATCGAGCGGCGCTGCGGGCTGGCGGTCACGCTGCTGTCCGCGCGCGACGAGGCGCACCTCGGGTTCGTCGGCGCCCGCTGCTCCACCCCGCTCGAGCGCGGCACGCTCGTCGACATCGGCGGCGGCTCCACCGAGCTCACCCGCGTCGAGGGCGGCCGCGACAGCGACGATGTGAGCCTCGGCCAGGGTTCGCTGTCGTCGTTCGCGCGCTTCGTTCGCAACATCCTGCCCGTCCCCATCGAGATGGACGCCATAGCCTGCGAGTTCCGCGGCAACCTGCGCCGGCTGCCCAGCCTCGAGCCCTACAAGGCCCCCACGCTCTACGGCGTCGGCGGGTCCACCCGCGCGGCGGCCAAGCTGATCCAACAGCTCGACGAGCTGCAAACTCGCCCGCGCGAGATCCAAGCCGAGCAGGTGCAGCAAATCCTCGAAGCCTGCCGGGAAAACCCCTCCGCCTTCGGGCACGCAGCGCTGAAGGCCTCCGCCGAGCGCGTGCACACCATGGTTCCGGGCTGCGTCATCTTAGCCGAGCTCTTCCGCCACCTTGGCGCCGATAAGCTGGTGATCTGCAAGCACGGCGTGCGCGAAGGGTACCTGATCGAGCGCATGCTCGGGGTCGTGTCGGCACCCCCGCAAGCGGACTGATCGAATCCGAAACAGAATCGTTACCTTTTTCACCCCATTTTTTCAGCCACGGTGGCGGATTCGGCTGGTCGCAGCATCAAAACAGAGTAAAATATGAGTTGAGGGGACGTGGTTGTTGGGGAACCGCGCCACCTTGGCGTCGCACGTTATGCAATCATCGATTCCGCTTGGCCGCCCGCAAGCGGCCGCACGCACATCGAATCAACGAAGACGCATCGCCCGGCGCACGCTTCATCTATGACGTCGAGGGAAGGGAACGCCATGAAAGCAAACGAATCCACAACGCATATAGGATCCACTCCCTACATGCAGAACCGCGAGCTGTCGTGGCTCACGTTCAACGAGCGCGTGCTCGACCAAGGCGCCGATGAGACCGTCCCGCTGCTCGAGCGGCTGAACTTCATCAGCATCTTCTGGTCCAACCTCCAGGAGTTCTTCATGGTGCGCGTGGGCAGCCTGACCGACCTGTCGCTTCTGAAGAAGCAGGTCCTCGACTCGAAGACGGGCATGACGCCGGCCGAGCAGATCTCCGCCATCCATAAGCGCTGCCACGAGCTGTACCCCGTGCAGGAGCAGACCTACGCCGAGGTGCGCCAGGCCCTGGCCGCGCACGGCGTGCGCCACCTGCGCCCCGCCGATCTCAACGACGAGCAGCGCGCCTTCCTGGCCGACTACACGGCAGCCAACATCATGCCGTTCCTGTCCCCGCAGATCATCAATTCGCGCCACCCCTTCCCCCACCTGGAGAACGGGTCGCTCTACGTCATCGTGCGCCTTAACGAGGAAGTGGGCCCGAAGAAATCCAAGAAGAAGGACAAGGCCAAGGACGGCAAAACCGTCAAGGCCGCGAAAATCCATCCTTCCGCGGAGGAAAGCGAGAACCTGGGCGCCGAGGGCGTCACCGTGGGCATCCTGCCCATGCCGCGCCAGTGCGCCCGCGTCATCAAGCTGCCGGGCGAGGGCTTCCAGTTCATCCTGCTCGAGCACGCGGTGGAGATGACCGCCGCCCAGGTGTTCAGCATGTACACCGTCAAGCACACCAACGTCCTGTGCGTCACGCGCAACGCCGACCTGGACGCCACGGAGAACACCGACGAGTCCGACGAGGATTATCGCGAGCACATGAAGCGCATCCTGAAGAAGCGCGGCCGCCTGGCCCCGGTGCGCCTGGAGTCCGAGCGCCCGCTTTCCAGCGTGCTGCAGGAGCTTCTGCTCGATCGCCTGAACCTCAAGCCGCATCAGACCTACGTTACCAGCGTGCCGCTCGACATGAGCTGGACCTGGGGCCTTGGAAGCAATCTGCCCGAGCAGGAGCGCATGGCGCTGTCCAACCCCCCGTTCACCCCGCAGTGGCCGGCATGCCTTGACCGCAACCGCTCCATCATCGAGCAGGTCTGCGAGCGCGAGGTGCTGCTCAGCTACCCCTACGAGTCCATGGACGCGTTCGTGCAGCTGCTGCGCGAGGCCGCGGCAGACCCCACCGTCATCTCCATCAAGATCACGCTGTACCGCCTGGCGCGCCAGTCGCACCTGGCCGAAGCGCTCATCGCCGCCGCCGAGTCCGGCAAGCAGGTCACAGCGCTGTTCGAGTTGCGCGCCCGCTTCGACGAGTCGAACAACATCGAGTGGTCGCAGCGCTTCGAGGAGGCCGGCTGCAACGTCATCTACGGCTTCCGCGACTACAAGGTGCACAGCAAGATCTGCTGCATCACGCGCCAAACCGAGAACGGCCTGCAGTACATCACGCAGCTGGGCACGGGCAACTACAACGAGAAGACGGCGAAGCTCTACACCGACCTGAGCTTCATCACCGCCGACGAGACCATCGGCCGCGATGCCACCGAGTTCTTCCGCAACATGCAGCTGGAGAACGCCTCGGACAACTACGACATCCTGTCCGTGGCTCCGCTGCAGATCAAGCCCGGCATCATCGCCAACATCGACGAGCAGATCGCCCTTGCACGCGAAGGCAAGCCGTGCGGCCTGTTCTTCAAGACCAACAGCGTCACCGACAAGGACATCATCGTCAAGATCGCCGAGGCAAGCCAGGCGGGCGTGCCGGTCACGCTGCTCGTGCGCGGCATTTCGTGCCTGGTCCCGGGCGTGCCCGGCTACACCGACAACGTCCGTGTGGTCTCCATCGTGGGCCGTCTGCTCGAGCACAGCCGCATCTACGGCTTCGGCCCGCGCGAGAACATCAAGATCTACCTGTCCAGCGCCGACCTCATGACGCGCAACATGGAGAAGCGCGTCGAGATCGCATGGCCCATCCTCGACGAGGGGCTGCGCAACCAGGTGCTCGACTACATCGCCACGTGCCTGCGCGACACGGCGAAGCTGCGCGAGCTGAAGGCCGACGGAACCTACACCAAGCTCGGCGAGCTGGCCAAGCCCGACGAGCCGAAGTTCGAGTCGCAGGACTTCCTCATCAAGGAGGCCCAGCGCGCCCGCGCGGCGGCTGCCGAGGCCAAGGCCGCACGCAATGCGAACTCCCGCAAGCTCATGAACGAGCAGCGTCAGGCGCAGATGGCCGAAGCCGAGGCTAAGGTGGAGGCCGTGGCCAAGGCGGAAGCCGCAGCCGCAGAGGCGGCCAGGGAGGCCGAAGCCGCCCACAAGGCCGCGCTCGAGGCCGAGGCCGCCGCGAAAGCCGCCGAGGCGGAAACCGCCGCGAAGCCTGCCGCAAAGCCGCAGCCGGCGCCGAAACCGCAGGCGGCCCCCAAGCCCGCCGAAGCCGCAGCCCAGCCCGTACCGGTGAAGGCGCAGGTCATCAACGAGCCCATGCAAGCGCCCAGCCATTCCGGCATCCAGCGACGCCCCGAGAAGCCCAGCCTCCTCGCCCGAGTCCTAGCGAAGTTCATCCGCTAACCCCAAGAACCCCGCTCACCAAGAAACGGAAGGCGGTTCAGAAACCTCGCTCACGCGGGGTTTCTTTTTGTTTGCGGGAGCCGTACGTGGGCGGTTGCGAGTGCTAGCTTGGCGGCTTGGCCGCCTGTGTGGCCGAATAGGGTGATACGTCTGCGTTTGGTGGGGATGTTACTTGGTAGTCGCTCAATAGCAATCGGTGTTTTTCCTGCTCACAGGCTTGATTGCAAATCGACCACCGGCGTCTGCCCCATTCGAATGCAGACGTATCGATGCTTTGACGGGATGGATGGCGAGAAAAGTGGATCGAAGCACAAACAAACGAAAAGGCCGACCCCGCTAATCGCGGAATCGGCCCTGGTGGCATTGCTTCTTTCGCCGCCCAGCCCTTAGGCTCGGACGAGCGCGGGAGCATCGAACGCGCAACGGCGTCTTCGTTCGCCGCTTAGATCTCCCAGCACTTGGCGTGGTCTTTGTTGGGCGTGCGCACGTTCACTTCCTGGTTCTTCAGGGAAACGCGGCTGCCCGCGGGCACGCTGGAGATGACGAACGCGCTGCCGGCGATGATCGAGCCTGCGCCGATGACGGTCTCGCCGCCCAGCACGCTGGCGTTGCTGTAGATGGTGACGTCGTCCTCAATGGTGGGATGGCGCTTCACGCCGGACAGCGCCTGGCCGGCACGCGTGGACAGAGCGCCCAGCGTAACGCCCTGGTAGACCTTCACGTGGTTGCCGATCGTGGTGGTCTCGCCGATGACGACGCCGGTTGCATGGTCGATGAAGAAGTACTCGCCGATCGTCGCGCCGGAGTTGATGTCGACGCCGGTGCGGCCGTGGGCGTACTCGGACATGATGCGCGGGATGAGCGGCACGTCCTGCACGTACAGCTCATGCGCGATGCGGTACACGAAGATGGCAAAGAAGCCCGGGTAGCTGAAGATAATCTCTTCCTTGCTCTGGGCGGCAGGGTCGCCGTCGAAGGCTGCCTGCACGTCGGTCAGCAGGATGCGCTGGATTTCAGGCAGGCGGCTGAAGAACGTGGCGCAGATTTGATCGACGCGCGCGTCCAGCTCTTCCGTTGCCAGGCCGCCGCGGAACAGCAGCGCCTCGCGCAGCTCGCGGCGCAGCGAATCCTCGATGCGGATGAGCGTTTCGCCGATGAAGTACTCGGGGTTGATGCCCGTGGGCGTTTCGTCGCCGAAGTAACGCGGGAACATGACGCGGCGCAGGTCCTTCACGATGTTCACGATGGCAAGCTTGTTCGGGAAATGCTTGTTCGGGTCGGTGAAGAAGATCTCCTCGCGCTCGCTGTAGTTTTTCGCGATGCCTGCAACGATGTCGTTCAATTGATCCTTGTCCAGCATGATGCCTCGCTCTCTCGTCTGTGAGCGCCTATATGTCTTGCCCCATCTTATCACGGTTGTCTCTAGACATAGTAGGCATTTCGGTTACAGACCGATGCGATTCGGCAGAGGCCGCGCCGTTCGCACGCCGGCTGATGAGTCGCCGGCGTGCAACGATTCAGGCGGTGCGGCAACTGGCAGCCCCCTTCCTCATGTAACCCGCACCTTAGCGTGCCAAGCAACGATTTCGCGGGTTTTGCCCTGTTCAGCGGCGGATAACATGAAGGAATCGCGACGATTGGCAAACGGTTGCCGCCCTGACATTGCAGGGAGACGACGTGATGATTATCGTGATGAACGGTAAAGGGAGGGACTATAAGTTATACTAGGCTTACTAAGTCGAACAAGGAGAGACGGTACGATAGCGTAATGAAGCAGGGCACCATTTTCACGAACGCCGCGCTTGCCGCGGTGCTGGCAACATCCATGGCAACGGCCCCCGCCTTGGCGGGTCTCGCGCATACGCCGGGTACCGCCCCGGCAGGCGTTGCGTACGCGGCGCAGGCAACGCCCATCGAAAGCGTTGCCAACACCGGCGACTGGACCGCAACCGACGCGGAGAACAAAGCCATCCTCGACAAGGCCGAAGCCGCCAAACTCGTCGGCCTGAAGCCGCTGAAGGCGTATCTTTCCGGCGAAACCGTAGCTGCAGCGGATTTCCTCACCATCGACGTCGACGCGCTTGCAACCATAGACGCCGACCTGGCGAAACTAGTCAAGCAGACGCAGAAGGCCATCGCCGATTCCAACGCAAGCTCCGAGCCTGAGGCAAAACCCGAGCCCGCCACGCCCGCGCAGCCCGCCGAAACCCCGACCGCACCCGCCGGGTCCAGCACCCCGTCCGAAAGCGCCGGCAAAGGCGCCGCCGCGGAGAAGCCCGCCGAGGACGTGGAGGACGCCCCCGAGGACATGGTTCAGGAAAGCGCCACCCTTGACGAGGACGAGCTGGTCTACGTCTCGCGCAACCTGACCACCGAGCAGTTCATCAGCCAGATCGGCGAGCAGGCCCGCGAACTGTGCCAGGAAAACGACCTATACGCCTCGGTCATGATCGCGCAGGCCGTAGTGGAGTCGGCATCCGGCTCCTCGGGGCTTTCGTGCGAACCCTATAACAACCTGTTCGGCATCAAAGGCGCCTACGAGGGCAAAAGCGTGCGCATGAAAACGCAGGAAGACGACGGCAAGGGCAATCTGGAGACCATCGTCGCCGAGTTCCGCCGCTACCCCAGCCTGACGGAATCGCTCAAGGACTACGTCGGCCTGCTCACCGCCGATTCCCTGTACGCTCCGGTGAAAAAGTCGAACACGAGCACTTACGAGGATGCGTGCAACTACCTGCAGGGGCACTACGCCACCAGCACCACCTACTCGCGCACGCTGAAAGCCTATATCGACACATACGATTTGACCCAGTTCGACGTCCCGAGCGAGCAAGCGAAGGCAGAGACCGCAACGCTTGAATCCGTGCTCAAGCCCACCGCCTCGCAGGCATCGTTCAAAACCGACTCCGATGACTTCGGCATCACCGTGCCCGAGGCCGGCCTTCCCAAGCGACAGACGAACCCCGTGGTAGCGGGGCTGCTTGCCGCCCTTGTCGCAGCAGGCGCAGGAGCGTTGGGCTTCTGGCTGTACTGGCGCCGTAAGGTCGAAGGCGAGAACGCCGCCCACGCCGCAACAGGCGCGCACGCATCGGGCAATGAACCCGCCAGCCAAGATGACACCGCAGCATGGTCGGTCGATCAGGCAATAAAAGACTGGTCTAAAGACGACATCCTGTAATAACAAAAGCCGGTAACCGGTGTAGACCGGTTACCGGCTTTTCATTTCACCACGCTCGCTTAGATCTCGCGCTCGACAACTTCAGCGATGGCCTTCGCATGCTGCTCGGCAGCCTGCTCGTCCATGGCCTCCACCATCACGCGCACGACCGGCTCGGTGCCGCTCGGACGCAGCAGGACGCGACCGTCCTCACCGAGCGCCGCTTCGGCAGCTGCCACGGCATCGGCGATAGCCTGGTTGCCATCAGCCGCATGCTTGTCCTTCACGCGCACGTTGATGAGCGTTTGCGGGAAGCGGGTCATGGCTTTCGCCGCTTCGCCAGCGGACTTGCCGGCGCGCTTGCAAGCGGCCAGGAACTGCAGCGCCGTGACCAGGCCGTCGCCCGTGGAGTTGTGCTCCAGGAAGATGGTGTGGCCGGACTGCTCGCCGCCGATAACGTAACCGCCTTCGCGCATGGCCTCGAGCACGTAGCGGTCGCCCACCTTCGTTTGGATGAGGTTGATGCCCGCATCGCGCAGCGCATGCGTCAGACCCAGGTTCGCCATGACGGTGGACACGGCGGTGTCGCCGACCAGCAGGCCGCGCTGCTTCAGGTCGATGGCGCACACGGCTTCCACCATGTCACCGTCGATCTCGTTGCCCTCGGAGTCCATGAGCATGACGCGGTCGGCGTCGCCATCGTGCGCGATGCCCACATCGGCGCCGCACTCGGCGACCAGGGCGCGCAGAGGCTCCAGGTGCGTGGAGCCGCACTGGACGTTGATGTCCGTGCCGCAGTAATCGTCGTTGATGACGGTGACGTCGGCGCCCAGACGGCGCAGCGCCTCGGCGCTGGTCATGCAGGATGCGCCGTGGCCCGTATCAAGCGCCACCTTCAAGCCCTTGAAGTCGATGCCCTGCTTCTCCACGCTCTGCACCGCGTGCTGGATGTACAGTTCGCAAGCGTCCTCGACGGGCACGGCCACGCCAACCTCGTCGCCACGGGGCAGCTCGTCGGCTGCGGCGCCGCCGCGCGCCATGAAGGCCTCGATCTCGTCCTCGACGGAGTCGGGCAGCTTGAAGCCCTGGCCGTCGAAGATCTTGATGCCGTTGTACTCCGGCGGGTTGTGCGAGGCGGAGATGACGATGCCGCCGTCGCAATGCAGCTCGCGGGTGAGCAGGGCGATAGCCGGCGTGGGGATGATGCCTGCCAGCAGCGCCGTGCCGCCCATGGACATGATGCCGGCGGCAACGGCCGACTCCAGCATATCGCCCGACAGGCGCGTATCCTTGCCGATCAGGATAGTGCGGCCCTTGAAGGCCACAGCAGCCTGACCCAGCTGGAAGGCCATCTGGCACGTAAGCTCCTTGTTCGCAACGCCGCGAACCCCATCAGTACCGAAAAGACGTGCCATATTACTTACCCCTTTTCACATGCTCATCGAAAAGACGGATGGCGCCTTGGGGGCGCTCCTCGTCGGTCATGCGGTTGTTCAGCTCGGCAGCGAACTCGTCGATGCCGATGCCGTAACGTTCAAGCACGACGAGAAGATGATACACCACGTCAGCGGCCTCATAGCGCAGATGGTCGCAGGCCGCGTCGGCCTTGGCGGCGAACGCAACGGCCATGCCCGCGTGCGACCCCTCGTAACCGGCAAGGCCCGCCAGCATCATCTTCGCCGCTTCCACGTCCTTGGCGGCCAAGGCCACCTCGTTGGACTCCTCGACCACCTTCTTCAGCGGCGAGTCGGCATTGCCCGTGAGCAGGCGGAACGTGTAGCTGCCCTCCCCTGCCTCACGGCGAGCATGGATGGTTCCCGCCAGCGCCTCGAGCGTGGCGCCGATCTGTGATGCGGGAGCCTGCTCCCCCTCGGGGATGTAAGTTTTATCGCTCATGAAAAGCCTTTCAAACGTTAGCGGGCGCGGGCTCTACAGCCGTTCGGCCCACCGTAACGAAAAAAGGGGCGCGCCGATGCGCGCCCCTTTCAGCTGGCGTTATTCCTCGCCGTTAGCCTGAGCCTCGTTGGACTCTTCCTCGTCCTTACGACTGGTCAGGCCGAAGCCCAATGCACCGTTGCCCAGAAGCTCGTCAAGCTCCTCGAGGTTGCGGTGATAGCTGCGCGGCGGCAGCGCCTCGCCCAGCATGTCCTCGCCTTCGGTGTTGAAGGTGGCCGGCTCATCGCCGCCGATGAGGATGGTGTCATCCGGGCTGAACACCATGTCGAGCAGCTGGCTCATGTCATCGGAGGATGCGCTCAGGTCGTCCTCGATCACATGCAGCAGGTTGTGCTGCTCGAGGCCTTCTTTGAGCTCCTCGATGGCCTTCGCGCCGATGCCCTCGATGCGCAGCAGGTCGTCCTCGGTGTGGCCAACCAGGTCGGCCACGGTCTCGATGCCCGCCTCGCTGAACTTGTTCGCCCAGCGCTGCGACACGCCCAGATCGTCGTAGATGTACAGGCGCGAGTCCTCATCGGACAGCTGCGGGCCGCGATGACCCAGGGACAGGCCGCTGTAGTAGCTGCCGTAGTTGCCGCCCATGTTGAGGTAGCCCTCGCCATCCAGCGACCAATCCTGGGGCTGGGGCAGCAGGTCCTCGATCTGGCGCAGGTCGTCCGGAGCGTAATCGGGCAGCATATCGCCCTCGACCGGAGCGGTGGGCTTGCCCTTGTAGGTCAGGCCGACGTCGCGGTAGCGCTTCAGGCCCGTGCCAGCCGGAATCGGCTTGCCGATGATGACGTTCTCCTTCAGACCCACCAGGTGGTCGACCTTGCCCTCGATGGCGGCGTCGGTGAGCACCTTCGTGGTCTCCTGGAACGATGCGGCGGACAGGAACGAATCGGTGGCCAAGGAAGCCTTCGTGATGCCCAGCAGCAGCGGCTGGCCCACCGGCGGGTTCTTACCCTCGGCGATGAGCTCGTTGGCAACGTTCTCGAACTCGAAGCGGTTGACCTGGCGGCCCGGCAGGAAGTCGGAGTCGCCGGCATCGAGCACGGCCACCTTGCGCAGCATCTGGCGCGCGATGACCTCGATGTGCTTGTCGTTGATGTCAACGCCCTGGGACACGTACACGTCCTGAACCTGGGCCACGATGTAGCGCAGCGTGGTGTTCGGGTCGGTCAGGCGCAGCAGGTCGTGCGGGTTCACGGAACCCTTGGTGAGCTGCTGGCCGATGCGGACCTGGCAGCCATCCTCCACGCCCGGGAGCATGGTGGCGCGGGCCGACACCACGTACTCGCGGAAGTTGCCTTCCTGGTCGTGAATGGTCAGCGTCTTCGTGTTCTTGTCGGAGCTGATCTGCAGCGTGCCGGAGATCTCCGCCAGCACTGCCTGGCCCTTAGGCTTGCGGGCCTCGAACAGCTCCTGGACGCGCGGCAGGCCGTGCGTGATGTCCTCGCCTGCAACGCCGCCGGCGTGGAACGTACGCATGGTCAGCTGCGTGCCGGGCTCGCCGATGGACTGTGCGGCGATGATGCCGACGGCGGTGCCGATGTTGACCGGACGGCCCGTGGCAAGGTCCCAACCGTAGCACTTCTGGCACACGCCATGCTCGGCATGGCAGGTCATGACCGTGCGGATGGTGACTTCCTCGACGCCCGCGGCCTCCATGGCGGCAAGCTGATCGATGGAGGTGATGTAGTTGTCGCCCTCCATGACCACGGAGCCGTCGGTGCCCTTGACGTCCTCGAGCAGGCAGCGGCCGATCAGGTTCTCGTCCAGCTCGCCCTTCTCGTTGTGCAGCGGGTACGGAACGCCAATGTTCGTGCCGCAGTCGATCTCGTGCACGATGACGTCCTGCGCGACGTCGACCAGACGACGGGTCAGGTAACCGGAGTCGGCGGTACGCAGAGCGGTATCGGCCATACCCTTACGAGTGCCGTGCGTGGAGACGAAGTACTCCAACACCGACAGGCCCTCGCGGAAGTTCGACTTAACCGGAATGTCGATGGTGCCGCCCTTGGTGTCTGCCATCAGGCCGCGCATGCCGGCCAGCTGGCGGATCTGCTTGATGTTACCTCGAGCGCCGGAGTCGGCCATCATGAAGATGGGGTTGAAGCTGTCGAAGTTGGCAGCCATGGCCTCGCCGACCTCTTCGTTGGCATCCGTCCAGATGTCGACGACCTGCTTGTGACGCTCCTCGGGGCTCATCAGGCCCATCTCGTAGTCCTCGTCGATGGCTGCGACCTTATCGTCGGCAGCGGCCAGGATGTCGGCCTTCGTCGGCGGCACGGTGGCGTCGTAGACGGACACGGTGATGCCGGCGCGGGTTGCGTAGTGGTAACCCGTGGCCTTCAAGCCGTCCAGGATCTCCGGCACGTCGGCCAGCGGATAACGGTTCGTGACGTCCTCGACCAGACGACCGATCTCCTTCTTGTTCATCTGGTAGTTCAAGAAGGGATAGTCCTCCGGGAAGGAGTCGTTGAAGATGATGCGGCCGATGGTGGTCTTGATGCGCTGACCGGCCTTCATGTCCTCGTACTTGCCGAACGCGTTGGCCACGCGGGTGTCCTTGCTCAGGCGCACCTCGATCTTGGCCTGCAGGTCCACGTCGGCGCGAGCGTCATAGGCGTTGCGGGCATCGGCGAAGTCGATGAACGCGCGGCCCTCGCCCGGGAAGCCGTCGCGGGCTGCCGTCAGGTAGTAGGAGCCGATGATCATGTCCTGGGTGGGCACGGTCAGCGGGCGGCCATGAGCCGGGGATTTGATGTTGTTCGCGGACAGCATGAGCACGCGGGCCTCGGCCTGGGCCTCGGCGCCGAGCGGCACATGCACGGCCATCTGGTCGCCGTCGAAGTCGGCGTTGAATGCGGTGCAGGCCAGCGGATGCAGCTTGATGGCCTTGCCCTCGACGAGAACCGGCTCGAAGGCCTGGATGCCCAGACGGTGCAGGGTTGGTGCGCGGTTGAGCAGGACCGGATGGTCCACGATGACCTCTTCCAGCACGTCCCACACGTAGCTGGCGCAACGATCGACGGCGCGCTTGGCGGCCTTGATGTTGGCAGCGTACTCGAGCTCGACCAGGCGCTTCATGACGAAGGGCTTGAACAGCTCCAGGGCCATCTGCTGAGGCAGGCCGCACTGGTGCAGCTTCAGCGACGGGCCGACGACGATTACCGAACGGCCGGAGTAGTCGACGCGCTTGCCGAGCAGGTTCTGACGGAAGCGGCCCTGCTTGCCCTTGAGCATGTCGGACAGCGACTTCAGCGGACGGTTGCCCGGGCCCGTGACGGGACGGCCGCGACGGCCGTTGTCGAACAGGCTGTCCACAGCCTCCTGCAGCATGCGCTTCTCGTTGTTCACGATGATCTCGGGGGCACCGAGGTCAAGCAGGCGCTTCAAGCGGTTATTGCGGTTGATGACGCGACGATACAGATCGTTCAGGTCGGACGTGGCGAAGCGGCCGCCGTCGAGCTGCACCATGGGGCGCAGGTCGGGCGGGATGACCGGGACGACGTCCAGGATCATATCGGAGGGCTTGTTGGTGGACTTCAGGAACGCGTCGACCACCTTCAGGCGCTTGATGGCCTTGGCGCGCTTCTGGCCCTTGCCGTTGGCGATGACGTCGCGCAGCTCCTCGGCCGTGGCCTCGAGATCCATGGCGTCCAGCAGGTCGCGCACGGACTCGGCGCCCATGCCACCGGTGAAGTAGTCACGGTAGTTGGCGCGCATCTCGCGGTACAGGGACTCGTCGGGGACCAGCTGCTTCGGCTCGATCTTCATGAACAGGTCGAAGGCGTCCTGACGCAGGGCCTTGCGCTCGTTGAACTCCTCATAGATGTCGGCGATCTCCTCTTCCACCTCTTCAGGCGTGAGGCGCTCGTCCTCGTCGATGTCGTCGACGAAGTCGTCGTCCTCGGGGACATAGTCCACCGACAGCTTGCGGGTCTGCTCGATCAGGCGATCGCGCTCGACGTCCAGCTCTTCCAGATCGGCGGCCAGCTCATCGCGCAGATCCTCGACGTCCTCGTCGCGCGCCTCCTTGTCGACGGAGGTGATGATGGAGCTTGCGAAGTACAGGACCTTCTCCAGCTCCTTCGGCGGGATGTCGAGCAGGTAGCCCAGACGGGACGGGGAGCCCTTGAAGTACCAGATGTGGCTGACGGGGGCCGCCAGCTCGATGTGGCCCATGCGCTCGCGGCGAACCTTGCTGCGCGTCACCTCGACGCCGCAGCGCTCGCACACGATGCCCTTGAAACGCACGCGCTTGTACTTGCCGCAGGCGCACTCCCAGTCCTTGGTGGGACCGAAGATCTTCTCGCAGAACAGGCCGTCCTTCTCCGGCTTGAGCGTGCGGTAGTTGATGGTCTCGGGCTTCTTCACCTCGCCACGCGACCAGCTGCGGATATCCTCGGCGGAAGCCAGGGAGATGCGCAGGGCGTCGAAATTGTTAACGTCGAATTCCGTCGTCATTTATCGCTCGTCCTCCTTGCCGATCAGGTCGTTGTCGTCTTCTTCTTGCTTGGTATCAGCCATCAGCTCGCCCAGCTCTGCGGCGATGTCGTCGAGAGCGCCGGCTTCCTCGGCCTCGGTCTTGCGCGCATCGTCGGCGATGGCGTTGTACAGGGCCGTATCGGCGTTGTCGCGCTTCACGTCGTCCAGATCGGGGTCATGGGTGACGTCGATGGTCTGATGGTCGTGTCCCTCGAGCTCGACGTTGAGGCACAGCGACTTCATTTCCTTCACCAGAACCTTGAAGGACTCGGGCACCTCGGGAGCCGGCGTGTTCTCGCCCTTGACGATGGCCTCGTAGGACTTCACGCGGCCCGACGTGTCGTCGGACTTCACGGTCAGGATCTCCTGCAGCACGTTGGACGCGCCATACGCGTACAGGGCCCACACCTCCATCTCGCCGAAGCGTTGGCCGCCGAACTGCGCCTTGCCGCCCAGGGGCTGCTGCGTGATCAGGCTGTAAGGGCCGGTCGAGCGGGCGTGGATCTTGTCGTCGACCATATGGCCCAGCTTCAGGATGTAGGTCTGGCCGACGGTGATGGGCTCGCGGAACTTCTCGCCCGTGCGGCCGTCGTACAGCCATGCCTTGCCCGTGCGGGACAGCTGCGGGACGAACTCGTCGCGCGCCAGGTCGCCGTACTTCTTATGGTTCCAGTTGATGAGGTTACGGTTGGCGGCGTCGATGGCGTCGGAGATCTCCTCCTCGGTGGCGCCGTCGAATACCGGGGTTGCCACGAACTGCGGGCCCTCGACGGGCTCGTCGGAGTTCGGGTCGTCGTTCCAGCCCCACTTCGCGGCCCAGCCCAGGTGGTTCTCAAGCAGCTGGCCGACGTTCATACGGGACGGAACGCCCAGGGGGTTCAACATGACGTCGATGGGCGTGCCATCGGCCAGGTACGGCATGTCCTCGACCGGCAGCACGCGAGAGATGACGCCCTTGTTGCCGTGACGGCCGGAGAGCTTGTCGCCCTGCTGGACCTTACGCTTCTGAGCCACGTAGATGCGGACGAGCTCGTTGACGCCGGGCGCCAGCTCGTCGCCGGCGGCGCGGCTGAAGCGGTGGATGTCGATGACGCGGCCGCCAGAGCCGTGCGGCACCTTCAGGGAAGTGTCGCGGACCTCGCGGGCCTTCTCGCCGAAGATGGCGCGCAGCAGGCGCTCCTCGGCGGTCAGCTCGGTCTCGCCCTTCGGGGTGACCTTGCCCACCAGGACATCGCCCGGGAACACCTCGGCGCCCACGCGGATGATGCCGTCGGCGTCCAGGTCGCCGATCATGTCGTCGGAGATGTTCGGGATCTCGCGGGTGATCTCCTCCGGGCCCAGCTTCGTGTCACGGGCGTCAAGCTCGTACTCGCTGATGTGGATGGAGGTCAGCAGGTCCTCGGACACCACGCGCTCGGACACGATGATGGCGTCCTCGTAGTTGTAGCCTTCCCAGGGCATGTACGCGACCATGAGGTTCTGGCCCAGCGCCAGCTCGCCGCCGTCGCAGGACGGGCCGTCTGCCAGCACGTCGCCGGCCGCCACCTCGTCGCCCTTGCGGACGATGGGGCGATGGTTCATGCAGCCGGACTGGTTGGAACGCTGGAACTTCGGAACCAGATACTCGTCGTACTCGCCGTCGTTGTTGAGCACGATGATGGTCTGGCCGTCAACGTAGTCGACCACGCCGGGGTTCTGCGCGATGAGGATCTCGCCGGAGTCGACCGCGATGCGGTGCTCCATGCCGGTGCCTACAAGCGGGGCGTGCGGCTTGAGCAGCGGCACAGCCTGACGCTGCATGTTCGAGCCCATGAGGGCGCGGTTTGCGTCGTCGTGCTCGAGGAACGGGATGAGCGACGTTGCGACCGACGTCATCTGACGCGGGGAAACGTCCATGTAGTCGACCTGCTCGGGCAGCACCTCGCCAGGCTCGCCGAACACGCCGTCGGCGTCCTTGGTACGGCAGAGAACGCGAGCGGCCTTCACGAAGTTGCCGTTCTCGTCGGTGGTGCCGAACTCACGGGTCTCCAGGTTGAACTTCTCATTGGCCTGGGCGATCGTGTGGTTCTCTTCCTCGTCTGCCGTCAGGTAGTCGATGTCGTCGGTCACCTTGCCGTCGACCACGCGACGGTACGGGGTCTCGATGAAGCCGTAGGGGTTGATGCGGCCGAAGGTTGCCAGCGAGCCGATAAGGCCGATGTTCGGGCCTTCAGGCGTCTCGATGGGGCACATGCGGCCGTAGTGGGAGTTGTGGACGTCGCGGACCTCGAAGCCTGCACGCTCACGGGACAGGCCGCCCGGGCCCAGTGCGGACAGACGGCGCTTGTGCGTGATGCCTGCGGCAAGGTTGGCCTGGTCCATGAACTGAGACAGCTGGGAGGAGCCGAAGAACTCCTTGATGGCCGCCACGATCGGGCGGATGTTCACGAGCGACTGCGGGGTGATCTCGTCGGGCTCCTGCATGCTCATGCGCTCGCGCACCACGCGCTCCATACGGGACAGGCCGATGCGGAACTGGTTCTGGATCAGCTCGCCGACCGTGCGGATGCGGCGGTTGCCGAAGTGGTCGATGTCGTCGACCTTGACGCCCTCGGCACCGGCATGCAGGCCGATGATGTACTGCATGGTCTTGGTGATGTCTTCCTCGGTCAGCGTGGAGCAGGTAGACTCCTCCTGATCGAAGCCGAGCTTCTTATTGATCTTGTAACGGCCCACTTTCGCCAGGTCGTAGCGCTGCGGGTTGAAGAACAGGCCCTCGAGCAGCGTACGGGCGGAGTCGATGGTGGGCGGCTCGCCGGGACGGAAGCGCTTGTACAGCTCGATGAGCGACTCCTCCTTGGTGGTGGCGGGGTCGCGGTCGAGGGTGCGCAGGACCATCTCGTCGCTGCCGAGCAGGTCGATGATCTCCTCGCGGGTCTCGGCCAGGCCGAGGGCGCGGACGAGCAGCGTAGCAGGCTGCTTGCGCTTGCGGTCGATGCGCACGGACAGGATGTCGCGCTTGTCGGTCTCGAACTCCAGCCATGCACCGCGGCTGGGGATGACCTTTGCGTTATACAGCGTTTTGTCGGATGCCTTGTCGCGCTCGGAGCCGAAGTACACGCCCGGGGAACGCACGAGCTGGGACACCACGACGCGCTCGGTGCCGTTGATGATGAAGGTGCCGCGGTTGGTCATGAGCGGGAAGTCGCCCATGAACACCTCCTGCTCCTTGATCTCGCCCGTCTCACGGTTGATGTAACGGATCTCGACGTACAGGGGCGCCTGATAGCTGACGTCCTTTTCCTTGCACTCGTCGACGGTGTACTTCGGGTCGCCGAAGCGATGGTCGCCGAACTCGACGCACATGTCCTTCGTATTGTTCTCGATCGGAGCGATGTCCTGGAACGCCTGGTCGAGACCCTCGCTCATGAACCATTTGAAACTATCCGTTTGAATGGCGATGAGGTTGGGCACGTCCATGACGTCAGGAATCTTCGCAAACGAGCGGCGATTGCGATAAAGTACTGTCTGACCAGCATTTTTGTCTTGGGCCACGAGGCTTTTCCTCCTTCAGGTGCATCCGCAAAACTGCGAAAAAGTTGCAATTTGCTAGAATACGGCGAAATGTCAAGTCCGTCAAGGAATTTTTTCACGAGCTGTGGAAATTTGTTGGTTTTCGCCGCTTCACCTGGGGAAACGCAGATATGACTTTTCTCGTGCGGAAAGCATTTTAGCACGGCGGACGGCATGGGAGCCCTAGCGCGTGGGAAAGCGTTATATTGCAGCATCAGGCGGCGGCGTGCGTCCCGCCGCGGTCGCGGCGATGCCTTCGCCGACGGGGAGCCACGAGGGGCGCGAAGGCAAGGGCGATTCCCACAAGCAGCAGCCAAGCGCTGCTCACACTTTGCCTTATGTGGTATCCGCCCGCTTGGGGTTGTTCCCCGACTTGACTCCAAGTAATATCGACTGCGGCCCCACGAAGGGCCGCTACCCGAAAGGACCCTTTCCTTCTATGGACATCGCCTGCAACACCGACAAGGCCCGACGTCCCGCGCTCCGTGCGTGGGCGTCGCCTGCCATATGCTACGCCTCCGCCTTTGCCATCCCGTTCGGCATACTGGTTGCCACGTTCGCGCTGCTGGGCATCTACCCGTTCGGCGACGTGTCGGTGATGATGCACGACATGCCGGTGCAATACGCCGATTACTTCGGATGGCTCATCCAGGTGATGCATGGGGAAGGTAACCTGCTGTACAGCAACGCCGCCGGCCTTGGTGGCGGCATGTTCAGCCTTTTCACCTATTATCTGTCGAGCCCCTTCAATACGCTAGCGTGGTTTTTCACGCCCGAAACCGTGCCGCAGCTGCTCTCGTGGCTGACGTTGCTGAAGATACCCGCCTGCGCGGCGGCGTGCCTGGGCTTTCTGCGCGGGCGCTTTCTGGCCCCCGAGGCGGCCACCTGGCGTGAGGCGCGCGCCCTGGCCGCGGCGGCGCCGACGACGAGCCAAGGGGCGCTGGTGCTGCTTTCCTGCGCCTATGCGCTTTCTTCTTACGTTTTGGGCTATGCAAGCAACATCATGTGGCTTGACGGCGTGATCATGGCGCCGTGCGCGCTGCTGGGCGTGTGGCGCCTTATGCAGCGCCACGCATGCGCCGGTCTGTTCGCCGCGGCGGCGGGCGCCATCTGGTTTAACTGGTACACGGGATATATGGTGTGCCTGCTGTGCGTGCTGTACTTCCTGTACGAGCTGGCGCGCCGCACCGAGCTGCGCGGGCGACGCCTGCGAACCTGCGGACGCTTCGCCGCCGTCATGGCCCTTGCCGTTGGCGCCGGGATACCGGTGCTGCTGCCCACAGCGCTGTCGCTTTTGGGCGGCAAGGGCGCGCACGCGGGACTGGCCTCACTTGCGTTCGAAACGGGCCTGGCCCGCAACCCGCTCGCCGTGCCCGATCTGTTCGGCATCGGCACCACGCCCGGCATCACCACGCAGGCCAACCGACCGGCTGTGGTGATATCAGCGTTCGCCCTTGTGGGCGCGGGCACGTTCTTCGCCAACAAGGCCATCGCCGGGCGTGATCGCGTGGCGGGCGGCGTGCTCGCCGGCTTCATGCTCGCAAGCCTTGTCCTGCCGCCGCTTACCACCATTTGGGCCGGTTTCGTGCCCGAAAGCTCGTACACCAACCGCAACGGGTTCGCGATTCTGCTGGTGCTGGTCATGCTGGCAGCCGAAAGCCTGCTTGCGCTGCGCCGCCTGCCTGCGCGAACCGCGGGCGTGCGCGCTGCCGTCGGCGGCGGTATCGTGCTAGCTGCCTTTGCCGTTTCCGCGGCGTTTCTGCGGTTCGTCAAGCATGCGTTGCCGCAGAAAGACGAGCTTGTTCTCCTGGAGTGCATCTTGCTTGCGAGCTTCACCGTGCTGATAGCCGCTTTGGCGCTTGTCGGAAAGGCTGCCAAGGGCGATCAGCGGGCGCTCGTCCCCCCCGCCAAGCGCACCGATGCGCCCAAAGCCGCGACTTACGCGCTGTGCGCGCTTCTGGTGGCGGCGTTCGTAGGCGAGCAAGCCTTCGACGCGCAAGCGCAACTGAGGAAATGTATCCACACCGTCAGCGGCTATGCCGAAGACCTGACCAGCCTTGAGGACACGTACTCCACGCTCAGCGCGGGGCAGGACGGCTTCGTACGCGTGGGCAACACCAGCGCCTACTGGAGCAATGGCAGGAAGGGCGGCGGCAAGGACAACGGCTCGGACAACATGGCGCTTATGCTGGCGTACAGCACCTTCGACCACTACTCCTCCACGCAGGAATCGCGCATCCAGGAGCTGCTGCGCAACCTGGGCTACAGCAAGGTCACGCCATTCGGCACCTACTATATGAGCCCGAACACCGTGGCCGATGCGCTGCTCGGCGTCACCAATATCATCGACGACGGGCAGCCGGCGGCCGCGCAGGCCGACGGCTCTGCAGTGCCGCGAGGCAGCTGGCGCCCCTGGCGCAACGAGCTTGCGCTGCCGCTTGGCTGGGGCACCACGGGAACCGCTCAGGTGAGCTGGAGCGACGACCCCTTCGCAAACCAGGCCGCCATGCTCGCCGACGCAGCCGGGCTTGACGGAAACGCCGCCGAGGGCCTGTTCACCGCCCCGGACGTGCGCGATGCGGACGAGACTGAGACCGCCGGCACAAACGCAGCTGCTGACGGGAGCGCGAGCGCAAGCGCCGACGATGTCAGCAGGCAGTTCGCCATCACGGCGCAAACCGACGGGCCGCTGCTGCTGTTCTTCCCCACCCTGTATCTGGACGACATCTATTACGAGGGCGGCATCGCCTGCAGCTTGAGCGTTGACGGGACCAACGTGCAAACCATCGGGCGGCGTGGGTCCTGCAACATCGTGTACGCCGGCACCGTTTCCGCAGGTCAAACGGTTAACGTAAAGCTCACGCCCGCCAACACGGCGCAGGTGGCGTACCACGACGACGGCTCCACGACCACCGTGGATGAAGCGCTGTACCAGCCAAGCGCCGAAGAGGCGGTCAAGGCCCAGGTGCTTGACGTGGGCAGTCTGCAAAACCAGCTTTCGCGCATCGATTCCGCCGGTTTTGCGCTCACGGCATACGAGAACGGACGGATTGCGGCCACGTTCAACGCCGCCCAAGATGAGACGCTTGTGATTAGTCAGCCCTACGAGGACGGCTGGACCGCCACGGTCAACGGCAAGCCGGTCGAAGTGCAGGCGGCCTATGACGGGCTGATGGGCATACCGGTGCAAACCGGTGACAATGTCGTCGAGCTGCGCTACCTCACGCCCGGGCTTGTCCCGGGGGCGGTTGTGGGCATTGCGTCCGTTACGCTGTTCGCCGTATGGCGCATAGCAGCGCGCAGGCGTAGCATGTTGCAAGATGGCGAATAATCGAACGATGATCGGCCAGGTATGCTTGCACGGTGATGGCCCAGAAGCCGCAACGGCGGCTGCAAGGCGGCTCATCGCACTGCAGCGAACCACGCTCGGCCGCGTCGATTCGCCCTAAGGCGCTACCGCACGCCCACTTCGCAAGGAAGCGCCGCGCCCGGCGGGGAGCGCGGCGGCAAAGCTAGATTGGAACGAACACATGAGCGACGCCCTGTACGACCTGACGCTGGTGGTCCCCTGCTACAACGAGGGGGACAACATCCCGCTGTTCTACAAAACGGCCACCGAGTGCTTCGAGCAAGCAGGCGTGGGCATCGAGATCGTGTTCGTGAACGACGGCAGCCAGGACGGCACCGCGCAGCTTTTGCGGCGCGTGGTGGAGTCCGCACGTGGGAAGCACGCCGTACAGGCCATCGACTTCTCACGCAACTTCGGCAAGGAATCGGCGCTGTACGCAGGCATGCAGGCGGCGCGCGGCAATAATATCTGCCTCATCGATGCCGACATGCAGCAAACGCCCCACGACGCGCTGCGCATGTACCGCCTGCTCATGGAGAACGCTGACGTCGACTGCGTGGCCGCATGCCAGGTCGACCGCAAGGAGGGCTTCGTGCTGAAGCTGTTCAAGCGCGCGTTCTACCGCACGTTCAACGGCATGGCCGACGACATCTCCATCCCTGCAAACGTCAGCGATTTCCGCGTATTCCGCCGCCCCGTGCGCGACGCGCTGCTCGCGCTCCCCGAGCGCGAGCGCTTCAGCAAGGGCCTGTTCGCCTGGATCGGCTTCAACACGCTTGAGATTCCCTACGAGGCCGAGCAGCGCGCCGCCGGCACCAGCAAGTGGTCGTTCAGGAAGCTGTTCCGCTACGCCGCCACGGGCATCTTCGGGTTCACCACCTGGCCGCTCAAGATCGCGGTATGGCTGGGCAGCATCTGCGCCGTCGCGGCGGTGATATACCTGCTGTCAGTGCTGGCCGAGTACCTGCTGTACGGAACGAACGCCCCGGGCTACCCCACGCTGGCATGCCTGATCCTGCTGTTCGGCGGCCTGCAGCTTGCTGTGCTAGGAGTGATCGGCGAATACCTGGGCCGCGACTACATCGAGAACAAGCGCCGCCCCATCTACCTGGCAAAAGAGCACCTGGACAGCACGAAGGAATAGCGAAGCGCCCCAAAAGGGGCGCTTGCTTTGCCCGGGTGGACAGTTCGCGCGCCGCCCGGAGTCATATGCCCAAAAAACAAAGGGCCTTGCCTGAACTTTGCCCCTGATTCGAGCGCGGTTCGGGCAAGGCCCTTTGTTTCGCGAACTCCCTGGTCAGCTTGCTGGGGAAGCCGTTAGGCGCCGTCGCGCATGGCTTTGAGCTTTTCCAGGACGTCCGGTTTAATCCGGTCACCGAGCGTGCGCTTGAGCGCAACTTTCGGCGTTTCGTCGAGATGCACGTCCTCGTAGTACATGCCCACCTCGCGCGAGAACCCGTTGGCCGACATGCGGTCGATGCCGCCGCCGAACACGGTGTCCTGGATGGTGGCGTCGGACGTGACCACCATGGTTTCGACGTTGCGCACGCGCGCGTCGTGGGCCAGCTTCTCAATGACTTTGTCGGCCGAAGTGCCGGCGGGGCTAAACATGATGCGCACGCCGCCGATAGTCTCCACCTCGCCGGTGGAGAACTGGTTGTCGCCGCCGTCGAACACGATGACGGCCTTGTATTCGCGGCCGGCGAAGTTGATGACGTCGTTGATCAGACGCTCGCGCGCCGTGTTGAACGCATCATCGGTATAGTCGGGATGCGCGAACGCCTCTTGGTAACGCGACCCAGAGCGCAACACGTTGTAGCCGTCCACCAGCAGGATCTTCTTACGCTGCTTTGCCATCACGCATCCCTCCTTTCATACGATACAAAAATAATCGCCGCAGGCCCGCTGAAACCAGCGAGGGCGATTGAACGCCTCCGTCCCCCTGTTCACGGACGGGTGCGGTTGCTGCTAGGCGGTGTGGATGTTCTGGCGCAGCCACTCGTACATGACGGCGGTGGCGGCCTGCGCCACGTTCAGGCTGGCCACTTCGCCTTCCAGCGGCAGCTTGGCGTACATGTCGCAGTGCTCGAGCACCAGGCGGGACACGCCGTCGTGCTCGTTGCCCAAGACGATGGCGATCTTGCCCTTCAGGTTCGCATTCCACACCAGGTCGTCGGTGTGCTCGGTTGCGGCGCACACCCAGAAGCCCTCCTCTTGCAAGCGGTGGATGCTCTGCACGATGTTGGACACCTGCGCCACGGGCACGTGCGTGATGGCGCCCGCGGAGCTTTTGTACGTGGAAGCCTCGACGCGTGCGCTGCGCTTGTTGGGGATGATCAGGCCCGATGCGCCCACAGCCTCGCAAGAGCGGCTGATGGCGCCCAGGTTGCCCGCGTCGGTGAGGTGGTCGCACAGGACCACGAGCGCGCGGCCGTCGTGCTCCTCGGCGTAGCTGTTGGCAGCGTCGACCACCTGGCCGATGCCCACGTAGTTGAACGGCGCGGCCTCAGCCATGACGCCCTGATGGCTACCGCGAGCAGACTTCTGGTCAAGCTCGTCGCGAGGCACCTGGATGACCTTCACGCCGTTGCGCTTGGCCTTGCGCATGATGTCCTCGATCATGGGATCGCGTTTCATGTAATCGCCCATAAGAATACGGCGCATGGGCACGCCGGTACGGAACGCCTCGATGACGGGGCGCTTGCCTTCAATGTAATCAGCCATGTGATGGGGCCTTTCGGTTCTGCAAGATAACGTAGATCGATTGCGCTATTGTACCAGCCGCCGCGCGCCCAGGCTTCCCACAGCGCCAATCGCCGCAAGACCCCCATGCACCGCTTAACGCATGTTGGCGGGCCAATCGCTGTTCGCGGCATCGCTGCCGCCCGATGAGCCCTTGCGCGCTTCGTCATCACGGCTGGCGCCGCGGGCGATGCGCGCGCCGGCGTGCCGCTGATGCCGCTCGGAGTCGCCGCCATGCAGGAAAAGCCCCGACAGCACTTCGCCCACGCGATGCATGCCGCGGGCGATGCGCGGCGTCAGGTCGGCTTCGGAGGTTGTGCGCCAATCGAAGTACACGCTCCAATAACGCAGCGCCACCACGGCGAGCACGCATGCGATGCCCGCGAGCGCCAAGGGACATCCGAAGCGCGCCAGCACCACGTACACCGCCGCGCCGCCAAGCCCCGCGACGGCATAGTAGTTGCTGCGCTGGAACACGCCGGGCACCTCGCCGACGCAGATGTCGCGGATGGCGCCGCCGCCGACCGCCGTGATGCCGCCCATGATGACCGACAGCACCATACCCTGCTCGAAAGCAACCGCCTTCGAAGCGCCGGCCAGCGCGAACAGGCCCACCGACAGCGCATCGGCCAGGAATACCGTTGCCTCGAGATGCTTGAATATGCCGCGGAAGTAGAACACGAACGCGCAGATGAGGATGCAGGTGACGATAAGGTCGGGATGCGAGGTGAAATACACGCCCGTGCCCTGCATGAGCGTGTCGCGCAGCACGCCGCCGCCGTAACCCGTGATCAACCCGCACACCACCGTGCCAATGATGTCGAGCTTGCGGTCGCACGCGAACAGCGCGCCGGTGAGCACGCCGGCGATGACGCTGAAATAGTCGATGCTCCACGGCACCGTGAGCACCGGCGTGTCGGCGAAGATCCCCTGCAGCCAAGCTTCCATGTGAACCCCTATTCAGCCCGCCGAACGTGAAAGCGGGCGCGCCAAAGGGGCGCGCCCGCTTCGCTTGCTAGCGATTATGTAACCACATAAGAAGCCAAATTACCAGGGATGACATGTTGCGGCGAGCTTGTCCTGAGGCTATTCCTCCCCTGTGCCCTTCACATCCACGTTGCCAGCCAGAACGGCACGGTAGTCGGCCAGGTTCTTCTTCAGAAGCTGGGGAATATCCAGCTCGTAAGGGCAGCGAACAGTGCAGGCGTAGCACTCGGTGCAGTCCTCGATGGCGTTCATGCGCTGCTGCCACTCTTCGCCAAGCCACCCCTTCGACGGCGCGCGGCGGATCATGAGCGACATACGAGCGCACTGGTTGATGACGATCTCCTGCGGGCACGGCATGCAGTAGCCGCAACCGCGGCAGAAATCGCCGGCAAGCTCGGCGCGCTCGGAGGCGATGAACGCGCGCATCCCTTCGTCAAGCTGCGGCGTTTCGGTCATGAACGCAAGCCACTCATCGAGCTCTTCCTCGCGCTGCACGCCCCAGATGGGCAGCACGCCCGGGAACTGGGTCATGAACGCCATGCAGGCGCGGGCGTTAGCGAGCAGGCCGCCGGCCAGGCCTTTCATGGCGATAAAGCCGATGTTGCGCTGCTCGCACAGGGCAACCAGCTCAAGCTCGCGGTCGGAGGCAAGGTAGCTGAGCGGGTACTGCAGCGTTTCGTACAGGCCGCTTTCCACGCACTCGAAGGCAACCTCGAGCTTGTGCGCCGTCACGCCGATGTGGGCAATCTTGCCCTGCTCCTTGGCCTTGAGCATGCACTCGTACATGCCGGTGCCGTCGCCTGGCTTGTAGCACTGGTCGACGCAGTGGAACTGGTATAGGTCGACATGGTCGGTGCGCAAAAGGCACAGCGACGTTTCCAGATCTTCCCAAAACGCCTCGGGCGTGCGGGCCTGGGTTTTAGTGGCGATGGCGACCTTACCGCGCATGCCCTCGAATGCAAGGCCGACGCGCTCCTCGCTGTTGGAATACGCGCGCGCCGTGTCGAAGAACGTCATGCCGCCCTCGAACGCGCGGCGAAGCAGCGCCACGGCGTCCTGTTCGGAGATGCGTTGAATCGGCAGCGCCCCGAACGCATTCTGCGGCGTGACGATACCGGTAGACCCCAACGTAATGGTGCGCATGCTCATCCCCCTGTCGAAAAAGGCCCGCCCTCCGTTGGGAGGGCAGGCCGAAATACCTGTGGACTATTCTATTCCTTCGTCGGCTATTCCGTTCGCAACATATGCCCGAATTTATACACCGCTTCGGAAAACGCCTCGTAGTGTTCGACGCAGTGGGCATCGCTAGCGATGTAGGTGTACAAACCGGCTTCGAACAAACGCTGGGCAGGTTTGCGCTCTTTGCCCATACGCCCGCCGCGGATGAAGTCGGACGATGCCTGCAACACGCACCCACAGCTGATCAGGCGCTCCGCAATGGAGGTATCCTCCTGGATGGCCTTGTATCGCTCGGGATGGGCGATGATCACATCGAGCCCCATGCCCTGCAGCTCGTAGATCTCACGTTCGTATTCCTCGAAATCGCGTTTGGTGGCGTGTGTGGAAAGCTCGAGCAGCAGCGTCTTGGAATCCTGGAAACACAGGTAGGGCGCCCAGTCCATTCCCAGCTCGCGCAGCTTGCGGATGTTCACCTCGAAGCCCATGCGCATGGGGATGGGCGAACGCGGGGCCAGCTGGTTGAACGCATCCCACATGGCATCGAAATCGAAGTACGGGTCGCGGCAATGCGGCGTGCACACGATCTCGGTGATGCCGGCCTTGTACGCGGCATGGATCATGCGCACGCTCTCGCCGAGGCAGCTTGCCCCGTCGTCAACGCCGGGAAGGATATGGCAATGCAGGTCAAGCACGTCGACTACCCTCTACGAGCACCGTTGTTCTGACGTCCGTAGTTAGCGGGGTTCGCGGCACCGCCATGCTTACCGCCGCCGCGCGGGACGTTGGGACCGAGGTTGCGGGAATCGACCTTCACCGCGGAAGAGGAGCCCTTCTCGCGCTTGCCCTGCTGGTTGTAGTAAGCGTAGTAGTACTCGGACTTCTCGACGTTGCAGTAGTTCATGACGACGCCCACCACGTTGCCGCCGGCCTTCTTCAACTGGTCGTAGGCCTGCAGCACGGCCTGGCGCTTCGTGAAGTTCTCGCGCACCACCAGCACGGCGGCGTCGACGATGGTGGAGACCACGGCGGCATCGACGAACATGCCGACGGGCGGCGTATCGAAGATGACGTAATCGAACATCTGCTCAAGCTTATGGGCCAGCGCGGCGAAGCGCTTGGAGGCGAGGATGTCGGCGGGATTAGGGATGTGCGGCTCGGCATCGAGCAGGAACATGTTCTCGGTGTTGGTGGAGACGATGGCCTGCTGGATGGGCATGGTATCGGAGAGCACCGAGTACAGACCGCCCGTGGAGCGCACGCCGAGCATGCCGGCCAGCGTGCGATTGCGCATGTCGCACTCGACCAGGCACACGCGCATGCCCGAGGACGCGATGGCGCGGGCGACGTTGCACGTGACCGTGGACTTGCCTTCGTTGGGGATGGAGCTAGTGAACACCAGGGAACGGATGGGGTTATCGACGCTCATGAAGCGGATGTTGGCCATCAGGGTCTTCGCGGCGTTCTGCATCTCCATATCGTCGCCGCCTTTAGGTTTGCGAGCCATAGCTTATTTACCTCCCTTGAGAGCAGGCATGCGGCCGATGACGGGCAGGCCCAGCAGGTCTTCGATCTCGTCGGCGTTGCGCACCTTCGTGTTGAGCATATCGGACACCACGACGATGGCGATGGCGACGAACAAGCCGGCGAGCAGCGCGACGGCGATGTACATGGGACGATTGGGGCCGGAGGGCGCCGTGGGGGCCGTGGCCTGGTCGATGACGTTGACCGACTGAACGTCCATGACCTGCTGCGCGACCTTGGAGACGTTGCTGGCCATATCGTTGGCGATGGTGGCGGCGATATCCGGGTCGGTGCCGGTGACGGAAAGCGTGATGACGCGCGAGGTGGTCTCGCTGGTGACCTTGGTGGAGTACCCCTTCAGCGACTCGAGGTGCAGGTCCTTTGCGGTGTCGGCCTCGATGCGGTCGCTCTTGAGCAGCGTGGACACGTCGTTGGCCATCATCTGGCTGGCGTTGAGGTTGGAGTAGTTCGCAGCATTGTCGGAGTTCGCCGAAGACTGCTTCGCAAGCACGTACATGCTGGTGGAAGCGGTATACGTGTTGGGCAGCGCGACGAAGCAGACCACGGCGGTCGCAAGCGCGCACACGATAGGCAGGACGATCATGAGCTTCAGATGCTTGCGCATAAGCTGAAGCAGCTCGAGCAATGTCATGAATAAACCTCTCAAGTCTCGGGGCAATAGCCTTACCATTATACCCTGCAATGGAGGGGCGGGTACAAAGTTGCTCCACTTCAGCAGAAAAGACCGAAAGCCGTGGAGATTCGTGCACAATCGCGGTCTTTTCGGGCTCAAGCGCTTCCCTTTTGTGAAAACACCATCATAATAAGCGGGTTGCTTCTCACGAAATTCTTTCTAATCTTCTTTTCGCGCGCTCTTCCACGCACCGCGCAAGGCATATAGAAAGCGGCTCGCGTCAAGCGCAAGCACGCCGCCTGGGGCGGGTGCGATGAATTGGTACATAGGTTGCAAGCGCTTGACTGAAACCGATGCCGCCCGTTTCCGGACGCCTTGGTTTGCTGCGCGCTGCTTCCGCGAAGAGAAACGGATCTTACATGACCGCATTTGCAGAACTGGGCCTGTCCGAGGCAGCCCTCGCCGCCGTCGAGCGCATGGGCTACGACTCCCCCACGCCCGTTCAGGAGCAGTCCATCCCCTACATCCTGGAAGGCCGCGACGTCATCGCCGCCGCCTCCACCGGCACTGGCAAGACCGCAGCGTTCCTGCTGCCCACACTGTCCACGCTCGAGCGCATGAAGGGCCGCGGCCGCGCCCCGCGCGTGTGCGTCGTCAGCCCCACGCGCGAGCTGGCTCAGCAGATCAGCCGCACGTGCATGCAGATCTCCCGCAAAACCGGCCACTTCGTGACCACCGTGTACGGCGGCACGCCCTACGGGCCGCAGATCCGCGAGCTGCGCGGCGGCACCGACGTGCTCATCGCCACTCCCGGCCGCCTGAACGACCTGATGGACCGCGGCGTGGTCGACCTGTCCGAGACCAAGGTGCTCGTGCTCGACGAGGCCGACCGCATGCTTGACATGGGCTTCCTGCCCGACGTCACCAAGATCGTGGAGCACACGCCGGCCGAACGCCAGACGCTGCTGTTTTCCGCGACCATCGACAGCTCCATCCAGAAGAACCTGGGCAACCTGCTGAAGGACCCGGCCATCATCGAAATCGCCCGCAACGGCGAGACCGCTGCCACCGTGGCCCAGTACATCATGCCCATCGCCAACCGCAAGAAGCAGGAGCTTCTGGAAGCGGTGCTCAACGACAAGGGCCACGAGCGCGTCATCGTGTTCGCCCGCACCAAGAACCGCACCGAGGAGTGCGCCGAAGCGCTTGAGGCCGCCGGTTTCCACGCCGAGTCCATCCACTCCGACAAGACCCAGGGCCGCCGCCGTCGCGCCCTGGAGAACTTCCGCCGCGGCAAGACCGACATCCTGGTGGCCACCGACGTGCTGGCACGCGGCATCGACGTGCCCGAGGTGAACTACGTCATCAACTTCGACCTGCCCGACATGGCCGAGGACTACGTGCACCGCATCGGCCGCACGGGCCGTGCCGGCGAGGAGGGCTTCGCCATCTCCTTCGTCACGCGCGAGACCATGAAGACGCTCAAGGAGATCGAGAAGCTCATCGGCAAGGACATCCCCTTCACCACCATCGAGGGCTACGAGACCGATCCGTCCGTGCTGGAGAAGCCCAAGCGCGGCGAGCGCAAGGGCGGCACGCGCCGCGGCGGCAACAAGCCGGCAGGCGCCCGCCGCACCGGCGAGAAGCATGCCGAGCGCGCCGAGCGCGAGGGCCGCTGGCCCAACGCCGGCGAGGGCCGTCGCCGTC
>NZ_HE611016.1:167933-209650 GCF_000236865.1 Senegalimassilia anaerobia JC110 | reverse complement strand
CTCGCTGGTCACCCGCGGCGAGCGCGGCGGCCGCGGCGGCAAGGGCCGCTTCGACCGCAAGGGCCGCAACGACCGTGGCGGCCGCTTCGACCGCGACAACCGCAACGATCGCGGCGGCAACAAGGGCGGCCATCGCGGCAAGGGCGGCGCCGGCCGCAACGGCGAGTGGCTCTCCGACGAGGAGTTCCGTTCCCGCCGCAACGCCAAGAACGCCCAGGCTCGTCTGCACAAGAAGGAGCGCAAGGCCCAGAACGGCAACCCGCACAAGGCCAACAACAAGAAGCGCGGCGGCGAGGGCGGTTACGACTATAGCCGCTTCTCCAAGTAGCATCGCGAAAGCCGTGCGATAAGAACGAAAGCGGTCGCTGAGCTGCCTCAAGCCATAAGCGTCGACGACGACCGCCAACGCGAAGCCAACGCCCCGGAACCATTCCGGGGCGTTTTTCGTTTTGCGGTCTGCAGCGCGTACGGCAGACGGAACCCAGCGCGCCAGACAAGCGCCGTCTCGGTCTTAAGCCCGCCGTAGCCGCGACGACCGGGCCGGGCAAAATTCCAACGAACAAGCCACCAAGCCGTATCGTGGACAAAAGACCGAACCTTGCCCGCCCGCGGCGCCTGGCAACCCATCGCCGCCCAGGATCGAAAGTTCGCCAACGTGCACAAAGCTCTCCCAGACAGCGCGTTCATCTCGTATGATATGAAGCGACGCTCCATCACGTAGACGAACGCCAAGGAGAAGCTATGGCAACGCCCGACAAGCCCTCGCAAAGCTCATCGAACGGTTCTAAGAACGGCAGCGGCGATAATACCGTGGCGTTCATCGTCATCGCCGCGATCGTCGTCCTTGCGGTGCAATACTTCCTCACGGGAACGAACTTCGCCTTAGATATCTGGGAGGAATTCACCGCTCCCGAGCTCTCCAATGCCGAGATCGCCGAATTCGAGGAGACCCTCAATCAAATCGACCAGAACGCCGCCACGTACGCATCGGGTGGATTTCAAACCGAAGAAGATGCCAAAAACGCCATAGCAGCACAAAAGTCCTACGCGAAGGAGCTTGAGGCGCAAGGGGTCGTATCCTCTTACACCGCCGACGACAACAGCGTGTACTTCAAGTTCGAGAACGGCCTGTCATATCTCTACATAGCCGCGCCCGAGGGAACCGATGCCTTGAGCACCGATTCCGAAGCCACCGTCAGCTCGGTGGAGACCACGGGACGAACCGATTCGCTCGCGGCGATCAGCACCATCACCAGCGCGTTTTCCTCAGCTTCCTCGAAATGGTCCGCCTCCACGGCGAAAACCCCGAGCAACATCACGCTTGCCGGGCTTAAAGAGCTCGGCGGCAAACAGCAGCTGCTTATCTGGGCCGGCCACGGCGGGTACAACCGCAAGACCGGCAGTGTCCTTGACACCGGGATTGATTCCGACCTAAGCGACAAATCCCAGCTCATCGAGATTAAGAACGACCGCGCCACGATCGTCAACGTTGCTGGGGATCCCGACAGCCACCTTGCGATCACGCCCGGCTTCGTCAAGCGCTACGTGCGCGGCATGGGCGGGTCGGTCGTGTACCTGTGCGCCTGCAGCACGGGAGAGGATAGCCAGCTGGCCGACGCGTTCCTGGACAACGGCGCAACGGCCGTCTTCGGCAACACCGGGTCGATCTCGCACGTCTACAACGTCGCCATGCTCCAGGGCGTGCTGACCACGTTTTTGACCCCCGACGAGAACGGCAACTACCCCACGCTGTCGAAAAGCCTGAGCACGGCGAAGAGAACCATCGGGAACGATTCCGCCGAATATCTTGAGCGCGTGGGCGCGGACGCCAACTTCATCGAATCGCAGCGCAACGTCAAGGTGAAGCTGTTCGGCGGAACCGAGGCCGGAGACCTCAAGGTGCAGGCAGACTCGGCGAGCAAGGGCAAAACCCAGGACAAACCCGCCGAAAGCAGCACGAGTTCCGGCTCGACAAGCAGCTCGAACAACTCGAGCACGGGCAAGGAGACCGAGTCCAAGTCGAGCGAGTCATCCGGCGGCAGCTCCGCCAACAGCGGTTTGCCCGCAACTGAGAGCAAGCCGAGCGAATCCACCGGCGGCAGCTCCGCTAACAGCGGGTCGAGCGCTTCCAGCAGCGGGCAGACGGCGCCCATGCCCGAGACCACGCTGACGAACAACATGATCGTGGGCCTTTGGAGCCCCGACCCGAACGCCCAGGAGCCCCGTTATATCGACTTCCTTGCAAAGGGCGATCTGGTGACCTACGACTATTACTCGCTCATCGACTCGCGCGCCCTTGGCAGGCCCCAGCCTTCCGGGCCCGTGAAGTTCGAATTCTGCAACGGCGTCGTCGACATGATGCTGAACCAGGGAAGATGCTCCTGCCTGACGAGGGACTCGAGCGGGGTGTACATCTCATTCTACATCGACGAGATGGCCAACGACGTCATCTATGACCAGGAGACCGGAACGGCGTGGCACCGCGTCATCCCGCACGTCATTGAGAACCACTGATAAACAGGACGCACATAGCGCGCAAAATGGCCCGGGGCCTATTCCCAGGCTTTTTGCGTTCGCTGATCGTTTCCCGTCTGACACTTGGGGACGTAGCGTTATGCGTCCGAAACCCGCATGCTTGGCGAACGCTCGTATATAGCGCAAAAGCCGTCGTTGATGACAGGTCCATCGGCAGATGGCTTCCCGATAAGCCCGTCATCTGGGCTTCGCGTGCATATGTCCCCCGCCGACACTGCGCGTGATACACTTTCCCCTTGTAGTTACAGGCAAGTCAGGAGTGTTATGCAGAACAACGGAAAGCATTCGCGCCCGGACCAGGCATATGGGCAACAGGCCAACCGTCCCGCCAACATGGGCCGGCAAGCACCGGCGCGCCCGCAACAGCCATACGGCCAGCAAGCATATCAGCGCCCCCCGTATCAGCAGCCGCGCTACGCCCAGCAACCTGGGCAGCAGCCGCCGCAAAACGGGTACGGCAACCCATACGGAAGGCAGGATTTCAACTTCCAGCCTCTTCCGAGCAATCACGAGCACGACGGCATGATCCGCGTGAAGAAGAAGCGCCGCAAGAAGCACACCAAGCTGATCGTCTGCATCGTCGTCATCGCGTGCCTGTTGGTGGGCGCGTGCGGCTACGGCGCGGCGCTGGCGCTGTCCGCAAAGGACGTGAAATCCCAGGCCGAGACCGCGCTTTCCAACGTCAACGGCATCCAAACCGCCATCGCCGGGCAGGACTTCGCAACGGCGGCGAAGAACGCCTCCAACCTGCAGTCTTCGGCACAGGCCATGAACGAGGAGCTCTCCTCCCCCGTTTGGGACGTGGCCGCCATGCTGCCCGTCGTAGGCAGCGACGTGAAGGGCGTGCAGGCCATCGCCTCCGCACTGGCCGACGCATCCGACAACGCCATCGTGCCGCTGACCAGCAGCCTGTCCACCACGCCGCCATCCGCCTGCATCGATGCCGACGGCAAGCTGAACATCGCCGCCATCACCACGCTGCTCGGCGCCATCCAAAACGGCGCCCCGGCCATGCAGCGCTGCACCGACGAGCTATCCTCGCTTCCCGCCTTCCATATCGAGAAGCTGCAGAAGCTGGTGGGGCCCGCCCAGGAGAAGATCACGGGCATCAACGACGTCTTCCAGGAGGCGAACACCTTCGCGCCCATCATCGGCTCCATGCTCGGCGCGAACGGCAACCGCACGTACCTGCTGGCCGCGCAGAACACCGCCGAGATCCGCGCCTCGGGCGGCTTCCCCGGCTCCATGGGCACCGTCTCCATCGACAACGGCGCCATCGAGCTGGGCGATTTCACCAAGGTCTACGACATGATGGCCGAGGAAACGCCCGCGCAGTGCGCCATCACCGACGAGGAGAACGCGCTGTTCTATCCCTGGTACACGCAGTATTCCTGGGATAACAGCTTCAACCCCGACTACCCGCGCGTCGCCGGCATTTGGGCGGCCGCCTATCAGGAGAAGACCGAGCAGTCCGTCGACGGCGTCATCTCCATCACCCCGACCATGGTCCAGGACCTGCTGGCCGCCACGGGCGATAGCTTCACGCTGTCCGACGGCACCACCATCGATGGCACGAACGCCACGAAGGTGCTGCAGCACGACCTGTACTGGAAGTACCTGTCCAGCGGCTCGAACATGTCCGAGGGCAACGACCTGTGCGATGCCCTGTTCGCCGAGGCCGCGGAATACGCGTTCGATTCGGCTTTGGAGAACATGAACGCATCCTCGCTCATGAAGCTGGTCTCCACCATGATGGGCGGCCTTGAGGATCGCCGCGTCATGATCTGGCTGGCCAACGCCACCGAGCAGAGCTACATCGAGGATATGGGCTATTCGGGCTCCATGACCGCCGCATCGCAACAGGAGCCCACCCTTGGCGTGTTCGTCAACTTCTGGGCAGGCAGCAAGCTTGGCTGGTGGCTGGGCATGGACACCCAGGTCTCCAGCCCCGTCACGGGCAACGACGGGTCCCGCACCTATCACGTGACCACCACGCTGACGAACTTCATGACCGCGCAGGAAGCGAAGCAAGGCGGCGGCTACATCGTCTCGGACAACGACAAGAGCCTGGGCGATGCCGACCCGTTCATCTACTTCTACGCTCCTGCAGGCGGCACGATCTCCGACGTGACGGCATCGAACGGCGCCACGCTCGGCAAGGCAACCTATCAGGGTCTTGACGTCACCTTCACCTGCCAGGTGGGCGACTTCTCGGTGCTGCCCAAGCCGAACAACCCGCTGCCCGTGGAGTCCACCGTGACCTACAGCTACACGGTCACCCTGCCGGCAGGCGTCGAGGGCAACCTGCAGCTGGCAACTACACCGACGCTGACGAAGTACCACCAGTAAACGACAACGCGGCTCACACGCCATGAGAAAGGCCCGGGGACACATCCCCGGGCCTTTTGCGTTCGCTTGTTTACATGCGGAACCCGAAGGGGATAGCGTTGGCTTCCGGCGGCATCTCGCCCAGCCAGCGGGTAGATGCCGTTTCTCCTAACGTGAAAGTTTCGCCGTCGTACGTCACCTGGGTGACGCTGGCGTTCTTGATCTTGAGCGGGTCGTTAACGCGCGAAGGATCCAGCAGATACATGACCGATCGCACCACGAACGAATGCGTGACCACCAGCACGTTGCCGCCGCCCGCGGCAAGCGCCTGCTTGCCCGCTTCGCTGAAGAAGCTTTCCAGGCGCGCCTTCACCTGGTCGAAGCGCTCCGCGCGCCCGGTGTCGTCCTGGTCGGCCAGCACCTCGGCCACCTGAGGCAGGCGCCGGTTCAGCTCATCGAAGGACAGATCCTCGCCGAAGCCGCGGGTGAGCGCCGCGTGCAGCTCGGCCCCCGGCCCCGCTTCAAGGTTGCCATAGCACCATTCGCGAAGGCGCGGGTCGGGAACGTGAATGAACGGCAGTTCGGCCTGCGGGTTCTCCTTGGCCCTGGCAGCGAGCACCGCATTGAGCGTTTGCACGGCACGACCGGCATCGCTGCAGTAGGCCTGCGCGAACGGGACCTCCGCCAGGCCGCGGCCCAGCAAGCGGGCCACGCGGATGCCCTCATCGGTGAGCTGCGAATCGCACCAGCCCTGCACGCGGCTTGCGACGTTGTAGACCGTCTGCCCATGCCGCGTGATGTAGAACGTCACCGTGCCGTCACCCGAGGTCAACGACGCCTGAGGATCTTTCTCTTCCAAGCTTCCGCCTTTCCCATGCAAAAGCGCCCGGATGTCCGGGCGCTTTCCCCTGCAGCGCATTGCACGCCGCAAACCGTTTCGTTAATCCCCGTAGTTCGCCAAGAACAGCTTCGTGCGCTCCTGTTGCGGGTTGTTGATCACCTGCTCGGCAGGGCCCTCCTCCACGATGTAGCCGCCGTCCATGAAGATGATGTGGTCGGCGACGTCGCGGGCGAAGCTCATCTCGTGCGTGACGATGACCATGGTCATATGCTCGTCGGCAAGGTCGCGGATAACCTTGAGCACACCTTTGGTGAGCTCGGGGTCAAGGGCGCTGGTGGGCTCGTCGAAGAACAGCACGTCAGGGTTCAGGGCCAGGGCGCGCGCGATGGCCACGCGCTGCTGCTGGCCGCCGGAGAGCTCGCAAGGAACCATGTTCTCCTTGCCCTCCAGGCCCATTTTCGCCAATAGCTCGTGCGCCTGGGCCATGACCTGGTCCTTCGGGCGCTTCTGCACGGATAGCGGCGCGTCGGTGATGTTCTTCAGCACCGTGTAGTGCGGGAACAGGTTGAAGTTCTGGAACACCAGGCCGAAGCGCGTTTTCGCCTGCGAGAGCACGGCCTTGCCGCCGTACACAGAACCGGAACCGTTGTCGGTCGCCACGGCAAGGTCGCCGTAGGACAGACTGCCACCGTCAAGGGTTTCAAGCAGCGTCATGCAACGCAGAAGCGTGGATTTGCCGCCACCGGAAGGGCCGATGATGGCGACGACCTGGCCCTGCTCCACCGACAGGGAGATATCTTTGAGCACCTCGGTTTTGCCGAAGCTCTTACGTGCGTGCGAAAGGGAAACAAGGGGGTTAGTCATGATAGTAGTTCATCCTTTTCTCGACGCGGTTGAGCACCATGACCACCACGAAGTTGAACACCCAGTAGATCAGGCCGGCGATGACGTAGGGCATCATGCTGGTTTGAGCGGCTGCGATGGCCTTGGCCTGCGTGAACATCTCCATGATGCCGAGCACGAACGCCAGCGACGTGTCCTTGACCAGCGTGATGACCTCATTACCCATGGCGGGAAGGATGCGCTTGAACACCTGCGGCAGGATGATCTTCATGAAGGTCTGCGTGCGCGTGTAGCCGAGCACCTCGGCGGCCTCGTACTGGCCGCGCGGGATGGACTGGATGCCGCTGCGGTAGATCTCGCCGAAGTAGGCAGCGTAGTTCAGGATGAAGCCGATGCAGCACGCGAAGTACTTCCAATCCGGGCCCATTGAGGCGCCGAACAGGTAAAACGGACCGAACATCCACATCATCAGCTGCAGCATAAGCGGCGTGCCGCGCATGACCGATATATAGAACTGCACCAAAAGCGACAGCGGCTTGAACTTGCTCATGCGGCCAAGCGCCACCAGCACGCCGAGGGGCAACGCGCCCACAAGCGTGATCACGAAGATGATGGCGGTGAACTGCAGGCCGGAGAGCAGCAGCCCCATCATGGTTCCGAATTCCATTGGTCTCCTTCCAAGAGAAACGCTCTTGTCTTAACACGCCGAATGCCAACCTTCGCAGGTTGGCGGGGTACATCAGCCGGAAGGCCGGGGATGCTTCCCCAGCCCACCATGCACGTGAACGCCGTTGGATTCGCGTCGCATCGTGCATAGGGGCAAGGGTTCGCATCTCCGGCCCTAATAGGATACGCTATCAAGCTGCTTGCCGGGGGCAAGCGGGGGCATTACTTGCCGAGCACCCAGTTGTCGTAGCTGATGCCATAGCTTGCGTACTTCTCGCACAGCTCCTTGACGGTGCCGTCGGCGTCGAGCTGCTTCAGGGTCTCGGTGACCTTCTGGGCCAGCTCGGTGTCACCCTTCTTGAAGCCCACGGCGTAGTGCTCGGTGGACAGCGGGGTGGACAGCTGCACGTACTTGTCGGGGTTCGCAGCGATCTGGTACTGCGCGATGGACAGGTCGCAGGCGACGGCGTCGATCATGCCGGAGTCAAGCTGCATGAAGGCATTGTTGTAGTCGCCGATGGTCTGAGCGGCACCGCCCTTGAAGGTGGCGGCAACCTCGGCCTGGTCGCCCTCGAGCACGTCAAGTGCGGCGGAGTCGACCTGGGTCATGACGGTCTTGCCGGACAGGCCCGCGAAATCGGAGATGTCGCTGCCGGCCTTCACGACGATGACCTGCTCATTGAGCATGTAGGGATCGGAGAAGGTGTAGCCATCCTCGCGGCCCTCCATGGTGAAGCCGTTCCAGATGCAGTTGATGTTGCCCTGGGCCAGCAGCGCGTCCTTGGCATCCCAGTCGATGGCGGACAGCTTCAGCTCCCAGCCGTTCTTGTCGCACACGGCCTGAGCCAGATCCAGGTCGAAGCCGGTGAACTTGCCGTCGTCGCCGACGAAGCCGTACGGCGGATAGCTTTGGTCGAAGCCGACCGTCAGGGTTTCCTTGCCGTCAGCGGAGTCGCCGCCGGTCTTGTCGCCAGAGCCCGAGCAACCCGCCAGCAGGGCGCCGGACAGGGCCAACGTGGCAACGCATGCCACCAGGCCGAGGAGCTTCTTCTTCATGTTCCCTTCCCTTCCGCGCATGCCCGCGGGCATGGCTGCTTGGTTCCTTAGCAATCACTTTATCACAGTAGAGTGCTGAAGTGAAGTATACCAGACGTGCGGGAACGTGCAACCGCTGGCGCGAAAACGGCCGCGAACGGCACAAGATGCGCTAACGAACCTTCCACGCGATGGTTACGAGCAAGCACAGCGACAGCACCGCCGAGAAGCCGAACGCCAAGTGGTACGGCAGCGCCGCAAGCGCATCCGGAGCAGATCGCAGGCCGTCGGCCAACCCGCCACGGGACGCGATCCCCTGCCCCGCCGAGATCGCCAGCACCATGGCCGACGTGCCGAAGCTGGCGCAGGCCTGGCGCACCGCGATAGACAGCGAGCTGCCGTGCGGCACGAGCGGCCGCGGCAGGTCCGCCAGGCTCCACTGGGTAAGCGGCCCGATGAGCAGCGACACGCCGCATGCGCGCACGCCTTGGAACACGACCGCCTGCCACAACGGCGAGGCGGCGTCCAAAAAGCACATGGGAACGGCACCGGCTGAGAGCATAAGCCCGCCCACCAGGCAAACCCGTCGCGCGCCCAAGCGATCGGTCAACACGCCGCCGAGCGGGTTGAGCACGAGCGCGGCAACGGTACCCGGCAGCAGCACCATGCCCGCCTGAAGCGCCGTGCCGCCGCACAGGCCTTCCACGTAAAGAGGCACTACCAGCGTGACGCCCATGAAGGAGGCAAACAGCAGGTTCTGCGCCCCGAAACCGGCGTTGAATCGGCACGAGCGGAACACGCCCAGGTCGATGAGCGGGTTGCCCGAACGTTTTTGGCGCACGATGAACGCCGCGCACAGAGCTACGCCCACGGCAAGCGGGCCCCATACATAGGGGCTGATCAGCGCGAAGGACGATGCGTTGCTGAAGCCCAGCAGCACGCCTCCCAGGCCCAGGGTGGACAAGGAAAGCGAGACCGCGTCCAGGCGGGCAGCAGCATCATGCGGCTTCGTGGGCTTCACCAGCACCAGGGCGCACAGCGTCAACACGCAGGTCAGAGCCGCCAGAAGAACGAAGAAGCTGCGCCAGCCCCATGCCGATGCCATAGCGCCGCCCACGGTGGGCCCGATATTGGGCGCGAAGCCCATGGCCACCCCCGCGATGCCCATGGCCGTGGCCTGACGGCCCGGAGGGAAGCTGACCATGGCGATGGTGGTCATGAACGGCAAAAGGATACCTGTGGAAACCGCCTGCAGGATGCGCCCGGCCAGCAGCACCCAGAAGCCGGGCGCAGCCAGGCACATGAGCGAACCCGCAAGGGAAAGCCCCAGACCGAGAAGCAGATGCTGCCTTGCGCTGAAGCGTTTGGAAATCCACGTGACAGCGGGCACGGCAACCCCGAGCATGAGCATATAGCCGGTGCTCAACCACTGGCCAAGCTCCACGGTGACGCCCATATCCGCCACAATACCCATCATCATGGCGTTCACGGCGGTTTGCGACAGGTTACCGCACGCCGCGGTGAGGACCACGAGCGCGAACAACGAATACGCAGCGCGTTTATCGGTTGCAGGCAAAAGGCCCTCCTTTCGCACGGCGCTCGTTAGTTGAAGCGTTGCTGGGTTTTCTCCAGACCATCCGTGACCAGGCCCAGGGCGGCCTGGCTTGCCAGGTGCGTGGCCTGGGTGAAATCGTCAGCCTGCTCCTTCTTCGGACGGCCCAGCACCCAATCGACCACCGGCATGCGTCCCGGCGGGCGGCCGATGCCGCAGCGCACGCGGAACCAGTCGCGCGTGCCCAGCTTGTCGCAGATGCTGCGAAGCCCGTTATGACCGGCATGGCCGCCGCCGAACTTCACGCGGATGGTACCCGGGTCGATATCCAGCTCGTCATGGATGACGATCAGGTGATCGGCCTTCACGCCATATGCGTTCATCAGCTGCTTCACCGGTCCGCCCGACGTGTTCATATAGCTTTGCGGCTTTGCCAGCACCACATCGTGGTCGCGCCACACGCCCTTGGCCGTGAGCGCGCCGCACTCGGTCTTCCAATAGCGCGCGCCCACTTCTTCCGCCACCAAATCAAGCGAATCGAAGCCGGCGTTGTGACGCGTGTGCTCATATTCCTCGCCTGGATTTCCCAAGCCAACGATTAGAAACATAGGTCCTTCCAAATCACCGATGCGCAACAGTTAGAAAGGGGCGCTTCTGCGCCGCGCTTTCGCCCAAAACCGAACACAGGGTTCGCCCTGGTTTCGGCATACGGCGAAGGCAAGCTGCAGAAGCGCCCGCTGTGTCGTATCTGCTACCGGCAACGCGCCGGCGGATACAGCTACTCGAAGAGAGAGGCGACGGAGCCGTTGTTGTACACGTTCTTGATGGTCTGCGCAAACAGCGGGGCCAGCGTGACAACCTTGATCTTGCCGGTCTGGCGCTCGAGCGGCACGGGCACGGCGTTGGTGACCACGACCTCTTCGATGCAGGAGTTCTCAAGTCGCTCGTAGGCAGGGCCGCTGAACAGGCCGTGCGTTGCGCAGGCGTAGATCTTCTTTGCGCCCTTTGCCTTGAGCGTGGTGGCTGCGGCCACCAGGCTGCCGGCGGTATCGATCATGTCGTCGTTGAGGATGCAGATCTTGTCCTTCACGTCGCCGATCAGGGCCGTGATCTCGGCCTGGTTGTGCTTCGGGCGGTCCTTGTGCATGATGGCGATGTCGCAATCAAGCAGCGTGGAGAACTTCTTGGCGGCCTTTGCACGGCCCACGTCGGGAGACACCACGCACAGCTCCTCGGACTTGAAGCCCTTCTGCTCGAAGTAGTCCACGAAGATGGGCATGGCCGTCATATGGTTGACCGGCTTGTCGAAGAAGCCCTGGATGGCGTCCTGGTGCAGGTCGATGGCGATGATGTTGTCGGCACCGGCGGCGGTGAGCAGGTCGGCTACCAGCTTGGCGGTGATGGGCTCGCGCGGAGCGGCCTTGCGGTCCTGGCGCGCGTAACCGTAATGCGTGATGACGGCACTGACGCTGTGCGCGCTGGCGCGCTTAGCGGCGTCGATCATGATGAGCAGCTCCATGAGGTTGTCGTTGACGTCGAAGCCGTTGGGGCTCGAGCACACGGACTGCACGATGAACACATCGGCGCCGCGAACGCTTTCCTGGTAGCGAGCGTAGATTTCGCCGTTGGCGAACTTCTCCAGCTTCACATTGCCCAGGGAGATGCCCAGCTCCTGTGCGATCTCATCGGCCAGCTTCAGGTTCGAGGAACCCGAAAACACTGCCATCCTCTTACGCTTTTCCATTTCCGCAGTCATGCGCGTGCTCCTTCGCATCGCTTCGCAGTTGTTCATACGGAAGTCATTTTACCTGGCGGAAAAGGAAAAGGCCAGCTGGCACGCGAACCCTCTATGAGGACTTCACGGCCAGCCGGCCCTGCGGATTGCGAAAGGCTTATGGCAGACGCGGTTTACTTGCCTTCAGCGGCCTGGCGGGCGCGTTTCTTGGCCGCCCAGCCGGGGATCTCCTTCTGCTCGGGGCGCGTGAGCGCGAGCGCGTCGGGCGCCACCTCCTTGGTGATGCACGACGCCGCGCCGATGATGGCGCCGTCGCCGATGGTCACGGGGGCCACCATCATGGTGTCGCTGCCCACGAACACGTTGTCGCCGATGGTGGTGGGCCACTTCTTCTTGCCATCGTAGTTGCAGGTGATGGAGCCGGCGCCGATGTTGACGCCCTCGCCCATGGTGGTGTCGCCGATGTAGCTGAGGTGCGGGACCTTGCTGCCGCGGCCGATGGTGGACTTCTTGATCTCCACGTGCGTGCCGGCCTTCGCGCCCTCGCACAGGTGCGTGCCCGGGCGCAGGTAGGCGCGCGGGCCGGCGGTTGCGGCGTCGTCGAGCTGAGCCTCGATGGCCACCGTCTCCTCAATGACGCAGCCGCGGCCGACCTTCGTATCGGTCAGGCGCGTGTTCGGGCCGATGACGCTATCCTCGCCGATCTCGGTGGCGCCCATGAGCATGACCTGGGGAAGCAGCTCGACGTCCTGGGCGATCTTCACGTCCGGGCCGATCCACACCTGGTCGGGATCGACCATGGTGACGCCGGCGGCCATATGCTCGTGATTGATGCGGCGTTGCATGACCTTGGTGACCTGGGCCAGCTGGATGCGGGAGTTGACGCCCAGGCACTCGGCGGCGTCGTCGGTGGCAAGCGCCAGCACGGGGCGGCCGGCGTTGCGGCAGATCTCGAGCACGTCGGTGAGGTAGAACTCGCCCTGGGCGTTGTTATTGCTGACCTGGGCCAACGCGTCGAACAAGGCGCGGGCGTCGAAGCAGTAGAAGCCGGAGTTGCACTCGTTGACCGCCGCCTCCTCGGGCGTGGCGTCCTTCTGCTCGACGATGCGCTCCACCTGGCCGTCGGCGTCGCGGATGATGCGACCGTAGCCAGTGGGATCGTCCAGCTTCATGGTGAGCACCACCACGGCGGCGTTGTTCTCGTCGCGCACCTGTGCCAGGCGGGCGATGGTCTCGGGCTTGATGAGCGGGCAATCGCCGGTGAGCACCGACAGGGAACCGTCGAAGCCGGCGAAGGCGTCGGCGCAGGCAAGCACCGCGCCCGCCGTGCCGTTCTGCACTTCCTGCACCACGACCTGCGTGTCGCCCTCGACCAGCGGGATAACCTGCTCGCGGGCATGGCCGACCACCGTTGCCACCTGGGTGACGCCGGCGGCGTGGGCGGCATCGACCACCCAGCGCACGAGCGGCTTGCCCAAAACCTCGTGTGCCACCTTGGGCTTTTTGGACTTCATGCGGGTACCCGCGCCCGCAGCCAAAACGATAGCGGCAGCTTCCATGCGATCCTCCTTGGTCGAAAACGCGAGCGCCGCGAATGCGCAGCGCCCGCGGGCGCGCCCGAGGCCTTTGCCGGCGGGGCGCCATAGGCCGATGCGCACATGAGCACATCGACGTTGCAAGCGATTGAACTGCCGAAAAGTATACCGCAACGATTCCCCCGCGCGCCGCGCCTGCGCAGCTTGCGCACACAGCGGCGGCGGCCCCGTCGCAAACGGCGGCGTTCAAGCAGCGAACGCAGCTCCTACGCTACGCCGCGCGGGTCGAGCTCCTCGTCCTCCTCCAGGTCGTGCAGCATCTCACGGCCCTCGAGCGCGGCCTCGCGCGCCGCGGTGGGCAGCGCCTCAAGCTCCTCGTCGGCGCTCTCGGCGGCCGGGTCCACGAATGCCACGCCCTGCCTCTGAGCGCCGCGCGCCTGCACCAGCAGGAAGGTGAAGCCCAGCACGCCAGCCGCAAGCGATGCCAGCAGGATGCCCAGCTTCGCCGTTGCCACCAACACCGCATCGGCGAAGGCCAAGTTCGCCACGAAGATGGCCATGGTGAAGCCGACGCCGCCCAGGATGGACGCGCCCAGCATATGCTGCCAGTTGACGTTCTCGGGCAGGCTGGCCAGCTTGAGCTTCACCACCAAAAAGCTCATGAGCATGATGCCGAGCGGCTTGCCCACCAGAAGACCGAAGAAGATGCCGAAGAACACCGGGGAGGCGAACAGCGACCCCACATCCATGCCGGCGAAGCTCACATCGGCGTTGGTCAGGGCGAACAGAGGCAGGATGCCGAAATACACCCACGGGTACAGCTTGTGCTCCAGGCGCGTTGCCGGCGGCACCACCTGGCGCGCCACATGCGACAGGTGCCGGACGGTTTCCATATAGCGACCCTGCGCCAGCACAGGCTCCTCGGGATCGAAGGCGCGGTTCGCTTCTCGGACCTTAGAATCGGACCAGGTGGCGAAGGTGCGCAGGTTCACGCGCGAACCGGACGGGATGGCGAACGCCAGCAGCACGCCGGCGATGGTGGAGTGCACGCCGGACATATATACGCAGTACCACAGCAAGGCGCCCACCAGCATATACGGAAGCAGCGAGTACACATGTCCCCTGTTCATGGCAACCAGCACGGCGAGCACCACGCCCGCAGCCAACAACCAGGCCAGCGACGGGCTTTGACCGTAGAAGATGGCGATGACCAGGATGGCTATGATGTCGTCGGCGACGGCGAGCGTGGAAAGGAACACGCGCACGCCGGCCGGCACGCGGTTGCCCAGAAGCGCCAGGATGCCTAACGCGAACGCGATGTCGGTTGCCGTGGGCACGCCCCAGCCGCCCACGGTTTGCGGGTCGGCGGCGTTGAACACCAGGTAGATGGCGATAGGCGCCAAAACGCCGCCGACGGCCGCCATGATGGGCAGCAGCGCCTGGCGGATGTTCGTCAGCTCGCCCACCGTGAGCTCGTATTTCACTTCCAAGCCCACCAAAAGGAAGAACACTGCCATGAACACGTCGTTGATCACGTGCGCAAGCGACATCTCGACGACGGATTCTCCGAAGAAGACGCCCACGTGCGAATGCCAGAACTCCAGGAACGGCTCGTGCGCGGCGGTGTTTGCCACTATGAGCGCCGCCACGGCGGCAAGCAGCATGGCACCGGCGGCCTTCGTGGACGAATGCGTCAGCTGGATGAGCTTCTGGTAGCGATGCTGGTGGCCCTGCACCTCTTTGATATAGATACGGCTGTCGGTCATGTCCTGCCTAACTTGCGGGAAGCGCCTAAGCCGCCCGCGAAACGAAGCTTGCTCTTTCATGAGGCCCGTTTTATGGCGAAAACGAGCCGGCGGGGATTCGGAACGCCCCCTGTCGCCCTTCGCGATAGGCGCCTTGCGGGCCGTCCTCGCGGATTCGGCACAGTCTATCATGGCGGCGTTGCGACACGCCCGGGAACGTGGCGTTGACGTTTTCAAATCGTTTACGAACGAACCCGAAAATACCGGGAATTCGCCGATTAAATCAACGTAAAGTGCGCTATGCTGTACCTACAGATTCGACGGAAGGGGATAACCTGCCACCCATATTGAAAGAACTTTTTACGGTTCTGAGCAGGAAAAACACCGTCGGTCTTTTTTGTCCGCCGCGAAGAAGAGGTGATTGACATGAGCATTACCGTCACCGGACGCAAAATGCCTGTAACCGATGCGCTGCGCGAGTACGCCGAAGACAAAATCGGCAATTCCATGAAGGTCATGGACATCAATCCGCTGGATGCCGAAGTCGTGCTGCATGTGGAGAAGAACCCCGCCAACGCCACCCCTGCCATCTGCGAGGTCACGCTGCGCACCAAGGGCCACATCGTACGCGTGGAGGAGTCCGAAGAGGACATGTACGCCGCCATCGACGTTGCGGCAGCCAAGGTCCTTCGCCAGCTTCGCAAATTCAAGACCCGCGTGCTCGACCGTAAGCCGCGCGAGGCTGCAGTCGCCCCTGTCGGCGAGTTCGATCCCGAAAGCCTGATGGCCGAGTTCACCGCCGACGAGGAAGTCGTGCGCGTGAAGGAGATCGAGTTCGCGCCGCTGACCGAGGAAGAGGCCCTGGTGCAGATCGACCTGCTGGGTCACGACTTCTTCGCTTACACCGACCGCGACACGAACCTGGTCAACGTGCTGTATCGCCGCGACGACGGCGGTTACGGCCTGCTGAAGCAGACGGAGTAGCGCGAACGCACCGCATCTGCGCGGTGATCGCCAGTGCGGGACATACGCATTTTGCAAGGGGGCGGCCTTTGGGTCGCCCCCTTTTCGTACGCGGCATGCTTGCGAGCGGGATGCGCGGCTGCAAGCAAGGCGCATGGTGCTCGAGCAAGCTCGAGTGCCGACTGCGCGGGTCAGCACGAATAGGGCGCGGGCGAATTCGAGCTTTCTCGCACATGGGTGCGAAGGTCGCATCGGGGCCTTCGCGCCCATAAGAGGCGAAGGCGACTCGCACGCTCCGCTGCCCGCTTCCCCGTTATCAGCTTGAAGGCAACAAGCAACGGGAAAAGCGAGAACCGGCCCCGGGCGATTCCGGGCCGGTCCTCAACATCCGACTTAAAAGTCGGCTTCGGTTATCGCGCTTTTGTTTGTGCAGTCGAGCGCGCTAGCCGAGGGCTAACGTGCTCGATAAGCTTTGCGGCTTACAGGGAGTCGATGTACTCGACCAGCTCGCCGACGGTCTTCAGGCCCTCGGGCTCGCCGAAGTCCACGTCGCACTTCTCCTCTAGGTCGCAAATCAGCTCGACCATGTCCAGGGAGTCGATGCCCAGAGAGTCGAACGTGGAGTCGTCGCTGACGGTTTCAGGATTGATGTCCAGGTTCTCTTCCAGGACTTCCTTAACGGTGTCGATGGTAGCCATGATGGCGGTCCTTTCTCAAACATTGCAACGCTCGTATGGTAGCACACGCCGCGCCGCGCGCCCGGTTTTACCCCGCGTCCCACACGTACGAACCATACGCGTTACGCGGGTGAACCATGCGGGCGGCGGGAGGCCGAGGTGCGGGCAAATCTATGAGTAACCCCTACCCCTAATGTGGACCCCGCAGCACGAACGCTCGAATCGGCTCCCGCGCGAAACCTGACAGCAGGGGGGCGAAAGCAGGCGCTATTCGCCTGCGAGCAGGCCCGCTTCTCGCAAGGCCCGTTTGGTTTGCGCGATGCTGTACAGGCTGCCGAACGCGCAGATGATGCCGTCGGGGCCGGCAAGTTCGCCGGCATTGCGGGCCGCTTCGGCATAGGTTTGCGCTGCGCAAATTGGCAGGTTTGCGCCGATCGCGGGCGATTCTGCGGCTATTCGGACGGCTTCTGAGGCGTATTCTGCGGCAGGCAGCGCTCGGGGATTGTCGGGAGTCACGGCAACGAACGCGGCGGCGTGAAGCAACACCGTGCGCAGCATGGCGGGATGGTCCTTGTCGGCCATGACGCCCGAGAGAAGCACAGCTTTTCGGCCGGCGAACACATCCGCCAGCGAATCGGCAAGCGCCTGGGCGCCCTGCGGATTGTGACCGCCGTCGATGACCACCGTAGGTTTACCCGGCACGTGCGGCAGCACCTCGAAACGGCCGGCCCAGCGCGTGGCGGCAACGCCGCGTTCGATGGCGGATTGCGGGATATCCCAGCCGCGACGCTGAAGCGCGAACACTGTTTCCAAGGCCAATGCGGCGTTTTGCGGCTGATAGCTGCCCAGCAATGTGGTTTCGTAAGCGTTGCCCTTGTAGGTGAAGGGACGGATAATCGCAGGCTTGCCGGGTTCGATCTGCTCGGGGTCAAGGTGACGGACAGGCGCGATGTCCAGTTCACCGAAATCAGGCTGCACAACCGTGCAGCCTGCCGCACGCGCCGCCGCTTCCACGGCTTCGGCGGCGTCGGGCTCCTGCGGCCACGACACCACCGAGCTTCCCGGCTTGATGATGCCAGCCTTCTCAGCAGCGATCTTGCCGATGGTGTCGCCGAGCAGATCGGTATGGTCAAGGCCGATGCGCGTGATGACGGCAACGTCTGGTGCCGCAATGACATTGGTGGAGTCCAGGCGGCCGCCAAGGCCGACTTCCAGCACCGCAACTTGGCATCCCACCTGGGCGAAATACAGGAGCGCCACCGCCGTCATAAGCTCGAACTCCGTTGGGTGGTCACCGGTTTCCACCGACATCTGCTCGGCATGCTCGCGCACCTGCAGCGTGACACGCGCAAGATCGGGCATGCCGATGTTCTTGCCGTCTACGCGGATGCGCTCCTCGAAGCGTTCGATGAACGGGCTGGAGAACCAGCCCACGCGGTAGCCAGCGGCCTGCAGCACGTTGGCGATATAGGCGCACGTGCTGCCCTTCCCGTTCGTGCCCGCAACATGCACAATGTGCAGGCTGTTTTGGGGGTCGCCCAGGCGCCCAAGCAGCTCGCGGATGCGATCAAGACCCAAACGCGACGCCTGCCACCGGGGAGCGTTGATATAAGCGATAGGATCGAAGTCTTGCGGGGGGTTTTGCGGGGGTGTTTGAGGCATACGGGATTCACCTTGCTCGAAAGTCCATTGTTCGTTAGCAGGTTAGCACGGGATGACAACCCAAGCCCCAGCATGCGCAGGTTCTCCAAGCCGTTGAGCGATTGACTGCAACGGCCAGACACTTGGGGACGTAGGCCTATCTGTCATAAATCGCTCGCAACATGCGTGATCGGCGCGTCCCAAACGATAACCCGACCCGAAGCTCATGCCTTTGAGCCCGGGTAAACCAGCCAAGCTGCGTTTACCCTCTACGACTTGCGCACCTATCCGGCCCCCCCGATTCCGGCCCCTTCTGTTCTCGCCGACCCCTCAAGCGCTTTTGCTGGCCTTCTCCCCTGTTGCGGCTACTGACCGTTTTGCTGCCCTGCCGCTTTCGCCGCTTTTGCTTTTTGCTCATCTAGTTGATGCAGCAGCTGACCTAGGGTTACGAAGTCGTTTTCCAGGGCTTCGCGCTTTGCGCCGTCGTAAAGCGCGGCGGCGGGGTGAAAGATGGGAAAGACGAGGAACTTGCCCGCTCGCTGCACGCGACCGTGCAAGCGCGTGATGCCCACTTGCGTCTTCAGGACGAACTGTGTGGAGAACTTCCCAAGCGTGACCAGGACCTCCGGGTCGATGGTGCGCGTTTGCTCACGAAGAAACGGCGTGCAGGTTTGGATTTCCTCGGGTCGCGGGTCGCGGTTTCCGGGAGGGCGACACTTCAGCACATTGGCGATGAACACGTCCTCGCGGCGCAAACCGGCGCACCCGAGCAGCTCGTTGAGGTAATGCCCGGCGGCGCCGACGAACGGCTCGCCCTGCAGATCCTCGTTTTTACCCGGCGCCTCGCCGATGAACATCACACGTGCGTGCGGGTTGCCGACGCCGAACACCGTTTGCGTGCGGCCATCGCATAGCGGGCAGCGGCGGCACGATTCCACCTGCACGCGCAGCTCATCGAGCGGGATATGCGGTTTCGGCATGGTGTGCCCCTTTCCGTACGCTGGATTCCGTGCGCTGCACGGCGATGTCTGCTGCGCGGCTGGCGGGTTTGCGAACCGGAAGCCGGGAGGTTTGCGAACCGCGCAAGCCGAGGATGCGCTCGCGATGCAACAGGCAAAGCCAGGGAGCTCAACCGGGCATCCAGACCAGTATCCGCACAACATCGACAACGTTTTCCTTGGTCAACAGCCTAGCACAACAACGGCAAGCTCGCGGCGAACGAAGCGATGCTTGCGAATCCGCAAGAGATGACTGCCGTATCCGCAAATGGCGATCGGCAAGATCCGCAGAGGCGACTTTCCGAGCCCGAAAGAGGCAAGCGCAACTTCTGGGCGGTTTTGAAGGCTAACGTGGGTTTTTGCCAATTTGCGACCTGGGCCTTTGCTGCGCGCAATCAAGATTACGCCCGCGAAACCACCCAGAACTCCATGGGCCATGTCAAAATCAGGTCCCAAAAGCTGCAAAACCGCCCAGAACTTGGGAGAGTCGCGCACGAACGTGCCATAAAACGACCAGCACTAGGAAGGAGTCGCGCACGGACGTGCCGCAAACCGCCCAGAACTTGGGAGAGTCGCACACGAACGTGCCGCCAAACGACCAGCACTAGGGAGGAGTCGCGTAAACAAAGCGCGCAACCGTGCCGTTAACCGTCCAGAGCAAGCAAACCCCATTACCGTTCCCGTGCCGCCCGCGGGCAGTGGGGCGCCGTTGCTAACGGTTGCGTTAAATCGCGGAAACATCGGGCTGCGGCGGGCTTGCCAGCTGCTACGATGAACGATAAGTCGAATCATCTTCCTTAAGGAGAGACCATGCCTACACGCGATGAGAGAAAAGCCGCCGCCGCAAACAACCTCGCGCTGATGCGCGGGGCGTTTTCCAAGGATACCCAGGAAACCATCGACGCCGCGATCATCTACGAAGATGGCGAGGGGCGCGAGCTTGAGCTGCCCGAAGTCGAGGAAGACGCGGCAACTACCACCAGCGTGACCAGCGATTTTACCGTGAAAGCGGTGCATAGCGCGAAGGGCAAGACCGTGGTCGTGGACCCGTGCTCGTTCATGCGCCCGGGCGGCGCGTACGAGGACGGCGCGTTCGGGCCCGAGCAGATCCTGTGTTCGGAGAGCAACCTGTACCCGGTTTTGTGCGGCTGCAAAAGCACGTATCATGCCGCCAACCGTGGGTTTGCGTCCGGCCAGCTTTACACCGACCGCGCGCTGTACCTGCCCCAGGTGACGTTCGTCCACGACGGCGACATCCGCCGCGCCGACGTGCTCGCCATCCCCGAGCCCAACCGCACCCATGCGTTGGAGAACCACCGCTCCGAGCGCGAGGTCGAGACGGCGTTGCGCGCCCGCGTGGAGGCGCTGTTGCGCATCGCCGCAGCTAACGGGGCCGAAACGCTGATCGTAGGCGCGTTTGGCGCCGGCCCGCAGGGTTTCGATCCCGAGGTGGTCATCGAGCTGTTCCGTTCCTGGATCGCCGCACACCCCGGGGCCATCGGCCACATCATGTTCGCCGTGCCGCGCGCCGTCTTCGCCCCCTTCGAGGATGCGTTCGGCGAAGAGTGCGAACCCGAGCCCGTTGTCGCTGCACCCGCCGAAGTCGAAGAGGACGACGAGGACGATTTCGACCCTAACGACCTGCCCGAGGGCATTACGTTCCGTTCCTAGCGCATCTGCGCCTGAAGTGAGGCGAACCTGGCGAAAAGCCAGGGCGCACGCGAGACGAATCGGCGGGGCGCCCGGCGCGGAACCTAAATAGCGAAGAATGTATCTAGGGCGAAGCAAAGTTGGCGAAATCAGCGCGGCACGCGCAAAGCAGAACCCACGCCGCAGAATGGTGATCGGTCGCGCACGCAAGTCAGAATCAGCAGCGGCACGCCCGGCGCAGGGTGCAAGCGCCGGGTACAACGCAGACGAAGCAAAGTAAAGCATCAAGAGCGAAATGCGCTTCAGCGTACACGAGGCAAAACATGGGTAGCGAAGACATAATCAGGGAATTCGATGTTTGCGGCAATCACGTGACCGTGCACGTGCCGGCGCATTGCGCAGGCGAAGGGCTCTTGGATAGCGAGCGCTACGGTCGCTGCTCCCAACAACAAACTTTCAGCAGCCGGAATCAGCACGCAGACGACAATGGACGCAACGAAGGCTACGCTCTAGAGCCGTCATGCGGCCAAGAATGCACAGACGCCCGAAGCGGCAAGTATACCGGCAGGGCAAATCCTTCCCCCTCGGACGGTCTTCCGGTGGTTTACCTGCATGTTCATGATGGCGATGGGTCCGAGGTGCTGCAGCTGTGCCGCGAGCTTGGCTACCGGGATTTCGTGCTTGCGGCCATACGGCCGCGTTGCTGGAACGACGACCTGACGCCTTGGGAATGCCCCGGGTTGTTCGCCGGCGACGCGCCGTTCGCGGGCAAGGCGGCCGAACAGCTTCGCCTGCTTGAAGGCGAGATCATCCCGCGCGTCGAGGGAGACGCGCCGCGCAAACCCGAGCAACGCGTGCTGGCGGGTTACTCGCTTGCGGGCCTGTTCGCCACGTGGGCAACCTTCAACAGCGCGGCGTTCGGGCGCGTTGCGAGCGCATCGGGGTCGCTGTGGTACCCGGATTTCACCGGCTATGCCGCTGCGAACGAGTTCGCCCGCAAGCCCGCCTGCGCATATTTCTCGCTTGGCAGCAAGGAGGCGCGCACGCCCAGCCGGCTTTTGCGCAACGTGGCGCAAGGCACGCACGATGTCGTCGAGCTGTTCGAAGCCAGAGACGTGCCCACCATCTTCGAGCAAAACCCCGGCAACCACTTCAAGGAACCTGCCCTGCGTATGGCAAAGAGCATCGCCTGGGCGCTAACTCGATAACCCTTCTGAACCACCGGCAAAAAACAACAACGAGGCTTTTGCGCTCAGGCAAAAGCCTCGTTCTCATTTTGAAAGCACCGCAAACCGCCGACTGCGCGTTTTTGCGGCAACCCAAAACCGCCGAATGCAAAAAACGACACGCTTCAGGTCATGGCTGCACGAAGCCGCACCATGCTTTAACCCGCCCCGCAAAACCAGGGCGAAGGGACCGGCGCCACAAGCCGCTAGCTCGCAGGTTTGCGCTGTCGCAAAAGAGCGGTGCTTCGCCTGCGGCACCGCTCGCCCACTACCGAACAAGATGCGCCAACCCAGAGGCCGGCGCACCCTGCAACGCTATTCCTTTACGCGAAACCGCAGCGCGAACCTGCTACTTGCGGATCACGTTCTTGCCGCTTTCCAGCTCCTTGCGCGCCCAATGGCCCCAGTGGTACAGGGCATCGGACTCGCTGACGGTGCCGTCGCCGAACATCAGGCGGATCGTGCCGCGATATGGCTGGAAAATGCCCGCGCCCAGGAAGATATGCGCCAGGCCGAACACGGCGATCAGCAGAAATCCCAGATCATGCAGCCACAGAATCACACCGGAAGCGCCGCCGAAATCCACAAGCCACCCATTGAGCACGAGCAGCACGCCTGTGACGCCCATGAGCGCGCCAGCCACCCACAGCATGCCGTCGGCGAAACGCTGGCCGGACTTCACCTCGTCCTGATCGGGCATGTGGATCCACTTCGCCATGAACAGGTACGGGAAGAACAGCAGCATCCACTTCTTGTCGTCGCTGTTCCATTTCGCGAACAGGTTCTTGAACACATGCGCAACGCCCTTCGGGGCCATGATCGCGCTGATCAGCGGCACGAGCACGAACACGGCGCCGATGACGCGATGCGACATGCGTATGGTGAACACCGCCTGCGCGCCAAGGACCTGCCCCAGCGCCGGCACGAACACGAACAGGCCCGATACGCACAGAAGCAGGCAGCAGACGATGGTGATGCCGTGCGTCCAGCGCGTCTGACGCGAGTGGCGCTTGATGCGCCGCTCTCCCGCCACGGCCTCGCGCCTCAGGAAATCCTGATCGCTTGCCCAATCCTGCGGGGAAACGCTCACGCCCTTGCTCATTAGCGGCCTCCCTTCCGGCCAATGTTCTCCGTGATGTGCTCCATCACGCTCATCTCATCCTGGCCGTCGCCTTGCTTGACGACCACGCCCTTGTCCACATCGATCGTGTCGCCCGTCTCGGGATTGTAGGCCAGCTTGCTGCGCTTGTACCCCGCTGCCAAGCCGAACATGGCGGCTAAGCCCACCACCGTCAGGCCGGACAGGGCGCCGGTGATCGGTTTCATCACGCGGGTCATCTCCACCGTCGCCGGCACCTGCGGATGCTCGACCATGCCATGGGCCTCGCAGCCGTACTTCAACACATGCAGCACATGCGTAGGATAGTCCTCGGAATCGCCGGCCACGCAAGCGTTCTCGTAGCCGCGTTCGCGCAGCCATGCGACCTTCTCGCGGGCGGTGGCAACCAGCTCATCACGGTCGCCGAACGTGAGCGCGTCGGGCTGGCACGTGGCCACGCACGCCGGCTCCATGCCGTGCCTCACGCGGTCCAGGCAACCCGTGCACTTCTCCAGATGAAGCTGGGCCAGCGGACCATCGCCGCCGTCGTAGCGCGGGACATCGAACGGGCATGCGCTCGAGCAATAGCCGCACCCGACGCATTGCGCCTGGTCAACGTTGACGAATCCCGTATCCGGGTCCTGAGTGAGCGCACCATGCGGGCACACGGCAACGCACGGGGCGTTGTCGCAATGCTGGCAGCTGCGGCGCCCGAACGCCCAGCCGATGGGCTTGGTCGCAAGCGCGGCGGCCGGCTCGGTCTCGTTGAACGAGATGATCAGGCGCGTGATACCGTTGATATCGGGCGGGTTCTGGTACGTTCCGGTGAAGTTCGCCGCGCATGCGTTGAGCTCCGTGGGGCTAGGCAGCTCGTTCCAGCATTTGCACGCCACCTGGCAGCCCTTGCATGCGGTGCACTTGGAGGAATCGAACAGGATCGCTTTCTCTGACATGTTTTCCACTCCTCCTTATGCCTTCTCGATGTTCACGAGGAACGCCTTGTATTCCGGGATGAACGAGTTGGGGTCGCCGACGTTAGGCGTCAGGTCATTGACCGTGTTGACGTCCGTGCCGAACACGCCGGCCCAGCTGTAGTGGTGCGTCATGCCAACCAGGTGGCGCTTCTCGCCGTTGACGGTGAGCGGCTGCACGCGGCGCGTGACCACCGCGGGGATCTCCACCGATCCGCGGTTGTTCCACACGTGCACCTTGTCGCCGTTCTTGATGCCCTTTTCCGCCGCCAGCTCCTCGGACAGCTCGATGAACTGGGTGGGCATGGCCTCGATGAGCGCCGGGCACATGCGCGTCTGACCGCCGGTCTGCCAGTGCTCGGTCACCGAGTACGTGGTTGCCACATACGGGAACTCCTTGAAGTCGGCGTGCGCCGTGGAGGCGTTGCCGGCGAACTTGATGCACGGGTTCGCCAAGCTGCCGTTCATGATGTTGCGCTCAAGCGGGCTTTCGAAGGGCTCGTAGTGCTCGGGCATGGGCGCGTCCACCATGCCGTAGCTGATCAGGCGCGCGTTCTGCTCCCATGTCATGAAGAATGCGTTGTTGTTCGGCTCCACCGGCTTGCCGCCCTTGACGGCCACGAAGTCGGCGTTGTCGTTGAGCTCCCACTTCTGGCCGTCCCATTCGCACAGCGCGCGATCGGGATTCCAGGGCTTGCCCTTGGTGTCGGCCGAGGCGCGGTTGTACAGGATGCGGCGGTTGTTCGGCCAAGCGTAGGACCACTTCGGGTACAGGCCCAGACCCGTGGGGTCGGACAGATCGCGGCTGGCGCAGGGCTGCTCGGCGGCGTCGAGCGGGGCGTCGTTGTTGTTCCAGAAGCCGGAATACACCCACATGCCGCATGCGGTGGAACCGTCGGCGGCAAGCTCGGCGTAGCCCTTGAGCAGGTCGGTTTTCGGGTTCGCGGAGCTAGCATCGCAGTCGGTGCCGGCGATGCGGTAGCCGTTGAGGGCCCAGGCCACGGGGCGCGGGTCGATCTTACCGTCAACGTAGTAGTCCCACTTGGTCTTGAGGATCGGGTCGGGGTTGGCGCCGCCCTCCTTCTTGTACAGATCGCAGATAGCGGTCCACAGAAGGTCGCACATCTCGTAGTCGGGTTTCGCCTCATCCCACGGCTCGACGGCCTGGTAGCGGTACTGGATCCAGCGGCCGGAGTTCAAGATCATGCCCGGCTTCTCGTAGATCAGCGCGCACGGCAAGAAGTACACCTCGGTCTGCACGTCCGCGGGGTTCATATCGGGCGCGCGCCAGAAGCAGGCGGACTCGGTTTCGACCTGGTCAGCCACCACAAGCCAGTCGAGCTTGGCCATGGAGCGGCGCACGAAGCCGGCGTTGGGAGCCGAATGGCACGGGTTCATGCCCCAGTTGAAGTAGCCCTTCATGATGCCCTTGTCCATCAGCTCGAACGTGGAGATGTGCGTGAAGTCCTGCGCACCCTTATCCGAAGGCACCTTCGGCCACCAGTCGAAGCCGTAGTCGTTGTCCACGGTGGCGTTCTCGCCGAACCATTCCTTCAGCGCGCTGACCATGAACTTCGGCTTGTTGGTGTAGTAGCCCGCCGAATAGGTCTGGGACTCCAGCCATTTGCGCAGGCTGGAGCGGTCGGTGGTGTTGGCCCACTTCAGATAGCCGGGCTGCTCGTCGACGAGCATCGCCATGTCCGTGGCGCCCTGGACGTTGGGCTCGCCGCGCAGCGCGTTCACGCCGCCGCCGGGGATGCCGATGTTGTTGAGCAGCAGCTGCAGAATGGACATGGCGCGCGTGTTCTGACCGCCGTAAGAGTGCTGCGTCTGGCCGAGCGCGTACAGGATGGTGCCCGATTTGCCCGGGGCGCCCGATTCGCTATACGTTTTGTACACGAGCTCCAACGTGTCACGGTCCATGCCGCACACGCTGCAAACCGTGTCAAGGTCGTAGCGCTCGTAGTGCTTCTTGAACTGCTGATACACGCACATGGGGTCCTGCAGCGTCATATCGCGCTTGGGCTTGGTGAACGTGGGCGGCGTGAACTCGGGCACGCCTTCTCCCTTGACCCATGCGTAATCGCCCGTGGCCGACGTGTCCCACTCCTCGGTGGATTCCGTCTGGTAATGCCACGAGTGGTTGTTGTAGGTCTTCGTCTCCTCGTCCCAGCCGCTGAACAGGCCCGTTGCGGCGTCAAAGGCGAAATCGGGGTCGAGCAGGTAGCTGGCGTTGGTGTAGTTGACGAAGTACTCGAAGTTGTAGTTCGCAGGGTTTTGCCCTGTGCGGTTGTACTCGGCCAAGCCCGGCTCGATGAGATTCTCGATGATGTAGTTGTACATGCCGCCGTAGAAGGCGATGTCGGTGCCGCTGCGCAGCGGGCAGTAGATGTCGGCCTGCTCGGCGGTGCGGGTGTAGCGCGGGTCGACGACGATCCACTTCGCACCGCGCTCATGGGCACGCTCGAGATGTAGGCTGCTCACCGGATGGCTCTCGCAGCTGTTCGAGCCGCAATGCAGGATGTAGTCGGTGTTGGCCATGTCGGTCCAGTGGCTGGTCATCGAGCCGCGGCCGAACGTGGGAGCCAGGCCCACCACCGTGGAGCTATGGCACACGCGAGCCTGGTTATCCAGGGCGACGATACCCAGGGAGCGCATCATCTTGGTGATGAGATACTGCTCCTCGGAGTTTTCCTGGGAACCGCCCAGACTGGCGATGGCCGGCGTGTAGTTCACCGTCAAGCCGTCCTCACGGCGCTCGACAAAGGTAGCATCGCGCGTGTCCTTCACGTGGCGCGCGATCTCCTTGACGGCATCGTCCCAGGTGATCGCTTCCCAATCGCTTGCCCCAGGACGACGCACCATGGGTTTGGTCACGCGATCAGGATTCTTCACAACCTGGCGCGTATCCGGGTCCACGATGTTGCGCAGCTGGAACATGGTGGCGCCCTTTGGGCACAGGCCGCCCTCGTTGATGGGATGGTCCGGGTCGCCTTCCAGGTTGATCAACTCGCCGTTGCGCGACGAGCACAGGCTGCCGCAGCCGCCGGCGCAATAACAGCAGATGTTGGTATGCTCCTCGGTTCCTTCGAGCTTCCATTCTTTGTCGGCTTCGGCCGCAAAAGCCGTGGTTTGCGAGGACAGCTCAAAAGCCAGGCTGGTGGCAAGCGCGCCGCCGGTGGCCTTGAAGAAACCTCTTCGTGATAGATTCATAGGATTCGCATCCCCTCTCACAGGTTCGCGCCGGACACGCCAAGGCAAAGCACGCTGCGCAAAAGCGCAGCCGATCGGCGGCACCCGCGCAGAGCGCTCGATCTTGACGGCAGCAGCCCTCACCCTGCCGAAGCGCGCGAAGGCGCACAAAGGTCGGGTAGGCACACCGCGCTCTCGCACACGCGGCACATAACCTGTTCACTCGTCAACAGCGATTTCGTTTTTCAGAATGGGGTCCCCTCTGTAGGCACGGCGCCTCGTCATGCGCCTTGCAGAAGTCGCCTTGCTTGCCGTCAACGCCGCGCAGATCGGTCTCGACCGCAAACATGGAAGCCTAACACGAGGGTTCGGAAAGGTCCGGAACCTTCAAGAACCACCATACGCCTAAACGGATTGCGCACCGTATTGAGATAAGGGTTATGCGGGTTTTACCGGTGAACGGCCGCAACGCTTTACGAAATATGCACACCCCCTTATGAATATCTGGTCGCTCTTTAGTTTTCGTGCATATTGCCGTAGCGTTTCGGCATGAAGATAACTTGCTTAGGCGGGGACTGTTTCGCGGTTTCAGCCCCTGCAGCTTTTCGAGATCGCCCATTTCCTTCGTTTTGCCGGGTTTGCCTGGCCTGCTTTGCCGCCCGGACGGCTTGCCGGATAGGCGGCTCCGTCGAACGGGCGCCCAACCGGATGCCACCTCCCCGCACGATCGCCTTGCCGCCCGGCGCCTTCGCCGCCCGCGCGCTTCGTCACACGCTGGACATGGCGATGACGTAAAATCATCTGCAACGCAAATCGCGGACAACGGGAGCAACACGGCAAAGGAGACGCAATGGACGCAAGCACCGCACGCATCGGGTTCATCGGGTTCGGCAACATGGCACAGGCCATGGCGAAGGGGCTGGTGGAACACGCCGGCTTCGATGGCGGCCGCATCACCGCCTGCGCCGCGCACTTCGACAAGCTGGAGGCAAGCTGCAAGCCGCTGGGAGCGAACGCCGTGCACACCCCCGCCGAGGTCGCCGAGGCAAGCGACCTGGTCATCGTGGCCGTGAAGCCCTATATGGTTGCCGACGTGCTGACGCCGGCGCGCGAGGCGCTTGCCGGCAAGGCCGTGGTGTCGGTTGCAGCGGGCCTGCTGTTCGACTTCTACGAGGACCTGCTGGGCGCCGGCAGCCACCACCTTTCCACCATCCCCAACACGCCTATCGCCGTGGGCTGCGGCGTGATCGCCTGCGAGCAGAAGCATTCGCTCAGCGATGATGAATGGGAAACGTTCACTGGGCTGTTCGGCGGCATCGCGCTCATCGAGCCCGTTGCGGGCCATCTGCTCTCGACCGCCAGCGCCGTCGCCGGGTGCGGCCCCGCCTTCGCCGCCATGTTCCTGGAGTCGCTGGCAGACGGCGGCGTGAAGAACGGCCTGCCCCGCGCCACCGCGTATCGCCTGGCGGCGCAGATGATGGCCGGCACCGCGCAGCTGCATCTGGCCACCGGCACGCACCCCGGCGCCATGAAGGACGCCGTGTGCAGCCCCGGCGGCACCACCATCAAGGGCGTCGCCGCGCTTGAAGCGGCCGGCCTGCGCAACGCGCTCATCAGCGCCGTCGACGCAACGCTGCAGTAGCGGGAAGGCATCACTCGCCAGAGAGAACGCCACGGCGAAAGGCGCCGCAAACGCAAACGGGAAGATTCCCAAGGCGCCATCGCGTAAGCGGCGCGCATCGGAAAGCGTGGCGGAGGACCTCAAAGCCCGATACGCATTCTATTCGGGCCATCGCCGAACGTACGAACACCCTGGTAGATCGGGGCCCGAAACCGATGGTGCGCCTAGCCCCTAAAACCGCATACGCAAAAAGGCCTTCTACATCCCGACCAAAGGGAAGCAGAAGGCCTTTTCATTCACTTGAGAAGAGTTACCAGGTGCCAGCTTTGACAACTTACATAGGGGGATTTAAGCAGGACCTCTTGACGCGGAATCACCCCGGGCGCAAACCCTCAAGCCAAAACGTGCTGGAGCCCGGCTATAGCCGACCGAATCGGAAGCCTCGGGTCGGAGTCGCTCCGGCGCAGCCCCGCTTCCCCGCTTACACGTAGTAACGCGGCATACGCTGGGCGAACCCGATGCACAGCTCGTGCGGGATGGTGTTCAGGGTTTCGCACATCTCCTCAATGGTGACCATGGCGTCGCCTTGCTGGCCCACGATGAGGACCTCGTCGCCCACCTGGGGATCGACGCGGCGACGGCGCGCGTAGCTGCGCAGATCCACCTCGAACATGCACTGGTCCATGCAGATGTTGCCCACCTGGCGGCAGCGCACGCCGTCGACCAGGAAGTCCGTGCGGCTTGACAGCCCGCGGCGCAGGCCGTCGCCGTAGCCGACGGGCACGGTGCAGATCTTCACGCTGCCGGGGCTGCGGTAGTTCAGCCCGTAGCTGACGCCCTCGCTCATGGGCACCAGGCGCGTGTCGGTGATGCGCGCGTGCACGCTCATGGCGGGGCGCAGCTCGATGAGCGGCGTGGTTTCAGGGCAGGGCTGGTAGCCGTACAGGCCGATGCCCAGGCGCACCATGTCGAAGCGCACGTCGGGGTAGCGGATGGCGGCGGCGGAGTTCGCACAGTGCACGATGCCGGGGTTTATGCCCGCCGCGCGCAGCCCCTCGACTGCCTCGATGTAGCGCTTCGCCTGGATATGGAAGTCGAGCGTTTCCGGGCAATCCGCCGTGGCGAAGTGCGTGAACACGCCCTCAAGCTCAAGCGCGCGATGGAAGCCGATCTGATGCATGAAGTTCACCACTTCGTCCCAGCGCACGCCGATACGGTTCATACCCGTGTTGATCGCCAGGTGATACGGCGCGCGCAGCCCCATGGAGTCTGCGGCCTCGGCGTATTTGATGGCGAACTCGGAGGAGTACACCGCCGGCATGATCTTGTAGGCAAGCAGCAGCGGGATGGCGCTGGCAGGCGGCTCGGCAAGCATGAGGATAGGCGCGTTGACCAGGCCTTCGCGCAGTTTGATGCCCTCGTCGACCGTGGCGACGCCCAAGTAGTCGGCGCCGGAGTTCAACGCCGTCTTCGCAACGCGCACCGCGCCGTGGCCGTATGCGTCGGCCTTCACGACGGCCATCATATGGCGGCCCGATCCGATCATCTTCTTGACGGCGGAGGCGTTGTGGCGGATGGCGTTCAGGTCGATTTCCAGCCAGGCCCAACGGCGATCCTTTTCAGGGATGGTGGCCAGCTTCTCAGGGTCGAACTCCACGCGGCCCTCGGTGTTTTCGCCGTCTGCGGAATATGACGCCGCCGCTTCCTCGCGATCGCGGTTGTATTGGAACGCGCCGCGCACCTCGTTGGCAGCGTCGGATGCGGCTTCGCGCTCGGTCAGGAAGCCGTTAACCCCGCCACGGCGAGGCGTCTGCGCAGGCGCAGGCTGACCGGCATGAGCCGCGCGCTGGGCTTCGCGCTCGCGGATGGCGTCCGCCGCGCTGGTACCGCCCGCCGGCTTGCGGAACGCGAAACCGGTGAAACCGTTGGGAAGCTGAGTATTGTCTGCCATGTTCTGCACCCTCTTGAAACCATTGCTTTGCCCGAATGCGCAGGTCGGCGATGCCGACGCACGGCGAAGCCGCGACGCGCGACGGGTCTGTCGTATAGCGGACACAAGTATATCACTGGGGAATTGCGGGGACGCTTCTGCGCAAACCCTGCAGATACCGGCCGGCGGCAGGCAAAGCGCCGCCTGACACTTGGGGACGGAGGGTTATCTGTCCGGACACTTGGGGACGGAGGGTTATCTGTCCGGAACCCGACGCTTGGGGACGGAGGCCCTTCCTTCGGAGAACGAAGCGAACCATCCGCTCAAATACCGAAGCCCGGCGAGGAGAAGCCGATTGGCGCGGCCAATCGGCCTGCAACGCGTCTGCGCGACGCGCGCTTTCTACCCCACTCCCCTACGTTTACCGGGATTATGCAACGCTTTTCATGGTAGTCGTCCATAAAAACTGCACTGATAAGCTACAATAAGCACAAGTAGTTTACGGGCTGGCAGCGGTTCGCAATCAATTCATTCGCAAGGCCCGCCCGGGACAAGAGAAATGGAGTACCGCCATGCTATGCCCCAACTGCGCAACCGAGAACGTCGCCGATGCGAAGTTCTGCGGCAACTGCGGAACGCCCCTGAACGCCGCGGCGCCGGAGCCCGAGGCGCCTGCTGCGCCCGAAGCTCCCGCAGCTCCTGTTGCAGCTGCTGCGCCGGTTCCGCCGGCCGTACCCGCGACGACCGCTGCGCCGGTCCCACCTGCAGCTCCGGTCCCGCCGATCGCCCAGCAACCGGCCGTAGCCCCACAGCAATATGCTGCCGCTCAGCAACCCGCCGCGCCGCAATCACCCTACGCCGCTGCCCCGCAGCAGCCGTACGGCACACCGCAGCCGCCTTACGGCGTTCCCATGCCTGAGAAAACATACGTTGTGGAGGGAAGCAATCAGACGCTTCGCCTCATCGCGTTCATCATGAACATCGTGGCCCTGGTCGTCATTGGAATCGGCGGCATCGCAACGCTCGGCATCGGGCTGGTCCCCTTAGCGTGGGGCATTCCCATGACCGTTCGCTCCTGGGGTGTCTACAAGGGCAAAAAGCCCAATACCGTGGCCCTTGGCGTTTGCACCCTGCTGTTCCTGAACATGGTTTCCGGCATCCTGCTACTGGTTGCCCAGAAAGACGAGTAGACAAAAGGCGCTTTGCCTGGCGAAGCAGCGCGAAAGGCTGCAAAACGCGAAACGACACGATACATCGCGAAACGCAAAGCGGGTCCCGCAGCTCAAATCGAGCTGCGGGACCCGCTGCCGTATTCGCGCCACAACAATCGCGAAGCCCCCTTGCACGCATTGCCTTCAGCATGCAGTTTACGGCAAACGGAAGCTAGCGCCATTTCGCCCGCGGCCAGACACTTGGGGACGGAGGGTTATCTGTCCGGAAGAAAACGCACTGTACATTTCGCCTGGCCGGGTTTTGTTTGCGGCGCAAGAATCGTTCATCTTGTCCACCTGTGGCCAAAACGGGCGATTCTTGCTCGCTTACACGCTCCGTGATGGACCTTTTCGATGATTTTTTGCTCATGGAGAGCCACTTCTCCCCAAAACCGCACTTCTGAGGGCTATATCCCGCGAAGAATCGTTCATCTTGTCCAGAGGCGGCCAAAATGAACGATTCTTCACAGCTCACGAAAGAAAACGCCTGCTTCGGCCACGATAGGCTAAAGCAGGCGTCCCTTAGGCTACAACAATCGGGAAGACCCCTTGCACGCATCGCCTTCAGCATGCAGTTTACAGCAAACGGAAGCTAGCGCCATTTCGCCCGCGGCCAGACACTTGGGGACAGAAAGGGCGCGCGAGGCGCCCCAGCAGCCCACGCCCGAATCGAACAGCTCGGCGGCATGACTCCTCGTCTCGACGTCGTACTTCACTCTGAGATCGACGCGCATAAGAAGACCTCCCATTTCTCGTGTCCAAGAAATGGGAGGCGGTTCACGATAGGCTAAAGTGGGCGTCCTATGCGCTATGCATTGCTGCGCATCTTGGTAGCTACCGCAGCTCCAACCTTAATGGCGCGGTGGAAGCATGATGCGGTGGAAGCTCGGTGGTCTCTAGTGGCCGCCGCCGGCCATCATCTTCACGGCGTGCGGAAGCGCGGCTACGATGCCATCCCAGTTCTCGCGGGCGGCCTTCTCGCTGCCCGGAAGGTTCACCACCAGGTGCGTGCCACGCTGCATGCACAACGCGCGCGAGAGCATGGCGAACGGCGTAATGGCCAGGCTGTGAGCACGCATGGCCTCGGCGATGCCGGGCACGTTGCGGTCGCACACGGCCTGCGTGGCCTCGGGCGTGACGTCGCGCAGCGACAGGCCGCTGCCGCCGCAGGTCAGCACGACGTCGGCGTCGATGGTGTCGCATGCTTCCACGATGGCGGCGCTGATCTGCGGCACCTCATCCTTCACCACCACGTGGCTTTTGCATACCCAGCCGTTGTCGGCGATGAGCTGCTCGAGCGCCGCGCCGGCGGTGTCCTGCTTCATGCCGCGCGTATCCGAGCAAGTGATGATGGCGAACGTGATGGGCGCGGATGCGTGATCGTGTTCGGTCATTGGTTCCTCCTTATTTAAAGGTTAAACGCCGGCGAAGCGTGTGCCGGCCGTCTCGGCTGCAGGCCTTCCCTGCCCGCAGCCCGGCTTGTCTGGATAAGGCTTGTGCCGGCTATCCCGACTGCAGGCCTTCCCGGCCGCAGCCGAGCTTGTCGAGATCGGGCGCTTCCCGATCATCGGCGCCGCAGGCCTTCCGGCCCACGGCCCGCCGTCAACCGATCGGGCAAGCGCCGGTTACAGGCACACGTCCTCGTTGACGTCGAGCAGGATGCACTCGACCAGGCTTCCCGCCGTGCGGCCTTCCCCGCCCTCGGGCAGGACGGCCAGGCAGTTGCTGCGCTGGATGACGCCGAACAAACCCGAGCTCTGGTTCTTCGCCGGCTCGACCGCATAGGCGCCGTCGGCGTCCTTCGTGATGGTGGCGCGCAGGTAGATGCGGCGCGCGTCGCCCTTCTTCGCATCGCGCGCGAGACGCGCCTTCACGAGCGGGCGCTGCAGATTGGAATACCCCTGCATCTTGCGCAGCGCCGGACGGATGAGCATCTCGAAGCCGCAGTACGCCGCAGCCGGGTTGCCCGGCAGACCGAATACGGGCGTGCCGTTGACCAGGCCGAACGTCTGCGCTTTGCCCGGGCGCATGTTCACGCGGGTCATAAGCAGTTCACCGGTCTGCTCGACGCAGGGCTTGATGAAGTCGAAGTCGCCATCGGACGCGCCGCCGCTCGTGACCACGAAGTCGTACTCGCGCACCGCTTCGAGCACCGCGACCTTCAAGGCCTCGAGCGAATCCTTCACGATGGGCAGCATGGTGGGAAGCGCGCCCGCGGCGCGGGCGGCCGCGGCCAGCGCATAGCCGTTGGAATTGCGGATCTTGCCCGCGGCGGGAACCTGGGTGGGCGGCACGAGCTCGCTGCCGATGGAGATGATGGCCACACGCGGACGGCGCGGGGTGGGAACCTCGGTCACGCCGCAGCCGGCCAGAAAGCCCACGCCGGCGGCGTTGATGACCTCGCCGGCGCGAACGACGGCCTCGCCGGCGCGCGCCTCCTCGCCCGCTTCGCGCACGTTACCGCGCAGCTTGGCAGGCGCCTCGAAGGCGACGCGGCTGCCGGGGCGGCCGTCGCCTTCCACGTTGCGCACGATCTCGTACTTCACCACGGCGTCGGCGGCCGCGGGCAGCGGCGCGCCGGTCATGATGCGCACGCATGCGCCCTCGGGGATGTCGCCCTCGAAGGTGTCTCCGGCGGCAACCTCCGCGATAACGTCCAGCTCGACGGGTGATTCGGGGCTTGCGGACTGCAGCTGGGCGGCGCGCATGGCGAACCCGTCCATGGCGGCATGGGCGAACGGCGAGATGTCGATATCGCTTTTCAGGTCGACGGCAGCAACGCGGCCGGCCGCGTCCAACACGGGGACCGTTTCCGCAGGCAACTGGGAAACATGCGATAACACCAGGTCACGCGCTTGCTCGACCGAGATCATCTCCGGCATGGCATGTCCTTTCGATTACGAATGATATTGAACCACTGCATTATACCGCTTGCCGAATAAAACGGCACGGATATCGACAAGGCCATCGCAAAGGACGCACCACGCGCAAACCCCAAGCAGGGGACGGAAGCGTGTTCGCCGCCGGGGACGAGGGGGATGCGTTCACGTTCGCACGGGACGCGCGCGAGATCGGCGGAACGCCGCCACACGTGAACGCGCCTCCGTCCCCTGATCACCCGTTCGCTGAGCGGCGCTATCCCTTGGCGCCCGAGAGCATGCGGCAGGCCCATTGAGCCGCCACCATGCTGCCCTTGGCAAGCACGTCCTCGTCAACGGTGTAATGGCAGCTGTGCTGCGGATGGTCGGCTCCCACCTGGGGGTTCCTGGTGCCCACGAAGCAGAACACGCCCGGCACGATGCGAAGGTACTCGCTGAAGTCCTCGCCCGAAAGCGTGCCGCGGTAGTCGGCGATGCCCTGCTCGCCCAGCGTGTCGATCACCGCCTGGCGCGCCACCTCGGCGCACGTGGGGTCGTTGGCAAGCCCGGCGTTGCCCGGCTCAAACGTGAAGCGCGCCGTCGCGCCGAATGCGTGGGCGATGCGGCTGACGATGTGCTCCAGGCGATCGGGGACCTCAGAGCGCAGGCCCTCGGACCACGTGCGCACCGTGCCGGTGAGCCACGCGTGGCCGGCCATGATGTTGCGCGCCTGGCCGCCGTGGAACTCGCCCACGGTGACCACCACGGGTTCAAACGGGGAAACATCGCGGCTGACCAGGATTTGAAGCGCCGCGACCATCTCGGCGCCCACCACCACGGCATCCACGCCCTTGTGCGGCATGGAGCCATGCGCCGAAACGCCGTCGATGTCGATGCGGAACCAATCGGTATTGGCCATGCGCTGCCCGGGCGCGCAGGACACGGTGCCGGCGGGCACCTCGCTCCAGATATGCGCGCCGTAAATAGCGTCCACGCCCTCGAGCGCGCCGGCCTCGATCATGGAAAGCGCGCCGATGGAGATCTCCTCGGCGGGCTGGAAGATGATGCGCACCTCGCCCGCCAGCGAATCGGCGGCATCGCGCAGGATGCGCACGGCGCCGAGCATCATGGCCATGTGCGCGTCATGGCCGCACGCGTGCATGATGCCAGGGTTCTCCGAGGCGAAGGGAAGACCCGTCTGCTCGGTGACGGGCAGCGCGTCCATGTCGGCGCGCAAGGCGACGCGACGCGCCGGCGCCCCATCGGCATCGTAAGCGCCGGGCGCGGTGCCGGCGATGGTTGCGATGATACCGTTGCTGTCGAGCTTTCGATACGGGATGCCCAGCTCATCGAGCTGTTCGCACAACAGTTTCTGTGTATTGGCCTCATGACCGGACACCTCGGGGAAGCGATGGAGCAGGCGGCGCGCGGCGACGATGTCGGGCTGCGCGGCGGCGCCCAAGCTGCGAACGAGATCGGCGGTCGCAGCACCCGCCTGCGGGGTTTGCGCGGCGGCGTAAACGGCGGGAAGCATGGATGCGGCATCAGTCATGACGGGCCCCTTTCGAAGGAGTGCGTTCTCTTTTGGTCCGCTAGCCTACCACACGCGGGGCCGGCCTGCGCGGCACGCGGCGCGCAAGCAGCGGGAAGCAACCGAAACCGCACATGAAAGCGCAGGCAAGCACGCGAAAGCAGGCAACGAAGAGCCCGGCGCGGCAGCGCGAAAACCCGGCGCGTCGACCACCCGGCAGCGGGGGCGGCGCGGCGGCGGGCCCAACGGCGCAAGCCCGGCGCGCGCCCAACACGCAACGCTATCGTCCGTCCAACTCCTTCAGCATGGCGTCGATATGCTGCTCGGCAAGCTGGAGCTCGCCGCGTTCGGCCAGGGCGTTGACCACCTGGACCTGGTTACGCAGATCGTGGCGAAGGCGCGCCGAGCGCTGGGCCATATCGACCGTGTCCTGGTAGTCGGCCAGATACCGGTCGAGTTCGCCGCTCAAATCGGCGGCGCGGGCATCGTCGCGCACCTTGCCGCGAAACCTGCCCACCGCAAGCAGTAGCACGGTGTCCACACCGAAGCACAACAGCATGAGCAGGCCGAACAGTCGCAGCAGCAGCGAATCCCCGTCGCACGGCCCCACCGCCACGCTGAAGCACAACGCCAGCAGCATGGCCTGCACCACGGAGAACACCGCGAACGATGAGGCGATGACCGACGCTCGGCGCGACGACGGCGCGGCCACATCCACCCCTTCTTCCGGATAGAACCTTCTCACCAGCGCGGTAAGCCCCCAGAACAGCGTTATCTCCACGAACACCTCGAACAACGTCGCACATGCGAACAGTGTGGCGTTGGCTGCCACCTTTGCGTGATCGCCGATGGTGGCGCCCGCCAGGATGCCGAACGTCATGTCGAGAAACAGATCACCAGGCAGCACTATGACCAGACCGAACACCGACAAAGTGACGCGCCGCGCCAACGTCCCCCTTCCGAACAGCAAAGGGGCCGAGGCCATGAGCGCGCCGAGCAAAAGATTCGCGAACTCCGCCAAATCGCCCCTTACCAACACGGCGAATACCATGAGGGAAATGCCCACGACCCAATACGCCCATCGATTCCGCAGGTGCAGGATGTGAGACTCGAACCCCAGATACACCAGCCACGTGGGAACGACGACGGACAACACCACGAACGCACCCGCGGGAATGCCGAGGATCATCGGCTCCATCCGCCATCACCTCCATCCTGCGCGGCCCGGTCCTGCTTCAAGATCACGCGCGCACGGTACACGCCGTCGACCTGGCCCGCCTCGAACGTGCCGTCGTGACGTCGCGCCACCTCGCGCACGATGCCCTGCCCCCAGCCATGAGGCACGGATAGATCGGGGAACGGGCCGGCCGCACCGCCATCGCCATCGCCCGGACCGCCGACGCCGCCCGATGCCGGGACGCCTGCGGCCCGTCCCCGCTCCTGAGGAGGCAGGTAGCTGTTCTCCACATCGATGACCAGGTACATCCCCCACAAGCGGGCGGTTGCTTCGACGCGGCGTTGCCCGTCAGGCGATTTCGCGCAGGCGTTCAACGCGTTGTCGAGCAAGTTGGAGAACACGGCGCACAGTTCCACGCCAGGCAGCTGGATGTCCGCGGGGATGTCGAGTTCGGCACAGAAGCGCACGCCCGAATCGCTTGCCGCACGGGCCTTCTGCTCCAACAGCGCATCGACGGCGGGATGCTGGCAGAATCGCTGGGGCCGCGCCCCGATAAGGGAGATAACGCCTTCCAGGCTTTCACCCGCCTTGCCCGCTTGCTCCGCCCGCAAGTCGGCACGCGCCTGCTCGAGCCGTTCGCGAAGCTGATCGCGCAACGCGCTGGCCTGGTCGCGCTCATGCCGGGAACGTTGCCGCAAGGCGCTTTGGACCCGCAGCTGCTCCTGGAGCATGTTCACCTTGCTGGACGAATCGAACCATCGGCACGCCTGGTCGAGCGCACGGAACAGCAGCAGGTCGACCGGCCCGCACGCGATGCCGAGCACGATGAGCGACACGTACACGGCGGCCGACAGCCCGTAACGCGCCGAGCACGCCAAGGGAAACGCGATCAAGCAGATCTGGCTTATGGGGAACAGCATGCACAGCAGCTTCTGCATAAGCCGCGCATCGCGGAGCTTGGTTATGAAGTTGAAGGCGACGACCAGCAGATACGCCGTCAACACGCACAGAACGGCGAATTTCAGCGAGGACATGCTGCTCCTGCGCCTATCGCGCGTTAAGGCCCACGTAGTGGAAGAACGAATCGCGCGCCGACGTACGCTGGCGCTGGCTGACGGGCACTTCCCTGCCCGAACGAAGCAGCACGCTGCTTGGGCGCAGCTCAACGATGCACGCCATGTTCACCAGATAGCTTTTGTGACATTGGACGAAGCACTCGGGCAGCATGTCGAGCATCTGGCCGAGCGTCGCGTACGTTTCAATGCATTCCCCGCGCACGGAGTGCAGGCGCACCTTGCGGCGCTCGCTTTCCACGAACTCCACCTCGGAGGGGTCGACCATGGTTACCGTGCCGTTGTGCTGAATGGCGACGGGGAGCTGGCGGCTGTCCTGCAGGTTGGACAGCGCCTTATCGAGCGCGGCATCGAAATCGGACTGGTTAATGGGCTTGAGCAGGAAATACGTATGCTCGGTCTGGTAGACCGACGTGCAGAACTCGACATGACCGGAAATGTAGATGACCTTAGTGGGGCTTCCCGCGGGGAAATAACGGCGAACCAGCTCGATGCCCGAGGGGTTGCCTTCACCCAAATCGATATCGGTGATGAAGATGTCGATGCGATCATCCGAGGCCATAAGCGCTTCGAACGTGGTGACCCCGGATATGATGTCGACATCAAGCCGTGACCTGCCGGGGTATTTGGACAGCATGCTGCGGAGCACCTTCTGATACTCCTCATTGTCTTCCAATGCGAGAAGGTGAAAAGCCCCCATTGTGCACCCCGATCCCGATTTCCCAAATCCCTGAATTCGCAACAGCGGTTTTCCGCTGCTCCTATTGTTCACCTCAGATTATATGCAATAAGGCGGAACCCCCCCCCTTCACATTTTGTCCAAATGCAACAAAATACCTGGTAGAAGGAATAAACGAAGGTTTTTCAGTAGCAAGCGCAGGAGTTTTGGAAATGAACGCGGCGCGATACGGCAGGGCAAACGGAACGGATGGTTGGCGAACGGTTCGAGTGAATGCTTCGCCGTCATTGGGGTCTGTTGCGAAGCCCGGAATCGAGGCGATGCGGTCATGCTCGCTGAGCCGATCGAGGGTTGGCAACCCGACTTTCGATCCCACGCGCCTCTGCCCCCGTTCATGGGGCTGATGCAGCGCGAATTCGGGAGATAAGAGACGTGCATCGTGCATATGGGGAGCGATGCATAAACAACGGCGAACGGCAAGCTACGACATGGCATCGGAGGGGTGCTTGTGCTGTGAATATCGAACGCAGGGTCGGCCGGTTTCGAGCGACCTCACTATAATATGTCGGATGAACAACTACGAACATACCGGATCCTCGGCAGGCAAGCACGCCGCGCAGCGTCCCGATTTGGAACGCGTGCAGCTCAATGCCGCCGAAAGCCCTTACCCCACCGCTCCGCGCAACGTGCGCGAGGAGCAACGTGCCCAAGCGCAACGCCAGCGCGCGGCGGCCGTGGCGAAACAAGCATCGCAATCGGCCGCAACGGCCCAAGCTGCTACCCTAGGCCAGCAGCCCACGCAGGCCATCCCAGGTCAACAGCCTACCGAGGCCATTCCCGGCCCACGCCGCGGCAAGCATGGCCGCGCGCGCAACGCGCAGCAGGTGCGCAACGGGTGGGATGCGCAGCAGACGCAGACCATCCCGGGTCAGCAGCCTACGCAGGCCATTCCCGGGCAGCAGCCCACCGCCGCCATGCCGGGCGGCCAACCCACCGAGGCCATGCCGCGCGGCAAGCACGGCAAGCGCTCCCGCAACGGCAAGCCCCGCAAGAAAAGCTTCGTCACCCGCAAGGTGGAGGCCTGGTGCTCGCGCGTGCTGGGCGCCGTGAGCGGCGACGGCCTGGCCGAGCAGGAAGCCGAGTATGCCTCCGGGCGCACCACGCGCGACTATGTGTGGAACACGGTGGGCGTGGGCCTGTGGGGCATGGTGTTCCCCGTGCTCACCATCGTGGTCACGCAGCTTGCCGGCGCCGAGCAGGCGGGCATGTTCTCGCTGGCCTTCGTCACGGCGCTTCTGCTCATGTTCGTGGGCAACTACGGCGTGCGCAACTTCCAAGCATCCGACCTTGACGAGGAGTACTCGTTCGCCGATTATCAGGCCAACCGCGTGCTCACCGTGGTCATCATGCTGGTGGCGGGCATCACGTACTGCAAGTTCCGCGGATATACCGACCAGATGTGGCTCATGAGCCTGGGCGTGTACCTTTATAAGGCGGTGGACGCCCTAGCCGATGTCTACGAGGGCCGCCTGCAGCAGGTTGATAAGCTCTACCTTGCCGGCATCTCGCAGGCGTTCAGGTCCGCCGCGGCGCTCATCGGGTTCTCGCTGGCGCTGCTCATCACGCGCAACGTGGGCGTTTCGAGCATCGTCATGGCCGTCATCGCCGCGCTCACGTTCGTGGTGTTCACGTTCCCGTTGGCGCAGCTTGAGACGCCGAAGTCGCGCAGCGCGAACGCCAAGCGCGTGATAGCCCTGCTCAAGCAGTGCTTCCCGCTGTTCGTGGCGCTGTTCATGTACAACCTCATCGACAACATGCCGAAGTTCGTCATGGAAGGCGCGCTGTCCTACGACAACCAGCTGTACTACAACGCGTTGTACTTCCCCGCGCACGCCATCCTGCTGACCAGCGGCTTTATCTACAAGCCCATGCTGCTGAAGATGGCCAACGCCTGGGCGGACCCGGCCAAGCGCAAGAAGTTCGACCTGATCATCGTGGTGATGTTCGTGATCATCGTGGCCATCACCGTGGTGATGGCCGGCGCCATGAGCTGGTTCGGCCTGGCGATCATGAGCTTCCTGTACGGCATCGACTTCGAGCAGTACCGCGGGCTGTGCTTCGTGATGCTGGCGGCGGGCGGCGTGACGGCCGGCATCGAGTTTCTGTACCAGGTGATCACCGTGCTGCGCCGCCAGCGCGCCGTGACCAAGCTGTACCTGATCACCTTCGGGTTCAGCCTGTTCGTGCCTGTTCTGCTGGTGAACTTCACGGGGCTGCCCGGCGCCGTGATCGGATACCTGATCGTCATGTGCATCCTGCTGGTGCTGCTGGTCAGCGAATACGCGTCCATTCGCATGGACCTGCATCGCAAGCTCACCGGCAAGGCCGCACCCGACGCCGAGATG
>NZ_HE611016.1:142549-167606 GCF_000236865.1 Senegalimassilia anaerobia JC110 | reverse complement strand
CGTGCAGGTTGCGGGGGCGCAGGCGGCTGGCGTGCAGGCGGTGGCGGCTGGCGTGCCGCAGGCTGTCGCGGCGACGCAGGCGCAGGTGCAGCAGGCTGCTGCGGCTCAGCAGGCTGCTGCCGCGCCGCAGGCGGGGGCGCCGGCCGAGGCGAATGTCGCCGTGCGCGGGGCCCATGCGCCCAAGACGCCAATGGCGAACGCACCGAGCGAAGCAGCTGCTGCCGGAAATCCGACGCCCGATCGCAGTACCGCCGCCGGCAACGCCAATCGTCAGGCTTCCGCACCAGCGCGCCTGTTTGTTCCCGAGGTGTACGACACCGCACCTATTTCGTGGACCGCAGGCGGCACCGTTGGCATCGCCCAGCCCGAGCCCGAAGCGCCGGAGCCCGCCAGCGAAGAGGGCAAAGGCAGCAACGAGTAACCCACGCGATTTCGCGCTCTTTGAGGGGCTCGCAGAACAACGGTTCTGCGAGCCCCTTTTCTCTTCCTCTCCAAAACGTTTTCGGACACTTGGGGACGTAGCACCAGGCGTCCGAGTCCGAAGCTTGCCTTCTTGAGACAGCAAGCAGAAAAGCACATATCCCCCATTCATCCTGTTGCAAGGGAATCGAGCAGGACTCTGACACTTAGTGCTACGTCCCCAAGTGTCTTGTAACCTGTGGTGAACTTGTGGTATATAGTTTTCCTTGGAAAACTATATTGCGGTCCCTCGCGGGTGCGACCGGCGCTCGAGAGGCTCCCGCATACCGCGAAGGAGCGCGACATGGGAAAGAACCCCGCAACCGCAACCAGCACCGCCGATCTCGACTCGCACGCAACCGAAGCAGGCCCTGCTGCAGCTAGCACACCTAGGGCGACATCCACCAGCCACGCCGCCGACGCCGCTTCCTCCCCTGCGCCTTACCTGCAGGTTCGCGATTTGTGCAAGCATTACGGCGAAGGCGAGGCGCGCGCTACGGTGCTGCACGACGTCACCGCCACGGTGAACAAAGGCGAGATTTGTGTGCTGCTCGGCCCGTCGGGCAGCGGCAAATCGACGTTTTTGAACCTGGTGGGCGGCCTGGAGGCAATCGATAGCGGCTCGATCAACGTGGGCGGCACGGAGCTTACCAGCCTGACGCCCAAGCAGCTCGGCGAGTACCGCCGCGACAAGCTCGGCTTCGTCTTCCAGTTCTACAACCTGGTGCCCGACCTGACCATCCGCGAGAACATCGAGGTCACGGCCCATCTTTCCGCAAACCCCCTTCCCGTGGACGATTTGCTGCGCTCGCTTGGACTCTACGAGCATCGCGCGAAGTTTCCCCGCCAGGTTTCGGGCGGCCAGCAGCAGCGCTGCGCCATCGGCCGCGCGCTGGTGAAGAATCCCGGGCTTTTGCTGTGCGACGAGCCCACCGGCGCACTGGATTACCAGACGTCGAAGGAGATCCTGGAGCTGATGGAGAACGTGAACCGCGATTACGGGTGCACCGTGGTCATAGTCACGCACAACGACGCGATCAAGCACATGGCGCACCGCGTGCTGCGCCTGCGCGACGGCAAGCTGGCCGAGGACACGGCGAACGTCGAGCGCATGGCCGCGCGCGACCTGACCTGGTAGGAGGCGCGCCATGGCATCGCCTTTGCGCAAGCGCTTCCCGCGCGAGCTGAAGAACAATCTGGGGAAATATCTGGGCATCTTCCTGCTGATGTCCGTGACTATCGCGCTGACATCGGGCTTTTTGCTGGCAGCGCATTCCATCGGCGTCATTATCGATGACATGCCCGAGAAGTACTCGATCGAGGACGCGCGCTTCACCACCGCCTTCGAAGCCACCGACGAGCAGCTGAACGCCGCCGTCGACGCGGCGCACGACGCCGGAGCGGGCAGCGCGGACATCTTCCGCAACTGGTCCTTCGACGCTGATTTCAACCACGCGAAAGGAGACGACGGCCGCGACCGCACGCTGCGCGTCTATCAGCATCGCACCCAGGTTGACCTGGCCGCATACGCCGAAGGCCGTGTACCCGAGGCAGCCGACGAGGTGGCTGTAGACCGCGTGTTCGCCACGAACAACGGCATAACCGTCGGCGAGGAGGTGGAGCTGTTCGGCCAGCGCTTCACCGTGTGCGGCATCATGACGACCTCGGACAACCAGGCCCTGTTCCAGAACAACTCCGATTTCACGGTGAACACGCTCACGTTCGGCGTGGCCGAGGTTTCCGAAAGCGGTTTCGCGGCGCTTGAGGCAACCGGGCACCAGCCGGCGTACACGTACTCGGTGCGTTTCGTCGACCGTGACCTTACCGTGGCACAGCGCACCGATGCCGAAAAGGACATGATGCGCGCGCTTTCCGATGCCGGGGCGACCGTGGACGACCTGACCGATTCGAGCGCCAACCAGGGAATCGGCTACGCCGCCGACGACGTTTCAGGCGACTCTACCATGTGGAGCGTTCTGCTGTACATGATCATCGTCATCATGGCGTTCGTGTTCGTGGTGCTGACGTCGGGCACCATCGAGGAGGAAAGCGCAATAATCGGCACGCTGCTGGCCAGCGGTTATCGTCGCCGCGAGCTGGTGACGCACTACCTGGCGCTGCCCGCGGCGGTGGGCATCGCAGCCGCCGTAGTAGGCAACGTGGCCGGTTACACCCTGATGAGCGAGCCGATGCGCAACCTGTATTACGGCAGCTACAGCCTGCCGCCCTACTACGCCACCTGGAGCTGGGGCGTGTTCGCGCAAACCACCGTGCTGCCCGTGGCGACGCTTGTGGGCATCACGTTATTGGGGCTTTTGCGGAAGATGGGTCACACCCCGCTGGAGTTTTTGCGCCACGAAACCAGCAAAGGCGGCGTGAAGCGCGGTTTTGCCCTGCCCGAGCGCCTGAGCTTCCCCGCACGTTTCCGCATGAGGGTGTTCTTGCGCAACCTGGGCAACTTCGCCACGCTGTTCGTCGGCATCGGGTTCGCCAGCATGCTGCTGCTGTTCTCGCTGGCCATTTTGCCGACCATGACGCACTATGCCGAGAACCTGCACAACAACGTGGTCGCCGAGCATATGTACACGCTGAAGGCCCCGCTGGAGATTGATAACGCGCAGGCGGAGAAGTATGCCGTGTATTCGCTGGAGTACGATCGCGGCGAGGGGTCGGGCACGGAGACGATCACCGTATACGGCGTGCCCGAGGATTCGCGCTATTGGAACGACCTTGCCGTAGGCGACGGGCACGTGGCGTTCGGCAACGGGCTGATCGACAAGTTCGGTTTCGCCGACGGGCAAACCATCAGCTTGTACGACAAGTACGAGGACGAAACGCGCAAGGTCGCCTACGAGGGCGACGCGTACACCTGGGGCACGAAGTCCGACATGGCCGTGTACATGAGCCTTGACGATTTCAACCGCTTCTTCGGAAACGACGCCGGGTATTTCAACGGCTATGCCTCCGATCAGGCGCTTGACCTGGACGCGCGCTACCTTGCCAGCGACTTGACGCCCGAGAGCATGGACGCCATCGGCGAGCAGTTCGTCGGCATGATGGACGACATGATCGGCATGCTGGTGGGGCTTTCCGTGTTCATCTTCCTGGTGTTCATGTACCTGCTGACGAAATCGGTGATCGACCGGTCGGCGCGCGCGATCAGCTACATGAAGGTGTTCGGCTACCGCGATTCCGAGATCAGCCGCCTGTATGTGCGCTCCATCACGCTGACGGTGGCGGTGTCGCTGGTGGTGTGCCAGCCCCTGATCATCGGCGGGCTGACGCTGCTCTTCCGCGCCATGCTGCTGGCGTATAACGGCAACATCGAGATCTACGTGCCCATGATGGCCATCGCGGAGGTCATCGCCATCGGGTTCGCCACCTACCTGGCGGTGGCGCTGCTGCACATCCGTCGCATCAAGCGCGTGCCCCTGGCCCTGGCGCTGAAGGTGCAGGAGTAGACGAACGCCCCTGCGAGCCGAAGAGGCTTGCAGGGGCGTTCGTCGTTTCGGGCGTTTTTGCGGGATCGCAATTCGCCGTTTTCGCTTCCACGGTTCGCAGGTTCGCGCTTTTGCGGGGTCGCAATTCGCGCGTTTCCGCGATTCCGCGGGTTTTGCTGCGCCGCCTTCCCTTACTGCTCGAAGTCGACGTCCTTGCTTTCGCGGAAGAAGGCCAACGCCGCCAGAGCGATCAGGGCCATGCCGCCCAGGTACCAGCCGAGCGACTGGATGCCGAAGTTCATGACCAGGGCCGATGCGATGGTCGGGGCGAACGCACCGCCGGTGATGGCGGCCAGGTTGTAGCTCAGGCCGGCTCCGGAATAACGCACCTTCGCGGGGAACAGCTCGGGCAGGTAGCTGCCGCAGGGACCGAAGATCGTGCCCATGCAGGCAAAGCCGACGCACAGGAACACCATCACGGACAGCACGCTATGAGCTGCCAGCAGCATGGGCGCCACCAGGGCGAACAGCACGGTGCACACGTTGCCGACCACCAGGACGGGCTTGCGGCCGCGCTTGTCGGCGGTCAGGCAGCCGACCAGGATGAACCCGGCGAAGAAGAACACCGAGATCATCTGCATGCCCAGGTACTGCTGCTGCGTGAAGCCCAGCGTGGACACGCCGTAGGACAGCGACCAGGTGCCCAGCACGTAAAACAGCGTGTAGGTGATGCTCATCGTGCAGGTGCCGAGCACAAGTCGGCGCCAATGATGGGCCAGGTCACGCAGCGGGGTCTTCGTGGTGCGGTGCTCGGCGGCGGCTTTCTGGTAGACGGGCGTCTCACTCATGCGCATGCGCACGACCAGGCCGACGATCACGAGCAGGCACGACAGCAGGAACGGGACGCGCCAGCCCCAGGCGAGCATCGCGTCGGCGGGAAGCAGAGTGTCGAGCAGCAGGTTCACGCCGTACGCGCAGAAGAACCCGATGGGCGCACCGAGGTTCGGGAAGCTGCCGAACAGCGCGCGCTTATCGGCCGGGGCGTTCTCGGTTGCCACCAGCGCGGCACCGGACCACTCGCCGGCAAGGCCCAGGCCCTGGCAGGCGCGGCAGACGCACAGCAGCACCACGGCCGCAGGGCCGAGCACGTCGTATCCAGGCAGCAGGCCGACGCAAAACGTTGCGGTACCCATGAGCATCAGGGCTGCGACCAGGGTTTTCTTACGACCGAGGCGGTCGCCAAAGTGGCCGAACAACAGGCTGCCGAACGGGCGGGCAAGAAAGCTCACCGCAAAGGTGACGAAAGCCAGCAGCGTGGCAAGCACCGGGTCGGACTTGGCAACGTCGGTGAAGAAGATGAGGCCGAAGTAGCTTGCGGCGGCGATGGAATAGCAGTAGTTGTCGTAGAACTCGATGGCGGTGCCGACCATGGATGCGACCATGACTTCAAGGGTGGAGTCGCGCTTGACCTGCGGCTTTGCGGCAACCGCCGCCGAGGACGCGACGCCGGCAGCCGCAGCGGCAGTTGCGGGGGTCTGGCCGACGGCCAGCTTGACGGACGCGGAGCCCGCAGGTGCGGGTGCGGAAGCCGCCGAGGCGCCCGCAAAAGCCGGCTTCACGCCAAGCTGCGGCATGCTTGCGAAGGGTTTTGCGCCGCGCGTCTGCGCGTTCGCCCCCCGCGCCTTCCCCTTACCGAACAGGGGCTTTCGCTGTTGCTGATCGTTCATTTGCTTTGCCTTTCCTTTCCTGCCACGTTGCCGGTTGGCGGCGCGGCACGCGCGATCGATGACCGGCCCCGCAAGCGAACGTTGCTTGGGAAAAACGGAAAGGCTTAGGCAAAAGACCAGGTGGGAAAGCCATAAGACGGAAGGCGAAACACATCAGGCAAAATGCCGGCGCCGCAGGACACGGCGCAAAAAAGCCGGAGGCCGTTTTTCTCAAACAGCCTCCGGCTTGAAGAACCATCAGCTGCCCGTTTAGGGTTCGGGCAGCTGAAATGCAACCCGGACCCTACATAATGGAGCTGATAATTCGGATATCCAGATTGGTGCAGGTCATCATATTTCCTAACGTTTGCGGGCCGCGGCGAAACCGCCGAGCCCAATCTTGTGCGCCGAAACGACGCGGTTTGCGAAGCGCAAAAGCACCCGCCCGAACGCCCGTTGCGTTCGATGGGCCTATATTCGCACTCCGCCAGCAAACGTCAACCCAGACCCGGCCCATCGTCACAGAGTCTTGACATTTCCGACTACGTGGGTGGGGTTTGGCTTCGCGGGCGGTCCTGACGATTTGGGCTGACGCTCAAATGCGCTTCGAGGTCCTCCAACTCGCGCGGTTCTTCGACTCGCGGACGCGCCTAATCGCGGGCCCCGCCGGACTGCGCTTCGAGGCCCGGCGCCTTGGGTCCGTCCCCTAAGTATCCCCCTCGCCCCTCTTCGCTAGCTGATTCTTTTTCCGAGCGGTTCGATTGCAATTTACTGGGAAACGGCTGCTGCGCCGGAGCTTCGGGAGCGGTAAAATAGGCAAGCTAACCACTTACCCCTTGCGCGACGCTCCTTCCGCAGGCGCCGCGCGCAGCACATCCGGAAGGAGGCGCCCTATGAAAATGGGTCCTCAGGACACCGTGTGGATCACCGGCGCGGCGGGGCGAATGGGCCAGGCAATCGAGCATTTCCTGGACCACAGCCGCTACAAGGTCATGACCAGCGACATCGAGATCGACGTGTCGAACCTGCACGAGGTGTTGAACTTCGCCGAGTCGTACCGACCCGACTTCGTCATCAACTGCGCGGCGCTGGCCAGCCGCACCGAGGCCGACGAGAATCCCGACAAGGCCTACAAGGTCAACGCCCTTGGCGCGCGCAACCTGGCCATCGCCAGCAACAACGTCGGCGCCACCATGGTGCACCTGTCCACCGACGACCTGTTCCCCGAGAATGCGGACCGCGCGTTCAACGAGTTCGACACCACGAACCCGCCGCACGTGTACGGCAAGTCCAAGCAGGCCGGCGAGCGCTTCGTCAACGAGCTGAACCAGCACCACATCATCGTGCGCTCCAGCTGGGTCTACACCGCCCGCCCCGACGACCTGCTCGGCCGCGCGCTGCTGGCAAGCGCCCAGGGTAAAACGGTGCCCGTGCCCGCGAACCAGTTCGCCTGCCCTACGTCGGTGGACACGTTCGCCAAGTTCGTCATTGCCGCCATGGAGTCCGACGAGTTCGGCACGTTCCATGCCGCCTGCACGGGCGTGACCAGCCGTTTCGAGTTCTTCGAGCGCGCCTTCGTGCTGGCCGGCCAGCCTACCGGCAACCTGCGCGGCACCGCCAACCCCTGGCAGGGCTACCGCATCGAGCTTGACGACATGATGGCCCGTCTCACCGGCGTCTACGAGTTCCCCACCTGGGAAGACGACCTTGCGGCGTTCGCCGCCGAACACAACCTTGCCGCGCTGGCCCGCGGCGCGCAGGAATAGGAGGGGCACGTGTCTACCGAGATCAACATGGGCGAAAAGCCCAAGCGCCTGCATATCGGCCTTACGGGGTCCATCCTCATCGCGCTGGGCCTGGGCCTTTTGTGCGGCGTCATCTTCCATTACCTGGTGCCCGCGGGCACGGTGCGCGACGACGTGTTCGTCAACGGTATCTTCTACGTGGTAGGCCAGGGCTTCATCCGCCTGATGCAGATGCTCGTGGTGCCGCTGGTGTTCTGCTCCATCGTGTGCGGCGCGTCGTCCATCGGCGACACGAAAACGCTCGGCACCATCGGCCTGAAGACGCTGGTGTTCTACCTGTGCACCACCGCGCTGGCCGTCACCGTGGCGCTGAGCATCGGCAACCTGATCAACCCCGGCCGCGGCGTGGACATGTCCAGCATGGTGGCGTCCGACACCTCCACCCTGTCGGGCAGCGCCAACACCGACGTGTCGTTCACCGACACCCTGCTCAACATCATCCCGAAGAATCCCATTCAAGCGCTGGCCTCAGGCGATATGCTTGCCATCATCTTCTTCGCGCTGTTCGTGGGCATCATCCTGTCCACCATGGGCCGCAAGGTCGAAGTGGTGCACCGCTTCTTCGAGCAGTTCAATGACATCATGATGAAGATGACCTCCATGGTCATGTACGTAGCCCCCATCGGCGTGTTCTGCCTGCTGGCGCGCACGTTCGCCAACATCGGCTTCGACGCGTTCCTTCCCATGGTGAAGTACATGCTGGGCGTTTTGCTGGCGCTTGCCGTGCAGTGCCTGGTGGTGTACATGGTGCTGCTGACGGTGTTCGCGCGCATCAACCCGATCAAGTTCCTGAAGAAGTTCGTGTCGGTGATGATGTTCGCGTTCTCCACCGCAACGTCGAACGCCACCATCCCGCTGAACATCGAGACGCTGGAGAAGAAGATGGGCGTCGACCGCCGCATCTCGTCGTTCACCATCCCGCTGGGCGCCACCATCAACATGGACGGCACCTCCATCATGCAGGGCGTGGCCGTGGTGTTCACCGCACAGTTGTTCGGCGTGCAGCTGGGACCGGTGGAGTACGCCACCGTCATCGCCACCGCCACGCTGGCGTCGATCGGCACCGCGGGCGTCCCGTCGGTGGGCCTGATCACGCTGTCGATGGTGTTCAACTCCGTCGGCTTGCCGCTTGAGGGCATCGCGCTGATCATGGGCATCGACCGTATCCTGGACATGACGCGCACCGCCGTGAACATCACCGGCGACGCCGTGTGCACCACCATTGTGGCCAAGCGCGCCGGGCGCATGGACACCGACGTGTTCAACGACCCGAACGCCGGCCGCGAGCTGGACGACGTGAAGGCCGCATAGCAGGCGGTTTGCTGTTCAGCTGAGTTTGCCTCGTATGCGAAATCGCCCTGCTTCCATTGGAGGCGGGGCAATTTTTTATGATTTGAAGCAGTTAGGAGCATGGGGAACTCGCCAGACTAAAGTTCTGGGCGGTTTTGCAGCCGAGAAGCCCGATTTTTCACGCTATCTTTGAGTTCTGGGGGGTTATTTAGCCGTTTGTTCGTGTTTCTCGAGAAATAACCGCCCAGAACTCCGAAACCATGGCAAAACCAGCGCCTTCTAGCTGCAAAACCATCCAGAACTCGGTACCCCTTTGAGAGAAGGCGCCAGCAGCCCAACTAACTTCCCTGCCCTAATGGCAGCAGCCGCTGGAGTTCTTGCAGTTGGCGGGGCAGGTTTTGCAGCCCACCTTCAGCTCGCCGTCGGTGCGCTGTCGCTTCAGGTACACGCCGATGCCCACCGCGATCACCACGGCCGCGACCAAACCCGGCAGGCTGAACGCGTTCGCAATCCCGCCCGTGACCAGCGAGCCCGCAAGATACACCGCGAACGAGACCACCCAGGCGATGCCGCACTGCAAAAGCACCATCTCGAGCGCCGCGCGTGCGCCGCCCTGCTCGCTGCGCACCGTGGCGATTGCCGCCACGCACGGCGTGTACAGCAGCACAAACGCCAGAAACGCCATGGCCGCCACCGGCGTGAACAACATGGTCAGGTCCACGCCCTCGCCCATGACCTGCGTCAACGTGGATACCACGCTCTCCTTCGCCATGAAGCCCGTCATGAGGGCCGTTGCCGCGCGCCAATCGCCGAAGCCCAGCGGCGCGAACAGCGGGGCGATCAGCCCGCCGATGCCCGCGAGCAGGCTGGCGTCGACGTCGTCGACCACGTTCAGGCGCGCGTCGAACGTCTGCAAAAACCAGATGACCACGCACGCGGCCAGCACCACGGTGAACGCCTTCTTCACGAAGCCCTTCGCCTTGTCCCACACCAGGCGCGCCACGCTTTTCGCGGCGGGCAGGCGGTAGTTCGGCAGCTCCATCACGAACGGCACGGGCTGGCCGCGGAAACGCGCGCGTTTGAGCACGGCCGCGAACGAGATGCCCACCGCCACGCCGAACGCATACAGGCCGATCATGACCACCGGTTGCAGCGCACGCGGGAAGAACGCGCCTACGAGCAGGGCATATATAGGCAGCTTCGCGCTACAGCTCATGAACGGCACCAGCATAGTGGTCATTTTGCGGTCGCGTTCGCTCGACAACGTTCGCGTGGCCATGATCGAGGGCACCGAGCAGCCGAAGCCCATGAGCAGCGGCACGATGGAGCGCCCGGACAGGCCGATTTTGCGCATGGGGCGGTCCATAACGAACGCCACGCGCGCCATGTAGCCCGAGTCCTCAAGGATGGACAGGAAGAAGAACAGCGTGACGATGGTGGGCAAAAACCCGATGACCGCGCCCACGCCGGCGCCGACGCCGTCGACCAGCAGCGATTGCGCCACGGGGTTGAGGCCCCACGCCTCGCAGCCGGCGGCCAGCGCCTCGAGGGCTATGTCGACGCCTGCGCTCACCAGGTCGGAAAGCGCGGCGCCCACGACGCTGAACGTAAGCACGAACACCGCGGCCATGATGGCGAAAAAGCACGGGATGCCGGTAAAACGCCCGGTCAGAAGCTTGTCGACGGAAACGCTGCGCTTGTGCTCGCGGCTTTCGCGCGGGCGCACCACGGTGTTGGCGCACAGGTTCGCCAGGAAGGCGAAGCGCATGTTGGCGAGCGCCGCCTCGGCGTCCATGCCGGCGTCGGCCTCCATGGCGGCGGTCAGCTCGCGCACCGACGAGACGGCGGATTCCGGCAGGTCGAGCTTGCGGGCGATCAGCTCGTCGCCTTCGACCATCTTCGTAGCGGCGAAACGCGCGGGGACGGACGCCTGCCCGGCATACGGCTCGATGATGTGCGCCGTGGCGTGGATGCAGCGATGCACCGCGCCAAGCGGGTCATGCTCTTGCGCGCTTGAGGGGCAGAAATCGATGCGCCCGGGCGCCTCGTCGAAGCGCGCCACGTGCAGGGCGTGGTCGACCAGCTCGTCGACGCCCTCGTTCTTCGCCGCCGAAATAGGCACCACGGGAATGCCCAGTTCAGCCTCGAGTTCGTTCACGCGAACGGTGCCGCCGTTGGCCTCGACCTCGTCCATCATGTTGAGCGCCAGCACCATGGGGATGCCCAGCTCCATGATCTGCATGGTCAGGTACAGGTTGCGCTCGATGTTGGTGCCGTCGACGATGTTGATGATGCCGTCGGGCTTCTCGTCGAGCAGGAAGTCGCGCGTGACGATCTCCTCGTTGGAATACGGCGACAACGAGTACACGCCCGGCAGGTCGGTGACGGTGGCCTCGGCGTGCCCGCGGATGGCGCCGTCCTTGCGATCGACCGTGACGCCCGGGAAGTTGCCGACGTGCTGGTTCGCGCCCGTGAGCTGGTTGAACAGCGTGGTCTTACCGCAGTTCTGGTTGCCCACCAGCGCGAAGGTGAGCGGTCCGGTCTTCGCAGCGGCGCGGCGCGCGTGAGCGCGGTAGGCCTCCTCGGCCGGACCGAACTCGCCGAGGCCGGGGTGCGGCAGCGGGGGGCGATCGGCGCGAGCTGCGAACGCGACGGCGCCGGCTGCCTGCGAGCGCGCAGCGTCGGCGCCGGCCGGGGCATCGGAGCGATCCTGCAGGTCGAGCGCCCGGACGTGCACGTTGTCGGCCTCGCTCAGGCGCAGCGTCAGCTCGTAGCCGCGCACCGTCACCTGGATCGGATCGCCCATGGGAGCCGCCTTCTGCAGCGTCACCTCCGCATTGGGCGTGAGCCCCATATCCAGTAAATGACGGCGAACGGAGCCTTCGCCGTGCACAGCCTCGACCACGCCCGCCTGTCCGCGCGCAAGTTCGCTCAGCAGCATGTATTCCCCCAAATCAACGCGGCGCTTTCCCATCTGGCGACCGCGCATGTTTCTCTCGTCTGCCTTCCATGATAAGCCGCCGCGCGAAGCAGGCCCACGCAAGGTAACGTTTCCACGGAACCGACGAAAGCGGAGGGAGGGCGGGGGCGCGCATGCATAGGAGATGGATGCGGGGAGGCTCGCTACGCAAGGGGGCGGAGGGTTATCGCCCGAACGCAGAAGCGCTTCGGGTACAAAGCCGGGGGGCCGGCATCGCAGTGCGAATGCCGGCCCCCCGGGAACACTTGCCTACTTCAGCAGCTTGATGCTGATGGCCTTGGCCGGGCAGGCCTCCACGCACTTGCCGCATTTCGAGCACTCGGGGATGCGGCCCGAGTGCGGGTCGAGCTGCTCGGGGCACGCATCGACGCACGCGTGGCAATCCACGCCGCGACTGCGCAGGCAGGCGTCGGTCTTGACGCGCGGGCGAAGCGTGATGTTGAGGTTCGACAGCAAGCTGACCAGGGCGGATATGGGGCAGATCTTGCTGCACCACTTGCGCAGCACGGTGACCTCAAGGATCAGGATGACCGGGAAGATGACGAGCGCCCAAGAGGGCTCGTTGAACTGCACCAGGTTCCAAAGCCCGATGATGGTCGCGAACGTCAAGCCGACCGGGCAAATCAGACAAAACACCGGGAAGCCGAACACGGCCGCGGAGGCCAGCGTTCCCACCAGCACCGCGTGACGGCTATCAAGCTGCACGCCATCGCGCTTGCCGCCAACCGGAGCGAGCGCCTTCGCACACACCGATGCACCCGCGCAAGCCGCACACGCGGAGGGCACGCAGGCGGCCTGCTTCCCCGCGGGTTCAGTGTTGTTGCTGCCAAAAATTGCGCGAGTGTGTGCAGAATCGAGCGGGAGGGTCTCGCAACCGCCCGCAGGCTCCTTAGCGGCGCATTCCGAAGTTGCAGTTGTTACACCATGTGCATCGTTCGCGTATTCGCCCCCTGCTACCGACACGCACTCGCGCGTTTTTTGGCAGCTGGCACCCGAAGCCGTCCCAATTTGGGGCTCGCAGGCTTCGGCCACGCCGGCAGTCGACGACTTTGCCCGAGCGAAACCCGCATCTGAGTCGTCGCAAGAAGCCGGGGCGTCGTGCCCGGCGCCGCCCTTTGCCGCGCCGCGCTTTTTCGGGCGGAAGAACTTCTGCAGCCACGGGACGGGGCACATCCAGGCGCAAAACGCTTTGCCCACCAGGGCAATCAGCACCACAACCAGAACGAACAGCAACAGCGGGTGCAGCATGACGCTCTTTGCGCCCACCATGGTCTCGAGCGCGCCCAGCGGGCAAATCGCCGAGATCTGCTGGATGCCAAACGCCGAGGGCGTGCCGATTCCCACGCGGAAAGCCATGCCCGCCAGGACGAACGCCACGCACGCGAACGCAACCCAACCGCGCGCCGTACGGAAGCGGGACTTTTTTGGCGCGCTGTTCTTCTTGTCGCTCATCGCCTACGCCTCCTTCCCTGCTGCGCGCACGTTGATGCCGCGGTCGGTGCCGCCGGCGAACGCGAGGTAGCTGTTCGACGGGCATGCGTTCTCGCATGCGCCGCATCCGTTGCATTTCGCCTGGTCGACGACGGGTCGATTCGCGTCGTCAAGCGCGATGGCCCCATACGGGCATGCGTCGACGCACACCTGACAACCGCCTTGCAACCACGCGATGCAGCGTTCGCGGTCCACGACCGCGATGCCGATGACCTGCGCCGGATCGTGCGCGCCCGCGATCGAACCCGCCGGGCACACGTCCTCGCAGACCCCGCAAAAGTCGCATACGCCGCGATGAAAATCCATGATGGGCGTCCGCCAGTTGAGCACGCCGTCCTCCAGGACGCCCGTGCGCAGGCAACGCTGTGGGCAAGCCGTTTCGCAGCGGTTGCACTTCAAGCAGGTGGCGCGAAAATGCGCCTCGTCCTGTGCGCCGGGAGGGCGCAAAAGCCCTCGACCCTCACCTTCAAGCGCGTACGCCACGCCGCCGACCGCAAACATGCTAGCCACCGCCCCGGCGCCGACCAGCACCCCGCGACGCGTGATGCTCGGCTGATCGCCCATAAGCCTATCCTTTCTCGTCTTACAGCCGCACCCCCTCGGCCTCTTTCCGCAGCTTGCCCTGACGCGAACAGGGCGAAGCGATCGCAGCCAGACCGCGCAAGCGCATCCACCTCGACCACTTTTCGTCGACCATCAGGCGAAACGCGCTATGCAGCCTGCTTGTCCGCCAGGTCTTGCAGCGCCTCGAGCTCGTCGGCGATCACCTCGGTCTCCATGTGCACGAACCCGCGCGTCACCTTCGCAACCCCTCGATAGAAACGGGTCTCGGCCACATCGAGCACGGCATCGCATAGATCGTCGATCCAGTTGAGCTGATGCAACCGGTGAAAATCGGAGACCGTTTCGGCAAGCGCCTGAGCGCGCGCAAAATCACCCGACAAGAGCGCAGCATTCGTGCGCTCGATGACCGTCGCCAGGAACTCGAACTCGAACGACACATGGTCCTCGGGCACATGCAAATCGGCCTGCGGCTGGATGCCCTGCTCGCAATACATCTTGTAGACCTCGTCGCGCGCCTCCTGCATCATGAGCCCAAGCTGGCTGGTGAACACGCTTTCAAACGGCGTGGCGGCGAACGTCTCGTAATTCCCCGCCGCCAAGAACGTGTGCGCATAATCGCAGGCCAGCGCCTGACGCGTGCCGGAATTCACATGGCGAAGATAGCGGCGCATGTCGTTATAGCCCTGGGCGATGAGATCGTCATCGCCGTCCATTCCGGCGAAATCCATACCCGCCAGATGCTCGACCTGCTCCTGCGTCAACTCGCGGAAGAACAGCTCGCCCAACATGCGATAGTACGCCGCACGCCCGGCATTCACCTCTATGAGCTGGGAAATCAGCTGATCGCGCTCTTCCTGTTGCTGCGTCTGCACCGCGTTTCCGTCGGTCATGATCGCCCCTTTCTGCCGAAGCGCCCGCTTGTCTTCAGACGCTCGCTTCCATTGTTCCCCTGCGCGGCCGGACAAGCCGGGCACAGGGGCCGAGTATCGATTTTCGTTAGCTGCATCGCGGACGCGACCTATGTCCGCGCTCGATGCGCTCGCGGTTCGCATTCGCCGGGGGAAGGGAGGGAGGTGGGAAAAGCGAATACGAACCGCGAATGCATCGCGAGTCGGCCGGGGAAGGGCATCCCCCTCCCCCGGCCTTGCGCTTACAGCACGTTCAGGAACAGGTTCGCGATCGGGACCGTGATCAGCCACATGATGCAGCGGTAGGACACCGCGCCTACGAATGCGCAGGCCAGCGAGCCGCCGGCCATGGCCATCAGGCTCTCGGGCTTCTTGCCGAGCAGCGCGCCGCATGCGGCCGGCACCACGCCGGCGCCCAGCACGGCCACGACCAGCAGCGCCCACTGCACGCCGTCGGCGGGACCCGCCCACAGCACGTAGGCGGCAGCGCCCACCGCGGCCAGCACACCGCCGACCAGCAACGCGCGACCGTACGGCGCCACGTCGGCGCCCTTCGCCTTCGCCGCCACAACCACCAGGTAGGCGGCGATGCCCTCGGGCACCGCGGTCAGCAGGTAGCCCAGCGGCAGCAGCTGGCTGCACCAGTTCGGACGCGCCTCCATCAGGTACGACTCGCCCGCCATGAAGCTCAGCAGCACGCCGAACACCGCGCCGATGACGGCGACGGCCTTGCGGGCGCCAGCGCCGGCCTCGCGCTTGAACAGCACCAGGTACACCACCACGCACACGCACAGGCAGCCCACCAGCAACGCCTCGGTGAAGATGCCCGACGTCGGGTGGCTTAGCGCGCCCATGATGCGATCGGGGTGCGACAGGTGCGTCACGGAAGCAAGACCGCCCACAATCGCGATCGCCAGCGCCGCCACAGCCGCGGGAAACGCCGCGGCCTTCGCACGGCCGAGGAACTCATCGACGGCGACGCACGCGAACATGCAGCCGCCCATGCCGGTCAGAGCCGTGAACAAAACCAGGGACCATTGGATCTCCATGCCTTACGCCTCCTTCGCGAACCACGCGGCGTCCTGCGCGTCGGACGCCGGCTTGATGGCGTCCACGTCATGCCACGTGGCGATCTTGTCGGACAGGATGTAGCGCGTCAGCGGCTTGTTGCCGGCGTCGTGCAGGGTGTGCAGGCTTGCCGGGTCGGCGGCCGCCACGGCCTTGGACACGTCGGAGTTCGGGTCGTCCAGGTCGCCATAGAAGCGGGCGTTCGCGCAGCAGGCGGCCACGCACGCGGGCTCCTGGCCGGCGCTGGTCAGCTGACCGCACAGCGTGCACTTCTCGACCGCCTTCTCCTTGGCGTTCCACGAACGAACGCCATAAGGGCAGGCCATCATGCAGTACTTGCAGCCGATGCACTTCTCCTTGTCCACCAGCACCTTGCCGTCGGCGTCGCGATAGCTCGCGCCGGTCGGGCACACGTGCACGCAGGGTGCGTCCTCGCACTGCTGGCACTGCACGGGCAGCCAGTACTGCTCCAAGTCGGGGAAGGTCCCGTGCGGGCCGATCTGCAGCACGCGGTTCCAGTACTCGCCCAAGGCGATGCCGTTCTCGTTCTTGCAGGCCACCTCGCACGCGTGGCAGCCGATGCATTTATCCAGGTCAACAACTAAGCAATTGCGGCTCATTTGGTGTAAAACGCTCCTCCCGTGTTTTCCGTGGGCTCAGGCATCCAGGGTTCGAAGTCGGTCGGCTCGTACCAGATGCCCTCCGGGCGCTGCGCCTTGGCAACCTTGACGTGGATGCCGCGCAGGGTGTAGGTGCCGAACTCGGGGTTGAAATAGCCCGTGTTCTTCGTCAGCACGTTCATGTTCTCCGTGGTCCAGGACTTGCGGCCGTCGGAGCCGTCCTCCAAGAACTCGGGGTTCCAGAAGCGCTCCATGTAGACGGTGCCCTCCGCGATGCCCTTCGTCACGCGCGCCACGGCGAAGATGCCGTCCTTGACGACGCTCTGACCGTTAGCCGTCAGCTCCTCGCCGGGGGCGAACTCGCTGGGGCCGAACTTCGCGTCCTTGCCGCCGGCCATGACCGTGTCGGTGGACAGGCCCGTGGTGATGTCGCGGAACACGTCCTTGCCGTCGGTACGCGGGCTCTTGATGTTCACCCAGTCGCCGTCGACGATGCCGTACTTGCTAGCGTTCTCCGGCGAGATCCACAGCTCGGGCGCCGGGTACAGCTCGCGCAGGTAGGGGTTGTTGCGCAGCGTGCCGTGATGGAAGTACGGGATGCGGCCCTCGGTCAGACGCAGCGGGTACTCGTCGCCATATTCGCTCTGGTCCTCGGGCGTGAAGTAGTACGGCATGGGGTTGTAGTCCACAACCGCGGCGGGCATGTCGAACTTCTCGTTGCCGTGACGGCCCAGGTAGAGCATGGTGTCGGCGTACGGACCGCACTTCTTCGGGTTGTCCTTGATGTCGCGGGCGGCCGTGGAGAAGCCGGTGTAGGTGACCTTGCCGTCGTCGGCGCTGGCGCCTTCCATGCCCGGGTCCACCTTGCCGGCAACACCGGAACCGGCGTTGACCTGGCAGTATCCGTCATACGTGGTGCCGCCCCAGTACTCGTCGTCTTCCGCCCACTTCACGGGGAAGGCATCCATGGCCTGCTCCATGGTGGTGACGGATTTGTCGCCGCCCTGCTGGGCGACCCAGTCCCAGTACTCGTTGATGGTCTTCCAGTACGCGGGCACCATGGGGCTGCCGATCTTCTCGTCGTCCATGCACGCCTCCATGTTGACGTCATAGAGCTCAGAGTTCGGGTCGGACATGGCCTCGGCGATCTTGCCCCACATCATGATCTCGTCGGCGGCCTCGAACAGGTTCGTCACCGGCTTGCGCATGAGGTTGACGTTCAGGCGGTTCTGCGCGAACGCGTTCTCCAGCCACTCGCACACGGGGAACACGATGTCGGCGGCCTCGGTGGTGAAGCTGGTCGGGTACATGTAGCCGTGCACGATCAGGTCGAACTTCGGGAACGCGTCGACCCACGAGCTTGCGTTGCCCAGCGCGGCCATCTTGTTGCCGGAACGCTCGATCCACACCTTCGGCTGGTACGGCTCGCCGGTGAGCACGGCGGAGAGCACCGTGGGGATGTGGGAGTGCATCCAGCCGCCCAGGCCCTTGTGCTCGCAGTAGCCGAGGCGCTCGAGGATGGCGTCGTTGGTCTGGAACTCGTACTTCGTCTCCCCGATGAAGCCGGAGGGGAAGATGGTGGACTCGCAGCTGGTCAGGCCCTTCGAGCCCTGGCCGCCGACCTTGTTGGCCGGGCAGCCGGGGTGCCACAGGTGCGCGGTCATGCAGTCCAGCGCCGCGGCGCCGATGGCGGCCTGCGCCGAACCCGGGTACATGTCGGTTGCCACGCCCAGGGAGATGCCGCCGTGAGCGCTCGAGCAGTACAGCTCGATGGCCTCGATGATCTTCTCCTTCTTGCAGCCGGTGATCTCGGCCACGGTATCCAGGTCGAAGTCGGCGCAGCGGTCCTTGTAGGCCTCGAACGCGGTCTTGCACGTGATGGTGGAGCCGTCCTTGAGCTTCACGTCCACGGTGCCGAACATCTGCGGGTGGTACGTGCCGTCGTTGTCCGGACCCAGGGCGAACGCCTTCGTGACCTCGCCCTTCTCGGTGTCGAAGTAGACGTAGCCCTCGTTGGTGGCATCGACGTCGTCGAACACGGCGGAGGCGCGCAGCAGCTGGCCGTCCTTGGTGATGTCCTCGGCGACCGGCGGCAGGCTGACGTTGTCGCGCGGGTCGACGAGGAACGGGAGGTTGGTCCACTGCTCGCAGAAGGTCTCGTAGCCGGGGATCTTCTCGTAGAGCTTGTTCTCGATGATGTAGTGCATCCAGCCGAGCATCATGGCCATGTCGGTGCCGGGCTTGATGGGCAGCCACACGTCGGCCTTGGAAGCGTCGGCGGTGAAGCGCGGGTCCACGACGACGGTCTTACAGCCGTTCTCGCGCAGCTCGGCCACGCAGCGGCCGGAGGTGGAAGGCGAGTGCCACGCCGGGCCGGTGCCCCAGATGACGTAGACTTCCGTCAGCCCACCGTACTTGGCCGGCTTGTACAGCTCCGAGCAGCCGGAGTCGGCGATCGAGGTATCGCCGATGCCGTTGACCAGCGGCATGGTGAAGTTACGCGGCAGGTAGCACTGCGCGCAGCCGGGCTCGAACACGTTGCCGGCACCCCAGAAGTTGCGGAAACGCGGCGGGCTGAAGAACTGCGGGTTGCCACCGCCGCCGGTGGTGCACAGAAGACCGTGCTTGCCGGTCTTGTCGCGCATGTCGATCATGTGCTGGGCCACGGTTTTCGCCGCCTCATCCCAGCTGATGCGCTCCCACTGGTTGCCGGGCTTGGCGCCCACGCGCTTCATGGGGTATTTGTTGCGATTGGGGTGATACAACGCCTGGATGCCCGACAGGCCCTTCGGGCACATGCGACCCTTCGACATCGGGTCGATGGAATCGCCCCTCAGCTTGATGACGCGGCCATTGCTCACCGTGGCGATGACGCCGCAGTTGGCGATACAGGCTCGGCAGGACGTGCGAACCTCGTGCACGTCGTTGTCGGCCCATGCCTTGTCGCTCGGTGCCATGTTGTGAGCGGCGCCCAGCCCCAGCGCGCCAACCGCGCCGGTGACCGCTGCCGTCTTCATGAACGAGCGACGTGTCATAGTCGTAGACAAAGCTTCCTCCTCCTTTTGATCCTTGCTTACTCGTCTATTGCGATAGGCAGCGGGTTTCTCCTGCTGCCATATTGCTTTTCGGGTGGGAACGTGAACGGGGGCGAACAGGGGACGGAGGTGTGTTCACGTTGACCCCATCGGGTGAACGCGAATCGCATCCGTGAACACACCTCCGTCCCCTGTTCACGTAGGGAGCCGCGAGCCGATTGGCAGACGAGCGGGAGTTCCCAGCACGCCCGCAACCTGCCGCTTCGCCGGCGGATGCGGTTATGCAGTCGCCTGCTCGCGCTTGTGGGCTTGCAGCATGCGCTTGCCCGCGTCGGTTGCAACCCAGGCGCCGCGCCATACGAGCGCGCCGGCTTTGTCAAGCTTGTCGACGTAGAAATCGGGCGAAAGCTTGTGATGGTCGGCCACGATGTCTTGCGACAGGCCGGGAACGTTCTTGAAGAGCGCCTCGATTTCCGGAAATTTGCGCGGCTGCATGCAAAAATCGAGCACGGCGAAATAGGTGTCGCGGCGATGCGGGCGCAGGGAGAGCTGCGCTTCGATGCGGCGCTCGGGCGCCAGCAGACGCACGGTTTCGACGCCGGCGTCGGTGGTCTGAATGCGGTACGTGGAAATCAGGTCGTCGGCTTCGTCTTCGGAAAGGTTCGCCAGCTGCTTGTCGGCGATGGGGCTGCCTTCGCTATCGAGCGGCGTTTGCGCAAGGCCGCCGGCGTCGACGAGCATCTGGATCATGGCGAACGGCGTCTGCATGATATGGCTGTAGACGAACTCATCGGTTTGGGCGATAAAATCCTCGACCTCGGTGAACTCATGGGGTTGCTGGCAGAACGCCAGCGTCTTGTACAAGGCCTCGCGCAGCGCGTTCTGGGAACCGACGCACATGACCACCATGTTCACGCGATCGGCGAACGTGGGCTCATCAGGAAGCTCGTATTCGGCATCCGCAGCCGCGCCCTGCGCAATGGCAGCGGGATCGACGGCAGCAGCGCCCGCGCCCGAGGCGATGGTGGGCTTGCGATCGCCGAAGCTGTCGGCCTCAGGCTCGCGAACATCCATCAGATAGCCGCCTTCCGCATACTTCTCATAGCTCGACGGAACCTCGAACCTCGGCAGCGGCTTGTTCTTGATATTCATGATGACCCCCTCGTCTCGGAACGGTCACCACCTTACGTTTTCCGCAAAACCCCAGCTACGTCACTAGTTAACGATGTTGATACCGCTGTATGGTCACTTGTTAACTAGTCGAATATGGACGTAGGGGTTTAGAATAGGTAGACGAAGAAGGGGACACGTGAACAAGGGACGGAGGTGTGTTCACGGCGGAATCTCGGGTTCCCAAGGGCCTAACACGTGAACACACCTCCGTCCCCTGTTCGCCCGGTGGCGTCACGCCTTCTTCCGGTCAATAACACGAAAGCCAATCGGGAATCGGGGGGATATGGCAATTCGCGAACAGGACGACACGACGCAGAACCAGCGCACACAAGGAAAAGCGACCGCGAGCGTTTCCGAGCGATTCTCGACGGCGCTTGCGTCCATCGACCGACAGGCGCCCAGCTTGACGTATCTGGGCCTGGGCTGCTGGATCGCGTGGAACACCATCGCGTTCTCCGGATCGTTCTGGCTGCACGAGACCGACAACAGCAACATCACCGAGAACCTCATGCTCGTGCACCTGCTGGCATGCTTCATCACGCTGTCGCTCGTCGCGCTGTTCGCCGACCGCTTCTCCAAATGGGTCGCGAAGAACCGGACCACGTTCATCGGCGGCCTTGTGGCAGCTGTGGGCACACTCCTCATCTGCAACGCGCGTAGCGAAGTGCTGGGCGCAGCCGTCCCCCACTCCGCGCTCACTGTGCTGTTCAACTCCGGCTGCGTGCTCTCAGGCATCGGCACCACCATGCTGTTCGTACGCGCCGCCGCCCTGTTCGGCACGCTGCCGCCCCACCGCGCGCTCTACCGGCTGGCCGAATGCACGCTATTTTCGATTGCCATCTACTTCGTGTTGAACGGCTGCCCACAGCCGATCGCCGTTGCGGCTTTCATCGCGCTGCCCGTGATAGGCGCCTCGCTGTTCTGCATACGCCGAAAAGATCTGCGCGGCGAAAAACAGGTGCTCGCCACCCCGGTGAAACTGACGCAAAGGTTCTGGGTGCTGCTCGCCTCCATCGGCCTGTGCTCCACAGCACTTGAGCTGATCCGCGCATATGTGCTGATCAGCGTGCCACCGACGTTCGCCATCGGCGCAAACGTGGTTTCCCAGCTTATCGAGGTCCCCCTCATGATCGCCATCATGGCCGCCGTGCTGCTCGCAAAATCCCGTCGCGACGGGTTCGCCAAGATGTATTCCGTTGCCGCCTGCGCGCTTACGGTGCTTATCGTGTGCATCGCCATGTTCTCCTTAAACACGCCTGCTGTGGCGTCGGGCGCCTGGGTGGTGTGCACGTGCTACAACATGGTGGTGTGGGCCATGCTGTATTACCTGGTATATCAGTGGCGCGGCGGCGCGTTGCGCATCGTAGCGTTCGGCAATGCGGCGTTGTCGGGCGGCACGCTTGTGGCAAGTCTTTTGGCCATGGCGTACCAAGCGTCGCATATCTCGGAAAGCGTGATGAAGGTCATCATCGCCCTGATCGGTGTGGCCGTGCTCATCGACGTGCTGTTCGTCTTCTCCGAGAAGCAGATCAACGGCATGCTGCTGCCCGTGGACGAAGGCGGCGCGGACTCGGCAGACGATGCTTCGGGCATCGGCGCAGCCAGGCAGCCAGGCAGATGGAAGCTTGCCTGCGAGGAGGTCGCACGCGCCGCGGGCCTGTCCGCCCGTGAAACCGAGGTGTTCCTTGGCCTAGCGCGTGGCCGAACCGCCCAGGAAATCGCGGACCGCGAGGTGGTGTCGATCTACACCATCCGAGCCCACACCCGCAGCATCTACGCCAAACTGGACGTGCACAGCAAGAAAGAGCTCGCAGCGCTCGTGCAAAAGCAGGTTGACCAAGCAGGATAAAGCATTCGCGGACGGAGCGTGCGCCATTTTTTACGTTGTCGGCTACCCCTATCCGGTAAAATCAGCTCATCCCAGCAGAAAGGAAGCACCATGATCGTACTTACCCTGCTCATCCTGTTCATCATCGCGGCCGTCGGGTCCGCGGCCCTTGGCTCGCCGATGCTGTTCGTCGTGCGGCAGCAGGAGGCGTCCATCATCGAGCGTCTCGGCAAGTTCAACCGTATCGTGCAGCCGGGCCTTCACTTCCTGATTCCGATCATCGAGCGCCGCGCCGCCGAGGTCAACCTGCGCACGCAAGAGGCGCGCTACTCGCTCAACGGCAAGACAAAGGACAACGTGACCATCGGCACGGCGGTCTCGGTCCAGTTCCGCGTCGACCAGATGCCCGCCCAGACCGTCGAGCAGTCGGGCGTTTACCGCAGCTACTACATCCTGAGCAACCCCATCGACCAGATGGAAAGCTACATCGCCGACGCGCTGCGCTCGGCCATCCCCGGCTACACGCTCGACGAGGTGTTCGACAACAAGGACCTCATCGCGCAAAACGTGAAGGATTCCGTGACGGAGCTCATGGCGGGCTACGGCTACGACATCATCACCACGCTCATCACCGACATCGAGCTGCCGAAGGACGTCGAGCGCTCCATGAACGCGATCAACTCGGCGCAGCGCGACCAGGAGGCGGCGAAGGCGCTTGCCGAGGCCGAGCGCACCAAGACCGTCGTGGCGGCGCGCGCCCAGGCAGAGGCCATGGAGCAGACGGGCATCGGCATCGCGAACCAGCGCAAGGCCATCGCCGACGGCATCGCCGCATCGCTTGACGTGATCAAGTCCTCCGGCGTGTCGGCCAAGGAAGCGAACGACCTGTTCACGTACACCCAGTGGGTGGAGATGATGGGGTCATTCGCCGAATCCGGCAAGGCCTCGACCATCCTGCTCCCGTCAGGCTTCGAGGGTTCCTCCTCGATCCTGCCGGACATCCTCGCAGCGCAGGTGGCCCAGCAGAAGCCCAAGGACGAAAGCAACCCGTTCGAGGCTTAGCCCCGGGCCCGGCCTTGATCTGCCCAAGGGTCACCGGGATGCATGTGCGCCACAAGAGAATCGTCACCAAACAAGAAGGGGCTGGTCCCGGAACGCTTCCGGGACCAGCCCCTAGCAGGTTTAAGCCTTTATCGCAGCCGCCCCGGTCTTGCACCAAGCATCGGTTCGGTGCCAGCGCCTCGGCTCGGAGCCGGCGTGGGCGAGGTCATGCCATGACCTTGCGGAACGGATCGACCTGGGCGTGGTCGGCTTCGCAAGACTACAGGCCACAGGCTCGATGGGTGCTGCTTTTCGAGGGCATTACGCTTGGCAAAATGCCGCAGGATGGACAAAAACCGAGCATTGCGCTGATAAGGCACGAGTCAGGGCAGGATCCGGCTTCAGATGCGGCGAAACCTATCCCGAACCCGCATCTGCTGCCAAACTTTGCTCGGACGATCAAACGCACCATCCCGCCATTGCACATCTCTCGCCTTTTTGGCCACGAACACAGCAGATAGCCCGAAAGAGCCACGCCTTGCGCCCGGCAACGCGAACGCGGAAGCGCAAACAGGGGACGGAGGTGTGTTCACGGCAATGCGGCGCGCTCTCAAGATGCCAACGCAAACGCGCCTTTGTCCCCTGCTCCCTTGAGCGGCAGCAAGCATCCGCGACGGACGGAACGCGCACGAACGACAAGCGCCTGCGGCAACGCGAACACGCGACAACGGCATGCGCCCGAGCGGCCAGCTACTCGAAATACCTTGCGGCCCCTACGGGGATGCACTGGCGGATAAGGCCTACCAACTCGGTATCCTCGAAGTCCATGCCCTGGTCGAACCAGTGGCGCGTGCAACCTGCGCAGCCTTTCGAGAAAAAGTCCAGGCAAAACCCCGTTTCCCCCTCATCGAGCACGCCATGCACGCGCACGCGGGCACCGAACGCGTCGCACAGCGCACGATGCATCACGCGATACAGGCTGTTCACGTCCTGGGAGGTAAAGGCGTTGCGCAGAAACGTCTTGCGCTGATGGCACAGCTGGAGGAACTCGATATAGCACTCGTCGAAGGGCGCAAGCGTCCCCATTCGTTTGAAGGGAGCAGCGAACATGTCGCGGAAACAGTATTCCATCAGGTGATACTTGTCGGAAAAGTGGTGGTAGAACGTCTGCTTGCTCACGCCGGCCGCGGAGGCGATCTCGGCGACGCGTACCTGGTCGAGCGGCTTGCATTCCATCAGGCCCGTGAGCGCATCCGCCAACAGCCGCTTCGAATCCGCCATGAAAGCCTCCTTCGCCGAGCGCGGCGCCGGACGCCGCATTTGATACTTTCATAGTAGTAAATGCCGGCGGATTCCAACGTAAATGCCGCAGAACCTTCGGCGAGCGGCGCGGCAGGGGGCAGCACGCCGCGATACAATAGCGCGCATGAAACCTATCGCTCACATACATACCGATTTGCCGCAGAAGTTCGGCATCCCCCGCAACAGCTTCCTTGCCCCGCATCTGCAAGGACGCATCGTGTTCGAACCGGAATACGCGCTGAACAGCGCCGTTGCCGGGATCGACAGCTTCTCACACCTGTGGCTGCTGTGGCGTTTCGAGAACGGCGAACCCGGCGGAGGCGCCGCCGACGTCGCCGGCGCGCGAG
>NZ_HE611016.1:83938-142185 GCF_000236865.1 Senegalimassilia anaerobia JC110 | reverse complement strand
GCCGCCGCGGCTGGGCGGCGCCGAGCGCGTGGGCGTGTTCGCCACGCGCAGCCCGTTCCGCCCGAACCCCATCGGGCTGACGTGCGTGAAACTCGACCGCGTAGAGCTCACGGACGCCGGCCCCATCATCCACGTGCTGGGCGCGGACCTGCGCGACGGCACGCCCATTTACGACATCAAGCCCTACATCCCCTTCGCCGACTGCCACCCCGACGCCTGCGGCGGATGGATCGAGGACGCGCCCTGGCATGAGCTTGACGTGGACTTTCCCGAACAGCTGCAGGCCGAAGTGCCCGCCGGCAAGCTCGCCGGCCTGACGGAGGTGCTGCGCCAGGACCCGCGGCGCGCTGGCAGCAAACATGAGCCGACCCGCGTCTACCACCTGGCATACGCGGGTCTTGACGTGGCTTTCACCGTGGACGGCGACGTCCTGCACGTAGTGTGCGTGAACTAGCAAGGGCGCCCGGAACCCGCGTCACCGGCCTCCGGGGCCTCGCCGATGGACGCGGCCGCCAGCGCCCCGCCGTAACAAACGATCTTTACGCGATGTCGCCGACGGCGTGGCGGGCGGCGTAGCGGCCGCTAGCGCAGGCCCGCACCCTCGCCGGCGCACCCGACAACGCGAAAGCGGGCCGCGCCCCAACGCGACCCGCTTCCTGCTCGCAGAACTTCGGCTGGCGCGTGGCCCTTGAAGCCACCACCTGTCCGTTTGCCGCTCGTTTAACGCTTGCTTACTGCTCGACCAGCTGGCCGTCGTTCACCTTGTAGGTGGTGCCGTCGATAACGACGTTCCAGCCGTTCGGCACGCTGGAATATGTGGCATCCAGGTGGCACTGCGTGCAGTAGAACTCGCTGGTCTCGTGTGCCTTATGGCAGTTTCCGCAGGCCACAACGCCGTGCTGGCTCCAATCGTGCGGGTTGGACTCGCGATCGGCGGTGGCAGCGGTCAGGTCGTCGACGGTGTTGATACCGTCATGGCATCCGCTCTTCAGGCAGAACTCGGCCGTCGGCAGCTCACCGGAGCGGCTTTCGAGCATCTGCGTATCGGAATCGAAGTTGTAGTTGCCGGAGATCCAACTCATGCCTTCGGTCACCTGCTCGTCGATCTTGGCCTCATGGCAGCTCAGGCAGTTCATATCCGCATCAGCGCCGTGATAAGCGGCCAGCATAGCGGTGCTGCCTCCGTCAACCGGACCGGCCTCGAAGTCGGCAACGTACTTGCTCATGGGCGTATGGCACACGGTCCCGCAGAAGCTGGGGCTGTTATGCCAGGCGAACATGCCGCATCCTGCCACAATAATCACCGCAACCACCACGGCGGTGACGATGCGCCCGCGCGTCATGCCCTTCTTCGGCGCAGGCTTGGCAGCTTGCTCGGGCGCCTTCTCAGTGTTCTCGCTCATCTTCTCCACCTTCCTACTTTTGAGCCAACGCACGGCCGGTCATGTAGCCGGCGCTCACGCAACGGCCCAGCGACAGCCCGTAGATATCCAACGGGTAATCAACGCCACCATAGAAGTTGCCAGCGCAGTTGCCGATGACGTACAGGCCCTCGATCGGCTCGCCCTCGGCCGTGAGCGCCTGGTTTTCGCTATTGACCTCAAGACCTGCGCAAATGGTGGAGCAGCGCATGCGACGATGGATGCCGTAGAACGGCGCTTGCTTGACGGGGATCAGGTACTTCGGATCCTTGCCGAACTCCGTGTCGGCGCCATGGCCATGCGCCACGATGCCACCCTGCTCACGTGCTCGCCCGACCTATACCACCGCATCCCCGGCCTGAAGATGGTCGAATGCGGGAACGACCTGGGAGAATCGTTAAGGCTGTGCTAGGAAACGTCCTGGGCGGAATATGTTGCGCAACAAACCCCACCGGCTTGCCACTATAATTAAGCAAAAGTACCTTTTTGCTGGCGAAGGTAGGTTGTCATGAATTTCGATTTCGTAAAAAACGTTCCCGGGTTTTCGCAGCTTTTTGAAACTTGCAGCGCCGCCGAGCAGCTTGCCCGCCCCCTCCCAGCGCAAAGCTGCGCATCTGCACGCACCGCACTGGAATACATCGTCACGCTGATTTATCGATCAGTTGCCGAATACGAAGACGGGGGCAAAACCCTTTTCGAAAAAATGAACGATCACCGCTTCGTCAACTATATCAACGACGAAACGATTATCAGCGCCATGCATACCGTTCGAAAGAACGGCAATCTAGGCGCACACGGAGAACGCCTCGATCCGCAAACCGCCTGCGACACGCTTGAGCAGCTGCACTACATCATTGGGGAGGTTTTCATCAACCTTGAGCTTATCGAAGACTACCCGGTTTTCGAATCGCCCCTGAACACCGCACGCACGCAGCAGCAAGCGCCCGCCAAAGTCGCCGCCGAGCAGCCCGTCGCCTCACCCCAAGCGCAAGCACCCGCCCCAACACCTTCGCCATCCGCTCATATCCCCAAGCAACCCGAGCAACCTTGCATCCCCACGGACGAGGTGGTTGCCCGATACGCCGAAACGTTGCGGCAGGCGCGCTTCTCCACCAAGCGGCACGGGGACGAGCGGAAAAACGCAAAGCTCTACGTTCAGGCATCGCTGTGCGAAGCAGGCTGGGCCGTTGCCACGCGCGACGACCAGGCATACCCCGAGACCGCATCCATCAACATGACGCTGGAGGACGGCTCGACCATCGATTACATCCTATACGGCAGAGACAACCGCCCACTTGCCGTCATTGATTACGCGCACGCCCTTGCCAACCCCCTTGAAGGCAGAAGGCACGCGCTCAACGCGGCAGATCTCCTGGAGAAGAAATTCGGGTTCCGCCCCATGGCCTACTATGTGAGCGGCTATCACATCTTCTGCATCGACGCGCTCGGCTTCCCGGTGCGACGCGTGTTCGGTTTCCATTCCGTCGACGAGCTCGAGCTGCTAAAGCAGCGCGCAAACGCCCGCAAGGACATATCGAATCCACCAATCGAAGACAGCATCACGAATCGCGACTACCAAAAAGACGCCATTCGCAGCATCTGCAACGTCTTCCAAGACCAAAAGCGTCGACGCGGCATCATCGTCATGGCAACGGGAACGGGCAAAACCCGCGTATCGATTTCGCTGGTCAAAGTGCTCATGGAGGCGAACTGGGTCAAAAACGTGCTGTTTCTTGCCGACCGCACCAGCCTTGTGCGTCAGGCGCATAAGAACTTCAACAAGCTGCTTCCGAACGTGACCACATCCATGTTCACCGGCACCAGCAACAACCGCGACAAAGACGCCCGCATCATCTTCGCCACATACCAAACCATGATCGGGCTTATCGACGGCGACACCCGCGAATTCGGCATCGGCCGCTTCGACCTCATTATCGTGGACGAGGCACATCGCTCCATCTTCGGCAAATATCCGCTGCTGTTCAACTATTTCGATTCGCTTATGGTCGGCCTGACCGCCACGCCGCGCTGCGAAGAATCAAAAAGCACCTACGAGGTCTTCCAAACCGTGAGCGGCGAGCCCGACTACGCCTACGAGCTCGAGCAGGCCATCAACGAAGGCTACCTTGTGGGCTTCCACGTGCTTGACAAGACAACTGAAGGCCTGCGCAGGGGCATCTCCTACGACAACCTCACCGACGAGCAGAAAGAAGCAGTCGAAAAGGTCTACACTACCGCCGATACGCCAAACGATCCAAACTCCAACGCGGAAGCAATGGCCCATACGATAATCACGCCTGGCTCGAAGGATATCAACCGCGGAACCATCCGCACCATGCTCGACGACCTCATGCAAAACGGCTTGAAAGTTGACGCAGGCGACAAAATCGGCAAAACCATCATCTTCTCGAAGAAACACGTCGAAGCAGAGGTCATCGTCGAGGAGTTCCATAAGGAATACGACCACCTGGGAAACGAGTTCTGCAAACTCATCGACAGCAAGGTCGATGAGGCGCTGGCGATCATCGACGACTTCGGCGAGCGCGATAAGCTGCCTCAGGTAGCCGTAAGCGTAGACATGCTGGATACCGGCGTGGATATCCCCGATGCGGTGAACCTGGTGTTCTTCAAGGAAGTCAAATCGAAAATCAAGTTCCTGCAGATGGTAGGCCGCGGCACGCGCCTGTCGCCCGACCTGTTCGGCCCCGGCGAAGACAAAGCGGGCTTTCTTGCGTTCGATTGGTACGACAACTTCAGATATTTCAATGCCACGAACACCTGGTCGACGGTCAAGGGCAGCGGGAAGGCCACAAAGCCCGCTTTCAGCCAGAGCGTACGCATCAACCAGAAAAAGCTGGAAATCCTTCAGCAACTGCAAGGCAAATCGGGGAAAACCAGCTTCGAGAAGCAGTACGAGAAAGAGCTGCACGATTTCTTCACCGGCGCCATCGCCAATCTGAACAACGACGCGATAGCAGTGAATCGCAGCATCGGGTTCGTCAACAAGTATCGCCAAGAAGGCAGGCTGGACAATCTGACGGCATCGGCGGCCGATGAGCTGTGCGACAAAGTCATCCCGCTCATCCCCGCCGAACCCGGCAAACCGAAAGTCAAAAGCTTCGATTCACTCGTGCTGACAGTCGAATCGGAATACCTGACGCGCGTGAAGGAAGGCAAGGACCCCGCCGCTATCAGGAACGGTTTCTCGTCGGTGAAAACCCTGTTCACGGAGCGCATGGAACAGCTGCAGAAGCTCAAGACCATTCCCGATGTGCTTAAGCACGAGAAGCTGATCGCAGCCATGATGGATGGCGCCTATATCCTTGACGATTTCTCGTTCGAGCGGGCTGAGTACGTGCGCAAAGAGCTGCGCAACCTTATGAAGTACATACCCGATGAGCGAAACTTCTACATCATCGACCTGCCTGATCAGATAATCGACGAAGGCGAGCAAAACGGTATGGGCCGCAGCAAGTCCTATATCGAGAAGGCCAATGAATACCTGCAGGACGACGGCAATATCATGCTGGCAAAACTGCGATCGTTGGAGCCACTTACCAGCAACGAGAAGGAGCAGCTCAAGCAAACCTTTACCGCAACGATGGGCACCGATGCCGATTTCGCCGCATGGTCGGGCTTTGCATGGGGAGAGCATGCCGAGGCACTCGGATTCCTACGCCAGCAGGTTGGCATCGCCGATGAAGCAGTGGAGCAAAAACTCGAGCACCTGCTCAACGACGCGGAGCTCACCGAGCAGCAAAAAGCGTACTTGCAGCAGATGGTCGCTTACGCGCAGGCGAATGGCGACATCACCTCAAAGACGCTTCGCAACGAAAGCCCCTTTAACAACATCGGCGTTGTCGAGCTTTTCGGTGACAAAATCGTCATCGCAAAAGAGACGCTTAACGCGTTGCATAAACCCATAATCGAGTAAGCGAAAGCATGGACATGAGCATCAAAGAGATACTTCTCACCCAGGAGGCTGAGCTGCTCGATATCGACCTGGACTGCCTGGAAGAACAGCTGGAAACCGGCGATTACGACTATCATTACGTCAAAAGCTGCAAGGCCACCATCGCGTCGATTCGTCAAAAGCGCCGGCAAGCACTTGAGCAGCAACGCCAAAGCCAACGGAAACCCAGCGAAAAGCCCGAGCTACCCAAAATCCCGCTTGAGGAGCTTTCGCCCCATTCTGCCCCGTCGCAAAACGCAGGAAGGCCAGCACCCAGCAAAGACCAGCAAGTCATGAGCGCGATCGAAGCCACCCGGCTAGGCGATAGCTCGCAAAGCTCATTCATCAAACTTGTGCGCAATACGCCCGAACTTGATGAGCGGTTTGTGAAAGCCCATATCAACGAGCTATCCAAAAGTGAGCTGTCCGCGCTTATAGAGCGAATGAGCTTCAGCGAGGAGTTCTTGGAGCAGTACTTCCCCACGCTTGACCATAACGCTATTGCGCGATGGCAAACGTTCAGCGAGGAGTTCTTCATCAAGCACTTCACCGATCTCAGCGCCACAACCGTACTGAAGCAGGGCAAAAACAACTGGCGCAAAAAAGAGAGCCGTTCGAACAAGCTCGACGCATTTCTGCGCCTTAAAGGAGTCCGATATTGATTTCCGTGAACAACGCCGCGCGCCTGATCAAACGCGCCATTTTGGCCAACATAGCCACTGATAAGGAAAACGTTGCCATCACCCCGCTGATCAGCGGCAAGCATGGCATCGGCAAATCCGCCATCGTGAAAACCGTGGCGGAAGAACTTGGCGGCATATGCATCACCATCGAGGGCGGAACGCTTAAAGAAGGCGAGATTACCGGCATCCCCTACCAATACGAGAACGAGCAGGGCAAAACGCAGTTCAAATTCCTGCCCTACTACGCAGTCGAGCGCATTCAGGCGCAGGAAAAGCTGCTTTTTGAGCAAGCGGGCAAAACCGTCGAAGAGAACGACGTGCTCAACGGCGCGGAGAATCGCTATGCGCAAAACGACCTCACCCCGCAAGAGAAGATCGACCTGCTGCTTTCCGGCAAGGTGAAGCCCGTCATCGTCTTCGTTGACGAAATCAACCGCACGGAAAACACCGTGTACAGGGAGCTCATGAACATCCTGCTCACCAAAACGGTGAACGGCTACCGGTTCCCCTGGTGGGTGTTCTTCGTGGGCGCCATGAACCCCAGCACGCAAAACAGCGCGTACGCCACTAACGAAATGGACCCCGCACAGCTCGATCGCTTCCTAAAGCTGAAGGTGACCAGCAACGCGAACGAGTGGATCCGCTACGGCAAGAAAACCGGCATCTCGCCCGCAATCCTGCAGTTCATCAAGCAGAATCCGAAATGTCTCTCCGAATCCACCGCCGTGCTCGACGACGAGGAAAAGCCCACGCCCTCGCCACGCGGCTGGGACATGGTCGACACCATTTTGTCCAGCGAGCCCATGTTGCGACCGTTTTTCGCAGCCAAGGAAAACAGCGAACGCGTTGTTGCCAAGGATATGAAAGAGCTGGCGGCTGCCAAGCTTGGCGGCACCGTTGCGACCATGTATTTCGCCAGCCTAGTTGAAACTGTCAACGCTCTTACGGCAGAAGAGGTGTTCTCGGACGACGAGAGGCTAACCACCGTTGCGCCCGCAATCGAGAAGATGCCCGTGGCGAAACGCGTGCAAACATGTGATGCCGTGCTGGAGTACCTACAGGAGAACCTGGATTTCCTTATGCTGGACACAAAGGGACTCGACAAAACGAAGCAGCAGCTCAGCGCGCTGATCGGCGCCCTGGACAGCTCCACCAAGCTGCTGTTCGCGCAGAAAATCGCTGCCGCGAAAACAACGGAAGGCGATGACCTCATCGAGCTTTTGTTCGACGTGTTCGAGCAGGATCTCATGAATATGCTCGACCTGTCAGATTCAACGCGCAAAGCGATTCAAGGCAGCAAATGACAAACCAGCAAGACAACATTGCCGCGCTGCTGCAAGACATGAAGAGCAGCGTAAGCGAATTCGAGCAAACCGAAGACACGGCCATCCTACAGCGAATCGATGCCGATTTCCAACGATTCGCCCAGCTTGTGACACTGTTCCTTATTGCAGAACGCGATACCTATTACGGCTATTTCCTCATGTCCATGGCGTTTAGAACGAACTACGCCGTGAGCACCATCGCGGGTATTCGCCTAGGCGAGTACCCGCCCGTGTTCGAGACGAATCCGCTTATCCTGCTGAAGTACTCGCTGAAGGAAATCCTGTACATCTTCTGCCACGAAATCGATCATGTGGTGTTCAACCACCCCGCAGAAATGATGAAATCGAACCCGGAGGGCAACCCCGAGTTGTTTGAGCTGTTCAACTATGCCGCCGATGCATCGGTAAACGACATGCTGAACGCTGAGATAAAGCACGGGAAAAAGTTCATGCAGGCGCCGAAAGGCGTAGTCACGTCGAAGGTCATCCGGGACAAGTTCCGGCTTTCACGTGTTCAGCCTTTGGAAAGCTACCAGTATTACTTCGACCTCATCAAGCACCACGCGAACATGCTGGGCGAACCGCAGCAGGACGGCATCGCGCCGATTCCAAGCGGCAGCGCAGAAAGCGACAACGAAGCCGGCTCCAGCAACGTCATTACCGCGGCGGGCGCCGCCGGCAATATCAACGACCACGCATGGACCTTTGCCGCAGAACACGACGAACCCGCAAGCGAATCCGCCGAGGCAATGGCAGAGGCCGTAAAAGAGCTGCTCAACGAGGTGGACAGCATGATGGATGGCGAAGCGCGCGGTCTTATGCCCGCCCGGTTTTCCACCGCCGTAGCGCGCGCAAACAAGCCGTCCGCGCTCAACTGGAAAGCCATCCTGAAGAAATACGTGGGCACTATAGCTGCCGACAAAACGAAAACGCGCATGCGCCTCAACCGCAGGCAGCCGCAACGTTTCGACCTATCGGGCACGCGCGAGAGCAAAACGCTGAAGATCGTGGTGGCCATCGACACATCCGGGTCGGTAAGCGACAGCGAGATCGAGCAGATATTCAACGAGGTATTCGCCATCATCGCGCGGCGCTCGTTCGAGCTGACCGTCATCGAATGCGATGAGGAGATTCAACGGGTCTATCAGCTCAAATCGCCAAAAGACCCGCCTGATCGCGTCGAAGGACGTGGCGGCACCAGCTTCACGCCCGTCATCGAATACATCAACGAGCGCCGCTACTTCCGCGACGCGCTGCTTATCTACTTCACCGACGGGTACGGCGAGGCAAGTATTCCCCGCCCGCTTACTTACCGCAACCTGTGGGTGGTGTTCGGCAATGCAAGCAATCTTTCCGTTGAAAACCCGTACGGCCTAGCGTTGCCGCTTGAGGAATAGGAGTCGTTTTGGATCCTCGGGAATACATCGAAGAGCAAATCAGAAAGGCCTATGGGAACATTCCGCAGCAAGGAGCCGCAGCAGCGCAAGTGGCAGGCGAAACCCCTGGCCAACCGCTTACCGAAGGCGCGCGTTGCAGTATCACCATCGACCGCTACGAGCGCAGTCGCAGCGCACGACAAGCATGCCTGCAAGCCAATGGAACCACTTGCGCCATCTGCGGCTTCGATTTCGCCAAAGTATACGGACCTGAATTTGCGGGCATCATTCAGGTGCACCACGTCACACCGCTCTGCGAAATAGGACGTGAATACCAAGTGGACCCCGTGCACGACCTTATCCCCGTATGCCCCAATTGCCACATAGCCCTGCACTCGAAACCCGGCGGGACCTACACCCCCGATGAGCTGAGAACACTGCTGCACCGCACCGAAAACGACGAGACCAAGGACCGATAATGGAAAAGCCCGCCCGCTACGCAACCGAGAACAAGACGCTGTTCTACCGTTCCCGTTTCACCATCGCCCCCGAAACCAAGGAAGTCGGCGAAATCTGGCCGCACATCATCGCCGCCATTCAGGAATGGCTAGAGGAAAAGGAAGGCGATCGCAAGGACAAAGAACTCCCGAACTTTTATACGGAGCTCACCGATGACACCGTCAACATTTCCGAATCGGTTGCGGAAGCGAAAGGAAGCGCCTACGCCTCCCAGAGGCTCGCGAACGGCACATTGGAATGCAACGAGGAGGACTCCTCGATCAAAACGAACGCCCTTTATCAAAACGGGTCGGATACGCCTTCTTACTGGGCAATAGAGTATATAGAAAGCGACAAAGACCATTGGTACCGCCGCTGGTTCACCAACATCGGCGCAACTGCCGCAGAAAACGGCAGCTACATCATAAACGTACGCATCGCCATAGCCGACGACCCAACGTTCATCTGCGACTGCCCTTATATCCCATCGCGCAACACACCAAGGTTCATTGGCAAGCTGCTCGATATCAAGGGGTGCGCTGCAAGCTCAAACGGCATTGCCCTGGCCAATGAGCCCAAAGCATTAACGTCCCTCAACATGAAGACGTTTATACGGGAACTTGAAAGCAACGAGCGCACCATACCCTTCGTCGTTATAGCGGCCCTACGCAACCAGCCTGGAAAATACGCTATCGACCCGGGCATTCTTGCGAAAAAAGTACGCGGATCGGCCGTTGTCTACACGCTGGATTGCTCAGCCGTCCAGACCTGGTTAGCATACCAATCAATGTTCCTTGACACCGAAACCGCCCGCGATTACCGCATTAACCCGGGCTTCATGCGCATATTCTTCCCCGGCGTCGACCTCTCAGACCCCGAAGGGAGCCAGCGGCATCGCTTCTACACCGGCGAACTGCTCATGGCGTCGAACCCTGGTCAAATTAGCAACGATGTTTGCGGCGCATTTACGCGCCTGTATCGCCGCGTGCAAGGCGAAGCGATAGACCCGGCAAGCATCACGCTCATCGAATCCCAGCTCAAGCGCAAGCAGCTTGAGCAAAAGCTGCAGGAGCTGCGCTCCACACGCGCGCAAGAAGAGCAAGTCGAGCCCAACTATCAAGGCCTGCACACCGAGGAAGAACTGAAGTGTGCTCTCGAACAGTTAAAAGCCCGCGAAGCCGCAAAGCTCGTTGAAACCACCGAGTTTTACGAAAGCCTTATCGCCGAATATGACTCCGAGGCAAAGCGACACGATCAAGGCGATGACGTGCTGGAGCTGCAAATCGCAGTAGAAGAGCTCAGCACCGAGATCAAACAATTGCAGAGGGCCGTGGGCGCCAAAGATCATACGATTCAAACGCTCAACCAGCTTAACGCGAAGGCGAAGGCGCAAGCGCGGCAAGCGGAAGCGCAGGCGAATATCATCCGCGCAATGCAAGGTTTCCCGCAAACGTGCGCCGAAGCGCTGGAGCTGGCAGAGCGAGCGTTCGGGGACAGGCTGATAATCACCAATGAAGCCAAGGATTCGGCCGCCAAGGCAAACCGCAGCATCAGCAGCGACGAGACGTTCGACATCCTACGCACTTTGGCCGTGAGCCTATGGCCGAAGTACTTCGAGCAGGATGAGGCAGATGGCACGGCAGGAACCGAGTTCCAAAGCGAAACCGGTTACAATCTGACCTTCCACGAGTCTGCGCAAACCAACAAAGATCCGCGCTTGCTAAAACAGCGCGAGATTTCATATGACGGGCGCACCCTGAACATCGCTCCCCACGTAAAGGGCAAATCCGGCAACCGCAATGCATCATTGCGCATTCACTTCGCCATCGATCGCCCAACGCGCAAGATAGTCATCGGCCACTGCGGCGACCACATGGAAACAGCCGGAACTCGCAAAGTGGCAAGATAGCGCACGGGAATGTTGCTCAACAAAACCCGCGCATAATACCAGATAATACAATCAAGCAAAACCAACCCTAACAAGGAGCGGAACATGATAACCGGCGAACTGAAGAACAAGGTTGACGGCATTTGGGACATTTTCTGGTCCAACGGCGTGAGCAACCCGCTGACCGTGATCGAGCAGCTTACCTACCTTATGTTCATCAAAATCTTGGATGACAACGAGACACGCCGGGAAGCCGACGCCGCTGCGTTTGACGAAGAGCTTGACGACCCCACGTTCGATGCCGATCATCAAAACTGCCGCTGGAGCATATTCCGCAATTACGAACCCGAAGCCATGTTCGAGAACATGGTGAAGAACGTGTTCCCCTTCATCAAAAACGACCTTGTGGCTGATGATGACGCCGCGTTTGCCAAATATATGAAAGACGCCACGTTCTTGGTGAGCAATGCCCGCACGCTCACGCGCATCGTTGCCAAGCTGGACGAAATCGACCTTGGCAACAAAGACATCATGGGCGATGTATACGAGTACCTGCTGTCCAAGCTGGAAACGTCTGGACAGAACGGCCAGTTCCGCACGCCGCGCCACATCATCCGTATGATGGCCGAACTGATGGAGCCCACGCCCGACGACATTATCTGCGACCCCGCAATGGGCAGCGCCGGCTTCATTTGCGCAGCGGCGGCGTACATCAAGGAGCGCTACAGCGCCGAGCTCATGGACGCCAGCGTGATGCAGCGTTTCCAAACCACCATGTTCACCGGCCATGATACCGACTCCACCATGATGCGCATCGGCGCCATGAACCTGATGCTGCACGGTGTGGAGGCTCCGAACATCACGCAGATCGACTCGCTTTCGGAAGACAACGACATACGCGATGCATACACGCTCATCATGGCGAACCCACCGTTCAAGGGCAGCCTGGACAAGGAAACCATCGCGAAGGACTTGCGCTCGGTTGCCGCCACCACCAAAACCGAGCTTCTGTTCCTAGCGCTATTCCTGAAGAGCCTGAAGGTCGGCGGGCGCTGCGCTTCCATCGTACCCGACGGCGTGCTGTTCGGATCGCAAAAGGCGCATAAGGCCATCCGTAAGGCCATCCTCGAAGACAATCGCCTACAAGCGGTTATCTCCATGCCCTCCGGTGTGTTCAAACCGTATGCGGGCGTGTCCACCGCCATCCTCATTTTCACGCGCACCGACAACGGCGGCACGGACAACGTATGGTTCTATGACATGGAGGCCGACGGCTTCAGCCTTGATGACAAACGCGACCCCGTAAAGGAAAACGACATCCCCGACATCATCGAGCGCTTCCACAACCTGGACAAGGAACTCGGCCGCGCGCGCACCGAGAAAAGCTTCATGGTGCCCGTCCAAGAAATCATCGACAACGACTACGACCTGTCGATCAACAAGTACAAGGAAATCGTCTACGAAAAGATCGAATACCCACCCACCAGCGAAATCCTTGCCGACCTGAAAAAGCTGAACGAAGAGATTGCCAAAGGCCTGGCAGAACTGGAAAGGATGTTGTAATGAACACTTCAGAAAGGCAACTCGACGAGTGTATTACTGCCGCAAATCATTTTTTAGCTATAGCGCAAACCTCCAGCAAGACAACTGACTCCCTTCTTGCTGGAAACATATATCCCTGCATGGTTAATGCTGCATTCGCATGCGAGCTGTTGTTAAAAGCCATTCAAGCGACTAAACCAGGAATTCAGACCTTTCCTAAGGGCCATGATCTCAAAAAATTGTTCAATGACCTAGAAGCGCATGATAGAGATAAGATTGATTTGCTCTATAAACAAAAAGGGGTTACCCCCCTGGAGGAACTCCTAAAAGAAAGTGCGTCAGCTTTCGTTGAGTGGCGATACGCATACGAAAGACAAGCCAGTGGGCACCCATATGATTTAATCAATTTCGGCGAAGTATTGAATCAGTATATACAGTCAATTAGATAGAGCGCGCAGTATGAAAACCACCTCATGCGTCAAGAACAATCAGGTTCACAATCGAAGCAATTACCTCTCTTCAAAGGCTTCGAATAGAAGCATCGTTAAACTAGCAGACATTGCTGTCATAACAGCAGGAAATCCCGCACCCAAAAAAACCGAGTTCGCAAAAGAAGGAAAACCTTTTGTACGAGCCGGCAACCTAAACGAGCTGATAGATGGAGTGGCTGTTTCAAATCTTGAAAAACTTGACGATGAGACCGCAAAACAAAAGAAGATGAAGCTATTCCCAGCTGGAACGGTCATATTTGCCAAGAGCGGTATGTCCTGTGTCACTGGAAACATCTATATACTCCCCGAACCTTGCTACGTCGTATCGCACCTTGCATGCATAATAACTAACAAGAAGTTAGCGGAATATCTTCGTTATTACTTTGAATTCGATAAGCCTTGCAAATTGATAGAAAACGCCTCCTTTCCCTCCATCCGGTTAGGCAAGATTTCGAATATGGCAATTCCCCTTCCCGCTGACGCAGAAATGCTGCGTCAAACTGCTGTCTTGAAATACGTTGACCAGCTCAAAAGACAGTACGGGCTTCAACTCCATACACTTGACAGCCTCATCAAATCCCGGTTTGTCGAGATGTTTAATGAAGTGAAGCAAACAAGTATACTCGAAGAATTGATTGATCCCGAAACACGTATTTCATACGGTATTGTTCAACCGGGCCCTGAGGGAACGGGCGACATGGGTGTGCTTCGTCCAGTTGATATCGCTGATGGACGCCTTTGCCTTGACACAGTTAAAATGATTGATAGGGCAATCGGTAATTCGTACCGTAGAACCGAGCTCATGGGCGATGAGATTTTGACGATTGTCCGAGGAGCAACCGGACAAACCGTTCGATCCAAAGTTGATTGCGCAGGAATGAATGTGACTCGTGGAATAGCGGTAATCCGTCACGAGCCAAGCCTGATTGATCCCGATTATCTCGTAGGATACATGAATTCCGACAATGGCAAACGTTACATTGCTGATCACACCCAAGGGGCAACCCTGCAGCAGATAAACATTGCCGACTTGAGGGTCATGCCAATTCCGGTTCCGCCGCTTGCCCTTCAGCAAGAGTTTGCCGCCTTCGTCTCCCAGGTTGATAAACTGAGATTTGCGACTCAACAACAAATCGATAAGTTAGAGACGCTGAAGAAATCTCTGATGCAGGAGTATTTTGGATGAGCACCACCGGCGCACAAAACGCAACCGAAAAAGCATCTGTACCAAACTCGAGAACGGTAGACTCCAGGTCAACCAACCTCGCACGTTCGGTTGTTAAATATGACGGCACGGTCATTTGGCGCGATACGCGAATTGATGACTTCGGAATCAATGCCCTGCTAGAGTTCTTTCCTAATGGTCGCATTACAGGTAGATATATGCCCATGCAGCTAAAGGGAACTTCGAGAACCATCCAGCCGTTGAAAACGTCAGAGTGCGTAAGCTGCAGCATCAAGACAACAACTTACAAATATGCCCAACAAGATGCCCTGCCCATCCTGCTCCTATACATAAGCCTTGAGGACCACTTGCTTTACCACGGAATAATCCAGGAACTAATCAAAAGTCAGCAGGACTTTAAGAAACCGAAAGAAGATGCCGCCAGCGTTACCCTGCATACTCCAGTAACACAAGTCATGTGTACAGAAGCCACTGATTTCGGCTCAGTATTATGGAACCTCTATAGAACGTCTTGGAATCTCGTTGGCTAGCCAAGCGATAACGAATCGCAAGCACTGAGGCAGCCCGCAACCATCTGGGCTGCCTCACCGTTGGCCCTCCTCGCAATACCTTATACCGCCCGAATCGGCCTCATGCCAACCGGCCTACAAGAGCTAATGGCTAACTCCACACCCCATAAATCAATTATGTCTTTCCAGACCGCAAATTGCATCTTGCTGCAACCAGAATGAAGGAGGGGCCATACTAGCAGTAAAACTAGCATCCACCATTATTACGCTCGGCGGAACCCATCACGCGCAAAATGCACGGAAAAACGCGCTGGCCCCAGCGGTGACAAAAACAGCTTGGAAAAGAACATTTCCAAAACAATCACCTCCTTCATCTACAATCGACAATTATGTCGATTGGCAAAAGTTTAACCGATTTCAATAACAGTCCATCGATAAAATTACTTCTACAGACGAACCTGGGCACACGATAAGCCCCTTGCGTTCAGACGATTTATTACCATTTGCAAAAACAAGATACCCGATGGGTGAATCACATACCGCCAATTTCTTACCTCTCCCTCAACCCCCCCTCGCATTCGCTTTTCCGCTACCCTTGTCCTTTTCATTGCCGCGAAAAGGACCCACATATGAAAGACGCTATCCAATCGATTCAGCAAGCGATGCTGGCCCATTTAAACAACTCCCCGATGAAACAGCTATCTCTGACCCTTGAGTGCGTGCTTGGTCGCTACGACATCACCTTAAAGGATGGGAGCGAAATGCCGACAACCGGACCCGCAAACACCGAGTTGATGGGGTCGTTTCTTTCCGCAAAGCGTCTTGAAGGGTGCAGCGAGAAAACCATTCGCTACTATCAATCAACCATCACGCGCATGCTATCGACAACCGACGCGCACCTTACCTATATGCGCACTGAGGACATCCGGCGCTATCTTTCCGATTATGAGCAAACATCGCGCTGCAGCAAAGCGAGCATCGACAACATCAGGCGAATCTTGTCCAGCTTCTTCTCCTGGCTCGAAGACGAGGATTACATTCTCAAAAGTCCCATTCGCCGTATCAGGAAAATCAAATCCGCGCGAACGGTGAAGGACACGTATTCCGATGAGACGCTGGAGAAAATGCGCGATGGAGCAAAGACGCTTCGTGACCTCGCGTTAATCGACCTTCTGACATCAACGGGCATGCGCGTTGGCGAACTAGTGAAGCTTGACATTGCCGACGTCGATTTCGAACGGCGTGAATGCATTGTGCTAGGCAAGGGAAACAAGGAACGCCCCGTATACTTCGATGCGCGTACGAAAATCCATTTGCGAAACTATCTCGACTCGCGCAGTGATCACTGCCCTGCCCTGTTCGTCACGCTTTGCAAACCGAATAACCGACTACAAATCAGCGGCATTGAAGCACGTCTGAGAAATCTTGGCCGCGAGCTTAGCCTTGATCGAGTTCATCCGCACAAGTTCCGACGTACGCTAGCCACTAAAGCAATCGATAAAGGCATGCCCATCGAGCAGGTGCAGCGACTTTTAGGCCACGCGAAAATCGATGCGACGCTCATGTATGCCATGGTGGACCAAAGCAACGTCAAAGCCGCACACAGGAGGTACATTGCATAGCAGCACCAAATCTCAGTTTGTCGACCTGGGCGACAAAGGCGGCGAACTCTTGCTGGAGAGCGAGGGGAGGAAGAGGAATCTTGAACTGCTTAACGCTTTTTGCAGATAGATTTGGTTGAGAACTGCCGTTGTTTGCGCTGACCATTTGCCTTTCTACGAACGGCGATACCATTGCTTCGTAAAGATATTTCGGTTGAATACGCTCTTGATTGCATCGAATAATCATAAGGGAAGACGCAATGGTCCCTTTATCAAAATCCGCCAAAGCGCACTTACCTAGCGAGCCTCGAAGACAATAGAGCAAATCTCCGGTTTGAATTCTTCCGCCAGATAGCTGATGATATTTTTCTTCCGAAACATACTCCATGTTATTAAAGGCAATTGCTCCATTAGCAAGGTTTCCTGCATTGACAAAAGGAACGCCAGCGTTGATGCGCTCATCAGCCGAAGGATAATTGCTGCTCCTATCGCCATTGAAGGTCTCACATACCTCAGATAGCTCAACTAGCCGCTGCTCTTCCCCAAACATCTCGACAAACCGGGATTTGCATTGTGGCGCTGCTCTTTTGCGACTCGCTTTGCGGTCTCTTACCAAGCCCCATACACGAGGGATTGTTTCGCGCTCGACCTCCCGCCGCAAACGCGAAGAAGGCGATGCGGAACGATTCGCATCGCCTTCTTGCTGAGAACTTGTTACGCGCTTGCGCGTCAAAGGTCGCAGCGCCTTAACGCCAACGCGCCCGCTTGACCCGCGCGCAAGCTACTAGTCAACCCGGAATCGCTCCAGGTCGATCCCGAGATCTTCTGCCCTTTCGCAAAGCTCGTAGCCGTCCATGTTCTCGATGTCCGCAACATCGAGCAACGCCGCAGGAAACCCAGAAGACGCCGCCGTACCGCAATAGTCCTCCAGGTAATCGCGCAGCTCGTCCGTATCGATTTTCGCCATGCTCGTCTCCCCCGATTTCACAAGCGTCACGCGCGGAGGGCTACGCCCACTCGAATTTGTTGCCGGCGCCTAGCTCGAAGTGGTACTTTACGATGCCGATGTCCGCGCCGCTGAACGCGCCGCCGTTTTCGCTAATGGAAACCTTGTTGCCTGCGCCGGCGATCCGGAAGCATTGCCTATTGAGCGCCGTTGGGGCGAGAAGCGCGGCCTGCACGCCATCTGCAAACCACTGCGGCGCCGGGCCCTCGTACGAGCTCACCTCGGCCGCTGTCTTGCTTTTGTGCGCGACGCCCGGCGTGACGCCGAAGCCCACGGCAACAATGCCGATAACCTTCTTCCCCGGCACAGCCTGCTCGACGTTCTTGCGGCTGAACATACCGCCGATCCACCACGTGTTCAACCCAAGCGTCTGCGCAAAAAGCATCAAGTCGGCGCTTGCGTAGCCAAGATCCTCGTCAAGCCCGGGCCTGTCGCTGCCGGCCAGCACAAAATAGTTGCGCACGCCTTTGGCGAAGAACAGCTTGAGCGCGCCAGGCAGCGCCGATTCGTCGCCCACCTTCAGCGAAATCGCCAGCCCAAGGCGCTCGTTGTTTGCGCGAACGCGGTCGTTGAGCTGCGAGATCAACTCGGGCGAAAGCGGCTTGGACGTGAACTTCCGCACAGTGTGACGCTGCCGCATAGCCTGTTTCAGGTCCATAGCGACGTCCGTGGCGGCATCCGTAGCGATGCCTGAGGCGGTGTCAACAGCGATGCCCGTATCCATAGCGAAATCCTTCCGCGCGCGCTTCCATCAAGCGATATCGAGAACGCGCCCATTGTACAACCGAGTTCACCCCGCAAAGGGAAGATGCACGCAGGAACGTTTTCAGCGTTCCGTGTCCCAGATTGCGAGTTTCCCGGATTTGCCGGCGGCGGAGAGGGCGCTTGCTGGTCATTTCGCTTGCGGAATGCGACGAACGATGCGCATGCCGCGCCAAGCGCAAGCCACCGCACGCCGCGCCACGTTCGCCATTCGGAAAACTCGCAATCTGGGGCATATTCGCAGCGAAAGCTTCCCGCACACGGAAGCGAGCGCGCGATATCGCCGGCAAAACGTCGGGCAAAAACACGTGTGGCAGGGACGCATCCCTGCCACACGTTGCAAATCATATTTCGTTCGTAGCCGAAACCCGGTCTCAGCTATCCTCAACTCACGGCCGATCTTCCCAAGCCGCAACCAAACTCAAGTCGCTACCGCTTCAAGCGTAACCCGCGTTCAAACGAAGCCGATGCCCGGGCGAGCCGCTTCGTTATCAGCATACCCGGCATCGATCGGCCGCTCGGCCAACCGCCGCCCGGCTGCGGCGCAAAACCGCTAGGCGCGAGTGGGATCCCACTCGACGATGCCGTGGTTCAGGAACGGCTTGGAGTCGGGCGCGTCGGCGTTGACCATGCGGAACTTCGCCTCGCCCTCGGCGGTCTTCCACACGATGGTGCGCAGGCGCACGCCCGGCAGCACCGGGGAGGTGAAGCGGCACTTGAAGCGCGTCATCGCATCGGGATGGCCCGGGAACAGCAGGGAGATGACGTGGCGCATGGCCACGCCGGCACTGCTGACGCCGTGGGCGATGGGGCGCTCAAGGCCGGTCTGCTCGGTGTAGGACCAGTCGATGTGCTGCTGATGCCAGTCGCCCATCAGGCGATACACGAGCGGCCAGTTGTAGCCGTAGGTTTCCTCGTAGGTGAAATCGGGCTCGCGATCGGGGTACTCCACGGAGTCCCTCGGCGGCTGCTCGCCGCCCCAACCGCCGTCATAGATGCAGCAGTCGTAGGTGTCGACCGTGCACAGATGGGTGCCGTCGGCGGAGTACGACTTGCCGACCTGCTTGGACAGCGAGCCGCGACCCTCGCCGCGGTCCCAGATGGCCTCCTGGGTCACGAACGTCTCGATGTGGTCGTTCATCTTGAACGGCGCATGGAAGTGCACGTCGATACCGTAGTGCAGCGAGCCGGAGTAGTCGAAGCCGTAGTCGAGGGTGGTGGTCATCTCCTCGTTGACGGTCAGCGGCACGGCGAAGATGGGCAGAACCTTCAGGTCCGGGTTCTTGGCGTCGCCCTCGTTGACGTACTCAAGGTCCACGCGGCCGTCCCAGCCGGCGCCGCAACCAAGAGCGCAAATCTCAAGGTCCTTGAAGGTGTAGTCGCGCACGAACGGGCCAAAGGTCTTCCCGACGATCTCGGTGGAAATAGCCATGACATTCTCCTTTGGAAAGAGAACTGCGAAAACGCAGCAAGTGATATTGGATTTCCCCACGTTTGAGCGACGCGGCGCAGTTCAGATCAAGCTGAGCAGCGCAAGATTCCCCCGAATCGTTGCACAGACCGAGAAAGGGGTATCGCAAACCCCTGTGAACGAGATGATCAACCCCAGCCCGGATTCGAAAAGACACAGCTACAGCCCTTACGGGCGGCTCCAATGCAGCTTCGCCTGTTCATGATCGGCAAGGTTGCAGCCCCGAAGGGCGGCTCCAATACAACCTTGGCGTTCAACTGGGCAGGTGATCGTTCGGTCGAATATGCGTCCCATCCCCGCGTCCCCCGACGCATCACGTGGGATTTGTGACGAGAACCGGCCGGCACCGCGGAAGCGGGCCTGCTTCAGTCCTCAGGTGCCAGCCTACCCCATTCCGCTCAACGATTGCAGTCTTGTATTGCCCCCGCTTTCGGAGTACGGGGAGGAGGCGAATGAGAGACGGCGCGCCGGGAGCGTTCGCGGGGCCGCCATTCGCGCAACCGCTCTTGGCAAAAGCACCGCAACAATTAGCAATCACGTTTGCTGATGCAAATACAAGACAGGCAAAACTACGCTACAAGGATGAGCGCAAGACCTTCTGCTACGAAGCCTGTATAATCGCCCGAACATCGAAGCGAGAGGAAAAGGAATGGCGGAAACCGACGGTATCAAGCAGCGCAAGGCCCTGCTCACAACCAACCAGCAGATCGAGCATCTTAAGTCGAAGGGCGTCACATTCAAGCTCTGTTCCGAAAAGGATGCTGCCGAATACCTCGCCAACCACACCTATTTCTTCAAAATCGCCGCATACAGGATCCTCTTTGAAAAACGCATCGGCGGACAATACGATGGCCAGTACGTCAACCTCGACTTCGGGCACCTGAAAGCACTCGCCTCGCTCGACCGCGACCTACGCTATGCGCTGTTGCCGCTAACACTTAACGTGGAACACGCAGCGCGGACGAAGCTGGTGTGCATCACGACTGAACGCAATAACGAAGACGGCTATACGATCGCACGCGATTACATGGCTAGCCTCAACCATAGCGAGCGCAGGCGCCGCGAAGGCGAAATCAGCATGATGAGTCGCGACCTGTTTTGCGGCGATCTTGTCAGAAAATACGGTAGCCCAGCCGACATGCCCATCTGGGTACTGATGGAGCTTTTTTCGTTCGGAAGCTTTATAGACCTGTATCTATACTGCGCCGAACGTTGGGGCAATGAGGAAATGAGGCACGAGCACTACATGCTGCGCCAAGCCAAGTCGGTGAGAAACGCCTGTGCTCACTCGTCGGACATGCTAAACGGAATCGCCGTAGTTGACACAACCGTCGGTACCGACTCAGCGGTATTGTCCGCCTTGGCCCAAGCAGGCATCTCGCATCGAGTCAGAACGGGCAGGATGAGGAATCCCCGCATCAGGCAGATTGTAACGCTCATGTACCTTCACACGAAACTCGTGCCTGAGGGGTCAGGAAAAAGAAAAGCAGCATCTGACCTGGTAAATCTCAAGAAACAACTGTCCGAGACGGCGGACCTTGCGCCTTCTAACGACATCATTCGGTCTTGCGCGGCTTTTTTAACAAAAGTGATTGACAGTTGGTTCCGATAAGTAATAATGCTTATAGATAAAAAAACCTATTGGTTTTGTAAGGCGGGGTCGCGAAAGCGGTTCCGCCTAGTTTTTTCCCAAGAAAACCGCCGCGAAGACGTAAATACCAGGCACGGACAGCAGTCCGAAACTTTTTCATTTCCCCACTTGCGTGCTGCTTTGACGTGTGCTACTGTGCTTAAGCACCCGAGGGTCGCGAGACCCGCCTCCTGGCAGATAGGCCTTGCGCCTATAGGAGTTGCCGATGCAGCTGTCGTGCATCGGATTTTCCCATACAACCTTATAAGCGACGCCCTGCGCATGGCAGCTCATGCTAGCTTGCTGCCGATTTGCGCCTTCCCTATTGCGTCCTAGGTTGTCCCGTCTCGCCCTCGGAAGGAGCTCGTCATGAGCGAATATGCATTCGTCTATCAACCTCAAATCATCCGCGAAACCGCAGAAGGCCTCAATCGCCTCGACATCCGCGACGAGATGCTCGACCAACGCGTACTCGAGCTTATGACCTCGGTGGATGCCGAATCCTGCGCCGTCGTCATCCGCGGCCTGCTTCACCTCCAGCGTCAAGATTCCACGACGCCCATCACGCTTTATATCAACAGCCCAGGCGGTGAAGTCCAGTCCGGCCTGGCGCTTTACGACGTCATGCAAGCCGTGAGCTGCCCCATCCGCACCGTTTGCCTTGGCATGGCGGCAAGCATGGGAGCGCTGCTGTTCATCGCGGGCGACGAGCGTGAGATCCTACCGCACAGCCGCGTCATGATCCATGACCCGCTCATCGGCGCCGGCGCCGGCGGCAGCGCGCTTTCCGTGAAAGCCCGGGCCGACGACCTCATGCGCATCCGCGACATCACGGCCGGCGTCATCGCGCGGCACAGCGGCATGTCGATCGAGCGCGTCTTCGAGCTTACGGCCTCCGACACCTATTTCGAAGCGGAAGAAGCCGTCGAAGCGGGCCTTGCGGACCGCGTCATCACCAGGCTTTGACGAGGTGTCGGCCGCGAGCGCGGCTTGCCGTGTCCCGGGCCTAGCAATCGGCCACCGTTACGGGATGTCTCCTCCTATCGCGGGCGCGGCAGCCCCTTCCCCACACCCCATTCACCAGCGCAAACCTGTAGTAGAAAGCGAAAGCAGCCATGATAGACAACCTTGCGAATGCCCGCGCCGCCTACGCGGGGCAGCTCATCCTCACCTCCGGACACGCCGCGAGCATGGACTCGTGGGCGACCGGCCTCAACAACAATGTGCTCGTTCTGGGCTGTTCCGGATCGGGCAAAACGCGCAATTTCCTGAAGCCCAACCTGCTGCAGTGCGAGGGTTCCTACATCGTGCTCGACTCCAAGGGCCGCCTACATGACGAGATGGCACCGTATTTGCGGGCCCATGGGTACATCGTTGACAGCCTTGACTTCACCACCATGGACGGCGAGATCGGCTACGACCCGCTTCACCACGTTCGCTGGCGCAAAGGTCGCCCTCTTGCGCAGGACATCATCGCGATCGCCAGCGCGCTGTTCCCCCGTGCGGACATGGGCGACGACCCGTTCTGGGCGGGCGCGGCGGCCAACTACGTTGCCAGCTACATCGCCTACGTGTTCGAGGCGCTGCCCGACCGCGAGTGGAACATGGCGTCGGTGGTAAGCGTGTACGAGCAGGCGTGCGAAGGCAACGCCGAAGCGCTGTTCGCCGACCTTTCCAAGCAGGACCCCGATAGCTACGCCGCCTCGCTATTCCGCCGCGCAAGGAGCACGGCGCGCGCCGACAAAATGCACTCGAGCATTATGGGCATCATCGCCGCAAACCTGCTGCCGCTGACGTTCGACGGGGCGCTTGCATCGTTTCGTAAGGCGCAGCAAATCGACTTTTGCGACCTTGGGCGCGAGCGTCGCGCGCTGTTCGTGACCATGGACGACATGGACCGCAGTTTGGCGCCTCTGACCAGCCTTTTCATTCGCCAAGCGTTCTCAAGCCTGTGCGATTTCGCAGACACGCGCTGCGATGGTGGACGTCTGCCTGTGCCCGTTCGCTTCATGTTGGACGATTTTGCGAACCTGACGCTGCCCGGCTTCGACGACGTGCTTTCCGTCATCCGCAGCCGCGAAGTCAGCTGCACCATCATCTGCCAAACGGTCAGCCAGCTTGAGGCGCGCTACGATCAGGCGGTGGCGAACTCGATCATCGGCAATTGCGACCGCCACCTGGTACTGGGCTTCCAAGACGAGCGGACGGCGAAGTATTTCGCGTTGCGCGCCAACAAGCTGCCTTCGACGCTTCTCGAGACGCCGGCCGGAAACTGGTGGCTATTCGAGCGAAGCCGCCGCGGCATATGCGAACCCGCTTATGCGCTCGAGCAGCACCCGCGGTATCGGGAGTTTGTCGCGAGTTGCGAGATGCCCGGGAATTGGGAAGGGGCGACGGATTGCGAAGCTGCCGCAACCCGTAGATCGTCCGCAAATCGCGAACTCGCCGCGAACTTCAAAGCGCCCGCATGCTGCGAAGCTTTTGCGAATTGCGAGGCATCCGCAACCTGGGAAGCACCCGAGGACTTCGAAGCTGCTGCTGATGGAGAAGCGCCCGGGGATTGCGGAGTTGCCGCGACCTGGGAGGTGCCGGAGAATCACAAAGCGTTTTCGATCTGCGAAGACGACGATCTTGACTTCCTTCCCCCGCCGGGACCGGACGACGAGATCTGGGTCGATACGCTGTTCGACGCCGATAACCTAGATGGCGATTCCGGCGCAGCAGCCTAAGGAAGGAGCGAAGATGAGCGAAACGAACGTGCGCAAAAGCCTGAGCGAGCAAATCGCCCGCGCAAGCTCGAACAAGACAAGCCAACACGCAAATTCGAACGAATCGGCTGGCCGCAAAAGCCTGAGCGAGCGCATCGCCCACGCAAACGCCGCCCGCGTAGACGGCGCGTGGAGCACACCGGACGAGCAGCTTGTCGAAGCCGAGCGCAGAACCCCGTTCCAGGTTTGCGACGTGTATTGCGCGCACGCCGAGGAGATGCTCGCGATCACGGGGCAAATCTCGGCCGCGCTGCCGAGTCGCGCCGCATATCTCGCGCGAACCAACCCGCGAGCGGCGGAACATCCGGACAACCGCTCGGTCAAGGCGCATACCCAGGTCGGGAACCCCGCGTGCACCTTCGTCTGGGAAATCCGCAACAACAAGGAAGGCGCGCTGGCCAAGTCGTCGGACGCGCAATACGCCAAGGCCCTTGACGCCACGGACGCGCTGAAGGACCTCTGGGAAGACGAGCCCTGGCTCGACGAGCTGCAAATCGCGAAGGCGCTCATCGCGCAAATCGTCCTACTCGACGACGACCTACGCACAAAAGTCCTCGAACGCGCAAACCTCATGGCTAAAGAGTGTGCCAACACCCTCGCCCCATACCTGCGAGGCTGAAAGCGGCAGGCAAGCGGCAAGCGCACTCCAAGCCGAACACCTGCTTCCCTACCCTGTTCGATGGGTCAAAACCGGCAACTTCTCGCAAAGGATCGCACGACCCAACGCTAGAATCTAACCATTCGAACCAAGAGGAGGAGCGGCGCGTGGCCCAAGATTTCTATAACCTGCTTTACAACGGATACACCGGCGAGTACCAGCTGATGAGCTCGCTGTACCGCAACGGGCTGGACGCGCTTCGCCCGCCCGCGGATATGGGCATCGACGTGGTGTCGCTGAACCTCAAGCAGCAACTTGAGAAGCCAGACACACCGCCCGAAACGTTCTTTTTCCAGGTCAAGACGGCGGTGACCACCGTAAGCGAAAACCCGAACCGCCCCGGCGCGTTCGCCGTGGTCGAGTTCAAGCTCAAGGACAGCGAGGTGGACCTTCTCGCCCGCTCGCGCGACCGCGCGCTGTTCTGCTACGTGTACAACAGCGAGGCCGGAGCGCTCACCGACGCGTTCGAGGCGCCGTTCATCTGCTTCTGGCTTGACGGTACGCTCATCAAGAAACTCAACGAGGAAGGTGCGTTCTTCCGCAAAAAGGGCGAACCGAAGCTGACGCTGGCCTGCCAGCTGCGCAAACCCACGCACGAATACGGCCACTGGTACGCCCTGGTAGTGAATGAGAAGGGTGAGAAAGTCGAGAACGGCTTCCTCGGAATCGTCGGCGGAGAAGGCTCCCCGGCCGATGACTGGGCAGAGCACTACAGCGTAGCCGGCTACCTAGAATACGCCCGCTAGGGGCTGTAGGGCGAAAGGGCGAAGTCGCGCGACGACGGCCAGCGTGAACAGGGGACGGAGGGGCGTTCATAAGCGAACACACCTCCGTCCCCTGTTTGCCCCGGTCACCCATCGGCTCACTCGCCCGCCAGGGTCAACACCGCCTCAAGGCCAGATGCCCCCTTTCAGTTTGCGAATCCTTTCCAGCGCGTTTGCCCCATGGCGGGCTGCAGCGGCCGGATAAGCCGTCGATGCGATCCGGATACCCTCCTCAAGATCCTTAATCACGCGGTCGACGACCGACTCAACATCCGTTGTGGCCAATCCCCAGGAAACAGCCTCGGCGACGACATCGGCCCGTGTAAGCTTCCCGGGGTCTATCACTCCATTCACGCGCATGGAAAGAAGCGTCGTGCGCGGCTCGACCTCGGCAATGGGCACCACATCGTAGAGCGGTGCGAGCGTGGGGACCATTTGCTCGCAGTAGAGAAACGACGTGTTCTTGGCATGCGCATCCCAGTTGCCAAGCGCCAGGTTCGCAACAAGCTGACGCAGCAGCTCCGCCTTCTCGCCTTCGGGATCGGAAGAGAACTTCTGCAGCAAACCGGCAATTGCAACGTATGTGGGATCATTGCCCTTAGGCGCACCCGCAGCAGCGTACTTACCGTGCGGGTCGATTCCAAGCGCCTGGCAAACATCCTCCTGATGAAGCCTGAGCACATGCGCGGAGCCATTGTCGGCAATTCTGTCGTAACGCTCAACCACCAGCGTGCTCGGCGCATCGTCCAGATCGAGAAGGGCCACCCTGGATGCACGTGCCGCGTGCCCGGCCGCCGTCATGGCCCAGGCCTCAGACTCCGCCAAACCGGGATAATGCTCGCTTTCCGGTTTGAGGATATGCGTGCTGGGGCTGTCACCCATCGGAAGCAAAACGTCATCAGCAGCGACGAAAGATGCCCCCTCGGGAATCGCCGGCATGACAACGCACATCTTCTCCTGAAAGCCGCCCAGCGACATGCGAAACAACCCGCTCTCAACTTGCGGAAGACGCTCCGTAACGCTCGAAAGCTTTTCAGCCAACTCCGATGAGGGAATCTCCTCCAGCCGCAGTTCGCAAGCGCGCTCACGACCGTGCTCGAACACCCTCACCGCACCAGCGCACTCCCAGCCTATCTCGGCGAGAAGGCCGATCCAGTCATACGGCAACACGCCAAGGCTCCTGCAAACCTCGTCGCGGCGGTTTCCCTCGGGAAGCAGGCCATTGAACCAAGCAGAAGTTTTCGCCTCGCCGAACGGGCGAACTTTTGCGGGAAACGCCATTGAAAGCACCGGCCGGCCGGCAAGTTTGCCAACAATCGATTGCTCATACTCGAAGCGCCCGCCCTTGCGGTTCTCGACGATGCGTCCGATCAGGCTTTCTCCGAGGTAAACGTCGAGCTGTCTCATTCGTTCACCTCCACATCCGCGCCCTTGGGCACGATCACCATGCGAAAACCCAGCTGCTGCAGGTAGCGGTCAACCTTGATCGCCGACACGTTCTTGCCCGTCTCGAGCGCCGAGAGCGTGACCGACGAGAAGCCGAGCTTTCTCGCCATCTCTACCTGCGTGATACCGCGCGCCCTGCGCGCCTCCCGCAGAAACTCGCCGATGTCCTCGTATGAGTAAGCGTTGGTCCACATGCTATGCCGCCGTTCAAAATACTTTGTATTTGCCTTAGTAGCCCGAGTATACAAAATATTTAATATTGTCTCAATATCAAGAATGTTAAGTATTTTGAACGGTGTACGTGAACAGGGGACGGAGGCGCGTTCATTTATGAACGCGCCTCCGTCCCCTGTTCACCGACGCATCGCCGTTGCGGATGCCATCTCTAAAGCCGCAGTCCCAGCTCCTGGAACAGCTGCTGGTTGTCGGCGGTGATCACCGTGGTCATTGCTTCCCTTATCCAATCTGGGTATTCGGCCAGGACGGCTGGCGCATGCGTTGCGATTTGCGCAGCAGTGGTTTCGACCGCCCCAACAAGCTCGTCTTCGCAAAGCCCCGACGCTGCCGCTTCCGCTGCCCAATCGGACAAGGACAGCTCGCTTGCCCGCTTCTTGGAATTGATCGGCATTGCCAGCAAATCGCCGGTCTCTTGCCACACTCGCGTGCAAAGGGCGTCGTAAAGAGGGCACAAATCAACGCTTCCGTCCGGTCGCAAAAACAGGCTGTAGTTCTTGCCGTGCGCGTCGCAATTCCCCACCAACGTGTTGAAAACGAGCTGCTTTGCCCACTCCCTAACCAACGAGCGGCCGTTAGACAGCCCTTTCAACAGGGCAAACGCATCGGCAGCGGTCACGGAATACTTCGCATGCCGCGAAACGCCCAACGCTTGCGTGAAATCCTCAACATGGATGCGCAAAACCTGCCCGTCGGCGCAGACCTCGCGATCGAACCTTTCGACAACGTAAGCCTGATCTTCGCCGAACGACCGCACGAACGACCTTGCGACATCCAGCCCGCACGCTGCCGCAAGATGCATGGTCGCATCCTCCACCAGCGGGGCGCCGCAAAAGCGCTCATGGGGCGGCTTCACGATGTGGGTCGAAGGGTGCTTGGCGTTCGGCCAGGTCCAGCGGTCGTCGAACCGCTCCAAGGCGAATTTGCCCTGCGAACCCGCAAGGGCGAAACGGCTGCGGCGATCATCGGACTGCCACGTCGTCCAGCCGCGCCCGAGCCGATAAACCTTGATTGCAATGTCCTTTTCCCTTGCGAACTCACGAGCCTGAGACGCAATCTCCCCCGGCTCGGGAACGGATGTGAAGCACAGCCCGCCCGTCGCATCCGTTGCCACAAGAAGGTCGAGCGGGTCAGCCGATGCAGCGCCGAACCAGCACCGCATCGCCTCGCGTTCGCTATCGTTGTCCGGCAACAGGCCGTCCAAGAACACGCCCGGGGCATCGGCTTGCCAGGAGCAGTCGAGCGGCAACGAAAGGCTGATGGGCGTAGAAGCTTCCGGGGCGTATTCGAACCGAGTCGCACCATCGGAGCCCTCGAAGAAGCGTCCGACCAGGCGATTCTGCAACCACGCGTACGCTTCCTTCATTCCATGCCCCTCTCAAGCTCGTCGTCGCCAGGGAGCGAGAACAACTCGACGCGCAGCGCCTCGCACAGCGCGAAAAGGTCGGCGGACGCGCCCTTCCCTTTCAGGATCAGATCCTCGGCGGCTTTCTCCGAAATGCCGGCCACCGCCGCAACCTCGGGGATGGACATTCCCCGGTACCACATGAAATCCAGCAGCTCATCGCTCACATCGCGGCAGGTGGCCGGCATGCTCACGAACAGCTCGGGGACCCCGCCGGAGTCGATGCCCTCATATTCGCTCACCAACGGCGGATGCGGCACCCCATCGGTATACCTGCGATACACGGCGATTCCCCCTCATGCGCTCCCCGGATTGTTGACGGCAATGATGATGCTAGCGTTTTTCGTCCCAAAATCCTATGCCGTGGGCGAACAGGGGACGGAGGCATGTTCGCACGGCTATGTAGCGGCACTTCGCCAGCGGCGCCACGCCGCAATCTGCTTCAAGGTTGGCGAAGGTATTTACGCGTGACCGAGCAGGCGCGAAGAGGGCCTTGCATCCATTGGTCAGCAGCGCCAAGCGTCAACGCTTATTTGACTGCACACTTGCTAGCCTTTCTGTGCGCCGCGTCGCTCGATCGCGGCGACGCCGATCGAGAGCGCAAGGCCGGCCGCGGCGAGCGCAGCCAGAACCCAAATGGCGGACGCAAGGCCCGCGCCGTCGCCCAGCGCACCGAGCATGGGCGACGCGATGCCGCCGACAGCTACCGCCACGCCAAAGGTGAGCCCCGACGCTGTGCCCAGATGCTCGGGCAGATACTCCTGCGCCAGCGCCACGGCGGGCGGGTTGAAAAGATTCAAGCACATCGCCAGCACCATAACCGCCGCCACGCACAGCCACACGCTGCCCGAAAGCAGGAACGAGGCAAGCGACGCCACCATGAGAACAAAACAGCCGATCATGAGGCGCGGCGTGGAAACACGATGCGACATGAAGCCAGCCGAAGCCGTTGCCACCGCGCCGAAAATCGAGAACACGGTGATAAGCAGCGAGGCGGAATCTTCCGCCGCGTTGAATGTGGTCACCAAGTAGAGCGGGAAGAAGCTGGTCACGCCATAGAACACGATGGAGCGAACCGAAAGCGCGCCGAGCACCACGCCGAACGCACCCCATCGGTCGCGCTTGCCCCGGCCCGCCAACGAGCCGCCTCCGCGGACGCCGAAGGCCAGGAAGCGTTTGCTCAGCGCAAGGAGCACCAGCGCGTACGGAAGGCAGAGGACCAGATACACGAGCGTGCCCGAAAGCCCGAACGCCGTAACGGCGACGACGCCGATGATGGGCCCTAGACAGAAGCCGATTTGGCCGCCGACGGAGAAAATCGACATGCTCATGGCTTTGTCGTCGCCGCCGGCGAGGTATGCCAAGCGCGCCCCTTCCGGGTGCAGCATGGCATTGCCGACCCCCGAAACCATTGCCGCCAAAACCACCAGCCAATACGACTGCAGAACGCCCACCAGCGCGATGCCCAAGCCCGCAAGCGCCACGCCGACCGACATGAGCCACGGACGCGCCTTTTTGTCGCCCATGAGACCGAACAGGGGCTGGATGACCGCCGACGCGATGTTTGATGCCAAAACCAGCGCCGTTATCTCGGTGTACGAGAACCCGGATTGAATCACCAGAAACGGCAGCACCGAAGCTAAGCCGCCCTGTGCGGCATCGACGCAGATATGCCCGCCCATCAAAACGAAGGGCAGCTTATTGGACTGGCCGCACTTCTTGCCCTTATCTTTGTTCCCGCTCATAACCTGCACTTTTCTCCAATAGCCAAACGGACGCACACCGCATGGGGCAAGGTCCAACGCCGTTTTCACGCGCAACCGCGCAACTCGACGGTCCCGGGACGCCTTGCCACCGCTTAACGGCAAGAGTCAGCGGGAAGAGGGCCGCCCCCCGCACGGAGGCTACCATGCATCAGGCGCGCATGCCGCCGCGATGTACGATTGCAATCGTACATGAACAGGGGGGCACCCGCAGGCAAAGCCACGGCAGCCGCCAACGTCAACGCGGGCGCAACCCGCGGCATCGCAGCGAACACACCTCCGCCCCTGTTTGCATTCGGGTCGACGACTGCGCTTACTGCCGCAAAGCGGTGACAGGGAAAACGTAGACATCATGGGCGGCGTCGTAGCGGCAGAAGGGAGACGTCGCGGTAACAACAGCGCAAAACTCGGGCTTGGGGTTGCGGGCCGCCGGGTTGGAGGCGACCTTTTCGCGCAAGCGCTCGATGTTCCTGATGCCGTCGGGCACCTTGGCCTCGCCGAGCTTGATCTCCAGCGCTGCCCAGCGGCCGTCGCGAAGCTCGATGACGACGTCGACCTCCAGCCCGTCCGAGTCGCCGTAGTAGCGAAGCGATCCGGGGTGGGCGCCCGGCAAGCACGCGGTATAGGCCCGCAGGTCGTGGACGCACAGCGACTCGAAGAGAAGGCCGAAGGTCTGCCCGTCGGAGAGCAGCCTCTCCGGCCCCATGCCGAGCGCGGCGGCCGGGATGGACGGGTCGGCGAAGTAGCGTTTGGGCTTGGTGCGCAGGCGCGACTTGGCCCTTACGGGGGCATCCCAACCGTGCAGACCCTCGATGACGTACATATCCTCGAGCATGTTCAAATAGGAGGTGACAGTGGACGCCGCCGGCGCCCCGGCCTCGTCTCCCAGCGAGGCGTCCTGGGCGATGGTCTGCAGGGTGGCGGCCGTGGCGACGTTGCGCGCGAGCGAACTCACGATGCGCCGCGCCATGTCGGGCGTTCCGCCCTTCTTGGGGACGCTGACCTCGAACATGGCATCGAGGTACTGGTCGATGACCTCTGCGGCCGTCTGGGCATCGGCCCCAACGAGGGCGGGCCAGCCACCGCAGCATATGGCATCGGCCAAAGGCGCCAGCGACGTTTCGCATGCCGACGGATCGAACGCGCTTTCGAACAGCCCGGACAGCGACACCGAGCCCGTGGACAGGCCGCGCTCCCACAGCGTCATGGTGCTCATGTCCACGCGGGCGATGCGCCCGGCGCCGCTGTGGGTAACGGCGTCCTTAGCCGGGGTGGAAGATCCCGTGAGAATGAACAGGCCGCGTTCGCCGCCGGCCGCGTCGACCGCGCGGCGCGTGGCATCCCAGGTGGAGGGGACCTCTTGCCACTCGTCAACGACGTGAGGGCGTGCCCCCTGCAGCGCCAGCGCGGGGTCGGCCTCGGCCAGCGCCTTGACGTTTGGGTCGTCAAGATGCACGACGCTCTCGCCGAACGCCAGCGCCGCCCAGGACTTGCCGCACCACTTGGTACCGCGAATCTCGACTGCGCCGAAGGTGGAGAGCAACCTCTGCAAGCGTTCGTCGACGAGACGCGGACGATACGCCTGGGGCTTTTCGGTTCCATATGCGACCATGGCCTAGCCTCCTTATTTGAAGTGGGCATACTTTATTTTCGAGGATTATCGTACTCGATTTTCGAGGATTATCACACTTCATTTTCGATAGAATAGCCTGCGGCTCTAAGCGGTATCAAGGTTAAATACGGAGCAACTGCATAAGAGCGCCTGCTCAGTCGCGCGGCACCGCCTACAAGCGCCTCACCCAAGACGGCTTCTCCCCGAGGCCGCCTCGAATTCTCTTCCGTCCTCCATTCGCGCTCGAGCATCAACGCACACAGCTCAGTAATCGCAATACCTGCGACCAGCGCCGGCGGGACTGGAACACGTGTTTAGATGCGCTACCTTCAGCACGAGCGAACCCCGCCTGCAACTTCTGGGCGGTTTCGCAGGCCGAACCGGCCCGAAACACCGCAACACGCCGGCGTTTCCCCAGGTCGGCTAAGCCGACGGCGAACAACCCCCGCCGAAAACCGCACAGAAGTCCAGGACCATGGCGAAATCGGCGCCCTTTTCCTGCGAAACCATCCAGAACCCGCAGGGGCGCGACCGCGGGCAAGGCCGCGGGCTCGCAACGATCAACATATTGCTTGAGCTCGGCCGCGTGCTTGGGCGATGAAGCTCCCATCCCTGCATCCAATCCTCCGTTGCAAATATCATGAATAACGGAAAGTTCCATGTCGATGGAATCGGGGGAGATTCAGATTCACTAGCGCGCGAACTCCCGTAAGAGCGCGTCTTCCACTTCCCGAAGCGAAAGGGCCCCGCCTCCCTCGGCGGGACGGGCGACCACGATGCAGCGCGCTCCCACGTCGCGCGCGGCGGCGAGTTTCTCGGCCGTGCCGCCTACGGTTCCCGAGTCCTTGGTCACAAGCCACTGGGCGCCCACCTGCCGAAGCATCGCCTCGTTGAGCTCGCGGGTGAAGGGCCCCTGCATGCCGATGACGTGCGACGGCGAAAACCCCGCGTCGATGCACTTCGTTATAGCGCCGGGCAGCGGGAGCACACGCACGAAGAAGCGCTCCGCGAAATCGGCGACGCGCGTGTAGGGAGCAAGCTCCTTGCTCCCCGTCGTGAGAAGCGCGCGACCCGGGTTCTCGGAGAGAAAGCGCGCCGCGCAGGCGATCGACGCGACCGACACGACGCCTTTGGGCAGCGCCTCGGCCGGGCGCGCAAGGCGCAGACATCGTGCACCCACGGCGAGCGAAGCGGCCCGGATGTTGCCGCTTACGAGCGTAGCGAAGGGGTGCGTGGCGTCGACGACGATGCGCGCGCCGGAAAGCTCGCGCTCCATGTCGGCCTCGTCGAGTCTGCCCGCATGCACCTCGATGCCCGGAAGCTCGCCCAAAAGCTCGCCTCCGTACTCGGTTGCCGCGTAGGCACGGGCGGGGATGCCCGCCCCGCTCGCCCATTCGCACAGAAGGCGGCCCTCGGTGGTGCCGGCGAAGATGCGCAGCGCCGGCGCGGATGCGGGCGCCGTCACTTCGGGCCGCCTGGGCGCGCGATCTGGTAGAGCAGCGCGTTCATAATGGCGGCCGCCACGGTCGAGCCGCCCTTGCGACCCCTCGCGACGATGGCCGGCACGCGTCGCGCGAGTAGCTCCTCTTTCGCCTCGACCACGTTCACAAACCCGACCGGCACCCCAACGACGAGCGCGGGCGCGATCTTCCCCGCGTCCATGAGCTCGGCGAGGCGCAGAAGCGCTGTGGGAGCGTTGCCGACGGCCACGATGAGCGGACCCTCGATGCCGCAAGCTTTGTCCATGCTCGCAACGGCGCGAGTCGTGCCCGCGGCGCGCGCAGCCGCGGCGACATCAGGGTCGGCCATGTAGCACACGGCCTTGCAGCCGAGCTTCGCGAGCGCGGGCTTGCTTATGCCTGCGAGCGCCATGTTCGTGTCGGTGAGCACCGTGGCCCCTGCGCGCAGTGCGTCGAGCGCGCAGCGCGCGGCGTCATGGGTGAACACGAGGGAATCGGCGTACGAGAAGTCGGCAGTGGTGTGGATGACGCGCTTCACGACGGGCTCTTCGAGCGGCGGGAACGTGCGGCCGCCGAGCTCTTCGGTGATGATCTCGAAGCTGCGCCGCTCGATGTCGCCGGGCGCCATCTCCTTGGAATCCATCTAGTACTCCACTCCTTCCCTTGCGCATATCCCCTGCTCGTAGGGGTGTTTCTCGCACCGCATCTCGGTTATGTAGTCGGCCTTCTCCACGATCTTGCGGGAAGGCGCGCGCCCGGTGAGCGCTACTTCGACGCCGCGCGCGGACATATCGAGCGCGCGGTCCACGAGCGCCTCGTCGACAAGCCCCTTCGAAAGCGCGTCGAGCGCCTCGTCGAGCACGAGCAGCCCCTCCTGCGCGCCCTCGAGCTCAGCGAGCGCGGAAGCGAGGTTCCCATCGTGCAGCTCGCACGTCGCGGCAAGTTCTTCCGACGTCATCGACCAGGTAAACTTGTCCGACGCCTTCCCCGCGAACACGGGCACGCCGAAATGCTCGGCGAGCAGGCGCGCCTCCCCGCTTTCGCCGTCTTTCAGGAACTGCACGACGACGACGCGGCGGCCTGCGGCGAGCATGCGAAGGGCGAGGCCCATCGCCGCCGTGGTCTTGCCTTTGCCGTCGCCATGATACACGTGGATCATACGCCCTCCTCGATGATGCGGTAGACATACTCCATGTCGAGCGCCCCGCGCACGGCGTCGGCCAGGCGGTCAAACTCGCGCGCACGGTGATCGGCCGCAGACGCCGCGCCCGCAGCGCCCACGACGCTCTCGGGCAGGCCGCGCATGCGCGCGAGCGAGCGCGCGAGGGCGAGCGCCACCCCCGGTTCGTCGAACAGGCCGTGGAGATAGGTTCCGAACACGTTTCCGCAGGCCGCGCCTTCTGGTTTGCCGCCAATCGTGCCCGCAGGGGCGCAGGAGACGGTCGTTTCGCCGTCGTGAATCTCGTACCCGCGCGCCGTCATGCCGTTCCACACCGAGAACGCGCCTTGGGCGCCCGTGATGCGCAGCTCCGACTGGGCGAGGCGCTTTTCCTCCTTGAACACCGTACTTGCGGGGATGAGCCCGAGCCCGCGCGCGGTGCCAGCGCCTTCCCTGCCGTGCGGGTCGGAAAGCTCGTCTCCCAAAAGCTGGTAGCCTCCGCATATGCCGAGCACCGGCGTGCCCGCGCCCGAAAGCGCGCGTACACAGGCTCCGATGCCGCTAGCCGCAAGCCAGCGCGCGTCGTCGAGCGTGGTCTTCGAGCCGGGGAGCACCACCAGGTCGGGTCGGCCCAGATCGGTCGTCGAGGAAGCGTAGCGCACGCCCACGCCGGGCACGCGCGAAAGCGGGTCAAAGTCGGTGAAGTTCGACAGATGCGGAAGACGCACGACGGCGACGTCGATGACGCCGCGCGCCTCGCGGGCAGATAGGCGCGGCGCGAGCGAGTCCTCGTCGTCCAGGTCGAGCGTAAGATACGGCACGACCCCCACGACGGGAACCCCGCACATCTTCTCGAGCGGGGCCAAACCCGGGCGCAGGATTTCCACATCGCCGCGGAACTTGTTCACCACAAGCCCCCGCAAAAGCGCGCGGTCCTCGGGCGCAAGGAGCGCGACCGTGCCGTAGAGCTGGGCAAACACCCCGCCTGGGTCGATGTCGCCCGCGAGCAGCACGGGGGAGGACACGGCGCGCGCGAGCCCCATGTTGACGATGTCGTTTTCGGCAAGGTTGATTTCGGCGGGGCTGCCGGCGCCCTCGATGACGATGACGTCGTTTTCCTCCGCGAGCGAATCGAACGCCTCCAAAATCTGCGGCATGAGCGCCTTCTTTCGCGCGAAGTAGTCCCTCGCAGCGAAGGCTCCCTGCGCCTTGCCGGCCACGATGAGCTGGCTTCGGTGGTCGCTTTCGGGCTTGAGCAGGATGGGGTTCATGCGCACGTCGGGCGCGATGCCGCACGCCTCGGCCTGCATGATCTGGGCGCGCCCCATCTCGAGCCCGTCGGCCGTGACACCGCTGTTGAGCGCCATGTTCTGGCTCTTGAAGGGAGTCACGCGCAGGCCGTCCTGCGAAAGCACGCGGCACAGCCCCGCCGCAAGCAGGCTCTTCCCCGCGTTCGACATGGTGCCCTGGATCATGATGGGCTTCGCCCTACCCACGGGTATCGACCTCCTTCGCCGAGCCTCGGCCATCCGCGCCCGCCATAGCGCCGCTGCAAGAAGCGCCGCCCCGTTCGTCGGGTTCGCCTTCGCCCGATGCGCCTTCCGCCCGAAGCGCGCGGCTGAACGCCATCGCAAGCCGGGCGTTCTCCTTGCGCGTGCGCACCGCGACGCGGCACCAGAAACGGGACAGTACCGAAAACGAGTCGCACGTGCGGACCAAAACCCCCTGATTATACAGGCGCTCGGGGATGTCTTTCGCCGGCGTGCGGACTAAAAGGAAGTTCGCATCCGACGGCACGACGGAAAGCCCGAGCGAGGAGAGCTCGTGGGAAAGCCACGCTCGCTCGCCCGCCAATACATCGCGCGTGCGCGAGACGTATTCGACGTCTTCCAGGGCGGCGATGCCCGCGGCCTCGGCGACCGAGGAGACGGGCCACGCCTGCCCCGCCCGGCGAATCCCCTCGATGAGTTGGGCGTTTCCGCTGATCAGATATCCCAACCGCAACCCCGCCATTCCGTAGAGCTTGGTGAACGCGGAGAGCACGGCCACATGGCGCGAACACGCGGCGCGTGCGGCCACGCTCCTTTCGCGGGCGTCGGGCGCAAATCCGAGGAAGCACTCGTCCACGACGAGCAGCGCGCCCGCCTGCTCGCAGCGGCAAGCCGCGGCATCGATCACGCGGGGGTCGACGAGGCGCCCCGTCGGGTTGTTCGGATTGCAGAGGTACGCCACGTCTCCCGGCCCCTCGATCGCGCGGGCGAAGGAGGCGGGCACGTCGAAGTCGTCCGCTTCGGAGAGCGGGAACTCCTGCACGCATGCGCCGTAGTACGATGCCGCCTCCGCATATTCAGAGAACGTCGGCGCGCACACGACGATGCGTTTCGGGCGCACCGCCGCGGCGAGCCGCCAGATGATGTCGGACGCGCCCGCGCCGCAGACGATAGCATCTTCGGGAACGCCCTGGGCGCGCGCTAGGGCGCGAACGAGGGCGAGGCTTTCCCTATCGGGGTAGGCGTCGATTCGAGAAAGCGCCTTGCGAGCTGCGGCGACGGCGCGCGGCGAGGGGCCTGCCGGATTCACGTTCACCGAGAAGTCGATGAGGTCGGAGGCGCCCCCTTCGCAAGCGATGCCGAGCGATTGCGCGCTGCCCCCATGCGCACGGGCGCGCAGGATTCCCCCGGCAGCCCGGGACGCGGCGTGGCCTTCCCTCATGCCATCGCCCCCACGGCGAGCACGACCGCCGCGCGCGCGGCGCCGAAGACGACGAGCGCGCATACGGACGCGGCGAGCATGAGCCTTGTCGCCCGGGCGATGTCGCCCCACTCGATTTCGCGGGACGCGTCGCCTATCGTCGGTTTCTCAACGAGCTTGCCGAAATACACCGCGGGTCCTGCCAGGCGCAGCCCGAGCGCGCCCGCGCACGCTGACTCGGTCTGCGCCGCGTTCGGGCTCGCATGGCGACGCCTGTCGCGGCGCCAGATGCGCACCGCCCCGCGCGCGTCGAGCCCGACGATCGGGCACACGGCGATCATGAGCAGGGCCGATAAGCGCGAGGGAATCCAGTTCACCGCATCGTCGAGGCGCGCCGAGGCGCAGCCGAAGTCGATGTAGCGCTCGTTTTTGTAGCCCACCATGCTGTCGAGCGTGTTCACCGCCTTGTACGCCATGCCCAAGGGCGCACCCCCGATCATAAGGTAGAAAAGCGGCGCGATGACGCCGTCGCTCGCGTTCTCCGCCACCGTTTCCACGGCGGCGCGCGCGACGCCCTGCTCGTCGAGAACAGACGTGTCGCGTCCCACGATGAGCCCGACGGCTTCGCGCGCCGCGACAAGGCCGCCCTTCGAGAACGCGCGGGCCACGGCCAGGCTCTGACGGCGCAGCTCGCATGCCGCGAGAATCTGATAGCTCGCCCATGCCTCGGCCACGAAGCGCAAGCCGGAGTGAACCATGCCACAAAGATGCAGGATTCCCCAGGTCAAAAGCCCACACGCAAGCGGAAGCGCCACGGCGAGCACAATCCCTGCGGCGCGCGTGCCCGCGGACGTTTGCGGGAATGCGCCCCGCAGGCGGCCTTCGGCCCACGTGATCGCGCGCCCCATGGCGACGACGGGATGGGGAAGCCAGCGCGGGTCGCCGAAGGCAAGGTCGGCCGCGAACCCGGCGGCGACGGCAAGAATCGTCATCACCGGGCATCGCCCCCCGAAGCGGGGCGAACGTCGCGAAGGCAGCGCCCATCCCAGGTGGCGGCCCATGCGCCGCCCGGCTCGGTATGCACGTCGAAGTATCCCATTTTCGGGACAGCTAGCTCGGAGAGCAGCGCTTTCACGGTACCCGCGTGAACGACGAAGACGGCGCGCCCACTCCCCTGGGCGCGCTCCGATTCGCACGCCTCCCGAAACGCCGCGACGACGCGGCGGGTGAAATCGCTCTTGCCCTCGCCATGCGGGCAGCGCGTCTCGCACCAGGAGTCTACCCAGGCGCGGTAGCGCGCATCCTCTTTAAGCTCGGCGGCGCTTCGCCCCTCGAAGTCGCCGAAATCCATCTCGCGCAGACCAGGGCACGCCATAAGCTCCGCGTTCGGGAAGAGGATGCGCGCCGTCTGGTCGGTGCGGGCCATGCCGCTCGTGATAACACGGAACACGTCACGATCGCACGCGAGGTCGCGCAAAGCGCGCTCGCCCGCGCTCGACAGGGGCTCGTCGGTGCCCGCCCCGCTGTAGCGATGGTCTTCCGTGCCCGCCGTGGCACCATGGCGCACGAAGACGACTTCCAAAGGCGCGCCCGCGCCCTGCGTCCCTCGAGGCGCATCGGCAAGGTTTCCTTTGATGACCTGGGGAATCCCGCACGTCATGCGCACGACGACGTCGGCGCGCGCAGCGAGCGCGCATCCCAGGCGCCCCGCGCACTCGCGCCATTGGGCGTCTTCCGCACGCATGGGAACGACCCCCGAGCCGACCAAGGGCAAAATCACTGCGTCGAAGCCGATCAGCCGCTCGAGCGCCCGGTCAGCGTCGAGCGCGCGTACGAGTTCCTCAGCACGGTACGCGACGCGGCCGGCAAAAGCCGCGGGCACGCCGCCCTCCGCAAGCTGCGCCGCGTCGACGAAATCGTCCGCCGCGAACCCGAGCTTTTCGCGCACGAAGGTCCTCTTCCCCGAATGCGCGCCACCTACCACGAGCATCATAGGAGCATGCCCCCCGCCACCAGCACGGCGAGCATCGCGAGCTCGGCCCATTGCAGAAACCATCCGGCCAAATCCCCCGTCACCCCGCCGAAGCGGGACAGGGCAACATGGCGGTACCACGCGAGCGCCAAAAGCCCCGCCACCGCCATAAGGGCGCCGACGGCCTGAGCGCACGCGACCATCCCTGCAGCCGAAGCCGCAGCGAAAGCGCAAAGCGGCACGACGATCGCCGCGCGCTTCTTCGCAGGCGAGAGCCCCGCGGCCATGCCGTCCGCCCGCGCGGCAGGCCAGCATTCAACGGCGAGCCCCGAAAGTGCGCGGGAGAACACGAGCGAGCACAGAAGCGCGAGGAACGCCCCCGCCGTAAGCGGCAGCGCGGTGAACAGGGAAAACTGCAGAATAAGGTACACGACAACACCGATGACCCCGAAGGCGCCCGCCCGCGGGTCGTGCATGATCTCGAGCTTTCGCTCGCGCGGGGCCCAGCTTGCAAGCGCATCGGAAGTGTCGCAGAGCCCGTCTAGGTGGATGCCTCCCGTCACCGCCACAGACAGCGCCACGAGCACGGCCGCGACGATGGTCGCGGGCACGCCGAGCAGGTTCGCCACGTGCCCCCACGCCGTCATGAGGAAGCCTTCCGCAAGGCCCACCAGGGGAAACGCGGCAAGCGCATGGGTTGACCCGAAATCGGTCCAGGCCGATTTCGGGACGGGGATGCGCGAGAACGTTCCGAACGCCGCGCCGATCGCCTCCGCTATCTTCACCTTGTAGGTCCTTCGCCTTTCATCCACACGGGAATCCCGCATACCACTTCGACTGAGCGGTCGGCCAGCGCCGCCACGCCCGCATTCACGCGCGCGAGCGCGCGCCTCCATGCCTCGGTCCCCTCATCATAGCGCATCCCATCGGCGAACACGTCGACGGTGACCACCACCGTATACGCAGCGGCCTGAGCGAGCCGTCCGATGCCTCCGAGCACCTCGCGCGCCGCAGCGTCGGGGTCACGTGGGGACAAGCCGCCTTCCGCGAAGAGCTCGTTCGCAACCAGGTTGCCCACGTCCTCCAAAAGAAGCGTGCAGCCGCGCGGAAGCCCGGGCGCTGCGGCGCCCACGTCACGCGTACGCTCGAGGGCGGAAAACCCCTTGCCCTCGCGCAGCGCCCGATGGCGCGCGATGCGGCGGGCGCCCTCTTCCCCGAAGGGCTCCATCGTTGCCAGGTACACGCGGGGGCCGTCGTACCCGAGGCACAGGGACTCGGCGTAGGCGCTCTTGCCGCTCGCGGCGGCGCCGATGACGAGCGTCACCGTCATTTCCCGGCCTCGAAATGCTCGTAAGCAGCCATGCCAGTCGCCGTGAACGTCTTCCCATCCCGGTACACGCGCAGCGCCGAATCCAGAAGGGGCAGATACGCCATGGCGCCCGCGCCCTCGCCCAAGTGCATGCCTGCGTCGAGGGGTGCCTTTATGCCGAGCTCGCGAAGGAGCTCCTGGCTTGCGGGTTCGCTTGATGCGTGGGTGCCTACGAGGTAGCCCAAGGCGTTGGGGCACAGGCGCGCCGCGCACAGGGCCGCCGTGCAGGATATGACCCCGTCGAGGAGCGCCGGCGCCTTCGAGGCCGCGGCCCCCAGGTAGAAGCCGCACATCGCCGCGATGTCGAAGCCGCCCACCTTCGAGAGCACGTCGATCGGGTCGGCGGGATCGGGCGAGTTCGCGTCGATAGCGCGCTCGACCACGTCGCGCTTGCGCGCGAGCGAGGCGTCCGAGAGCCCTGCGCCGCGCCCGACGAGGCTCCGCGCGTCCGCCCGGAGGAGCACTGCGGCCACCGCCGCCGAGGTGGTCGTGTTGCCGATGCCCATCTCGCCCGCGGCGAGAAGGCGCGCGCCGGCGCGGGCAAGCCCGCACGCGACGGCGATCCCGACCTCGATCGCGCGCACGGCCCCATCGCGAGACATAGCGGGGCCGTGCGCGATGTTGCCGCTCCCCCGCCGCACGTTCGCGCGCACCATGCGCGCGTCTTCTATGCCCCGGGCCATACCCACGTCGACGGGCACGACCTCGGCACCCGCGAACGCCGCCATGCGGCAGGCGCTCGTGGCCCCCTCGCACATGTTGCGCGCGACGGCTCGCGTCACGTCTTGCCCGCTTTGCGACACGCCTTCGGCAACGACCCCGTTGTCGGAGAAGAATACCGCGAGCGCACGGGGAAACTCGGCCACCTCGGCGCTCCCCTGAGCTGCGGCGATACACGCGACGGCGTCTTCAAAGTCGCCCAATCCCCCCAAGGGGTGCGCGATGGCGTCCCACGCGGCGTACGCGGCGGCGCGGGCGCACTCGTCTGCGGGCGCGATCCGGGAGAGCGCAGCTTCGAGCACGGCGCCCGGCGCCGACGAGAACGCGCGCTCGACTTCCTCGCGGATGCAGGCAAGCGCGGTTTCGGTTGCTTCAGCCATGCCGCCTCCTCTCTGCGAACGACGCTGCGGCAGACGCGAACGCGCGCGCAACGTCGGGGTTCGCAGGATAGTACACATGCGGGAAGCCCGCCACCAGGGACGGGGTGGTCGTCATGCACGGCCAGCCCTTGTCGCGCCGGGGCTTCTGCGCCCAGAAGTCGCCGCCCGGGCAGGTGGACTGCCAGTAGTGGAACTCGTGCGCGCGGATGCGCGTGCCGCGCGGCCCGTAGAGCCCGTCGCGTTGGGAAGCGAGTTCCACGTACCCGAAATGGGACAGCCTTCCCCCGTTCTCGCTTGCGCCCTCAAGGGCGCCCGCAACAGGCCAGCGCCGCCCCTCGCTATCGGCGATTTCGCGCTGCAGGTACAGAAACCCACCGCATTCGGCGACCGTCGGCATGCCGGATTCCACCGCGCGCCGCACCGCCTCGCGCATCGGCGCGTTCTCGGAGAGCTGCCGCGCATGGAGCTCCGGGTAGCCGCCCCCCAGATAGAGGGCGCTTGTCCCCCGGGGCAACCCGCTATCACGCAGGGGGCTGAAAAAGGCCAGCTCGCAACCCAGGTCCTCAAGCGCGCGCAGGTTCTCCTCGTAGTAGAACGAGAACGCCTCGTCACGCGCGACGGCGACGATGGGCCGCGCTCCCGCGATCGGCTCCAACCGGTAAGGTTCCTCGCGGATATCGGGTGCCGTCGCCGCTATTTCGAGCAAGCGGTCGACGTCGACGCTCTTTTCCACCAGCTCGGCCATCTTGTCGATGCGCGCGGAGAGCTGCTCGACCTCGTCGGCGGTCACAAGCCCCAGATGCCGGCTTTCGAGCGAGAACGCCTCGTCGGCGGGAATATTCCCCAAAACCGCGACGCCCGTGTGCTTCTCGATCGCAGGCGCCGCGTAGGCGCAGGCAGCGGCGCTCGTCTTGTTCAGCACGACGCCGCGCACGTTCGCGCAAGGCAGGAACTCGGCGATGCCGCGGATTACGGCGGCGAGCGATAAAGACGCCCCGCGCCCGTTCACCACTAAAACGACCGGCGTTTCCGTGTCGCGCGCAACCTGGTAGCTGCTCGCGTCGGCCACGCCGGGCGCCATGCCGTCGTAGAAGCCCATGACCCCCTCGAGCACCGCGACATCCGCGCCCGCGGCGCCGCGTGCGAGCAGGGCGCGCAGCGTCGGGGCGTCGGTGAAGAAGCCGTCTAAGTTGCCCGAGCGCGCGCCCACGACGCGGCGATGAAAGAGCGGGTCAATGTAGTCGGGGCCGCATTTGAAGGCCGCGCATGCAAGGCCGCGGCGCGCGAGCGCGCGCAGGAGCGCGCACGTTACGACCGTCTTGCCGCTCCCGCTCGAGGGCGCAGCGATCATGAAGCGCGGGATGGACGTGCTCACCGGGCGCCGCCTTCCCCACCTGCGGCGTTGCAGTTAGCAAGCGAGACCACCTCAACGGATGGGTTCCCCTCGGCAGAGGGGTCCTCCCCGACAGGCGACTCAGCAAGCGCCCCGGCTTCGGCAAGCTCCTCGGCATCCGCGCCCGCACCACGCGCGCTGACGAGGAACACGGGGTTTTGCGCCTTCATAAGATGGTGCGAGCCTACAGCCTCGGCGCGGGCGGCCGACACCTGGCACGCCTCGAACCCCTTAAAGCGCGAACCCGAGAGGAGCGCGCACGCCTCGGTGAGCGTCTCAACGGTGACGCATGGCACGCACAGGCGAACCTGCGAGTTCTTCTCGAGCGCCGCCTCCACGATGGAGGGAAGCTCGCCCGCGCTCCCGCCGACGAACACGGCGTCGGGGACGGGCAGCTTCGCGAGCGCTTCGGGGGCGACACCGGGGACCGCATGCACGTTGCCGCACCCGAATGCATCCGCGTTCTCTCGGATGAGCCGCACGCCGGCCGCGTTGCGCTCGACCGCCCATACCGACCCCGCTCGCGCGACGAGCGCCGCCTCGATCGACACGCTCCCCGTGCCGGCGCCGACGTCCCACACGGTATCGGTCGCGGTAAGGCGCAGCTTCGCGAGCGCGACGGCGCGCACCTCCTGCTTGGTCATGGGAACGTCGCCGCGGATGAAGAGCTCGTCGGGAATGCCCGAGGAAGCGTACGGCCAGCGGGAGCTCGCGGCGCGGGATGCGCCCGCAGAGTCCGCCGCGGAAGAAGCCGCCGCGGGCGCAGACGCGCCGGCCGGCGCCTCGGAGGCTGCGCTAGAGCCCGCGGGCGACCCGGCGCCGTCTGCGAACCCGATAAGCATCACGTTCAAGTCGTCGAACGTCTGACCTGCGATTTCACTTGCGGTCGCGCAGGTGATGCGCTCGTCGGGGTACGACAGGCGCTCGGCCACCGTCACGCGCGCGTCCCCGAAGCCCGCCTGCACAAGCTCGCCCGAAAGCCGCGAGGGGTCTTCCCCGCCCGACGTGGCGAGGAAGAGCTCGCCTGCGCGCTCGGCCTCGGCCACGATGTCGCACGCCACGCCGTGAGCGCTCGCGAAGCGCCAATCCTGCCATGGACGCGCGAGGCGCGCGGCGAGATACGACGCTGAGCTTATGCCGGGAATGACGCGCACGTCCACCTGCGCGTCGCCGGAGAGCGCCTCCACCAGGCGGCGCGCGCCGCTGAACAGCCCCACATCGCCCGTCATCACGACCACGGCGCGCTGCCACGACGCCGCATCGGTGAGCGCGGCGACGATGTCCGCCGTCTTCACGAGCTCGCATCTCACCACGTCGGGCGGCACGTCGATGCCGGCAAGCGCGCGATGAGCGCCGATGACCACGTCGGCGATGTCGATCGCGTCGAGCGCCGCGCGCGAGAGCAAATCGGGGTTTCCGGGCCCCGCCCCGATGATCGTTACCTTTCGCATGGAATCTCCCGATACCCGCGCGGCGTGACCATACGGCCGCCTACGCGCTTCGTGTCCGCGTTGCCGACGAACACGGTGGTGAACATGTCGGCGTCGAACTCCCCCAGCTCGGAGAGCCTGCACATACCCGACTGCTGCCCCTCGCGCCCGATGTTGCGTACCCAGCCGCAGAGCGTGTCGGGGGCCTTCCATTCGAGCATGATCTTCGCCGCGCGCGAGAGCCTGTCGGCGCGCTTTCTGCTGCGCGGGTTGTACAAACAGATGCAGAAGTCGGCGCTCGCCACGGCGGCGAGCCTGCGCTCGATGACCTCCCACGGCGTGAGCAGGTCGGAGAGCGACACGACCGCGAAGTCGTGGGCAAGCGGGGCGCCGAGCACCGCCGACCCGCTCTGAGCCGCGGTGGCCCCGGCGATAACTTCCACGTCTACATCGGGGTAGTCCTCCGCAAGCTCCAGCACGGGGCTCGCCATGCCGTACACGCCCGCGTCACCGCTGCACACGAGCGCCACGGCTTCTCCGCTCTGCGCGCGCGAAAGCGCCAGGCGGCACCGTTCGACCTCGTGCATCATCGGCGTCGCGAGATGCGCCGCGTCGGGCACGGCGGCGAGCGCGAGCTCCACGTATTTCGTGTACCCCACAACGATGTCGGCCGCCTCGAGCGCGCGCCGGGCCGCAATCGTCATGCCGTCGGGGCCGCCCGGGCCGATCCCCACCACGAAGAGCTTTCCCATCACCGCTCCTTAAACGAAAGTTCGATAGTTACCTTGGAAAACGCGACGGTCACGCCGCCGTGAGCGAGCTTCGGGAAGATAAGTTCGCCCCCGTCCGCGAGCGCCGCGCGCTCGCACACGTTGTCGACCCCCACCGTCGCGCGCACGAAATCAGATGGCGAAACGCTGCCTTCGACCTGCGACAACTCCTCTGCGGAATACGTCGCAAGCGGGATATCGCGCGCGCGGCAGAAGGCGAGCAGACCCTCCTCGTGCGCCTTCACGTCGATCGTCGCCGCCTCGCGCACGGCCGAAGGCGAGATACCCGCCTGCCCGCACGCGAGAAGAAACGCCTCCTCGATCGCTTCGGCGCACGCACCGCGACGGCACCCTATGCCCGCAACGATGCAGGGCACGACAAGGCGAAGCGGCTCGGGCGCAGGCGCCTGCGCCCGCACGCCCGCCGACTTCCCCGTCTCACCGGCGGGCACGACCTCGCCCGTTGTCTCCGCCGCGCGAACGGACGCACCTGCATTCGCGCCAGCGAACGGCGACACGACGATATCGGCCCGAGCGCGGTCGGACGCAATGTCAACCCCCTCAGGCGGCTGTCCCGAAATCGGCATGTCGGAATAGAGCGCCACGCGCCCGCCCGAAAGCAGCCGCGCCGACACTCGCTTGATGGCCTCGGGATTCGAAACGGCGAGCCCCGCGCAGCGCGCCCACGTATCCACCGCCCACACGCCGCGGACGTCGGTCGCCGTGGTGATGACGGGGATGGCCCCTGCCGCGCGTGCCACAGTTTGCGCAAGCTCGTTCGCACCGCCCAAATGCCCCGACAAAAGCGGGACGGCAAAGCGCCCCGCCTCGTCGATCGCCACAACCGCGGGATCGTTTGCCTTCGAGGCGACATGCGGCGCGATCGCCCGCACGGCGATGCCCGCCGCGCCCACGAACAGAAGCGCGTCCGACGCTTCCCACGCGAGCGCCGTCCATGCGCGCAGGTCGGCCTTCCCCTCGCCGAACCCGCGCGAAACGGAAACGTCCCAGCCAGGGTCACCTTCACCTGTCTGCGCGCAATCGGAAAGCGCGCGTGCGGTGCGCTCCGCCAACGCATACCCCCTCTCGGTGAACGCTATGCAGGAAACCCTCATCTAGCGCACCACCATTGTCGAGAAGTAGCTGCCCCGATCGGGCACATCGTCGAGCGAGCGGTACACGCGCTCGCCCGGAAGCCCACAGCCCTCTACGAGCTCGGCACCGTCGAAGGCGCTCTCCTCGCGAAGGATGCGCTTCGTGTCCGCAAGCGAGCGGCGCGCCTTCATGACCACCTTCGTCCCCGGCCAGCCGATTGCGCGGCGCACGTCGTCGTAGCCGCCGCGCACGATATCGAGCGCGACCATGGCCCCGTCCGCCGTCTGCGGTGCGGCGATGACCGGACACGATTCGATTGTGCGGACGGCCTTGATCGTGAGCAGCTCGGGCTCGCCAGGCCCCGTGCCCACCCCGTACAGCACGCCTTTACTCATACGTCGCCCCCAATTCCCCGATAACCGCATCGGCGCCCGACGTGCGGAAAAGCTCGCGGCGCTCGGCGTCGAACACGACCGCGGCGATGCCGCATGCGCCCGCCGCGCGGCGGCGCAACCTGTCCTCGATCGCCGCAGCAAGCGAGGCGCGCGCAGCGTCCCCCACGCCGGCGGCCTCGATTGCCTCGAGCGCCGCCGTGGTCGTGACCGACGACATGATCTCGCGCACGGTCTTCGCGCCCGCGCCGGCCAAGGCCGCGTGGGCGGCCAGAATCTCCGCGCGGCAGTCGGCGGTACGCGAATGGGTGTCCATGATGCCGCCCGCGACCTTCACCAGCTTGCCGATGTGTCCCACAAGAAGGACATTGGCAAACCCCTCGCGAACGCAGCAATCGATCGCATCGCCCACGAAGTTGGAAATGACGACCACCGGCGCACCGTTTAGGCGGAAATGCCCCGAGATGAACTGCTCGCCGTAGTTGCCGGGCGTGAGCACGACTCCGCGCCGCCCCATAGCCGCATGCTGCCGGATCTCGAGCTCGATGCTGTCGCGCAAGGCAGCGAGGCTGCGCGGCTCGACGATGCCCGTCGTGCCCAGGATGGAGATGCCGTCCTCTATCCCCAGGTGCGGGTTGAAGGTCTTTTCGGCAAGGGCAACACCCTCGGGTACCGAAATCGTCACAGCGATATTTCCAGAAAAGCCGTGCGCGGCGCACACCTCGCGCACCGCCGAAGCGATCATCGCGCGCGGCGTCGCGTTGATGGCGGCCGCCCCCACCGGCTGCTCGAGCCCGGGCAACGTCACGCGCCCCACGCCCACGCCGCCATCGACGGAAACTTCCGATTCGCGCGCGGGCACGCCCTTGCCGCCCGCAGCGCCCGTGCCCGACCCCGCATGTTCCACGCGCGCGTACACAAGCACGCCGTCGGTCACATCGGCATCGTCGCCTGCGTCCTTTCGCACGGCGCACTGGGCGCACCCCTCGCCGATGCATGCGTCGACCACGTCCGCCTCGACGGGCAGCCCGCCGGGGGTGACGATCGACACGCGGCCGACGGGCTTTCGTGACAAGAGCATCTCGCAGGCCGCCTTCGCCGCGAGCGCGGCGCAGCTCCCCGTGGTGTAGCCGCAGCGCAGGCGGGTCGTCCCGGTATATATGTAGTGCTCGAAAGCCACGCTAGCTGCTCGCCTTCCGATACCCCGTGGCAAACGAAGGGTCGTAAAGCTTGCTGCGCTCGTACGACTCCGCTTGCGCGCCGTCGTGCGCAAGCCCGCCGCGAGCTCCGAGCACGCGGCCCACCACCACGAGCGCCGTGCGGTCGATGCCCTCTCGCGCGCCCGCATCGGCGAGCGTGCCCACTGTGCAGCGCACCACGCGCTCCTCAGGCCAGGTCGCCTTGTACACGAGCGCCGCCGGCTCGTCGAAGCTGCGGCCCGCGGCCAAAAGCTCGGCGGAAAGCTCGGCGAGCATACCCGAGCTCAGGAAGATGACCATAGTCGAGCCGCTTTCCGCCATGGTGCGCATGCCCTCGCCCGCGGGCATGGGGGTGCGCCCGGAAAGCCGCGTGATCACGACCGACTGGCTGATTCCCGGCAGCGTGTATTCCTGGCGAAGCGCCGCCGCGGCACCGCAAAAGCTCGACACGCCGGGCACCACCTCGTAGTCCACGCCGCGCGCGTCGAGCGCGTCCATCTGCTCCTGGATGGCGCCGTACAGGCACGGGTCGCCCGTGTGCAGGCGCACCACTTCCCCGCCCCGCGCATCCGCCGCGCACATCACGTCGAGCACTTCTTCCAAGGTCATGTGCGCGCTGTCGTAGACGACGCAGGATTCCTTGCACTCGGCGAGCAGCTCGGGGTTCACAAGGCTCCCCGCCCAAACGACCACGTCGGCCGCGCGCAGAAGACGCGCCCCGCGCAGCGTGATAAGGTCGGCGGCGCCCGAACCTGCGCCAACGATATGAATCATCCGAGCCTTCCCTTCCCGTTTCTCATCGCAACCGTTTACGCCGCCCTTCGCGCAGCGGGCAAAACACGGCGCCCGCAGCGGCAATCGGCGCAAATACGTAGGCAGGAGGCGCAATGCCGCGCGCCCTGGCTTTGACACGCCCACAAGCGCCCACTATCATAGTAGCAGTTTCGGCAACGAGCATATGACAATCGAATCAAAGGAAACGACCGGCGCGGCGCCCGCACAGCCCGCGCTGGCTTGCGGAGGGAACCAGGTGGGAATCCTGGGCAAGGGACATTACTGTGTAGGACGCGCGGGCGAACCGCCTCGCGCCCCAAGCCAGACTGCTTCGCCTTTTCCTCACGGCATCGCCGTGGCGTTAGCTCCTTGTGAACCCCGAGGAGTGCGCTTCCCTTTCGAATGAGCCGGCCGCAGCCGGCAAGAAACAGGCGCGCTATCCCTTTGCGGACGAGCGCGCTTTTCTTTCGCTTGTGCCGATAAGCAACTGTCGCCGGGGGACCGGCAAACCGAGGAAAGGGAAAACCATGTCCGACCAGATGTCACGCCGCGGCTTCATGGGCGCCGCAGCAACCGGAGCCGTCGCGCTCGCCGGAGTCGCGCTTGCGGGCTGCTCCAGCACCTCCGCGAGTTCCGAGAAATCGAGCGAAAAGGAGAAGGCCGTGAAGCCGGTCATCCTCGTCACGAGCTTCGGCACGAGCTACAACGACTCGCGCCACATCACCATCGGCGCCATCGAAGACGCTATCCGCGAGAAGTACTGGCAGGACTACGACATCCGCCGCGCCTTCACCGCGCAGATCATCATCGACAAGCTGAAGGAGCGCGACGGCATCACGATCGACAACATGACCGAGGCGCTCGACCGCTGCGTGGAAGACGGCGTGAAGGAAATCGTCGTGCAGCCGACGCATCTCATGGCTGGCCTGGAATACGCCGACGTGAAAGACGAGCTCGACAAGTACGCCGACAAGTTCGACAAGATCTCGCTCGGCGACCCGCTGCTCACCTCCGACGACGACTACAAGAAGGTGGCCGCAGCCATTAAGGAGAACATGGCGTCCTTCGACGACGGCAAGACGGCGCTGTGCCTCATGGGCCACGGCACCGAAGCCGATTCCAACGCCGACTATGCCAAGATGCAGGAAGTGTTCAAGAACGAGGGCTTGACGCAGTTCTTCGTCGGCACCGTCGAGGCTGAACCGACCTGCGAGGACGTTATCGCCGCCGCGAGCGCCGCAGGCTACAAGAAGGCCGTGCTCGCGCCGTTCATGGTGGTCGCGGGCGACCACGCGAACAACGACATGGCAGACGAGACCGACCCCGACAGCTGGGCTGCGAAGTTCGTGGCCGCCGGCTTCGAAGTGACGTGCCTGCTCCAGGGTCTGGGGCAGAACGTCGCGATCGACGACATCTACGTCTCGCACGTGGACGACGCCATCGCCAAGCTGTAAACCCGCCGCGCACGGGGGCGCCGGTCGCGTCCCCGTGCAACGGGCATGCGCCTTCCCCGACCGACGGCGCATGCCCGTTGCATTCGCATCCCGCCCGCCCACCGCACGGCGCGGACGGTCGAACCGATTGGAAGGAACCCCTCCATGTTGAAGAAAACCCTCGCCTTCGCCCTGTCGGCGGCGCTTTGCGCGTTCTCGCTCGCCGGCTGCGCCGGAAATTCAAGCGACAGCGCAAAGGCAAGCGATGCCGATTCCCAGGAAAAGACCGAACAGGCGGCCGATGCGCCCGAGGACGCAAGCGCTGCCCCCATCACCGCCGACAAGGTGGCCGACGGCACCTATCCGATCACCGTAGATTCCAGCTCGAACATGTTCAAGATTGTGGACGCCCAGCTCATCGTGGAAAACGGCTCCATGCACTGCGTGATGACGCTTTCCGGCACGGGCTACGGCAAGCTCTTCATGGGCACGGGCGACGAGGCTGCCGCCGCGAGCGAGGCCGACTTCATCCCCTATGTGGAAAACGCGGAAGGCAAGTACACCTACGACGTGCCCGTTGAAGCGCTCGACGAGGACACCGCCTGCGCCGCGTGGAGCATTAAAAAGGAGCAGTGGTACGACCGCACGCTCGTGTTCGAATCCGCCGGCGTCGATCTGCGCGCCGACGCGCTGAAGTAACGCCATGCGGTCGATTCTTCCCAAGGGGGAAAGCAGGAAGCGCCGCAGCATCGCGGCGCGCGCGATCGCCTGCGTTCTCGTCGCCCTGCTCGCGCTTCCCTTCGCGGGGTGCAGTGCGAGCCCGAACGCGACCGGTGGCACGGCGGGCTCTCAGGAATACACTGTGAGCGTCTCGCTTTCCGGCGGGTCAGGGCGCGCAAGCATCGCCTCACCCACCACAATTGTGAAGGATGGCGACACCTACACCGCGACCATCACCTGGTCGAGTTCGAACTACGACAAGATGACCGCCAACGGCGTGGACTACGCGCCCGTAAACGACGGCGGCAACTCCACGTTCGAGATACCCGTCACGCTCGACGAGGACATCGCCGTGTCGGCCGAGACCGTCGCCATGTCGACGCCGCACACCATCGACTACACGCTCCACTTCGACTCATCCACCATGAAGGAGAAATCGGGCGACGATGCAAGCGGCGGCTCCCCTGCGGGAACGGCTTCAAGCGCCGCGGCCGACTTCCACAATGCCGATTTGGGCTGCGGCTGGGAGCCGACGGGGGCGCTTCAGCTTGAATACGCCGAGCACTTCACTGTCGACGAGTTCGAAGGCGGCCTGCGGCTTATCTGCGTTTCGAACGGAGAGCGCTTCCTCGTGGTGCCGCAAGATGCGAAGGTACCTGATGGGTTGAGCTCCGACATCGCGGTCATAAGGCGCCCCGCCGACAAGGTGTACCTCGTGTCGTCGGCGACGATGTGCCTGGTCGACGCGCTCGATGCGAACGACGATATCCTCATGTCGGGCACGAAGGCCGACGATTGCTCGGTCGCGGGCTTCAAAAGCGCGCTCGAAAGTGGGGCGATCGCCTACGGCGGCAAGTACAGCGCGCCCGACTACGAGCGAATATCGGCCTCGGGCTGCACGCTCGCCATCGAGAACGCCATGATCAACCACACGCCCGATGTGAAGGAAAAGCTGCAGAAGCTCGGGCTTGTCGTGCTCACCGAACAGTCGTCGAGCGAGCCCGAAGCACTCGGGCGCGTCGAGTGGATTAAGCTTTTCGGCGTCCTGTTCGACAAGGAAGACGAGGCCGCGCACCTGTTCAACGAGCAGAAGGCCCGCGTCGAGCAAACGTCGGGGCTCGCGTCGTCAGGTAAAACCGTGGCGTATTTCTACATTAACTCGAACGGGGCCGCCGTCACGCGGCGGGCGGGCGACTACGTGGCGCAGATGATCGAGCTTGCAGGCGGCAGCTACGCGCTCGATGACGCGCAGACGGCGTCGACGTCAGGTTCGTCAGTAACGCTCGAAATGGAGCGCTTCTACGCGACGGCAAAGGATGCCGACATCATCGTCTACAACGGCACCATCGACGAATCGGTCGCCACCTTGAACGACTTCGTAGGCAAAAACGCGCTATTGTCGCAGTTCAAAGCCGTGAAGAACGGCAACGTCTGGGTCACAAGCGCCGACATGTACCAGCAGATGACTTCTACCGCCGACATTATCGATGAGCTGCACGGGGCGTTCACCGGCGATGACGCGAGCGGCTTCCATTATCTGAGGAAGCTCGGCTAGCGCCATGAAAAGCCGGCTTTCCATGGCATACGACGAATCGGGGCGCGCCGCGCGGTGTCGCGTCGTGACGACGCTGCTCGCTGTTGCCCTCATCGTGCTCGTCGGGGCCAACCTGTGCATCGGGAGCGTGCTCGTGCCCGCAGATCACATCCCCGGCATCCTTTCGGGCGGCGCGGCCGATTCCATGGAAAGCCAGGTCATCTGGGAGATTCGCCTGCCGCGCGTGCTTTCAGCCGTGCTTCTCGGCGGGGCACTTTCGCTCTCCGGGTTCCTGCTGCAGACTTTTTTCAACAACCCCATCGCCGACCCGTTCATCTTGGGCGTCTCCTCGGGCGCAAAGTTCGTCGTCGCGCTTACGATGATCGTGCTTCTGGGCGCGAACCGGGCCATGTCCTCGCCGGCCATGGTGGCCGCAGCGTTTCTGGGCTCGCTTATCACCATCGGCTTCGTGCTCCTCATTGCACGGCGCATAAGTTCCATGGCCATGCTCATCGTGGCGGGCGTCATGGTGGGATATATCTGCTCGGCGGCGACGAACTTCCTCATCGCCTTCGCCGACGACCAGTCCATCGTGAACCTGCACAACTGGTCTTTGGGTAGCTTCTCGAGTTCGAGCTGGGACGACGTCGCGGTCATCGCGGTCGTGGTGATCACCGTGAGCGCATGCGTATTCGCGATATCGAAGCCCCTTTCCGCCTTCCAGCTGGGAGAAGCCTACGCGAAAAGCGTCGGCGTGAACGTCGCACGCTTCCGCGTGGTGCTCGTCCTTCTAGCGAGCATGCTCTCCGCCTGCGTGACCGCGTTCGCTGGCCCGGTGTCGTTCGTAGGCATCGCGGTTCCGCATCTCGTGAAGTCGGCGCTGAAGTCGTCGAAGCCCATCCGCGTGATTCCTGCGTGCTTCTTGGGAGGCGCCATCTTCTGCGCGGGCTGCGATTTGATCGCGCGCACGCTGTTCTCTCCCGTCGAGCTTTCCATCAGCGCCGTCACCGCCATCTTCGGCGCGCCGGTGGTTATCGCACTCATGTTGAAGAAGCGGGTGAGGTAGATGGGGGGATTCGTGCCGCGGCCCAAAACGCTCGGAGGGGACATTCCATGCTTAGACAGTCCTGAACTCGCACGAAAGCGCCAGAAGGCACTTTCGGCTTATGCGGAACTGCGCGTGGAACGCCCCCTCCGAGCGGAGTCGAACCTCGAAACCCCGGTCGAAACGCAGGCTGACGGGGCGCCGCTTTTCCGCATAAGCGACCTGTCGGCGGGCTACGACAAGAAGGTCGTAGTCGAAGGCGTCGATCTGGAGGTTCGCGAGGGCGACGTCGTGGCGCTCATCGGGCCGAACGGCTCGGGCAAGTCGACCATCTTGAAAACCATCACACGCCATCTGGCACCGCTTGCCGGCGCGGTCGAGCTCGACGGGCGGGAGATTTCCCGATGGAAGACGGCGGAGTTCGCAAGGAACCTTGCCGTTATGCTGACAGATCGCCCCCGGACCGAGCTCCTCACCTGCCGCGATATCGTAGAGGCGGGAAGGCATCCCTACACCGGGCGAATGGGCACACTCTCGCCCGACGACCATAGTCGGGTCGACGAGGCCATGAAAACCGCGCATGTGGAAGAGCTCGCCGAGCGCGACTTCATGCAGATAAGCGACGGGCAACGCCAGCGCGTCATGCTCGCACGCGCCATCGCGCAGGATCCGCGTGTGCTCGTGCTCGACGAGCCCACGTCGTATCTCGATATCCGCTACCAGATCGACCTGCTGCGAATACTTCGTCACCTTGCGAAATCGCGGAATGTGGCTGTCATCATGTCCATCCACGAACTCGAGCTCGCGCAGAAAAGCGCCGACAAGGTGATTTGCGTGAAGGACGGCCGGGTCTTCCGCGCCGGCGCACCCGAGGACATATTCACGCGCGAGACGATCGGCGAGCTCTACGGCCTTCAACATGGCACCTTCAACGAGCGCTTCGGCAGCGTGGAAATTGGGCGCCCGCACGGCGATGCGCACACGTTCGTCATCGCCGGCGCAGGTACGGGGTCGGCTGTGTTTCGCCAGCTCATCCGGCAAGGCAAGGCGTTCTACGCGGGCGTTCTGCACGAAGGGGACATCGACTGCGAGCTCGCGCGCGACCTGGCGGCGGAATGCGTGGCCGAGCGCGCCTTCGAGCCGATCGGGGATAAAACCATAGCCCGCGCCAAAGAGCTCCTCGTCCACTGCGCGCGCCTTATCGTGTGCCCCGCCGCCTTCGGCACCATAAACGCCCGCAACGCCGAGCTCGTCGAGTTCGCACAATCGCATGGTATTGAGGTCATGCGAGCGTGCGAAGGCGCATCGGAGGATTCCCAATAGCCATGAGAGCAGCAGGGCAGATGCGTAGAGCGAAAGCGGGAGATTCCCGAGCGCAATGAGACCGGGCCCGCACTATCCTGCAGGTTGCCTGCAGCAAAGCATACACGCACCCGCGTAACGCCGAACGGGGCGGGCTCCCCAGACCGCACTGGAGAAGCCTATTTTTTCCCGTCCAAGTTTTGCGATGCAGTTCAGTACGGCCCGGAAGCTTCTTGCGTTTGCCGAAGATTCTTTAAGAATCAGAAATAATTTTCCTATTACGGGAAGTGTGCGCCCTTTCATTATGCCAATTACAAACGCACCACTAATCGGACAGGAGGCCGCTATGGCCGACAAATACGAGGAGATGGCCCGGCAGATGAGGGCCGACGGCGCGAGCGAGGAGATGATCGCCAGGTTCGTCGCCGAGGAGATGAAGGAAGACGAGTCCGCCGCGGCAAGGGCGTCACGGAGATCGAGACGTTGCGGGAGTGGAGGAAGATCCCCGAGCATATCCGCAAGCTGCTGCTCGCCAGCGCGTTCTGCCACAACTGCGGCACGACGGAGTTCGCGCCCGGCTACACGCTGCGCATGTGTCACGGGCGCGTGCTTGTTGAGGGTTGCTGCACGGAATGCGGAGCTGAGGTCGCCAGGCTGTGCGATTAGCCGTCCACGGAATCCTGCCGGGGATAGGTAGCCGCTGGACGAGCAGCGCTCCCGGGAACCGGGGCGCCCCCCAACCGCTGTGCCAACCCCTTTAACGAAAAAGTCCGTCATTATCGCAACTTGCCAATCCCTCCTACCTGAACAGCTCGTCGTGACCGCCAGTGCGCTCGAAGAAGGCGACCTCGTCGTTGGCCGACCATATCACCAGCCAATCGCCGGAGTTCGCCACGTGGCACTCGTTCCTCCCGGCCCAACTACCGCTCAGGCGGTGCATGTTGTGGCGGCGTTTGAGAGTCTCCAGCGACTCGGGGGTATTCTCCAGCACCAGGCCGATGAGCTTCTGCAGCTCAGCTAAATCCCAATTGCACCGCTTCGCCTTCTTTTTGAGGTCGCGAGAGAATACAGCGGAGAAATCTGCCGTGAGCCTGCTCATCAGGCCATCGCTGCCGCGATGAGATCGGCTGCGTTGTCAAAGCGGCCTTTCTCGCCAGAGGACAGGAAGGCATCGCCCTCGCGGATAGCCTCGAGGCTCTCGATGCTGGGCTCGTCGGGGGCGAAGGTCAGGGGGATGCGGCGCGTGTTCACCATCTGCTTGTAAAACGCGCGCGTAACCGATGAGAGGTCAAGGCCGAAGTAATCGGCAACCTCAGAAGCGCCGCGCTTCAATTCGTCATCAATGCGTATGGTCAAAGTAGAGCTAGACATGATACTCCTATCGATGTATGTGCAGTTATATTTTACTGCACATACGTTAGCTCCTCAAGCAAGGCTGACCAATCCATTAGTTGCGAAATCACGCCTATAGGCAAGAGGCGCCGGCGTTTGCCCATTCCTTCCCCACCGAAGGGCCGAGGACCAGTCAAACCTTATCGGCCTCTCGGGCCTCTTCCTCCCCGAGCAGTGCAAGCAACAACCTGGCTTGACCCTCGCCCTGTCGCGGACGGCCATCTGGCAGACGCGGCCGCACTCGCCGCGCCATCATACGAGCTTGCGGCTTATGGCCCGCACGCCGGTGGGCTTCAAGCGCTTGCTCATGCGCGAGCGCCGACCAGCACTGACCGAATCGGAGCACGTATCAAGATGCGCAACTTCCGACGCACGCGAACCCCGCTCGCAACTTCTGAGCGGTTTCGCAGGCCAAATCGGCCCGAAACGCCGCGCGGCGCCGGCGTTTTCCCAGGTCGGCGGAGCCGACGGCGAACGGCCCCCGCCGAAAACCGCACAGAAGTCCAGACCCATGGCGAAATCGGCGCCCACTTCCTGCGAAACCGCCCAGAAGTCGCGGGGGCGCGACCGCGGGCAAGGCCGCAGCAACCGTAGCGCCAGCGCGGGCGCAACCCGAAGCATCGCGGGGCACACCCGCAGGCGAAGCCGCGGCAGCCGATGAGCATGCCGGCATGCTCATCGGCTCAATATGCGCATATAGCCAAACGAATGCTTGCACCGGATGCACCGCAAACCACCGCACGAAAGCGCTCATGGAGAACGGCGAGCCACCTGTACGGACTCGACTTGCTCACCTTGCGCAGCGGGCGCCGCTCGCCGATGTCCATGCCCGATGCCGGGCAGCGCTCTATGCGCCCGGCCCACATGACGCGCCTGGCGGCGTCGCCGTTGGCAGACATCGCAAACCTCCGGACTGAAAGCGTTTGCGACAATCATCGGGCAACGAATCGAAATCGCAGCCAGAGGCTTCACGGAAGCGATACCGTCAACGGCTTCTTTCTCACAAGCAGATCCGTCGTCATCGCTTGTCACGGGAAGAAGAGCGGTTTTGAAGAGCCCTTAGTCCAACCCGACGATTTGCCATGTTCGCATACAGCCCAAAGCGTTTAACTTGAACATCCGCTGCTTTTGCAAGTTCATTCAGATGGGCATTCGCGCTAAGCGTCTCGCCGTCCTCAAAAGACACGGCTAAAGAACAGTCGTCCCAATCTTCTCCGAGAGGCGCATCGACGCCCTAGTCATCATGCTAGCCGACGCACGTGACCAGGTTGCGCTCGCGGTAGCCGTTGCGGCTGTTGGCGCCTCCCGCGCACAGCTGGTCGGCCTCGGCGTCCATGATCGCGTTCGCGACGTCCTCGGCGATACGCCTCATGAGTTCCCTCGGGTTCACCAACCCGTCCTCGAACCTCGGCATCGCCGGCTGCCACATGCTTTCCGCTAGACTCCCCACTGCGGTCTTCGCCCTTTCCAAGAATCCGTTATGTCGCAATTCCAGATTCTAGGACGAAGGCCGTTTCCCTTCAAAGCTGTCTCGATCCTCTTCGCTTACACCAACTTTCCCGACACAATCCGTGGTGCAGGTGTTCCCGTCGGAAAGATTGCTTGAGCGCCTGGTCGGGGCCGTGGCCGGCGGGCCCGCCGCCGGCCACGCCGAAGTCGCCAGGAAAATGATCCTCGCGAGCTTGAAACTTGCGGAAAAGGTGGATACAGCGTTGCATGGCCGCTTGAATTCCGGGTCCGGGGAAAGGGCGAAGCCCCTTACCATTCCGATTTGCCGTTCGCTCAAGCTGTCTTCAGCAGCGCGTCGCTAGAGCGGCCTACATCAACACTGATCGGAATTCCAGGTAACCCAGTTTGGCACATTGCCCAATCTATGTGGACTGAAATGCCAACGGCATACAGAGCTCATCTTTGCCAATCAACGGCTTGGGTCATACCATCTCACCACTGGGCAAAATGCCTTTGTATTCAGCAAAATAGGAGCCCGAAGTTTCGTCAATCACGATAAAAGGCACACCAAGACACA
>NZ_HE611016.1:66730-83088 GCF_000236865.1 Senegalimassilia anaerobia JC110 | reverse complement strand
AAGGCTGTTGATAGCCAAGACGTGTTATATAGTCATGCATTCGGTGAATTAGCAGCGTTGCCACAAATCCAAATCGACCCACTCGTCGAAGGTGATCGAGTCGCGGTTGCGACGGGTTTGCCAGTAGCAGGTCATGCCGGGCTTCACCAGCAGCCTTTGGCGCTGGTAGTCGTTGTAGGTTGCTACCTCGTTCGGCAGCGCGGGGCGCGGGCCCACGACGCTCATCCCTTTTGTCAAGACGAAAACGCAAGGCAGGACGGGGATTTTGCGCAGGTGGAGAGGATTGCCGGCAATTTCGATGGAGCATTTCGAGCCGCCTGGGACGCATTAGGGAATCGAAATGGCACATAGCCTCAAACACGCGGAGCGCACCGATCTCCCCTATGCCTGATGCCAAAATCGTCCCATTGGGACCCGTTTCCCAATGGGACGATTCTTCACAAAGGGCATTAAGGCGCATGAAAACGCGGAAGGGGCAAGCAAACGCGCTTCCACGAATTCGCCCATGGCGACCACGGTATAATCCAACGAGACAAGCAACGAACAGAAAGGGCGGCGCGGATGAACCTGGGCAGCGAGAGCGAGACCGTCGAGTTCAAGAAGTCCACTGGCGAGCATAAAGAGGCACTGCAAGCCATCAGCGCCATGCTGAACAAGCACGGCCGCGGCGAACTCTACTTCGGCGTGAAGGACGACGGCAATGTCATCGGCCAGGATGTCAGCGACGCAACGCTGCGCCAGGTGACGTCGTGGGTGTCCGACAAGATCGAGCCCGCGGTGTTCCCGACGGTCGAACAGCTCGAGGCCGAGAACGGGCTGCACTACATCAGGGTGGCCTTCTCGGGCGCCGACGCCCCCTACTCAGCAGACGGGCGCTATTTCACCCGCGTGGGAACCTCCAACAAAGCGCTGTCGGCCTCGGAGCTGAGCGCCATGGTCATCAAGCGCGAGCGCGCCCGCAGCCCGTGGGACTCGCTGCCGTCCGGCAGGCCCGTCTCCGACGCCGACGAGCAAGCGGTGCGCGATTTGGTCGAGCGCGGCGGCAGGGCCGGGCGCGTCGGAGGCGGGTTCGCCGGCGTGGAGGACGCCTTGGCCAAGCTCGATCTCATCGCGCCCGACGGCAGCCTCAGAAACGCCGCGGTGGAGCTGTTCTGCGAGGGGTCCGACACCTACCCCAGGATGAAGCTGGGGCTTCTAGGCGGCAACACCAAGGCCAAGATCCTCGACCTGCGCCGCGAGTGCGGCACCATGCTCAAGCTGCTCGACTTCGCCGAGTACTTCGTGACGTCCAACATCAGACGCGAGTTCGTCATCGGCGAGACGGGCATGTACCGCAAGGAGATCCCCGAAATCCCAGCCGAGGCCATTCGAGAGGCGGTGGCCAACGCGCTGTGCCACCGCGACTACACGACCGGCACGGCCGTCGAGGTGAACGTGTTCATGGACACCGTCCAGATCGTGAGCCCGGGCCTGTTTCCCGAGGGAGACTCGCCGGAGAGGCACCTTGCGGGCATCGCCAGCGAGTTTGGCCTGCGCAACCCCGCCATCGCGCGCACCCTGTTCCGCGCCGGCGTCATCGAGCAGTACGGCACGGGCATACCGCGCATCAAGGAGGCCTGCAAGGCCGCCGGCGTGAGGTTCCGCTTCGAGCAGACCGTCAACAGCACCGTCGTCGTCTTCGGGCGCCCCGGATCGCAGGTCACGGTTGCGGGGGATGACCATAACTCCGAAGGTAAAACAGCATGCGCCACTAACGATGGCTCGTGGGGCGCAATGCTTGACAGCCTGGGAAAAAGCGAGCGCAAGGCCATGGAGCTCGCTGCCGCCAACGGGTCGGTGTCGACGAGCGTCCTGGCCGAGGGTGCGCAGATTACCAAGCGCGCCTCGTCGGCGGCTCTGAAGAGGCTCGCCGAGCGGGGCCTGCTCGAATGGGTGGGCAAGAGCGCCCGCGACCCAAAGCAGTTTTACCGCATTCCAAGTGACGACCATCCTGCTTCGTAGCTACTCCGAAGTTCTTCGTAGCTACTCCGAAGTTCTTCGGAGTAGCTAAATCCGCTCGAAGCGTTTTCGACCAAGCAAGCACGGCACCATCACCAGCACCCGGCCGAAAACGAGACGCACTCATGAACGTCTTTATCATAAAGCTGAGTATGCAGAAAAGGAATGAATCGAGAATGATGCGCAGTCGTAGACTCCATGCTCAGAAAAAGGTCCTGTTCTGGCTAGGGAGCTCATGGAGAAAGAAAATCCTACCCAAACCCGTCAGCAACGCAATCTGGAAAAGGGCCAATGACGTATTAAGTTGCGAAGAACACGAGCGGCAGATCAGCTCCGATACGTCCCCATTCGAGCAGAACATAAAAATCCCAGACGGCTGTCGGGTACGCATGGGCGGTCTTTGGCTGGTAGAGCTCTTCCCATCAAGTCTGAGCGATACCCTCCTTAAGCAACTTGATAAAAGCGGTTGGGACGGCGTCCACGCTTACGCACTAAACAGAAATCCCAACTCGGAAAAGGCACGTGAGGCTCGGACAAAAGAAAACATCGGGTGGTGGCGTCTGGGTCATGACGTCGACAAGGGATTCCGTGGCTTTGCGCCAAACGCCGTATTCCTCGATCTCCCGCATGGGTTCGAATCGGTTGAATACAATGCCATACAGATTGGCTCGAGCCTGACTGTCATCTCGGCTTTTTTCTCGCCAACCGAAGAGATGAGAACAAAGCTTGATGCCGAATGGCACGCAGAGCACGAGCCTATCCTGCTAAAACAGCGGGGTAAGAGACCGCGAGCATTAAGCCGCAGGGAAAGCGACATACACGCTACCCAGCTCGCACGCAACGAGGCGTACGAGAAGGCACGCAATTGGCTAGAGAGGCGCTGCAAAGGGTTCTTTTCGAGGAACGAGCTCAAGACGCCAGCTGCCGACTTGCTCCTGTTTGAAGGATTTGACCCCACAGAAGAGACAATGGGCAAAGACTATCGAGATGCTGGCCGAGCGTTGGGGCTTGACAGCACATTCCATTGGATATCTACAGAAATGCCAAATTTGGCAGCTATTCCCCTTGATGATCGTCATAGCGATTTCGATTTTATCGGCATAGTCGGAAACATAGAAAATGCAATAAAGCCAATTGCAAAGCATCTGTCACTGTACGGGAATAACGAGGAGCGCGCCATCGCCTACCACTACGCTAAGCATGTTCAGGATATCCTGCTTCAAATCTGCATGGTCAATTACTCAAAATACATGCTGGAGTTATATGCCAAGCGCAGAGACGTTGCCTGCAGGGAGTACAAGCGTCACAGCCTCAAGAAAACAGAGGGGCTTCGCTTCGAAATGCTCACCGACAGCCTGGATATAAAAGAGGCGTCTCATGATGCCGCCATGCTGTGGGAAATAACTTGGAGACAATGGAACGGTCTGGAGGACTTGAGGTTGGCCGAATCCCCCGAGCTTCGTTCAAAGAATGGCAACCAATCAAACTCGGAAGTCGACTTGCTCAGAAAGTTTAAGAACGTGGCAAACAGAAATTTCAAGCTTTTGTTGGAGAGGGATTCAACGTACAGAGACATTCTCGCCACCGCGAGTTCCATCGGCGCCGACATTGCAAGTGAGCGCTTGAGCAGGGTCGCCATAATCGTTGCGCTGATATCGTTGGTCGTGGCGATCGCCACCCTGTGCTCTCCCTTAATCCACGCCAACGGATGACGGCATCTCGCCGCTGTTCTCTCTTGGCGCAGTCGACCAGCGCCGCGCGAGAAGGGCTTACGTTGCGAGAACCCATCGCCGACGAGAATCAATCTTTGAGGCCACCCGCGCGTCTCTCCGACTCTTCCCCTCCGGACGCCCCGACGCCTGGCTTGCCGCTATGTAGCCACCTCGTTCAATCGACAAAGAGTCAATTACGGTTATTGTTAGGCCCTGTTCCGTCGCAGCAAGATGCCGCGTCGTTGACGCTTGAGGCACATCCGCTGTAGCGAATGTCTGAAATATTCGTACAATTGCAACGCATAGGCCCATACGCTTTGCAACAAACCCCAAGATGCCGGTAAACGCCGTCAACGGAAAGGAAACCGCCATGGCCGACAAGTACGAGGAGATAGCGCGCCACTAAGCAAGAGTATGCCGCAACCTTGCAGGAACCAGATACAAAGTGCGATAGGATGGTTCCCTAAAGTCAATCCGATGGAACCGTGCTATCGAATCCCCCACGTGTATTTTAGCCTCCATCGTTGTAGGCACTCAGCTTTCAATACAACGTGTCACAGGCCCTCATGCCAAACTAATACCAACGATGTGGATGATCGTTCGAGAACCGGGCGTCGCTCTCCAAGGTAATCCATGGCGAAGAGGCATCGTACGTCCGCCTGAATCTTTGGTTTTCTGGAATCTGGTCTAAAGCGTAAACGCATGCCTTCCTTGGAAGAGGCGCAACAAGATCGTTCGTCTTCCCTGGGTTTGTCTCCCACAGCAAAGACAGGCCGTAGCATTCGAACGACCCCCTATTCGTGCGGAGATGAATGGCAAAGTTCAATAGCGACTTCGGCGGCATCTCGATTAGTCGCGCAACCCCCTACCGCGGATTTCGAAGCTTTCAAATGTGGGGCACTCGCAGCCTTTTCTCCCGTAGCACTCAATCGAAGCAAAGACGTGCTCTATATATCTAACTTGATATACGAGCAAATGGCTATTCTTCAGCCGAACAGTCAGCCTCCGTATCGCCTCTGCGCTGGCAACATCCCCTTCTGCTTCATAGGCTATCTTGGTAAATTGCCCAACCGGTTTTTCAACCGCCGCGATTGTGACTGAATCGGCCCAATAGCAAGATGCCGAAGAAAGCCACGCTAATTGCTGCGAGCAAAGACTTCCTTGCGCCACAGCGACAGCAGGCGTGAGTCCATATTCACGACGCTCTTCGAATGCAAGCACAGCATTAAACACTCTGTTTGCATTCAAAACATACGTTCCGCAATAATCACCATACAGAAATGAAAAAGAGTTGCTTATTGCGGCGCGAAGTTTTTTATAGCCATACGTGTAATATTCTCCAGCAAAACAAACTCCACTTTCGTCATGGGCGCATTTCTCGGATTGCGCATATTTTATTAGAAACGCGTCCCACATTTTCGATATGTATTTCACTGCCAAAACGACACTGCCTTCATCCGACAGCGCTTTGTCGGATTGCTGCTGCATAATGCCCGTTGTTTTCGCTAAGCCAAGAGGGAAAGCGATTCTTTCTAAAATGCGCACGCCCGCCGGGCGATTAAAGTCCTCAATAGCCATTATCGAGAAAAAGACCGCCCGCAAAAGAATATCGTTCTGATAACGCTCCGGAAGGCAGTGTCCGAATCGCTTTTCGTAAGAAAATAAGTTCTTCTCGCTCATATCAACCTTTGCATACGAAGCGAAGGAATTAGAGCGTTTGTCCTTGGGGAGCTGGTAGTTGGTTAGCCAAATCCTATATTTGCGACGTGTAGTTAAAGAAACGATGACCTGGACAATCACGTAGAACAGCGCAACTTCCAGCTGAAATGCGAGATTTGACTGGTCGAAAACGGCAACGCCTGAGTTAACAAACTTTCCCATAACGTAATAGTCGACGGCAAATGCCAAGGTAATTGACAGCAACGCCTCGAGAAAAAGAATTTTTATTTGATACGAAAGCTTGCCGAGTCCGCTTTTCTTAACAGCAATCAGCACCCAATACATTAGCACGGGAAGCCAACGGTATTCAGGCTGCACGTGCAAGAAAAAGCATGAAATAGCTGAAAATGCTAGTGACAGGAAGCTGCAACATAGCACCGGAGATACTACTCGGTATATCACATTCGAGGGCCCATTGTCCGAATCATACCGCTCTTCCAGCTTATAGCTTGTAATTGCAACGGGGCCTAATTTCCTCACAACGGGTAAAGCAACCAAGGCAATTGCAAAATATGCAATAAAGCATATTAAATCAAACGTCAACTCGCACCTCACACGCTAGTGTTTCGTAGAAGCGGAACACGAATTCGCATCCCTTTGTTAACCATTCTAACAACAAGACCCGCTTGGCAGCGGGTCTTGAAAAGCAGCAATATATTCTAATGTTTCTTGTTACTGCCCTTGCTCCTTATGGTAATTATTTCGCGGCGTGAGCACCGCATGTTTCGCGGTTCGCGTATCGGCGCTCACGCCGTTTGCATATCACGCGTTTCGCGTTGCGAGTATCGCTATTTGCGCTCGGCCAGCAGCTTGCGCACGTTCACGTCGCCTAGGTCGATCCGGATGGCCCCGTGCGCCAGGCGGTCGACCATGGCGTCGGCCTGCACCCCGCCTCCCAGCCGGCCGTGCCACTCCGCCGGCGTGTACTGCGTGCAGATGACCGTGGATTTAGCCGCGTAGCGTCGCTCTATCAGCTCGAACAGGAAGTTTATGTCGGTGTCGTCGACGTCTTCCGTGAGCCACTCGTCCAGGCGCAGGAGCTCGTACCGCGCGTATTTCTTCAATATCTTCGCGTCCGACCGCTCGGTGGCCGCGAGCTCGTCGCGCTCCATGAGCAGGTCGGGGAGCCTCACGTACCGCGCGCTCCTGCGCATCCTGCACGCCTGCTTCGCGAGGCAGCAGGCCAAAAAGCTCTTGCCCGTGCCCGCGCAGCCCTCGATGACCACGTTGGACGTGGTCTCCATGAACTGTGGTATTAATGCCAATATAAATTGCGCCATCCGCACCAACGCATGATGCCGACGGCGCCAATGCAGTTGCGCCAACCGCGCCAACGTACTTTCGCCAATCGCACCAACGTGGATATGCTCTTCCCGCCCAGCAAAACAGGCAGGAAGGAGCAAGATTGGAAGAGAGGAACATCATGGGCGAGCTGAACATGTACAGGCAGCTCGGGCTGAAGCCGAACTTCAGCGAGATCGGCAGGCGCTATGGGCTCGACAGGCACACTGTCGCACGGTATTGGAACGAAGGCGGCGACGTCGACGACGGCAGGTGCAACCGACCGAGCGGCTTCGATGCCCACAGAACGCTGATCGCAGAGAAGACGGCCATGCCGGGCGCCACCAAGAAGACCGTGCACGAATACCTCCTGCATCAGTGCGGGGAGCGGCGGATGCCCGGGTACAACGCCTTCACGCACTATTGCCGCAGGCACGACATCGCCTTCGACGGCGGCGGGCGGCCCGAGCCCCATCCCAGGTACGAGACCCCTCCCGGCCGGCAGCTACAGTTCGACTGGAAGGAGGACCTGCGCATGACGAGCAGGCGCGGGGAGGCGTTCGAGTTCAACGTGTTCTCGGCCACCCTGGGCTGCTCCAGGATGCACCGGTTCGTCTACTCCACCAAGGAGACGAGAAAGGATCCAGCAAGTCGCAAGTGCGTTCAATACAGTAACTGAGGAAGCGGGGCGACTCAATCGCCGAGATCGCCCCGCAAGGTCGGGACATCGCGCAACACGGCGTACAGCCGCCTGGCGAAGGGCGACTTCTCACGTCCCAAGCATCCTGAACGCGCCTCCGGCCCCTGCTTGCGCCCGGGAATCAATGCACGCACCAATGCATGCGGCTCAGCAATCGCAATGCTCGCGACCGGCACCAACCAGACCGAAACACACGTTAGACGCGCCACCTTCAACGCAAGCAAACCCCACTCGCAACTTCTGGGCGGTTTCGCAGGCTGAACCGACCCGAAACGCCGCAACACGCCGACGTTTCCCCAGGTCGGCGAAGCCGACAGCCAACAAACCTCGCCGAAAACCGCACAGAAGTCCAGGACCCATGGCGAAATCGGCGCCCATTTCCTGCGAAACCGCCCAGAACCCGCAGGGGCGCGCTCGCGGACAAGGCCGCGGCAGCCGCTAACACCGACGCGGGCGCGCACCCGGTATCGCAGCGAACGCACCTCCATCCCCTGCTCAAAAACGCTTCGAGCGGCGACAACGCCCGCAGCCACTTTGCCCGCGGCAGCATACGCAAATTGAAAGCCGAATACGTCTAGGAATGAAAGACATGGTCGTCAGCCATCGGTATGATTTTCGGCGACCAAGCATAAAACGTACCGAGGAAGGCATCGCAACCATGTCCGCCAACATGGTATCAATCGACGAGGAGTCGTTGAAGTCGGACCTTCGCGAGCTCGTGAGGAAAACCGTGCAGGAGACGCTCAACGCCCTGCTAGACGAGGAAGCCGACGAGATGGTCGGGGCGAAGCGCCACGAGAGGACGGCCGCCCGCGAGGCGTACCGTTCCGGCCATTGCAAGAGGAAGCTGGTCACCACGAGCGGCGAGGTCGTGCTCGACGCCCCCAAGCTTCGCGGCGCCACCTTGCTGTGGCTGCGCGGGCGCGGGCTGTCGGGCGTGAGGCTCGTCACCAGCGATAAGTCGCTGGGGATGCTCGGGGCGCTCGAGGAGGTTTTCCCCGAGGCGGGATACCGGCGGCGCGCCGTCCGCTTCCACCGCAACGTGTTCGGCAAGGTGCCGAGGCAGAAGCGGACGAGGGTCGCCAAGATGCTCAAGGCCATCCATGCGCAGGAATCGCGCGAGGCGTCGGAGGCGAAGGCGGCCGAGGTGGCCGACTCGCTCGAGTGGATGAAGCTGTTCGCGGCAGCCAAGGTCGTGCGCGAGGGCTGCGCCGAGACGCTCGCCTACACCGACCTCCCCATGCAGCATTGGACCAGGATCAGGACGAGCAACGCCATCAAGCGGCTGAACAGGAAGATCCGCCGCCGAACCCGCGTCGTCGGCACGTTCCCCGACGGGAAATCCGCGCTGATGCTGGTGACCGCCAGGCTGAAATACATAGTCGAAAACGAGTGGGGCCGCAGGCGTCACCTAGACGTATCGCTGCTCGAAGAGAAGGAGGGCAGGATGTAGGGCGATAACGCCGGTGGCCCCACCTAAACGTCGATATATTTGCGAAAGGTCCTTGACGGCACCCTCACCCAACACCCACGCCAACGGATCCCGGACACCCACGTTTTAGCGCACTGCATGCCCATGGCACGAATGACCAACAACTTGCAGGGCCCTCTTCCTCTTTGGGCAACCAATCCAGTTAGCGACTTGGGGCATGCAGTCTCAATTATTCGCAAGACTCAACAAAACGGATAATCCTTTTGATCTCCAAATCCAAATTGGCAAAAACAGTCTTCAGCTGATTGCTGTCCATTGAGCAAATGAATGAGCAGAGTTTTGTTTTATCAATTTCCCAGTGCTGGTCAGTTTTCCCGAATCCAGCCGGCGTCTCTTTGCGCACGAGAAAGCTATTCATATCGACGCCGTCAAGACATAGAGCATTTTCGATTCCCTTGGTAGCACCCTTGCCCTCTCCATACGTACACATTGTGGAATAACGAACATTACCACTCGTCTTCTCACCCTTATTCGTATCGCAATCAAGCAGAAAGACCACTGGCTTAGGTGGATTGTGCGCCGATAGAAATTCATAAGCCTTCAAAAGGGCAGAGGACCCTGTAAACTTCGCTCTTCCAGGATCCCCGTTCTCGTTGTACCCAATCCAGTGGAAACTTAACCGCTCGTCGTAGCCAAATACTTCTACAGCCTTTCTGAAATACTTTTCATCAGTCGGCCCCTCGAGATAGACGGTCGGAACCTCTGCAGTGAAGTTCTTGATTGAGAACGCATCTTCGACTGCAGCAATAGAGTCGCAGCGGTAATACTCCGGCTTGTCAGAAACCTCGATTCCACCATCAGCCGCCCGCTTCATGACAATCACCTTATCATCTCGTCTGCGGTTGCTATGGATAACGAACGGAGAGTGCGTCACACAAAAAATCTGAGAGGTCTGCACGCCAGTGGCATCTGTGAACATCGCCTTGTAATAATCCAAAACCTTCTGCTGCCATAGAGGATGAAGACTAATCTCGGGCTCATCTATAAACACAAAGGCTCCCCTGGTCGCATTAGCATCTTTCAAGAGAAAGCACCCACGGTAGACCACCTGCTTCTCTCCAGAACTCAGAGCATCAATAGATATCTCTTTGCCACATTTCCTGAAAACAATCTCCTTATGCCCATCCCTGTTCTCAATCCTATCGTAACGCAAATCGTCGAACATCATCCCGAATGCACTGGTGAAGCGCGGAATGCGCTCCTGAACACCAAGTTCTCCAACGCATCGGTCAGGATTGTTTCTGGCTGCGTTTGAGAGCTCGGCATCATCTAGTGCCTGAACATCAATTAATAGCTGATTGATTTCTGTTGGCAAATTGCCTGACGACCTACGACTCGCTTTCTCGGAGTCGAGCGTAAGGCTCGTCACTGATGTAAGGTTATTGGCATGGAAATTAATGTCAACATCTGAGTATATGGCAGCCATAGGATGCCTGGCTGTAAAACTGTCGGAGCCTACCCATTCCCTCTCGCCGGTCGACTGGTTACAAGCGTACATCATAGAGCTATACCCTTTATTCTCTAAGGTATAACTTAGCTCTGTCGCCCCTTCTTCCTCTTCAAGCACGATCGTCGCGATTCCAAACGGCTTGCCTGCATGACCAGATATCAAGCTATAAAGCAGACCCATCACCGTGCTTTTGCCCACGCCATTCTCTCCTGCAAGAATCACGGTATCAACTGCCCGTCCATCAGTCCCGCAAAAATCGAGATTGAGGTTCCCAAGAGCGGGATGCCCTTCAATGCGAATACTTTTAATCTTCGGCATAGCAACCCTCCAGCTGTCGGAATCCCAAAATACCATCAACATAAAGCGCAGCATCTATCTCACAGATAGCAGCTTCACCAACTCAAATTATATACAGTGACCAAATAACGATCCGCTGGAGATACCAACGCCCTTCTGTTCAAGGAACCTTAACCACTCCATACGTTCGCATCTCCGCATCATCTAAGCTATTCCTCGAAGCAAACGGTAAATGAATCCACGATAGACTGCGCAGACAAGTTGTTATCAACTAGAAATTGAGCTAACGCCCCTTCACCTTCCCTCCAATACTCCATTTGGAAATGAACCATAAACTCTCTCGCCTTGTTCTTCAGCGCAATACAATTCGAAGGGGTCATAATGTGGAGATCCGAAGCACTCGCACTCAAATCAGCCTTGGGGCACGGCTGGACGGAGATCGGAACGGCCTTTATCCCTTGGCGCTCATGCTCAAGCCACGCTTTGGCTGTCCTCAGTTGACCTCCTTCGCTTTTTCGGAGGGGGGTATCGGACTCCTTCTCATTTTTCACCTCTATTACAAACCCGGACGTAGCGTCTTCAATCCAATATACATCCGGGCCCACTCCATTTTTGTCAGCTCGATCGGCTTCAAAGCCAAGGAACAGGCCGAGCAGCTTAAGGCCCTCTTCGAAGTCTCGGAACGGCGCATCTTCACGAAGACCACTCATCGACCTATCATAATAGGCAATTGGATCCGCCTGAGCATTCTTGCTTTCGATATACGCTTTGACTCTCTTCGCCCGCATCATGGCCCATGCAGGAACCGATTCCCATGAAGCAAATGACGAGTATGAAATTGCCGAATTAAACGAATGTGCCCGTTTTTGAAATGAGTCCGCATTACGTTTATCGCCCGAATCGTACGCGATGCGTGCAGCTAGGTGATACAGCCATCCACGATAATACGAATCACTCTGGCACTTTTCAGCTTGCGCATAAAGAGCAGAGATCGCTTCACAATGATTCCCTTGAAGCCAACATGAGAACGCCCTCCTTTCGACACGGGCGCATTCACACGAAAAGCCAAAACGATTATCTTCGTCACTCAGCACAACTGCAGCCAGCTGATCCGCATGATAGACCTTCCAATTCTCGTCATCTTCCAATTCCTGTCTTATTGCTTCACAATAATCCTCCGGCGTCGACAAGCTTTCGGCGATAGCGTCCCCCATCTTAAGCTGAGCCCTTAATGCGGGGGTAAAGTATCGCCTAACTCTAATTCTCTTCATCCAGTCAACCAGCTTGTCACCTTCGAGCAGCACAACGCAATGGTCGCTCGACCCCCTTACGCCACGACCAATACCTTGCTCAATCGTTCGAGCGATTCTCTGAATTCTCAAGTCGCTCTTCTCTAAATACATGGACATCAGCCCATCTTGCCCATTGCCGCTCTTCGGCAAATCGCGAATAATTAGAACCCTGCACGAATCGCCAGGAAAGTCCATACCGTTATATCGATTTGCAAACGAGACGGGAGTAGTGTCTATTATTTGTTGAAGCGATTTCACCGTAGCGATAACCTCTTCACTCCCAATCGGACACCGAAATGCGCATCCCCCTATGGAATCCCCGCTCTCCTTGCTAGGACAAAGACGAACAATTCCCCTGTTCGATTCAATGGTCTTAGCCATTAGACTACAGAAGGCCTCACTGTTGAGCACATTATTAGGAGGGCAGAGAATCATGCGCCTTCCAACGCCAGATACTGTTTTTGGCGCAATTACCGAGTTATTATCCAAGCGGCGAGCATCGTATGCGCGAATCATATCTCCATAGTCAGTAATCGTGGCAGACATATAAATTCGGCGTTTTGCGTTAGCGAAAGATGGGATTAAGTCAATTCTTGGATAAAGGCTCGCAATTACAATTTCTCTTCTGCTAATAATTACCTGACAGTACTTCAATCCGTCCTTCAGTAGTGGCCATTTAAATGTTAGCTCCCTCGAAAGCCGTTTATCAGAATCTCCGTGCTCTATCAACGCTTGACGGATCATTGTCGAAATCGGCTGCACCTTCTCGATCCAGTACCAAAACGGTATCTCAACAGTAGCATCGCCAATGCCACTCATTAGCTCGTCATAAGCAGACCGTCTCCCAATCGCGATAAACGCATCTTCAAACTCGCGTAAAAGCGCTCGATATAAATCCTCAGAATCCTCCGCCGGAATCGTTAGCGAAAATGCATCAGACAAAGCAGTTAGCGATGCATGGGCGTCATCAACAATCACACCTCCTATCGCTTGGGTATCTATTGAACCCTTAATTCCAAATGCGCTCAAACCATTAAAAAGAGCCTTGTACGAGCCAACGAGTATAACTTCACCATTATCGAAATCGGCGCTAATGGATGCCTTTCCGTTATATGGCACAGCAGGTATGCTCAACTCTTTTGCCTGAGACACAACCTGATCAACAAGCTGCTTGTTCTCGACCAAATAGAGCACGCCTTCATTCATCTCTCGCATAGTCGATAGAGCAATCAGCAGGCCGACGAGCGTTTTTCCACCTCCAGTATTGAGTTCAAGAGCGATATCACGTTTGTCGCGAAAAGTCGTAAACCATTGGCGCAAAATTGCCGCTTGGCTGCTGTAAAGATCATTAATCCGATTTGACTTAGGAAGCTGCTCGAAAATCAACTCAGGATCAATCTCAACTGTCCGATTTCCGCTTTTCATCAGTGCGCCAAAATCTACCATGGTCCCCCCTGCGTATTACTTGCGGAGCTTCTGCTATCGATACCAACAAAGCAACCCGTGCTTAAAACAGCAATGCGAGTCACTGGCATAACAATATTACCCCTTCCCTATGTCGCAACCATCCGCCCATCCCAAACGCTAGCGACAACGAAGTGATTGGCAACATAAAATCCGTTATGCACCCTATGAATTCGTCAATTGCGAAACCGGCATTGGAGATGCTGACGTTTTCCATACGAAAGCAATCACGCCCTTGGTGGAGAAGGCAAGATTATAGGCTGAAAGCAAAGTCCCAAAACAACTATGGGAATGCCAACCGGCTCACTACCCCATAGAGGGGACGACGTGCTTTTAAAACGAAGAGCGAGCCATCATCAGGCTAACGCACGCATCGGTCGCCAGCAAACTTGACGATTGCAATCATCGCCGTCGCAAAACGACCAAGGAGATCAGCGGAAAACAACCGCCATACCCACAGTCAATCCTATACGACTCAATGGGCGTGCGTTAAGACGCGCTCTTTTCAACACTCGCTTCACAACCCAGCTTCAATTGCACAAAAGCCATCACAAATCATCCGGAGCAGACCTCCTCAGGTCGACCACGCTTTTGTTCTTATCCGACAAAAATGCAAAATCGCTGATTCCAGCCTCAAAGCAAAAATCTTCCGCCTTTTGTGCGCCCTTGTCGCTATAGACAATAAAAGTCCATGGCCTATCGCCAAGCAAGGGAACGAAGATGTCCTCATAATACGGCCTGTCCACGCTATCAAAACTATGACCGAAGACAACAACCCTATCAATATTCCACCGACCAACGAACTCTTCTAAAGCCTTGTAATTCCTCGACAAGCACTTGCTTGCGGCCTCGCAAAAACGTTCCAGAGCCGCAACGCATGTTTCGATCATTGCTCCGTAGAAATCCTCACGCCCATACCTTTTCTCTAGATCCCTTCGAACCTGAATCGGATCGTTATATGGAGAGCCAAACTGAATTACCGAGGATATCTCCGATTGATTGTGTTCGTCTCTAGCAATCTTCACATCCATTCCATCCCAATCATCCGGAATGACAACCGCGGGAACGGTCCCATAATCATTTCGCAAAAGCGCATCTCTCTCCACATCATCAACTGATCCGTGAATATGGAAGATGCGAGATTTTGAAACGCCATAGACGTCCTCTAAAACAGTGGTGTAGTTATATGTAACGAAAACCGAGTCGCTCGGAAACACCACTTCGTTCTCTGCCTGCATCACATCCACGGAAAGAAGCCAACGGAAGAACAGCTCTCCAGTGAAATCGTTAATGAAGCCCGTCTGCCCCTCAATGCAAATAGTCGGATCATTCCAACCAGGATTGTCTGCAGATAAATCGAGCGGATATGAGCCTAATGCGTCTTCTAAGCATTCCTCATATGCCAAGGTGAGCGTTTTCTCGACGTCGCTCCACCGCTCTGGTCCATCGTTGTCCAGGAAGGTAAAGCACTCAAAATCATCCACTAAGCGCGCATAATTGCTCAAAAGAAAAGCTCTGTAGTTTTCATAGCCTGTGGGCAACTCATGGAACCTATCGAATCCGTTGCCCACGATAACCAGTGTCGTCATGATACCGCTCGCTTCCGTAACCGTCTATTCGGATATCCCGCTCGGATAGCATATGCATTTTTACTCACTATGAAAGCTAAACGCGTCCAAAAGAAAAAGGACATGGCGCGTGCCGTCGGTATGATTTGAGTGTCGAATTCAATCATGCTAGGAGGCAGGCCATATCCAATCCAATCGTATCATTCGACGAGGAGGCCGACCAGCTCGTCGGCGCCGGGCCCTACGAGCGCACCGACGAGCGCGCCGCTTACCGCGCCGGCCACTGCGAACGCGGCTTCACCACGACCTCGGGCCAGGTCGCGCTCAAGATGCCGATGCTCAAGGGCATGCGCTTCGCCGCCGCGGTCGTCGAGCGCTACAAAAGGCGCGAGACCAGCGTGGAGGAGGCCATCATCGAGATGTACCTGGCCGGCGTGTCGACGCGGCGCATCGAGGACGTCGGCGAGATCCTGTGGGGCGCGGGCGTTTCCGCCGGCACGGTCTCCAACCTCAACGACAAGACGTTCAAGGCAGTCGACGAATGGAGATTCCGGCCTCTGACCTGCGAATACCCGTACGTCTACATCGACGGCATCTACCTGAAGCGCAGCTGGGGCGGCTCCTGCGAGAACGTGGCGGTGATGGTGGCCATCGGCATGAACGAGGACGGCTACCGCGAGGTCATCGGCTGCGCCGAGGGCTTCACGAAGTCAAAGGAGTGCTGGCAAGACTTTTTATCGTGGCTGAAGTCGCGAGGGCTGCGCGGCGTGCGCATGTTCACCGGCGACAAGGCCGCCGGCATGGTGGGCTCGATCGCCGAGGTGTTCCCCAGTGCCAGATACCAGCGCTGCACGGTGCGCTTCTACCGCAACGCACTGGCCAAGGTCCCCAAATCGAAGCGTTCGCAGGTCGCGGCCATGCTCAAGGCCATCCACGCCATGGAGTCGCGCGAGGCGGCATCGGCCAAGGCGGGGTCGGTGGCCGCCGAGCTCGAGTCGATGAGGCTGAAGGAGGCCGCAAAGGTCGTGCGCGAAGGCTTCGCCGAGACGCTGACGTACTGCGAGATGCCCGCGAGCATTGGCGGCGCATCCGCACGAACAACACCATCGATCAGCTCAGCGAGATCAGGCGGCGTACCCGCGTCGCCGACGCGTTCCCCGACGGGAAATCCGCGCTGATGCTGGTTGCCGCCCGCCTGAAATACGTCGCCGACAGCGAATGGGGCTCCCGTCGATACCTGGACGCGTCTCTGCTCAAGGAGTAGCCGTGCCGGCGACTAGCTGAATTTGCGCAAAACTGTTGACGGTACCGGAGGCGAAGCAGGACGTGTTCAAATACATCGAGCTCTACTACAACACGCAAAGGATGCACTCATCGATCGGCTA
>NZ_HE611016.1:54709-65466 GCF_000236865.1 Senegalimassilia anaerobia JC110 | reverse complement strand
CCAGCTGCCCTCGATTTGAAGGCTCGAATTTGCATTAGGCTGAAACTGTCTCTTGAACCGGACGAATCAATTCAAGATACCGGCGTCCGAGCGAGGTAATCAAATAGGAGTCAGAGGTGCTGATTCTTTGGAGCTTTGGGGGCTTGGGGATTTTGGGGTTCCTCTTGCCAAGCTGCGAAAGAAGCTCGCTGACTGCATTTTGAACAGCCTCGAGGTTCTTTTCCCGCTTCTCCTCGTTTTTGCTTTCGAGTAGGCCTAAGCGGCATAGCTTTTCGCGAATGACTCTATACTCACTGCAGTCAATTCCTTCTTCCCAAATCAGCCTATCAAAGCTGTCGTCGGCCATATGCCCGGTAATGGGATTGTAGTAGTGAAGTTTAAGGACGCGGATGTCGAGTCTATTGAGCCTCGACAGATCGTCGAACAGCGTTAGGACAAATGAGTCGCCCGCACTGCCGTACGCCATGCAGTTTATGAAGGCATTGACATTACGAGACACTTTTTCGGGCTCGTTTTCGTCGACCACGCTGTCAAGAAATGCATCCCTGTATGAGCCGTTTGTGTATTTGTCCCGAACAGTTGCTTCTAGGGAGTCCAATCTTTCGTTGACGATCTCGATATTGGAAGACAGCTTGTCAATCAGAATAATCAAGTTTCGTTCTGTTCGCCTCATGCGGTATCCGAAGACGAGGCCAAGGGCACCGGGAGCTACCGCGCCGACAACGCCGTCTGCGAGGATTGAGGCGGCACCCTGAAAGCCTGCGTCGTGAATTGCCGAAGCGAGCAATGGGAGGTTGTCTGCCGCTGTCTCCACAACGGCCTCTGTGCCAGTTGTGACAAAATCGGCTGCAATACCCTTTGCCTTTTTGCTATCCATTTTGCTCCTTAGTCACGTTTCGCTTCATCGAAAATGTCTTTTCGATAAGGGGATGCGGGCATTTCTTTGAACCGGCTACGCCGCCCGCCCTAGGCTTCTGCGGTACTGCATCGGGCTCAGCCATCCCAGCTTCTCTTTCGGCCGCTCCTCGTTGTAGTATCTCAGATAGGCGTCGAGCATGCGGCAGAACTCGGGCATCGTCACGCCCGACCAGTCCCGATGGTGGAAGGATTCATTCTCAAGCCTGCCGAAGAATCCCCCCATCGCCGAGTTGTCCGGGCTGCACCCCTTCCTCGACATCGACCTGGTCAGGTGGTTCTTCTCGCATATGGCTATCCATCCTGGCCAGCGGTAATGGCACCCGCGATCGGAACGGGTCACGGGGCGCTGGTCCTCGCAGAGCGTGCCGCATGCGGCCTCGAGGCTGCTGTTGGCGAGCTCCGCGTTCGGGCTCGTGCCGATCGACCAGGCGGGCAGGGCGCCGTCGAAGCAGTCGAGGATCGGGGACAGGTGCACCTTGCCGCCCGGCAGCCCGAACTCCGTGATGTCGGTGAGCCACAGCTCGTTGGGCGCCGCGGCCCGGAAGGCGCGGTTGACCAGGTTCTCGAGCGCATCGGATATCTCGCCCAATTGTAGACCACCGCGGCGCTCGACACCCCAGCATCTCGGCGACGTCCTTGCCGGCCATGCTCGACCTCACGAACGCCACGGCCTGCGCCTTCAGCGCCGAATCGTAATGGCTCCAGGGCCTGCCGGATCTCCTCTCGTGCGACGCGTCGCGCTGATTCAGCCATTGGCACAGCGTTTGGCGCGTGGGATATCCCAGCCTGCGCATCGCGCGCGTCACCGACCCGCCGCACTCCTCGACCATTTCGATTGCCCTGCGCTTTTGCTCGTCGGTGTAGCTTGGCATTAGCGAACTCCTAACCGGACCTTATTCGGTCCAACTATTTGTCCGCGTCCCCTTACCTGCCGTGGTCGAATTCCGCGCCGGCGGAAAATCAGGCTGAAGCCGAATGCCGCCGGGATGGCCGACGACCCGATGATCGACATAAACCCCTCGGCCTTCTCGGAGGACGAGGGGTTTATCGTTCTACGCGCTTGTTTTGACGCTCACGACGTATCGCTGCCCAAAGAGAAGGAGGCTCGGGTGTAGAGCAATAGCGCCGGTGGCCCCATCTAGACATCGGCACATTTGCGAAAGATCCTTGACAGTAGCCATACGGCGGACTCATGCCTCCCAAGCGCCCGTTGCCATAAACCCGTACAGCTCACGCGCAAGCCTCTCCGCCCCTTTGCCATCAAATAAGCGTTTTGCATTTTTAGAAAGCTCCGTACGAAGGCCCGCATCGTTCGCAAGCGCTTCAGCGCAACGAGCCACCAGTGAAGAGAACCCATCTTCCCAAACAGCGCCGCCTTCCAGCGCACAGTTGGCAGAGGCGAAAGCTGCAATAGCCTTTACCTGATTTTCTGCCAGCGCATAGGCGATAGAAGGCACGCCACAGGCGCAAAGCTCGTTCATCGTGCCCCCCGCTGCAGCAACTGCCATATCACACGAACGCATCAGCTGCGCTACATTTCTAACGCCTTGGCGTACTTTAACCCTCGGCTGACAAGCCGAAATGGCATGCAGCCAATCAATGCTACCGCTTAACACGCCCACCATTACAACAATCTCGCACTCCGAAAGAGAGGGACAATTGAGCAGCGCCTCCGTAACCTTTACGCTTGCGTAATGGGGATCAGATCCTCCAGAGGCAACAAGAATCTTGCGAACATCGTCCTTCACGGAAAATGATCCAAGCCCGCAAAACTCGCTGCGCAGCAAGCTGAATTGTGCACCAATGAGGAGTTTTGTGTCACCCGACACGTACAAATCCTTGTACCGCACCTCATCAGCCGTGATATTCCCGTTTATGATTGCCTTTACGGCCAGACCTGGCGTGTGAAGATCGTCGATATAAACCACGGGAGCGATATCACCTAAAGCACGAAGATAGACCGGTTCATACTCATACGAATCGGCCACTATCAGCGAAACATCACGGCTATGACCATATTCCAATAAGAAACGCTTCTCGGTTTCCATATCAACCGAAGACAAGTCCAGAACCTCAAAGCCCGAGTCGTAAGCAAAAGCGACACCCTCCGGCTTCGAACAAGCAAATACCACATCCACGTCCATGCTACGGAGAGCACGAGCCAGGGCCGCACATCGCATGATATGCCCCATTCCCTGGCCAGCATCGCAATCGGTTCTAAAGAGGGCGAGCATCTAGATGCCTTATCTCAAACTCATCAAGCAATGAAGCCATATGCTGCAGCGGATCGCCTTGCCCCGCCCTCATTATGAATTTGCCACGCTCAGTGACAGTCCCGTCAACAGTATCCCCAAAAACGGTACCTGAATCGAAGTTCTGCACGTATCTTAAAAGCCCATACTTGCTTTTAAGATAATCGGGGTCCGGGCATGCAATCACCTCACACGCACCGAAGTCAAAGAAGCCCATGAACAATCGTTGCACATCAGGCACCGAAGGCAACTCACCGCCCAAAACGCAGCAATCCAGAAAGAGCTCGAGCGGGTCGTAGCCGGTCGCAAGGGCCACAAGATCACTGCTGATGCTATGACCAGATGGCCTCGCCGATACCTCAATCGCAAATGGCTTACCATCCCCCACCATAATATCAGCGTGAAACAGTCCGTCCTCAAGACCGATCTCGGAAACAACGGCGTCCATATAAGGCTCAACGACAGAATAAACCTTATCACCACGTGGAACCGTAAGGTAACCGATGCACTGACGCACGGGGGGCTTAGTATTAACCTTTTCTCTAAGCATAAGCACGAGAAGGCTACCGTCCTTCACGATCCCGTCCATCCCATACTCAATACCAGGACAGCATTCCTCTACGATATCGTCTTTGGAAAGCTGCATAAGAACATCGGCACGATTTTCGACAAGAACTACTCCACGACTACCGGAGCCATACCGCGGCTTAACAATAACGGGGAAGGCAAATCCATCGAGCGCAGTCGGGTCAGTCATAACATCACTGGCCAAGAGACACTTTGCATCCCTAAGCTGTTTCCCGGAGAGGCCCCTCGCAAAGGCATACTTATCAGTGCAATAATCTGCCGTCTTCTCACGAACGCCAGGCAAATCAAGTATATCGTTCATCCTGCCCGTAGAGACAAGCGCACGCCCAATTGGGACCGGAAGAATGGCAGCAGGTCTCCGTCCGTCCAAAATAGCCATTACCTCATCGGCGTTAGTGATATCGACAACCGCCGACGCATCCGCAGCGGCAAGGCCCGCAGCGCTTGGCGAGCCATCAAGGGCAATAACGTTATATCCATGCTGGTGCGCTACATCAATCGCGTGCAAAGACTCGGCGCTAGCGCCGAGAATCAGGGTATCTTCGAGCATCAACCCTCCAACCATTCGTCGCTCAGGCATATGGGGTCAGCGTACGCAAAATCGCATGGCGACTTCTTGCCCAAAAGGCGATCCCAGTATTTTGGCGCAATCCCCTTTGCAGGCCTGACGATTTTGATATTGTCCACAGTGAAAATATCGCCTTTGGCAATAGGCGCACTAGCATAAATCGAGCGCCTGCCCTCACGCTGTCTCACCTCTCTTGCAGGAAGATCCCACGTAGCGGGGGCGATAGCCCTTTCGACATTCCTTACGGCCTCTACCATTTCTTTAAACTCAGAAGGCTCCATAGAGAAGGAACTATCCGCCGTCTCAATTTCCCTTCCAACGCAAAGGTGCTTTTCGATCACGCGCGCGCCTAATGCCACGGCCGCCACAGCTCCCAGATGTCCTTCGGAGTGATCGGATAACCCAACAATCGTGCCGAAGTCGTGCTTGATCTCGGGAATAAGAGAGAGTCTCATCTCGGCATAGTCCGTCGGATAGCAGGAACAACACTTCAAAAGAACGATGTCTTCATTGCCCACGGCACGGCACGCATCAACGGCTTCAGCAATTTCTTCTTTGGTCGCAATTCCGGTTGACATAATCATGGGGCGTCCCTTGGCTGCCGCATGCTTAATCAACGGTATATCGGTGAGCTCGAAGCTCGCAATCTTATATGCCACGGGCGAGAACTGCTCAAGAAAATCTACTGAAGAGTCATCAAAGGGACTAGACAAAAAGTCGAGACCTAGCTCATCGCACCTCTCTTTGATTGGCTTATGCCACTCCCAGGGGGTATAGGCGCTCTTGTACAAATCGTACATGCTTATCCCATCCCATAGCCCTCCCCTGTTCATGAAGTCCTCAGCGTTAGATTTGAGCGTCATAGTATCGGCCGTGTATGTCTGGAGCTTGAGGCAATCAGCCCCAGCTTCCTTGGCAAGATCAACAATCTGCATAGCTCGCTCAAAGCTGCCGCCGTGATTCGCACTCATTTCCGCAATAAAATAGGTCTCGTTATGCTCGAGCCTGTCTTTCATATTCACAGGCAACCGCCTTTCTTTGCCTGAAGGTATTTTGATTCCGCCATTTCCCAGTCGGTCTCGTCATCGATATCCTGAACAAGTCTAGGATTTATATGCAACGCACGACAACCAGGCATCGCAAACGCACCTGATTCAAGGTAATCGCTCACCTTTGCGAAGTAAAACCTTCCACAATCATGTACCATCTCAGGCAGGTCCTGACTGCGAATCTGCGCATATTCAGGGAAGGCATACTCAAGCGATCCATATGAACCAACCTTGAACCCACGAAGCGGCGGGAAGTCATACGTAGTTACAGGAATAACCGATTTCGCTCCTTCTCCAATCATCGCGGAGGCCTCCTTGAGCTCGCAGGCGCTCACGAACGGGGCCGTAGGATACAGACAGCACATGACATCAAATGCCACCCCGCGCTTTTCGTATTCCGAGAGCACCTCGCGCAGCACATCGGCTGTAGTAGCGTAGTCGTTGCTAGTTGCTGCACTACGCATGAAAGGCACATCAGCCCCGTAACTTCTGGCTACCTCAGCAATCTCATCATCATCGGTCGAAACCATTACGGTGTCGAAGATGCCACTCTCAAGCGCAGCTTCTACCGAGTATGCAAGCATCGGCTTGCCGCAAAACTCACGCACATTTTTGCGCGGAATACGCTTAGAGCCGCCACGAGCTGTGATGATGCAGATGTTTCTGGGCACTATTCCGCCCCCCTATTCGCGCGGCACCACTCCACGATCTTCGCCACGGCATCCACAACGCATTGGGCATCTTCGTCGGTGAGTCCGCAATGCAGCGGCAATGTGACACAATGATCGTAGTAGTCCTCAGCATTAGGGCAATCCCCACGAGCATGACCCAGGTCTTTGTAGTAGGGCAGCAGATAAACGGGCAGGTAATGCACGTTCACGCCGATGTTCTCCGCGCGCAGCGCATCGAAAATGAAGCGACGCGTCACGCCCAGGGCTTCGGTGTCGAACTTCAAGCAATACAGATGACGTACAGTGTCTTCGGGCGTAGCGTCCTGTTGGAACTGCACCTCGGGAATCTTGGCGAACTGCTCGTTATAGAAGGCCACGAGCTGCTTGCGTCGATCGCCAAACTGGCCCAAGCGCCTCATCTGGCTCACACCGAGCGAGGCCTCGATGTCGCTAATGCGATAGTTGTAGCCCAGCACCAGCTGCTCGTAGTACCAGCCACCCTGGTCCTTCTCGCGCATAAGTTCATGATCGCGAGTGATACCGTGCTTGGCATACAGCTCAATCATCTTACCGAGCTCCGGGTCATTCGTGGCAACAGCACCGCCCTCGCCAGTCGTGATGGTCTTCACAGGATGAAAGCTAAACGTCGTCATGTCGGCGATTGAGCCCACCGCTGTACCGTTATGGCACGTGCCCATAGCGTGAGCCGCATCCTCAATGAACGTAAGACCGCGCTCGTCACATATCTTGCGAATCTCGGAGGAGTCCACGTGCACACCGCCGAAGTCAACAGCCACAATGGCTTTGGTCTTGTCGGTCAGCTTCTCACAAATAGATGCCGGGTCGATATTCCAGGTCTTCGGATCGATATCGGCAAATACGGGCGTGCCACCGCAATAACGCACGCAATTAGCCGAGGCAGCAAACGTGATGGGCGAGACGATCACCTCATCACCAGGCTTAATACCAGCAGCAAGGCAGGCGACATGCAATGCAGCCGTGCCATTTGCCACTGCGGTCACATATCCGGCACCTGTAGCCTCTTTGATAGAGTCTTCAAAGGCCTCAGTTGCAGGTCCACAGGTCAGATAGTCGCCACGCAGGCAATCAACAACTGCCTGCACATCGCTTTCATTAATATCCTGATGGCCATAACCCAGAACCTTCGAACTGACGGGCGTACCACCGTTAATGGCAAGTTCTTCCATGGTAATCCTCCTGAAATGATTCTTAAGCTCTAGACGCTATTGACAGGTTGGGCGTCTTGCCATAGACAATAGAGTTAGCGGGTACATCCTGATTTCTTACCACTGCGCCTTCGCCGATGATGCAGTCATCACCAATGTGGGAGTTGCCCAGTATCTTGCTCCCGGCGCACATCTGCACATTGCTCCCAATAATCGGATAAATTTCGTCGATGTTGCCAACCGTGCAACCTTGAGTGAACGAGAAGCCCTCACCAAAAGTCGCACGACCCATAAAAGAACCGGTTGGATGATCGAAGTTAAAGGACTTAGGCATCTCTACTTCATAGTACAAATCGCATCCGGACACGGTCTTCATTTGACCGTAAATCTTGTCACAGACCACGCGAGCAGCCTCAGGATTCTCGTTCTCATAGCGATAGATGGTATTCGCTGCCAGATACAAAAACAGCATCCACTGGCAAGTGTGCAGCGGATCGAAATACGCCTCGCGTTCGCCTGCGGCGTTAAGCCTCCAGTAGTACTTGTTATCGTTAGCAGAGATGTTTGTTTCAAGCCTTTCAAGGGTTCTCTCAAAATGCTTAGTGATCAGCTTCTCGTCATCAATCGATTTGAAAAAGTTATTGCCAATCTGATTGAGAAGCATGTCCTTGACATCTCTCAACGGGAACCTGTAGATCATGATAGCCTCCTCCTAATTGTGACGAATGCCGGCGAGTTCTTCACGAACATAATCTGCAGTCATAATCTTCTGAATGGTACCTTCTACGTCCAGGAGGTTCGTGTTATGGGAAGTGTAAGACTCATCGGCCATTGTCCTCGCCTCGTCGACTTCCGTCTTGTCATAGTTGAGACCGCGAGTGTCTGCCGCCACGCGATAGTATCCGCCCATATCCTCTGAACGGAGACGTTCCTCACGAGTCATCAGCGTTTCGAACAGCTTTTCGCCATGACGTGTGCCGATAATGCTCGTGCCTGTATCTCCGAAAAGCTGCTGTACCGCCTTTGCCAAATCACCAATAGTGCTGGCGTCGGCCTTTTGGATAAACAGGTCGCCCGGATTTGCGTGCTCAAAAGCAAACTTCACCAGATCAACTGCCTCGTCCAAGTTCATCAGAAAACGAGTCATGGACGGGTCGGTGATTGTAATTGGGTTGCCAGCATGAATCTGATCAATAAATAAGGGGATGACCGAACCACGACTGCACATTACGTTACCGTAACGCGTACAGCAAACCACTGTCCCACCCTTCTCGGCGGCCACGCGTGCGTTAGCGAAAATAACGCTCTCCATAAGCGCCTTAGATTTGCCCATAGCGTTAATCGGATAAGCAGCTTTATCAGTCGACAAGCACACAACGCGCTTCACTCCGGCATCAATTGCAGCATGAAGAACGTTATCCGTTCCCAAGATGTTCGTGCGTACGGCTTCCATCGGGAAGAACTCGCAAGAGGGCACCTGCTTAAGTGCCGCCGCATGAAAGATATAATCCACTCCATGCATTGCATCGCGCACAGACTGGATGTTGCGCACATCACCAATGTAAAACTTCACCTTGGCAAAGTGATCCGGATAGCGAGCCTGAAGCTCGTGGCGCATGTCATCCTGCTTCTTCTCGTCGCGGGAGAAGATCCTGATCTCCCCCACATCGGAGGTCAGGAAGTGTTTCAGGACGGTGTTGCCGAACGACCCCGTCCCTCCCGTAATCATCAAGGTCGAGCCGTTAAAGGTTGACATGGGTCTGACTGCCTTTCTATCAGTATTCGAACTATTTCAAAGAGCGAACGGGCCGGGTGGCCCGGCATTACCGGAAAACGAGCCTGCGCACGAGCGACGCCGTCTCGGACAGCTCGCCGAGACGCAGCAGCCTCGCCCCTCCCAGGTAGACGAGGGCGAACGCAGCGCACTGGAGCAGCAGCTCGGGCAGGTACCCCAGACCGAGAAGCTGGACGGCGAGGGCCGCGGCGGCGGCTACGGCGGATAGCGCGAGGATGGGCAGGACGTCTTTTACCTGGCTCAACGCCGGGTAGCCATGTAGCCTTTTGGCCGGCGGCATGTCCACGAGCAGTATCGAGAGGGTGCCGACGAGGAAGTTCGCCCATGCGGTCGCGTAGATGTCCCTGGTGAGTAGCGCGGTCGCCCAGATGACCCCCCCACCGCCCAGCACCTTGACGATCTGCAGCCGCATATACAGCCCGCTGTCACCAAGCGCCATGTAAGCGCGCAGGTTCACGAGCTGCAGCATCAGGAGCGCGTTCGATACGCACGTCAGCTGGAATATCGGTACGCAAGCGAGCCACTTCTCGGTCAACAGGATGGCCACGACGGGTTCAGCGACCGCCGCCGCCAAAAGCGACATCGGCGCCACAACAAATGTACCAAGCCTCAGCCCGCGCCTAATGACCTTACGTAGCTCCGCCGCATCTTCCTTAATCGCCGAGAACATCGGGAACAGGACGTTGGCGATGGAGTTGCTCATCACGCCGATGGCGGCTTGAGGGTACTTGCGACCCTGACTGTACAGCCCCAGCTCCCCCGCCGAACAGGCGCGCCCCAGGATCAGCTCAGAGATGCCAGAGTAAAAGACGTTCAGTATGCCGGTGACGCAGATCTTCCACCCGTAGCCGAACAGGCCCTTGGCCTCATCCGCGTTGAAGACAAGCGCCGGCTTCCAGCTGACCTTGGCCCACATCACCACGCAAATGAAAACACTCTGCAGCAGCGACTGCGCCACGAGCGCCCACACACCGAACCCAAGGAAAGCCATCGCGATGCCGGCCGCGCCCGACACGAGCGCCGCGACCGTCGTGGCGGCAAAGATGCTCTTGAAATCCAGACTGCGCTGCAGGAACGAGCGCTGGATGGAATTGGCGGAATTGAAGAGGACGATTACGCCAATCGCGCGCAAGTATATAGCCAAGTCCGGCATGCTGTAGAAAGCGGCGATAGAGGGGGAGCCAAGAAACAGGACGAGGTACAGAGCCGCCGCCAACCCGAGGCTCAGCCACCATGCCGTAGAGTACGACCGTTCGTTTGCGTCGCTCTTCTGAATGAGAGCCATCCCCAACCCGCTCTGCGCGACTGAGTCTGCGACCTGCGTAACGACCAACAAAATGGCCAGCACGCCAAACGCCTCCGGCGACAGAAGCCGTGCGAGGACTATCTGCACGACAAGCTGTATGGCCTTCGACCCACCTTGCTCGAGGAAGGACCAGATAAAGGAACTCGTCATTTTAGCCATCTTAGCGGTCACAGGTATCGCTCTTTTTCGTACAGGAACACTTACGCTGCAGTCGCCGTATGAAATCATCGATATCGCATCGCCCGCTATCAATTTCGCGCTCAAGTAAGAACGAGTATGCTGTCTCGCAACAGCTGCGGGAATAACGCTCGGCAGAGCAGATGAGTTCCTCAGAAGTCCCAACGCTGGGCAAAATGCCTTTGTATTCAGCAAAATAGGAGCCCGAAGTTTCGTCAATCACGATAAAAGGCACACCAAGACACG
>NZ_HE611016.1:0-54261 GCF_000236865.1 Senegalimassilia anaerobia JC110 | reverse complement strand
AGGGCTGTTGATAGCCAAGACGTGTTATATAGTCATGCATTCGGTGAATTAGCAGCGTTGCCAAGCTTTCGTTAACGGGAGCATCCTTGCCAACAAATTTAGCTATGCGAGGTATTGCGCAAACAATTAGATTTACTGCTTGCGCAATACACCAAACAGCGCCCAACTTGATATGCTTCTTTGGCGAACACCTATGCATACATACAAACAATGCATCATCAGCATCAACGATTTCCGCTGTATCTCGCAGATTGCAAACCATGCTTATGTTATTAATCTCATCAACATAGATTGCAGAACCGCAGGTATTGTACTTGCCAATTGAATTGACATAAAGAATCAGCATTTTCAGGAGCAAATCAATGCCGCAACGTCGCATCCATGAAGATTGGCCTTTGGTGATGACGTTTCTCCGATCTTCAATACAGGCGGTGATAACGTACTTCATGTTATTGTTCATCGCCATCTCCATTTATACAGGCCAAAACTGACCCCAACGTCACGGATGAAATTGCCTCAAATAGAACGTGGCCGCCAACACAGCTAAAGACAATCATCCCTAATAAAGCAATAAACTGAAAGCGGTTCTCTTTTCTTACTCGCCAAGAATCAAGTAATTTCACAAGCAAAAAGGTGTACACCAAAACCGTAACAATAGCCCCGTAAGAGAAAAAGAGATCAGCCCAATCGAATTCGACCGGTCTAACACTTGCAATCATTAAATAGCCACTCAAGCTAGCCAAATCATGGTGAAAGCAGTAATAGCCGCCACCAAAGATTAAACTCAACGGATTGCCCTGAGAAGCAAATAAATCAATCGCTTCGGCAAGCATCCAAGTACGTCCACTCGTTAGGTAGTCAATGAGACTCCGATTCTCAAACAAATAGGTTTGCCGAGAAGATACCTTGTACAGCATTTCACTAAGAGCAGAGACGTGACTGAAGACAAAGGCAAGACCAAATAGTATAAGTATTCCTATGACAGCATTTCTTAATCTTGTCTCGGGAGGAATCATCAAATAATAAAACAGAATCGTAAATGCAAATAGATAGCCTGCTTTTGTTCCAAGCATTAAAAGCGATATAAGGTTTAATCCCATGGGAATCACCCAATGGGTTTTCTTCTGAAATAAAAAAGCTTCTGCTGAATAAGCAAATAAAACAATCATTGATACGTTAACGCTATTCAATGAGGAAAACACACTTTTGTAACCCGATCCATCCCAATAGCTGGACCCCCCTAGTCCCAATGCAACAGATCCCAAATAGATAATCGGCGCATATATAGCGGCGATAGCTATCGCCTTCTTAATTTGATCCACCGTCAACGCATTACAGCGGATTAAGCTCTTAGCGGTGAAATAAACTGTGAAGAACATGAGGAACTTTATGCCTATACCCAAATCATAAAACAGAGATGATGCGGTCATGCCTTCTTCTGAAAGCATTTGGGATAGCACAGACTGAATTGCAACGAGCGTCAAAGCGACAAACAACAGACAGAAGCCTTTGCGGTCAAGCCGAAGTTCAACATACAGCATGAAGGCAAAGAAGATTATTCGCGCAAATTGAGAGAGTGAGCTAACACCGAAAAGCCCTGCCACGAAATCAAGTGCGATATTCCCGCAAATGAAAAACAGAAGCAAGTTGGCAAATAGCTTATTAGCTTTTATAGAGCTAGAATCATAAGACGTGGTCGCATCCCCCTTATAATTCCTTGTATTCGCAAATGCCACGCTCATGCGTTCACTTTTCCTTTTGTCAATGATGCACATAGATTAGCGATCAATTTAACGTAATCAGCCAGCCCCTCTTCCCAATCGCACGTCGCGAATCCTGCCACCTCAATCTTCGTAACGTCCAGTGCCGAATACACAGGCCTAGGAGAAACAGGCCCCTTTGCACTGGCGTAATACTCAGCGGTGGCGACGGGCTTCACAGCGTCGGCGTTGCCGTTGCGCAGCTCGAACACCTTCGAAGCGATGTCGGCCCAGGACGCCACGCGGCCGGAGCCGGTCAGGTTGTACGTGCCGGGCTCGCACGGGCTGCTCGGCTCCTTGTCGCCGTCGCGGTAGCCCAGCAGCCAGAAGATGCCCTCCGCCATGTCGCGGGTGAAGGTCAGGCGGCCGAACTGGTCGTTGACCACCGTCACCCGGTTGAGCGCGTCATCGGGGTCGGCGCAGCGGTCCGAGAGCGCCGCCATGGTGCGCACGAAGTTCTTGCCCTCGCCGATGACCCAGCTGGAGCGCACGATGTAGTGCCTGGGGCAGTTGGCCACGGCTATGTCGCCGGCCGCCTTGGTCTGGCCGTAGACGCCCAGCGGGCTGAAGGGCTCGTCCTCGCCGTGCTCCTCGACGGTGCCGTCGAACACGTAGTCGCTGGAGACGTGCACGAGCGCGATGCCGTGCTCGGCGCACGTCTTGGCCAGCAGCGCCGGGCCCTGGGCGTTGGCGGCCCAGGCGGCCTTCCTGCCCTCGGGGGTCTCGGCGGCGTCGACGGCGGTGTAGGCGCCGCAGTTGATGACCGTGCCGTAGAGCGTCCAGTCGATCTTGGAGTAGTCGGCGGGGTCCGAGAAGTCGAACTCGTCGCGGTCGCCGAAGTCGAAGGAACCGGCGACCCCCCGCTCCTCGGCGAGCTTGCGCACCGCGCGGCCGAGCTGGCCGTTGGCGCCGGTGACGAGCGTGCGGCGCGGCGCCATGGGGATCGCGTCCTTCAGCATCGGGTGGTGCTTGTCGGCCTCGGAGAGCTCGCACTCGTCGAGAGGGATGGGCCACTCGATGCCGAGCTCGGGGTCGGCGAGGTTGACGAAGGTGTAGGTCTTCTTGAGCTCCGCCGACCAGTGGGCGTTCACGAGATAGGTGTAGGCAGTGCCGTCCTCGAGCGCCTGGAAGGAGTTGCCAACGCCGCGGGGCACGTAGATGGCCTTGGAGGGGTCGATGACGCACGTGTAGACCTCGCCGAAGCTCTCGCCCGGGCGCAGGTCAACCCATGCGCCGAAGACGCTGCCCGTGGCCACCGAGATGTACTTGTCCCAGGGCTCGGCGTGGATGCCGCGGGTCACGCCGCGCTCCGCGTTGAAGGAGATGTTGTTCTGCACGGGCCCCAAATCGGGCAGGCCCAGCCCTGTCTGCTTGGCGCGCTGCCAGTTCTCCTTGAACCAGCCGCGGGAGTCGCCGTGGACGGGAAGGTCGAACACCAGCATCCCGGGGATGTTGGTGCGCTCGGCCCTGAGCTCCTTCTCGAATTCGATCTCGGACATGCCTGCCCCCTTACTGGCCCTGCGCCTTGTAGCGCGCCTCCGTGGCAGCCTTGGCCGGGCGCCACCAGGACTCGTTTTCGCGGTACCACTCGATGGTTGTCTTCAGGCCCTCGGCGAAGTCGTTGTGCGCCGGGCGCCAGCCGAGCTCGGTCTGCAGCTTCGTGGAGTCGATGGCGTAGCGGCGGTCGTGGCCGGGGCGGTCGCGCACCCAGTCGAAGCCGTCGGGGTCCTTGCCCATCATCTCCAGGATCATGCGCAGGACCGTGATGTTGTTGCGCTCGCCGTCGGCGCCGATGAGGTAGGTCTCGCCCATGCGGCCCTTGGTGAGGATGGTCCACACGGCGCTCGAGTGGTCCTCGGTGTGGATCCAGTCGCGCACGTTCTCGCCCTTGCCGTAGAGCTTGGGGCGCACGCCGTCGATGATGTTGGTGATCTGGCGCGGGATGAACTTCTCCACGTGCTGGTAGGGGCCGTAGTTGTTCGAGCAGTTCGAGATAGTGGTGCGAAGCCCGTAGGTGCGGGTCCAGGCGCGCACCAGCATGTCGGAGGCCGCCTTGGTGGAGCTGTAGGGGCTCGAAGGCTTGTAGGGCGTGGACTCGGTGAAGCGCGCCGGGTCGTCGAGGGCCAGGTCGCCGTAGACCTCGTCGGTGGAGACGTGGTGGTAGCGGATCCCGTGCTCGCGCACCGCCTCGAGCAGCCGGAACGTGCCCTCGACGTTGGTGCGCAGGAAGGGCTCGGGGTCGGCGATGGAGTTGTCGTTGTGGGACTCGGCGGCGTAGTGGACGATGGCATCGTGGCCGGGGACGATGCGCTCCAGCAGCTCCGCATCGCAGATGTCGCCGACCACGAGCTCAACGCGGTCGGCGGGCAGGCCCGCGATGTTCTCGCGGTTGCCAGCGTAGGTCAGCTTGTCCAGCACGGTCACGTGCACATCGGGGTGCTCCCGCACCACATGGTGCACGAAGTTGCTGCCGATGAAGCCGCAGCCGCCCGTGACGATGATGTTCTTGGGCTTGAAAGTCTCAGCCATAGCCTAGTCCTCCTTAGAAGAAACAAGGCCCGAGGCCACCGCCTTGAGATGCTGGCCATAGACGCTTTTGCCGTAGCGCTCTGCGGCGGCAGCCAAAGTATCCTTGTCGATCCAGCCGTTCTCGTAAGCGATTTCTTCCGGGACCGACACAGGCAAATCCTGCGCGCGCTCAACCGAGCGCACGAACTCACCAGCCTCGTAGAGGCTCTCCATTGTGCCAGTATCGAGCCACGCGTAACCGCGACCCAAGGTGACGACACTAAGAGTACCGTCTTCTAGATACATCTGATTCAAAGTCGTAATCTCCAGCTCGCCGCGAGCGGAGGGCTTCACTTGCTTTGCCATCTCACACACACGAGAGTCATAAAAATAGAGCCCCGTCACAGCATAGGAGCTCTTCGGGTGCTCGGGCTTCTCTTCGATGGACACAGCATTAAAGTCATTATCAAACTCAACCACGCCAAAACGCTCCGGGTCGTCCACGTGGTAACCGAATACGGTTGCGCCGCCCTCAGCCTCTGCTTTTTCGACCGCGCGGCGCAGGTGGCGACTAAGACCGTTCCCATAAAAGATATTATCGCCCAGTACCAGCGCACAAGGGTCGCCTGCAATAAACTCTTCACCGATGACAAATGCTTGCGCAAGGCCATCAGGAAAAGGCTGTACGGCATAAGACAGCTTCACGCCGAATTGACTACCGTCACCCAGAAGGCGCTCAAAGTTCGGCAAGTCGGTTGGGGTGGAAATAATTAAGATTTCGCGAATACCTGCCAGCATCAGAGTGCTCAGCGGATAGTAAATCATCGGCTTATCGTAAACGGGCAGCAATTGCTTACTCGTAACGGATGTTAGCGGATATAGACGCGTTCCGCTGCCACCCGCAAGGATAATTCCCTTCATATTCGCCTATTTCTTTCCGAGGAACAGGTCCTCATATGTGTCGGTTATATATCGCCATGAATAGCGATTGCGAATAACACTCGCGGAAGCTTCGTCCAAGACATCGATTTCGTTCTCACCCATAACATCAGCATGCTCAATAAGTGAAGCGAGATCGCCACTCTCTTTTGTCCAGTACAGCGAGGAGCTCTCTGCAACCTCGCGATTAAAGCCCACATCCAAAAGCAGATTCAGACGAGTGGATGCCAGCGCTTCTAGAAGGCTCGGATTGGTACCACCCACTTCGTGGCCATGAAAATATCCGTATGCCTGCTCTCGAATCTTTTTTAATAACTCCTGGTCGTAGACCGTCCCAACAAACTTGATACGCGGGTCGCCCTTGAAGTGCGTCTTCTGTTCAAGATCGGCTAAGAACGCCTCGTCAACGCCGGTAACGAGCGCAAAATCTCGCTTGGAGCCGGATGCCATAAACTCGCGAATCATGGTCTCGTAGTTATTCTCGGGAACGAAGCGTCCCACCACTAGGTAGTAGTCGAAGGGTTTGAGACCCTTCTCAGTAAGCCAGCCCGTAAACTTCGGATCGTTGTCGGCGAGCGATGAGCGCTTGACGTCGGCACCATAGGCGATGAATGTCGTCTTAGGAATCAGGTCGGCGTACTCTTTACGGATGTACTTCTCGATGTTCTTAGAATCGCACACCATGAGGTCTGCGCGCTTAACCATCCCGCGCTCGGAGACCTTCCAATACTTGCGCACCGGTGCGCTCCACTTGGCACGCTTCCACTCGTGGCCATCGGGGTTCACGAAGACCTCGCCACCTAAGGCATGAATCTTCTTGACGTACTTACCGAAGAACGGGCCGATGCGGCACGCCAACACATAGACAATAGGGTGTTCGACATGATTCTTCTCGATATAGGCGATGCACCACTTCAGCGCATCAATATCATAGAAAATCGCCCTCGCCGCGCCCACAGGCCTGCGCAGCACATTGAAGCAATGCGCTCCATTATGTTCAAACTCACCTACTTCATCGAGAGAATCTACGGCGCACGCAACGTGGTACTTGATATCGGGAGAAACCTGGTTTTCAGTGAGTTTCTCCACGAACGTCTCGTACCCACCATAATTAGCGGGTATTCCTTTCGATCCAACGATAAACACGTGCTGCACGCAATCAGCTCCCTTGCGCCGTCAAAACGACGCCAACGGTTTGAACAATCAACTTAATGTCGCTCCAGGCGGAGCATTTCTTAATGTAGAGCAAATCCAAATCGACCCACTCGTCGAAGGTGATCGAATCGCGGTTGCGACGGGTTTGCCAGTAGCAGGTCATGCCGGGCTTCACCAGCAGCCTTTGGCGCTGGTAGTCGTTGTAGGTTGCTACCTCGTTCGGCAGCGCGGGGCGCGGGCCCACGACGCTCATGTCCGAAAGGAGCACGTTGATGAACTGCGGCAGCTCGTCCAGGCTCAGCTTGCGCAGCCACTTGCCTACGCGGGTGATGCGCGGATCCTCAGCAATCTTGAACACCGGTCCGGTCTTCTCGTTGAGCTCTTTGAGGTCTGCCAGCTTCTCCTCGGCGTCCACGCACATGCTGCGGAACTTCAGCATCTCGAACTCGCGGCCGTTTTTGCCCACGCGAGTTTGCTTAAAGAACACGGGGCCCTTGGGGTCGTCGACCTTCACCAAGATGGCGATGATAACGAACAGCCAGCTCAGCAGCACCAGAACCGCCGCACTGAACGCGAAGTCGAAAACTCGCTTCACAAAGCGGTAGGCGATTCGGTCATCGGTCCCCGTTATGGGTTCGTCCCCAAGTTCCGCCTTCAATTTCTCGGCGCGCTCAAGACTTTCGCGACGACGTTCCTGCATGTCGAAATCGTAGATAGTGCCGCTACGCACGGTCTTGTGGCAGGTCGAGGTTTTGCTGGCCGGCGAGGTTTCCGGCATGGCCACGATGTTGCATTGTTCCCTGCGTCCCCCCGTCGATTCCTTAACAGCTGTAGCTTCCCCGGTCATTACGAATGCGCCATCCCGTCTACGGGCGCCTCCAACGGCGCCATTGCGCCCGCCTTCAGCATTTGCATCGTCGTTCCGAATTCCCTTTTCACGCTGCTGTCGTTCACTTTTCCCTATCCAAAAGCTTGCCTTGGGCTTTGCTGACCATTTGCAGGCCTGCTTGGGCTCGCACGGTGCGACCGCCCATCGGCATTTCCAGATACGCTAGGCGCTTGCGATGGCTCACCTTGCGCACCCAGTCTTCCCTGCCCTTTAGCGGGCCCTCCACGATCACCAGCTTGCCGTCTTCCATGTAGCCCACGGACTCCCCGACGGTTCGCTGGTCTTTTTGGGTGACCTTTTGCACCCACGCTCGTTCATCTTCGGTCAGGGGGATGAATGCGTTGTCGTTTCCCAAGATCTTGGTGAGGCTTCTCACGCGGCGCAGCTTGTCGGCCAGCTCATCTACCTGCGACGTCACGCAGATCAGGTAGCCGGGGAACAAGCGCTCCTTCGACGGAATCCAGGTGCCATCGGGTCGCCTTTTGCCGGTCAGGTACTGCGGGACGAAGCATTCGTCCAGCACGTCTTCGGCTGCCTGCTTAATGTCGTCGCATGCCGTCTTCTCGCGGCCGGTTTCAACTTGCACGACGTACCACATGGCCCGCCCCTTTCCGCTTGGCTTCCTGAATTTTGGGATGGCTGCGCCAGCCCGCCATGGTGCGGCAGGTGGCTGTTGGAAAACGCATTCATTCCCCTGGCGCCAACGAACACCGAACGCGATGCTGTTCAGGGCACCCTGGTATGGTGCAGGCCGCCGCGCCCAGGGCGTGCCGGCCTACGAAAAACGCGCTGATGGGGCTTCGCCGCAGTGTCGGTGGCACGACATTTTCAGCGATGCGGTGGCCCCGACACGATGCGGAAAACGTGCCATCGGCTTGTTTTCCATCTCGCAATAATACACGAGAATAATTGCTGCGTTGTAAAAATGCTGTTATGCCCCCTACATCTTCGTATGCAATGTCCCGAGAGCACATGTTTCTGCAATAAGCGCGGTTTTATGTGGGTCTTTGTGAAAGCTGTTTCATATCGGGCGAAGGGATGCTCCCGAGCGCGACCCGCGGGCGGCGTTTCCGCTTACCCCCGCCGACGTTTACCGCGTTTCGCCTGATGGCGCGAGCGCGCATTCCCCCGCAGCCCGCATGAGGCGGCCCCCACACCTGCCTTGCCATTTCCGCAGCCTTTGCTGGGGCCGCTCTCCCCGCGTTCCCCGGTTCATCTGCTAGAATCGCTTCTGCATTGCTTCTGCGCTTGTCATTTGGGGGAGACCGCCTTGAAATACTCGTACACGCTCCGCGCCGTTGGCCGACGCGCCGCCGCGCTTGCGTTGAGCGCGGTACTGGCCGCCACCTGCATCTCGCTGGCGCCGCTTTGCCCGGCTTCCGCCCAGGAGGAGTCCCCTGGCACCGCTTCGCAATCCGACACCCCCGAGATCAAGACCGTGCGCGTGGGCTGGCTGCTCAACAATCAGGGCTTCCAAAACGGCATGCCCGGCGAGTATATGTCCGGCTGGGGCTACGAGTACCTGCAAACGCTATCCTACTACACGCCCGGCTGGAAATACGAGTACGTCCCCGGCACCTTCCCCGAGCTTATACAGAAGCTCAAGGACGGCGAGATCGACCTGATGCCCAACATCTCCTACACGCCCGAGCGCGCCGAGAAGCTGCTGTACTCGTCGAATCCTCAGGGCGTGGAGCACTATTACATCTTCGCGAAACCCACCAACGATGCGCTGGGGGCGGGCAACCCGGCCGCACTCGACGGCATGACCATCGGCGTCAACCCCGACGTCATGCAAACCGAGGTGGGCAAGCAGTGGATCGAGAGCCAGGGCATCAGCTGCGAATACCGCTATTACAGCAGCGGCAATGCGCTGTTCGACGCGCTTTCCTCGGGCGAAGTGGACGCCATCATCATGAACGACACCATCTCGTCGGCCGACGCCATGCCCGTGTTCTCCGTGGGCGAGAGCAACTACTTCTTCGCCGTGCCCAAATCGCGCCAGGACCTTATGGACGACATCAACACGTCCATGGCCATGCTCAGAAGCACCAACCCGCGCTACAACGACGAGGTCAAAACCCGCTATTCCGCGCGCAACAGCAGATCGTCGGCGCTGAACGGCCCCGAGAGCGCTTGGCTTGCCGACCACGGCAACACTATCACCTTCGGGTACTTGGACAACCTGCTGCCGTTCTCCAACCAGGGGGAGGACGGGCAGATCGAGGGCTCGCTTTCCGCCCTGGTCGACAAGCTGAAAAAACAATACGGCATCACGGTGAACGCCGTGCCGTTCGAGTCGAACAAGGAGCTCACCAACGCGCTGCGCGACAGCAGCATCGACGTGGCCATGCCCATCAACATGGACTACTGGCTTGCCGAGCAGGCGGGGTTCATCCAGTCGTCGGCAGTAACCACCACCTCGCTTGTGGCCATCTACACGGGCGGCAACCTTGACGACGCGCTGAAGAACATCGCATTCCACGACCGTTCGCTGCTGGACAGCAGCGACCTGCACGTACGCTACCCCGAAGCCACCATCACGCAATACCCCGACGCCCATGCATGCATCGACGCCATCAAGGCAGGCAAGGCAACATGCATGATCATGACCGTTACCGGGCTTGACACGCTGCGCGACGAGGTCGATCTGAGCAACCTGGTCACCGCTGAGATGCCCAAGAGCATCGGGCTTGCCTGCTGGCTGCGGCAAGGCGATGCCCAGCTGCTCAGCATCGTGAACAAGGGCATCGTCAGCGCCGCCGACGACATCGCGGCAAGCGCGTATTCGCATTATTCCTATTCCGACGGGCAATCAGAGTTCGCCCAGTTCGTCGAGCACAACCGTGTTGCCATCCTCACGGGCATCGGCGCGTTGCTTGTGGGCATCATCGCCATCCTGGCGTGGGCGCTGCACAGTGCGCGCGAGGCGCAACGCAGGGCGCAGGAGGCCAGCGCCGCCAAGACCGCGTTCCTCTCCCGCATGAGCCACGATATCCGCACACCGCTCAACGGCATCTTGGGGCTTTTGGAGCTCAACGGGCAGCACCCCGACGACGCGGAGGCGAACAGCCATAACCGCGAGAAAGCCAAGGTGGCGGCCAACCATCTGCTCACGCTGATCAACGACATCCTGGAGATGAGCAAGATCGAGGACCACGCCGTTGAGCTTGAGAACCTGCCGTTCAACCTGACGGACCTGTGCCGCGACATCTTCGTGCTGGGGCAGATCCGCGCCAGCAGCCGCGACGTCACGCTGACCACCAGCGGCCCGGATACCTTCGCCTACCCCAACGTATACGGAAGCCCCTTGCACGTGCGCCGCGTGTTCCTGAACCTGGTGGAGAACTGCATCAAATACAACAAGCCCGGCGGCTCCGTGCACTGCTCGGCCGAGCAGATAGACCTGGTCGGGGACAGGGTCGTCTACCGCTTCATCATCAGCGACACGGGCATCGGCATGTCGCCGGAGTTCCTCAAGCACCTGTTCGAGCCGTTCGCGCAGGCCAACGACGATGCGCGCAGCAACTACCAGGGCACGGGCATGGGCATGCCCATCGTGAAGGCCCTCCTAAAGAACATGGGCGGCACCATTTCCGTGAAAAGCGAGCTGGGCCGGGGCACCACGTTCACCGTGGACCTGCCTTTTGTAATCAACCGTACGCCGGAAAAGGCCGTGGAAGCGTCGGCTGATGCTGAGGAATGCGACATTTGCGGCATGAGCATCCTGCTGGTTGAGGACAACGAGCTGAACACCGAGATCGCTCAGACGCTGCTGGAACATGACGGCGCGCTGGTCACCACCGCCGCCAACGGCAAGGAAGCGCTCGAGCTGTTCCAAGCCAAGCCCGCGGGCGCGTTCGACGCCATCCTCATGGACGTCATGATGCCCGAGATGAACGGCTACGAGGCCACGCGCGCCATCCGCCTGTGCGATAAACCCGACGCCGCCGAGGTGCCCATTATCGCCATGACCGCCAACGCCTTCATCGAGGACGTGGCGCGCGCCAAGGAATCCGGCATGAACGACCACCTATCCAAACCGATCGAGATCGAAAAGCTGAAGGAAACACTGGCGAAGTATCGGGTGAGGTAGCGCGGGCCGGCGACTCGCGGGCGCGTCCCCGCGGTCGGCAGTCGGCACCTCAGCGGCTTTCGCCAACTACCCCTGCTTCCCCGCCAGAATGCGGCGGATTCCCTGCATGGATGACACGTCCTCAAGCACGGCTATAAGCTCGTCGCATTGGTAAAACACTCCGCGGCGACGGTTTCCCATGGGGCTGAGCATCCCCATTTCGCATGCTCTTTCTATGATCGTTGCGGCTGTGCGCATGGAGACTCCCAGCTCTTCGGCCACGAACGAACCGTTCACCACCGGCTGCTTCGCCAGCAGGTTGGGCAAGCGAAGCAAGGCGGACCCTTTGCGCTCGTGCATGCACTCCGCCCATTCCGCGAACACCCCGTCGATGTCCCGAGCGACCATGTTCCCGACGGCCACCGCAAGCTCAAGTGCGTCGACCAGCTGCTCGACGATTGCAAGCGGATTGCCGGCCTGGAACTGAACGATGGCGTCCATGTACGCGTCGATGTTGTGCAAAAGCCCGGCCGAAATGGGCAAACTTGCGTGCCGCAGCACGTCGGAGCTGCGCAGGATAGCATGCAGGAGGACCCTGCCTGTGCGGCCGTTTCCGTCGATGAACGGGTGAATCGTCTCGAATTGCGCGTGCACGACAGCAGCTTTCGCGATAGAGGGCATATTGCTGCCGTTCACGAAAGCAACCAGATCATCAAGGCAGCCGAGCACGCGGTCGGCGCACGGCGGCACGAACAGCGCGCCGTGCGGGCTATACGCGGTGCCGCCAACCCAAACCTGCTCGTCACGCAAGCAGCCGCCGAACGACAAACCCGCGTCTTGCCCATCCTGTCCGCCGCGTGTGATCAGGGCTTCGTGCACCTCGCGGATGCGCTGGACCGAAAGCTGTCCCGAAAAGCCGAGCGCGGCACGCATGGCTGCAACGTTTCCGGCGATAATGCGGGCGTTTTGCGCCACGTCGTTCGATAGCTCAGCTAGAGCAACGTTGCGCACGCTCGACGTCATGTTCTCAATCTGCGAACTTGCTGCCGACTCGCTGCGCAGCAGCAAAGCTGGCAAATCGTAGCCGCGGGCTTCCTGCTGCGCATCGAAGCGAACAAGCAGGAAGGCAACTTCCTCCATGCGGCTTTGCAATTCGGCAGGAATGAGGACGTCCTTGTCACGCAGCTCAAACGGAACCGCCGCACGATACGTTCCGGTGATTTTCCGACGACGTGACTTCGGCACGCCCTCCATTGCATCGGAATCAACCTGCCACGCAAGCTCTTCATAGCCCACGGGCTCCCATTGATAGTCCAGCTCGCCGTTGCCGCCCATGCGCCCCTCCGTTTCGACTCCATGATGGTTTTGAATAGGGAAACTGATGTAGTTTCGTTTCTCTTGTGGCTAGTATAACGGAAGCGAATTGCGTTTTGCTTCCGTTAGGTAAGGATTTATGGAAGTGAAATAGATTTCGCTTCCGTTAGATGCGCATTAGTGGAAGTGAATTACATTTCACTTCCGTTGTCGATGCATCATTTGAAGCGAAACTGCGCCTCGGGCGCTCTCGCGCATCGACGAAACTTGTTGGATTTACAAGTTTCGTCGATGGAATAGTCAAAACTTGCAGCAGATGCAAGTTTTGACTATCGTGTCCATAACGCAAGGAATCGACTGGGAGGTGGGCCGTATGATCGTTCGGCAAAAATACCTGGACAAGCTTATCGCGTTCCAAGACACCGACCTGGTGAAAGTGGTCACGGGCATTCGCCGTTGCGGGAAATCGACCCTGCTTGACATGATGCGAGAGCACCTTGCCGCGCAAGGCGTTCCCGAGAATCGCCTGCTCACGTTCAAAATGGAGTCGATGGAGCTTGCAAGCATCGCCGATTATCGCGAGCTTTACGATCTTGTGGTCGGTCGCATCGCAGGTCAGCCGCATACCTATCTGTTCTTCGATGAGCTGCAAAACGTCGAAGGATGGGAAAAGGCGATCAACGCGCTGCGTGTAGACGCCGATTGCGACATCTATGTCACCGGGTCGAACGCGTTTTTGCTATCCAGCGAGCTTGCGACGCTCATCTCCGGTCGTTACGTCGAAATCGCCATGCAGCCGCTCACGTTCGCCGAATACCTGGATTTTCGTGGCGCATCGTGGCAACCCGCCGGTAAAACCGGCTCCGACATAGCCCTGTTCGCGGACGGTTCCTTCGCCACCCTTTCCAGCTTGTTCGACCAGTACCGCATGTTCGGCGGCTTCCCCTACCTTGCGCTTCAAGAACCTAACGAGGCGAAACATCGCGAATACTTGCGCAGCATCTACCAGACGATCATCGTTCGCGATATCATGACGCGCGCCCAGCGAAAAGGCTTGCGGGCTGTGAGCAATCGTTCCGTGCTTGAGCGGATTTGCGCGTTTTTAGCCGACAATATCGGAAACGAAACCTCTTCGAACAAGATTGCGGGCACTTTGAAGGCGGACGGCGAGTCGACCAACAGGGCCACTACGGATTTTTATATTTCCACGCTTGTGGAAGCCTATCTGTTCAACCGCGTGCAGCGTTACGACATTAAAGGACGCGAGCTGCTGAAAACGGGCGGCAAGTACTACATTGCAGACGCAGGCATGCGCAGCTACCTGGACAGTTACCGAAACACCAACACCGGGCGTGTGCTCGAAAACCTGGTGTACAACCAGCTTGTCTTCGATGATTACGACGTGCTAGTGGGACATTTGCGGGGCGGAGAAGTCGATTTCGTTGCCACAAAGCCTCGCCAGAAAATGTACGTCCAGGTCACCGAAGACATGCGCGACGAGGAAACCATGCGGCGCGAGCTTGCGCCCCTCAAACGCATCGGGGACGAATACCGCAAAATCGTAGTGGTCGCGGAAGGAACCTATCCCGCGGACATCGATGGCATCGAGATCGTGAACGTCATCGATTTCCTGCTGCATAGGTAGAGCCGGGAAAGCCGCCCAGCGCCTTTCGGTCTGACGCTTGCCGCCCGGTCTGACATTTAGGGGACGTAGCACTAACTGTCAGACCCTAAACGTCCGGCACACTGCGCGCCGTCGGTGCCTACTGCGCACATCGACGAAACTTGTCGGATTTGCAAGTTTCGTCGATGGCATAGTCAAAACTTGCAGCTGATGCAAGTTTTGACTATCGAGGGGTGCGGCAGAAGACACTAGCGAACCTGAATCAGGCGACCTTTGCAGCAGGTGTTGCCCGACCTGATCTCGACGGCTTTTGCGACGGGTGTTGCCCGGCCTAAACGTGACGGCTTTTGCGCCAGGCATCGCCTAGCGCAAAAGCCGTCGATTCATTTGCAATGCCCTTAGGCTTCCACTTTTGCGGTGGAACCGGATTGTGTTTTGGTCACAGTTATTCGCTTGGGGATGTTCGCCTTCAGGTCCTCCACGTGGCTGATAATGCCCACCAGCTTGTTACCGCCCGACAGATCAGACAGCAGGCTGATGGCGTTGCCCAGCGCGCCTTGGTCGAGCGAGCCGAAGCCCTCGTCCACGAACATGGTGTCGAACTCGATGCCGCCGGCGTGCGCCTGCACGATGTCGGAAAGACCCAGCGCCAGGCACAACGATGCCTGGAACGATTCGCCGCCCGAAAGCGACGACGCATCTCTAGCGCGCCCCGTGAAGCTGTCGATGACGTACAACCCCAGGCCCGCCTTCGAATTGCCCGTGGACTCCGACCAGCGCACCAGCTCGAATTGGCCCGCCGTCAGCACGCGCAGGCGCTGATTTGCCGCCGCGATCACCTTGTCGAAGTACATGCCCTGCACGTACGCTTCGAAGCGGACTTTTGCCCGCCCGGTCAGGTTACCGTTCGCAGCGTCGGCCATCAGCTTGATCCGGCCGTAGCGCTCCTCGATGTCGCCCGTACGCTTGAGCGTTTTGCGCAGCTGCTCAAGGCACTCCCCGTTCGCGGAGACGCGCAGGTTCACGGCGCCAAGGCGCTCACTTGCCTGTTTGCCCTGCTCCTCGTAGTCGTTGCGCTCCTTGGCTGCTGCGACGGCGTCGCCGGCGGGCAGCTCGGCCAGCTGCTTGTCCTTCGCCGCCAGCAGTTCGCGCTTAGTAGCAAGTTGCTGCGCGTTCTGCTCGACCGCCTGCTGAGCTGCGTCGCGCTTGCGCTTGAGAACGTTCGCCTGCTGGCGCAGCCGCGCGGCCTCGGTTTGCGCTGTCTCGAGCGAGGAGAAATCCAGATCGGCGCGCAGGTGCTTCGCCTCCTGCTCGGCAAGCTGCTGCGCCTGCATTTGGCTCTGCAGCGCCTCTTCGGCCTTGCGCTCCTGCTCGGCCGCCTGCTTCGCGGCTTCTTCCGCGGCTTGCTGGCCGCGCTGCGCGGCAGCGAATGCGGAGACAGCGCGCTCGGCGTTATTCAGCTCGGTTTGCGCAACGCTCGCGTCATGTTGCGCGTTCTCAAGCGCACGCTGGGCTTCGTCAACGGAAACAACCGCCAGGCGCTCCCTAAGGGCGCGTGCTTCGGCGTTGGCCGACGCGTGATCACGTTCTGCGGCCTGACGAGCGTCTTTGACCTGCGACAACGCGGTCACGGAACGCTCGTGCGCCGACTCGGCGTCGGCAAGCGCTTTCGCCGCGTGCGCCGCCTCATTGCAGCGCAGCTGCGCATCGGCCTTCGCGCGTTTTGCGGCCGCAACGCCATCGCGCGCTTGCGCAAGGGCCTGCGTGATGCTTTGCTCGCCGCCATGCTCCTGGTCGAACTCATCGAGCGCAAGCTGCGCGGTCTCGCAACGAGTCTTGGCGCCCTCGGCTTCGCGCGCCGCCTGATCGGCAGCCTTCTTCGACTCAGCCTCAACAACCGTCGCTTTGTCTATTTGATCATCGCTCGGGATACTGCCCGCCGCCTGCGCCGGCGACGGATGATGCACCGAGCCGCACACCGGACAGGGCGAGCCGTCCCGCAAATCCGCCGCAAGCAGGCCCGCGCGACCCGCACGCTGGGCCTTTTGCAGCTGCTGCACCTGCGCCAGGTCCTTGTCGTGAACGGTCTCTGCGGCTTCGAGCCGCTCGAGCGCTCGTTGGTACGGCTCCGCGGCAGCCTGAGCAGCCTGCTGCAATTCGCCGCGACGTTGCACTGCCTGGGAGGCATCCTGCTCAACACGCATAGCGCGCTCGAGCGCGGCACCCGCTTCGCTGAGCGCAACATCAGCACCTGCGAAGGACTCGCTTGCCGTTTTCGCCTGCGCCACCGCATCCTGCGCTTTGCGCTCGGCGGCAACCAACGATTCTTCCTGCTCCAGCAAGGTTTGCACCTGCTTTTGAGCCTTTTGCGCCGTTGCGACCTTGGCCGCAAGGTCTTTTGCTCCCGCAAGCGCCTCGCCTGCGGTGTTCACGCGCAGCTGCGCCGCATCGTGAGCAGCCTTCGCCTGCGCCTGGCGAACGTCCGAGCCCGCAAGCTTCTCCACGGCCTGCGCCGCCTGCACCCGCTGTTCTTCCGCCTTGCCGGCGGCTGCCTGCGCTGCCTTGGAAGCCTGCTCGGCACGCAGCAATGCTTCTTTCGCGGCAGAAACCGCCTGGTCAGCGCGCTGCAGCGCCTGGTATTTCGCGAACGTCCCCTCGATCACGGCCGCGCGCTCGGTTGCCTCCAGGCGATCGGCGTCATGCACACATTCCTGCTGCAGCGCAGCCTGCAAACCTTCCGTCCGCCCCTCGTGCTGAGCGACTTCCTCGGCAAGCGCCGCGCGTTCCTGCTCGTAGCGCGGGCGGTTCTCCACCTGCTTCACCAGCGCGTTAGCGTCCGCCCATTTACGGCGCAGCTCCTCAACCTGCTTGCCCAGCTGCTCGGACTCCGTCTTATCGTCCGCCACAAGCCCCTCAAGCAGCTCGACCAGCCACGCACCCATAAGCGCCCCGCTGCGACAACGCTCGTCAAGCTCCTCCTCGCGCGCATCCTCAGGCGCAAAGCGGACGGTTTGCGCGCAACGCAAAACGTCGCTTTTCAGCTTCTCGTTCTCGCGCTCGAGTTTGCGACACTCCTCGCCCAACCGATCTTGAAGCATCTCGTACTTTTGCGTGGCGAACAGCTTGCGGAAAATGCCCTCGCGCGTTGCCGTGTCGGCCGTGAGCAGCTTACGAAACTCGCCCTGCGCCAGCATGACGATCTGCTTGAACTGGTTCGCATCGATGCCCAGCAGCTCTTCCACCTGCATGTTCACCTTGCGCACGCCGCTGATGCAACGCCCGTCAGGGAGCTCGATCTCCGCGTTCGCAGGCTCTTTCGTGGTGCCTTCGCCGCGCTTCTTAGCACGCTCGTAATCGGGATTGCGCTTTACGCGATAGGTCTGCCCGCGATAGGAGAACTCCAGCTCAACGAACGTTTTGCTTGCCGGATCGGCGAAATCGCTGCGCAAACTTGCGGAAGACCGGGCACCGTTTCGGCTGTCGCCGCTAGCCTCGCCGAACAGCGCAAAGCAAATGGCGTCGAAAATCATGGTTTTGCCCGCGCCCGTGTCGCCGCACACCAGGTACACACCCGAGCAGCCAAGCGTCCGAAAGTCGATCTCCGTCTCGCCGGAATACGGTCCGAACGCGGACATGGTCAGCTTCAGCGGCTTCATTGCGCACCCTCTTCCTGCCCATCGGGGCCTTTTGCGGCCGAGTCCTCAACCTTCGCGATCAGCTTGCGCGCGAAATCTTGCTGCTCATCATCCAGGGGATTGCCCACCTGGCTTTCATAGAAGGCGCCGAACATCTCCAACGTGTCCATGCTGTCGGGGTCCGCCGTAAGCTGAGTTTGCGGGCGGTCGACAAGCACCGTCACATTGTCATAGTCCAGCATCATGGCGTTGGGGAACACTTCGTGGATCTTCGCCATAGCATCCAACTGCGGATGCTCATCGGAAAGCGTGATGTGTAGGTAGTCCTGTGAGGCATCGCGCACTGCGGCGGCCGGCGCGGACACATCGTCAGCCTGCACAGCCGCATCACCGGCGCCATCGGCCAGCGCCGCCTCGTCGTTGGCGTCATCCGCCGCCTTCCCATCGTTGGCGCCGCCAGCCGAAACTCCGGCATCCACCAGCGAACCGCCCGCTGCGGCACCCATCGCCAGCACATCCGCCAGCGTGCCGCGAACCTCGCGCACGTCATGCAGCGGCACGAGCGGAATCAGCTCGAACGATACGCATTCGCCCACGTCATCGCCCGGTTTCTTCTCCCCTAGCTCAACCAGCGCCACGCTCTTGCCATACCGCGCTTCGCTAAACGAATACTTCAGCGGCGAGCCCGAATAACGCACGGTGTCGCGCCCCACGCGCTGCGAGCGGTGCACATGCCCGAGCGCCACGTAGTCGAACGCGTTGTACACCGACACGTCCACGTTATCCATGCCGCCCAGCTTGATCTCGTCGTCGGCGCGATCGGGCGCCGTGCCGTACGCCGTCACCAGCTGGTGCGACAGCACAACGTTGCGTTTCCCCTGGTCGATATCGCACGCGCTCAGCACCGCACGCAACGCGGCCGAATAGTCGTCGCCGATTTCCTCATCGGGGAAGAACCTGCGCACGTCGCCGGGCTTCAAAAACGGCAGCAGCCAGAACTCCACCGGCCCGTGCTCATCCTCAAGCTCAACCCGCTCGACTTCGCCCGCATACACCGGAGGCAGGCAAACGCCCTGCTTCTCCAGCAGCCCCTGCGCATAGGCGATGCGCTCGGCGGAATCATGGTTGCCGGGGATGGCCAGCACGCGCAAACCCGCCGCCACCGCATCGGTCAAAAACGCGTCGAACACGGTGACCGCCTCGGCGCTCGGCGATGCCTTGTCGTAGATGTCGCCGGCAATCAGCAGCACGCTGACCTGGTGCTTCTCCGCAGTATCCAGTATCTGCCGCAAAATATAGCGCTGATCGTCCAGCATCGACATGCCGTTAACGCGCTTCCCGATATGCAAATCGGAAACATGCAGCACCTTCATCACGCAACCCCTTTCGTTGAAAGCCGCATCACAGGGCCTGCTCCGCGCACAGCTCAGACCATGTACCATCGTCCCACAAGGATTTCCAATAGCTGTACTATGCACGGGACAGCAACGGCATTTTCGCGGTCGCGTCAACAACTAATCGCGCACAGCGATTATCGCATCGCCATTAACCTGGCGAATGTGCGCATCTGCGAACATCTCATCAACGGGCATCCAGCGACACTGCTTGCCTGGAGCCATTGCCGGCATCTACAACAAGAAAACAACGATCCCGCAAGCAGAATCAACCTTCTAAGTCTTTGCGCACTAGATAGCGCAAGTAGTCGGAACGGCTCATGGACAGGCTTTTCGCACGCTCGTCCATGCGGCGAACCTCCGCTTCGGTGTCGCGATACGTTATGGACTTCATACGTTCGCCGTACACGCACGGCCTACCGATAAGCACGGTCTCGCCCTCCGGCCATTCGCCGCTTTCGTACTTTTCAGCGTCTGCATGCAACTGCGCTATCTCGTTTTCCGAAAACGAGAATCGAGAGCGCAGATCCTTATCAGTGACCACAGCCATGATCGCCCCCTCCCAACCCCAATTCCTTGAGTGCACGCGTCGTCGGCGGCGTGTTTGCATGGAATATCAGCACACCGAACGATTTTATCCGTCCCGTCATCTCAATGGCCCTGCCATGCTGATCGAATCCAATGGCCACGAAATCGACCTCGCCGCTTTCACAACCGCGTCGAGCAACCGATACGGCATTTCGCCACGCGTGCAGCACCTGCTCCTCGGACAGCCCGTGCATGAGCGCATGCTCGTGCACGAATACCTCGTTCATAAGGCACTACTTTTGTCTTGCATTATAGAACCGCCTCGCTCAGGTCTCAAGTATCGAATCACCTTGAGTATGAGGCACCCGCCTTACATAGACCTTGCAAGCATGCCCGCTCTCAGTACGCCAAACCTTACGAAAGCGCCCCGCAAGCCTCCTAACCGATTCGGCAGCAGTGCCCGAATCGGCCCTCGAGACATCTGCACCGACCCATTAGCTCGCAGCTAACAACAGCGCTGACCGCAAACCGAGGCGCGACAAAACGGCAACGGATAAAACAGAACGGCAGTCAAATCAAACGGCCGGCGTGAAGCGTATCGCCCCGCGCCGGCCGTCTCATGCCTGCACGCTACTCCAAGTCGAACAGGCTCTTCATGTCCGTTTCCTTCATGGGCGAGCCGGAGGAGGGCAGGCTTGCCGCGCGGAATTTCTCCACGCTGGCGGTACCGCCCAGGAACTCCTCGGCCGTGCCCACCATGGTCACAATGCGGCCGTTCTTCGCAGTGAATGCCAGAACACCTTGCGTGCTGTTGGTGGTCTTGGTTTTCAGCAGCGAGGTGTTGAAGTTGATCAAACGCTGGTCGCTTGACACCAAGGCCAGGTCGCGGTCCTCTTTCAGCACAGTTGCGAACAACAGCTTGCTGCCGCCGTAGATGGCGTTCTTCAAGCGCTTGCGGTTGGTCTTCGTTACGTAGCCCGCCAAGGCCACGCGCGCCACGCGGCCGTTCTCGAATACGAACAACACGTCGGCCTTGTAGTCCTCGGGGTCGATTACCCAGATCACGCTCTCGTCGGGATCCATCCCCAGGTCGGTGGGCAGGTACGAGCCCAGCTGCGCCGACTTGGTGTCTTCGAACTGCGCCACCTTGCACTTGTACACCTGGCGCTGATCGGTGAACACCAGCAGCTCGTGGGTGTTCGACGACGGGAACTCGATGAAGGGCTCGTCGCCGTCCTTGTACTTCAGCGTGGTGGCCTTGCGCAGCACGCGCTCGGTCATCTTCTTCAGGTAGCCGTCGCGCGAGAGCATCATGGTGACGGGATATTCCTCCACCTCGGGCTCCAGGCTGACTTCCACGATGTCGCCCGGCTCGACCAGGCCCGTTTTGCGCGGCGCCACGTGCTTCTTATTCACCGCGGCAAGCTCGTCGCTGATGACCTGCTTGATCTTCTGCTCGCTGGCCAGGACCTCCTTCAGCTCGGCGATATCGCCTTCCAGCTTCGCGATGTCCTTCGTGCGGTTGAGGATGTACTCCTCGTTGATGTTGCGCAGCTTCAACTCGGCCACGAACTCAGCCTGCACCTCGTCGATGCCGAAGCCCTTCATCAGGTTCGGCACGACCTCGGCTTCCAGCTTGGTGTTGCGGATGATGGCGATGGCCTTGTCGATGTCCAGCAAAATAGCCTCAAGGCCGTGCAGCAGGTGCAGTCGGTCGCTCTTCTTCCCCAGGTCGAAATTCATGCGACGCCGCGTGGAATCCACGCGCCACGCAACCCACTCCTGCAGGATCTGACGCACGCCCATAACGCGCGGATACCCGTCCACCAACACGTTGAAGTTGCACGAGAACGAATCCTGCAGCGTGGTGGAGCGGAACAGCTTCGCCATGAGCAGCTCGGGGTCGACGCCGCGCTTCAGGTCGATGGCGATGCGCAGGCCGGAAAGGTCGGTCTCATCGCGGATGTCGGCGATCTCGCGCACCTTCCCCTCTTTCGCCAGCTTGACGATGCGCTCGATGATGATGTCGGTTTTCGTGGTGTAGGGAATCTCATACACCTCGATGATGCGCTCGTCGGGCAGGTAGCGCCAACGCGAGCGAATCTGGAAGCTGCCCAGGCCCGTGTTGTAGATGCGATCCATCTCCTCGCGGCGGTAGATGATCTCGCCGCCGGTAGAGAAGTCGGGCGCAGGCATGTATTTCTGCAGGTCGCAGTCAGGGTCCTCAAGGAAGTGCATGGTGGCTTCGCACACTTCGTTCAAGTTGAAGCCGCAAATGTCGGAGGCCATGGCAACGCCGATGCCCTTGTTCGCCGACACCAAGATGTTGGGGAACGTGGTGGGCAGCAGGCGCGGCTCCTTCATGGCGCCGTCGTAGCTGTCCATGAAGTCGACCGGGTCCTTGTCGATGTCCTTGAAGATCTCGGCGCAAATGGGGGAAAGCTTCGCCTCAGTGTAACGCGAGGCGGCGTAGCTCAGGTCACCGGAGTAGTACTTACCGAAGTTGCCCTTGGATTCCACGAAGGGCGTGAGCAAAGCTTCGTTGCCCGTGGCAAGGCGCACCATGGTTTCGTAGATGGCCGAATCGCCGTGGGGGTTGAGCTTCATGGTCTGGCCGACGATGTTGGCGCTCTTCTGGCGCGCGCCGTTGAGCAAGCCCATCTTGTACATGGTGTACAGAAGCTTGCGGTGCGACGGCTTGAACCCGTCGATCTCCGGGAACGCGCGGGACACGTTGGTGCTCATGGCGTAGGGCATGTAGTTCACTTCGAGGGTTTGCGTGATGGGCTGCTCCAAAACCTCGGAGTGCAGGCCGATCACGTTGGGGTTGTCCACATGCTTCTTCTTCGGTTGTGCTTTGGTCTTTCTTGCCACGGTCTCCCCTTGATGCGAATGGGCGGGCGCCGTCTTGCGGGCGGCCGCCGGTTTAGATCTTCAACAGCCTTGCGAAAGGCACCTTATTGCAGGTCAAGCTGGTCGAGGTATTCCCTGCCATGCTCGGCGATGTGGCGTTTACGGCCCTCGTCGTCGTTGCCCAGCAGCAGGTTGAACATGGTTTCCATGCGCTCGATGTCCTCGGGCTCCACCTTGATCAGGCGGCGCGTCTCGGGGTTCATGGTGGTGAGCCACATCATGTCGGGATCGTTCTCACCAAGACCCTTAGAGCGGTTGATGGAGCACTTCTGCCCGTCGATTTCCTTCAGGATGTTGTTCTTCTCAAGATCGGTGTAGGCGAAGTAGGTCTTCTCCTTGCAGTTGATCTCGTACAGCGGCGATTCGGCGATGTAGACGAATCCCTCGCGGATGAGCGTGGGCACCAGGCGATAGAGCATGGCCAGGATGAGCGTGCGGATATGGTAGCCGTCGACGTCGGCATCGGTGCAGATGATGACCTTGCTCCAGTTCAGGTTATCCAGGTCGAAGGTGCCAAGGTTCTTCATGCGGCGGTCGTTAACCTCCACGCCGCAGCCAAGCACGCGCAGCAGGTCCATGATGATCTCGGACTTGAAGATGCGCGGGTAATCCTCCTTCAGGCAGTTGAGGATCTTGCCGCGCACCGGCATGACGCCCTGGAACTCGGCATCGCGCGACGTGCGGATGGCGCCTGCTGCCGAGTCGCCCTCTACGATGTAGACCTCGCGGCGGCCCTTGTCCTTGGAGCGGCAGTCGATGAACTTCTGCACGCGGTTGGCCATGTCGGTCTTCTGCTGCAGGTTGGTCTTGATGCTCTGGCGCGTCTTCTCCGCGTTCTCGCGGGAGCGCTTGTTGATGAGCACCTGCTCCATGATCTTGTCGGCGGACTCTTTGTTCTCGATCAGGTACGTACCCAAGCGCTCTTTGAAGAACGCCGTCATAGCCTGCTGGATGAAGCGGTTGTTGATGGCCTTCTTCGTCTGATTCTCGTAGGACGTCTGCGTGGAGAAGCAGTTGGTCACGAGCACCAGGCAGTCCTGAACATCCTGCCATTTAATGGCGCTTTCATTCTTGTTGTATTTGCCCTGCTGCTTGATATAGGCATCGATTGCGCTGGTCAGGGCGCTGCGCGCGGCCTTCTCCGGCGAGCCGCCGTTTTCCAGCCACGACGAGTTGTGGTAGTACTCCTGCATCTGGAACGTGCGCGAGAAGCACAGGCACGCGGTGATCTTCACGTTGTAGTCGGGCAGGTCATCGCGGTCGCGGCCGCGGCGGTCTGCCTGGATGAAGAAGGGCTCGGTCAGGTAGTCGTGGCCCACCTTCTCCATCACGTAGTCCTCGATGCCCTTGGGGTAGCAGAACTCCTCTTCGGAGAAGACGCCGTCCTGCCCCTCGATGCGAAGGCGGAACGTGACGTTGGCGTTGACCACCGCCTGGCGGCGCATGGTTTCGCGATACCAGTCGTCGGGGATATCGATGGCGGTGAAGACCTCCAGGTCGGGACGCCATTTGATGGTGGTGCCGGTGCGCGTCTCGTCGGTGGGCTCGACCTGCAGGGCCTTCTTCTTGGCGCCGACGACCTTGCCCTTCTTGAAGTGCAGCTGATACTTGTTGCCGTCACGCCATACGGTGACGTCCATGTACTCGGAGGCGTACTGCGTGGCGCACGAGCCCAAGCCGTTGGTGCCCAGCGAGAAGTCGTAGTCGCCGCCTTGGTTGTTGTCGTATTTGCCGCCCGCGTACAGCTCGCAGAACACCAGCTCCCAGTTGAAGCGCTTCTCGGTGGGGTTCCAGTCAAGCGGGCAACCGCGGCCGTTGTCCTCCACCTGAATGGAGCCGTCGGCGAAGGCGGTGAGGGTGATCAGATTGCCGTAGCCCTGACGCGCCTCGTCGACCGAGTTCGACAGGATCTCGAACGCGGCATGAGCGCAGCCATCCAGGCCGTCGGAGCCGAATATGACCGCCGGGCGAAGACGTACGCGTTCCTCGTCCTTCAACTGGCGGATGCTGTCGTTGCCGTAATTGACCGTGCTTTTTGCCATACCGTTCTTTCGCTTCTCGTATTCCCCTTGTGGTGTGTCTACCGCAAGTTACCACAAGGGTTGCCCGCCCCACAGCAACATCACGGCAAAAACATCGTACACCTGTTCGCTGATTGAAGCAAGTAGCGGTGAGGAAAGTGAAAAAAGCACTCTGTGTCGCGCCCGCGCTATGCTAGCGCATTTCGCGAATGGTTTGCTGAAGCTCCCGTTTGCTGTGCACGTCCATTTTCATGTAAGCGTTTTTCGCATAGCTGCGCACGGTGTTCTCGGAAAGCACCAGCAGCTCCGCAATCGCGACTTTGCTTTTGCCCTCTGCAAGCATAAGAGCCACCTCGGCCTCACGGCGCGTCAGCCCAAATCCCGCAATCAACCGCACGACGCTCCCGTCGTCTGCCGCATGCAAGACCGCCTCGCGATTCCGCTCCGACTCAGCACCATCGCCCACAAGGCCCGACCTGCCATCGCCTTCCGCCCGCGCTTCGCAACGCTCGGCAATCGGCAGCTCGATGGCATCGCCTTCGCCGCCGGCAGCCGCAACGCCCGTGCGACCAGCGGCGCTACCCGTCGCGGCACAACCCGCAGGCCTCGCCTCGCCTTCGCTAGCTGCCCCGCCTTCGCCTGCTTCCTCGCCGGGAAAGCCCGTCAGCAACGCTCGAGAGCGCGGAACGTTGTCACCGAGCAGCACCGCGATGGAAATGGACAGCACGCACACCATCAATGCGGCCAACAGCGTCATCACCGAGCTTTGCGGCGCGAAAACCAGGATGCCCCAGCGCCCGACTTCACGCGCGAGCAGAAACACCGCCCAGCACACACCGAGCACCGCATACGGGTTCCACGGAGAATGGCGCGCGATGTCATAGCAGATGACCCACAAAATGCCGAGCGTCATGGTGTTGGCGATGGACACGAGCGCCGCACCGCCGGCAAGCCCCCACCATTCCAGCGTGGCCATCAACACCACGCCCGCCGATGCCGCAACCACTTCGAAGCGCCACAGCGTCGCCGACGAAACAGCACGGCCGCGGCACAGCGCAGCCCACGCCCACACCCCGCACAGCACGACCACGCCACCTTGGTGCAACAACTGCATCCCCAGCGGCAATGCGATCGATTCACCAAACGGAAAACCTCGCGACACGCCCATGACCAGCATGAACAATGCCAATCCGGCCAACAAACGCAAGAAATCGACGCGCGATTCCGCCCCATACGCCTTCGAGACGATCGCAAACTCGGGACACTCGCGCGACGACGAGACGCCGCCCGGAGCCTGCGACCATCCGCGCTCGTCGGCCACGCGCATCGACCGCCCGAAGCACACATACGAAACGGTCGGAAGGAACACGCCTACCAGATAGCACGTCGAGCGCGGCAAAGCGCCCATGACGAAACCGCCCAACGACCCCAGCGCCAGCGACCCCAATGCGCATAGCAATGCCGTTCGCGGACGCAAACGCAGGTAGAACGCCATCCACATACCGCCACCCCACACGATGCCCAGCCCCGCGCACGTGCACGCCGCGTACAGCACCGCATCGGAAGCAAGCGTCCCGTTCAAGAAGAACAGCACGCTGCCCAACGTCATGGCCGTAACGGAGAACCACTCGAGCGCCTTCGCGAATCGACGCCCCAGCAAACCGCGCAGGGCGAACGCCACCAGCAAAACGGTGAACGCGATGCGCACGAAGTTGATGACGACGCTGACCAGCCCGGCATCAGACAGCACGTAATTGCCGTACAGGTTGCACTGAATCCAGATACGCACCACCGCAAGGCCGAAAAACGCAAGCGTGCAGCCGCCGAACGCCTGACGCAGCGCCGCGCACGCTGCCGCCCTTTCGGCTGCGCACGATCCGTCGGCATCGGTCCTGCGAACTTCGCGTATGTTCTCAAACTTGCTTCCCACTGAGCCCTCTCCCGGACTTCTCCCTTATTTCCGGCAGTATACCTTTTCCGTACATCAAAAGACGCAACAAAGGCACCGCGGTCCGCATTTCGAACCGCGGCGCCTTATCGCCTTGCTATTTCGCCAGCTCATCGCAAGCGTGCTTTGCTCGGGGCGCATCGCAACCGCACGGTCACGATGAACGCGCGCGAACGAACCCGCTGCATCCGCGTTTACCCGATCCCGCCCGTTGCCGCCGACGACTCGCCCATGCTCGACACGTCCTCCTTACGCGCTCAACGCCTCGCTCGCCGCGTTCGCGCCCGCGAAGCGGCCGGACGTGTAGGCGAAGTTCAAACCGCAGCCACCCGCCGGATAGTCATCGTAGATGAAGGTACCACAGCACACCTCACCGGCGGAATACAGACCGGGGATGACCTCGCCCTGTTCGTTCTTCACCTGGAAGTCGGTGTTGATGTCGAAACCGCCGAACGAACCGTGGGTGCACACGCCCATCTTGAGCAGGTAATACGGCGCCTGAGTCAACGCCACCAGGTTCGCCGCGCCCTTCTTGAACTGCGTGTCGGCGCCCGATGCGACCATCTCGTTGTACGCCGCCAGCGTCTCGGAGCACGCCGCGCCGTCCACGCCCAGCTGCGCCGCTGCGGCCTCGACGGTGTCGCCCTTGGCGAACATGCCCTGCTCAAGGCCCATAGCAACCTTCTTCTTGAGCTTATCGGTCAAGCCGTCGACCATTGCCTGGTCGTACACGGCGAAGAACTGCTGGTCATCGAAGTGCGCCACCTGATAATAGATATCGTGCGTCTGGCCGCCTTCATTCACGAAACGCTTGCCCTTCGAGTCGACCCACAACGCCTTGGCGCTGATCAACTTGGATTGGCCAGGCTCGACCGGACACGCCAGAATGCCGTTCGTGCCGCCGTGACCCGTGTAAGCCGCACCGATGTCCAACCCCATCTGCAGCCCGGAACCGTCAAGGCCGATACCCACTTCCGTGTAAACGCCAACGTAATCAGGGCAATACTTCGCAATCATCTCGGGATTGCGGCAGAAACCGCCCGACGCGATGATGACGGCCTTGGCGTTGTAGATGATCTCCTTGCCCGCCTTTTCGGCGCGCACGCCCACGACGCGGCCCGTCGACTCGTCCACGATGAGCGCGGTTGCATCGGTATCGAAATGGAAGTCCACGCCCTGCTCCTTGGCCAGCTGCGTCACAGCCTTCAGCGCATCATCGGCGTTGTTCTTGCACATGTGCCCGCGCTTGACCTTGTCCTTGCCGTTGCCCTTGATCTCGTCCTTGAACGGGACCTTCAGATCCTCGCGCAGCCAGTCGATCGTCTCGCCGGAGTGATCGGCCATAAAACGGTTCATAGCCAAGTCGACCTTGTCGGCGTTGCGCGTGAGCAGATAGTTGTAGTAGTCGTCCGGCGTGTCGTCGATACCGAGCTCCTTTTGCTGCACCGTGCCCGAGCCGTAGAACGTGCCGAGTGCCAGCGAGCTGGAACCACCCTGCCAGCCAAGCTTCTCGACGCACACCGTCTTCGCGCCGTTTTTAGCGGCGAAGGCAGCCGACGTGGTTCCCGAACCGCCGGAACCGACGACCACCACATCGTAGACGTACTGCGTAGCGCCCTTCGAGCAGCCGGTCAGATTGCCAAGCGCGATGGTTGCCAGCCCCAGGCCCGCAAGGCCGACGAACTGGCGGCGGCTCAGGCCGCGACGTGCGTCAAGCGTCATATCGTTCGTAGTCATTCCGCTCCCCCTAGCTCTGCTTCGCGCTCATGTAGTCGCTGTACGACATCCAGCCATCGGGCACCTCGGCCTCGGCATGGCACTGCGTGCAGTACATCACGGACTCGGAATGCGCCTTATGGCATTCGCCGCAGTCGATATCGCCATGCTGCTGCACATGCGGGTTGAACGCCATATCGCTGGTGGATTCGGTGAGCTCGTCGCGCGTCATGTTGTGGCACGACTCGTTCAGGCAGAAATTCTCGTTGTATTGGAACGTATTCTCGGCAACGGGGTCGGTGAAGTCGCCGGACACCCACGCGGTGGCCTCGGCGACCTGGTCGTCGAGCTTCGCCTCATGGCAATCCAGGCACACTTTGCCCTGCTTCGCGTGAACCGCCGACAGCATCGACGAGTTGCCGGATTCATACGTTTCCACGTAGCGGTCCATCGGCTTGTGACAGATCGCGTTGCAGAAGCTCGGCTGCTGATGCCATACCCAAAAGCCTGCACCCGCAAGCGCGATCACGACGATCGCGACAACCGTGACGATGAGTCCCTTGCGCCCTTTTTGGGCGTTTCCGGAGACATCCGTTTTGCTCATGGCCCTTCCTCTCCCTCGTGAAACCATGCAAGATCCTCGCGCATCCTTGCGGAGGACATAGCGAAGGATAGGCTGGGGGCAAAGCGACCAGCAGACACGAAGCAGGGTGGTTTACCAGGCAATTTCGAAAACGGGTGGGCAAACGGGTGGGGCAAACGAGCACCATTTCGGGAAAAGAACGTCCCGAGCGCTTCCCGACATCTTGGAACCGGGCATATCGGGGGGAGCGGGTTAAGCGCCAAGAAACGCCGCGAGAGAACGCGGCATCCCTCGAGTTGCAACCCGCACGGACGCCACGCACCCGACGCGAACCCGGACGCTTCGGGGACGTAGCCCTAAGCGTCCGGGTTCGCGTTCGCATTACGCCAGCGCGACTTCTCGAGTTGCGATGCGGGCGGTCAGCGCGGGGGTATGGGAAACCAGCAGCATGCCGGCGTTTTCGCGGGCGGCGTAGTCGAGCAGCACGTGCCAGATGTGCGCCTGGGTGACCGCGTCGAGCATGGTGGACACCTCGTCGCAGATCAGGTAGCGCGGGCGCGTGGCCAGCGCTCGGGCGATGCAGAAGCGCTGCAGCTCGCCGCCGGACAGCTCGTGGGGATAGCGCTGCAGCCATTCGTCGCGGATACCCAGATCGTCAAGTAGCTGCTGCGGCACCTCGCCCGCCTCCGCCAGCGTCTTGCGCATGCGCAGGCGCGGGTCCACCGCCTGCTCGGGATGCTGCTGGATCAACTGTACCGGGCACACGCCGCGACGCGGAAGCGGCTGCCCATCCACCAGCACCTGACCGGTTTGCGGGCGCTCAAACCCGGCAAGCACGCGGCACAGCGTGGTTTTGCCGAACCCCGAGGGCGCCTGCAACGCCACGCGCTCGCCGGGTTCCACCTGCAGGCTGAACCCGCTGTATAAAGGTTTTGCGCCGGGATACCCGAACGTGATGTCTCTAGCCTCTAGCACGCCCCACCTTCCTTCCCATCGAAACCGCCCGCACCCGCGCTCGCTGGCGTCGGCGTCTCCTCACCTTCGCGCACCTGCGCCGGCACCGGCGACGACGCCTTCTCGTGCTCGCGCACCTGCTCCGACGCCGATTCCTTTTCGCCTTCGCACGCCTGCTCCTGCCCCTTCCCGCCAGCACCTTCGCCGGCGGCGAAATCGTGCTCGGGGAGGGCGTGCCACAGCTCGCGGGTGAACGGATGACGCAAAAGGCCGGGATCGGCGAAACTCGCCGTCGCGGTCTCCTCCACCACGGTTCCGTCCTTAAACACGGCCACGCGGTCTGCCACGCGCAGCGCCAGCTCGATATCGTGCGTGATCAGCAGCACGCCGTTGCCCTCGTTGGCGAAGGCGCGGAAGTCGTCGAGCGCGCGAACCGCCAGGTCAAGGTCAAGACCGGGCGTGGGCTCGTCGGCCACGATCACGCGCGGCGAATCCATGAGCGCACAGCACAAAAGCACGCGGCGCGCCATGCCGCCCGACAGCTCGTGCGGGTACAGGCGCGCAACCTCGGGGCCCAGCCCGTAGCGCTCGAACAGCTGTGCGCGACGCGTTTTGCGCTCGGCTTTCGACAAATCGTTCGCAAAACCCTCTACCTGCTTGCCCACGCGCATCATGGGGTCCAGGTGGCTCACGCTTTGCGGCACGAGCGACAGCCCGTGCCCGCGCAGCGCGCGCAAACCCGCCGCATCCATGCGCTCGCCATCGAACCAGATGCGCCCCGTCACCGTGGCGTTGGGCTCGAACAGGCCCAAAACCGCATCGGCCAGAAGCGTCTTGCCCGAGCCCGATGCGCCCACCACGGCCACGATCTCGCCCGCATGCACGGCGATGCTCAGCTCGTGAAGCACCTGCACATCGTGCTGCTTCGCCTTGAAGTACGGCGCGCCCTCGTCGTACATGCGGAAGCTCACGCTCAGGTCCTCCACCTGCAGCAGGTGATGCCCACCGCCGTGGCTCGACGTGGCCGCATGCGTATGATGATGGTGCAGCTGCGCACCCTCGTGCGCGGTGCGCTCATGCGCCAGCTCGGCTGCCCTACCCGCCGACGACGCCTCCATAGGCGCACCGCCGTTCGTCTTCGTCATCATCTTCCCTACCTACTTCTGCGCGGTGTGAGGGTCGACCAGCTTGCGCAGGTTCTGCCCGGCCACGTCGAACAACAGCACCGTCGCCATGAGCGCCAGGCCGGGGAACACCGCCAGCCACCAGGCGCCCGTGGACAGATAGCTCATCGATTCGCTCAAGATCACGCCGATGGCCGGCTGCTCGGGCGGCAGGCCGAAGCCCAAAAACGTGATGGACGCCTCATGCAGGATGGCGTGCGGGAACAGCAGGATCAAACCCACCACGAACTGCGGCAGCACATACGGCACCATATGGCGAAGCGCGATGCGCGCCGGGCTCTGCCCCAGCTTGCGCGCAACCTCCACGAACTTCGATTGGCGGCATTGCAGCACCTCGGCGCGCACCACGCGGGCAAGGCTGGCCCAGTGCGTCACGGCAACGCCGATGGTCACGCCCCAAAAGCCCTTCCCCAGCGCGAACGAGATGAGCACCAAAAGCACGATGTGCGGAACGCCCATCATCAGGTCGATCATCCAGCTGACCACGGCGTCCACGCGCTTGCCGCCGAGCGCGGCGGCGCAGCCGAAGATCAACGCGACCACCGACGACACGGTGGCCGCCAGCAAGCCCACCAGCACGCTGGTCGAAAGGCCGGCCAGCGTGCGCGCCAGCATGTCGCGGCCCATCCAGTCGGTGCCGAAGGGGTGCTCGAGCGAAGGCGCCAGGTTCTTCGCGGTGAAATCGGTGACCGTTGCCTGGCCATACAGCGCGATGCCCGCCGCAACCACGGCCAGCAGCGCAAAAGCCGCCAAAACGCACGCCGCCAGCGTGGCCGTGCGGTTGCCTGCCCTGCGCTGCGCAGGGGCATGGAGCACGTTTTCCATTACGCCCCCCCTTCGTTCACGCGCATACGCGGGTCCAAAACGCCGTACAAGATGTTCGCCAGCAGGTTGCCGCCGAACACCAACGCAGCGCTGACCAGGGCGATCCCGGCCAGAAGCGCCACGTCGCCGCCCAGGCCGGCGGTGACGGCCGCCTGCCCCAGGCCCGGATACGAGAACACCTGCTCGACCAGCACCGACCCGCCGAAGATCTCGGAGATGAACGCACACTGCAGCGTGACCGCCGGCAGCGCCACGTTGCGCAGGCAATGGTGCAAAACCACGCTCAGATCGGATTCGCCGCGGGCGCGCGCGAAGCGCACATAATCGCTTTCCAGCACGTCCACCACCTTCTCGCGCGTATGAAGCGCGATGTTAGCCACGCCCGTCACCGAAAGCGTGAGCGCGGGAAGCACCAGATGGTGCGCCGCGTCGGCAAGCGTCACGTCGGCCGCCGACACGCCGATGGGCACGGAGAACCCGATGGGGAACCACCCCAGCTGCACGGCGAAGATCATCAGGATGAGCAAACCCAGCCAAAACGTGGGCGTGGACGCCAGCAGGAAGCAGTAGCCGCGCACCACGCGATCGACCGCACCGCCGCGGCGTGCGCCGGCAACGACTCCCAGCGCGAAGCCCAGCACGCCGCTGATCAGCCACGCGATACCCATGAGCGCCAGCGAGTTGGCCGCGCGGTGCGCAATCACCTCCGACACGGGCGCGTTGAACCTGAGCGACGTTCCCATGTCGCCGTGCAAAAGCGCGCCCGCCCAGTTGGCGAACCGCTCCCAAAACGGCACGTCGCCGCCCCAATAGCTGGCCAGCTGCGCGCGCTTTGCCTCCGACATGTTCACATATGCGGCCTGCCCCACGTTGGCCTGAACAGGGTCGATGGGTGAAACGCTCACCAGCGCGAACACCACCAGCCCCACCGCCAACATGAGCAGCGCGAACCGCACGATATGTCGGGCAAGATACTTCGTCATACCTACTTATGTCCCAAATCTCGAAATCCACCCAGGAAGCTCTTCGACTTCCAAGCTCAAAAACCCCTTCGGCCGCCAAGGGGATCTGCACACAGCCCGCCTTCGAGCAGGCGAACGCGCCGCCCCAAGCCAAGCCGCTAGAACCGCAAAAGCGGGGCAAGCCCTACGGCAAGCCCCGCCACTACCGGCGAACAGGGGACGGAGGCGCGTTCGCAAGCCCCGCCCCCGCGGCGGTCAGCCGGTTGCTACCAGCTCCACTTATCGACGTTGTTCACGATCGACCAGCCGTGACCATGCGGATGCGGCTTCTGCTCGGCAACCTTCAGGCCCTCGGCCACGAAGTACAGGTGATCGACGTTGGCGAACCACACCCACGTGGCATCGCCCTGCGGCGCCGGGCCGTTTTCGCCGTCCCACATGGCCAGTTTCCATTCGTCATACGAATCGGCGACCACGGGATTGGCCAGTGCGGCGTTCAGGTGCGCATCGACCGCGGCGTTCTCGTAGCAGGAGTAGTTGCCGTTGCCCGTGGAGTAATTCAGGTTGTATACCTCGATCGGGCTGTTGGAACCCCAACCCCACACGACCGGGTCGCTGAACTGATGCTGGTAGATGTCGTCCCAGCTTGCGCCCTTCGGCGTCACCTTGATGCCCAGCTCGTTCATCTGGTTGGCGAACTCCATGGCGATGGCCTGGCGCACCGAATCGGAGGAGGCATAGTACAGGTCGAACGCGGCCGTCACGCCGTCCTTGGCGCGCACGCCGTCGGCGCCGGCTACCCAGCCCGCCTCGTCGAGCAGGGCCTTTGCGCGAGCAAGATTCTCTTCGCACTTCATGGCCTCGGACGACCAGGGCATATTGTCGCCCACGCTGTAGGCGATCTGGCCGTAGCCGTTCAGCACGTTGTCGATGAGCGTCTGACGCTTCACACCGTAGTTGATGGCGCGGCGCAGCGCCAGGTCCTGCGTGACCGCGTTGCCAGCGGGATACTCCTCGCCCGTCTGCTTCTTGGTGGCGCCCGGCGCGATGGTGGGCAGGGAGATGCCGCGAGAATCGACGGAAGCGCAGTTCAGCAGGTCGTAACCCTTCGGCTGCTGGTCGGCGAAGGTGGCCGTCGTGAACGCGACGTCCACCTGGCCGGAACGGGCGGCCGCCAGGCTGGCGTCCTCCTCCATGAACACCACCACAACGCGCTCGATCTTCGGCGCCTCGCCATAGTAGTCGGGGTTGGCCTTCAGGATGACCTGCTGGCCGCGATCCCACTGCTCGAGCATGTAACGGCCGCTGCCCACCGGGTTGCTGCCATAATCGGCATCATGGCCTCCATCAGGCACGATGCCGATAACCGCCAGCGTGTACAGCAGCGCGTTGAACGGCTTGTTCAGATGAACCTCGCAGGTCTCGTCGTCGACGGCGACGGCCTTGTCGACCATGGTCAGGTCGCACTCGCTGGCCTCGTTGCTGGCAACGCCGTTGATGGTATACGCCACATCATGGGCGGTAACCGGCTTGCCGTTGGTGAACTTGGCATCGGTGCGGATGGTGAACGTCCAGATCAGGCCGTCGTCGCTGCACGAATAGGCCGTTGCCAGGTCGTTCTCGAAGCCCATGTCGGCCTTCGTGGTCAGAAGCGTGGACTGGATGAGCGGCTCGTGCACATGCTCGCCGCAACCCCAGGAGACGAACGGGTCGAAGCCGGCGTCGGGCTCGCTGCTCACCGGCATGGAAACGGTAACCTGAGAGGCGTGCTCCCCGCTAGCGGCGGAGCCGGAACCCGCATTGGAGCCGCCAGCGCAGGCGCTCAACACGCCGCCGAAGCCCACTGCAGCGGCGCTTACGCCCGCCACCTGCAAAAACGTACGCCTGGAGAAGCTCTTCATCAAGCAATCCTTTCATCGACCAGGCGAAGGCGCGCGACGTCTGCGATTTCATTGCGCGCCTGCCTGGTGTTACGAGGTGAAAATCCGTAACACACTATAGCAGGCGCGCTCGCCGATTCGATGTTACGAATGCCAAATTCGTAACTCCTTCACGCGAGCGGCTCCGGGACGCCGACATCCGGTAGATTTGCGCGGCCGCCCCACCCGGCGGGACGTCCCACGGGGGGCCACCACAGGCAAAGCACGCGCCCCGGTCGCTTCGTCAGCTGGCGAATATCGCGAATGCGCGCCGGGGTGTTCGCAGCCAACGCTTGCGAAGCGGCCCAAACGGAGCCGCCGCGCGCTATTCCCCGTCCGCCGTCGGCGCTTCGCCAGTCTCGATGATGTGCAGCAGCGCAGCCTCGTCCAGCACGGGGACGCCCAGCGCCACGGCCTTGTCGTACTTGCTGCCCGCCGCCTCGCCGGCAACCACGAAGCTGGTCTTCTTCGACACGCTGCCCGACACCTTCGCGCCGCGAGCCTTCAGAGCCGCACCGGCCTCGTCGCGCTTCATGCCGCTTTGCGTCAGGCTGCCGGTCAGCACGAACGTCAGCCCCTCGAGCGTTTGCGGCAGCGCGTCGGCGGCTTGCGCCTCCACGTCGTCGGCCAGGCGCACGCCGTGCTTCGCCAATCGCTCGATAACCTGTACGTTGTCGGGCGTGCGCAGGAACAGGTACGTGGAGTGCGCGATCTTCGGGCCCACGCCGTCCACCGCCGCCAGCTGCTCCTCGGTAGCCGCCATCAGCGCGTCCATGTTCGGGAACGCGCGCGCCAGCGTTTCGGCCATGGTTTTGCCCACGTGACGCATGCCCAGGCCGAACAGCGGGCGGGCGAACAGACGCGTGCGCGACTCGTCGATAGCCGCCACCAGCTTCTTCGCGATGGTCTGCCCCAGGCAGATCGGCTCGCCCTCCTTGTTCGTGCGGCCCGTTTGCAGCTGCGCCAGCTCCACCTCGTCGAGCGTGTAGTAATCCGCCACGTCGCTGACGCGGCCGGATTCCACCAGACGGCGCACGATCTCCTCGCCCATGCCGTCGATATCCATGGCCCCGCGGCTAGCCCAATGCAGCAACCGCTCAAGCGCCTGAGCAGGACAATCAATGGAAATGCAGCGATAATCGGCCTCGCCGTCCTCGCGGACCACGGGGCTACCGCAGCTCGGGCACTCCTTGGGCATGCTCCAAGGCCGCGCATCGTCCGGACGCAGGCTGAGCACGGGGCCCAGCACCTCGGGGATCACGTCGCCGGCCTTGCGCACGATGACCGTGTCGCCCACGCGCACATCCTTGCGCAGCACCTCGTCCTCGTTGTGCAGCGTGGCGCGGGCAACGGTCGATCCCGCCACCAGCACCGGGTCCATCTCAGCCACCGGCGTCAGCTTGCCCGTGCGCCCCACCTGCACGGTGATGTCGCGCAAAAGCGTGGTCTTCTCCTCGGGCGGGAACTTGAACGCGATAGCCCAGCGCGGCGCGCGGGCCGTGTAGCCCATGGCCTCCTGCTGCGCGAACGAGTTCACCTTCACCACCACGCCGTCGATGTCGTAAGGCAGCGCGTCGCGGCGCTCCAGGCTTTTGCGGCAGAACTCGTGCACCTCTTCCGCGCTGGTGACCAGCGCGATGTCGGGATTAACGTGGAATCCCGCTTCGCCCAGCCACTTGAGCAGGTCCCACTGCGTTTCCGCCACCAGTTTGCGCTCGTCGCCCACGGCGTACACGAACGTGGACAGGTCGCGGTGCGCCGTGATCTGCGGGTCCTTCTGGCGAAGGCTGCCGGCGGCGGCATTGCGCGGGTTGGCGAACGGCTGCTTGCCGTTGGACTCGGCGGCGGCGTTGAGCACCTCGAAGCTGGTCTTGGGCATGTAGCATTCGCCGCGCAGCTCGATGGAGGCATCGGCGTCGCGGATGCCGGACAGGGCGCCGTCGCGAAGGCGCAGCGGCACGTCCTTCACCGTGCGCACGTTCACCGTGATGTCCTCGCCCGTGGTGCCGTCGCCGCGGGTGGCCGCGCGGATAAGGCGGCCGCCTTCGTAGGTGAACGCCACCGACGAGCCGTCGATCTTCAGCTCGCACACCAGTTCGGGGATGGTGCCGAAGAACTCCTTGACGCGCGCCAGCCATTCGTCAAGCTCCTCGGCGCCCATGGCGTCGTCGAGCGAATACATGCGGCGCTCGTGCTGGATGGGCGCAAACTGCTCGCCCACGTAGCCGCCCACGCGCTGCGTGGGGCTGGACGGGTCGATGAGCTCGGGATGCGCCGCCTCGAGCGCGCGCAGCTCGTGCATCAGCGAGTCGAACGCGGCGTCGCTGATAGCGGGCGCGTCCTTGGCGTAGTACAGATAGCTGTTGTGCTCGATTTCGCGGCGCAGCGCCTCGATGCGCGCCGCCGGATCGCCGGTCACCTCCGCCAGCGCCTCCCCGCTTAGCAGGGACTGCTGCTCGACGACCTGGTCGTTCGCCTGGCTGGTTGCGGAGTTGCCCACCTGGCCGCCCGCCTGCTCGCTCGCCAGGTCGCCCGCCTCGTCGATCGGTCGCCCGTTCGTCCGATCGTTCATCTGACCGTCCACCTGCTCATTCGCCATCTCAAGCCCTTTCGCTCGCCGCTTCGTTCGACACAACACCGCGCAACCGCACAATGCCCGCCGACAAGAAAGCCTCGGGCACATGCCCGAGGCCCATTTTTCCGTTGCGATTTTATCACGCGCGCACAGCGCCGGCCGAAACCCGACGCAGCGTACACGCCTTTGCCCAACCATCAGTCAAAGCGTTACCGAACGAACGCGTCCTCGCCCGACGCGCCGGCCGATCCGCTTACCTACTTACCTATCGGCAAGCCCGCCAAACAGCTATCGGGCGATACGCCCAAATCCGGTAAACCCGCAGCGCTACATCGTGATATAGCGTCCCGCGTTCCAGCCGTACACCATCAGACTTGCAGCGCGCACCAGCAGGATGATGGCCAAAAACACGCTGAGCATCTGAGGCGTCACGAAGAACGCGATGCCGCACAGCACGTTCAGCACGCCGCTGAACAGGGCCCATCCCCACATCGGCACACCCCAGCCGTGCGCCTTCACCGAAGCGATGACCTCGAACACGCCGAACGCCACAAAGCACACGCCCACCAGCCACGGCACCACCGCCGAGAACGCAAGCGGATGCAGCAAGAAGATCAGGCCCAGCAGCACGTCGATGATGGCGTAGGCAAGCTCCCAGCCGCTACGCGGCAAGATGTTGCGCAGCCTGATGTAGCTGATGATGTCGAACACGCCCGCCACCAGGAAGAACGCGCCCACCACGGCCGCAATGGTCACGATGGTCAGCCCCGGTGCCAACATGCAGAAGAACCCGGCCACCGCCAAGGCGACGCCTGCGAAGATCAATCCCCAATCGTGCTTGCTCGCGCTCATGATGCGCCCCTTTCCCCGATAACCTTTCACGCAAGACGGGCTCTCCCGTCGTTATCGCACTAGGCGGGCTCTCCCGCCTCTTTCGCAATAAATGGACATCCCGCCCCTATCGCGTTGGGCGGGCTCCCCCGTCCCCACGCTATTTTCTTATTGTACCCAAGGTCGCGCAGACGCGGCAATCGGCGAACGAACCGTAACGGGACCGTAGCCCATAACCGCCGCAAAAGGCCGCTTAACACGCAAAGCGCCCCGTTCCAGTTGGAGCGGGGCGCTTTCGCTGAGTTCTCATATTCGCCGACCTACGGCTTTTCGCCGCAAAGCAGACGGTTTGCGTTCCCTAGAAGTTGAACATTGCCGTGGACAGGTAACGCTCGCCGGTGTCGGGGAGCACCGCCACGATCAGCTTGCCCTTGTTCTCGGGACGCTGCGCCAGCTTCGTTGCGGCGGCAACCGCGGCACCGGAGGAGATGCCCACCAGCAGGCCGTCCTTGCCTGCCAGCTCACGACCGGCCTGGAACGCCTCTTCATCGGTGATGGGCATTACCTCGTCATAGACCGACTGGTCCAGTGTGTCGGGCACGAATCCTGCGCCGATGCCCTGAATCTTATGCGCGCCGCCATGGCCCTCGCTCAGCACCGGGGATCCGGCGGGCTCCACAGCAACCACCTTGATGTCGGGGTTCTGCGACTTCAGGTACTTGCCCGTGCCGGAAAGCGTGCCGCCGGTGCCCACGCCGGCGACAAGGATGTCCACCTTGCCGTCGGTATCCGCCCAGATCTCGGGGCCGGTGGTGCGCTCATGGACGGCGGGGTTCGCCGGGTTGGTGAACTGGCTGGGGATGAACGAGTTCGGGATCTCCTCGGCCAGCTCGGACGCGCGGGCGATGGCGCCCTTCATGCCCTTGCTGCCGTCGGTGAGCACCAGCTCGGCGCCATAGGCCTTCATCAGGTTGCGACGTTCGACCGACATGGTTTCCGGCATGGTGATGATGATGCGGTTGCCGCGAGCGGCCGCCAGCGAGCACAGGCCGATGCCGGTGTTGCCGGAGGTCGGCTCGATGATGACGGTGTCGGCATCCAGCTTGCCCTCGGCCTCGGCCTGGTCGAGCATCGCCTTCGCGATACGGTCTTTCACCGATCCGGCAGGATTGAACAGCTCCACCTTACCCACAATGGTGGCCTCAAGGTTATGGTTCTTCTCGTAGTTGGACAGCTCCACCAACGGGGTGCCGCCGATTAACTCGGACACGCTCTTGTGGATGGTCATGATGTTCCTCTCTCGCTTGTCCGCCGTTGATTGCCACGTGCGGAACGCCGTTTTCATGCCTGTTATCCTACTATGTCTCTAGGCAATGTCAATATCTATTTCAAAACAATATACCGTATTCCCGGCGGCTTGGTGGGTTATAAATCGTTTCACCAGATAAATAGCGAAAAAGGCGTAAGCTCGAACGCTCACGCCCTTCCGTTAGATCGAATAACTGTCCGCCGCCACCGCTGAATGCTCGTCGATGATGCTTTGCAGTGTAATGCCGCCCAGGTACTCGTTGATCACCTTATACAGCCCACGCCATACGCCCAGCTCCATACAGGGAACCGGCATATTGCAGTCGAAGGTGTCATCTTCCAAGCACGACGCCGGCGCAAGCGAGCCCTCGGTGACCCGAAGCACGTCCAACACGGTGATCACGCTAGCCGGCTTCGCCAGCTGATAACCGCCGGCAGCACCGCGCACCGAACGCACCAGCTTCGCCGTGACCACGTTCGACACGATCTGCTCCAGGTACTTCTTCGAGATGCCCAGCGATTCGGACACTTCCTTCAGCGACACGGGGCCACCGCCGTCGTGTTCCGCCAGATACAGCATCAAACGAACCGCGTACAGGCCCTTCGTTGAGATTTTCATGCGCGCTGCCGCCTTTCTTCCACAGAGGCAAGGCGTCAGCGGCTCAAACGCCGACGCCGTTGATTGCAACCCTTATAGTATACCCTCTCCACCTAGGGAATATGCTGTGATTCAGCTAGCGTCGGGGCGCTTTCCCACGGGCTCCATCGCCTTTGCCGCCGCGCACGCCGTTCGGGGAGCCGCCGCGCTTGCCCGCGTTCGCACCGCCTCCCGCGCCTTGGCGGCGCATGCCGGCACCAGCCGTAGCGCGACCGCTTCCGCCGGAGCCTCCCGCGCCTTGGCCACGCTTGCCGGCACCAGCCGCGCCATGGCCGCCGGAAGCGCCCCTGCCGCCCGAACCCTGACCGCCTTCGCGGCCCTTCGGCCCGCGCATCGCGTTTTTCGCGCCCGCCACGCCCTTCTTCGCGCCAGCGCCGTGCCCGCCTTCGCCCTTATAGGGCCTGATCAGGCACTTCGGCCCGAACCCGATCAAGTCGGCGCGACCCGCCTTGCGCAGCGCCTCCATCACCAGGTCGTGGTTCTTCGGGTCGCGATACTGGATGAGCGCGCGCTGCAGCGCCTTCTCATGCGGACTTTTCGGCACGAACACGCGCTCCATGGTGCGCGGGTCCACGCCCGTGAAGTACATGGCCGTGGACATGGTGGACGGCGTGGGGTAGAAATCCTGCACCTGCTCGGGGTTGAATCCCATGTCGCGCACGTATTCCGCCAGCTCGATGGCCTCATCGAGCGTGCTGCCGGGGTGCGAGGACATCAGATACGGCACCACGAACTGTTTCAATCCGCAAGCGTCGTTGGCCTGCTGGAACAGCTTCACGAACTTCTCGTACACCTGATGTTGCGGCTTGCCCATCACGCCGAGCACGGCGTTGGAAACATGCTCGGGCGCCACGCGCAGCTGCCCGCTCACATGGTGCTCGCACAGCTCGCGCACGAACGCCTCGCCCTTGGCACGGTCGGCTAACACGTAGTCGAAGCGGATACCCGAGCGCACGAATACCTTCTTCACCCCCGGCAGTTCGCGCAGCTCGCGCAATAACTGCAGGTAATCCGTATGGTCGGCGTTCAACTTGCGGCACGGCTGCGGCGTCAGGCAATGCTTGTTGCGGCAGGCGCCGCGGTGCAGCTGCGCATCGCACGCAGGCTGGCGGTAGTCCGCCGTGGGGCCGCCCACGTCGTGGATGTAGCCCTTGAACTCCGGGTCGGCGATCATCTGCTTCGCCTCTTCCACGATGGACTCATGGCTTCGCACCTGCACGATGCGCCCCTGATGGAACGTCAGCGCGCAAAACGCGCACTCGCCGAAGCAGCCGCGATTGCTGGTCAGGCTGAACTTCACCTCGCGGATGGCCGGGATGCCGCCGGCTTCTTCGTACATGGGGTGATACGCGCGCGCATATGGCAAGCGGTACACCGCGTCCATCTCCGAGGTGGTCAGCGGTTTGCTCGGCGGGTTCTGCACCACGAACTCATGATCGGAATAGGGCTCAACCAGGCGTTTTCCCGTGAAGGGGTCGCTGTTGCCGTACTGCACGTTGAAGCTGCGGGCATACTCGAGGTTATCCTTTTGCATGCTGTCGAACGAGGGCAGCAGCTCGTAATCGTACACGTGCTCAAGCGTTTTCGCGCGATACACCGTGCCGTCGATGAACGTGATGTCGGACACATCGAGCCCAGCCGCCAGCGCATCGGCGATCTCCACGATGGAATGCTCGCCCATACCGTAGCTGACCAGGTCGGCGCCGGAGTCAAGCAGGATCGAACGCTTCAGCTTGTCCGACCAGTAATCATAATGAGCCAAACGGCGAAGCGATGCCTCGATGCCGCCCAGCACGATGGGAACGTCCTTGTACGTACGGCGAATCAAGTTTCCGTAGACCACCGCCGCGCGATCGGGACGAAGCCCCATCTCGCCGCCGGGCGAGAACGCATCGGTGCTGCGATGCTTCTTGGCAACCGTGTAGTGATTCACCATCGAGTCCATGTTGCCAGCGGAAACCAGGAATCCCAGCCGAGGCCTTCCCAGCACCGTGACGCTTTCCGGGTCGCGCCAATCGGGTTGGCAAATCACGCCCACCTTATAGTGGTTCGCCTCAAGCAGGCGCGTGATGATGGCCATGCCGAACGAGGGATGGTCGACATATGCATCGCCGCACACGAACACGAAGTCGCAACAGTCCCAACCGCGCTCCTCCATATCGGCACGGCTAACCGGCAAGAACGCACTGCGCGGAGGCAAAGATGTTTGCGGCTTGAATCGCTTGACCTCGGACGTTGCTGCGGAAACACTGCGCGAACCCTGCGCTTTGCCCTGTCCACGCGATGCGCGCGCTTTACCCGAACCATGCGAGCTTTGCGGCTTGCCTGAGCCTCGAGAGCATTGCGGCGCGTTCGACTTGAACGCACCCTGCGGCCTGCCCGAGCCGTGCGTCTTCTTCGAGCCACGACGGCCCGCGTCAGCGTTAACGCCCTCGCACGGGCGCCCGTCCTCGCGCAACGCACGCTGGGAGCCCTGCTTCCCCAACTCGTTTCGCTTGCCCTGTTTCCCTGGGCTGCGACGAGCTGCGCTCACGCTATCCTGCGCGCCTCCGCGGCGCGACGGCTTGCCGCTTCGGCCGCCGGCTTGCCCATCGGATACGCCACGCGATCCCTGGCTTCTATTCCCTTGTTTCACGGAACCGCCTATCTTGGCGCCCCGCAGGACGCCATCTCGAACGGCATGAGGTCATCCTGACCGCGCCATGCCGGAACGTCGAATTGCCTTGTCCAGTATCCCACGGCACGCGCCTGCATCACCACCGCGAACGCCGATGCCGCCGAAACCACCACAGCCAAGGCAAGGCAGACGACGACTAAACACATACCTGCAGTGACGACGAACATCATGTCAGGCGCGGTACCGCTGGAGAACAGCCCATACGCCCCCACGCTGATAACGCCCCCGACCAAAAGCGATCCGACGATCCCGGTAACCACCGCCGGAACGATCGCGAGCACAATGGAAAGCCCCAGCACGCGCAGCAGGCCCTTCATATCATGGCGCATCATAGCCCACAGGCGAGGAACCTGGAAACCAGGCCCCAGCCTGCCATAGATACTCGCACGCATGGAGGCCACCAGGAAGAACATGACGGATGCCAAGGAAACCGCAAGGCTGAACAGGGAATACACCGGGCTAACTATCGCAGCGCTGCCAGCACCGCCCCAAACGGCATGCGAAACGTTGCTCAAGCCGCGTCCCGCAAGCGCATCCCAACAACCCTCGAGCGCGCCCGGGATCACCACGCAACAGACAACGCAAATGGCAAGCACGATCAGCCCGCGGCGATACAGCAAGCCGTCCTCGTTCCCGAAGATTCGCGCAGGCATGGGCATATGCACGCCCCATGCGATGTCGCGAGCCCAGCCGAACGCATAGCCCAACAGCACCACCGGGCCGAACACCGGGATGAACGCGATAAGGCCTAACAGGAACATCTTCCCAAGCCAGCCCTGTGAACTTTTCACATCGTTCCATGCGGCGCTGAAATACCCTGTCTGCATGGCGCTTCCTTCCCGTCGTGTCTCTTTGCGCGATATACCGCAATCGTCTTCCCGGAACGTTACACGCCCTACGCGGGCAACGCCGCATCCGTAACCATTCTGTTGCGTTCCGAAGCAGGAACGCAAGCCCAAACACAAAAAGGACCCGCTGCAAGCAGCGGGTCCTGTAAAAGCAGTCGGAAGACTGAATTTACTTCAGGGTCACAGCAGCGCCGGCCTCTTCCAGCGTCTTCTTGATCTCCTCAGCCTTGTCCTTGGCCACACCCTCCTGGATGGTGGAAGGAGCACCCTCGACGGTCTCCTTAGCTTCCTTCAGGCCCTGGCCGGTGATCTCACGGACAGCCTTGATGACAGCGATCTTGTTGTCGCCGAAGCCCTCGAGCACGACGTCGAACTCGGACTTCTCCTCAGCGGCAGCAGCGCCAGCAGCCGGAGCAGCGGCAACGGCAACCGGAGCAGCGGCGGACACGCCAAAGGTCTCCTCGATGTCCTTGACCAGCTCAGAAGCCTCGAGCAGGGACATTTCCTTCAGAGCCTCGATGATCTCTTCGCGAGAAACAGCCATGTTAGTTTCCTTTCAAAGGGGCTGGGTCATCCTAATGTTCCAGCCGAAATTTCAAATGCATTACGCGGCACGTCTTATGCCGCAAGAAGCTTGCTTACGCAACCTTCTGATCGGCAACGGCCTTTGCGACCTGAGCCAGGCCACGCGGCACACCGTTGATAGCGGTTGCCAGACCCTGAGCCACACCGTTGATGGCAGCGGCGATGTGAGCGTACAGCTCCTCGCGAGAGGGCAGGGAAGCGATGGCCTCCACCTCTGCGGCGCTGACTGCAGCACCCTCCATCAAGCCACCCTTGATCTGCAGGTTCTCGTTGGACTTGGCGAATTCCTTGACGGCCTTCGCGGCAGCAGCCACATCGGAACCGGCGAACACGAATGCGCTCGGGCCATGCAGCATGTCGTCCAGCGTAGGCAGCTCGGCCTCGGACAGAGCGATGCGCATAACGGTGTTCTTGTACACCTTCATGCATGCACCGGACTCGCGGACTGCGTTGCGCAGAGCCTCGACCTCCTTAACGGTCAGACCGCAGGCATCGACGACCCACACAGCACCCGCACCCTCCAGATCTTCCTTGATCGCGGACAGCATGGATTGGTTCTTTGCGTTCGGCATTGTTACACCTCCTTCTTCTCAAACTCGGGTTCCGCCCCATGCGGGTGGAGTCGCGCTTGAGAAAAAGAACGACCCCTGCCGTCCTAAGACACAGGGGTCGTTGAAGTGCGATACTTAACAACCACCTCGGCGGGCCGCAATTGCTTGCGATTGAACCTTTCGGTGCCTGCTGTCTCGGGCAGCGGAACTATTGTTGTTGCTCCGTCTTCTGCTGGTCGGCCGTTTCCGCGGTTTGTTCAACCGTCTTTGCGGCCTGCTCAAAAGATGACTTATCTATAGTATCAGATTTATTCTGCGTGTCAACAAGTTCTTGGACGGAATTTGTGGTATCGCCGGCGATGTACTTGAAGGTGATGGTATCGCCTTCCCTATAGCCCACGATGCCGAGCTGCGCAGGCAAGGCGAAGTCGTAGATGCCCTCAACGCCTTCCAGCGTCACATAGAAGTGGGAGTTGCCGTCCAGGACCGCCTGCGTCATGCTGCGGATCGCACCCGTCTGCTCCTGCGTGTTGGCCTCCGCGGCATCGCCGGAAAGCGTCCCGCTGGTTGCCAGCATCGCCTGGTAGGACTTCTGCGTCTCCGCGACCGTATCACCCGTTGCCACATTCTGGTAATGCTGGATGTCCACCATCGCAAACTTCTTCACGGTGCCTGCATTATCCTTCAGTGCCATGAAGTACGTCGGCTGCTCAGACACGTTGATCAGGATGGGGAACGTGGCGGAGTAACGCAGGTTCTGCACCGCGCCCTCGGCCGACTGCATGGCCGATTCCTCGGTAGCGCCCGCCACCGGGTAGTAATGGGATTCCGCCGTGCGCTGGTTCACCAGTACGAAGCCCACGATCGAGTTGTCCGCCGTGGCAGACGTCACGCCCGTGTACACCCACACGTCATCGTCCTTGGCAATGTAGTTGTAGCCCACGTTGCCATCGGTGCCCGGCGTGGTCTGCACCACGTTCTTCTGGCCCAGCCAGCTGTTCAGCCAGCCGTCCTGGTACTTGCCCGACCAGTTGTACTGCTGGATAAGCAGCTCGGCCGGATAGGCGCGGTCGACCCATTGGGGCACATCATCGATGGCCAGGTCCGTGCATTCGCCCGTGGTGGCGTTCACCATGACTACGCGCTCGATGGTGGTGCCGCCGAACAGGCCGATGGTGCGCGTCTGCACCGGGCAGATCCACCAGGGCTGGCCGTCCTCGTCGATCTCGAACGACTTCTCATCGAACATGTAGAAGGGATACTTCAGCTGCACGTAACGGTCGATGTTGCGGGCCAAAGGCTCGGACCGCGAATAGAAGATGGCGCGATCTCCCAGCTTCACGATCTGCGCATCCTGCGTGGTCATGTCCACCAGCGCGTACGCCGGGATGCCCTCGGCGCGGTTCGTCAGCCACTTGAACAGGTCGGCATAGCCCAGCGGGCTCACGCGCACGGGCGTGCCCTGGTAGTTGATCTGGCTATACGTGCCCGCGATCTCGAACTGGCTGACATACTCGGGGATGTTGCCCATGGCGCGATTACCCAGCAGCGCCGCGGAATCGCGGTCGATGATGGGGATCTCGGAGTAGTCGACCTGCTGGATGTCCTGTGCGAAGTCAGCGTCCTGCGTTTCAAGCACGCTGGCATACTTGGCCGCGTTGCCGGGGAACACCGACAGAGACGCCAAAGCGCCCACCACGCCGACCAGCGCGATGGCCACGGGAATCCAGGACGCCACCTTGAACGCCTTCGCCTTCGTGCGATTGGGATCCACCTTGCTGTTTCCCGTTTCGTACGTGCGCGACTTCACGTTCCACAGCAGGAACAACGGCAACAGGATGAACACGACCACGAACATCCAGGTGTCCACGCTGTGGATGTTGATCGGCGGATGGAACCACCAGTAGGCCGCCGCCACGATGAGCAGCACCAGCACCGCGGTGATGATGAGCGCCTTCTTGCCCATCTGGCCCATTTTGTCGCCGAACGAGAACTCGGGTGCGCCCCCGCCGTTGCCGCCCTTGTTGCCACGACCGCCGCTGAACGCGGTGAACGGGTTTTCGGAACCTTGGCCGCCGGAGCCGTTGCCCGACGAGCTGCTGGCGCCCCCTTCGCCGGAAGCGCCAGCGGGCCCTCCGAAGCCTGCGCCCATATCGAAGCCCGATTGCTTCAGGGCATCGATGAGCGACTCAAAACCGGATGTCTGTTTCACGGCATCCCTTTCTCCATTGATGGATGAACAATGTTCCACATTGTAGCGGAACGCGTCCAGCTTCCCTTGAAACCGAACGCGTTCCGTTACCTTTTATATTCGCTGCGATGACAGCCGGTCAACGCCGCGCCCCCTCCGGGAAGCACTGCACTCCCCTTAGCGAAGCGCCGCGTTCGGCCTCCGCCCCTATTTCGCCAGCTGGCGAAGGACGTACTGCAGAATGCCGCCATGCTCGAAGTACTTGCCCTCGGTAGGTGTGTCCACGCGAACCGTCGCCTTGAAGGCAACCTCGGTCCCGTCGGCCTTCTTCGCCGTCACGTCCACCACGCGCGGCTCGGGCAGGCCCTTCGAGAAGTCCACAGCGCCGACCGTGTACTGCTCGGAGCCGTCCAGACCCAGGCTTTCGGCGCTTTCGCCCTCTTCGAACTGCAGCGGCATCACGCCCATGCCGATAAGGTTCGAGCGATGGATGCGCTCGAAGCTTTCCGCGAACGCCGCGCGGATGCCCAGCAGCATGGGGCCCTTTGCCGCCCAGTCGCGCGAGCTGCCGCTGCCGTACATCTTGCCGGCTACCACGACCAGCGGCACGCCGGCCTGCTCGTAGCCCATGGCCGCATCGAACAGCGGGACGATCTCGTCCTTGATGAAGTCACGGGTCCAGCCGCCCTTCTTGCCTTCCGCAAGCTTGTTGGACAGCTTCACGTTGGCGAACGTTCCGCGCATCATGACCTCATGGTTGCCGCGACGGGCACCGTAGGTGTTGAAGTCCGCCGGAACGACGCCGCGTTCTTCCAGGTACTTCGCCGCCGGGGAGTCCAGCGCGATGCTGCCCGCAGGCGAGATGTGGTCGGTGGTGATGAAGTCGCCCAGGAACGCCAGCGCACGCGCGTCCTTGATGGGCTCGGCCGGCGCAGGCTGCGCGCCCATGCCATCGAAGTACGGCGCACGGCGCACGTACGTGGAGGCTTCGTCCCACGCAAACGTGTCGGACGGCTCGCTGCCAAGCTGCTGCCAGGCGGCGTCGCCGTCGTACAGGCCGCGCGAACCCTCCTCGAACAGCTCCTTCGTGGCGAAACGCTCCAGCAGGTCGGCGACCTCGGCGTCGGTTGGCCAGATGTCGGCCAGCTTCACCGGCGTGCCGTCGGCGCGCTCGCCCAGCACGGCGTTGGGCAGATCCACGTCCATGGTGCCAGCCAGCGAGTAAGCGATCACCGTTGCCGGCGCGCCCAGGTAGTTCTGCGACACGTCGGGCGAGATGCGGCCCTCGAAGTTGCGGTTGCCCGAAAGCACGCTGGCAAGCTCCAGGTCGTCGGCGATGTCGTGCAGGGCCGGCAGAATGGGGCCGGAATTGCCGATGCAGCTCATGCAACCGAAACCGCACGTGTAAAAGCCCAGGTCGCGCAAGCCATCCATCAAGCCGGCACGCTCAAGCAGCAGCTCGGTGGCATGGCTGCCCGGAGCCAGGATGCACTTCACCCACGGCTTGGGCTTCAGTCCCGCTTCGGCAGCCTTCTTCGCCACCAAGCCAGCGGTTAGCATCATGGACGGATCGGTGGCAGTGGTGCAGCTGGTCACCGCGGCGATGGCAAGCGCGCCGTGACCCAGCTCGCATGCCTGGCCGTTCACGTCGACCGTTTCCTTCTTGCCCAGGTCAAGGCCGCGATCGGCGCAAATCTCATGGAAGCGCTCCTGCGCCTGCTCAAGGAAGATGCGATCATGCGGGCGCGACGGGCCGGCGATGCTGCGCTTCACGCTGCTCAGGTCCAACTCGACCACGTCGGCGTACACGCGCTCGGGCGCCTGCGGGTCGTTCCAGAAGCCCTGCGCCTTCGCATACTGCTCCACCAGCGCCACCTGCTGCTCGCTGCGGCCGGTCAGGCGCAGGTACGCCAGCGTCTGGTCGTCAACGGGGAACAGCGTGCAGGTGCTGCCGTATTCCGGCGTCATATTGGAGATGCACGTGCGCTGAGTGGCGTTCAGGCTGTCAAGACCGGGGCCGAAGCACTCGACGAAGCAGCCGACCACGCCCTTCTCGCGCAGCATCTTCGCGAATGTCAGCGCCACGTCCATAGCCGCGACGCCCTCTGGCAACTCACCCGTCAAACGCACGCCCACGACCTTGGGAACCAGCGTGGTGATCGGCTGGCCCAACGCCGCAGCTTCGGCCTCGATGCCACCGACGCCCCAACCCAGCACGCCGATGCCGTTGGCGGTAGGCGTGTGGCTGTCCGTGCCCACCAGGGTGTCGAAGTACACCGTGGGATTCTCGCCCTCCGGCGTTTCCACACCTGCGGCCGTGGAGGTCATGGCGACCTGCGCGAACTGCTCGATGTTCAGCTGATGGCAGATGCCCGCTCCAGGAGGGACGATGCGCACGTTCTGGAACGACTCCTGCGCCCACTTCAGGAAGTTATAGCGCTCGCCGTTGCGCTGGAACTCCAGCTCCATGTTCTTCCCCATGGCGCAAGAGCAGCCCGCCACATCGGCGATGACCGAGTGGTCGATGACAAGGTCACATGGAATCTGCGGGTTGATCTTCGCCGGGTCGCCGCCCAGGTTCGCGCAGGCCTCGCGCATCACGGCGAAGTCCACGAACACCGGCACGCCCGTGAAGTCCTGGAACAACACGCGTGCGGGGCTGAACTCGACCTCGCTGCCCACCTCGCCCGCACAGCCGGCCTCGACCACGCGCTTAGCCAAGTCGGCAGCCGCCTCCGGGCTCTCAGCGTTGCGCAGCACATTTTCCAGCAGCACCTTCAGCGCATACGGAAGCTTCTCGGAACCCTCGACCTGCTCAACGGGATAGTAGGTATAAGCCGCATCGCCCACGGACAGGGTAGCGGCGAACTTCTCGTTCTTCATATCGTCCCCTCTTGGTGCGTGTCGCACCCTGATATCGATCTTGCTGAACACGATTCAGCCGGCGATCTCGCTCACCGGCGAAAGCCCTATCGGGAATCGGTTTCCGCCAGCACGTCGGCGAAACCCGTTTGGCTATCAGGCCTTAACCTTCAGTCGCACTCGCCGACGGAAACCCTATTGGAAATCGGCGCCCACCGGCAACTGCACACGCCGGTTGAAACCTACCCGAAAATCGCCGGCAACCGATAGTCATACACGTCGGCAGGAGCAAACCCGACAATCAACGTTAGCCGGCTGCCGTGCACGCAGGATGAAACCTACCTGCAACCGACTTCAACCGGCAGCAGCAGCACCCAGCTCAAACCCGGTGTGGGAATAAGCACGGGCCGGCACCCCGCTTCGCGCAGCGCACCGGCCAACGCCTACCGCACGATTACGCCTGAGCCTTGATGGCGGCGATGAGCGCCTCGGTGAACTCGGTGCAGCTTGCCGCAGGGGCGCTGCTGCCAGTGGCCTTGCGGATATCGCCCGTCAGCACGGAACCGTCGGCGTACACGGCGCGGACGCCGCGGCGGATACGCTCGGCGATCTCCAACTCCCCAAGATGATCGAGCATCATGGCCGCGGACATGATCTCCGCGGTGGGGTTTGCCTTGTTCTGACCCGCAATGTCGGGAGCGGAGCCGTGCACGGCCTCGAACACGGCGTATTCCTTGCCGATGTTCGCACCCGGGGCGATGCCCAGGCCGCCGACCAGGCCAGCAGCCAGGTCGCTGGCGATGTCGCCATACAGGTTGGGGAACACCACCACGTCGAACTGCGCCGGGTCGATGACCATATTCATGCAGAAAGCGTCGATGATGCGGTCATCGAACTCCACGCGGCCCTCGTATTCCTTAGCCACCTCGCGCGCCGTGCGCAGGAACAGGCCGTCGGAATACTTCATGATGTTGGCTTTATGAGCTGCGGTGACCTTTTTGCGACCATGCTTCAGCGCATACTCGAAGGCGTAGCGCACAATGTTTTGGGTTGCCGTGATGGAAATGGGCTTGATGGAGATGCCGGAATCGGGACGGATAACGCCCGCTCCCTCGTCCTCGCAGAACTTGATGAGCTTCGAAGCTGCCTCAGAACCCTCTTCGAATTCCACGCCTGCATACAGGTCCTCAGAGTTTTCACGGACGATGACCAGGTCGACGTCATCGTAACGGCCACCGGCGCCGGGCATGGACAGCACCGGACGCAGGCACACATACAGGTCGAGCGTTTTGCGAAGCGCAACGTTGACGCTGCGGAAACCGGTTCCAACGGGAGTGGTGCACGGGCCTTTGATGGCAACCTTGTTGCGCTTCACCGCCTCGATGGTCTCATCAGGCAGCGGAGTGCCCGTTTTCTCGGCGCATGCCGCACCGGCCTCGGCGACTTCCCAAACGATGTCCGCACCTGCAGCTTCCACGACCTGCTGCATTGCAGCAGACGTTTCCAAGCCGATGCCGTCACCCGGAATCAAGGTTACAGTATGCTGTGCCATTGCCACTCCTTCTGTCCTGCGCCGCGGCGCATACGGGTTGAAAGAAACAGGCTGCACCGCAACGCGGCACAGCCCGAGGTTCCAAGCTTATTGTCCTTGAACGTTGTCAATGATGGTTTGCGCCTTGCGCTTCAAGGCACCCCTGCCATTATGCGCATCAAACGACATACGTTCAACAAGCGCTTCCTTAACGTGCTCCGAAAGCTTGCCAGTGGCGAACTCCGCAACAGCATTCAGCATATCGTTGAACTCGACATCGCCGTGATAGCACTGGATGGCTTCATCAATAAGCGGCCAGACGTTCTCGCTGCGCTTTTCGGTAGTGGCACCATATGCGCAGAAGAAGCGCATGGCAGCCAGGCGAACAAATCCGTTCTCCTCATCAAACAGCGCGTTCTCGGCACCGGCAAGCGCCTTGTCAGTGCAGCGCGACTCAACGGGAACGAGCGCGGTCAGCGCATCCAGGCTTTCCCAGCGAGTTTGGGCCTCGGGACGATTCAAAGCATCGACCAAATCGGATGCGTGGGGAACGAGCAACTCGGGGCTAACCTTCGCGATAAATGCCAGCGATCCCGCGGCATTCTGCCGATTGCGACGCGAAGAGTCCCCTAATTGCGCGACCAATCGCTTGAACTTGTCCTCATTCGTAAGCGCCTCACGCGCCACGAACTCGATGACATCCATGCTTCCAGCCATGTGGTAATCCTCCATACCGCCTAGTATTTTCCAAGGTCATTATACCTTTTTGCAATTACCAGCCCCGCATTCAGCGCAGAATTAACACGGCGGTAAACTGGGTTTTACGGGGTTTTGCGGCAAAGCCCTCGAGCCAAACAAGACCCGTGAATTCGAAGAGAAACTTGAGCGCATGCCGCCAGAATGGACTTGCACGTTAAAACCAGATCAAGGAGGAAAGCAGGACGCCTCGCTTTGCGGCTCTCAAGCAAAGCAAGGCGTCCTGCTTCGCCCTCAAGCAAGCAACAAATCGCAATCTTCGAAACAAGCGAAACTCAATACAGCAACTTCAATCAACGCTAAAAGGCAGCGGGCATTCCGAGCGAGTTTTCATCCCAATCAACCATCCCATGTACTCACGTTTGCAAGAAAGCTGACCGACACCCGAATCGCAGCGCGGATCGCGTTTGCATTCAAAAGAATGCGACCTTCACCGGAATCCATCGAACTTGTTTGCGAGTTCATTGTTCCAGCAACACATAGCGAGCGTCGCATTGGGTGCTTTCAGACATCTCTCACCAAAAACGCTCGGACCCTATGAAACAAATCAACGGCCAGGACCGAAGCCCTAACCGTTGATTCAAATTATCATGGGCGCTTTTCCAAAATCATCGTGAAAGCCGCCAACGATTAATCAGAGGTAAATGTTCGAAGCAACGATGCTACCCAAAAGCAGCCATCGCCCCAAATAGCGCTACGCGCGCAGGTCAACGCCCAGCTCGGCATTCACCAGGTCGAACGCCGCATCGATGGCCTTGTCCATGTCGTAGTACTTGTACCCGCCCAGGCGGCCGGCGAACACCACGTCGCCCTCTTGCTTGGCGAGCTCCTCATACTGCGCGTACAGCGCGGAGTTGCGCTCGTCGTTGATCGGGTAGTACGGCTCGTCGCCGGGCTTCCAGTCGGCCGGGTACTCGCGCGTGATCACGCTGACCGGCGAGGACTGCGACTCGAAGTGCTTGTGCTCGATGATGCGCGTCCACGGCACCTCGCGCTCGGTGTAGTTGACCACCGCGTTGCCCTGCCAGTTCTCGCACTCGACGGTCTCGGACTCGAAGCGCAGGCTGCGGTACTCGAGCGTGCCCAGCTTGAAGTCGAAGTATTCGTCGATGGGGCCGCAGTAGATGGTGCGATCGGCGATGCCGGGTTTCTGCTCGCGGAACTCGCGGTATTCGGTGGACAGCAGAATCTCCACGTCGCCGAACATGCGCTCGACCATGGCGGTGTAGCCACCCATGGGGATGCCCTGCCAGCGATCGTTGAAGTAGTTATTGTCGTAGGTCAGGCGCACGGGAAGGCGCTTGATGATGCTCGGCGGCAGCTCCGTGCAGCTGCGGCCCCACTGCTTCTCGGTGTAGCCCTTGATGAGCTTCTCGAACACGTCGCGGCCGATGAGCGACAACGCCTGCTCCTCGAGGTTCTTCGGCTCGCCCTCGCCGATGAGGTCTGCGGCCTCGGCCTTCTGGCGCTCGATGATCTCGACGGCCTCGGCCGGGGTGCGGATGCCCCACATCTTCGAGAACGTGTTCATGTTGAAAGGCAGGTTGTACAGCTCGTCCTTGTAGACGGCCACGGGGCTGTTCACGTAGTTGTTGAACTCCGCGAAGCGGTTGACGTAGTCCCAGACCGGGCGCAGGGAGGTGTGGAAGATGTGCGCGCCGTAGCGGTGTACGTTGATACCTTGCACGTCCTCGGTGTAGATGTTGCCAGCGATATGGTCGCGGCGGTCGATGACAAGGCAGGTCTTGCCGAGCTTGGCGGCCTCATGGCAGAACACCGCCGAGGAGATGCCGGCGCCGACAACCAGATAATCATAATGGGACAGCTTCATGCGTTTCCCCTTTGAGTCAAAGTTACTAAATTATGTGACTTCATGGTACCAAATTCAAGATAAGCCCCGGTCAGGCCAACGACGATTTCACGGAGCGCATACAGCGAGAATCGCAGCATCTTGCGGCATCCGAACGCAAAGAGGCCCGCAGGGGCGATCCCCCCTGCGGGCCTTCTCGGCGCGTGCGGCGCATGCGGCGCGCACGTGCATG
>NZ_HE611014.1:693936-782271 GCF_000236865.1 Senegalimassilia anaerobia JC110 | reverse complement strand
CGCCCTTGCCTCAGGGCGGGGATGTATATTACGCGGCTGCCGCCCTCTTGACAATCCCCTGATGCGATTTTGCGCTGGTCTCCACATCCTGTACACAATATATGGCCTTTTCCTTTCATTCCTTGTGTCCATGCTTCTCTATCACCCTACATATGGTGGTAGTTTTCGATTGCAACACACCCTGACACAACGCAGATCCCCTTAGAACCAAGCCCTTTACGGCTAAGCACGTTCATTCATTTCTTCATTTCCGGCTTATATAGAGCTTATATTTCCGCTTTTCCTTATTGCCTCTTTACCTAATTCGGCTTCTATTGCGCCTCGAGCATTCTTCCCCTCGAGCTTTCCTGTTGCTCATGCGGTGGATGACTCGCTTTGCCCTCTATGAGATCCACGGCATTCTGAAAACGGCTGTCCGCCGTTAAGGCGCAAAGCCTTGCCGCCTTCCTGTCCGCTTCCTGGCATCAATCGATTGCTTGATCCTGTCGTTTGTCGAACAGTGATAGGCTTACCCCCTTAAGACCGGCACTCTTTTTGCCCCGACCCGTTCGTCGGCAACCTGGAAACGGCTGTTCGCCGTAATCGGATGCGGTCTTGGCTCTCCCCCGTTCGTTTCCTTGTTTTACTATGGGGTTGATGAACCCTCTATAAGGTGGTGATGGATTTGAGCGCAGATCTGCGGATCGAACTTCCTGAGGATGCCCTTGCGCTTCTTTCTATATTGGATACCGCGGGATTCGAGACTTGGGCCGTGGGCGGCTTTGTGCGCGATGCGCTGTTGGGTCGAGCTTGCTCGGATATCGATATCGCCTGCAGCGCGATGTGGGCCGACACGAAACGCGTTTGCGAACGGGCGGGGCTGAGAACCCACGAAACCGGGGTTGCCCATGGAACCATCACCGTTATCTGCGGGGATTCGGCTTTCGAGGTTACGACTTTTCGCAGCGATGGACAATATAATGACGGAAGGCATCCTGATTCGGTGTCGTTCGTGTCATCGATCGAGGAAGATCTTGCTCGCAGGGACTTCACCATCAATGCTATGGCTTGGCGACCCGATCGAGGTCTAATCGACCCCTTCGGGGGAAAGGCCGATATCGAGCTCGGCGTCATCCGTGCAGTCGGCGATCCCCATCAAAGGTTCGCCGAAGATGCGCTGCGCATCCTGCGGGCTTGCCGTTTCAGCGCTGAGCTTGGGTACGCCATCGAACCTTGCACGTATCAGGGAATGTTGGAAAACAAGGGATTGTTGTCGAAGATATCCGCCGAACGCGTAACCCATGAATTGCAGAAACTGCTGCTTGGCCCGCATGCCGGCGACGCTTTGCTTGGCTGTTTTGATGCGCTTTCGGCCGTTTTGCCCGAGCTTGTCGCCATGAAGGGCTTCGATCAGCAGACGCCCTATCACATATACGACGTGCTTGAGCATACCGCTCGGGTCGTCGATGGCGTTCCACCCTACCCGTTGGTTCGCTGGGCCGCGTTGTTCCACGATATGGGCAAGCCCGCGTGCTTCTTCAAAGACGAACACGGCACCGGGCATTTTTACGGCCACGCAGCAGTGAGCGTTCCCATAGCGCGCGGCATCATGCAGCGGCTGACGTTCTCCAACGCCTTCATCGATAGGGTACTTGCTTTGGTGAGACGTCATGACGACGTGGTGCCGGCTAACCCTAAAGCGGTGAAGCGCATGCTGGCACGGCTTGGCGGCGACACCGAGCTGTTCGCCGCGCTTTGCGATTTGAAGCGAGGGGACGCGAGGGGGCAGTCGCCGAAGTTCAGCGGCCCGCGTATAGCGCTTGCCGACGATCTGCAACACACTCTTGAGGAGATAATCGCCGCCGACGAGGCCTTCACGGTCAAGTCCTTGGCTATCAACGGGCGTGACGTTATACGGCTGGGAGTTGCCCAAGGGCCCGAGATTGGAGAAACCCTTGCACAATTGCTTGATGCCGTTATCGATGGAAAAGTTGCTAATTTGGCACCTGACCTGGAGGAATACGTATTACGCAACGTGATTGGGAAAAGTTTTTCAAAAAAGTTGCCAAAAAGTGTTGACGAAATAGGCGAAGGTGCGTAATATATCTTCTCGCGCCTGGCCCTCCGAAATAAGTCGAAGGAAACGGCGCAGAGGATTTGCCACTGGGGTGTCGTCTAATGGCAGGACAGCGGTTTCTGGTACCGTATGTGAGGGTTCGACTCCTTCCACCCCAGCCATTTTTGGTAGATTCGTTTAATGGCTCCGTCGTCTAGCGGTTTAGGACGTCGCCCTCTCAAGGCGAAGGTCGCCGGTTCGAATCCGGTCGGAGCTACCAAGCTTTACCCAGGCCACGTATTTCGCGGCCTTTTTAATGGCTCCGTCGTCTAGCGGTTTAGGACGTCGCCCTCTCAAGGCGAAGGTCGCCGGTTCGAATCCGGTCGGAGCTACCAAGTGTTCAGCCGGGGCTTTTGCCTCGGCTTTTTTGTTATCAGCGATACCGCCCCCTGCTCGAGCTGCACAATACAGTACGCAGCAAGCTTCGCAAACGCAGTACCGTGGAGGCAAGAACTCCTATCTCGATATCATCATTCCCGATATACGTAGCCTCGGCTGTGCGCCGCAGGTTGGACGGCGGATACTCTCGACTCCTAAGCAAAAAATCGGCTGCTGCCTATTCGATATGCAACAAGCAACATGATCGAAAGGCTGAAGGAGCATACACGCGAATAACGTAGCGGACCTATAAGCACTCGGCACACATCGAGGATTGCGAGAAATTACGGGTGATGCGACGAATGCCGAGGGTTGGCATATGGGCTGGGCGAATCACGCTGTACGCGTTCCCAACTCTTGCGAAGAGGCGTCGCCTTCCCGATGCTCGATAAGGCGACGCCTCTTCTGGATACCCAGGTGATCGCACTGGACATGATGGGCTAATTGGATATATCCTCGCTGGCATGTGACGAAACCGAAAGGCCGACAGACGCGTCGCTGGGGACGATGCAGCAATCGGGCCTTCAACGTTTTGAAGAAAGGTTGACCATCATGCGAATCGACCGCATTCTTTGCAGCAAGCGCGTATTCACCGGTTTGACCGATAGCGCCGAGGAACTTGCCATCGCCATTTCCGGGGATAAGATCGCATTCGTCGGACCGAAAGAAGATGCGCTTGCGTTAGCCCGCGAAGCCTACGGAAATGCCGAACCTGAGGTGGTCGACTACGGCGACGCCTTCATCGCGCCCGGCTTCCATGACTCGCACGTGCACTTCTTCCATTCTGCGGTGTACTCTTCCCCGCTTGCCACGAACTTCCTGGGCGACAACGAGGCCGACTGCGTCGAGCGGATGAAGCGTTTCGCGCAGGGGCGTCCTGAAGGGTGGCTACTCGCCCAGGGCTGGCGCGAATATCGATGGGACCCGCCGGTGCTACCGTCGAAGCACTCGCTTGACGAGGCCTTCCCCAACCGCCCCGTGGCGCTGTACTCCGGCGACGCGCACACGCTGTGGCTCAACAGCTGCGCGTTGACTGAGCTGGGAATCGATCGCGACAGCGTGCCCCCTGCGGGAGGAAGCTACGACAGAGATGCCGATGGCGACCTGACGGGCATCGTGCGCGAAGCGGCCGCCATGGAGCTGATGCCGCGCATCATGAACGCATTTTCCGATGACGAGATAGCCGATGCTTATCGCGGGTTTTTGCGTACGTTGGCACAAAACGGCATCACGAGCGTTTGCGATATGTCGCTCATGGCCAACCCCGGCCTGGACTTCATCCGAGACGATGTGCATGCGCGCCTGCTTGAATCCGACGAGCTGACGTGCCGCGTGAACCTCTTCCCCACCCTGCTTGAGGATATGAGCAGGTTCGAGGCGATGTCTGCGCGCTATACGGGCCCGGTTCTGCGCTGCGCCGGTTTCAAGCAGTTCTTCGACGGCGTATCCAGCCAGCACACCGCATGGGTGACCGAGCCTTATAGCAACGCCCGATGCGAGGACGACTGCGGAAGGCCCACCATCGAGCCCGACAAGATGCGTGCGCTGGTGATGCAAGCAGCCGAGAAGGGCTACCCTGTGCGCATCCACACCATCGGCGATGCGGCGATCCACGAGGCGCTGAACATCTTCGAGGATGCCCGCGCGCAATTCGGCCCGCTTCCCGAGGGGCGCCATAACTGCCTTGAGCATCTGGAGAACTTCCTGCCCGGCGACGTGGAGCGCCTGGCCGAGCTTGATGTGATCGCCGCGGTGCAGCCGCCGCATATGACGCTTGACCCGGGCGGCCCCGAGCGCGACTTGGGAGACGAGCGCGTGAAGCTGATGTGGCCGTTCAGGACCATGCTGGATGAGGGCGAGACGCTTGCGTTCGGCACGGATTCGCCGGTGGTGGACGTGAATTCCATGGGCGTGCTGTACAGCGCCGCCACGCGCCGTGACCCGCAGACGCGTGCACCCGAAGGCGGCTGGCGCCCCGAGCAGCTTATCAGCCGCGCGGAGGCTATCCGCGCATACACCGCCGGCAGCGACGCGGCAGCCCAGCGCAACGGAGAAGCAGGCGTGCTGGCAGCAGGCAAGCTGGCGGACATGGCGGTGCTCGACACCGACCTGCTTACATGTTCCGACGACGAGATCTTGGATGCACATGTTACCGCCACCTGGATGGGCGGACGCTGCGTGTTCGAGGCCTAGAAAGACCGAAACGCCCCAAGATGGCCAGCGAGCCCCCTTCCGTTTCTGCGTTACCGCGAAACAGAAGGGGGCTCGGTAAGCCTCTTGGGGCGCTTAGCATTTATAACGTCGGCGCCTGAGAGCAACGGCGTGGCGCCGGAGCCGCCGCTTGTTTAGGCGCTGTAGGGCAGGTGCGGCTTTCCGTGGCACCACATGTGATCGAGGGGACCGCTGCCCTGCCCAAGGTCAAGGCCGGTTGACAGAGCGCCTCGTACGAAGCCTTTCGCGCGGCGAACCGCCTGCTCGATGCCGTTCCCCTGCGCCAGACCGCTTGCGATGGCGCTGGAGAGCGTGCAGCCGGTGCCGTGGGTGTTGCCGGTAGCGATGCGCTTCGCCCTCAGCCAAGCGTGACGGCCATCGGGCAGGACGAGCAGGTCGTCGGCGGTATCGGCGCGATGGCCGCCCTTGACGAGCACGGCCCCGTTGGTTTTCCCCGAAAGCAGCTTCGCCGCCTGCATCATGCCCTCGTCGTCGACGACGGGAAAACCGCACAGCACCTCGGCCTCGGGCACGTTCGGGGTGATAACGTCGGCCAAGGGCACCAGGTTCGAGACCAGCGCATCGACAGCCTGCTGCTCGATGAGGCGAGAGCCGCTGGTGGCCACCATGACCGGGTCGACCACCACGTTGCGCGCCTGATGGAAACGCAGACGCTCTGCGATAACGTTGATGATCTGGGCGGAGGGCGCCATGCCGATCTTCACCGCATCGGGGCGGATATCCTCGAACACCGCATCGATCTGCGCACCGACCACTTCAGGCGAAATGTCCTGCACGGCGCGGACGCCGCAGGTGTTTTGCGCCGTGATGGCGGTGATGACCGTTTCCGCATATAGACCATACGATGCGATGGTCTTGATATCGGCCTGGATGCCCGCTCCGCCGCTTGAGTCGGAGCCTGCGATGCTGAGCACTGCTTTCATCGGAAACCTCCCTTTGACGCCAGCGCTATCGGCTTACTCGTTGTCGAGGTCGATGACGAGGCCGTCCATGATGGTGTTGACGGTGCGCACGGCGCACATCTTGCCGCACATGGTGCAGGTGCCCTCGTTGCTCGGCGGGGCGCTTTCGAAGACCTTGCGCGGGCGAACCGGATCGATGGCAAGACCGAACTGCTCTTCCCAGTCCATACGGCGACGGGCGTCGCTCATGCGGTTATCGCGGTCGCGGGCGCCGGGGATGCCCTTGGCGATATCGGCGGCATGCGCGGCGATCTTCGTGGCAACCAGGCCATCACGCACATCCTGCGCATCGGGCAGGCGCAGATGCTCGGCGGGCGTGACGTAACACAGGAAGTCGGCGCCCGAGGAGGCCGCCACAGCGCCGCCGATGGCGGCGGTGATGTGGTCGTAGCCCGGGGCGATATCGGTCACGAGCGGGCCGAGAACATAAAACGGCGCGTTGTGGCACAGGCGCTTCTCCAAGCGCATGTTCGCCTCGATCTCATTGAGGGCCATATGACCGGGACCCTCCACCATGACCTGCACGCCGGCGTCCCATGCGCGCTTGGTGAGCTTGCCGATCTCGATGAGCTCGGCGATCTGGCCGGCGTCGGTTGCGTCGTAGGTGCAACCAGGACGCATGGCATCGCCGATGGAGATGGTCACATCGTGTTCATGCAAGATCTCGAGAACCTCATCGTAGTGTTCGTAGAACGGGTTCTCGTTGCCGGTAGCCTCCATCCAGGCGAAGATGAGCGAGCCGCCGCGGCTAACGATATTCATAAGTCGGCCGGTTTCCTTGAAGGATTCGATGGTGCGGCGGTTCATGCCAGCGTGGATGGTGACGAAGTCGACGCCATCCTCGGCATGGCGGCGGACCACATCAAGGAAGTCCTCCGCTTTGATGGCGATGAGGGCCTTCTCCAGATAGCCGATGGCGTCGTACATGGGCACGGTGCCGATCATGGCAGGCGACTTCTCGATGAGCTTGGTGCGGAACGCCTGGGTTTTGCCGCTGTTGGAAAGGTCCATGATGGCCTCGGCGCCAAGCTCGATGGCCGTATCGACCTTCTGCCACTCGACGGATTCGTCGGCAAGGTCGCCGGAGATGCCCAGGTTGACGTTGACCTTGGTTCGCAAGCCCTCGCCGACGCCTTCGGGCGACAGCGACGTGTGGTGGATGTTGGCCGGGATGGCGATGCGGCCGGCGGCGACGCCCTCGCGGATGAACTCCGCGCTGCGGCCTTCCTTCTCGGCGACCACGCGCATGGCGGGCGTGATCTGCCCCGCGCGGGCGAAGTCGATTTGCGTGATGAGGTTGGAGGATTCGTTACCCATAGATGCTCCCTTCGTTGGCATTACCCATGCAGGTTCGGCGGGTCGAGGCTTATGCGGGGCCTCCTCTCAGCCTGCCCGGCGCACGGCGCTAGCAAGCTCCCCCGATATACGGTTGATGTGGCCGCTATTATATCCCCGGCTACTAAGAAGTTTCCCAAGGCAAAGGATAAAAGACATAAAGCGTGCCCGACTCCACAGCGATGGTGGCCTCCTGGCCGATCAGCTCGTTGGAAAGGCCGAGGCTGGTTCGATTGGTGAGGGGCTCGTCGTCAAGCGAATACTCCAGCCCACGCTCGATGACGCCCTCGGCGCGATCGTTTGCCGCGAAGACCGAGACGGTGCCCTTCTCCACGTTATCGGGAAGGGTGAACACGTCGGGACCGGTAACGCAGCGGATGGCGAATCCCTCGGCGATGCCGGTAACGTAGAACCCACGCTCGGAGTACGCGGCGAACAGCTGCAGGTTCGCCAACGTATGATCGAGCCTGCCGCCGATGCCGCCGTATACATAGATGTCGGTATGGCGATAGTTCGCCGCTCTTTGGAGGGCAAGCTCCATATCCGATGCATCCTTGTTCACGGGATGACGGGAAACCCGCTTCGCACAAGGAACGTAGCCGAGGGAGTCGAAATCGCCGATGGCCATATCAGGCGCAACGCCGAGCCGATCGAGCGGGGCGAAACCGCCGTCGACAGCGATGATGAAGTCGAAAAACCCCTCGTTATAGCGTGCCATGAAATCTTGTTCGTTGAAATATGTGGCGCCAACCAATGCGCAGGTTGTCATGATGCTCCTTGTTTCGGTTCCGATATGGTAGAATACCACACTGTGAGCGGGCCAGACGATCGCGCGCCGCCTTGAGCGGCGTGAGGAAAGTCCGGGCTCCAAAGGGCAAGATGCCAGCTAACGGCTGGGCGGGGCGACCCGACGGAAAGTGCCACAGAAAAGTAAACTCCCCCGCGCAAGCGGGAGAAAAGCTGAAACGGTGCGGTAAGAGCGCACCAGCGCGTTGGCAACAACGTGGCTTGGAAAACCCCATCTGGAGCAAGCGCAAATAGGAATGCCATACGGCCGCCCTTCCGTGCATTCGGGTTGCGTGCTTGAGACGCGCGGTGACGCGCGTTCGAGATAAATGGTCGTCCAACGACAGAACCCGGCTTATCGACTCGCTCGCGTTTTTCAAAAGGCTCCCGTTCGGGAGCTTTTTTGTTTCATAAGCATCGCGCTTATCGATGTCCGGCGACGAAGGATGCCTGAACGCGAGCTTTAGCAGAACCTTATTGGCCGGCCCTGCATTCCGCGCCATCAACCGCAATTCCTTCCAATTAGACGAAAGCGGGGATCAAGCTTGTGCTTGATCCCCGCTTCATCGTGCGCAATGCTCGAAAGCGCTCTATGAGGATTAATGACCTTGGCGGTTGGGCCGAGACCGGCACACGCGCTCCGTGAACCTGCAGGCGTTTGTTGCGGCAGATTAGTCGAGATCGTCGATCTCGAAATCATCGGCGGCATCGCCGAAGCCGGAGAAGTCCTTCTCAACGCTGGAAGCCACAGGAGCAACCGAACCGGTGACCGCGGGCGATGCAGCGGTTACGGCAGCAGCCGGAACGGCAGCCGGGATTGCGTGCGCGTCGTCATAGGCATCGGAGCCGTCAACGGTGAGCGGGGCCTGCGGCGCGGTTGCAGCGGCCTCTTTCACGACCGGCTCGGAGTCGACATGCGTGGCATAGCGGCCATGCTGACCGGACGCGAGCGCGCCGGCGGCCTTCGGGGCCTTCTCGCCGATTTCGGCAAGCTTGCGAGTGGCGTCGGTGATGAAGTCGTTGAGCAGGTCGCGATAATCCTCGCGCGCCTCCTCGCGATCATCCTCGAGCTTGTGAATAGCATCGATGACCTTCTGGCGATCGTTCTCGGCCTTGTCGAGGATGCGGTCGGCCTCGTCCTCGGCATCCTTGACCGTGGCGGCAGCATCGGCCTTGGCGTTGGCCAGGATCTCGTCGGCGGAGCGCTGGGCGATGATGAGCGCCTGGGCGATGGCGTTGCCGTCGGCCTTCTTGGACTCGAGCTGCTTCTCGAGCTCGGCGATGCGGGCATCGCGCTCGGCGATGGCGGCATCTTTCTCGGCCAGGATAGTCGGGTCGATGGAGTCTGCGGGCTGGTCTTCCTGCTCGGCGGCGTGCTCGGGCTCGGGCTCGTCGAACACCTCATCGTCGAAGGTGGCCGGGCGGTCGAAGCCGGCGAACGTGTCCTCGCCGATCTGGCTTTGCAGCGAGGCGATCTGCTGATTCAGGCCGTCGATCTCATCGGCGACGTGCTCGAGGAAGACATCGACCTCGTCGACGTCGTAGCCCTTGCGATCGATGGAGAAGCTTTGGTTATGGATTTCAGCAGAGGTGATAGCCATCTTTGTATCCCTTCATCTGATGTGCGGGAATGCGCAGGTGCGCATCTAGAACAAGTTTACCAACAAACGTACACCGAATTGTAGTACAAGCAGCGCGACGATGGGCGTTACGTCCACCATACCTCCAATAGGGGGGATCAGGCGCTTGAACAGGTTCAAATACGGGTCGCATATGCGCGCGAGCACGTTGTTGATGTCTGCGAGGATGCCCCGATCGGTCGGGAACCATGACAGCATGACGTATACGAAGATGATCATGCTGTACGCATCGGAAAGCGACACGATAAGATACTTCAAACTGAGCATGCGGGGTGTTTCGCTCCTTGCTAACGCCCCGGGCGCCAAGCCCGGGGTCGGTTTCGATACGTACGGTTACAGGATGCCCTGAGAACGCAGGCTTGCACGCTCGGCTTCGCTGAGAGCCGCCCCGCGCGCGATGACGAAGACCTTGTCGGCGACGCAGTCGACGCTTGCATCGAGGGCGCTCGAAACGCCGAACGAGAAGTCGAGCACGCGCTTAGCCAGCGCATCGGGGGTTTCCTTGAGCGCAAGTACCACGGCATCTCCGGCTTTGAGGGCTTTTGCGACCTTCTCGCACTCGCCGTAGCTGGCGGGCTTGACAATGGTGACCGAACGCGTGGGGCTGTGCGTGCCCGTTGCGGTGCCCTCGTAGGCCTTGTACGGATCGAACGAGGAGGCGGCGGAAGCAGCCTTGGCAGCCGCCGTGAACGCACCTTCGATAGGCTTCGCGGCCGTCTGGGCGGTCGGGGCGGCGCTGGATTCGGCAGCCTCGGCGGCGGTGGTGCTGAACAGGGCGTTCAGGCTTTCCGAACGCTCCTGGTCGGCAGCTGCCGCAGCCCTTGCGTTGGGCGTGTTGGCCGGAGCGGTGAACGCCGGGTCCACCATGGTACGGTTGCCGAAGGATGCCGAGCTGACCTTACGCGGCGGCAGCGGGTCGCGGTTCAGGCTGTCGGGCACGGTGGTGTGCGCGCGCACGTCGTCGATGGAGACGAGCTTGGCCGGGCGATACCCGCCCGAGCCGACAGACGTACGGGCATGATTGCCGCGCGCGGGACGCGTGGTGACCGAATCGTACGGATCGTAGTTCGAGCTGGGGGCAGCATCGTCCTCTTCGTAGTCATCGTCGTAATCGTCGTAGTCGCCGGAATCGTAATCGTCGTAGTCCTTGCGGCCGCGATCGTAGTAATCGCCGCCATCGGAGAACCCGAGTTTGGACTTGATGCTGTCGAGCATGCCTTCGGGCTTGTTGAACTTGGGCATTGCCATACCGCTCTCCTGCTTCGTTTCTTAAGGACGGCGGTCGACGCCGCCGCTGCATGTTCGGTATTGCGGACGCGAGCCTTATGCCTGAACGGACTCGAAGGAGTCGCTGAACAGAGCTCGGCCTATCCGCACCATGGTAGCACCCGCGCAAACGGCCTCGCGCCAGTCCTCGCTCATGCCCATGGAAAGTTCATTGAAGCGTGCGGCCTGCTCAGAGGGAAGCTGGCTGCGCAACGCGTCGCGCAAGGCGGCCAGACCCTCGAAGCACTCGCGCGCCACATCCAGGTTACCCTGCGGGGCCATGGTCATAAGGCCGCGAACGGCGATGTGGGGGAACGTCTCGGCAAGCTGCAGCGCAGCAATCGCCTCATCCGGGGTGAAACCGCTTTTGCTCTCCTCCCCCGACACGTTGACCTCGAGCAGGATGTCCTGCACCTTGCCAAGACGCTCGGCCGCCTGGTCGAATTTGGCGAAATGCTCTTCTTTGCAAACCGAGTGCACAAGCGATGCGCAAGCGACGATCTCGGGGATCTTGCGCGACTGGACGTTTCCGATGAAATGCCAGGTTTGCTCCGGCAGCTGCGCCACCTTGGCGGCAAGCACGTCGGGGCGGTTCTCGCCGAAATCGTGGGCTCCCGCGGCGATGGCTGCGGAGATGGCGGGCGCATCGACCGTCTTGGACACGGCGATGACCTTCACTTCGCGCGGGTCACGTCCGCACGAAGCGCACACGCGGGCAAGCTCTTCGAGCGTTTCCTGATAATGCTGAGCGAATGGCATGGCTATGCTTCCTTTCGAAACGCGATGGCGCCATGGCGGCCGCAGGTGCCGCCGGATGCCCTGTACGAGAAGTAGAGCTGCGGATTGCATTGCGTGCAGATGCCCGCATCGCAGATGCGCGCAGGGTCGACGCCTACGGCCGCAAGCTGGACACGCAACGCATCGAGCATGCTGACGTGACGCGATGGGCGAACGCAGCCCTGCCCGAAAAGCTCGGCGAAGCGCTGCTCGACCTCGCTTCCCACCTCGAAGCAGCAATCGTGGATGTGCGGGCCGATGTAGACGTTGTAATCGGCAGCGATTTCGTGCTGCTCATCAGGCGTTTTCGCTCCATCTTCGAGCGCTAGGCGCTTGACGCACGAAGCCGCGATGCCGCCGACCACCCCGCGCCACCCCGCATGGGCCACGGCGAAGCGCCCCGTGGGCGACACCGCGATGACGGGCGTGCAATCGGCGAAGCACAGCATGGCCGCCACGTTGGACGCGGTGACCACAAGCGCATCGGCAGCGGCTTGCGCACGTTGCTGCGCTGCAACGACGCTGGCGGCATCGGAGGCGTGAATGGAGACGATTTCGGTGCCGTGCACCTGGTTGGGCACGATGACCGGAACGCCTTCGCCGTCAAGCGCCTGCATGGCAAGGCGGCGGTTCTCCATGACATGATCGAGGTTGTCCTGCACGTGGGCACCGAGGTTCAGCGACGCGAACGGCCCCTGGCTTGACCCCCCGTCGCGCCCGGTGAAGGCGATGCGGACACCGCAGGCCTGACAGAGCGCATCGTCGGTGAGCATGGAAATGCGACGCGCGCCGCAAGGGCGCGCGTCGAGTTTCGGTGCAGGCAATGTTTCGCACACGGTATGCAAAGCTGTTGCTCCTTAGCGCTGGCGCTTCAGAAAATCGGGGATGTAATCCTCGTCAGCGAAACGGCCGGGCGTGCTGGTGAGCGTGGAATACGTAGACGGCTGGGGCGCCGGTGCCGGCTCGGGAGCGGCCGTGGAGGCGAACAGGTCCTTACGGTTGAAGTCCATGGCGGACTGCTGGGGCGCATTGACCTTGAAGCCGGTGGCGATGACGGTGATGCGCACGCTGTCGCCCATGCTCTCGTCGATGATCTGGCCGTAGATGATGTTGGCGTTCTCATCGGCGCAGGCCTCGACGGTGCGGGCAGCCTCGTCGACCTCGGTAAGCGTGAGGTCGGGACCGCCGGAGATGGAGAACAGCACGCGGGAGGCGCCGGCGATGGAAGCCTCGAGCAACGCCGAATTGGTGGCCTGCTGCGCGGCGTCGAGGGCGCGGTTCTCGCCGGAGGACAGGCCGATGCCCATCATGGCGGTGCCGGCGTCCTTCATAACGGTGCGGATGTCGGCGAAGTCGAGGTTGATCAGGCCCGGGATGGTGATCAGATCGGTGACGCCCTGGATGCCCTGACGCAGCGTGTCGTCGGCGATGCGGAACGCATCGAGCATGCTGGTCTTCTTGTCGACGATCTCGAGCAGACGGTCGTTGGGGATGACGATGAGCGTGTCGACCTTCTGGGACAGCAGGTCGATGCCCTGTTCCGCCTGGTTGCGGCGGGTGCGGCCCTCGAAGGAGAACGGCTTGGTGACGATGCCCACTGTCAGCGCGCCGATTTCCTCGCGGGCGATCTCAGCGATGATGGGTGCGGCGCCCGTACCGGTGCCACCGCCCTCGCCGGCGGTGACGAAGACCATGTCGGCCTCAGCCAGCGCCTCGCGGATCTCCGCGCGGGACTCCTCGGCGGCCTGGCAGCCGACCTCGGGGTTCGCGCCGGCGCCCAGGCCGCGCGTGAGCTCCTCGCCGATGTGGATGGTCTTATCGGCATCCGACATCAGAAGGGCCTGACGGTCGGTGTTGACGGCGATGAACTCCACGCCCTTGACGCCCGCCTCGACCATGCGGTTAACGGCATTGGTGCCGCCGCCGCCGACGCCGACGACCTTGATGACCGCCAGATGCTCGCCCGAATTGTTTGGCATTGTATTCCTCCACACTATTACGCTTGCTTTGAGCTGCGTTTCACACACTCGTGGTTGTATTCACGTGGGATTATTTTACACAAAGAGGGTGGGTTTGCAACGCTTCGCCCCCCAACGGCAACCACATGCACATATCAGAGCGGCCCGCACGCCTGCGCGCACGGGCCGCTTGGGGCTATAAGGAACGCCACGTGGGCCTATCGGGCGTGCGCACGTTGATGTACGTGACGCCCTCGGGATGCTCCTTCATGATCTGCAGGCACACGCGCTCCTTCTCGCGGATGTTGTCCGCCGTGCCGAAGACGATGTCGGGGCCGTCTTTGATGGTGAGCGTGGTGGATGCGGTTTCGGTGGCCTTCACCGAGGTGACGCGGTCGGCAAGCTCGGTGGTCATGCCGGCCACGATGGCGAGCGCGTTGTTGACGTTGGCATCGGTGCAATACGAGCCGACGGCGGGCTTGGTGCCGTAGGGCACGTCGGTGATGTGCAGCACCGATTCGGCATCCTCGTACACCTTCGAGTTGGTGCGGCGCCCCGCCTCGGAATCGCGATCGGGGATGGGCATGAGCCACATGCCGTCCGATGCGATGGCCCACTGCGTGGAGTTTTGCGCGTTCTCGTTGGGGACCTCCACAACCGCCGTGATGGTGCGTTCGGTGATGTCGATCTGCAGGGTGTTGGGGAACACGCGCTTGATCTTCGCATCGGCGACCCATGCGTCCTTTTTCAGGTTCTCCTTGATGCCCGCGGCGTCCACGCGCAGAAGCGTGGTACCGGCGGGCACGCCGGCAAGCTGCTGCATGTCGGAGGCGGTGAGGTGATCGGCGCCCGAAACCGAAACGCTTTCGATGGTGAACAAGCTGGAGTTGTACACGATGACGGCCGCGATGGCGAGCGCCGCCACCGCGGCGGCAAGGGCACCGAGGCGCACCAGGTAACGCTGGTAGGTCCGTCGCGCCCGCGAGCCGTGGTCGCTCTGGGGAAGGTCGCCTACGCGCACCGATGTGAGCCGGGCGCCAGGCGCCGGGCTGTATGGGCGCTGCGGGCCACGCGGAGGGCGCGACCCGCCGCGGGGCGCCTGAGCGCGCCTATGCGAACCCGAGGAAGCGGACTTCCGGTTGTAATTCGATGCCATACGCCTCGTATACCTTCGACCTTGCCATGTTAATGAGTTCCAACACGTCCTGAGCGGTAGCATTATCCCTGTTCACGATGAAGTTCGCGTGAACTTCGGATATCTGCGCGCCGCCGACGCGCTCCCCTTTGAGCCCCACCTGCTCGATGAGCTGGCCCGCAGACGACCCTTCGGGATTCTTGAACACGCTGCCGCAACTCGGAAGCGTGAGCGGTTGCGTCTTCTTGCGACGGGCGTGGGCGGCCTCCATCTTCCCGCGCAACAGATAGGGGTCGGCGGGCTTGACCGCAAGCTCGCACTCGACGATGACCTCGTCAGGTGCGAACGAGCTTGAGCGGTAACCCCATTGGATATCCGCCGCCTCGCGGCGCACGAGCCCCGAGCTCGGCGATAACGTGGTGACCGAGACCACCCTGTCCGCTATCCCCTGCTCGCGGGTGCCGGCGTTCATGCGCACGGCGCCGCCGACGGTGCCCGGCGTTCCCACCGCGAACTCAAGCCCCGAAAGGCTGCGGCGGAACGCCTCCTGCACAACGCTTGACAGCGGCACCCCGGCGCCCACGATGAAGCTGCAGGTTTCCTCGTCGAAGCGGCATGCGCGGAAATCACGCCCCAGGGCGATGACGACGCCCGGGAAGCCCTCGTCGGAGACGAGCAGGTTCGAGCCGCGGCCAACCGCCACCCACGGGATGGCGCACTCTTGGCAGGCGGCCACCAAGCGCTTGAGCGCGCCGATGGACCCAACCTGCACATAGAAGCGCGCAGGCCCGCCGATGCGGTACATGGTATGACGGCGCATGGGCTCGTCGGGATAGACATCGGCGTCGAAGGCGCTGTCGACGAGCAGCGCCTCAAGCGGCGAGCATGCGTGACGCGCGCACATGGCAGCCTAGCCTCGCGCCTTGAGGAGCGCATCGATGATCTGCGGGCCCATGGCCGTCACGTCGCCGGCGCCCATGGTGATGACCAGGTCGCCCGGCTGGAGCTTGTCCATGAGATGCGGGACGACGTCGACGCGATGTGCCACGAAATCGGCCTGGGGATGGCCCTCGTGCTCGAGCACGACGTTGAGGAACGTCTTTCCGGAAACGCCGGGCACCGGGGCCTCGCCTGCCGGGTAAACATCCATGAAGGTGACGCTGTCGGCCTTGTCGAATGCGGCGCCGAACTCGTCGTGGAGCACCTGCGTGAACAGGGGCGCGCGGGAGTAGCGATGCGGCTGGAAGAGCACATGGACGTGCTTATAGCCAAGCCCCGCCGCGGCGGAGATGGTTGCGGCGATTTCGGTGGGATGATGCGCGTAGTCGTCGACGACGGTGACGCCGCCAACTTCGCCGACCAGGTCGAAGCGACGGCGGACGCCGGCGAAGCCCGAAAGCGCCTGGGCGACCTTGGCCGCATCGAAGCCGAGCGCCCACAGCAGCGTGATGACGCCCGTGGCGTTCAAGACGTTGTGACGGCCGGGGTTCTGCTTGATGGCGCCCTCGACCTGCGTGCCGTCGGGCATGACCGCCGTGTAGCGGCTGCCGATGCCGTGAGGCTCGTAGGAGGTGATGCGCACGTCGCACCCCTCGTTGAAGCCGTACGTGTACATACGACGGCCCTCGGAGCGGGCGATTTCGACCACATGGGGCTCATCGCCGCATGCCACGATGACGCCATCTTCGGGAACAAGGCCCATGAAGTCGTGGAACTTGTCGTAGATCTCATCAAGGTCCTTGTAGTGGTCGAGGTGGTCGGCCTCGATGTTGGTGACGAGCACCGCCTTGGGAGACAGATACGTGAACGACTTGTCGGACTCGTCCGCCTCGACGACGTAATGGTCGCCGGTGCCGGAGTGGGCGTTGGTGCCGTAGGCGCGCACGATGCCGCCGATAAGGAAGGTGGGGTCGGCGCCCAGCGCATCGAGCGCGCTGGCGAGCATGGACGACGTGGTGGTCTTGCCGTGCGTGCCGGCCACGGCGAGCGTATCGAGGCCCACGCCGAGATGCGCGAGCATCTGGGCGCGATGCCAGATCTCAAGGCCGCGACGGCGCGCCTCGATGAGCTCGGGGTTGTTCTCGAGGATGGCCGTGGAAATGACGACGACCGGGTCGCCCTCGGGGATGTTCTCCGCCTTCTGGCCGATGAACACGGTGATGCCGGCCTCGCGCAGCTGCTTGGTGTAACGGCTTTCCTTGATATCGGAGCCCGACACCTGCATGCCCTGGTCGTGGGCCACGCGGGCGATACCGCTCATGCCCACGCCGCCGACGCCGATGAAGTGCACCTGCTTGATGCGCTCTTCGCTCATGTTGCCTGCCTCCTGAAGCCCATGCGCCGAAGCCTTAGCCGCCCGCGGCGCGATGATGTGTAACCCGGGCGCACCCGGGAAACGGGCGGCGCAAAGGCCGCCCGTGCTTGCTCAAACTCTATTATCTTACCCTATTGCGCCGACTTGGAATCGCACGCCTTAAGGACTACATCAGCGAGCAGCCCCGCCGCATCGCGCGTCTTCGCCGCTGCCGCTGCAGCCGACATGCGTTGACGGGCCGCTTCATCCTCGACGAGGGTTTTAAGGTGCTCAGTGAACTGGGCGCCCTCGACGTCGGCGTCGGCCACGAGAAAGGCCGCGCCCGCTTCCACGCATGCGCGGGCGTTCATGGTCTGATGGTCTTCGGTGGCGTACGGGAACGGCACGAGCAGCGCGGGGATATGACGAGCCGAGATCTCGGCGAGCGACGTGGCCCCCGCGCGGCTGACGATGGCGTCGGCGGCGGCCATGGCAAGGCCCATCTGGTCGGTGTAGCCCATGAGGTGCCAGCGCTTTGCCTGTTCGTCGGTCAGGGCCAGCTGCTCAGTGACGCTATCGAGCTCCTTGGGGCCCGTGACGTGCACGATATGCAGGTCGGGATAGCCAAGCAGCATATCCTTGCGTTGCACGATGGCCGCGTTGAGATGGCGGGCGCCCAAGCTTCCCCCGGTGACGAGAAGCATGCGCGCATCCTCGGGGATGCCGAAGGCCGCACGGCCCTCGGCGCGCGTTGCGGCGAACACGCTTGCGCGCACGGGGTTGCCGGTGAACACGACATGGCTTTTGTCGGAAAGCGCTTGGGCGGCGTGGTCGTAAGTCAAGCACACGGCGCGGGCCCTACGAGCCAGGTACTTGTTCGCCATACCCATGACCGAGTTCTGCTCGTGAACCACCACGGGGATACCGCACTGCTCGGCGGCGCGGGCGACCGGGATGCAGACATAACCTCCGAAACCGACCACGCAGTCGGGGTGGACCTCGGAAAACCACTGGCGCGCCAGCTTCGTGGAACGCTGGATCTTGATGATTGCCTTGGGAAGCGTGAGCGGATGATTGCGGTTGAAGCCCGCGGCTTCGAAGGCTTTGTACGGCATGCCCGCTGCGGGGACGAGACGCGACTCGATGCCGCCGGGCGTGCCGGCGAAGAGCACCTCATGCCCGCGCTCGCGCAGCACGTCGGCAAGCGCGAGGGCCGGATTGATGTGGCCGGCGGTACCGCCGCCGGAAAGGACTATGCGCATGATGTCACCTCCGGGATGAAGAATGCGTTGGACGGCGCCGCGCACCTTGCGGGGCGCGCGTGCGCGAATCGGCGCGGCCGCGGCCGCGCGGTACGTTGCGGGAGCTGCTAGGATCGTCGTCGACCGCGCGCACGACACGCAGGTTCGCACGGCGTCGATCGTAGACGGTGGTGGCGTCGGCGTTTCGCGCAATGGCCATGATGATACCGACCATCATGAGCGACGCGATAAGCGACGAGCCGCCTGCGGACACGAACGGCAAGGGCTTGCCCGTGGTGGGCACGAGGCCGATGACGCAGCCCATGTTCAAAAATGCCTGGAACACGAGCATGATGGTGACGCTGCCCGCCACGATGCGCTCGTTGGGCGTTGCCGCGGCGCTCGCGATGCGCATGCCGGCGAACAGGATGCAGCAGAACAACGCGATGACCACGAGCGCGCCGAGCATGCCGAACTCCTCGCCGATGATGGAGAACACGAAGTCGGTCTCGGCCTCGGGGAGGTAGTCGTACTTCTCGCTGGAGTTGCCTAGGCCCACGCCGAACAGGCCGCCCTCGGCGAACGCGTAGAACGAGTGGATGGTCTGGTAGCCGTTGCCCCTGCCGCCTTCGCCGTCGTTCCAAGGGTTGTACACCACGAAGCGGTCCTGGCGATAGCCCGAGCCGAACAAGACGATGGCGATGACCGCAAGGACGGCGACGCCGGCGATGGCGAGCATGAGCTTGCCGGGGGCGCCGCCGAACCACAGCACCGCGTACACGCCCACGAAGATGATGATGGTGGTTCCCAGGTCCGATTGCGTGAACAACAGGAACAACGTGGGGGCGGCCACGTAAAGCGCCGCCCTGATCATGACGGAGTTGAACTCGTCCCCTTCGTTGAGATCGTCCATAAGGTTTGCGGCCATGAGCACGATGGCTATCTTGGCGAACTCCGAGGGCTGCAGCGAAAGCGGACCGATGACGATCCAGCGCTGGGCGCCGAGCGCGGCGGTTCCGAAAAGGAACGTGATAACGAGCAGCGCAACGCATACTCCCCAATAGCCTTTGACGACGGCGCCCTTCCAACCGCTGCGCGGGAGCATGAACCAGATGGCCACGGCGATGAAGATACCGGCCAGGGAGTAGATGAACTGGCTGATAAGCTTCGCCGAAGGGTTTTGCTGAGCGATGTAGTCCGAATACGAGATGGTATCGCGCAGGTACTGGCCCGCCTCGGTGTCGGCATAGTAGTTCGTAGCGGCCTCGGAGAGGATGGTCACCTGCGAGGCCGAGTAGATCATGACGAAGCCGATAAGCGTGAGGGCCACCACGGCCACCACAAGCAGCACCTGGGGCCAGATGACCGATTCTGCATCGGAGCGCCTATTGCGCGCGGAAGCCATGCAAAACCGCCCTTACGCGCCAAGCTTGGCCGCGCGAGCGGCCACGAGCTTCTTGAAGACCTCGCCGCGTTCCTCGAAGGAGTGGAACTCGTCGAACGATGCGCAAGCGGGCGAAAGCAACACCACTTCCCCAGCCTTCGCCTGTTCGAGCGCGACATCGAACGCAGACTCCATGTTGTTCGCCGTGAGCAGCTGGAAATCTGCCGGCGCCTGTGCCCCTTGCTCCTGGAACGCCTGGAAGAAGCGGGCGCCCGCCGCGCCGAAGCACACGACGGCACGCGTGTGTGCATGGGCCGCCGCGACCAGGTCGGCCAGATCGGTGCCCTTGTCGTCGCCGCCGAGCAGCACGATGGGACGGGTATGCGGGAACGCCGCCAGCGCCTTGAGCGTGGCGTCGACGTTGGTGGCCTTCGAATCGTTATAGCATTCGGCGCCGCGCACGGTGCCGCAAGGCTCGATGCGATGCTCGAGCGGGCTGAACGTGGCAAGCGCTTCGCACACGGCCTCGTCGGAAGCGCCGGCGGCCAGCGCCGCCGCGGCGGCGGCAAGCGCGTTGCCGGCGTTGTGCAAGCCCTTGATCTTGAGGCGATCGGCGTTGATGAGGGCATGCTCCTGCCCCTTGAGGGCCACGATGAGCGCGCCTTCGCCGTTGATGAACGCGGCGTTCTCAGAACCGCAACGGGCGCGCATGTCGCCCTGCAGGCCTTCTGCCGTGCCCATGGGCACGATGGCGAAACCGCATCCGCCATCGATGCTGCGCAGACGGCGGACCTCGGCGCGGACGACGTCGTTGGAGGCGTCCATGACCGCGACCGAGCCGGGGACCTGAGCAAGGTTGTCGAGCACCTTCATCTTGGCGGCGGCGTAGTTTTCCAACGTATGGTGCCAATGCAGATGGTCGGGCGTGATGTTGAGCAGCACGGCCACGTTGGGCGCGAACAGCTTCGTGGACGCGAGCTGATACGACGACACCTCGGCCACGTAGACGTCGGTTTCGCCGGCGGCCACGGCGGATATGCACGTGTCGCCGATGTTGCCGACGGCGGCGCTTGCCATGCCCGCGGCGCGAAGCAGATGGTTGGTCAAAGCGGTGACAGTGGTCTTGCCGTTGGTGCCCGTGACGGCGACCCACGTGCTGGAGTCATCGGACTCGCGCCATGCGAGCTCGACTTCGCTGACGACCTCGTCGCTTACGGCAGCGGCCGAGCGGTACAGCTCAGAGAACTCGGAGATGCCCGGGCTTGCGATGCACAGCTCGAAATGCCCGCCGCACGCTTGCGCCAAGCGCTCTACCGCGCCCTCGCCGAACTCGACGATTGCGCCGCGGTCGCGCGCCTTGCCCGCATACGCATCGGAGGCGGCATTGGGCTGCCCGCCGAACACTGCCAGCTGGGCCACGCGGCCACCGAGCTGCGCCATGAGGTAATCGACGGCATCATGGCCGGACTTGCCCAGGCCGAGCACGAGGACGCGGCCCAAGCTTTCAGGAGCGTGTTTTTTGCCTGCAAGCATCTTCTGCCCCTCCATACCCTATGCCACCGCCATCAAGGTTTCTGCGAAGTACACGGCGAAGCCGAGCGCGGCCAGCACGCCGGAGACGATCCAGAAGCGCACGACGACCTTCGTTTCGGACCAGCCCTTCTTCTCGAAATGATGATGAAGCGGGGCCATAAGGAAGATGCGCTTATGGGTTTTCTTGTAGTAGAACACCTGGATCATGACCGACAGGGCCTCGGCCACGAACAGGCCGCCGATGACGAGCACGATGAACTCGGACTTGGTGAACACCGCAAGGCAGCCGAGCGCCATGCCGAGGGCAAGGGAGCCCGTGTCGCCCATGAAGATGTCGGCGGGAAACGAGTTGAACCAGAGAAAGCCCACGCAGGCGCCGGCGAGCGCGGCGGCGAAGATGGCGGAGTCGAGCATGTCGGAGCGGTATGCGATGGCCGCCATGACGATCATGACGATCATGACCGTGCCTGCAGCCAGGCCGTCAAGGCCGTCGGTGAGGTTGACGGCGTTGCACATGCCCATGAGCAGGATGTCCACGAACAGGATGTAGAGCCACGGCACCTCCACGGCGCCGAAATGCGTGGTGAGCACGCCAAGGTCGAACGTGTAGACGAACGGGATCTCGACCGTGGGGGCGATGCCCATCACGTTGACGGCCACCAGGCCGAACACCGTGGCGATGACGAACTGGCCCACCAGCTTGGCTTTCGGAGTAAGGCCCAGGCTGCGCTCCTTGACCACTTTCTCGGCGTCGTCGATAAGTCCCAGGCAGCCCGTGAGGACGGTGGCGATGAGCAGCGCGAACGTTTCAGGCGTGGGATGGCCCACCACGAGCGCCGTGAGGATGACGGAGACGAGCATGATGACGCCGCCCATGGTGGGCGTGCCCTGCTTCACCAAGTGGCTTTCAGGGCCGTCGGCGCGCACCTGCTGACCGATATGGCTAGATTTGAGGAACTTGATCCACGCAGGCATAAGCACCATGGTGACCGCGATGGCGACCACGATGGCCACGAACACCAAAAACGTGGGGTATGACTCGAAGATATCCAACATAGCTATTCAACCAATCCTTCTACCACTTTCTCAAGGGCCATGAAATGCGAGGCCTTCACGAGCACCGCGCTGCCGGAGGCGACGTGTTCGCGAACGTCCGCAAGGGCGGCGGCGCCATCGGCGACCATCGCGATGCGGTCAGCCGGCATGCCGGCCTTTTGCGCGCCGGCCGCGACGCCCTGGGCAAGCTGCCCGACGCACACAAGGCGGTCAAGGCCGCATTCGGCGGCGAAGGCGCCCACTTCCTCGTGAAGCTGCGGCGCGAACGAGCCGAGCTCGCCCATGTCGCCGAGCACCGCGATGCGCGCTCCGGCGACATCGAGCGCGGCGAACGTGGAAAGCGACGCGCGCATGGAATCGGGGTTCGCATTGTAGGCGTCGTTGATGACGGTGAAGCCGCCCGGAGCCTCGATGACCTCTTGGCGTCCCGCCTCGGGCTTGGCGCCCGAAAGCGCCGCTGCAACCTGCGCGGCCTCCATGCCGGCGGCGAATCCGACGGCGGCGGCGGAGCAGGCGTTGGACACGTTGTGCATGCCGCGCAACTCAAGGGCGCATTCCACGCGCACGGGCTCGGGCATACCGTCGAACCCGCAGGCGCACAGCGCAAAACGCGGGCAGCCCGACGCATCGAGACGCACATCCTCGGACCACACGGCAGGACGCGCCGCGTCGGCGGCGGAAAGGGCCGCACGACGCTCGGCGGCCTGAGCGGTGCCATCGTAGAGCACGCACGTGACGCCACGGGAGTCCAGGTTGGCGAACTCGAGCAGCTTCGGGGTCATATCGTTCGCGGCGTTGACGAACGCCATGCCGCCTGCGGGCAACGCCTCGAGCAGCTCGGCTTTGGCGCGCGCGATGTTCTCGCGGCTGCCCAGAAGCTCGATGTGGCTTTCGCCGACGTTGGTGACAAGGCCCCATTGCGGGCGCACGAACCCGCACAGCTCCTCGAGCTGATGAAGGCCGCGCATGCCCATCTCGACGATGACGTTTCGCGTGTCGGCCTGAGCGGCCAGCACGGTGTTGGGGACGCCGAGCTCGTTGTTCTGGTTGCCCTTCGTTGCGCACACGCTGCCGGCGGCGGCGAGCACGTCGCGCACGAGGTTCTTCGTGGTGGTTTTACCCGTGGACCCGGTGATGCCGATGACGCGGCCCTCGAGACGGTCTCGCCATGCGCGCGCAAGCGCCGTGACGGCCGCCTGGGTGTCGGGAACCTGGATAACGGCTGCCCCCGCGGCTGCGATCTGGTCCGCCGAAGCCTGGTCGAGCGCATGCTGTGCGAGCACGCACGCCGCGCCCGCCGCCACGGCGGAGGCGGCGAAGGCATGCCCGTCCACCCGCTCACCGGGCAGCGCAACGTAGAGCGCCCCGGGTTCGACGCTGCGAGAATCCCAGGTCAAGCTGGTGATCTCCGTCTGATCGCTTACAGGGTCGATGGAAAAGGAGCCGCCCGTGGCACGGGCGGCTTCGTCGATGGTGAAACGCATTGGTTACTCACAAGCTCCTTCGCCGAATGCACGTTCAAGCTCCTCGCGGGCGACGACGCGGTCGTCGAAGGAGAGCACTTCCTTGCCCACCAGCTGATAATCCTCATGGCCCTTGCCGGCCACCAGGATGGAATCGCCGGGCTTTGCAAGCTGAATGGCGCGCGCGATGGCGGCGCGGCGGTCGGGCTGCACATCGAAGCGGCCCTCGCCCTGCCCCATGCCCGCCACGATATCGGCGATGATGGCATCGGGGTCTTCGGTGCGGGGGTTGTCGGACGTGACCACGGCATGGTCGGCGGCAAGCGCGGCGCGGCCCATGATGGGGCGCTTGGACGCATCGCGGTCGCCGCCGCAGCCGAACACGCAGATGGTGCGGCCGGGCGTGAGCGCCATGATGGAGCCGAGGGCCTTCTCCAGGGCATCGGGGGTGTGCGCGTAGTCCACGAACACCGACACGCCGCCGTCATGCGGCGTATGCACGCGCTCGAGGCGGCCCGGGATCTGCGGGGCCTCGCGAAGCGCGTCGATGATGGTGGACACGCCGATGCCCAGCTGGATGCCGATACCGAACGCGCACATGATGTTCTCGACGTTGAACTTGCCCACGAGCGGGTAGTCGAACTCATAGTAGGAGCCGCGCACGTTGAGCGTGATGGAGGTGTGCGTGGGATAGTACCGAACATCCTTGGGATGGATGAGCGCCGAGCGGTCGAAGCCCGTGGTGACCACGCTATCACCGGCCTCCGAGCAGCGGCGCAGCAGCTCCTTGCCCCACTTGTCGTCGATGCAGATGACGCGGCGAGCAGGGTAATCCTTGCCGAACAGGCGCGCCTTCGCCTCGAAGTAGGCCTCGAAGGTGTGATGGTAATCGAGGTGGTCTTGCGTCAGGTTGGAGAACGCCGTGACCGCGAACGACGCGGCGTACGTGCGCTCAAGGTCCAGCGCATGGCTGGAAACTTCCATGGCCACCACGTCGCAGCGCGCGTCGCGCATACGGGCGAGCAGATGCTGCAGGTCGGGCGATTCCGGCGTGGTGTGCGAAGACTTCTCATGCACATCGCCGATGACGGTGCCCACGGTGCCGATGACGCCCGTTCGCTTGCCCGCCACGCGGGCGATATGCTCCACCAGATACGTGGTGGTGGTTTTGCCGTTGGTGCCCGTGACGCCCACCAGCGAAAGCGCGCGCGACGGATCGTCGTAGAAGCGCGCCGATGCCTCTGCCATGGCCTTGCGCGTATCGGACACCACGACCTCCGTGACGTCGGTGGCGTCGGCCAAGTAGACCTTGCGCTCCACCACAAGCACCTTCGCGCCATGGTCGATGGCGTCCTGGGCGAAGGTGTGGCCGTCGGTTTTCATGCCGACGATGCAGAAGAACGCGTCGCCGGGCTTGACTTTATCACTTCGATAGGCGATGCCCTCAACCTCATCTTGCGCGTTGCCGATGATGGTGCAGTCCATGCCTTCAAACAGTTCGGTGCAGGTCTTACCCATTTGGATACCTCACTCAGACGTAATCCCGAATCGATCGATTGCTGAAGTCATTATATCCTTAAAGATAGGCGTGACGACACCGTCCCCAGGAACCTCATTTGCGCCCACAAAGCACACTAGCTTGCTTGACGAATCCGCCAAAAAGCCCGTGAACGCCAAGTTGTACACGTTCTTGCGGTAACCGCCGTTCTCCTCGTCGTAGATCTCGGCCGTGGAGGTCTTGCCGGCCACGTTAAACCCGTCGATGGCGGCCTTTGCACCCGTGCCATCGGTGACGACGGTCTTGAGCATCGACTGCATGTCGCCGAGGGCGTCGGTGTTCTCGATGACCTGGGTGGTGCCATAGGCGGGCGTGGTGCCGCTTTGCGGCATGCCGATGAGGAAGTGCGGCACGCACTCGACGCCGTTGTTGACGATGGCGCCGTAGAAGCGCGTCATCTGCAGCGGGGTGACCGACACGCCCTGGCCGAACGAGACGTTGTACGCTTGGACCGCCGACCACTGGTCGTAGGGCGCGAGCATGCCGAGCACGTCGGTGCCCTCCTCCCCTTCGCCGGGATAATCCACTCCGGTGTCCGAGTGCAGGTTGTAGCGGACGATGTGGTTGTACAGCTCCTCGAAGCCCATCTTCTCCGTGGCAAGCGAGATGCCGACGTTGGAGGACTGGTCGAGGATCTGGCGCAGCGCGAACGTGGCGTCGCCGCGCTCGTGGGCGTCGGAGATGGTATAGCCGTCCGCGGTGATCGAGGCCGGGCAGAACAGCTCGGAATCGGGCGTGAGCGTGCCCGTCTCCAAGATGGCCATGGCCGAGACCGACTTGAAGATGGAGCCGGGCTCGAGCAGGTCGGTGACGCACTTGAGCTGCATGGCGCCTTCCTTGACCTCGCTTCGATCGGCGGGGTTGAACAGCGGAAGGGATGCGGCGGCGTAGATCTCGCCGGTGGAGCCGTCCATGAGCACGGCGGAGCCGCCCGTGGCGTTAAGACCTTTGCAGCCCGACGTCAGGGAGTCCTCCACCTGGCGCTGCAACTCGATGTCGATGGACACGACGATGTCCTGCCCGTCGATGGCATCCACCTTCTCGTGCGTGCCGCTGGGGATGAGCTGGCCGGTCTGGCCGTATTCCTGCTCCATGTAGCCGGGCGTGCCGGACAGCACGTCGTTGTACTCCGCCTCAAGGCCGCAGATGCCGTAGTAGTATTCGCGGTTCGTGTCCGAATCCACACCGATGCTGCATGCGCCGACCACCTGGCCGCCCACTTGGGCGTTCGGGTACTCACGACGGCTTTCGGAGACGTAGTGGATGCCCGAGGCGATGGTCTCGGCTTTGCGACCCGCCGCCTTGGCGTCGGCCGTCTCCTTGTTCTGCGCCTCCTCGACGCGCTCGGAGGCCAGCTGCCTGACCTCGTCGCCGACGCTCGTGTCCGCCTTGCGCTTGATGATGGAATAGTACGTGTCGCTGGCGGTGACCTTTTCCAGATAGTCCTTCGCCTCGCCGCCGAGCACCTGCGCGAGGATGCCCGCGGTCAGATTGGGGTCGGACACCTCGGCGGGGTTGACGTAGATAGTCGTCGCGTCGACGCTGGTGGCGAGCACCACGCCGTTGCGGTCGTATATGGTGCCGCGGCGCGGCTCGAGCACGATCTTGGACGTGCGCTGCGCCTGTGCCTGGTCGGTGAACTCGGGGGCCTTTATGACCTGCAGCCACACGAGCTTGCCGAAGAACAGCGCGACGATAAGGCCGAACAGGAACAGCGGCGCGAGTGCGCGCTCGGCATTGAGGAACGCGATGAAGCCCGCGGCGCCGCTTTTAGGCTGGGCGGGCTGGCGGCGGGACGCGCCGCTTCGCGAGCGGGACGCGCGCGCATCGCGCTCGGAGCGGGAACGGCCTTGCCCCGAAGCGCCGTGACGCCCGGAGCGATATGCGCTGCGGGCGTCGGTGCGGCTTGCGTGTTGGCCTGACGAACGGCCGGATCTGCTATTGTTCGCGCGACGCTGGGCATCGCGGGCGCCGCCGTCGTTGCGAGGCGGGCGGTTTCGATTCTGCATAACGGGCTACTCCCCGGCGTTGGTGGCGGTCTCCACGCTGCGGGACAGGGAAAGCGACCCATCGTCGTTGGTGGAAACCACGTCTTCGGGCATGTTGATGGTACCCACTTCCGCAGGCGCCGCCATGCCGAGCTTCTCGGCCTGCATGCGCACGCGGGTGGAGTTGGAAAGCAGGCTTTGCGTGACCTCGAGCGAGCTGCCCTGCGCACGGGCATCATCGATCTGGCTGGAAAGCGCCTGGGATTGCATGGAGGTGGTCACGGTGGCCGCCGAAAGGGTGAGGCTTGCGATGCCCACCAGGGCCAAAACCGCCATGACGATGATCGCCGCCTTCAGCACGAGGCCGGGCGTGACGGTGGAGGCGGGAGCGGCGGAGCGGGTGCGCTGGCCGGGCACGACGGAGATGCGCGTGCGCGGGGCGCGCTCGACGGCGCGTTCGGGATACAGGGAATACGCAGGCTGGGCGCTCATGCTCCACCTCCTTTCGTGTTTCTGCTTCGTTTACGGTGGCACGTTGCGCGAACGGGTTCGCTCGGTTGTCGTGTTGTTGCTGTCGTCGTGCTGCGCTACAGCTTCTGCGCCACGCGCAGCTTGGCGCTGCGGGCGCGGGGGTTGCGCGCTATCTCATCGGCCGTGGGGACGATGGGCTTTCGGGTAAGCACCTTGAGTATCGGCTCCTTGCCGCACATGCACACCGGAAGATCGGGCGGGCAGGTGCAACGGTTCGCGAAGCTTTGGAACATATCCTTGACGATGCGGTCCTCAAGCGAGTGGTAGCTGATCACGCAGATGCGCCCGCCGGGGTTCGCCCAGCGGATGGCAGCTTCCAGGCCGCTTTTCAAAACGTCGAGCTCGCCGTTGACTTCGATGCGCAGGGCTTGGAACGTGCGCTTGGCAGGATGTCCGCCGGCGCGGCGCGCGCTTGCCGGGATGGCCGCCTTGATGACGTCGACCAGCTGCGCGCTCGTTTCAAGCGGGGCCTTCTCGCGGGCGCGGACGATGAAGTCCGCGATGCGGCTGGCCCACCGCTCATCGGAGTAGGAGCGGATGATCCGAGTGAGGTCTGCTGCGTTGTAGGTGTTCACGACCTCTGCTGCGGTTAGGGTGTTTTTCCCCGGATCCATCCTCATATCAAGCGGGCCGTCCTCCTTGAAGGAGAAGCCCCGTGATGGCGTGTCGATCTGAACGGAGGATACGCCGATGTCGAACAAGAACGCGTCAACACCGGGAACATCCACGCTCAGAAGCGCTTCGTCCATGTTGCCGAAGTTGTTGCGCACCAGTTCCAGATGCGGGCGCAGCTCATCGGGCAGCGAGCCGAGTTTGCGGGCGGCCGCGGCAAGCGCCACGTCGTCCTGATCGATGCCGATGAGGGTGCCCCCGCATCCGATGCGCTGGGCAACTTCGAAGGAATGCCCTGCCCCGCCGAGCGTTGCGTCCACGAACGTCTGCTGCGGTTTGAGGTTCAAGTGCTCGAGGCACTCGGGGAGCAGGACCGGTATATGCCGAAACTCTTGGTTTGCCAATTCGCTCACGCCTTCCGATTAGCTGAACAACACGCTCAAGTCGATGTCGTCATCCTGCTCATCGAAGCGCTTTGCGTCCCAGATCTCGAAGTAGCCCGTGTTGCCTAGTGCGACGACGTCCTTGTCGATGCCGGCCTTCTGACGCAGCTCGGCGGGGATGCCGATGCGCCCGGCGTTGTCGACGCTGACGTTGTTGGCGCGGCTCTTCAGCTTGCGACGCAAGCCGACGTGGGCCTTGGACGTGGGGTCGTAGCCGCCGAACTTGCTTTCGAACAGCGACACGATCCAGTCCTCGAACGCCTGAGGCTCGAATGCGTACAGGCACTCGTCATCGGGGCTGAGGGTTACCACCAGATCTTCCGAAAGGACTTTGCGAAACGCGGCGGGCAGGGACATACGGCCCTTGGCGTCTACCTTGTGTCGGTAGGAGCCGTTCATGTCGATCGGCTTGTCGACGCCTTCTGCCATGCCTTCCTTCCGCTGCTTTCCGTTTGTTCCGTTCGGTGTTTGGGATTCTACCCCACTTCATCCCACTTCGCAACATCTTGCGGCACGTTTTGGGCGGTTTTGCACAGGCGTTGACCCCTTGTAACCTGCCTGATTCATTCGTAAAACAGGTGTTTTCGGGGGTGGTTTCCATATGGTGCGCAAGGTGCCTCGCCAACCACAATATATAGATTTGCGTCAGGGCGAAAATGGGGTGGGATGAAGTGGGATTGCATTTGTGCGGATTCGATGGCGTGGGGCGATGTGGGATGAGTGGGGCGGAGTGGGAGGCGTTGGCGCGACGGCTGCCGCCGCGTTGCGGGAGGCGTTGCCCGTTACCCGCCCGCGCATTGCAAGAGACGATACCGGTCACCGTCTTTAACCGACAGCGGGACCGGTTGAATACGGTTGCGGCGCAAAAGATGGCGTCAGAGGCGATGCCCATGAATGGTCGAATCACGTAGCATATGCAAAACGGGCAATTGCTTCGTTGAGAACCGCTCAGCCGCATCTTCGGAGCCGAATATCCGCGGTGCCCACAGCTGTCCGGCTCGTACGTCTTCGCTTTTGAAGCTTACGCGCGCGGGTGCGCGTGCAGGTATTCCTCGCGCAGGTGGCTGCGATCGACGTGGGTGTATACCTGCGTGATGGAGATGTCGGAATGCCCCAGGATGTCCTGGATAACGCGCAGGTCCGCCCCGCCCTGCAGCATATGCGTGGCGAACGAATGGCGCAGCGTGTGCGGATGCAGGTTGTCCACGCCGATGGCAAGGCCCGCGCGCGCCACCACTTTGAACACGCTTTGGCGCGTCAGGCGGCCGCCGCGAGCGTTCAAGAACACGGCATCGGTGGGTTTGGCGTAAGGCTTGCACAGCTGCGGGCGCGCGTTCTCCAGGTAGTCGGCCAACGCGGTTGCCGCCTCACCCGATATCGGGGAGATGCGCTGCTTGCCGCCCTTGCCGAGCACGAGCAGATACCCTTGGTCGAGCATCACGTCGGACAGGTCGAGGCCGCACAGCTCGCTGACGCGCAGACCGCATCCGTAGAGCACCTCGAGCATGGCGCGATTGCGCGCTGCCGCGGGACCGCCCTCCTGCCCCTCAAGCTCTTCGAATAAGCGTTGCACCTGGTCGATGGACAGAACGTCGGGCAGGCGCTCCGGGGTTTTCGGCAGCGGCAGCCCTGCCGCAGGGTTGCTTTCGGTGTAGTCCTCGGCCACGCAAAACCGGTGAAAACCCTTCACCACCGACGCTCTTCGGCACACTGTCGAGGCGGCGTAGCCCTGCGCGAACAGATGCTCCTGGTACGCCACGATGGACTCGCGCGACACCTGCGAGAGCTTCTCGATGCCTTGCGAAGACAGGAAATCCCGGTAGGTTTCCAGGTCGGCCTCATAGGCCTCGATGGTGCACGGCGAACTGCCGCGCTCGATGCGCAGATAGGCGATGTACTCCGCCGCCAAATCGATCAGATCGTCGGTATCGATGCTCTCGTCCACTAGCGCTTCCTTCCCTATCGGTCCATCTTTATATACCCCACCACGCGAAAAGGCCGCCCGATACGGCGGCCTTTTCGCAACAACAACATTATGTAAACCTTTAACCGGTTTAGTCCGAACCCCGGAACCTGCCGGATTACTCGCGATGATCCAGTGCCGCGGCGACGAAGTCGCGGAACAAGGGGTGTGGCCTGGTCGGACGGCTTTTGAACTCAGGATGGCCCTGACTTGCCACGAACCATGGATGGTCGGGCAGCTCGATCATCTCAACCAGGCGACCATCAGGGGAAACGCCTGAGATGACCAGGCCCGCTTCCGCCAAGCGGTCGCGGAACGCGTTGTTCACCTCATAGCGATGGCGATGGCGCTCGTAGATGAGCTCCTCGCCGTATGCCTTGAAGGCCATGGACGCGGGAGCGACCTTGCACGGGTAGGCGCCCAGTCGCATGGTACCGCCCTTGTCCTCGACATCCTCCTGCTCGGGCATCAGGTCGATCACGGGGAACTCGGCGTTCTCGTCGAACTCCGCAGACGTCGCGCCGGGCATGCCCGCCACATCGCGCGCAAACTCGCACACCGCCGCCTGCATGCCCAAGCAGATGCCCAAAAACGGCACGTCATGCGTGCGGGCGTAGCGCACCGCGCAGATCTTGCCCTCGAAGGCGCGCTGGCCGAAGCCGCCGGGCACCAGGATGCCGTCCATGGACCCCAGCACCTCTTCGACGTTGCCGTCATTAAGTTCTTCGCCATCGATAAGATGCACGTTGACCTGGGTGTTGTTATAGACGCCCGCATGATGCAGCGCCTCGATGACCGAAAGGTACGCGTCCGGCAGGCTGGTGTACTTTCCGACGATGGCCACGTCGCAGTCATGCTCCACATGAGCGGCCGCATCCACGAAGGAGCGCAGGGGGCTCAAGTCGATTTGACGCTCGGGAAGGCCCAGGCGATCGAGCACCTTCACGTCGAAACGCTGATCGTACAGGCCGAACGGCACCTCGTAGATAGAAGGGCTATCGGTACACGCGAGCACCTCGTCAGGTCGCACGTCGCAGAACAAGGCGATCTTCTCGCGTACCTTGTCCGAAATCTCGTGGTCGCTGCGGCAGACGATGAAGTCGGGCTGCACGCCGATGGAGCGCAGCTCCTTTACGGAATGCTGCGTGGGCTTGGTCTTCACCTCGTGGGCTGCGGCGATGTAAGGAACCAGCGTGACATGGATGAACAGAACGTCGCCGCGCTCCTTTTCCTTCCTGAACTGACGCGCCGCCTCGATGAACGGCTGGGACTCGATGTCGCCGATGGTGCCGCCGATCTCGGAGATGACGATATCGGCGCCGGACTGATCGGCGATGCGGCGCAGGCGCTCCTTGATGGCCTCGGTGACGTGCGGGATCACCTGCACGGTGCCGCCGAGGAAGTCGCCGCGACGCTCGCGGGCGATAAGGGTCTTGTAAATGGAACCCTGCGTGAAATTCGATTCGCGGGACAGGTTCTCGTCGATGAATCGCTCGTAATGTCCCAGGTCAAGGTCGCCTTCATGACCGTCTTCGGTAACGAAGACCTCGCCATGCTGAAACGGGCTCATGGTGCCCGGGTCCACGTTGAGGTACGGGTCCATCTTCTGCATGGTCACCTTGTAGCCGCGGGCCTTCAGCAAATGCCCCAGGGAGGCGGCCGTGATGCCCTTGCCCAAAGACGACACGACGCCGCCGGTTACGAAAATATGCTTGGCCATAGTTCTCCTTCGCGCTTAGAAACCGGTGTATTTCCCCACCGCCGATCGCGCTGCGCCTAGGCCGATACGCCTGCAGCACGCCAACGGCAAACTCCAAACGTTGGTTTATTGTACGCGCCGCGCAACTTCTCCCGCAGCGCCGCGCAAGCCTTTTAACAGAGGGGAAACGAAACCGAAACGAGATGGACGGCAAGGGAGGCCTCGCCGCCTTTCCGGCTTATGCGGAACCGGCCCAGCAAAGCCGAACGTCATCATGCCGGACCGAAGGACGTGCCACTGCGCTTCTCTTCGCCTTCTTTATCGGACGCGATCGCTCTGGCTTCATCTCCGCTTTTCGCGTGTTGATAGGCACATCTCTTCTCGCTTTCGCGCGCGAGCCTTATACTGGTTCGGTTAAACCTACCGTCATGGAAAGGGGTTGCGCCCATGCGCATCGGTTTCGACAACGATAAATACCTGGCTTTGCAGGCTGAGCATATCCGCGAGAGGATCGGCCAGTTCGGCGGCAAGCTGTATCTGGAGTTCGGCGGCAAGCTGTTCGACGACTACCATGCCTCGCGCGTGCTGCCGGGCTTTCAGCCCGACAGCAAGATCCGTATGCTGCAGCAGATGGCCGAGGACGTTGAGATCATCATCGCCATCAACGCTAACGATATCGAGAAGAACAAGGTGCGCGGCGATTTGGGCATCACCTATGACGAAGACGTCCTGCGCCTGCTGGATATCTTCCGCTCCATGGGTTTCGCCACCGCCGGCGTGGTGATCACCCGCTTCGAGAACCAGCCCAACGCGCTGGCATTCCGTCATCGCCTGGACAGCCTGGGCATCAAGAGCTACCTGCACTACCCCATCGCCGGGTATCCCTACGATACGGCGCGCATCGTCTCGTCGGAAGGCTACGGCAAAAACGAGTTCGTGGAGACCACGCATCCCTTGGTAGTCGTCACCGCCCCCGGCCCGGGTTCCGGCAAGATGGCCACGTGCCTCTCCCAGCTCTACCATGAGCATGAGCGCGGCGTCGAGGCGGGCTACGCGAAGTACGAGACCTTCCCCATTTGGAACCTTCCGCTCAAGCACCCGGTGAACGTGGCGTATGAGGCTGCAACCGTCGACCTGGACGACGCAAACACCATCGATCCTTTCCATCTTGAGGCGTACGGGGAAACCACCGTCAACTACAACCGCGACGTTGAGATCTTCCCGGTGCTCAAGGCCATGATGGAACGTATCCTGGGCACCAGCCCCTACCAGTCCCCCACCGACATGGGCGTGAACATGGCGGGCATGGCCATCGTCGACGACGAGGCATGTCGCGAGGCCGCGAAGATGGAGATCGTACGCCGCTACTTCCAAGCCGCGGTGGACGAGCGCCGCACCGGTTTGCATCACGAGTACGTGGAGCACCTGGAGCTTTTAATGAACCAGGTGGGCGTGGACACGAACTTCTCGCCCGCACGCTCGGCCGCCCTGCTCAAGGCCGAGGCGACCGGCGCTCCGGCTGGCGCCATGGTGCTGCCCGATGGCCGCGTGGTCACCGGCAAAACATCGGACCTGCTGGGCGCTGCCTCCTCGCTGCTCATGAACGCGCTCAAGGGCGTGGCGGGCGTCGACGAGGACCTGTTCGTCATCTCCGACGAGGTTATCGAGCCCATCTGCGACCTCAAGACGTCCACGCTGCACGCGAAGAACCCGCGCCTGCATTCCGACGAGACGCTGCTGGCGCTTTCCGTGTCCAGCGCTACCGATCCGGTTGCCAAGCAGCTGGTGGATGCAGCCGACCAGCTGCGCGGCTGCGATGCGTTCTTCAGCGTGATCTTGAGCCCCACCGACGAGAAGCTCTACCGCACGCTCGGCATCAACATCTGCTGCGAGCCGAAATACGAGCAGCGCAGGTACTTCCACAAGTAGGAGCCAACCACATATTTGCTTGGCGCTCGTCGCCAAGGTACCCACGCCCCGCGAGGTTGCTCGCGGGGCGTTTTTGTTTGGGCAAGCGTTCGCGCGCGATGAGCAGTTTCCGAACCAGGGCGAATTTGAGGGCTTTTGCGGCGCTGCATACGATGCTAGCGATTCAGGCGACCTGCATGCAAAAGGTGCACTTTACCTGGTGTATATCGGTACTTCCTGTTGGGCATATGTTTACATCGGTCTTTCCTATTTACGCAGATTGATGGCTAGTTTGGCCTAGAAATACCTTTACTGCGGTTCCTAGAGGGTTCTAGAGGCAAGCAGGTGAACGAAAGGAAATCACGGTGTCAATGACCAACAACCAAAAAAGCGTGCAGACACTAGCACACACGATAAGATGAGGATATGTTTATTTGGCTGCAAAAATGACCAGCATGCTAGACATGCAACGCCAAACGAGTGCAGCGGTGAAATCCGAACGGGCAATAAACCAGGAATCGGAGTAGAGGGCGCATGACACAACCGTTAGATGAATTCCCTCGAAGAGAGCCTGGCAACGCATGTAGCGCACAGCAAAAGCCGTGCACATATACGCCTGCAAAGGCTTAGCAACAACCCACAACGCGCATCAAGCCGGTTACAGAAAGCAGGGGCAAGCAATTCCAAGAGCCCAAACGCAAACGTGCCTTGCGCTCTTGAAGAGCGCAAGGCACGTTAAGGCTCAATAGGATTCAAAAAGCAGCAAGCAAAGCAATACCACCCTACCGAAGGCGGAACGGCTACCGGCCCAGCTTCCCGCCGATCTTGCGAACGATGGTGTTGATGAAGGCGGCCTCGGGCACGTTAAGCTTGCAAGCCGGTACAAACGTGACGGCCAAGGCAACCAGCCCACCCGCCATGACATACACTAGAGCCTGCACGATAGAACCAGACAGCGGGGAAACCAGCGTCTGCAGCAACCACATCACAGCACCGCCGGCAGCGGCACCGGCACCGCCGAGCAACACGGCCGTAGCCAAGGCGCGCGCTACAGAGCGCAGACCGAATGGGCCCAGGATTCGTCGCAGATATCCGAACAGACACACGTCCAGCACCAAGTAGAACAGCGCCTCGGCAACGGCGATGGAACTGATAGGCATGACATCGGAGTGGCTTGCGGCAAACATGGTCAGGCCGATCTGGACGGCGCCCGCAATGAAATTGAAGCCAGCGAACACGCCCATACGACGAAGGCTGGAGAACGTCTTCTGCAAGTACGTGTTCACGCCGTACAGAGGCAAGGCAACGGCCCACACTGCCAGATACGTGGCGATAGCGGACACGTTCTCCATGGTGAAGGCGCCGGCATGATACAGGGTGACCAGCGGCATGCTGAACACGGCCAGGTACATAGCGAACGGGATCATGAAGAACAGGATCTGATTGGTGCCCGACACGATGCCGCGTTTCACGCCTTCCATGTTCCCTTCCGCCTGCATATCGGAAAGCTCGGTGAACATGGCGGTGGTGATGGGCACGGCCAAGAACGAATACGGCAGCGTGAACCACAGACGCGCGTATGCCAGGATGGAAGGACCGTTGTCAGCGAAGTTGTAAGAAGCGGCGTTTTGCACCGACACGATGGCGAAGGAGCACAGCATGACGAGAACCGCAGGAACGCCGATTCCCAACGTTTCGCGAAGAGAAGGGTCGCGCAGGTTCACGCGCGGGCGGATGCGGATGCCGTTGCGTTTGAGCGCGGGCAGCTGAATAGCCATCTGAATGAACACACCGGCAGGGTTGCCGATGGCGATGATATACAGCGCCAACTGCTGATCGTACGGAGCCACAAATGAATAGGCCAAGAACGTGACGATGACGATCAGGTTGTTCGCCACCGGAGCTATGGATGACCACAGGTAGTCGCGGCTTGCGTTGAGCAGGCCCGACACAATAGCCGAGCATCCATAGAACACGATCTGTATGGCGAAGAACTGGAAGAAGAACACCGAGGTGGCCATCTGCGACTGATCGGAGTAGAAGCTTTGCGTGTAGATGACCGCCGAGGGGAACAGCATGCACAGAAGCGAAACCGCTCCAAGCAGCAGCACCACGAGCGTAAGCAGATTCGAAGCGTATTCGTTGCCGGCACGCTGCCCCAGCTTCTTCTTCACCGAAACGTACACGGGCAAAAACGCGGTGACGATCATGCCGCCGCAGACCAGCTCGTAGAGCTGGTTGGGAAGATTGTTCGCCACCTGATAGGAGCTTGACAACAGCGTGGAACCGAGCGCGAAGGCCATAGCCCAGGTGCGAGCGAAACCGGTGATGCGGGAGATGATGGTGCAGATGCTGATGAGGGCCGCAGAACCGCCGATGGCAGCGGTGGACCCTTGGTCGGCACCGCCCTGAGAGGGACGAGGTTCGCCGGACGAGGATCCCGTCTCATGCAGGGTTTGTTGGGTTTGCGGGGAAGCGGCCGAGGCCGCGAGATCGGCAGAGCGTGTGTGTCGAGCTCGTGCGAGCTTGTCGGACATGAAAATGCGCTTTCTCGTGATGGTATGATTGCTCATCATAGCAAACACGGAAAGAGGCTCCGCATGCACATCCTCATCGTGCGTAATAATTCCAACTCGCAGGCGATCGATGCATCGTTGCTGCTGGTAACGTACCTGGCCACACAGGGAATCGACTACACCGTGGTGGACTCCTCGAAGCTTGCCTCCCCCCTGGCGGCTCCCGAGCTTTCCGAGCTGTTCGATCATGGCGTGGACATGGCGGTGGCCCTGGGCGGGGACGGCACCATCCTGCGCACGGCACGTCAGGTGGGCTTCCATGGTACGCCGATCCTCGGCATCAATTACGGCCGGCTGGGCTTTTTGGCGAACCCGAACGAAGCGGGGGTCATGGAACCGCTGGTTGCAGCGCTTTCCGGCGATGCGGCCCATGAGGTGCGCACGAACCTGGACATACGGGTGGTGTGCGAAGGCGAAGCCGACCCCTATGCCGATGATGGCGCCGGCGCCGAGCCGGACGAACCGCGCGAATTCTTCGCGTTGAACGAGGTAGCCGTCACCCGCGGCGCCAACGGCCGCATCATCGACTTCGGGCTGGGCGTTTCGGGATCGCACCTGGCGAACATGCGCGGCGACGGCTTGGTGGTTGCAAGCGCCACAGGCTCCACTGCCTATGCGCTATCAGCAGGCGGACCGCTGGTGGCGCCGGGCTTCACGGGTCTGGTGGCCGTGCCCATCGCGCCGCACACGCTGCATTCCCGCGCCGTGGTCACCGCACCGTCCGACGTGGTTGAGATGGACCTGTCCGAAAACCAGGATGATCGCGATGCCACCCTGTTCATAGACGGCGAGCTGGTTGAGCTCGACCGACCTTTGCGCCGCCTGTATGTTCGCCGCGGCGACGTGCCCACCACCCTTCTGCGTTACAAGGACGAAGGCTTTTACAACCATGCAGCGAAGGTGTTCTTCTAGAAAACGTCCCTCGCTGAAACGACAAAGGGCGTGCAAGCCTTAGAACAGCTTGCACGCCCTTTCGCGATATGCCGTCGGAACGCTTCTAGCAAGAAAGCTGGTTGATAAGCAGGAAACAGCTCGAGGCGTTGTGCCGCGCAAGCCGCCCACCCCAACCGCCGAGAGCAGCAAAACCCGCATGAAACCTTACAGTTCAACTCGCTCGAAGAACTCCTTGCCAACGCCGCACACCGGGCAGACGAAATCATCGGGCAGCTCGTCGACATACTCCATATGCCCGCAAATGGTGCAACGCCAGGCAACTTTGGGCTGTTCGTCGCCGTTCGACTGTACCGACGCGACGGCGGGCTGCTCTTCACCCAGATAGCTAGACGCCTTCGGAGGCGTCTTGCCGCCCTTAACCTGATGATAGAACGCATACGTCATAGGAGCGGCCGCGTCGGCAACCTTGGCGCACTCCTGCACCTCCCCCACGAACAGCACGTGCGTGCCCAGGTCAAGTTCGGAGACCACCTTCGCAGAAAACCACGCGCAGCATTGCTCCGCCACATAGGGCATACCGGCCTCATCGCGCGCACTTGCATGCTGCGCGAACTTATCGAGTTCAGTGGAGGTGTGGAACCCGAACGTGCCGATGAGCTGCATGTCGGCCTGTTCGGACAAGCAAGATGCCGTGAAGCGACCGGCTTGACGCACGGCGGCCGTGGTGGCGTTCTCCTTGTTCAGCGCCACGCTCACCTGCAAGGGAGATGAAGTGACCTGGGCAAACGTGTTTGCTACGCAACCGTAATCCCTGCCATCGCAACGCGCGCCGATGACATACATGCCATAGCTAAGCGAATGGAACGCCTGCTTATCGAACATAGGAGCCTCCTTAGTCCAGCTTTGCTTGTTTTCACAATAAATGATAATACTTCCTAATAGTATTATCATATCACTCCTGAACCGATAACGGGAAGGGTGGGATGATGACAATCGGAAGGCTGAAGCACCCAAAAACGATGCAGCAAAAAGCAAGGAGCCGAAAGCAACCGGAAACGTAAAGCGATCTGATGCAGCACGACCCCGGCAGCGCCTTCGACTGCACGCCGCACAGCGCTCTTCACCCCTCTACACCTTCGACTATACGCCGCTCAACACCTCGATTGCGGAGCAAAAGCAAAGCGTTACCGACATGCTGCATACGCGCAATGCCCCCAAAACGCAGGAAAGCCCGCTTTCGCGGGCCTTCCTGTTGCTTTTTGTGCAGTGCTTATTGTGCTTGATGCTGTGGTGCTATTCGGCAGCGGTCTCGGCAGCAGCCTCGACCTCGGCCTCTGCGGGAGCCTCGACGGCCTCGGCAGCAGCAGTGGCAGCCTCGATCTCGGCAGCCTTCTCAGCCTCGGCAGCAGCCTTCTTGGCGAACTCCTCGGCACGCTTTGCCTTAGCGGCGGCCTTAGCCTCGCGCTCGGCCTTCTTGGCGGCCTCGATCTCAGCGGCCTTAGCGGCGCGCTCGGCCTTCTTGGCAGCCTCGCGAGCAGCCACCTGCTCCTTAGCGGAACCGAACTTGTCGGCGAAGCGCTGGACGCGTCCGCCGGTGTCGACGAAGCGCTGCTGGCCGGTGTAGAACGGATGGCACACGTTGCAGATGTCGACCTTCAGCTCGGACTTCGTCGAGCGGGTGGTGAAGGTATTGCCGCAGCTGCACTTGACGGTGCACTCCACGTACTCCGGATGGATTCCTTGTTTCATAGTCTGGTACTCCTTTTACCGTGCCTTGGTTTCCGACCAAGGCGGAAGACAAGCCTTTGCATTATAGCACGGAAAACGCCGCGCGCGATGACGTTCGCGCGCGGCGTTCACATGTTTTCCGCGAATGAGAGCCCCAGGGGAAGGCCGCCGATGCCAGCCACAGGCCGACGCCGGCTCAACACTCCCCCGAGCCGTATCCCAACCGGCGATTGCCCTACTCGGCCTTCTCGGCCGCAGGCTCCTCGGACACGGTGATGTCGGCATGCTCGAGCAGCCAGCGGTTGGCCTTCAGGCGGCCTGCGGTCTCACGCAGCACGAAGGCCTGCCCGTTGCCCTCCATCTGACGGCGCGCCGTGGTGGGGTCGGCAGGGTTCATGGCACGGCAGGCGGCCATGATGTCCTCGTCGTCGAGCGTCATCTTCTCGTGGCGGAACACCGCGTCGAGCGCGTAGCCCTGCACGAGCATCTGACGGGCCTGTATCATGAGCATCATGCCGAACTGCTGGTCTCCGCCCTGGGCCTCGACGAACTGCTCGAACGGGATGCCCTGCTGGGCAAGGGAGCCGCGCACGTTCTGCATGAGCGTGTCGCGCATGGACTCATATACCTCGTCGGAGATGGTGCCCTGGAAGCGACGGGACAGCTCGTCGGCCACCATGGTCAGCTGCATCTCCTGATACTGGGCACGCTGCTCGGCCTGCAGGCGCTCGGAAACCACCTGACGAAGCGACTCCACGTCGCGGGCCATGGGCATGTTCTTCTCGATGAACGCCTGGTCGACCTCGGGCACATGCTTCTCCTGGCACTCGAGCACCGTGACCTTGCAGTCAAGGGGAGCCTCACCCTCGGGGGCGCCGGGCATATCGAAGGCGAACTCCTTGACATCGCCCTCGGTCATGCCGATGAGGTTCTTCTCGAACTCATCGGGCATAAGGCCCATGCCCAGGATGTAGGTGCGCCCGTCGGTGCACAGGTTATCCAGGCGCTTGCCGCCCTGGGAGACCTCGAGGGCGATCTTCGCGGCGCCGGAAGCGTCGAGCGGCTTGGCATCGCACTTCTCGTAAGTGGCGAAGCTCTCAGCGAGCTGCTGGATCTGCTGATCGACCAGCGACTCGTCGAAATTCAGCGGCGGGACGGTGATGGACACGGGCTCGTAGCTGGTAAGCTCGTAATCGGGCTTGGGAGTCACCTGCACCTTGAACTCGAAGACCTGGCCGCGCTTGATGGGCTGGTCGATGATGGGCGTAGGCGGGAACGCCGGGCACAGGTTGCGCTTGTCCACGGCGAACGGCACGAGGTAGTCGATAGCCATCTGCTGGGAAACAGAGTCCAGGTCCTTGATGCCGAGCTTCTCCTCGGCTGCCTGGGCCGGCGTCTGGCCCTGTGGAACTTCCACGCCCATGCTCGCGCAGAACGAATAATGCGCCACATTGAACGCCTGGGCCACCTCGGCGGTTGCAGCGGCGGCGGTGAGCTCGATGAGGCCGTCCTCGATCTTCTTCTCGGTAACCTTCATGGGATCCCCTTCTGATTGATGATGAAACGCTCACATTGTAACGCAACCCGGCAGTTGGCAACCCCTGGGGCCGCCAAGGCGCCCCTCCGCCCGCTCGCGAGCTGGCGAAAGGGGCGGCGGGACCTTTGCTCACGCCGCCCGCCAAGGGCTACTCGTTGGACTTCAGGCTTTCCACCATGTCGATGCGGCGCAGCTTGCCGCGCATGGCAAGGGCCACGATGCCCGAGAACACCATGGTGAGCGCGAACGCGATGGCGAAGCTTGCCGCGTGGATGTCGCGGCCGAACATGACTTGATCGACCTCTGCGGTGGTGATGACGAAACCTTCCATGAAAACGCCGAGCACCAGGCCGATCGCGGCGCCGATCACCGACAGCAGGATGGTTTCGCGGAAGATGTACGCATCCACCTCGCGCGAGGTGAAGCCGAGCACTTTGAGCGTGGCGATCTCGCGGGCGCGTTCGGTGATGTTGATGTTCGTGAGGTTGTACAGCACCACGAACGCCAGCAGCGCCGCCGCGACCACAAGCACCACCACCACGCTGTCGACCGTCTTGAGCATAGTGCGATAGCTGCCGATGGTCTCATCGCTATAGGTGACGGTTTTCACGCCATCCATGGAAAGCAGCTGGTCGGAGAACGCGGTACGATCCACGCCTTCCCCAAGGTCGGCATACACGGTGGCGAAATCCGCCGGTTTTCCCATGGCCTGCTCGTACACATCGGCGGTGACGTAGGCATACTGCGCCACATAGTTCTCCATGATGCCGCCGACGGTCACCGCGTGCCCATCTCCTACCAGGTTGCCGATGTCGTCCTCGTCGTAGAGCGTCAGCGTATCGCCCACTGAAACCCCCAGTTGGCTCGCAAGCTTCTCGCTGATGATGGCGCCGCCGTCATCGAGCGTGAGAGGCCGGCCGCCTACGCGTTCGCGCATCTGTACGAAACGCTGCAGCTGCTGAGCGTCTTGAGCGCACACCAGCTCCAGGCGATGCTCGGAGCCGCCATCGGGAGCGCAAGCGATCTTGTTCTCGGTGGAAACCCATGCAAATTCCTGGCCATCCGAGCCCACCGCATCCGAAACCGCATCCTTGGCCTCCTGGCCGGCTTCGTCGGCATCCATGCGCACGATGGTGTTGAAGCTATACACCTCGCCGTACTGCTTATCGATGATGTCGTTGATGGCGTTTTGCAGCCCCAGGCCCGTGAGCAGCAGCGCGGTACAGCCGGCGATGCCGATGATGGCCATGAAGAAACGGCGCTTGTAGCGGAACAGGTTTCGCGCCGTCACCTTCCAGCTGAACGTCATCCTGCTCCACAGCGGGCGGATGCGCTCGAGCAAGATGCGCTTGCCGGCCTTCGGCGCACGCGGCAGCATCAACGAAGCCGGGCGCTCGCGCAGGGTGGCAGCCGCAGCGAACCATGTTGCGGCCACGGTAATGCCCACGCCCAATCCGGCGGCGCTTGCGGCCACGCCCGGGTTCACCGGGGTGGGCATGCAGGGCACCATATACATGATGGAATACGCGTTCATGATGAACCACGGCAGGAACTGGGAAAGCAACGCGATGCCCACGGCCGCGCCCACGCCCGACGCCACCACCGCATAGATGAGGTACTTCGACGTGATGCGCGCATTTGAATAGCCCAGCGCCTTGTACGTGCCGATGAGCACCCGCTCCTCCTCCACCATGCGGGTCATGGTGGTCAGCGACACCAACGCGGCAACCAGGAAGAACATAAGCGGGAACACCGCGGCGATCTGGTCCATGCGGCCAGCATCGCTGCGGAAGCTCTCCGCACCTAGGTTCTTCGAACGGTCGAGCACGTACACGCTGGCGTCCTTATCGGCGATGGCATCGATCTCGGCCTGCGCATCCGCCAGCTGCCGCTCGGCGTCGGCGAAGCGCTGCTGCGCCTCGGCGCGCTTCCCATCAAGCTCGGATTGCCCGCTTCGCTGCTCGGCCAAGCCGCTTTCGTACTCGGCGCGACCCTGCTCGTAGCTTTGCTGTCCGGCGGCATATTGTGCACGCCCGGACGCCAGACGAGCCGCTGCGTCATCGAGCTGGGATTGCGCGCTATCAAGCTGAGCCTGTGCCGCGGAAAGCTGCGAGGCGGCCTGTTCTCGCTGCGCATCGAGCTCGGCCCGACCTGCGGCCAGCTGATCGGGTGCGCCGGCGGTTTGGGCATCGATTTGAGCGATTGCGGCCTCCAGCCGCGCCGCCACATCGGCAAGCTGAGCCGCGCGTGCCTGCTCGAGCTGCGCCTCGAGCAGGCTGCGTTGCGCCATGGCCTGGTCGTACTCCGCTTGTGCGGCATCGAGCTCAGCCTGGGCCTGCGCTATGGCCGACTGAGCCTGTTCGCGTTGCTCGGCAAGCTGAGCCGTGCCGCTGTCATGCTGCGCCCGGCCGCTGGCAAGCTCCGACTCGCCCTGGGCAAGCTGAGCCTGGCTGCTGGAGAGCTGCGCCGCCGCGGAGGAAAGCTGAGCCGCAGCGTTATCAAGCTGGGCGCTCGCATCGTCAAGCTGCGCTTGGGCATCGTCCATCTGCGCGACGGCGTCTGCCTTCTCGCGCTCGAACTCCGCACGCTTATCGTCAAGCTCTGCCTGAGCATCACGCTGCAGCTGCTCGACACGCGATGCAGACAACCGCGGGGAAAGGTCGTTCAACCGCTGCGCCACCGCGTCGACGCGCTCCTGATAGGCGCTATCGGGCCATGCCTCGCCAGCCGCCCCGTCGACGGTGAGGAACGCTTCCGTATAAGGATAATCGGCCGCGAACGCCCCTTCGGGCACGAACACGAAGGACGAAAGCTCTCCCGAGCCAAGCGAGGTGGCGCCGGTATTGGTAGTGCACGTGTAATACGAGGACCGCACGAAACCCGCGACGGTAAAGGTACGGGTGGTGAACACGCCATCCAGGTCTTGAGTGCCCTCAAGCAGCTCGACGGTATCGCCGATATGAACCGGGGACGTCCACACGTTGTCAACGGAAAGCAGGCACTCGTCATCCGATTCCGGCCAGCTGCCCTCCACCAAGATGGGCCGGTTCACGTAGTCGTCATCGTCCGATCGCACATGCATGCCATCGTCGCAACTGCTCGCTTTCGCAGCATCAACGTCAAGCGAATGGTAGCGCAGCGTGTACTGCACGCCTGCCAGCTGAGATACGGCATCCGCCTCGTAGGCGGGCATGACGCCCGATACGCCTTCGACGCCGCGCAGCATATCGACCTGCTCATCGGACATCCCGAGCGATGATACCACGCGAAGGTCGCACAGCTCGGTTGCGTCATAATACTCGTCCCCTGCCAAGCGCATATCGGGACCGGTCATGCGCAAGCCGGCATAGAAGCCGCAACCGAGCGCCGCCATCACGGCAATGGCCAAGAACCTTCCCCACGAATGCGTGATGGAGCGCAGGACTTCTTTACGAAAGGCTCCCATGTCTACCACTCCAAATCAGCGGCGTTGCCAGGATGGGGGTTGATATAGCAGCTGGCTACTCGGCCTTCGCGCACATGGATGACGCGATCGGCGATGTCGGCGAAAGCGGAGTTGTGGGTGATGAGCACCACCGTCTTGCCGGTAGTGCGGCACGTGTCCTGCAGAAGCTTCAGGATAGCCTTGCCGGTTTTGTAATCCAAGGCGCCGGTAGGCTCGTCGCACAACAGCAACTTAGGGTTCTTGGCAAGCGCTCGGGCAATGGCCACGCGCTGTTGCTCGCCGCCGGAAAGTTGCGCAGGGAAGTTGTCCATGCGATGCGAAAGGCCCACCTGCGCAAGCACCTGCGCCGCATCAAGCGGATGCGGGCAGATCTGGCTGGCAAGCTCAACGTTCTCGAGCGCCGTAAGGTTCTGAACCAGGTTATAGAACTGGAACACGAAGCCGATATCCAGACGGCGGTACTGCGTGAGCTGACGTTCGGTGAATCGGCTGATCTCGCGCCCATCAAGCGTGATGGTGCCGGACGTGCATGAGTCCATGCCGCCGAGCATGTTCAAAAGCGTGGTCTTGCCGGCGCCCGAAGGGCCCACCACCACCACGAACTCGCCAGCTTCGGCGGAAAAAGTCATGCCATCGGCAGCGGCAACCTCCACCTCGCCCATCTTGTACACCTTACGAACATCGTTGAATTCCACAAACGCCATGTCCCCACCTTGCTCTTCGGGTGCTTTCCTTCACCTGATTATACAAAAGAGCGCCCCGGCATATGTGCCGGGGCGCTCTAAGCGGTTCAAGCGTTAGCTTGGTGTAACGTCAACCTTAGTTGGCGCCGAACAGCTCGATGGTATCGCCTTCCTTCAGCGTCACCATGGCCTTCTTCCACGTACGGGTCTGACCGACCTGATAACGCACGCGCTTGGGCTTCGGCTTGACGTTCAGGGTGTTCACCTTGACCACGGAGACGTTGAAGATAGCCTCGATGGCCTGGCGGATCTCAACCTTGTTGGAGTCCTTGGCCACCTCGAAGGTGTACACGTTGTTCTCCATCTGGTCGTAGCTGTGCTCCGTCACGATAGGACGGATGATGACCTCGCGGGGATCCTTCATTATGCGAGCACCTCCTCGATGCGCTTCAGGGCCTCAGCGGTGAACACCAGCTGCTTATTGTCGAGCAGCTCGTAGGTGTTGGCCTCGGCGACGGGCAGGATGTTGACCTTCTCCAGGTTGCGGAAGGACAGCCACGTGGTGACGTCGTCGTTGCCGATGACCAGCGTGGTGCGCTGGCCCTCGAAGCCCATGGCCTTGATGAACGCCTTGGCGTCCTTGGTGCAAGGCTTCTCGAACTTGAACTCGTCGACAACGGTGAACTGACCGTCGGCCACCTTGGCGGACAGAGCGGAGCGCATGGCCAGCTTGACTTCCTTGTTGTTCACGCGGAAGGCGTAGCTGCGCGGATGCGGACCGAACACGGTACCGCCGCCAGCCCACTGAGGGGAGCGGATGGAGCCCTGGCGGGCACGGCCGGTGCCCTTCTGGCGCCACGGCTTCTTGCCGCCGCCGCGGACCTGGCCGCGGGTGAGGGTGTTGCTGGTGCCGGCACGCCAAGACGCACGCTGAGCGCGCACAACCTGGTGCATGACGGGCACGTTCGGCTCGATGCCGAACACGGAAGCGGAAAGCTCGGCGTCGCCGGCCTTCTTACCGCTTGCGTCCTTGATCTCGATAGTCGTCATGGTAGTGAAAACTCCTTATAGATAGTCCAGGTTACGCCATGCGCACGCGCACGATGCCGTTCTTGCCGCCGGGGATGGCGCCCTTGACCAGGATCAGGTTCTGCTCCTCGTCGACGCGCATCACGGTCAGGTTCTTGACGGTGACGGTGTCGCAGCCCATGTGACCAGGCAGGCGCATGCCCTTGAGCACGCGGGAAGGCGTGGCGCACATGCCCACCGAACCGGGAGCGCGGTGGAAGTGAGCACCATGGCCGCCCGGACCACCGGCAAAGCCGTAGCGCTTCATGACGCCGGCGAAGCCCTTACCCTTGGAGGTACCGGTGACGTCGACCTTCTTGACCTCGGCGAACGCCGCCACGGTCTGCTGGTCGCCGGCCTTGTACTCGGCGGCGTCCTCGACGCGCACCTCGCGCAGGTAACGGGTAGGCTCGATGCCCTGCTTGGCGAAATGGCCGCCCATGGGTTTGTTGACCTTCTTGGCCTTGATCTCGCCGAAGCCCAGCTGCACGGCCTCGTAGCCGTCGGTGGCCTTCGTCTTGACCTGGCACACCGTGTTCGGCTCAGCCTGGATCACGGTCACGGGGATGAGCTTGTCCTCCTCGTTGAAGATCTGGGTCATGCCGATCTTCTTACCAAAAATAGCGTTAATCATGCTAATTGACACCCCTTACAGCTTGATCTCGATGTCGACGCCGGCAGGGAGGTCCAGACGCATCAGGGAATCCACCGTGTTGGGGGTGGGCTCCAGGATGTCGATCAGGCGCTTATGGGTGCGCATCTCGAACTGCTCGCGCGAATCCTTGTCCACATGGGGGCCCTTGACGACGGTGAACAGGTTACGCTCCGTCGGCAGCGGGATGGGACCGGACACCTTGGCACCCGTCTTCTGAGCGGTATCGACGATGAGCTTCGTGGACTGGTCCACGATCTCATGATCGTATCCCTTGAGGCGGATGCGAATCTTCTGATTAGCCACTTTCATTTCCTCCGTTAAGCTTTCGGACGTTCAACGCTTAAGCGTTGCCGCCGGCCTTGCTGATAATCTCTGCAGCGACGTTCTTGGGAACCGGCTCGTAAGAGTCGAACTGCATGGTGTAGGTTGCGCGACCCTGCGTACCGGAACGCAGATCGGTAGCGTAGCCGAACATCATGCCCAGCGGCACCTTCGCGGAGATGGCGACGGCGCCGTTGCGCTGCTCCTGGCCCTGGATCATGCCACGGCGAGACGGGATGTCGCCCATGACGAAGCCCGTGTACTCCTCCGGGGTCTCGACCTCGACGGCCATGACAGGCTCGAGGATGACCGGGTCGGACTTGCGCAGAGCTTCCTTGATGGCCATGGAGCCGGCAACCTTGAAGGCAGCTTCCGAAGAGTCGACGTCGTGGTAAGAACCATCGATGAGCTCGACGCGGACGTCCTCGACGGGGTAACCGGCCAGAACGCCCGTGTTGAGGGCTTCCTGGATACCCTTGTCGATGGAAGGAATGTATTCCTTCGGCACGACGCCGCCGACGATCTTGTTCTCGAACTCGTAGCCCTTGCCCGGCTCCTGCGGGTACATGTTGATGACCGCATGGCCGTACTGGCCGCGACCACCGGACTGGCGAACGAACTTGCCCTCGGCGGAGAGGACCTCGTGGCCCGGACGCTCGCGGTAGGCAACCTGCGGCTTGCCGACGTTTGCCTCCACCTTGAACTCGCGCATCAGGCGGTCGACGATGATCTCCAGGTGCAGCTCGCCCATGCCGGCGATGATGGTCTGGCCGGTCTCATGGTTGGTGGACACGCGGAAGGTCGGGTCCTCCTCGGCCAGCTTCTGCAGGGCGATCTCCATCTTGGTCTGGTCGGCCTTGGTCTTCGGCTCGACGGCGATGTCGATAACCGGGTCGGCGAACTCCATGGACTCCAGGATGATCGGAGCGTTGTCATCGGCCAGGGTGTCACCGGTGGTGGTGTTCTTCAGGCCGACGACGGCGACGATGTCGCCAGCGGAGCAGGAATCGATGTCGACGCGCTGGTTGGAGTGCATCTGCAGCAGACGGCCGATGCGCTCCTTCTTGTCCTTCGTGGCGTTGGTCACGTAGGAACCGGCGTCAAGGGAACCGGAGTAGACGCGCAGGTAGGTCAGCTTACCCACGAACGGGTCGGTCATGATCTTGAACGCCAGGGCGCTGAACGGAGCCTTCGGGTCGGAAGGACGCTCGTCCTCCTCGTCGGTGCCGGGGATGGTGCCCTTGATGGCGGGAACGTCGACGGGAGCCGGCAGGTAGTCGACGACGGCGTCGAGCAGCTCCTGGACGCCCTTGTTCTTGTAGGCGGAGCCCACGAACACAGGGTTGATCTTGCAGGCGATGACGCCCTTGCGCAGAGCGGCCTTCAGCTCCTCGACGGAGACTTCCTCCTCCATGAGGACCTTCTCCATGAGCTCGTCGTCGCAGTCGGCGGCAGCCTCGACCAGCTCCTGGTGAGCCAGCTCGGCCTCGTCGGCGAACTCTGCGGGGATGGCATCCATGGGCTCGGGGTAGGTCATGCCCTTGTCGTCGGCCTTGAAGTCCCAAGCGGTCATGGTGACCAGGTCGATGACGCCCCAGAAGTTGTCCTCGGCGCCCATGGGCAGCTGAGCAGCGACGGCGTTGGCATGCAGGCGATCCTTCATGGTCTGGATAGCATGCTCGAAGTCTGCGCCGACGCGGTCGTACTTGTTGATGAACGCGATGCGCGGCACGCCGTAGTTCTCGGCCTGACGCCACACGGTCTCGGACTGCGGCTGCACGCCTGCAACGGCGTCGAAGACGGCGACGGTGCCGTCGAGGACGCGCAGGGAGCGCTCGACCTCGGCGGTGAAGTCCACGTGGCCGGGCGTGTCGATGATCTGGAAGCGGTACGTCTCGTCGTCCTTCTTCCAGAAGCACGTGGTGGCGGCAGCGGTGATGGTCACGCCGCGCTCCTGCTCCTGGACCATCCAGTCCATGGTAGCGGCGCCGTCGTGCACCTCGCCGATCTTGTGCGTCTTGCCCGTGTAGTACAGGATACGCTCGGTAGTGGTGGTCTTACCAGCATCGATGTGGGCCATGATGCCGAAGTTACGCGTGAGTTTCAGATCATTAGCTTTAGCCATGTTAGTTCACGCCCTAGAAGCGGTAGTGCGAGAACGCACGGTTGGACTCGGCCATCTTATACAGGTCCTCGCGCTTCTTCACGGAAGCGCCGGTGTTCTCGGCGGCGTCCATGATCTCAGCGGCCAGGCGCTGCTTCATGGTGTGCTCCTTGCGCTTACGGGAGAAGTCCACGATCCAGCGGATGGCCAGCGTGGTGGCGCGGCGGGAGTTGACCTCCATGGGCACCTGGTAGGTGGCGCCGCCGACACGCTTCGGCTTGACCTCGAGGGTGGGGCGGACGTTGTCCATGGCCTTCTTGAAGATAGCCAGCGGATCCTCGCCCGTCTTGGCCTGGACCAGCTCGAAAGCACCGTAGACGATGCCCTCGGCGGTGGACTTCTTGCCGTCCAGCAGGATCTTGTTGATCAACTGGGTGACAAGACGGTTGTTGTAGACGGCGTCCGGCTGAACTTCACGGCGGACTGCTGCTGCACGACGCGGCATGTAAAACTCCTTCTGATTCCTGCGCGCTTCGGGGAAGCTTTCTCCTTCCCATTAGGTTGCCGCCTTCCCGACCCTTTCGGGAGAGGCGCTTTCATGCAACCCGCGCGGCTTAGCGGTTACTTATTTCGGGCGCTTGGCACCGTAGCGGCTGCGAGCCTGCTTGCGGTTGTCCACGGCGGCGCAGTCCAGCGCGGCGCGGATGACCTTGTAGCGCACACCGGGGAGGTCCTTAACACGACCGCCGCGGATGAGCACCATGGAGTGCTCCTGCAGGTTGTGGCCGATACCGGGGATGTAGGCCGTGACCTCCATGCCGTTGACCAGGCGCACACGGCAGACCTTACGCAGAGCCGAGTTCGGCTTCTTGGGGGTGGTGGTGTACACGCGGGTGCACACGCCACGCTTCTGCGGGTTGCCCTTCAGAGCCGGCGTCTTCTTCTTGTCGACCGACTTCTTGCGGCCCTTGCGGACCAGCTGGTTGATGGTAGGCAAAATCTTCTCCTTCTATATTTGCCTCCGGCGGTGTACGAGACCACCGCCGCATTACTCTTGGGTTTCCAAGTGCGTTCAGCTGATACGCACGCGAAAACCCTGCCCCTTTCGGAGCGCGAGTTGGAACTTTATCACCGGGTATAGGGGCTGTCAAACGCCACGCACCCGGGCGTGTCTATTGGTATTTTACCGTGTTTTGGCAGGTCATGCAACGTTTTAATGATCTGCGATGCACGTTTTGCACACAATTTCGCGAAAAGTTGTTGCAAAAGTTGCGAATCGGTGCGGGGTCCTCATCGGCATGGTCGTCGCGCATCCCCGCAAGCCCTGCAACGGGCATGAAACCAACGTTTCACGGACGCCGGCAGCATCTCCCTGGGCCCTTCCCCGTCGGCGAAACCGCTCGAGGCACGGCCGATCCGCTATTTGCGAGCCTCGAGCACGAGCCGCTCGACTAGGCGCGCGCAGCCGTTCAAGTTGTCGACGGTGATGTATTCGTCGCAGGAATGGTAGTTGGCCATACCCGTGGCAAGCGTGATCGCCGAGACTCCGCGTCCCGCCAAGATGTTCGCATCCGCTCCTCCGCCGGATGCGGCAAGGCGTGGACGCAACCCGGCCGCCCGGGCCGCGTGCATGACGCCCTCGACCAACGGGTGATCGGAGGCGTAGGAGATAGGCAGGTAGTCGGTGCGCCACTCGATGTCGACGCTGCCGCCGGCCTGCGCCGCGGCCGCGCGCATGGCCTCGTCCATGGCGCTGCGCTCGGCACGGGCGCGCTCAAGGGAGGTGGAACGGCATTCACCCGACAGCCAGCAGGTGCCAGGCACCACGTTCGTGGCCCCGTCGCACTCGATGACGCCTACGTTGGACGTGGTATGCGCGGAAATGCGCCCCAAGGGCATATGGCAGACCGCCTGCGCCGCCATGGCAAGCGCAGAGACGCCGCGCTCGGGCTCGACGCCGGCATGCGCCGACTTTCCGCGGAAGGTTGCGGTGAACGTGCAGTGGCACGGCGCCTGGTTGATGATGGTGCCCGGATCGCCGTCGGCATCCAATACATAGCACGGCGTGCCTTCCGACAGGAACGAGACATCGAGAGCGCCGGCGCCCAGCAGGTGCATTTCCTCGCACGTGGTCAGGACGACATGCACATCCGGAAGCGCCTCCCCCGCTTCGATGAGGCTGCGAACTCCCTCGAAGATGGCGGCCACGCCAGCCTTGTCGTCGGCAGAGAGGATGGTATCCCCCGCGCTGCGGATCACGCCGCCCTCCACCACGGGCTCGATCCCCTTGCATGGGCGCACGGTATCCATATGCCCGCACAACGCCACGGCGCCGGGAACGATGCCGGCGCGGAAAGCGATCAGGTTGCCCGTGTCGGAACCGGTCCGTTCCGCGGAATCATCGAAGCGGACGGTGAACCCCAGGTCCTCCAGCTCGGCCTTGCACCGTTTCGCCATAACGGCCTCACGGCGCGACGGGCTTTCGATGCGCGCAAGTTCGCAGAACAAATCGAGCAGGCGGTCGGGCTTCACAGGCTCCCCTTTCAGTCAGCATGTCGGCGAATCGGGATGCCGATTCGCCGGGATACGCGGAAAGCCGCGCTCAGGCGGCTTTCCGAAATGGTTCATATATAGATATAGGCCAGCGCCCGCGCGAACGCAAGGAATGCTTGAAACGACCACGCGGCGCGGGAAGGCGCCGTTATCGCGCGGCATGCGCTTGCGCCATGGCGTCCTGCGCGTCCTCCTCTTTGCGCAGTCGATCGCGTTCACGGTCGATGGCGCAGTTACGGAAGTACACAACCCAATTTGCGGCGATGCAGACGACGTTGAGGAAATACACGGCAAGCACCCAGTTGATGGTGCCGGACACGAACTTCGCGGCGATGCCAGCGAAATAGCCGAGCGTGATCAGCAGGATGAACTGCCAACTGGTTCCCGCAGCCGTACGGGCCTTGAAGTTCTTGTATGCGTTCATAGGCCACGAAAGCCCGAAGCAAATGAGCATGATCGCCTCAAGCGCCTCTGCCATTTCCGTCATCTCCCTTGGTGGTATTCTGCAGGTTCGCCGCGGGTGCACGCCCTCGGCGATTTGCTATGGTAAAACAGTCAACGTTATAGGTTAAGCGTTTTCCATAATCTGCGCGTTATCGTCACATTGAGGTTGAAGGAGGTGCGCATGGAGCTGTTGCAGCTGCGCTATTTTCACGAGGTGGCGCAAACCCAGCATATGACGAACTCGGCGAAGCGCCTTGGCGTGGCTCAGCCGGCACTGACGCAGGCCATCCGCCGTCTTGAGGGCGAGTTGGATGCGAAGCTGTTCGAGCGCGCCGGGCGCAACATCAGGTTGACCCCCTGCGGCGAGGCGCTTGAGGCCAAAGTAGCGCCGTTGCTTGCCGCGTTCGACGAGATTCCCCAGACCATTGCACAGGCGAAGGGCCAAGAACGCGACACGGTGCGCATCGACGTCGAAGCCGCAACATCCATGACGGTCGACGCCATCGCGGTGTTTCGCGCGACGGTTCCGCAGGCCGCCTTCGTTATCAACCAAGCGAACAGCGAAGCTCGCTGGGACGTGCGGGTTCGCACGGTGACGCCCGGGGGCGGCGGCAAGCCGGATGCGCGCACATCCCAGGTGTTCCGCGAACGCATATGCCTGGCCATCCCCAAGGAGCAGGCAAAGGGTAAGTCGGTTTGCCTGGCGGATTTCGCCGATGCGCCGTTCGTGTGCCTGGCGGGAACGCGCGGGTTCCGCGGCGTGTGCGACGAGCTGTGCCTGAAGGCGGGGTTCGCGCCGAACGTGGTGTTCGAGTCGGACAGCCCCGATGTGGTGCGCAAGTTCATCGCGCTGGGGCTTGGCGTGGGATTTTGGCCTGAACGCAGCTGGGGTGCGCTGGAGGGGTCGGACGTGGTGCTGGTGCCGATCGCGGATCCCGGGTTCGCGCGCGATATCGTGGTGGAGACGGCCAAGCACCCGTTCGGCCAGAAAGCCGCCGAGTTCCACGCGTTCCTGCTGGAGTTCATAAGACGGCGCATGGGCGAAGCGGACTCATAAGCGGCGTATGGGTCCCGCAAGCAAAGGCCGGGCACCCGGGACCGGGATGCGAGGATCGCGCAGCAAGATAGGCGAGACCGGCAGGCGAAGGCAGTGCGGGACGAAACCTGACAGATAACGCTACGTCCCCGAAGCGTCCGAGCGTCGGCGAGCGGGCGCGCAATGCGTCCGGAAGCGAAAGGAAGCCCTCGCGCGGTTGCGCGGGGGCTTCCTTTCGCGATGACGTTTGCTAACGCAGGGTTAGAGCGCCAGGATGGGTGCGGCCACCTGCTTCTTGCGGGAAAGCACGCCGGGCATCCAGACGGATTTGCCGGTGCAGTCGATGTCGAAGGCGCGGTTGACGAAGTCGGTGTCGCCCTCGCAGATGAACTGGCTGCCCTCGGCCAGGATATCGGTGGCGAAGAACAGCACGAACTGGTAGCCCTTGTCCGCGACCAGGCCCTTGATGGCCTCGCGGATCTCGGCCTCGCGGCCGAGCACGGCCTGCAGGTCGACCGTTTCATACTGGCCGATGTAGACCTTGTTGCCGTTGGACAGCTCGAACTCCTTGGCGTCGGCGTTGACCAGCTTGTCGACGGGCAGCTCGGCGGGGTTGGAGCGGCACTTGAAGATGGACATGCCGTACTCGACCGGGTCGACGCCCACGGCAGCGGCCGTGCGGGCGATGATGTCGCGATCGAAATCGGTGGTGGTGGGCGACTTCATGATGACGGTGTCGGTGAGCATGGCGCCGAGCAGCAGCGCGGCGATGCCACGCGGCAGCTCCACGCCCTCGATCTCGAACTCGCGCGCCACGATGGCGGCGGTGGAGCCCACGGGCTTGGCGTTGAAGCGCAGCGGCTGCGCGGTGACCAGGCCGCCCAGGCGGTGATGGTCGACGATCTCGACGATCTCGGCGGCGTCAAGGCCGTCGGCGGACTGCAGGGTCTCGTTGTGGTCGACAAGGATGACCTGCTGGCCCTCGGAAAGGGACTCGATCAGACGCGGCGCCTCGATGCCGTTCTCGCCCAAGATCCACTCGGTCTCCGGCGGAAGGCCGCCCAGACGGCACGCCTCGTAGACGGCGTCGGAACCGGCGCGCTTGGCCAGCTCGTTTTTCAGGTACGCATAGCCAACAGCTGCGCTGATGGCATCGTTGTCGGGGTTCTTGTGACCGAACACCAGGATGGGTGCCGCCATGTGATCGCTCCTTCGCTAGCCGGGTTACGCCCGGCCTTCATCGTCCTACCCTTTTCGGCGAAGCGTTCACAAAAGACGCGACGCCGACCAACCATTATAACCTCGCTTGGCGCACATGCCCAAAACCCTAGCGAACAGCCACGAACCGAGCGCAAACGGCCGCCGGGCGCCGCACGCCACGACCACCGCTATGCAGCCGCGATGCCCGCGACCGCGGTTTCCTCCACGTGTTGGAACCGTTAACCATGCGTAAACCGCTACGCGCGCCGGCGGCAAGCCGATATAGTGTACGGAAACGAAAACGACCGCAAGGGGCGGCGACATGCTGCCCAAGCCGCGGCCGAAGGATGACGCAAGGTCTGTCTGCCGTCCATTACAGTCAGAGATAAGCCGCCGATGAACTTCGGTGGCGAGTATTCGGCACATGGCCCACAGTTCGGCCAAGCCGCGAGGGGGCCGCCGATCGAGCATCCCCGGATGGCCCTCTGCCCCTGCCCCTCGAGGGCCCGGGGAGGTGTTGCCGCCGAGGACGCTCGCTGATCCGAACGACTGACAGGAAGCCGCCGGGCCCGGAGACCACAGCCAGGTAATGTGAGGTGTCGAGGGCAGGGTTTCCGATCTGCCCACCGTCTGGGGGACGCCACCGTGGCACCACCCCCAGCGCACGCCAGGACGAAAACCGGGCCCCGAATCGTTAACCGAACCGAACAGCGAGTTCTCACGGCAAAAAATCGCCAATTCTGCCCAGCCGTGGTCAGAATTGGCGATTCTTCGCAGCCCCAAGGCCAAAACACACGATTATTTGCGCTATCGGAAAGCCCCTACGCAAACAACCGATAAAAAAGTCCATTTCCCACTTCCGAGACCGCGAAAAACCGTCTGTTTTGACCGCCAGCGACCAAAACCGACGGTTTTTCGCATCGCGCGCCCCCCAGGGCGAGGGCACGGCGCCGAGCTCGAAGGGCTTATGCAAACGACACGGAACCAAGCACGGCTTCCTCTACATGTTGGAACCGTTAACCGTGCGTAAACGGCTACGCGCGCCGGCGGCAAGCCGGTATAGTGTACGGAAACGGAAACGACCGCATAAGGCGACGAGGGCGAAGGAGCAGGCATGGAAACGATTGGGCTGACCGATATCATCGGGCCGGTGATGGTGGGACCGTCGAGCAGTCACACCGCCGGCGCGCTGCGCATCGCGTACATGGCGCGCAAGCTGGCCGGCGAGCTGCCGGCGCACGTGGAGTTCCGCCTGCTCGGCAGCTTCGCGCACACCCTGACCGGCCACGGCACCGACAAGGCCCTGGTCGCCGGCATGCTCGGCTTCGCGCCCGACGACCTGCGCATCCGCAGCTCGTTCGCGCACGCCCGCGAGGCAGGGCTCGACTTCACATTCACCCCCCTGCCCGACTGCGACGACTACGAGCACCCCAACACCATCGATATCGTCATCGACACCGCTGAAGGCGGCCGCATGGAAGTGCGCGGCGAAAGCATAGGCGGCGGCGCGGCGGTTATCCGCAAGATCGACGGGGTGGACGTCTACATCACCGGCGAGAACCACTCGATCGTGGTGCAGCAGCGCGACCTGCCGGGCGTCCTCGCGCACATCGCCACCAGCCTTTCGGCGCACGGCGTCAACATCGCCACGGCCCGCCTGTACCGCGAGCAGCGTGGCGACACGGCATGGACCGTGCTCGAGACCGACCAGCGCATCGACGACGATGCGCAGACGGCTATTCTGGAAAACCCGCTGATCCGCGGCGTGCGCGTCATCCCCGCCGCCTCGCTCGGCCAAGCGCAGGCTGCCATCGGGGAAACCGAGCAAGCAGCGGCGCTCGAGCGTCTGCGGGCGCTCGATTTCACGAACGGGACGCAGCTGCTCGCGCTTTGCGCTGCTCAAAAGGCCGCCATCTCCGAGGTGTTCCTGCGCCGTGAGGCCGCCGTGCAGCAGGCAGGCGGGCATGCCGACGGCACGAGCGCGTATCTCGCTTACGCGCTGCGCGTCATGAAAGACGCCGCGTTCCTGCCGCTCGACGCACCGGCCGCATCCATGGGCGGGCTTTTGGGCGAAGAGGCGCAACGCATGGCGAAGGTGCGCGATTCGGCTGGCGACGTGCTCGGCGAGCCCATCGCCAGCGCAGCCGCCTACGCCATGGCGGTGCTGGAGACCAATGCTTCCATGGGCCGCATCGTGGCGGCCCCCACCGCCGGATCGGCCGGCGTCATCCCCGGCGTGCTGCTGGCCCTGCAGAAGGCGAAGGGATATTCCGACGAGCAGCTGCAGCACGCGCTTGCCTGCGCCGCCGCCGTGGGCTACCTGATCACCCGCAACGCCACGGTCTCCGGCGCCGAAGGCGGCTGCCAGGCCGAGATCGGCTCGGCGGCGGCGATGGCCGCGGCGGCGTGCGTGGAGCTTGAAGGCGGCACGCCCGAGCAATGCTTGAACGCCGCCGGCAACGCGCTCACCAACATGATGGGCCTGGTGTGCGACCCGGTTGCCGGCCTAGTGGAGGTGCCGTGTCAGAAACGCAACGCCTCGGGCGCGGCAACGGCGCTGGTGAGCGCCCAGACCTCGCTTGCGGGCATCGGCAACCTGGTGGGCTTCGACCAAACGGCGGAGGCCATGTACAAGGTGGGCCGCAGCCTTCCCTTCGAGCTGCGCGAATCGGCCCTGGGCGGCCTGGCGGCAACCCCCGACGCCTGCGCCTGGTGCGAATCGCACATGTGCGGGAAGTAAGGAGAAGCCGCTATTTATCCGAATAGTGGCTTCTTGCTGAGTAAATGCGAATGGTATCGCCTTGCATATCGTAGACAAGGCGGTCCTTTTCGTTGATTCTTCTTGACCATAAGCCCGACAAGCTACCCCTGAGCTTCTCGGGCTTGCCCAGGCCTTCATATGGATTGCGCTGGGCATCTTCCACCAGCTTATTGATGCGTTTGAGGGTGCGCTTGTCCTGGGATTGCCACCACAAATAGTCTTCCCAAGCATCATCTGACCAAAGCTTAGGCATCGTCTACCTCAATAAGTTCGTGACTTACGCCGCGCCCTTCCGCAAACTGTTTCATACCGCGCTCGATTTTGCTCATTAATCGCGCGTTCGACTGAATTTCTAGGTTCTCGATAAGGTTATCGTAGTCCATGGCGTTCATGACAACCACATTCGCGCTTGGGTCTTTGCTGGTGACCAGCAACGGAGCGGCATCGTCGCGAGTTTTATCCAAATATGCCCGCAAATCCTTACGAAACGTCGAATAAGCAACCGCCTCCATGAGAAGCCTCCTTAGCTGTACAATTTTTTGTACGATATAGGCATTTTACGAAAGCAGCTAGAAAATCGCAAGCATATAACGTCTGCTGGCGTTTTACCAAATTGCAGATGATTCCAACACCCAGAGCACGAACACCGCGAACTTGATAACAAAGCCCCGAAACAACCGACTTTCTACAATCTCACAAGCAATCACACCACACCAAAGAGCGTTCGTTACGCGAACGAAGGCAGTGATGACATGCTGTTCTTTATCGTTAGATAAAGAACATTGACCAGCTGGTCAATGGCCACAACAAAAAGGAGGGACTATGTTTTCATTTCTAGGATTCGTCGGTGTAATCATGACGATACTCGGCATCTTGGGATGGTCTTTCATGGGAATCCCATGTCTTCCAATTGGCATAATTTGCCTGCTCATTTGTTTCGTAGGAGGCTGGTATGTCTCACCGCAAAGACAAGCATGTCTCCTTGAGAAAGCTCAACAAGAACGAAATAAAAAGCAGTAAACGTAGTGAGGCGTTTAATATGAACTCCACAGACGAACAGAAAATCAGAAAATATGCCGCACTCAGCGATGAGCTAGATATCGACCTAAGCGATTTAACGCCAGCAGAGGTTAGATACCTCAAAAGTAACCAAACGCTTGTTAACAATATTCTTATCGCGACCATCGCAAGCAGCATTGTTTCTTACGAAGACGCAAGCGACAACGACCGCGCAATGATTGAAAAGCTCTGGCCAACTGTCAAATCCGACATTCCGAAGATTAAGCCGCAACTAGTTGAGGTAATCGATGATTTTGAATCGGGTAGCCTCCTTAGAACCATTAAGGCCCCGTTCAAGCTTCAAAAGTTAGGGAAGATGCTTGGCAAAGCAATGCCTCAACTATAACTGCATCGCTAGATAGGAGGCACCATGGGGTTCGTACTCGCGCTAGAGGTTTTCTGGGCAGCATTGAGCATCAAGCTAATCAGCGACGGACAATACCTTGCCGGAATGGCAATGCTTGCCTGCGGCGCTGTATTTGGTTACTACACGCTCAAAGAAAAGTAGCGATGAATAAAACCTTCGCCAAAAGCTGCACTCTTGTGCGTAAGCATGCAACGCACAAGAGTGCATCGTTCTGTTTACGCGGCCCGTTGGCTCTTCCCTACCCGATCTTGACGATGGGCGCGTAATCTTTCAGCAGCTTCTTCGTTTGGCCGGACTTGGAGAAGCGGACGTAGAGCGTGTCGCCGTCCACCTTCGTCACCTTGCCGCGGCCGAACGTCTTGTGATCGACGGTGTCGCCTGCGGCGAAGGTCATCTTCGCTGCCGCCTTCTTCTCCGCCCCGGGGCGCACGTAGGCGCCCGACACGGAACGACCTGCGCCGATACGATTCGTACGCACCTCGCGGCGCTCGCGCTCGGACCTGCCGCCGGGGGCGCTGGCGCTCGAGCGGCCGAACACGCGGCCGCCGCCGGCTTCCACGCCGCTGCCGGAGATGCCCTTGCGGCTGCCGCGCTTCTCCCAGCCGGTGCCGGAGAAGCCCTGGCTGCCCACGCCCATGGTCTGGCGAAGCTCGCCGGGGATCTCGTGGATGAAGCGCGAGACGGGGTTCGCCTGCGTCTGGCCGAAAATCTGGCGCGTGTAGGCGCAGGTGAGGAACAGCACCTTGCGGGCGCGCGTGATGGCGACGTAGGCCAGGCGGCGCTCCTCCTCGATGCCGGCGGCATCGCCGACGCTGTTCATATGCGGAAACAGCGTCTCCTCCATGCCCGCCACGAACACACAGTCAAACTCCAGGCCCTTCGAGGCATGCACCGTCATCATGGTGACCGCCTGGCCGTCCTCGTCCATGGTGTCAAGGTCGGTGCGCAGACGCACCCACTCCAAAAAGTCGGCCAGCGAATCGCCGCGCAGCACGCGCACGGGCTCGGCGGCGCCTTCGCTTTCCCCGCCCTGCTCGCCTACCGTGGGGGCGGCGTAGTCGGCATCCTCCTCGTCGTGGGTGTCCACGAACTCATCGACAACGGACAGGAACTCCTGGATGTTCTCAACGCGCCCGCGCGCCTCGTCGGTGTTCTCGGCCTGCAAGGCACCGATCAGGCCCGACTTGTCGATGACGGCTTCGATGCACTTGCGCAGGTCGCCCGAGTAGGACTGCGCGTCCTTGATGATCTGCACGAACTCCCCTACGCTGCGGCGCGTGGCGGCACGCAGCTCGGGGTCGGCGATGGCGATCTCGGCGCCCTCCATGAACGTCATGTCCATCTCGCGCGCGAACTGCTCGATGCGCTCCACCGTGGACTTGCCGATGCCGCGGCGCGGCGTGTTGATGACGCGCTTGGCCGCGATGTCGTCGGCGGGGTTGACCACCAGCGTAAGGTAGGCCATGACGTCGCGGATCTCGGCGCGGTCGAAGAATCGCGTGCCGCCGACGATGCGGTACGGAACGCCGGCGCGCAGCAGCATATCTTCAAGCATGCGCGACTGGGCGTTGGTGCGGTAAAACACCGCCACCTGGTTGTAGGACAGCCCCTTCTGGCGCTGCTTCTCGATCTCGCCGGCGATCCAGCGGCCCTCGTCACGCTCGTCGGAGGCCATGTACACGTGGATCTTCTCGCCGTCCTCCTGGTCGGTGAACAGCTTCTTCACCTTGCGATGCTGGTTGTTCGCGATGACGGCGTTGGCCGCCGCCAGCACATTGCCCACGCTGCGGTAGTTCTGCTCCAGCTTCACCGTGGTGCACTGTGGGTAGTCCTTCTCGAACTCCAAGATGTTGCGGATGTCGGCGCCGCGCCAGCTGTAAATGGACTGGTCGTCGTCGCCCACCACCATGATGTTGCCGTGCTGCTCGGCCAGAAGGCGCGTGATCTCGTACTGGGCGTGGTTGGTGTCCTGGTACTCGTCGACCATGATGTAGCGGAAGCGCAGCTGATAGGCCTCGAGCACGTCGGGATGGTTCTTCAGCAGCAGGTACGCGTACAACAGCAAGTCGTCGAAATCGAAGGCGTTGGCCTGCTTCAAGCGCTCCTGCAGCTTCTCGTACACGCGCGCGGCCACCTTGCCCACCGGGTCGTTGGCCTCCTTGGCGAAGTTACCGGGCACCTTCAGCTCGTTTTTTGCCGTGGAAATACGGTTCATCAGGGCGTTTATCGGGAAACGCTTCGGGTCGATGTCCAGCTCGGCCATGATTTCCTTATACAGGCGCTTCTGATCGTCGGTGTCGTAGATGGTGAAGCTCTTCGAGAATCCCAGGCGCTCGGCGTCGGCGCGCAGCATGCGCACGCACATGCTGTGGAAGGTGGACACCCACATGCCGCGGCTGCGTGGGCCGACCAGGCCCTGCAAGCGCTCGCGCATCTCGGCGGCCGCCTTGTTGGTGAACGTGATGGCCAAGATCTCCCATGGCGCCACGTTCAAATCCTCCAGGATGTGCGCGATGCGGTACGTGAGCACGCGCGTTTTGCCTGATCCAGCACCAGCCAAGACCAAAAGCGGGCCTTCGGTGCATTCGACGGCCTGACGCTGGGGGCCGTTGAGCGTGGTGATGTCGACGGGCATAGGGCTTCCTAACATGATGTTCACGTGCGGTTGCAAGTTCAGGGCGCACAAGGCGCGACTGATGATTGTACCGCTTCCGAGCGGCGTGCGCCCTATCCGCGCCAAGCGTGCACAGCATGGCCAGAGGATGTTCGATTCCGCACACGAAAAAAGGCGGACCGGTTTCCCGATCCGCCTTCGTTACATTATGCAAAACGCTTCGCGACCGTTAGACGATCTTCTTCCCGAACACCGCGGCGATCTCGCGCAGCTCCTCGACCAGGACGCGGAACTGCGCCGGAGTCAGCTGCTGCGGGCCGTCGGAAAGCGCCGCCGGCGGGTTGGGGTGCACCTCGATCATGATGGAGTCGGCGCCCACGGCCACTGCAGCGCGCGCCAGGCTGGGAACCAGGTCGCGAACGCCGGCCGGATGGGACACGTCCACGCAGATGGGCAGCAGGCTTTGCTTGTGGATGACGGGCACGGCCGAGATGTCGAGCGTGAAGCGCGTGGCCGTCTCGAACGTGCGCAGGCCGCGCTCGCACAACACCACGTTGTCGTTGCCTTCCATGGTGATGTAGTCCGTAGCCGCCAGCCACTCGGCGATGGTGCCCGCGAAGCCGCGCTTGAACAGCACCATCTTGTGGGAGTCCTTCGTGACCTTGCCGATGTTTTTCAGCAGGCTGAAGTTCTGGAAGTTGCGGGCGCCCACCTGCAGGCCGTCCACATAGGAATGCACCAGCTCGCAGTGCTCGGAGTCCATGACTTCCGTAAGGGTTTTCAGGCCGTACTTCTCGCCGCCGGCCTTCATGATCTTAAGGGCTTCCTCGCCAAGGCCCTGGAAGCTGTGCGGGTTGGTGCGCGGCTTGTACGCGCCGCCGCGGATCCAGGTAAGGCCCAGGTCGCTGATGCACTCGGCCACTTCGAAGAACTGCTCTTCGCTTTCGACCGAGCAAGGGCCGGCGTAGATGGTTATCTCGTCAGTACGGGTGCCGTAATCCGGCAGTTTCGCTTCGATTCTCTGCTCGCTCATGCTGACGGGGTCTCCTTCATGACTTTCAGGATAGTACCGTAGATCTCGCGGAGGTTATCGTTATAGAGCGGGCCCTCGTTATAGCTATCCACCTTCTCGAAGATCTCCTCTTCGCGTTTGGGGTCGTACAGACCCAGGTGCGCACCGGGCTTCAGGCCGCGGATGACCAGCGAATGACCGGCGCGCTTGTTGAGCAGCGCGACGATCTGGCGGTCAAGCTCGTCGATCTTTGCACGATGTTCCTGGATCTGCTCGAACGAGCTGTTCTGATCAGACATCGGCGTTCCTTCCTGTTCTTGAGCGGTAACGAGCATGGCCGCGCGGCGCGTCGAGTACCAGACGCGCGCCGTGCAGGACGAAAGCGGCCCTCGTGTGCGCATCATGATAGCAAAACCACATGCCGATTCGGGAAAATCTGAGGAATAAAGTAGGTAAATGGGCCAAGCACCCCGTCCCGGCTACAAGACGGCCGAGAACGTTGCCAACAACGGGATGGTGACCAGCGCCAAGACGGTGGTGATGAAGGTGCCCTGCGCCATGGTCTTGGCGTCGCCGCCGTACTGATAGCAGAACATGGTGCCGTTGGTGGCCACGGGCATGGCCGCCAGCACCACGACCACCCCCAGCAGCGCGCCGCCGGCAAGAGGGCGCATGACGGCGAAGATGAACAGCGGGATGGCCACCATGCGCACCAGACACGCAATCCACAGGCGAGGGGTGCCCATAAGCTTGGCGGCGGGAAGGTTCGCCAGCGACGAACCCACGATGAGCAGCGTGGCGGGCGTGGTGAAGCTGCCGATGGTGGAAAGCGCGGGGCCGACCACGGGCACGGCATGCACGCCGCAAAACGCCAGCGCCATGGTGGCAAGCGTGGCGATGTTGCAGGGTGTGACGAAATCGCGCCAGCTCATACGCACCTTGACGCCGTATTCGTTGTCCGACGCGATGAGCCAGGCGCCGAAGGTGAACGACAGCATGTTGAACACGATGTTGTACACAACCGCGTATACAACCGTCTGCGGGCCGAAAATGGCGGACAGCACGGGGTAGCCGATGAAACCCGTATTGCCGAAGATGAGCATGAAGCGGTACACGCCGCGACGGCCGTCGGGGATGCGCAGCACGTAGGTGACGATATAGGCGATGGGGATGAACAGCACATAGCTGAGCACGGAAAGCCCGATGATCTGGGCCATAAGCACGGGATCGGGCAAGCTATCCACGTTAAGCACCGACGCCAAGATCAGCGCAGGCAACGTGGCGCTCAGGACAAGCCCCGAGAGCCTCTTGTCGAAATCGGCGTCCATAACGCCCGTTTTCTTGCAGATATAGCCGACGCCTATAGCGGCGAACAGGGCCACCATCTGCGTGAAGATGCTGCTGAACTGGCTAAGCACCGCTTCCCTTCCCTTTCCCTGCGCATTGCGTGAGCTCACGGAGTGGGGCGGGAAGCGCCGGGCGCGGGCCGTTACGCCAGGATGCCCGCGGTTTGCAGCGCGAAGACGCCGAGCACCAGCGCGCCCACCACGATACGGTACCAGCCGAACGCCGTGAAGTCGTTCTTCTTAATGTACCCCATCAGGAACTTGATGGACACCACGGACATGACGAACGCCGAAACCACGCCCGCTGCGAGAACGACCGCCTCGGTTGTCGTCATGGCAAGGCCCGCGGCGGCAAACTTGATGCATTTCACCAGGCCCCACCCGAACATGATGGGGATTGCCAGGAAGAACGTGAACTCCGCCGCGGCCGTCCTGCTGCAGCCGCACAGCATGCCGCCGATGATGGTGGCGCCCGAACGGGAGGTGCCGGGGACGATGGCGAGCACCTGGAAGCAGCCGATCTTCAGGGCCGTCTTCCAATCGACGTCGTCGACATCGGCGATACGGAAGATGCCGCACTCGGCCGCGGCGTCAAGGTCGACGGCGCAGGCATGAGCGGGCACGGGACGGGACGGAACCTGCACGCGGGCATGGCGGCCGCGCGGGACCGGAGGCTGCTCGACGCGAGCGCGCGCCTGGTTTCGCACCGCGGCACGGGCACGGCGCATGCGACGGCGATTACGGCCCTCCATGACGATGAAGACCACGCCGTACAAGATAAGCATGGCCGCAACGGTGACCTTGTTGTAGAAGTGAGCGTTCACCCAATCGTCGAGCAAGATGCCCGCGACAGCCGCCGGGATGCATCCGATCGCCACCATCCCCCACAGCCGCCAGGTCGCGCGCTTCTCGTCGGCGTTTTTGCGCGGACTCAGGGGATTGAGCTTGTGGAAGTACAGCGTGAGCACGGCCAGGATGGCGCCGATCTGGATGACCACCAAAAACAGCGCAAGAAACTCCGGGGAAACCTGGAGCTGCACGAAATCATCGACGAGGATCATATGGCCCGTCGACGAGATGGGCAGCCATTCGGTGACGCCCTCGACGATGCCGATGAGGAGGGATTTCAACGCTTCGATGATCATGTTCCGCCTTTCGGTGAGCCGTACGCGTGCAGACGCAAGCCGGATAAGCCCGCAACGCCGCACGGATTCGAAATTGTAGGAGGCAGCGAAGCGCCACGCAGGCCGCGAACTTCGGTCGACCCGATAAACCAGAGCGGGCGCACGTTTTCTTTACCTGCATTTGATATTGGAAGGGCAAAACGCAGGCGATAACATGGGCCTTGCGTAGCGTTGTATTGAAGATGCACAGCCGACAGGTATGGATTAGCGCAGCTTACTGTACAATCGTTGATACGAATACGCAGACAAAAGTGCAGCCGCAAGCGCGACCGGGCAGCATGATACAACCGAAGAAGGAGCCTTCTAGTGAGCACCGCATCGTCCAGTTCCACCAACCAGAAAGTCGTCGTGTTCGACTTCGGCGCGCAGTACGGGCAGCTGATCGCCCGCCGCGTGCGCGATTTGAACGTGTACTCGGAGATCGTCCCGTGCGACATCACCGCCGACGAGGTGCGTGAGATGGCGCCCGCCGCCATCATCCTGTCCGGCGGCCCGGCCTCCGTCAACGCAGAGGACGCTCCGCGCGTCGACCCCGCCATCTACGAGCTGGGCGTGCCGATCTTGGGCTTCTGCTACGGCCATCAGGTGACCTCCGTCACCTTGGGCGGCAGCGTGTACCACCCCGAGGTGGGCGAATACGGCCCCGCCACGCTGCACGTCACCGGCGGCCAGCTGTTCGCGGGCACGCCCGCCGATCAAACCGTGTGGATGAGCCATTTCGATGCCGTGAAGGACGTTCCCGCCGGCTTTACCGTGGTCGCCTCCACCGACGTGTGCCCCGTGGCCGCCATGGAGTGCCCCGAGCGCAAGATCTACACCACGCAGTTCCATCCCGAAGTCAAGCACACCGAGTTCGGTAACCAGATGCTCAAGAACTTCCTGTTCGACATCTGCGGCCTTGAGCCAAACTGGACCATGGACAACCTGGTGGAAACCCTGACCGCCGACTTCCGCGAGAAGGTCGGCTCCGACCGCGTCATCCTGGCCCTGTCGGGCGGCGTCGACTCCTCCGTGGTTGCCGCGCTGGGCGCACGCGCCGTCGGCAAGCAGATGACCTGCGTGTTCGTCAACCACGGCTTGCTGCGCAAGGGCGAGCCCGAACAGGTCGAGGACGTGTTCACCAAGCAGTTCGACGTCGACTTCATCCACGTTCACGCCGAGGAGCGCTACGCCAAGCTGCTCGACGGCGTCACCGATCCCGAGCAGAAGCGCCGCATCATCGGCACGCAGTTCTGGGAGGAGTTCTTCACCGTGGCCCAGCAGCTCGACGGCGTGAAGTACCTGGCCCAGGGCACCATCTACCCCGACATCATCGAGTCCGGCGCGCGCAAGACGGGCGGCAAGGCGGCAACCATCAAGAGCCACCACAACCTCATCCCGTTCCCCGAGGGCGTGCACTTCGACCTGATCGAGCCGCTCGACCACTTCTTCAAGGACGAGGTCCGCGCGCTCGGCACGGCGCTGGGACTGCCCGACCACATCGTGCATCGCCAGCCCTTCCCCGGCCCGGGTCTTGCCATCCGCATCATCGGCGCGGTTTCCCCCGAGAAGCTTGAGATCCTGAAGAACGCCGACGCCATCGTGCGCGAGGAGCTTGACGCGTACAACCAGCGCCTATTCGAGGAGACCGGCGAGCGCAACAGCGAGCACAGCTGCTGGCAGTACTTCGCCGTGCTCCCCGACATCAAATCGGTGGGCGTCATGGGCGACGAGCGCACCTACCAGCGCCCCATCATCCTGCGCGCCGTGGAAAGCTCCGACGCCATGACCGCCGACTGGGCGAAGCTGCCCTACGAGCTGCTGGCGAAGATCTCCAGCCGCATCGTTGCCGAGGTGCCGGGCGCCAACCGCGTGTGCTACGACATCACCCCCAAGCCCCCCGCGACGATCGAGTGGGAGTAGGCCGATAGGGTTCTGACCTGCATTTTTGAGTGCCGCGCTGTGCCGCTGAGTTTCGTTTCGTACGACAGTCATGGCAAAGCCACCGGCGACGGCGGTGAGTAAATACGATAATCTAGCCTCCGCTCCCATGTTGGAACGGAGGCTTTTTCTTTGCCTATTTACTCCCTTTCACCTGCGATTTCGCCATTTACTCCCCGTATTTCAAGACGGCAAAGCACTGGGCGGTATTCGGAGGAATGGGAGTAAGGATTCATCCCAAATGAGTAGACGCGCGGTTTTTGTCCCCGAGGACGAAACGAGGCCGTTTCGGGGCCCGTGAAACTCAAATCGAACTCAATAGGCTTTTCGGCGGTCTCCGCACGGCGTTTCCCCAGGTCGTTAATGGGGAGTAAAGAATCTCACCGTCTCAAGGAAAACGGGAGTAATCAGGGGAAATGCCGCGGCGTGCTGTCGCGTGCCGTCATATAAGCCACCGCGTCATTTACTCCCCAGGAGCGCCGAAAATGCCTTGACATGCAATGGGGAGTAAAAACTCAGCAGACGCAGGAGCGGGCGGAGCTCACCGCCTAGCCTGGCGTCCTGATTCGGTTGCGCTGGTTGCGAAATGCGGGGAGCCGCTACAGCGAGGCTTTCCAGCCCTCGTATTCGTCGGCGTCGATCTCGCCGTTCTCGAGCTGCGCGCGCTTCTCGGCCCACAGCTCGATCGCCATCGCGGCTTTGGGAGCGTGCGGCGCCTTGGGGTTCAGGGAGAGGCCCGAGCCGTCGGCTGCGGGAACGATGCCGAAGGAGTCCTCGAGCCGCACGAGCAGCGACATGAGGTCGCCCGCGGTCTCGACGCCGTAATCCTTGAGGGCGTTGACGGAAACGCCGAGCGCGGCGGAGATGGACTCGAGCAGCTCGGGCTTGACGGCGCGGATGCCGCTCTCGTAATGGCGCACGGCCCCCTCGGTCAGACCGACCGCCTCGGCGAGCTGCGCCTGCGTCATGCCGCGCAACTTGCGGTACCGCCTTATGTTCTCGCCTACGGACATGCGCCCTCCTCCTGGAATTACGTACCCGCACATCTTATCAGCGTACGCAAATGTACGCAATTCTATTGACAGTACGGATGCGTACGTTTACTCTCAATCTGTAAACCGTACATATACGTACGCTGTTGATTGGAGGAGCCATGGACGAGAAGGTGGCGAAGACGCCGAGGCCTCACATGCTAGACGCCGACGAGGTCGCGGAGCTGCTGAGGATCAAGAAAGGCAGCGCCTACGAGGTGATCAGGAGGATAAACGCCGAGCAGGAGGCGCGCGGGCGCGTGGTTATCCGCGGGCGCGTCCGAAGCGACGTCTTCGACGCACTGTACTTCCCGGAGGTGGACTGACATGCCCGTGTACAAGGATGACAACAACGGCACGTTCTACGTGCAGTGCTACTACCGCGACGCCCGCGGCTCGAAGCGCCACAAGACGAAGCGCGGCTTCTCCTCCGAGGTGGAGGCCGCAGTGTGGGAGAGCCAGTTCAAGAGCCTTAACGGCGGGGCCATGGACATGACGTTCTCCGAGTTCGTCGAGGTGTACGCCTCCGAGGTGAAGCCGCGCATACGCGAGCACACGTGGATCACCAAGGAGTACATCATCAACGACAAGCTCGTGCCGTTCTTCGGGGACATGCGCATGTGCGACGTGAGGCCGATCGACGTCATCAGGTGGCAAAACGAGCTCACCGAGCACCGGGACGCCGACGGGAAGCCCTGGGCGCCGACGTACCTGCGCACGGTGAACAACCAGCTCAACGCCATCTTCAACCACGCCGAGCGCTACTACGGCCTCACCGACAACCCGGTGCGCAGGGTCGACAAGATAGGGTCGAAGAAGGGCGGCGAGATGCAGTTCTGGACCAAGGACGAGTACCTGAGGTTCAGCGAGGCCATCATGGACAAGCCTCTCTCGTTCCACGCCTTCGAGCTGCTCTACTGGACGGGCATCCGCTGCGGCGAGCTCCTGGCGCTCACGCCGTCCGACTTCATGCTGGAGAGCTCGCGGCTGCGCATCAACAAGTCGTACCAGAGCCTCCACGGCATGGACACCGTGACCGACCCCAAGACGCCCAAGTCGGTGCGCACGATCGTCATGCCCGCCTTCCTGCGCGACGAGATGGCGGACTTCATCGAGATGCGCGACGACGTCGCCCCCGACGAGCGCCTGTTCGCCGTGACCAAGCACTTCCTGGCCCATGAGATGGAGCGCGGGTGCAAGGCGTCTGGCGTGAAGCGCATCCGCATACACGACATACGCCACAGCCATGTGAGCCTGCTGATCGAGATGGGGTTCTCCGCGCTTGCCATCGCCGAGCGCATGGGCCACGAGGCGGTTGACATCACCTACCGCTACGCGCACCTGTTCCCCACGAAGCAGGACGAGATGGCCGCCGCGCTCGACGGGGCGAGGGGGTAAGAAGGATGCCGTGCGAGAACAGCGCCCGCAAGCGCAGCAAGACGATGGCGTTCCGCTGTACGCCCGAGGAGCACAAGCTCATATGCGAGATGGCAGCTTGGAGCGGCATGAGCAGGCAGGACTACATCATCGCCAAGCTGACCGATACCAAGGTCGAGGTGAAGCCCTCTGTGAGCGTTCAGAAGGCGCTGAAGGACACGATGACGGAGTTGGCCAAGGAGGTCCGGCTGGCGGCCTCCTACGGCGAGCTGAGCGAGTCCCTGCAGCAGAGGATCGAGCTCGTGATGAGGTTCTTCCTGGCGCTCGGCGAGGGGGTTGAGGCACCAGTGACGGAAGCGCCACCGCAAACCTCGCATTTGGAAGAGCCGACAACATCCGTCATGGATGCGGGCTCCGACACCGCAAGCATCTTCGAGATGGGGCGCATGTAAGGTTTAACGCCAGACCTCCAACGCCTTGTCCGCAAGCCATTCGGCGCGATCGGCGATATCGCCCTCGTCCCAAGACTCCTTCTCCAGGGCGCCGGCCATGGTCGCAAGGCCGGCGGCGCAGAGGGCAAGACCGTCCTTGTATCCCTTTCCCTGCTTCTTGGTGGGCCAATCGGCATCGCGGATGGAGGCGTTAAGGGAATGCGTGATGATGGCGAGGTTGCCGAGCGTGAGGAGCTTCCTGTCCCTTCGCGTGGCAGCCTCATCGTCGAGGGCTCCCCATTTGTTGCGCCACTTCTTGGGCATCATGTGTTCGAGGGTGTACTGGTTGAACCCGAGCAGGGCCGTGCTGCTCATGTCTGGGCGAATGGCGCTTTCCAGCAGATAGAGAACGCCCTTGGACTGAAGGTTGTACAGACACGATTCCTCGAACGCCCTTCGAACCTCGTCATCGCCGGGCATGTACGTCGTCGCCTCTTCGTTGGCTTCAAGAGCCTTCCTCAGCGTCTCCGCGTCCTTCACCTCGTTCAGGATCAGCGAGGTGAACAGCCTGTTGTAGTTCTTCGTGGTCGCCTGAACCAGCGTTCGGCGGACGATGTAGCTCTCAAGCAGGGCGAAGACCTCGGATTCCTCGCCCGAAGACTCCGCGTTCTTGCGAACGTAGAGCACGTACGGGATGAGCGTCGAGTTCTTGAGGCCGAATATCAGCACGTTCAGGCGCTCGACGCCGGGAGCGGAGGGGATGTCCGCGTCGCAGTAGCCGGGGTCGAACGTGGACTCGAACACCTCGTGATTTTATCAATGATATTTCGCAATAGCCAGCAATGAACGCTTGCATTGCGCAAGACGTTACATTACCTTCTGAAACATATGGCGCACCTTGTCCAGGCGGCTGTTTGGACGGCGGGGCTGGATGACTGGCTTGCCGACAGCGGCCTGATACCCTTTCAGTTCTGTAAGGCATACGCTCTGCCCGTTGGTGTAAAAGGCCAGATCAGTACGGTATGCCTGTATACAGCGGGCGGGAATCTCGCCAGTAAAGACAACTTCATCCTTTTTTACCTGGGCCGTTTCGATGGTGGCACAGTATTTCGGTGCATCATGATAAGCCCTGGAAAGATATTCCCGGGGCGCATAGAGGGTGAAGGAGAGATAAGGTTCCAGCAGTTGCGTCCCTGATTCCTTCAATGCCTGTTCCAATACAATCGGGGCCAATGAGCGGAAGTCCGCCGGCGTGCTGACCGGACTGTAATAAAGCCCGTATTCAAAGCAAATCTTACAGTCCGTTACGTTCCAGCCGAACAAGCCCTGCTCCAGCCCGTAACGGATACCATCCCTGACAGCGTTTTGAAAACTCTGGTTCAAGTATCCCAGCGAAACCCGGCTCTCGTATTGTACACCGGAGCCAAGCGGGAGTGGTGTAACAGACAGTCCGATGGATGCCCAAAACGGGTTGGGCGGCACCTCGATATGGATGGTGTGGCTGGCTGCTTTGAGCGGCCGCTCCATATAAATGACGGTGGGTTCCTTTACCACTGTTTCAAGCTTGTATTTTTCCGACAGCAAAGCGGAAACAACCTCCAACTGCACCCGGCCCAAAAAAGAAAGAATGATCTCATGGGTGATGGAATCCACCTCGCAGCGCAAAAGCGGGTCAGTATCCGCAAGTTGCGTAAGAGCGTCCAGCAGCCGTTCTCTTTGCGCTGCCGTTTTCGGCGCAATCGACGTCCGCAGCATGGGGAGGGGGTCCTCACGCCACCTTTTACGAGGGAGCCGGGTTGGGTCCCCTAATACATCGTTTAACCTCACGCTGTCGCTGGGAAGGATAACAATTTCACCCGGATAAGCGGTGTCTGTCCGAACAATTTCCCCTTTGGATGGAATACGCATCTCTGTGATTTTCAGCTTTTCTCTCCCGGCCAGAGCCACCGTATCCCGCAGGCGCAGCGTTCCGCTGTATAGCCGCAAATAGATGAGCCGCTGGCCACAATCTGTATACTCCACCTTGAAAACGCTGCCGCATAGGGCGTCGCTCCCCTGTTCCCCAATCGGTTGGAACAGCCCTGTCACCGCATCCATCAACGGTTGAATGCCAAGGCCCTTTTTGGCGCTGCCATGATAGACCGGGAACAGGGAGGCGTCTTGAACCCGCCGCTGTTCCTCCTGCGCAAGTTCTTCCCGGCTGATTGGTTCTCCTGCGATATACTTTTCCAATAATTCATCGTTATTTTCGATGACCGCATCCCATGCTTCTATGTCGGTATTTTCCTCCAGGACTATTTCCGGGGACAGCGACACCGTCTGCTTGATGATAATATCGGCGGAGAGCTTATCCCGAACAGACTGATACACGCCCTGCAAATCAACGCCAGCCTGGTCGATCTTATTGATAAAGATAACGGTGGGAATGTCCATTTTCCGCAGGGCATGGAACAGAATACGGGTCTGGGCCTGCACACCATCTTTAGCGGAGATCACCAAGATGGCCCCATCTAAAACAGCCAAAGAGCGGTACACCTCCGCCAAAAAATCCATGTGGCCGGGCGTATCCACAATGTTGACTTTACATCTGTGCCACTGGAAGGAAGTGACTGCCGCTTGAATGGTAATCCCACGCTGCCGCTCCAAAAGCATGGTGTCCGTCCTCGTTGTCCCTTTTTCGACGCTCCCCGGTTCTGAAATGGCTCCGCTGGCATATAGCAGGCTCTCCGTCAAGGTTGTCTTTCCAGCGTCTACATGGGCAAGAATCCCGATATTGATAATGTTCATGTCTATCCTCCATACAAGGCCCAAATGGGCGCAAAAATCCCCAGCGGCTAATACTTTTACCGCTGGGGATCATGACTTCGGACAAACAGAAGTATGACGGCTTACATGAGCCGCTGTCCGTCACGATATTTACTAAAAAGGCAAAAGTATTCTTAAATTGGGTACAAAAACTAAGCCCCTGCAAGGGGCAATCATTTTTGCGCCCATTATCAAATTTTATTTAAGAATACCTTGCCGCATATTTTTTACTCCTTTTCTTGATTAAATCATTGTATCACATCAGTTTTAGGAAAGCAAGTACCTAAAAGAAATTTTTCTTCCCCTTATATGTAACAATCATACCGGCTTCCTAGCGTTCAGAATGTTTTCTGCTGTCTGCTGTGGTGTTTGGTTGGAATTGTCCAACCAAAAGCCGATCCGTGGTGTTGTCTGCATTTTACTAAATACAAATTCAATGTATACAGAAAGATATAAGGAGTGGGAGGGATTCCGCCGTAGTTGGCATTGTAGGAAAATCCAAAAGTTTAGATTTTCCCACAATGCTTATCTTTTGGTCTTTGGTTCGGAATAGTGTAGTGCTGGCGGTCTATCTATTGTTTTCGGTTGCTTGCTTCTTTACCGTACATGAGCATTCTCGACGGTCATCTCGTCATCGCCCATGTAGCCGTCGCCTAGGGCCTCGTATTCGTTGTCGGCCCATATGATGTTGCGCCCCGTAGTGCGGTCGCACAGCAACGTCTTGAGAATGAAAGTCGGGTATCGGCGGTCGAAGGACTCTATGAAGCCTTCGACCGAGATGTCGTGCATTGGCTCCGTCACGGGCTATTGTCCCTTCTTCGCGAGCTCTTCGATCATGCAAGTGCGCACAAAGGCGGAGAAGCTCATGCCGCGAAGGGCAGCCTCCTCCTTCGCCGCGTCGCGCAGGGTGTCGGGGATGCGCAGGGTCACAGATACCTGGTCGCCGTTTACCAGGAAGCTCCTGATCTCGGTCTCGCCGGGGTTACCCTTGATGAGCTCCTTATAGCCATTAGACATTCGCGCCTCTATCCCTCGAAATGCAATACAAATGCGTTTTCTGAATTATAACGCAGCGGTACGCCGCGGCACTGGGAATAGGGGGACATCAGCCGCTCGGACACAATGCGACACCGGGCGGCGGAGAAGATCATCCGGCCGGAATCAAGGAACAGTTTCCGGACCGGGTTTCGTTCCTCAGTTATCGCGCGGTTTGACTTTGGCCCGCTCCTCCGCATAGAGGACCTCGTTCTGAGCCTCCAGGATGCGCGCCGCGTCGCCGATGCGCTCGGCACACCTCTCGCTTATAGACCTCAGGACCAGGATCCCCTCGACGTCGAGCGGGTCCAGCTGGTCGGCGTGAGCCAGGGACTCGAGCAGCTGGTCCAGGCCCCTCGCCAGTCTCCCGGCATCGCACACGGCATCGATGAGCTCGATGCGCTCCAACTTCTCTTCGTGGCTCAACATCAGCTCGCCTCCTTCTCTCAACAGACGTGTCGCGCAGCACCGTAGCCGTTCCATGCGGAGAACCATCTCGCTGCCCACGGTCCCGTGCACATATCGACCGCAAGCGGCGCGGGAAAGCCATCTGTCCCGACTCATACCGCGGCACCACGACTCGGGATCCCGCCTCCGTCCCCGCCGCGACGTCGTCGCCAAGTCCCGCGGGAGCCCAGGACCGCCGACGGGCCGCATCCCATGCCCGGAGGGTTTCGGCGCCCACGCCCGATTCCATGCCGCACGCCTCCGCCCCTCCGACCCGAAACTCGCCCCGGCGCTCCTTGGACGCGCAGGGTCGCACGCCGGCAGGCGGCCCGCAAGGGCCGCGACACTTTTTCGGGTTCTTCGCCCCATGCGCTGCGCGCGCGAACAACGCGAAAAACTGACGTCGGGAGATTTCTATAACCACGCCCGACTTCGCTTCCTCCCTTGCAGGCACGCCCGCGCTGCATGCGACTCACGCGGCGCAAGGCACGCCACAGGGGCGGGCCTCAGAGTCTAAGGAGCAAGGCATGAACGACATGAAGGAAAAGGCGATGGGCGCGGTCAGGGCCTTCCTCGAGCGCAAGGGCTACGAGATCGTCGACGAGGCCTGGCAGGGGCCCGAGGGCATCGGCGGGATCGACCTCGTGGCGGTGGACGAGGACGGGACCCTGGTCTTCGTCGACGCCACGGTCCGGATCGGAACGGACGGCTTCCCCGAGGCCCACAGGGCGCGCGGGCTGCGCGAGGCGCTGGCGGCGACGTGGCTCGCGGGGAACAGCGACGACTACGCAGACACCCCGGTCCGCTTCGACGAGGTGGCGATGATGGTCGTCAAGGAGAACCGAGCGCTCCTTCGCCACCACATCAACTGCTTCGGCGAGATGGAGCCGCTCTCCTAGGCGGCGCGCCCGGCCCCGGGCTCCCGGGGCCGGACTTCCCCGAAATCCGACCCTGTACCACGAAAACGTACATATACGTACGTTTTCGTGGTACACTCCGCTTGTCGGACAAATTCGTACGGTTTTGTCCCGACGCTCCGAGACTCGGGGCGCGCCGGACCGGATGCGGCGAGGCGCGCCCCACGCTAGAGAGGACGCGACCCATGCGCACGATAGCCATTTCCAACTACAAGGGAGGCGTCGGCAAGACGACGACCGCCGTCAACCTGGCGGCCATCTTCGCCGCCCGGGGCCTTCGGACCCTGCTCGTCGACCTCGACCCGCAGGCGTCGGCCACCGACTTCTTCGGCCTCTACGACCGCGCCGCCTCCGAGCGGCGCACCTCGGTCGAGCTGCTCTACGGCGGCGCGCCCGTGGAGGAGGTCGCCTACGCCGCCGGGGAGGGCCTCGACGTGGTGGCCTCGACCATCGACCTCGTCGACCAGAACGAGATGCTCCTGCGCGAGCAGCGCCTCAAGTTCGCCCTCGACGACGCCTCGGGCTCCTACGACGTCTGCCTCATCGACTGCAGCCCCGTGATGCGCAGGCTTGCCTTCAACGCCTACCTCGCCGCAGCGGAGGGCGGCATGGTCGTCATCCCCGTGAAGCTCGACTCCACCGTGATGCGCGGCACGGCGCTCACCGTGGAGGCGACGCGCTCCATTTCAGACGCCCTGCGCATGCCCACGCCCAGATGGAAGATACTGCGCACCTGCGTGCCCGGCCGCATGACCAACGCCGAGGCCACGGGCGCGGCCGTGCTCGACGGGTTCTTCCCGGGCGAGCAGTTCGAGACGGTCATACACGCGAGCAGCAAGGTCTGCGAGGGCAGCTGGCAGTGGAAGCCGGTGGCGGCCTTCGAGCCGGGGAGCCGCCCCGCGCGCGACTACGAGGCTCTCGCCGACGAGGTGTCCCGTGAGCTCGCCTAGCCAGGTGGCCGCGGGCTTCACCATCACGGGGCTTCTCGACGGCGCGTCGCGCACCCGCGGGCGCTACCCGGTGTCCGAGATAGCGGTGGCCGACATCGCCGACCACCCGGCGAACGCCGCGTACTCCATGGACCCGGCCGGCATAGCCGAGCTCGCCGAGTCCATACGCGAGGACGGCCTCACCGACCTGCCGCTGGTGCGCAAGGTCGGCGACGGCTCGTGGCAGATGGTCTCCGGGCACCGCCGCAAGGCCGCCTACGCGCTGCTCGCCAAGGACGACCCCGCCTACGAGAGGATGCCCTGCCGCGTGATAGAGGGCATCGACGACGAGCGGGCGGTGACGCTGCTCCACGCCGCGAACTACTTCACCCGCGCGCTCACCGTGACCGAGCGCGCCGCAGCGACCGAGGCGCTCAGGGGCGACGCCGTGCGCCTGCGCTCCGAGGACCCGTCGCTTTCCGGCATGCGCGTCGACGACGTGAAGGCCGCCATCATCGAGCGGCAGACGGGCCGCAAGGTCTCCGGCAAGACCATCGCGCGCGAGGAGAGGCTGGCCCGCCGCATCGCCGAGGACCTCTCGCCCGAGTGGGCCGCCGAGGCCGACCGCGGCAACCTCAGCGCCGAGGCGGTGCGCTCGCTCGCGGGCATGCCGAAGGAGCGCCAGGCGGAGATGCACGCCGCCATGGAGCCCTGGCGGCGCACCAAGCGGGAGCTCTCCGACTACGTGAGGAGCGAGAGCGAAACGCAGGCCGGCCCCGACGGGCGCATCGCGAAGGCCGCGAGGCTCGTCGCCGACTTCCTGGAGAGCCCGCCCGAGAGCCCGAGCGCGGCCGACCTCTCGCTGCTGCGCGAGATGGCGCTCATGACCGCCCCGTACGCGGATGCGGGCAGCGATGCCCGAAAGCGCCGCAGAAGGGCCTCAGGTTCGAAATCCAGCAAGTAGCCTATGGCGTCCGACATCGCGTCGGGCGTCCATAGCACTTGGGGAACGGGCGGCTTCGGACCCGTCATGCCGCGGGCCGTTTGGGAGCCCGCTTTCGCGAGGCCCGGTCCCAGAGGCGGCGCCCGGGCCGGGCCACCGCCTGCGGGGGATCCCCCGCGCCCCCAGAGAGACGCGCCCGCCGCGCGGCGGGCCCGAGGAAAGGAATCCGCCATGGAAGAGGAAGCCGGCGCCGCCAAAGGCAAGGAGCGCCGCGTCACGTTCCGCATGGAGGGAGGCGACTACGACGCGCTCTGCGAGCGGTGCGAGCGCGCCGGCCTCAGCAAGTCAGAGTACCTGCGCTACCTCGTTCGCATACCGCTGTCGACGGAGGCCAACGCTGGAGACGAGCACCGCATACTCGTGGACCGCAGGGCCCTTTGGTCGATGTCTCGGGAGCTCACGAAGTGGGGCTACCACTACAACCAGGCAGTGCACGCGATGAACCTCATCAACTTCCACGCCCGCCACGGGCACGTCGACCGGGACCTCGTCGCGGAGAGCATCCCGACGATCGAGCGAGAGCTCGCCGACGTGAACGGCGCGGCCCGCGAGATGGCGGCGGAGCTCGGTCGCATCGGTGCCGACTCGCTCGTGGAGGGCTCGCCATGCCGATCCTGAAGCCGATAAGCGGCCACGGCTCGACGGGTGGCATCCGCCGCTACCTCGAGAAGGGAGGCCGCGCCCTGGCGCGCGACCTGTTCAACCTGAGCTACGACGAGCGCGATGCCGGCGCACTGGGAAACGAGGCCAAGGAGGCCTGCGCCTGGGACGCCGAGATGGACGCCACGCGCGCCGCCTTCGGCACGGACGCCCCCTGGAGGGGAAAGCCCGCGCGGACGTTCAAGCACTTCGTGCTCTCGCCGGACCCCGGCGACGATATCGACCTGGCGGCGCTGCGCGAGCTCGCGTGCTCGTGGGCTCTCAAGCACTTCGGCGACCACGAGATCGCCATCGTGTACCACGACGACAACGCCCGCGGCATACCGCACGCGCACATCGTCGTGAATAACGCCAACCTCCGCACCGGCTACCGCATGCAGACCCAGCACCCCGAGGACCTCAACCGAGACCTGCAGGACATGGCGCGCGAGCGCGGGCTGTCGGGGCTCTCCAACGACCGAGCTCCCGAATCGCCGTCGAAGGCGCGCGGGCGGGCAGGTGCGGGCGGGCCCAGGAGCCGCAGGAGCGTCTACCTGGGCCGGGCCGAGAAGGAGATCATGCGCTCGGGCGGCTACTCGTGGGTCGGCGACATCCGCGCCCGCGTCGCGCTCGCCAAGACCACGGCGCGCGACGAGGCGGAGTTCCTCGGCGTCCTCGACGCCCTGGGCGTGCACGTCGCCGACAACTCGGCCAAGGCGCGGCGGGACGACTGGGTGTTCAGCCTGGCCGAGGAGCCGTCCAAGAAGGTCAGCGGCGAGCGCCTGGGGTTCGTCTACGGCAAGGAGATGCTCCGCCGGCGGTTCGAGCGCGGGGGCGCCTACCGTCCCACGGACGCGAGCGCCGCGCGCATCCGCGAGGCCGCCGAGCGAGCCCTCGAGCTCAACGACCTCTCGGAGCTGAGCAGGCTCTCCTCGGCGCTCGAGACCTGCGCGAAGTTCGACGTCGAGTCCATCGAGGAGTTCGGTCTCAGGATGGCGACGCTCGAGCGTCGCGGCCAGGCGGGCGGCGAGGGCTACCGTCGACTCGAGGCGGCGCGCGACTACATGGCGATGAACGAGCTCATGCCGCTCAAAACCCGCTACGGGGACGATCGCGGGCGCGGTGCTGCCGAAGGAAGCTCGCGCGACGGGCGCCGCGAGGACGAGCAACAGCGCATCCTCGCCGTCGAACGCCAGCGGGCCCAGCAGGAGCATCGCAGGGAAAGGGGCCGGAGATGATGGTGAGGATAGAGTACGAGGGCGGCAGGACGACGCTGTTCGACACGCTCTCGTTCACGGAGGGCTCGCCGTTCTCCGGCGCGAACATGCTCACGGAGTTCGAGCTCGAGATGCGCGAGGAGCCCGAGAAGGGGCTCTGGCTCACGGCGAACTGGCACCAGGTGCGCGACGACTGGCGCGCCGAGGCGCCCGCGGACGGCATCCCGGCCGCGCGGAGGTCCCGCGGGTGGCGCTTCATGCTGGCCTCGGAGGCAGAGCTCGGGCGCGCCCGCCGCGTCCTGCTCGACGGCGACGAGGCGTTCGCCCGGGTGCGAGGGTACCTGTGCGACGCGGCTGCAATTTCCGCTTGCTACCGCGAGCACGTGGGCCCTCCCTCAAAACCGCTGAAGTCGCAGATAAGGGACCTTCAGCGCGCGCTGGGGAGGGCGGAGGTCCCGGGCGTGCCGGATGAGCTGGCGAGGCTGCTCGCGGAAGAGAAGGAAGAGGGCGCCGACGAGGGCGCCCGCAAGGTCAAGGAAGATTGGGGTGACGTCGATGAAGAGGCTTGGTAGGTTCCTCATGGCGGCGCTTAAGGTCACGCTGGGCTTTTTCGTCTGGCTGTTCCGCGCCGTGTTCAAGTGGGTGATGTGAGAACGAAGGCACCTGGTGCCTAGAGTAGCCCCTTGGCTCGCTCGTCGTAGATCTTGTCAAGCTCCGATTGGAGGAACTCCTCTTTGAGCTTGGCGACGAAGCGAGCATCCGAGAACAGTCGGTAGACGAGCACCGCCGCGCCTCCGAGATCGAGACACTTGGGGTTCTTCGTGATCGATGCCTGCACGATGCTGCTCGAGGTCGCGATGGTGTCGGAGATGAGGATGATCTTCTTGGTGCGCGCCTGGTACATCTCGGTGCAGTAGTCCGACCCGTCGTCCTTGAATATCAGGGAGCAGCCGTGGAGCGCCGCTATCAGCCAGTTGATGAGCACCGTCATGCCCGCCTGCATGCCGACTTTCAATATGTCGCCGGTGCTGACGTATTTGGTGAGGGCCTCGGTGTGCGCCTTGTCGAGGACGAGGTTGGCGAACGGGATCTGTATCCCGCACGGCGTGTAGAGGTCGGTGCCGATGTGGACCAGCTGCTTGATCAGGGCCGCCGCGGCGGCATCCGGCTCGCTCACGATGCGCCTTCCCGCCGCGACCAGCATCTCCACGGTCCCGGTGGGCGCCCCGATCAGCGGGTTCTTCCCGAATGCGTCGTAGGAGACCGAGTAGGTCGCGGGGATCCGCGCGCCGATCCCGAAGACGTTGGCGTCCTTCACGCAGGTGATGCTGTTCGTCATGATGTTCGAGGTCCCGAACACGAGGCCGAGCACCGGGTCGTGGCCGAGGGTCGCGAACCGGTGGTTCGCCCCCTTGAATATCTTGAGGTTCTCAGCCTCGTAACGTGTCGCGTCGTACGGCACGCCTCGCGAGGAGAGGATGTGGCTCTTGGAGGCGAACAGGCGGCCCGATTCCGCCGGAGCCCCGTCGTCGAAGCCCGAGAAAACGCGGCCCTGGAAGCTGTGCAGGGCGTCCTCCTTGGCGTTGCCCGCTCCCGCCCGCTCGACCTCCGTCAGGGAGTTGATGACGAGCACGCGGGCGACCTGGAGCATGGTCGCGGCGACGACGAAGGCCGCGTCGGCGTCCTGCAGCCTCGTCCGCTCCTTGAACTCACGGTCAATGCGCTCGAGGCTCTCGCCGTACTCGCGAACGGATTTCTCGACTGCCTGCTCGGCCCAGTTCTCGTCAACCGCCACGCATGCCGCCCTCGCGGCCATGTAGTCGGCGAAGAGCCTGCAAGCGTGCTCCTCTTCCTCCGTCACCTCGCCGTCCGCCGCCGCGGCGACCTGCAGCTGCTCGGCGATGGAGCCCAGCGACACGATGCTCACGTTGTCCAGGCAGTCCTTGACTTGGTCGAAGGACAAGCCCTCGTTGTCCGCGATTGCCTGCACCTTCGCCTTCACGTCGTCCGGAAGGCCGCCGTCCAGCTTGAGGTAGTCGAGGCCGTCCTCGAGCCACTCCTGCTCCTCATGGGAGAAATCGCCGTCGCAGCGCATCAGGAAGCAGAGCGTCGCCACGTAGGCGTAGATGAAGTTGTAACGTTTCTCGCCCGCAAGGTAGGCCCCCTGCTTGATGCCGTCACGGAACCCCTTGATGCGCGCCTTGCGGAGGCGCGCGGAGAACGAGTTCTCCTTGATGGCGTTGATGCCGCCCTCGACGGTCGACGCCGCGCCGGATGCAAGGGACGACGCCCCCTGGGCCAAACCCATTGCGGCGCCGACGGCGATTCCGCCTACCGCGTTCGCAGCCCCTGCGATCGCCTTGCCCGCATCGGACGACGCGATCTGCTCGCCGGCGCTCGACACGCCTTCCGCAGCCGAGCACATGGCGCTTCCGACGGCTTCGGATGCCGAGGCGGCCGTATCGACGATGGCGTTCCCCGCGCCCTCGGCCGCATTCGCGACGCCTTTGGCGGCGGACTCGACAGTTGCCGATGCGCCTTTTGCCACCTCTCCTGCGGCGTGCGCAGCTTGGGACAGGGCTTCCCCGAGATCGAATTTGAGCGCCATCCTGTATCTCCTGACGTAAACGAACCTTGTGTAAGGCGCTCATGCGCAGCCGATGCAACACGGCACGCACGACACGTCTCATGTGCTCTTCATTATCCCACCATGTGCAAGCCCCTCGTCCGACGGAGCGAGGGGCTTGATCGTTCGGTTCAGTTGCGATTTCGTTTTTCGGCAACTAGTCCCGGTCGTCGTCGCCGACTGCGCAGCATGCGTAGGCAGTGAGCGTGAGGAGCCCCATGAGGAGCCCTATTCCGAAGGGCGCGAATCCCATCCTTCCACCTCCTTCGCGTAGACGACGGTGCGCGAGTTGCTCGTCTGGTAACTGCACGTCACGAAGGCCCAGGCCTGCGCGACGTCCGACGGCTCTTCCAGGACGACCTCGCACCGGGACAATTTGTCCCCGAGGTAGGCGTCGAGCTCGGCCGCGTCGGCGAAGTCGGTCCGCTTGCCCTCCGAGCTCGCGTCGACCACGTCCACGGCGAAGACCTCGAGCTCGATCTCCTTCTCGCGGGTGTAGACCCGGATGGTGCGGTGCCCCTCGGCGAAACCGCGCGACGAGTACTGCGCGAGCGGCGCGAACATGGTGCCGTCGGACATGTGGTGCCCGTAGACGATGACGAGCGGGCTCTCGGCGCCCTGCGCGCACCCGGCGTCGATGTAGGGAGCGCCCCATGCGGATCTTTCGCCGCCGACGTCGTGCGTGAGGTAGAAGTCGGGCGATTCCTGCCGGCCCTGGATGATCGGGTAGTCGACGGTCGTGCCTGGCACTCGCACCCATGCGACGACGGAGGCGGGAAGGGCGTCCCAGTCGATTCCGCCTCCCGTCTCTTTCACCTCCATAGTCGCGTCCTCTTCCGTTGCGGGTACCTCGTGCACCCCGTACGGGTTCCTCTCGGGCTGCGGCAGGACGGCGAGCGCCGCCAGCGCCAGCAACGCCACGGCGACGGCGAGCGCCGTGGCGGCTTTCCCTTTGTTCATGTCCTCCCCCGTTCGCAGGGGAGGCCCCGGGCGGGCGCCCAGGGCCTCCGGCTCGGTATCGATGCGGCGCCGCTACTCTTCCGGCTCTTCGGCAGGCTCTTCGGCTGCCGCGTCCTTGCTTGCGCCGGCCGTCTTGCGCTTGCGGTACGCGAGCGCTCCGCCCGCGCCCGCCGCAGCTGCCAGAGCGATGCCCGCGGCCACGGCGTAGCCGGTGCCGTCGGGGGCGTCGGCCCCGGTCTTGGCGTAGGGCTCCTCGGGGACCTCGGGCGTGTCGGGGTTGTCCACGACGACGCTCTGCTCGGCGGAGTCGATGTCCTCGTGGGTCGCGACGACGTTGCCGGCGGAGTCCAGGACCTTCTCGAAGACGACGAGCTCGTCTCCCTCGGCCAGGCCCTCGGTGTCGAACTCGAAGGTCACCTCGACGGTGCCGGAGGGCGCCTCGGGCTCGAAGGGCGTGCGCGCGGTCACCTCGTTGCCGTCCTTGTCGAGGAACGGCTCTCCGGTGCCCTTGTCCATGAGCGTGCCCACGGCGATGTATGTCTTGCCGGGGACGAGGCCCTTGTAGGCCACCGTGTCGACGACCTTGGCCTTGCCGGCCTCGATTACCTGGTCGCCGTCGGCGGCGTCCGCCGCCTGGGTGCCCACCTCGACGGCGACGTGGACGGTCTGTCCCTCGTCGGAGAGGTCCGCATGCGACGCCACCTCGGCACCGTCCTTGCGAAGGCTCTCGAACACGACCAGGTCGCGGCCGCCGAGCAGGCTCGCGTCGAAGGAGATCTCGACGTCATGGCTGCCGGTCGAGAGCGCGGGCTCGAACTGGGCCTTGGCCTCCACGGGCTTGCCCGAGGCGTCGGCCACGGGCTCGCCGGTCGCCTTGTCGACGAGGGTTGCCGAGAGCTCGTACGCCTCGCCGGCCTTCAGCCCCTCGTAGGCCACCGCGTCGACGACCTTGGCCTCGGCGTCGGCCGAGACGTCCTTGTCGCCATCCGCCCCGTCCTTTGCCGTGGTGGAGATGCGCGGGCCCTCCTGGTCGTCGAGGCCCATCCACACGGCCTTCGCGACCGTCGAGTCGCGCTCGATCCAGAAGCTCCTGGTGATGAGCTCGAGGCCCTCGTTGGCCTCGCAGCGCAGCTCGGTCATGGTGTAGGCGCCGTACGGCAGTGCCGCCAGCGAGTCGTCGACCGGCGCCGAGGAGCCGTCCTCGCCGAGCGAGAACCAGATGCCGGCCTTCGGGTCCATGTCGGCGGGCTCGATCGGGCCCTCATGGCCGAGCAGGGCGTCGTTGGCGTTGGTGTCCCTCGAGTGCCTGTTCCAGCTGCTCGCGGTCGACGCGTCGCCGTTGCGGTCCGTGACCAGCACGTGAATCTCGCCGGTGGCCGCGTTCTCGATGGCGAACGGGACCATGAGGCCGGCGTTGTCGGCCTCGCTCTTCTTGGAGAGCTCGAGGTCGTTGCGCACCACCTGGTCGCGGAACTCGAGCGCGGCGCCGTCCGCGGAGGCGCTCACGATCTCGCCAGCGGCGCGGACCTCGAAGGTGCGGGGCTCGCCGTCGGTCAGCAGGTAGCTCCCGTTCGTCGCCGTCTCCCGCACGTCGTAGGTCCCGTACGGCAGTGCGTCGGCCGCGGTCTGCGCGGTGTAGGCGCCGGCCTCGTCGTTCCATGCGGTGGTCAGCGTGGCCACGGCCTCGCCCGGCTCGCGCCACTCGCCGTCGACGAGGACCTTGTGCGCCGAGCGGTTCGTGACGGTGAACTCGATCCCGTCGAGGCCGGGGTGCTCGCCAGGCGCCTCCTTGTGGCCGCTGCCCGCGAGCGCCTCGGACGCCTGCAGCTCCTTGTCGGACTTGGTCACCTGCACGCCGCCGCGGAAGACCTCGTCGGTCACGGGGTCGCCCGTGAGGTCGCGCACCTCGTCGGCCTTCACGGTGAACGTGACGGAGGCGTCGCTGGCGTCGTAGCCCTCGGGCGCGCCGGACTCGACGATGCGGTAATTGCCTGCGGGAAGTGCGTCGGCGCCGGTCGCGGCGACGTGCGACCCGTCCTCGGGCGCGGTCTTGATCGTGGCGCATACCTCGCCGTCGGCGTAGTACTTGCCGCCGACCAGCACGTAGCGGCCGGTCTCGTTAACGACGGAGAAGCTCGCGCCGTCGAGCGAGGCGTCGCCCTGGGGCTCCGCGCCCGCCTCGGAGTCCGTTTTGGCGACCTTGACTCCGCCCGTGGACCAGCTGAAGCTCACGAGCGTCTGGGAGCCGCCGCCGGTCCTGACGCAGAACGCCTCGAACCCGGCGGATACCTTGCCGGCGCCCGCCTTCATCTTGGCGAAGGTCCCGCCGATCAGCTCGGATTTCGCCCAGGAGGCGAACTCGGCGCTCGTGCCGTGCGTGGCAGCCGACTCGGACCCAGAGTAGGCGTAGGCGATGAGCACATGGCTCGCCGCGGCGTACTTCGCGTCGTCCCAGCCGCCGCCGTCGTACCAGCTGCCCGGGAACATCGACGCGTCGAAGCCGGGAGAGCCGAACGAGTACCAGATCGCCGCTGTCACGTCGCCGCTCGGCACGGGGCTCGTCGAGTAGGAGCCCGGCGCGGGCGTCGGGGACGAGGGCTCGGCGCAGTAGGCGATGTTGCCGTCGGCGCTCATCCACGTGGTGGCGAAGCCGCCGTAGGGGATCTTGCCGCCGATGGACACGTCTACCGTGCTCGGCGCGGCGTAGGCGGGCGAGGCCGCCACGGAGGCGAGCAGCGCCCCCGCCGCCAGGATGAGCGCCATGGCGCATCGGAGGAGCTTTTCCTGCAGGGTGCAGTCTTTCGCTGCGTTCATCTTTCCGCCTCCCTATCTCTCGACGCTTCGCTGTGCGCGGGGCGCCTCGTGCTCGGCGGCGCGGCTCGCCTGGCGGGCGTGCTCGGCGCGCTCCGCGAGGTAGCGCGAGCGCCCTGCGTCAACGGCCTCCTTGAGCTGCGCCGGCATGACCTTCACGGTGTCCTTGACCGCGCGGCCGCCCTCGTCGAGCTCGGGCTGGCCGTCCGGGCCCATCACCGTCTTCCTCAGCCACACCTCGCGGTTCGCGAGCAGCGGTATGTCTCGGAAGTCGGCCCCCTTGAAGCGGCTCTCGTTAACGAACATGGGGCTGAACTCGTAGCCTCCCACGTCCACGCCGTCGACGACGGTGCCCTTGGGAAGGGTCGCCGAGTTGAAGGTCCTGGCCTCGCCGGTCGCGCGGTCGGTGTACTCGATGCCCTCGCGCACGAAGCTCTTGTGCAGCGAGAGGTACACGTTCTTCCTCTCTTCCATGTCTTTCCTCCTTTTCGTTTTCAATCGGTCCTTGTCTTCATCCGCCGGGACGCGTGCCCCGGCGCGGCGCCCCTATCTCATGGCGACCGCCCCCTTCCTCGCTTTTCCGCTAGAAGCCGCTCACGATGTCGCGCGCCCAGGAGCCGCTTTTCACGAGGGCCAGGATGAGCAGCGCGCACATGGCCAGGTACTGCAGCGCGTAGGTGAGCCCGTTTGCGACCGCGTCGGCCGGGGTGCCCGTCCCGGGGTTCGCCCCGGTGAGCCCGCCGAGCACGAGCGGGAACGATATGAGCAGCACGAGGATGATGACGCCGGCGATGCAGACCGCCCCGAAGCTCTTCAGGTAGCCGAGGCCTATCTGGCGCGTGGCGTCCATGCCGAGGAACGCCAGCGGGATCGGGGCGAACGCGGCCATGATGTAGAGCTGGAGCGCGCGGGCCCAGCAGACCACGAGGGCGACGACGTAGGCCGCCAGCACCACGACCCAGCTGATGAGGCTCACGACGAGCATGGCGATGAGCGACGGGATGTCGTCGTCGGTGGTGACGACGGACACCTCGGGCAGGTCGAGCGCGCCTCCGGCGCCGAAGAGCGCCTCGACTCGGTCGATGGCGAGCCCGCAGACCTCGTAGATCGACGCCATCAGGTCGAAGCTGTTCTGTATGAGGAACAGGAACACGGCGAAGAACACGAGGAGGAAAACGACCTCCTTGACGCCGGGAAGGCTCTGGCTGCCGTCCATGCGCTGGGAGATCTCGATGAGCTTCAGAGTGAAGACCAGGCCGAGCACCCCGCACCCGATCGGCAGGATGGCAGCCTGCCATACGCCCCTGGCGACGTCGTGCATGGTCAGGTCGCTCGAGCTCGTGAGCATGTGCGCGAAGTCGGCCGAGAGGATCCCGTTCGCGCCGATCGACCCGAGCACGCCCGTTTGCGCCTTGAACATCCAGTTGCAGCAGTCGCGCAGAAGGCCGCACAGCCACTCGTTGACGTCCCCGGCTATGTCGGCGTATGCCGGCTGCGCGGGGACGAGCAGGAGCGCGCAGAGGGCGAATGCCGTCGCGGCGGAGATGGCGAACGCCCTTCGGCGTTGCGATTCAAGCGCCCGCACGGCTACATCGCCTCCAGCGAGCCGCCGCGCGAGACCACGGTGACCACCGTCGAGGCGGGGTCGTCGAGCGTGAAGGTCGTCGACGCGACGTTTCCGGCGTAGTCGAGCCACACCTCCTTGTCCCAGGTGGCTCCCGTCGCCTGCGGGGACACCTCCGCCGCCTTCCTGGCGACGACGTCCTCGATGGCGGCGACGTCTGCGCCAAGCGCCTCGGAGAGGCGGTCGTCGGCGCCGGTCACGGAGAACGCTCCGACTTGCGCCTTCTGGGGCGCGTAGGCCTGCGTCAGGAGGTCGCATGCCAGGGTGCGGGCGCCCCCGTCGCCCGAGACCTGGATGAGCGACAGGCCTCCCGCCTTGTCGCCGGTTCCCTTGACCTCGATGGGTATGCTGAGCACGCCGCCGGCCTCGGAGGGCTCCTCGGCCGAGAAGAACCAGGCGCGCTCGGTGCCGCCCGCGCTCTCCACCATGGCGCCCTCGACGATCCGCAGCGTGGCTGTCGGGTCGTCGGCGCCCGTCCATGCGGTGTTCCAGAGCGCCTCGGCGCCCGAGGTGGCCTTCCCGGTTGCCGCGTCGGCGCCTGCAGCCGCGGGCTGCTCTTGCTCCTGTGGACTATCCTGCGCGCCTTCCTGCGGGGCGATGGCGCAGCGCGCCGCGCCCGCGCCGAGCGCCACGGTGAGCGCGCTTGCCGCGACGGCGGCCATGACCCTTGACTTTCCCTGCATTGGTTTCTCCTATCTCGCGGTGAGCGCGCAGCTGAAGCTGCCGATGCCGCTCGCTATGCGGCACACGTCGCCCGTTCGCGGCTCGTGTATGTACCTGTCGTCGCCGATGTAGATGGCCACGTGGCCCGAGCGGTAGAGGATGTCGCCGGGCTTCGCCTCCGAGAGCGGTATGCGCCTGAGCTCCTCGTACTGGGAACCCGTGTAGTGGCTTATGCGGATGCCCGCCTGCGCGTAGCAGTATTGCGTGAGTCCGCTGCAGTCGAGCGCCTTGCCGGGGGTCGAGCCTCCCCACACGTAGGGCACGCCGAGCTGGCTGTACGCCGCCTCGACGATCGCGTTCCCGCTCGCGGATGCGTCCTTCAGGTCCTCGACCGTCATGGAGTCGAACCTGTAGAGGCCCCATTGCGCCATGATCGACTTCAGGGACTCGACGTAGGACGAGTCGGTCGCCCAGCCGGCGTCCTTGAGCCCCTCGGCCATCCTGTCCGAGTCGCGCCTCTCGACCGCCTCGCGGATGAGGGCGTTGCCCGAGTAGCGCTCCGCCTGCAGGAAGACCCTGCTGCGGAAGCGGATGCACTCGGCGTCGCCGGTGAAGCGGATGAAGCTCGCCGTGATCTGGGTGTGCTCGCCGGGCACGTACTCCTCGCTGGTGGCCCAGTTCGCCTTGCCGGCCACCTCGGGGCAGCCCGCGTAGCCCGACCACCACTTCATGCCGAAGAGGTTGTGGTCGCGTTCTGCGAGCTGGCTCATGCGGTCGCCCTGGCCGGACTCCTGGATGATCTGCGCTATGGTGCAGCCCGCCGGGTGCCCGTACTCCTCCTGGCACTCGAGCGCCGCCTCGACCATCTCGTAGGTGATGTAGGGCGGCAGCCCCTCGAGGCCCCGCTTGGAGGCCGCGTCGTCCCAGAAGCCGAACAGCGCGCTCAGCAGCTGCGCGACGGCGAGCGCGCAGGCGACGAAGGCCACGATGCCGGCCACCGCCCCGAGCAGGGCGGGCGCGGCGCCCGAGACCGCGCCCGCGATCGCGGAGGCGGCGCCCTTCGACCCCGCGGCGCGG
>NZ_HE611014.1:688096-693545 GCF_000236865.1 Senegalimassilia anaerobia JC110 | reverse complement strand
CCGCGCGCGCCTCCCTTTGGGGCGCCGAGGGCGGTCGCCGCCTTGCGGCTGCCTTGGGCTGCTTTCTTCGCCTTCCTCTGCCGCAGCCTTCCCGCGGCCTTCTTGGCCGCGCGCCCCGCGTCGTACATGCCCGAGGCGCCCTCGAGCTCCTCCGAGTCGTCGAGTTGGGAGACGGCCTCCCGGGCGATCGCCAGCTTCGCCGCCTCGACGCGCGAGCGCATCGCGGCCGCCGCGCGCCGGTCGCCGGCGGGTTGGGACAATTTGTCCCCGAGCCCGCCTTCCGGGGCGTCGGGCCTGGACGGGCGCCCCTTCGCCGTTGCGGCGGGGCCTCCCGCCTCGTCGAGCGGGCCGGCTCCCTCCGAGACGTTTCCCAGGGCGTCGCGCTCGGTCTCCGCGACGTCGCCCGCGGTGAGCACGTCGCGGCGCCGCGCCCCGACCACCTCGAGCATCCCGCCGCCCTCGCTCGGGACGGCCATTCCTATTCCTCCGCCTCTCGCGCCGCCCGGCGCATCTCGCGCTCGGCGACCTCTGCGGGCTTGGTGTTCCACAGGTCGTAGAGCGGGCCTTTCGGGAAGTCGTCGGTGATGGGCACGCGGATCCCGGCGCTGATGAGCAGCCCCTCGCCGGGCTTGACGGCGTCGCCGATGTAGCCGCGCTCCGTGGCGGAGAGCTGGAGCATCTCCGCCCATGCGTCGAGGTCGGCGGTGGACTGCTTGTGCAGCAGGAAGAACTCGGAGTTGAGCACCATGTCGCGGGCCTCGGCGTTGGCCAGCATGTGGCTCGTGTTCTGGCTGATGCCGGTGCAGATGAGGCCGAACTTGCGCCCCTCGCGCCACAGGCGGGCGAAGTACTCGACCACCGTCGGGTGCGCGAAGAGGCTCTGCACCTCGTCGATGTAGAGCCAGGTGTAGTTGGGGCGCGGCGGCGTGACCATCACGCGGTTGCGCACCATCTCGAGCGCCGTGATCATGCCGAACACGCGCATGTTCTGGCCGAGGCCGTGCATGTCGATGTTGGTGATGCGGTTGTCGAGCGCCACGTTGCTCTGGCCGTTGAAGAAGGAGAACGCGCCCTTCACGTAGCGCTCGTAGCGCAGCGCGATGTCGGCGGCCTCGGGCTCGGGCTGAGCGAGCAGCGCCGCGTGGAAGTCGCCGAGCGTGGGCAGGCGGCCGTCCCTCGCGCACTCCCGGTACGCCTCGCCGACGCAGCGGGCGATGATCGAGCGGTCGCGCTCAGGCAGGCCCTCGCGGCCCTCGGCCATGAGCGCGCTCGAGAGCGCGAGCACCGCGTCGGTCTTGTACGCGAGCTTGGCGGCGTCGGCGCGGTCCGCGACGTCGGCGGTGTCGAGGGGGTTGAGCACCGCCGAGCATCCCGGGGCGAGCTCGACGTTCGCGCCGCCGAGCGCGCCGACGAGGTTGCCGTACTCGCCGGCCGGGTCGAAGATCACGACCTCGTCCTCGGGGTGCGCGAGAACGGTGTTGGTTATCTCGCGCTTGACCGAGAAGCTTTTGCCCGAGCCGGGCTTGCCGCACACGAAGCCCATGGGGCTCGCCAGGCGCTTGCGGTCGCACAGCACCAGGTTCCCGCTCTCCTTGGACTGCCCGTAGTAGCCGCCGCCCGCCTCGTCGAGGCTCTGGCTGGCGAAGGGCATCTGCATGGCCACCTGCCCCGTGGTGAGGTAGCGGCTCACGGTGACGTGGTTGTCACCGAGCGGGAGCACCGAGTTGAGAGCCTGGCGCTGCCGGAAGTGGAGCGGCTCGAGGCCGATCGTGCAGCCCTGCGCGACGCTCGTCACCTGCTGGACGCGGCGGTCAAGCTCCTCGAGGCTGTCGGCCCAGGTGTAGACGAGGCCTGTGTAGACGAACAGGCGCTCGGACTTGTTGCGCAGGAAGTCGAGCAGCTCCTCGGCCTCCTCCTTCGAGAAGCGCAGCTCGGGCGGCAGGATCTGGTAGTCGTAGCCCTTCTTCACGGCGCTCATCTGCTCGTCGATGATCTCCTTGTCCATCCAGTCGATCTGGCGCTTCACGAGCGCGAGCGCCTCGCTCTGCGCGATGGGCTGCACGTGCAGCGTCACGTTGAGCGGCAGCGGCAGGTCGATGATGGAGGCGAGGTAGGTCTCCTCGATGACCGACCCGAAGCTGCGCACCGCGAGCACCGCGCCGTAGCGCCCGTCGCTGCGGAAGCAGTCGGACCTGCCCTCGGGCTTGAAGTCGAGCGTGGAGGGCATGACGAAGTCCTTCGTGCGCGCGCCCGACGTCGGGGACAATTTGTCCCAGGAGAACTCGAAGCGCGACCCCGGGCGCAGCTGCCCCTGCAGAAGCTCGAGCCTCTCGGCGCCGTCGAGGGCGCGCGACGAGCAGCGTATGCGCGCGAGCGTCTGCTCCACGTCTCCCCGGATGCGCGCGAGCTTGGGCACCGCGGCGTCGACGTCGTCGGCGCCCACGGCGTAGGTCAGGTAGCGGTGGCGCACGAGGTTCGAGACGCCCTCGCGCATCTTGTCGTTGAGGATCCGGTTGTACTCTTCGGCGAGCCCGGAGGTGGCGCGCTCCCCGGGCTCGAAGAAGACCTTGCGGCCGACCTCGTCGGCGGGGATGGGCGCGTTCACGACCTGGAGCTGCACGTGGGAGTCCGCCGGGAAGTAGTTGAACAGCGAGCTCATCACGGTGAAGGCCGTCTCGCGCGCCTCCTTGCGCGCGGACTGGTAGCTGATGTCGGAGAACTCGACCGTCTGGCTGAACATCCCCGGCATCACCTGGGCGATGCCGTCCCTGTACATGGCGTCGTAGCCGACGTAGGCGGCCATCTCGCTCGAGCGGTCGCGCTCCCGGCGGCGCCTCTGCCGCTCGGCCTCCGCGCCCTTCGAGGCGTCCTTGCGCCCGCCCGTGCCGCCGAGGAGCAGCCCGAGGGTGCTCGGGCGCTTCGGCCTATTCTCCTTGTTGGTTCTTGCTCGGCTCATAGAGCTCGGCTCCTTTCTTCCTTGCCCTGCGCCTCGCGCGACGTCCCGGGCGGCCCGGGCGCGGCGAGCCCTCGGGGAGGCTCCCGGCGAGGCAGGGCTCGTACGCGAGCAGCTGCGGCGAGAGCTCGTGGGCCGCCAAAAGCGGCAGCAGCTCCTCGGCGCGCATGCCGAAGGGCCGCCAGAACCCGGCGAGCCAGAACGGCATGCTGCAGAGCATGATCGGGAAGGCCGCGTCCGCGACGTCGGCGTGCAGGCCCAGGTGGACGAATGCCGCCGCCCCGACGGCGCTGCCGAAGCCGAGCGACACGCATGCGAGCGTGCGCAGGCTCATCTTCCCGACGATCTTCTCCTCGTACTCGCCGATGTCCTTCTGCACCGGTATCCTGAGCGCCATCCGCGACGCCCCCTATGCCGGCAGCCAGGACGTGTCCAGCTGACCGAAGTAGACCGACGCGGCGATGATGATCGCGCCGCCGGCGATGGTGGATATGGCGGTCGCGATCTGCGGGCCGCCCTGCTGCTCCCTGATGGCCAGGCCGAGCGAGACCGCTCCCCACACGACCAGGAAGCCGCCGAGGAAGGTCACGCAGCCCGACACGAGCTTGATGACGTTTGCGAGCATGCTGCTCTCCTTTGCTTTCGGTTGACGATGTTCCTTGCTGTTCCTCCCCCGCGGCGGGGGAGGCCCGCGCCCGCCGCGGCCCCGTCACGAGTTGCCTTCCTTCTGCCTGCGGTACTCCGCGAAGTCGAACGGGCCGCGGCGCGCGGCCTCCTCGAGCAGGCGCGAGCGCGGGTGGCGCTCGAGCCGGTACTTCCGGTCCATGAGCGGCATGCACCCGTTCACGAGCACGAGCGCGTCCTCGCGCGGCATGCGCGCCACCTCGGCGGGCTGTATGAGGTCGCGCTCGGAGATGCCGCGGTTCACGGTCCGGGTCCAGCCGGCGCCCCGCGAGTCGCTCTGCGTCTCGCTCGCCACCGTCTGTTTGCCGGCCATCTTGCTGATCTCCTCGTTGGTCTCGTTCGCCTTTCCGCCCAGGTAGAGCAGCGTGTCGCAGGCGTTCACGATGGTCTCGGCGTTGTTGTCGCCGTAGGTCTCCTTCAGCTGCGAGAGAGACTGGGCGATCATCGAGACGGCGATGTTCCGGCTGCGGGTGACGGCGATGGTCCGCTCGAAGTCGGGTATGCGCCCGATGTTGGCGAACTCGTCGAAGACGAAGTGCACCGTCGTGGGCAGCGAGCCGCCGTGCGCCTCGAGCGCCTCGGCGCAGAGCGCGCTCACGGCTGTGTCCATGAGCAGGGCGAACAGGAAGTCGAAGGTCGAGTCGGTGTCGCTCATGGACGCGAAGAGCGCGACCTTGGCGCCCTCGTCGCCCATGTGGGCGAGGCCGAGCTCGTCTTTGGAGGTGAGGTCGCGCACGGCGCGGATGGACAGCGGCTTCAGGCGGACGTTGCAGCTCGAGAGCATCGACTTCATGGTGTCGCCGGCGGCCACGCGGAACTCGCGGTAGCTCGCGAGCGCGAAGTCGTCGGGGGGCGCGGGCTCGCGGACCTTGACCCACTCCCACGCGCCGTCCTCCTCGGCGAAGCCGCGCAGCGATCCGCCCTCCGCCGAGGCGCCGCCGCGCCTGACGTAGCGCTCGCCGGTCTCCAGCTCGCGGAACACCATGTCGAGCGGGCTCATGTAGCCCGGGTCGTCGCGGGCGTCGGCGAGCGAGAGCAGCGTGAGCAGCCCGTCGAGGTTTCGGTCGGCAGGCTCGCAGTGCATGACGAGGTAGGCCGTGAGCGCGGTGTAGACCAGGCGCTCGGCCTTCTCCCAGTAGGGGTCGCCCTTGTGGTCGGCCTCGCCCTCGGTGTTGGCGACGATGCCGCGGGCGAAGCGGATGACGCCCGCCTCGTCGCGTATGTAGGCTATGGGGTTGAAGCGCATCGAGCGCGTGAAGTCGATGGTGTCGAACGCGCGGATCTCGTAGCCGAGCTCCGCCAGCGCGCCGCCCATCTCGCGGATGAGCGTGCCCTTCGGGTCGGTCACGAAGAAGCTGGCGTTGGCCTGCAGGAGGTTCGGCTTGACGTAGTAGCGCGTCTTGCCGGTGCCGGGTCCTCCAACCACGAGCACGTTGTCGTTGGTGTCGGTGGAGAGGTCGAACCTGCGGCTCACGAGGCGGATGCGCGCGTTGTCGGTGAGGATGATGTTGTTGTCGGGGTCCTTGGCGTCGCCGAAGGGCGCGATGTCTTTAGGCGTGGCCCACCTGGAGCTACCGTGCTCCTCGCCGTCGCGCCGGGCCCCCTTGGTCCCCAGTGAGCGGGCCCAGGCGATGAGCGCGCCGCACGCGCAGGCGGTCCCGGCGCACAGGGGAAGCGCCTCCGCGGAGAAGACGCGCCCCGCGCGGAGCGCTGCCGGGATCGCCGCCATGGCGGCCTCCGGGTCGAGGATCGGGTTCGCGCCCGACGCCGCGATTGCCGCGGCCGCGAAGTCCCCCGCGGCGAACGCCGCCG
>NZ_HE611014.1:673535-687754 GCF_000236865.1 Senegalimassilia anaerobia JC110 | reverse complement strand
GGCCGCCGCCTGCCACCTCATCTCTCGGGCCCCTCGATCTGGCGCGGGCCGCGGTCCCGGCCGATGCCCTGGCTGTGGGCCCTCGACGCCTCGCGCGCCCGCTCGGCGCGCTCGGCCAGCCGCTCGGGCGCCTGGCGCCTCTCGGCTATCTCGGAGAGCCTCTCCCTTGCGCGCTCGGCGGCCTTTCCCGTCTCTTGCTCGAGCTGTCGGAAGGCCTCGTCGACCTCGGGGGCGTCCTCCACCTTGAAGAGCAGCCAGTCGCGGCCCCCGCCGGGGATGATGTGGTGCTCGACCGACGCGGCGCGCAGCTTGTCGGAGACGACCTCCTTGATCGTCGCGTACTCGGGAAGCCCCGAGAGCTCCTCGAGGCTGAGCTTCGCGTAGGTCGGCGCGCCGTCGGCCGCGATGGCCTCGGCGCGCCCGCCGGCGATGGTCCCGCGGATTCCCGCGAGGCGCTCGGAGAGCTCCCTCGCGCTGCGCGCCATTGCCTCGGCGCCGGCCTCCTGGCCGATCCTCAGCATCCAGTCGAGCAGCTTGCCGCCCGCCTCGTCCCCGTAGTCGCTCGCCATCCCGCGCCTCCCTTCCAGTCGAGATGAAAAGGGGCGCCTTCGCGCCCCGGTCGTCCCTATTCGGCCCCGACGGCCCTCTCGCGCGCCATTGGGGCGCGGGCTTCCTGCCCGGCGTGCGCGCGGCTCGCCTCGCGGGCGGACGCGGCGCGCTGCGCCAGCGGCTCGGGAGCCTTCTCGTGCAGATGGGCCCACTCGCCGCTGCGGCACTGCTCCGGCGTCGCCTCGCACATGTCGCGCATGGCGCGCTCGAACCGCTCGGGCTCCTGGGCGATGGCGCCGAAGCTCCAGCTCTCGAAGCCGGTCCACGCGTCGCCGTCGCGCTTGAGCGTCCACCACTCGTCGCCGCCGTTCACCTGCTGGATGAACGCGAGGTCGCGGTAGCAGAACCCCTGGCGTATGGCCCAGTTGCCCGAGCCGAGCGCCTCGCGGAGCCTGTCGACGCTCTCCGTGCGGGAGAACTCGTAGGGGTACTCCTCGAGGAACGGGTCGTCCTGCCAGTCGAAGCCGCCGACCTTGAGCCAGCCGTTCTCCTGGCACTTCTCCACGAGCCCGTCGTGCTCGCGGCCGGTTATCCTCTCGAAGCCGTCCATGGGCCCTCCGCCTTTCGTTTGTTGCTTGGCGGGCGGCGTCCTCGCGATGGGGGCACGGTGCGAGTCGGAGCAGGCGTGCGTGCTGGCGCGTCGGCGCCGCCCAAGACGTGTATAGCGATTTCGATTGCGGCGGCGACCGGGGCCGCCCGCGATGGGTCGAGCTGGATCGAGCCGTCCGCGCCTCCACGGGAAGCGCACAAGCTAGCCGAGCCGGCGCCTGTCCCTTCCGCCCAGGTAGACGGGCCTGCAGGTCTGGGAGATCCTGCTCGCGATCGCCTCTGCCGTGACGCGCTCGCCGCGCCTTGCGAGCCTGTCCGCCAGCGCGCCCGGCGCGTAGTTCGACGTGACGATGGTCGGGCGCATGTCCTCGTAGCGCGCGTCGAGCACGCTGAACACGGTGCCGACGGACCATTCCGTCGCGTCCTCCTTGCCGAGGTCGTCGAGCACGAGGACGTCGCACTTGGCGTACCGCGCGACGGCGGCCTCGGTGCCGCCCTCGTCGAACGTGGCCTTCACGCGCTCGAGCATGCCCTTGGCCGTCGTGAAGGCGACGTCGTAGCCGGCCTCGGCGAACAGCCTGGCCATGGCGGAGGCGGAGTGCGTCTTGCCGGCGCCGACGCCCCCGTGTATGTAGAGCCCGGCGCCCCCGTTGCCCGCGAACGAGGCGATGTACTCGGCGAACTCCGGGCGGTCGGCCTCGGCGGCCCAGTATCGCCTGGGTATGCCTGCGCGTGAGAGAATCTTCTCCCGACGGGCCGCTTCCTCTTTGGCGGCGAGAGCTTCTCGCTTGCGCGCCTCGGTCTTTCGCTCGCGGGCAGCGCCCTCGCACGGGCATGGGGCGGCGGAGATCCAGGCGACCCTGCCCGCCAGCGCCGCGCCGAGCGGATCGAGGGCGGCGCCGCAGTGCGGGCACGCCCTCGGCTCCGGCTCGTCGAAGGAGAGCCCGGCCGCCCGGGCCTGCTCCAGGGTGATGAGTCCCGCTCGGTCCATCGGGCGCCCCTTCCTTATCTTCTGAAGTCCTTGTTGTCCCTTTTGCTTATTGGGTGGCAAATCGTCAGGGGTTTCCCTGTCATCTCGTCAGGGGTTCGGGCTGCGAGCCCTGACGGTTCGTCACCCTTGTTCGCGGCGAACCCTGTCATTTCGTCACCCTTTCGCGCCGGGAACCCTGACGAACCGTCAGGGGTTGCCAGCGCTCCGGGCGGCAGCCTCTCGCGCACGATGCGGTACCGCTTGGTGGCGTGCCCGCGTGCCGGGGCGTGCACGCCGCACTCCTCGATGAGGCCCTGCTCGAGCAGGTCGCGGATGGCGCGGTAGGCGCTGCGCTCCTGCACGTTGAGGAAGCGGGCCAGGCCGCCCTTGCTCTCGAAGTAGCCGCACCCGGCGTCGCAGAAGCCGAAGATGCGCGCGTAGACGAGCAGGGGAAGGCCGGAGAGGCCCAGGTCCGCCATCATGAAGTGCCGTACCGTCGTGAACTCGCGCGGGGAGGGGCCGTCGCGCCCCTTCGGGCCTGTGGCCGCCATCGGCGCTAGCCCCTTCTGGGCGAGCCGACGACGCTGTTGCGCTCGACCCATGCGACGAGCTCGTCGTGCAGCACGATGCCGTCGCGAGTCTTGCCGCCGATGTAGCGGATCGGGAACGGGTCGTCGGGGTCCTTGGCGAGCCGGTACATGGCGTCGCGGCTGATGCGCAGCATCGCGCACGCCTCGTCGGCGCCGAATATCGCGTTGGTCGATGCGATGAGCCTCACCTGGCTCCTGCTAATGCTCTTGGTCATGGTCGTCCTCGAGCTCCTTTCGTCTCGAGGCTCCCTCGCGTGCCCGGCCGCGGGCGGCTCCCGGGGCGGTCGCCGCCGTCATTTCCTGCCGCTCCTCGACTCGATGTAGGCGTCCACTGACGCCCTCGACACCAGGAGCTTCCTTCCGAGCCTGTACGAGTCGATCTCTCCCGACCAGATGAGGTCGTACGCCTTGTTTCTGCTCGCCCTCATGTACTCCTGCATCTCGATCACCGTCATCCATTCGTCGCGATCTTGGCTTCCCTCGGGCGCGGCGCATTCGGCTGTGCGTGCCATGGTTCCTCCAATCTTCCCGTGCGGCACCGCGCGAGCACACCGCACGGCACCGTGTCCCTTTTCGTCTGCGCGACGATTGAACCGCCTGATGTCGATTGGTGAGCACGGCGGGAGCGGAGACGGGTCGAGATGGGTCGAGCTGGTCGTGCCTCCACGAAACGGCCATGAGCCGCGTGCCTTAGCTCTCAGCTAAGTCCCTGAAAAGTAAAAGGCGCCCATGCGGGCGCCTGCCTAGTAGCTGGAGTTGTTCGGTTGTGGTCGGAATGCTCGTCTTCCGCGGTGCTGTCGTCCGGGGTCCGGCATCTGTCGTTCGCCTCTTCTGTCGTGTTTGATGTTGCGTGTTATGCGAGCGACCTTGCGCGGGCCTGCTGGCCCGTTGCCCCAGGTGCACCCGGATAAATGGTACCCATCCGTTGGAACATGGACATCGCGGGAGGGCTGTTTGGGCAAGCTAGGATGGATGAGCGGCTGGGTTCTAAATGCAATAATTCGAGCTAAAGGGCCTTGTACTCTCTTTTGTAAAACGCGAGGGTGCAATAAACTCGACGATCCCCCTGAACCTTTTCTGAACGAATCGGCTCTTAGGCGGTATGACGCGACACGCATCGGTAGTGCTCGGACTGGGTTAGTCATCGAGTGGGTATAGAACATACGTTCTGTATAACGTTATAGCACCAGGTGGCAGGCGTAGTTTCAATCGAAGCTACGCCTGCTGCTATATATGGGTTGATGGTGGTATCAATGACCGCGATGCTTCTGTTTGCGCTTCAGTTTTCGCTGCTCGAAGCGCGCCTCCGCCTCATCCGCGCGACGCTGGCTTCTTGCTTGAGCCGATTTCCGCTTCATCGTCTCCCGCTGATTCGCGAGCGCCTGCTGCGCCTTGGTGCTCATCGCCGGCTGCTTGAGGGCTTTCGCCGCCTCGCGGGCGCGTCGCTTGGGGTTCTTCGCGGGCTTGCTCGCCTCGGCCGGACCGTGGCAGAAGAACGAGAGCTTCGCCCATTTGCTGACAACGAATCGCAGGATCTCCTCATTGGACGGTTCTGCGCCGAAGACGATGCGGGCGGCGCCGTATCTGCCGTCCTCGACGTGCTCCGCCAGCCCGACCCAGAATTGGCCGTCGTGATATACGGTCAGGGTGGACGACACGCTGATCTGCATGGCTGGTTCCTCCTTTATGTAGATGACCATGCAGAGAAGGGACAACCAAGGAGGCAGGTTACTGATGCGGACTCCCGCACGCCCACGACTACCCGACGGGGACTGTGTTTTCATCTCTGGTGCCCGCATTGTAGCACGCGCGGATTCACGATGTTGATTGCCGGCGCCTAGACGGAGATGAAGGCGGTTCGATCTAGGTCAAGCCGGTCGCTCGTTCATGAAGCGGCCGATTCCCTGAAAATAAAAGGCGCCCACGAGGACACCTACAGGCTATCTTCGAACTACTTGGTTGGGGCAGACGGAGGAAAAAAATAGGGCAGAATCGCTCTCACGATCCCGCCCCGCAAACCCGAGGGTTTCTAACTGGCTCCATTATTCCGGGCTTCTCAGTTCTGTCATTGACCCAGGTATCATCCGTCTCCTATAGCGAGTGAATATAAAAATAGGGCAGAGTCGCTTGCGCAAGTCCGCCCCTAAAACCGTGAAGGTTTTGCTATCTGCAGGCTATTCTACCAACCCGAGCGATTCTGTCAACCTGCGAAGGAACTCGAGCGCGGAGCGAGCTGCGGCGTCGGGCCCCTTGTCGGGCAGCGCCTCGGTTTCGCCGTCGGCCCTGGCGAAGATCTCGGCGAGCTCGGATGCGGCGCGCGAGCGCGAGGAGCCCTCGGGTACCAAGCCGGAGTGCGCCACGAGCACGGTCGCGACCTCCTGCATGGCCGTATTCCCCATCCACTTCCTCCTGGTCGCCTTGGGAATCCCCACGGCGGCGACCCTTCGGGAGACGCCGCTGGACGCCGAGCCCCGGGCGGCGCCCCTCTCGGCGAAGCAGTTGATCAGGCACGAGCCGTGCGCGGCGCAGTTGCGGACGGACTTCACGCGCTTGAGGTCGTAGTGGGAGGCCTCGAGGCGCCTGTCGCCCCATCGCCTGGCGCAGAAGCGCACGAAGTCGATGAGGGTGCCGAACGAGGTGAGCTCAAGGAAGGCCCAGGCAGGCATGTCGCCGGAGTACTTCGCGTAGAGGCTCGAGCTGTAGGGGCTGCGGCCGCTCATCTTGAGCTCGCGCAGGCGGTACTCCCTGTTTGCAGTGGTAAGCGATGCCATGTAGTCGGCCACGATGGCGTAGCCGTCCTCTCCACGGTCCTCCATCTCGCGAAGCAGTGTCACCTTCTGGAAATGCTCGATGTCGAGCGTCATGCCGAGCAGGGCGTGGCGCAGCTCCTGGTCGAGCGCCGCGAGCAGGCGCAGCTGGCCGAAGTCGAGGTCTACGTAGCGGCCGTCGCGCGGGCCTCCCTCGTATTTCGAGAAGAGTTTGCGGTAGGATGCGAGCTTGAAGAAGTTGCACTTGTCGCGCAGGTAGTCCGCGGCCTCTTCCTCGGAACACAGTTCGAAGGCTACGCCCTTCTGCTTGAGGTGCTCTATCTGCTGCTCGATCGTGAGGATCGGCTTCCTATCGTGGGGTTCGGCCATGCTCGGTCTCCTGTCATTGATTTGAGAATCCTATTCTACCAGCATGTTTGCCCTGAATCCTGAAGGCCCGTTCGCCAACTCATAAGCAAGCCACCTGAGACTACTCACTTTGTTCACGAATGGCGAAGACCTGCGACCTGGGGTTTTGCAAATGGCGCGCAAGCCACCCGCGTTAATTCACTTGCGATTGCAGCTGGCGGCTTGCGGGCAAAAGGGCGGTTGAGTTTCAAAACGGGCGTTTTCGGCGCCATCGAGCCTCCAAAGGCGACCCGCCGCGCACTTTGGGACAAAAACAAAAACTCAAAGCCCTGAGTTTGAAAAAAGTTTTTGAGGTTGTCCCAGCTTTTGTCCCCGAAGCCGACGAAACGAGACATCGCGTCATTCGGCGGCACGCGTTCCGTGTCGATGCCGAAAACTGGGTGTAACTGGAGTGACGGGACGGCAGAACCGACGCCATCGAGTGGGAGTAGTTGATATCTAGCGTTTCCGAGCCCCTGACCTGCGAAAACAGGTCAGGGGCTTTTTATTTTGCAACCTCTGTGCAACCTTTATGGTTTCGCGCCCCGTGAACAGGGGACGTAGCACTGTTCACGTCTGGGCCCATGTCGGCACCGATCAATGCCCGCGCCGCTTCTGCTTGCGCTTCAGCTTCCGCTGCTCGAAGCACGTCGCCCGGGGTTCCTCGCCAGAGGAGAACTGACCGTTCCTTGCGAAACCGCGAGACCAGCTATATCCGCTTGCTGCGGGCTTGCTTGAGCCAGTTCCTCTTGAAAGAGCCGATACCGCCGAAGAACTTGTTGTACGTCTCACCGTTCTCCTTGGCCTCGTACTTGACCAAGGCAAGTTCGATAGTGCAGAGGTAATCCGCCACTTGCTCGAGGCGGTAGTCGGTCATCGAGGTCTTGCGGCGCCGGACGACCCCCTTTGAGAGGACCTTGCCCACCGAGCGGTCGAGCGCCTGCTTGACGATGTCCTGACCGTTGTCGTAATAGACCTTCACATCGTCGAAGGACTGGAAGAAGCCCAGATGTTCAATCATGGCAGAGGAGATATCGCGCCCCATGCGCTCCATTAGCCTTGCCGGGTCTTCGAACTGGCTGCGGCGGTAGACGAACGTGATATAGGAAATGGGAAGTTTGCGGACGAACGAGGAGAAGTAGGCGAGCATCACCTTGCGCTGCTCGATGTTAAGAAACTCATAGTCCTTGTGCCCGTTCATGAGAGGCTCGGAGTGAAACGGGATGTTTGGGAGGTCGACCCCGGCAAGCTTGGCCTCATAGCCCGTGACTGCCTCGGCGATGCTGTCTGCCTGGTCGTGAAAGACGAGTGTGAGCAGGTAGTAACGAGCTTTGCCGCCGCGGGCGCCGCTCTCGTCGACGAAGATGCTGAGCCCCTTGGCCAATGGGGACTCCTAATGGAATGGATAAAAAAATAGCCGGGGGACTCCCCCGGCACTTGGAGGCAGCTCAATGAGCCACCAATAACCTAATAGCATGCGCTGGCAGTGAATACAAGAGGGGAATGCGATGAGGCTACAGTTGATAACGTCCCCGGAATAGATTCGCAGCTTCTTCAAAACCACGGATCGCGTTGGTCGATGCTATGAGCCTCACCTGGCTCCTGCTAATGCTCTTGGTCATGGTCGTCCTCGAACTCCTCTCGTCTCGAGGCTCCCTCGCGTGCCCGGCCGCGGGCGGCTCCCGGGGCGGTCGCCGCCGTCATTTCCTGCCGCTCCTCGACTCGATGTAGGCGTCCACGGACGCCCTCGAAACCAGGAGCTTCCTGCCGAACCACGTACGAGTCGATCTCTCCCGACCAGACGAGGTCGTACGTCTTGCTCCGGCTCGCCCCCATGTACTCCTGCATCTCGATCACCGTCATCCACTCGTCGCGGCCCCGGTTGTCCTCGGGCGCGGCGAATTTCGTAGCGTGCGCCATGGTTCCTCCAATCTTCCCGTGCGGCACCGCGCGAGGACACCGCACGGCACCGTGTGCCTTTTCGTCTGCGCGACGATTGAACCGCCTGATGGCGCTTGGCGCGCACGGCAGGAGCGGAGATGGGTCGAGGTGGGTCGAGCTGGTCGGACCTTCACGAAACGGCCATAAGCCGCACGCCTTAGCTGGCAGCTAAGTCCCTGAAAAGTAAAAGGCGCCCATGCGAGCGCCTGCTTAGAAGCGAGGTTGGTTCGGTTGTGGTTGGAATGCTTGTTTTCCGCGGTGCTGTCGTCTGGGGTCCGGCATCTGTCGCTCGCCTCTTCTGTCATGTTTGATGTTGCGTGTTCTGCGAGCGACCTTGCGCGGGCCTGACGGCCCGTTGCCCCAGGTGCACCCGGATAAATGGTACCCATCCGTTGGGACATGGGCACCGCGGGAGGGGCGTCTGGGCAAACTGGAGCGGACGAGCGGGCATCGGTTTGTCAATCAGTGTGCTTTCTTGCGCAACGCTACAACTGGTTTTCGTTGTTTGAGCTGATAGTTTGCTTGCGCTCACCATGGCAATCAAATGAAAGTGGTAATGATCAATACTTGATTTGACCGGATAGCATAGCGATGATTCTCTAAGTAGCCAAAACGATGGGATAATGTCCAGTATTAACTTAGATGGGAGGACGTCTTTCGACTGATGCGTTGATGAAAGCGTTCTCAACGTATCAGTCGATTGGTGCCACCCACATGAACGAAATGAAGAGATTGTTTGTCGGGCATAGGGAATCGATAGGTTGGCGCATAGATGATCGTAGTAGACGGACGAACCGATAGAGAAAAACTTTTCGAGCTATTGAAATCTGGCGGTGAATGCAACGAGCTCGATTTTAAGGAGACGCTAGATTTTTCCAAGAAGATCGATGAGCTCGATTTTGTAAAAGACGCTGTTTCGATGTGCAACCGTTATCCCGGTGGCTACATCGTCATTGGGGTGGACGATGATGGAAATCCATCGGCTAGAACTGAAGATACCAACTGGACGCAATTTGATGGCGCGGTCTTAACAGACAAAATAAGAAAATATGTTCAGGCGCCTTTGACCGCCATCTCCCAATTACATGAGGTTGATGGACACACATACTGTTTGGTTTGCCTGTTAAGCCTCGAAGACGGGCTTCTCGTTCCTTTTTCAAAGCCCGGACAAACAGTAGATGGCAAAGGTCGTCAAATTGTCGTGTTTCGCGAGGGCGAAATAGTTAGGCGCGACGGAGCTCAGAATCGGCCCATTGAGTATACACAGTGGGCAGAAATATTGAAGCAGCACGATGCTTACGTGAGGAAAGACGAGAGCAAACGAATGGATACTCTCGTGGACAATATAATCGCCGTTCTTGGAGAGAAGGGCAAAACGCCGCCTCTCGTCTATGGAATGGATGAAGAAGCGCTTGTGCACTCGCTCGAAGCTTGCTTCGAGCAAAAGGAGAATGAGAAGCTTTCTCGCTTCATTTTTCAGGTCGCTGCAGAGTTTCAAGATGATGCAGATGCGATCAACGGCCTTGCCGGCATCGGGGCCTATGCCCTTAGCTATTGCAACGACGCGATATTTGAGAAGGCGGCGGATGCTCTCTACGACTGCTACGCCGCAATTGATGATAGTAAGGCGGATTCTGCCTCAAAAAGCCTAGCTGTGGCGGTTGCTTGTTACGAATTGGGCGCACAGCTGGTTCGCATGAAAAGATGGGACCTAATTGCCCCCTTCGTCAACCGTCAATCTCCATCTCCTTCGCACTTCATATATGCATCCTGGATACGAGACTGCCAGGTTAGGGCCGTGAACGCCGGGCTTTTCAACGAAGCCGGCTCGGGGATGATGATTACAGTTGCCTTAGACAACGCCACGAATCACCCGATTGTGGCACCGGATTGCGGACTAAATATGGGCAGTGACGCTTCGGCGCATGAGAGATACCTCGATCTCCTATGCTCCTTTGACTTCCTTTACTGCTTATGCGTATTTGTTGCAGGGGTGGGCACTGGTCTCGCATATCCCGCCTGTTGCTTCTATTCCGAAAAGCGTATCTCTAATGTTGCCTCGCAAATCCTAGGAGGTGATCCAAAGGCACGAAGAGAGCTCCTCCCCGACGATGATGATGACAAGATTGCCATGTGTCTAAGGGAGCTTTATCGGCTTGCGAGCAATGAATCGCTTCAGAAGGATAGTAAATTTTACTGGGGATTCGATCCTTCTCGTGTGCTCAGGAAGTTCTTGCAGGATCATCCCGAGCAATCAGATGAGCAGCCTCCCGACATGTTCAGCTACAACAATCCTGATAGAGACCCTAATAGCACGAGCCATTGAGGTCCTTCGTGTGGGAGGTGTTCGGATAAAGTTGATAATCAAGGATATAATTTGAACACGAAATTGAGCAACAAATATATAAAGGAGAATATGGATGAAGCTGTTTTTATGTTCGCACTTTTCAAGTGTAGGAAGTTTAATAAAAGAAGAAATTGATAACAAAATAGTCACATTTATTCCAACAGCATCGCTGCGTGAAGGCTACACCGGTTATGTCGGCTCAGCTCGAAAGCTATTTAATAAACTGGGAGCAGCCGTAACTGAAATTGATATTTCAACGGAAGCTTATTCAACGATACAATCTGTTTTTGAAGATGCGGACGTGATATATTTTACTGGTGGAAATTCTTTCTTTCTTATGGACCAGCTCCGTAAAACGGGAACGGATAAGCTGTTGAAGAAAGAATTGGCAAAGGGAAAACTGATGATCGGTGAATCGGCAGGTGCGATTATATGCGCTCCTACCATCCAATATATTGAACAAATGGATGAAAAGCCGGAGGACTACTCACAAGAAGATGATGCAGGGCTTGATTTGATTGATTTCTATGTTCTTCCGCATTATCTTACAGCACCATTTAAGACAGTTACCGAGAAAATAATGACTGAGTTTTCGGATTTGAATCTATGCCCAATTAACAACCGTCAGGGAATTGTAATTGATGGTGAAGGTTCAAAGGTTATTTGCAAAGACTAATTTGATAATTCAAGTTTGTCGAACTGATAAAATCCCTTTAGGAACTAAAGGGCGCACTTCTATACTCTCTTATCGGGAGTATGTGCGTCCTACGGAGCTTCATTCCCGGTCAGCAGAAGAAAACTGCACGACCGAGAATGTTTCGTCACTTCGTTCCGTCAAGGGAGCTACACTCCCTTGCGACGCTTGTGCGTCTATCCCTTGTGGCCTTGCTGTCCGCGAACAGCAAGTGAAAATACAGCGTCAAGGCCTCGCACGTAACTATCGAATCCGGGATGCTGTCCGATTGGTCGCGCACGACGACGGGCGTACAATAGGTGGAAACCAACAAGAACCTGCCCTCCATGCCAACTCCGCCACCTGACGTGAAGAGCAATCCGATTGCTCTTCTGGATTGCCTTGAGAAGAACGCTGGCGGAATCACCGAGCAGGACTCCAAGGGGACTGCATTTCTTCATGTGGTTCCTATTGGCAAACCCCGCCCCCAGTTGGAAGCCATCTTAGGCATATCAGCCTTGGGGACGGTGTTGTGACTCATATCGGCCAGTCTTCGCTCGACGGAGTCGGCGTTTACGTTAGCGCCGAGTTCGGGAGCGCATTGAGGTCATTCGCATTTCCTCATGCATTTGAAAGTGGAATCGTTGAACTCTTGGGTGGATAAGCCACCTGCGACGATTCTTTCGGTCATCGCTCTTGTACATCTCATCTGACCTGCGGAAATGCAAGGCGGCAAAGCCGCTGGCTACGATTCACTTCGCCAAACAGGCACCAAAGAGGAAAATCGGCCCTTTTGGCATCCGTTTCGGGCGATTATGCGCCTCAAAGCCTTGCCGTTTTTGTCCCCGGGACAAAAAATGAAACTGCGAGCTTGCGGTTTCGAAATAGTTTGCGAATTTGTCCCAGGGTTTGTCCCAAACGCCTACGCGAAGACACGCGGAGGGATTCGGCGGCAAGGTGGACAAAACCGACAACCAAACTATACCCAATTGGAATGGCGCCGCGACAAACGAGCATGAAAGAGTGAATAGAACAGACGTTCGATATAATAATATAGTATCAGATAGCGGGCACGGTTTCAATCGAATCCGTGCCCGCTGCTGTATGTGTGTCCTTGCACGCCCAATATGCGCCGTAAAAGCCGTCTTCTTCAACGTCAAAGTGAATGGGCTTCATTTCTGCCTCTTAAAATCTTATTTTCACGATTTGCATTTTCATCCCGTTGTCACCGACCCTTGCGAGAAACCGGAAAAAGCCGCCGACAGAAGGGTCCCTCAAATCGTTGTAGCCCAGCATATAGCCGCGACTTGTGACCTGCAGACGGCTGTCCCACGTGCCGATTTCCTTGGCGGCATCCGAAACCGCAAAATATGCCCCCACATCCTTGATTTTTGCAGTCTTAAGCCATGTTTTTGCGATCATCTTCACTGCCGTCCGATTGGCGGCATCAAAGACCAGCACACCGCCGGGGAAAGCGTCCGCCATCCCCCGCACCAGTTCCCGGACCTGCTGGGTCAGAAAGTAATAGAACACCCCGGAGGCAAAGAGCACCGCCCCGCCGGAGGCGTCGACTTTGCCGAACCATGCGGTGTCTTTCAGGTCGCAGGGGATATTTTGCTCCCGATCCCCGGCGGGCAGCAGCTGCTGCCGCAAGGCAATCACATCCGGGAAGTCCAGATTGTAGATCTTGCATCTACCGTTGTCGCAGGTTCTGCCGGTGTTGTCCAGCCCGCAGCCCAGGTTGACCACCGCCGCATCGGGGTGGCCTTTCAGGTAATCCCGCACCTCGAAAGCAAGATCGCCCTGCCGCATGGCCACCTCCAGCGCACCGAAGCGCTGCATCAGGCTGCGGGAGTTTTTCTCTGCCTCTGAAAAGTCGTAGTCGATCTGGTCGAGCAGGCGAACCGCTGTTTCATCCCTGTAAAGGTTCGGGTACAGCTCCGTGCACAGCATCCGGGAATACAGCGGGAGGATCAGCGTCTCCTGCACGGTGTTTCTCTCGATTTTGCATTTCATAGGTTCCCTCCTCGGTGAATAAAAACTGTCGTGATTGCCGCCGGCGCAGCCGCTATGGCCGTCATGCCTACCGCCATGTGCAGGATGGAAGCGAAAACGCCCGTGCTCGATGCCCCTACTTCCGCGCCGTGACGCAGAGCCACCTTTTCTTTTTGCGTATCTGCACCTCGCGAAAGCCCGCCTGCTCCAGGCACGCCTTCAATTCGATGTCCTTGTAGATGGTCATGCCGCCGATGATCCGCGTCCACCTCTCGTCCTTGTCCGTATCGCCATTGCTCTCGTTGCAGATGAGAATTGTCCCGCCTGGCTTCAGCGTCCGCCGGACCTCGCGGAAGCATCGGGGCAAATCAGGCCAGAAATAGACGGTCTCAAAGGCCGTGGCGGCATCGAAGCAGCTATCTTCAAACGCCATATCCGCCACGCTGCCTTGCAGAACGGCGCAACGCCCCTCCTGAATTGCAGTTCGGTTGAGCTTTCTGGCCTTCTCCACGCTGACGGGCGAATAGTCGATGCCCTTGACGACGCCATGCGGGCATTTTTTCAGCAGCCGTTTTATGTTCGCCCCGCCGCCGCAGCCGCAATCCAGCACCTTGGCGTTTGGCGCAAGCCGTAGAAATCGAAGTCCCCACCGCGCCACAGGGCTGTGGCCCAGGTTCATCATGGCAACCATAAGTTTTCCGCCGAGGCCCACGGGCTTGCGAGTGTTTTCAAAGAACGACATCTGGCCCCTCCGATTTCGTGCATTCCACATAAGTCAACGGGAACGAGGCCTTCAGCACCGCGCTTTTCTGCACCGCCCAGCCGTTTTGACGCAGGAAACGCAGGTATTCCTCGCTTGTCCACCTGCTATGGAGGGGGAATCCCGCCATACTCATGAAAAAGGCTTTTGCCTTGCCGGAAACCGAGTTCCCCGCGTGGGTGAAGGTTGGCGCGATGAGCACGCCGTCGTCCTTCAGCACCCGCCTGATTTCTTGCAGGGCCTTTTCCGGATGCGGCACTATGTGAAGCGCGTTGGACGCGATCACCACTTCGAAGGACTTCTGTGCATAGGGCAGGCGGAACATATCTTGTACGGAAAAGTGCAGCTTTGCGGATTGATTGCCCCGCTTTGCTTCAAGGATCATCTGTGCAGAAGCGTCCGTAGCCTCGATGTGCGCCGCCGCATTCACGACGCTCTTTGCGATAAGCCCCGTGCCGGTGGCAACCTCCAGCACGGTCTTTGCTTTCACCACCGGCCGGATCAGCCCACACATCTTCTCATACGCCGCCCGGTCCTTTCGCATGAAATGGTCGTACCGACCGGCATTCTTGTCCCAGAAGCCCTTGCGTTCGTGCATGGCTATCGCCCCCCCAATCAGTTAGAGCTATC
>NZ_HE611014.1:512129-672358 GCF_000236865.1 Senegalimassilia anaerobia JC110 | reverse complement strand
CATCTAACTGTAGCGCATAAATCGCGCAGTAAGGGGAGACCAACTTCAATTTCTCGACAAAGACGCATCTCTTCGGTTTTCGCTTATAACAGCGCGAGTCAGATACTAGGCTGGAGCTGAAGAAGGAGCTTGGCGGACAGGTAGGTCGATACTGGTTCCCGGAACGGTGATCCAGCCAATTACACCAGGGCTCTAGCCATGCAGGTAAACCCAATCCATGACGGGAAATAGGTCCTCTTCTCTAGCTCGACGTCTTTCGCGGGCGACGGGTTAATGCGGCTGGCGGGGTTCCCTGCACGAAGCCGTTGTCGCCACCGCCTCCAGGCGCGGCTCATTTGGCAAGATGGGCGACTACGAGGCCGTGCTCGGCGAGGTCAGAAGATCCGATATGATGCGGGGCATCTGGTCCTCCTGCGTCTCGGCATCGCCCTATGCGGAAGGCGTCGATTTCGAAGAGGCGGTCGATTCGGCCATCGAGCTCGCAAGGCTTTCCGAGCTTGACGATTTGGACTGATGGAGGCGAGAAGCCCTTCACCGCGCCAATACCAGACGATTGCGCTATAGGCATCTCTCCGACCCTTTGAATCACCCCTTTTCACGCCACCCGCTACGAACCCCGGCGGAAACCAGGGAGTGATTAAAGGAGCGACCTGCGGTTTCGCGAATCAATTGAGTCATTCCCGAAATCGCGAATCAAGGGGCTGATTCGCCCAAGTTGCGCGCGAATCAGCCCTTAGGCGGTACGACGCGACACGCATCGACAACACTCGGACTGGATCAGTCACTGAGTGGGAGTAGGCTGGTAGGGTTCTGGCCTGCACTTTTGAGTGCCGCACTGTGCCGCCGAGTTTCGTTTCGTGCGAGAGTCATGGCAAAGCCGCCAGCGACGGCGGTGAGTAAAAACGATTATCGAGCCTCCGTTCCCGCGTTGGGACGGAGGCTTTTTCTTTGCCGTTTTACTCCCTTTCATCTGCGATTTCGCCATTTGCTCCCCGTGTTTCAAGACGGCAAAGTATTGGGCGGTATTCGGAGGAACGGGAGTAAGGATTTATCCTTCTCTCATATCAACGAATGCGACCAAGGGGCTGCCTCTTTGTCACATTCCATTCAAGCGGTTCAGGAACTCTTCGCAGGCGCGGGAACACAGGCGATATTTTTTCCACACCAGGTACGACGCGATGGTAAGCGGCGGCTCAAATGGGATAAACCGAAGGTCGCTGCTTTCGTCCACCTGCAGCAGGCTGCCAATGGCAACGGCACACGCAGTGCCCGAACGCACCAGATGCGATGCGTTGCCGATCAAGTCGAAATGCCCCACGACGTTGAGGTTATCGATGGTAAGGGCGCCGCAAGACCACGCCGCCAAATCCAGTGCTCGATTCGACGTGCGCGAGCTCAGCAGCAACGGCATTTGCGCTACGTCCGCAGGCGTCAGCACGTCTAAGTCGCCCCAGGGGCCGCTTGCCGCAACGACTACACCGGCTCGATCTGCCTCGGGCATACGGATCCACTCGTATTTCTCGACGTTAACGGGCTCCAACAGCAGGGCAAAGTCGAGCAGGCCACGCTCCAGGCGCTCCTCCACCGCGTCGGCATTGCCGGTGTTGAGCTCGATCGTCACGCCGGGATGGTCACGACGCAGCTCCGCAAAAGTGTCGAGCACCAGCCGCATCGACTTGGTCTCGCCAGCGCCAATGCGGATATTGCCCGCAATGCCGAGCTCCCGATCCGCCAGCTCCGACTCGGTCTGCTCAACCAGCGAGATGATTTCTTCGGCACGCTGGCGCAGGCGCATGCCGTCGCTTGTAAGCACGCACGACCGATTGGTGCGCTCAAACAGCTCGACGCCCAGCTCGCGCTCCAGGTCGGCGATCTGGCGCGACAGTGTGGGCTGCGTCACATGCAGCACGTTTGCCGCCTCGGTCATGTTTTCCTCGCGCGCCACCGCCAGAAAATAGCGCAGCGTTCGCAGCTCCATGGCGCCCCCAATCCGGCTAAATCCGTCCTTCGACTAGCCATTCGGTCATCGTATATCTAGATAGTCGCTATAAGCAATATACATCATCCGCCCGTCAACGTACGCTATAGCCATCCCTCAAGAACAAGGAGAGAGCCATGCAGTACACCACCCTTGGACATTCCGGCATCAAAGTTTCCAAACTCTGCTTGGGCGGCATGAGCTTCGGTGAGGCCAGCCCCGACTTCCACCAGTGGACCATCGGGCCCGACGATACTCGCGCCGTCATCAAGCGCGCGCTCGACGCCGGCATCAACTTTATCGACACCGCCAACTGCTACAGCTTCGGCACGAGCGAGGAATATATCGGCGCCGCGCTGCGCGACCTAGGGATCGCACGCGAAGACGTCGTGCTTGCCAGCAAGGTCCACTTCAACGAAGGCGGCCTTTCCGCCGCGGCCATCAAGCGCGAGATCGAAGGTTCGCTCAAACGCCTCGGCACCGATTACTTGGACCTCTACATCATCCATCGCTTCGATTACGACGTACCCATGGAAGAGACCATGGAATCGCTCAACGACCTGATGCGCGAGGGCAAGGTTCGTGCTCTCGGCGCCAGCGCCATGTACGCCTACCAGCTGCATAACCTCCAGATCGTCGCACGCGACAACGGCTGGACGCCCTTTACGAGCATGCAGTGCCACTACAACCTGCTGTACCGAGAGGACGAGCGGGAGATGATTCCGGTGTGCCGCCAGTTTGACATGGCCCTTACGCCGTACAGCCCCATGGCGTCGGGACATCTCTGCCGCCCTACCTGGGAGAGCACCAGCACCCGCGGCACCACCGACAAGACCATGGTCAACAAATACGACCACGACCGCGCCATCGACATGCCCATCGTCGAGCGCGTGGCCAAGGTTGCCGCCGATCACGGCACGCCGATGTCGCAAGTTGCATTGGCATGGCACTGGGCACGCGGGGTCGAGGCCCCCATCGTGGGCTGTTCCAAACCCGAGCGCGTCGACGATGCCGTGGCCGCGCTCGATCTGACGCTCTCCACCGCCGAGGTCGATTTCCTCGAGGAGCTCTATCGGCCGCATGCACTCGTGGGGCCCAAGAGCCGCCCGGGCGAGAAGCCGCTCGCCGGCACGACCAAGGTCAAAACTTCAAGGTAGGCCTATGGACGGTAGCATCATCGACAACCTCCGCGACGCCGGCTGCAGCGAGGAGCTCATCGAGCAGTACACCTCCGCCGACAGCGGCTGCGCGCGCATCTGCCTGCTCAAACAATATCGTCGCGAATTGCTCGAGAACATCCACTCGGAGCAAAAGAAGCTCGAGTGCCTCGATTATCTCATCTACCAGCTGCGCAGCGTCTCAACCGGGTGCTGTTCACGTAATTCAAAGGAGTAACCAGCATGACCATCAAACAGACCGCGGGCCACGACGCCTTGGGCGAGTTCGCCCCGGAGTTCGCGCATCTCAACGACGACATTCTCTTTGGCGAAGTGTGGAACCGTGAGGACAAGCTGCCGCTCAAACTGCGCAGCATCGTCACCGTGAGCGCGCTCATCGGCAAAGGCATCACCGACAGCTCGCTCAAGTATCACCTGGCCAGCGCCCACGCAAACGGAGTCACGCGCGAGGAGATGGCGGAGCTTCTTACTCACATCGCCTTCTACGCCGGCTGGCCCAACGCCTGGGCGGCCTTCAACGTGGCCAAAGAAGTGTATGCCGACGATGCCGACACCAAGGAATAACCCGGCATAAACCCGAACCGCAACAACGAAAGGATTCCCGATGGCCAAAACACTTGTGGCATATTTCAGCGCAACGGGCACCACCACGGACGTTGCAAGTCGACTGGCACGCGCGACGGACAGCGATCTGTTCGCCATTGTGCCCACCGATCCATACACAAACGCCGACCTTGACTGGCGCGACAAGCAGAGCCGCAGCACGCTGGAGGCGGCCGACCCCTCCTGCCGCCCCGCCATAGCCTCCAGGGTCGAGCATATCGAGAACTACGACACCGTCTTTTTGGGATTCCCCATCTGGTGGTACGTGGCGCCGGCGATTATCAACACGTTCCTTGAGTCTTACGACCTGGCAGGCAAAACAATCGTCTTGTTTGCCACCTCGGGCGGAAGCGGAATGGGCAAGACGGCGTCGATGCTCAGAGCATGCGCACCGGATGCAAAGATCGTCGACGGCGGCGTTCTCAACAACAAGAGCGACGCCGAACTCGAGAAGTTTGCAGCAAGGTACCTCTAACGCAGCAAGGACCAACAAATGAATGAAGGGAACACCGTGACTATCAAAAATGAAGGCGCAGCACCTGAGGCCCACGGCGGAATATTTGGCCTCGGTGAGCCCAACGACGCATTCGCGCCGTACTTTATCGGGCAGAGCTACCTCAATGCGCTGACCGCCCCGGGCGATTACCTGCCCATCCACAACGTCACCTTTGAGCCGGGCTGCCGCAACAACTGGCACGTTCACCACGCGAGCAAGGGCGGCGGACAGGTATTGATCTGCGTCGACGGCGAGGGCTGGTACCAGGAAGAGGGCAAACCCGCCCAGCGCCTGCGCCCCGGCGATATCGTCGAGATCCCCGCCAACGTCAAGCACTGGCATGGCGCCGTCGCCAACAGCTGGTTCAGCCACTTGGCCTTCGAGTTCCCCGGCGAGGGCACTAGCAATGAATGGCTCGAGCCCGTGGACGACAAAGCCTACAACGCGCTCGGCAATAACTAGAAAGGAACCAACATGAATTACGTGACACTCAACAACGATGTCAAGATGCCGCAGGTGGGCTTGGGCACGTATCTACTTTCACCCGACGACGCGCAGCTGTCCGTCGCCTACGCCCTGGACAACGGCTACGAGCTCATCGACACCGCCAACGCCTACGTCAACGAGCGGGCTGTGGGCCGCGGCATGCGCGACTCTAGCCGCACTCGCAATCAGATCTTCCTCGAGACCAAGTTGTGGCCGTGCTTCTATGAGTCCGACACCGCCGTGGACGAGACCCTTGAGCGCCTGGGCTGTGACTACATCGACCTCATGATCCTGCACCAGCCCGCAGGAGACTACGTAGCCGGCTACGCCAAGCTCGAGGCAGCATACAAAGCAGGCAAGCTGCGCTCTATTGGCATCTCCAACTTCAATCAAACGGAGATCGAGCATCTGCTCGCCCACTGCGAGGTTATGCCCGCCCTTATCCAGGTGGAGTGCCACCCCTACTTCCCGCAGACCGAGCTCAAGGCGCTGCTGGAGAAGCACGGCATCGCACTTCAGGCCTGGTATCCGCTGGGCGGCCGCGACAACAAGGTCATCCTCGAGGAGCCCGTCGTTCGCGAGCTTGCGGCTAAGTACGGCAAGACCCCGGCTCAGGTCATCATGCGTTGGCATATTCAGCAGGACAACGTTGTGATCCCCGGCTCCAAAACGCCGTCACACATCAACGACAACATCGACATCTTCGACTTCGAGCTCACCGACGAGGACATGGCGCAAATTGCTGCCCTCGATCACGGCAAGCCCTTTTACGAGCGCACGGCCGAGAAGATGAAGCTGTATTCCAGCTGGCATCCCGACGTCGAGGGCCAGAAATAAATACGAAAGGCTAGAAGCAAGCTCTTATGGCACAATCGAGCACCAACATCAACATCCTTCACGGTTCGCTGTGGCGCGATATCCCGTTGTTCGCATTACCTGTCGCCATCACCGGCATCCTCGAGCAGCTTTCGAATCTCATCGACACCTTGATGGTTGGACGCTTCTCACCCGACGGCGGAACGTTGGGCATGGCTGCCGTAGGCTCGACCACGCCTATTGCGACCCTGCTCATCATGCTGTTTGTCGGCCTCTCTTTGGGCGCGAACGTCACGATCGCGCATGCCGTAGGTGCCGGCAATCGAGATCGCGCGAATCGCTGTGCGCACACCGCCGTGGTTCTTGCGCTTCTCGGCGTCGTTGTGACCATCCTGATGGAGATCGCGAGCCGACCGGTTATGCAATGCCTGAGCGTGCCGCCCGAGATCTTTAACGATGCCCTCGTCTACCTGCGCGTGTATCTGTTGGGCATCCCGGCAATCCTGCTATTTAACTTTGAAGCCGCCATATTTCGAAGCGTTGGCGTAACGCGCATGCCGCTCATGGCACTTGCCATCTCGACGGCCCTCAACGTCGTGCTCGACGGCATCTTCGTAGCATTCTTGGGCTGGGGCGCTGCCGGCGTGGCGCTGGCCACTGTGCTGTGCTACATCGTAAGCTCCGGATTTCTCTTCACGCGCCTTCTCAAAGCGGACGAGGCCATTCGCATCGATCCCAGACGCCTGCGCATCGACCGCGAATCGGTCACCAAAATCGTTCGCATCGGACTCCCCGCAGGCATCCAGGGCAGCGTATTTTCGCTGGCAAACATTCTCATCCAAACCTGTATTAACAGCCTGGGCGCTCAGGTCGTGGCTGCATCTTCTGCCGCACTTGCGCTGGAGTTTGTCTGCTACAGTCTGCTCAACTCGTTTAGCCAGGCATGCACCACGTTCGTGGGGCAAAACAGTGGCGCGAGCAATCTGGGGCGTTGCAAAAAGGCGCTCAAGGTCGCCCTTATCGAAGACGCGATTATCACCATCGTCATGATTGTGCTGGTCGTTTGGCAGGGACGCACGATTTTGGCGCTCTTCAGCTCGGATGCCGAGGTTCTCGATATCGCCTATGTGCGCGTATGCATGCTCTTCCCTGCCTACGTGTTTAGCATGGCGTACGAAAACATGTCTGGCTACCTGCGCGGATTTGGCATCTCGGCGCTGCCTTCGGCGCTCACGGCAATCGGCGTGTGCGGCACGCGCTTCTTTTGGGCCCTGGCGGTCTTTCCGGTACACCCCACGTTTGCCACCGTCATGGTTGCCTACCCGGTAAGTTTTTGCACCACGGCACTGCTCATCGCCGGTGCACTTGTCTACTGCAAGCCCGCGCAACAAGCCATGCGCCCCAAGACCGCCACGTCGTAACACCAAATGGGGCGACCTTTCACCAGCGAAAGCCGCCCGCGACGATTCTTTCGGTCATCGCTCTTGCGCATCCCATCTGACCTGCGGAAATGTTAGGCGGCAAAGCCGCTGGCTACGATTTACTTCGCCAAACAGGCGCCAAAGAGGAAAATCGGCCGCTTTGGCGTCAATTTAGGACTGTTCTGGGCTCCAAAACCTGCTCTTTTTTGTCCCCGGGACAAAAAAGAAACTGCGAGCGGGGGGGTGCGGAAAAGTTTTCCGCGCTGTCCCACGTTTTGTCCCAAACGCCTGCGCGAAGCCACGCGGCGGGATTCGGCGGTATGACGCTCAAAACCGACGAGCCAACTGGGGTCAACTGGAATGGCGCGACAGCAAACGAGCGTGAAAGAATGGGAATAGAACAGACATTCGATGTGATGCTATAGCGCAGATTGCAGGCTTAGTTTCAATTGGAACTAAGCCTGCTGCTATATAAGCGCCTCCGCGGATGGCGATCAACGCCCGCAATGCTTCTGCTTGCGCTTCAGCTTCCGCTGCTCGAAGCGCGCCTCCGCCTCATCTGCGCGGCGTTGGCTTTTTTCGCGGACCGACTCTCGCTTCATTGCCTCCCGCTGACTCGCGAGCGCCTGCTGCGCCTTGGTGCCCATCGCCGGCCGTTTAAGGGCCTTCGACGCCTCGCGGGCGCGGCGCTTGGGGTTTTTTGCAGGCTCGCTCGCCTCGGCGGGATTGCCACCGAAGAACGTGAGCTTCGCCCATTTGCTAATAACGAATTGCAGGATTTCCTCATTGGACGGTTCTGCACCGAAGACGATGCGGGCGACGCCGTATCTCCCGTCTTCGACATGTTCCGCCAGCCCGACCCAAAATTGGCCCTCATGAAATACGGTCAGGGTGGACGACACGCTGATCTGCATGGTTGATTCCTCCTTTATGTAGATGACCATGCAGAGAAGGGACAACCAAGGAGGCAGGTTACTGATGCGGACTCCCGCACGCCCACGACTACCCGACGGGGACTGTGTTTTCATCTCTGATGGCCGCATTGTAGCACGAGCGAATGTGCCCCAACGCCGCTGCCGACATGACACGATCGGGATTCGCTCCTCGACGCATCCTTGTGTATATTGCATTCTCGGTTTCGAAACTCTAAAGAAATACGACTTTCGAAACCGAGAAGGAGTAGATGATGGATTAGGGCCGCATGTACGAGAACGCCGTCTTCCTGGAGCTGATGAGGCGAGGCTGCGAGACGACGCGGGAAACCGAGTGCAACTGGAATGACGGAACGGCGGAACCAGAAACATCTTGCTCGCTGGACCCGACGCCTTTGCCGAGGCCATGGCGCTTCTGGGTGATGGGGGCCTCCTCTGGGCAGGTCCGTGCTGTTCACGCGCGCTCGCCCTCGTCGACCCGCGCTCGGTATCCATGGCGACGCCTCTTTCGCCCAATGGACAATAGGATTACCAGGAATCGATGTAAACGCATTTGCATTTGTGCGGAAAAGCTACCCGCAATTGGGGTCCCCAAGAGCTTCCAAGAGCCCTGCCCGTCTCGTGATGATTGCCTAAGCAAGCGCGGTTCTCCGTTTTGACTGACGCAGCAATAGATCGAAGCGGTATAATTCCCCAAAATCAAAAGATTTTTAATTTTGGGGAATTGCCGATCATTAAGCACTATCAAAGGGGCCAATCGTGAAGCTCATAGAACGTTCGACATACCTTTCGGAGATGATGGAGCTAGTCGACGCTCCCGATATCAAGGTCATCACAGGCGTCCGCAGATCTGGCAAGTCGAAGCTCATGGAGGCATTGGCGAAAAAGATTTTGGAGCAGCAGCCCGATGCCAACATCATCCACATCAACTACAACCTGACCGACTTCGAAAGCCTCATGGAATATCGGGCGCTGGAATCCTACGTGGAGGACCACTATGCGCCCGAACATCGAAATTACCTGCTCGTCGACGAGGTACAGATGTGCGAGTCCTTCGAGAAGGCCATAAATAGCCTGCATGCCAGGGAGAAGTACAGCATATTCGTCACTGGATCGAACGCCTTCCTTCAAAGCAGCGACTTAGCGACCTTGTTCGTGGGCAGGACGTACGAAATTCCCGTTTACCCGTTTTCGTTCAGCGAGTACCTTGAATACTACCCGTCCCAAAACATCTATAGCAGCCTGACCGGCTACATAGCGGAAGGTGGCATGGCGGGCTCGTTCTTATACAAAACGGAAGAGCAGAAGCGCCGCTACATCAACTCCGAAGTTCTGAACGCCCTGGTGGTTCGCGACATCGTCAGCAAATACAAGGTGAAGAACGAGCAGCTGCTTCATGCTCTTATCGACTACCTTATGGACAACGTCGGGAACCTGACATCGTTGCGCTCCATCGCCGACACCCTCAGGTCAAATAGGACGAAAGCCGACCACAAGACGATTGGCAAATACGTCGATGCGCTATGCAAGGCCTTCGCTTTCTACCGTATTCGTCGCTACGACATCCGTGGGAAAAGATACCTAAGGTCGGAGGATAAATATTACCTTGTCGACCAAGGGTTTCGGTTCGCGCGCCTTGGAACCAAGAACATGGACTACGGTCGCGTACTGGAAAACATCGTTGCCATCGAGCTCCTGCGCCGCGGCTACGAGGCTTACGTCGGCGTGCTATACAAGAAGGAAATCGACTTCGTTGCGATTAAGCAGGGTGAGAAGCTCTATATCCAGGTTGCGAACGATATATCGGAGGAGCGGACGTTCGAGCGCGAGGTGTCCCCATTATTGGCGATAAAAGACGCATATCCGAAAATTCTGATTGCGCGCACCTATCAGCCTGAATATCAGCACGAGGGAATAAGGATCGTGGACGCTGCCGAATGGCTGAGTCGCGCTATTCCCCAAAAATGAAAAAACTTCAATTTCGGGGAATATGCGCCTTTACGACGGACGTAATTTTGCCATCAAGCGAGGCGATGCGAATCCCAAGTGCGTTCCCGGGCTCATGATGTGAGTCTTCAATGCGAATTTGGAAGTCAGATTCATGTTTATCACCTCATTTATCACTTCAGTCGATTCTGCCATTGAGGTGATAAATGGGGTGATTAGAACAGTCGATGTTGGACGAATCAGATGCGGTACGACTCTCTGAGGTACCGAGGAAATCTCACACGAATCAACCCCTTGACGGCATGACAACGGCACGAGACGACAGCACGCGAATTCGCTTAATCACTGGCGGAAATAACCAGCGACTATTCTGGGGAAGCCGTCCATCACTATTCTCACGATGACACGAGCCGTCATCAGCAAACAGAATAAGGTAAAGCTACTCAGAGTTTTTGAATAAAAAACGATGAAGCCCCCAGGATCACTTAGATTCCGAAGGCTTTCTTTGATCAATGAATAATACAGGAGGAAGACGGGGGGCGCTCTCACCTAACCGTTGGAAACCGCCAAAAACAATCGGAAAGCATGTTAATCCTCAACAATTTCAATTATAATGACAGGCACATACATGGTTCTGACACTATGATTGGAGGACATATGCCACCGAGGACAAAGGAAGGTAGCTTAGCTCTCGCCTACTCAATCAAACAGAGGCGCCATGAGCTAGGACTGAGCGCAGAAGAAGCGGCCCGAAAAGCTGGCGTCGGAACAAAGACTTGGTTCCGATACGAATCCGGAAACTCGATTAGGAACGACAAGATTAAAGGCGTTTGCAAAGCTCTTTCTTGGACTTCCCTGCCCCAACCGGGAGTTGAGCTCCCTGATTGCGATGACTATGCTTGGCTCAATTCAATTGATGCCTCTCACAAGGCATGGTCTCCGATCCTCGCCGAGGAATTCGGCCGCAAAGCAGCCGTCTCCTTCGCCGTGGGAAGCGACATCCTTCTAGACTACCTGAACGACGATCTTGAAGAACTAGGAAAAATGCCAGCAGGAACGCATATAGGTGAACTGGATTCGAGTTGGCTAGCCGACATGTTACCCCTACAATTTTTGACAAGGTACGATTTCGAATTCGTTTACCGGTTTAATACTGTTCTTGCAGAGTACCGAACTCGCGCTCGCTTCGGGACAAAAATGAACGCGCACAGCCCCGCCGAAGAACTCCTCGTCCGGCTCATTCGCGATCTTTCTTTTGACGCAATCGGCGAATGGACACCAGCCACCGAAGGAGAAGCTCCGGATAATGCCGAATGGCAGAACAGTGAAGGCTGGAAAGAATGGCCAGAAGACCTCTGCGGCGATGATGATTTGAGCGCATTTCTCTACGATACGCGATGGACTTCCAAGGATGAAGCGTATCACTTCGATAGATGGTTCGAACCTCAGTTCTATCTCGATCAACGCTAGCAAAGATTGAGCTCCTAGCGTACATGGTCAACCGTAACCACGGCCTCGCCTTAGGGATTCCGTCCATCCACAAGGTGAGGCCGAAGAGAGCACTTTGAAACGGTGCCAATAATCGACTAGCAGGAATCAGCCAGGTCCACAACTGTGCTGCTTACCGCGAGCACCTCTTTACGCCCACGGAATGCAGTTGCGCGACCTTGCAGCCATGTCGAGATGCCATTTCCCCATTCACGCAACTTGAACCAGTCGTATGCGGCTACGTCTATGGAGGAAGGTTTCCCATATCGTATACAACAGCAAAGCAGCTAGAGGCTGATATGATTATCGATATCGTTTTTCCCGCTTAAAGCTCGCTTGAATTGTTACTTGATTTGCCACAATCCAAACATGAAAGCAATCGAAGCCATACGGAAACCCAGCGATATCGCCTTCTCGCAAAGGGGCCTGTTCACGACGGCGCAGGCGCAACATGCGGGCGTGGAGCGTTATGCGGTCTCACGGCTTGAGAAACTGCCTCCAATCGTTTTTCATCCACGGATGCCGCCTTGAGGTCGGCTAGGTCAATGCACCTATAACCCCAGCTGTTCCTCACCCCAGGTTTTCATCGCTATGAGGATAGGGACGAAACTTTCGCCCTGCTTGGTGAGCACGTATTCCACGTTGGGAGGGACCTGGCCGTGGTCGATGCGCTCGAGCATGCCGTCGATCACCAGCTCGCGCAGCTGCCTGGAAAGCGTTGACTCGCTGATGGTGCCGATGCAGCGACGCAGCTCGCCAAAATGGCGCACATCGCGCAACGCTATGTAGAACAGGATCTCTATCTTCCACTTCCCGCCGATCATGCGCTGGATGGTCGATACCGCGCGGCAGCGTTCGATTTCTTGACCTGTTCGCCTTGCCAAAGCCCACTCCCCCGTTCGCCAGCCAGGTACTCCAGAAAAAGACAGTACTTCAATTCGGAAATCTTCTTTTGCATGATACCAGCCAACAAGAAGCAAGGCGCAACACAGCGCCGCCCCGCTTCGCACGACCCGATTGGAGGCATCATGCACTACACCGGTACCATATGGCGACCACCCTACGAATGGGATTCCCTTTTGCTCGAAGCGACCGCCGGCTGTACCCACCGCGCATGCAAGTTCTGCACGCTTTACGATGAGCTGCCCTTCAAGTTCCGCGGGCCCGATATGGGCGCCATCGAGTTCGACCTGCTGGAAGCACAAACGCTGCGCACAAGTCCCGATGCCCCCATGATGGCGCGCCTGCTCGGCCAAGCGCGGCCGGAAGGCATCAGGCGCGTATTCCTCACGGGAGCGAACCCGTTTGCACTACCCGCGGGAAAACTGCTGGAAATCGCCGGCATGATCCACCGCTACCTGCCCAGCGTCGAGACCATCGGCTGTTTTGCGCGCATCACCGACTCGCTGCGCAAAACCGACGGCGACCTCAAGCGTTTGCGCGAAGCGAGCTTCACCAGGCTCACCATCGGCGTCGAGACCGGCGACGATGATGCGCTGCGCTTCATGCGCAAGGGCTACACCTCGCGCGACATCCTGGAGCAATGCCGCCGCCTCGAGACGGCGGGCATCGACTACTCGTTTTTCTACCTCGTGGGAATCCACGGCAAAGGGCGCGGCATCGCAGGTGCGAAAACCTCGGCCGCCGTGTTCAATCAGCTGCACCCGTTCCTCATTGGTCCCAACATGCTCACCGTGTTCCCAAATTCGGAACTGGCGCGGGAAATCGAATGCGGCGCTTGGCGGGAATGCAGCGAGCACGAGAAGTACCGCGAAATCCGCGCACTCGTGGAGCAGCTTGACGTTCCCACCCAGATTGCCCTCATGGGCGCGTCGAACGCCTTCTTTCTGGAAGGTGATCTGCCTGCAGCAAGCCTCGCTTGCTTTCCGAACTCGACGACATCCTGCAAAGGTGCGACGAGAACGACTTGCGCCGCTACCGCGAGAATTTGCCCTCGCTCTGACGCGCGCTCGGCGTGAGGGGCTGCGCCGCGTGACCTTGACGTCCGGAAAAACGTCTGGAGTCCTCGATGGCTAAAGCTGTTCTTAAAACAATCCCTGGTTATGATTCGTGTGCTTTTATCATTTCCTCTAAGAATTGCTCGGGATGCTCTCCCGCCAAACCGCCATGACCGAGCTCGGTGAATATCTTGTATTTGAACGGGTAACCTTGTGCTTCTAACGCTTCGAGTTGCGATGAAAGCTTTTTATCTACCGTTCCTTTGATGCCATACCAAAGGTGCATATCCGTTCTTTTGAATCTTTCTTGGCTGACATTATCCCACCGCAACGCACCTACCGCCATATCGTGCAGCGGTTAAGACAAGCCCGGGGATCAGACGATGGAGATGCCACGGCTGCGTCGCGAATCGCGGTATTGATTCAACTCATAAGCAAGCCACCTGAGACTACTCACTTTGTTTACCGACAACGAAGTCCTATGACCTGGGGTTTTACAAACGGTGCGCGAGCCGCCCGCGTTGATTCACTTACGATTGCAGCTGGCGGCTTGCATGCTAAAGGACGGTTGAGTTTCAAAGCGGGCGTTTTCGGCGCTATTGAGTCTCCAAAGGCAGCTCGCCGCGCACTTTGGGACAAAAACAAAAAATCAAAGCCCTGAGTTTGAAATAAGTTTTTGAAGTTGTCCCAGCTTTTGTCCCCGAGGCCGACGAAGCACGACATGGCGTTACCTGGCGGCACTCGATTCGAGACGGCACCGAAAACTGGATGCAACTGAAATGACGGGACGGCAGAGCTGAAGCCATCGAGTAGGAATAATACACAGTAAAAAGTGTATTAGTTATACCGAATGATTTGAGGTTTTCTGGAATGTGATTTAGTTCACCCAGTTTTCCCCGAAAAGGTACACGAATAAAGAAAACCGCAGTTCAAACACTGTAAAGGCTAGGTAGAATCGAGTTTCAACCTAGCCTTTTTCGTTATGTTTGTTAGAGCTGAAGCGCACTGGTTATATCCAGTGCGCTGAGGTTGTAGCGATGATTTAATTGATTTTTTTATTCTGAGAATGACTTTTCCCAGTCTTCGTCTGTGAATGACACTTCTTCATTCATCAAGTCACCACCGACTACCAATCTTGTCATCGTCGAACGCCCGGGAACGCACAGCGTCAATATCTCGCCATCGCCGAACGCTTTGGAACGAATGGGGCGATTGCTGCCGCGGCGAAGCGCTCGGGGATAAGCCTCGGAGGCATCGTGCCAGCTAGCCGCGTGCCATTTGAGGCGAGGCGGAGGCGATCCGACGAGGCGGAGCGCCTCCGCAGGGGCTGCCCGCGCAGCTAGCTCTGCCGTTCGCGCCTGCGTTTGAGGAAAACGCAGGTCGCCGCACCCGCCGCGAGCACAGCACCCGCAACAAGCGCCGCAACCGCCCAACCAGACGAATCACCGGTTGCAGCACATGCTACACCCGTTGCCTCGGCATTGGCATCGTCTTCTTGCTCCGCGCCTGAAGCACCGCTCGCACCTGGGTCTGCGGCGGAATTGCCGCCTTCTGAGGTATCGCCAGAAGTAGCACCCGACCCACCAGGCTGTGCTGTTCCGCCGTCTGGATTGCTCAGATCGGAGCCAGGCTTTTGACCAGGATCAACAGGCCCAGGATCAGGACTAGGCTCCTGAGAATCGGCAACCGTCACATTAAGATTCAACCGCTCGCTATAAGCTTCGAAGGCCATGCCTTCTTTGTATGCCGCAATTCGGAATCGCGTATTCTGCGTCACCGGAACAGGAGTCGTGTACTCAACGCGCGAACCGTCTTCAATGCACGGGCACGTGTCGTCGGTGGTGTAGTAGATAGTTGCGCCTTCCGTACTGCAGGAAAGATCCAGAAGAGAGCCCTTCGCAACCTCAATCGAATTCTCCTTCGGCGAAGCTGCATCGAATACGGCGCCGTCAATCGTTGCCACGGGACGCGCGGGCTGCGCCGCATCAGACGTCACACGCACGGCTATCTCCTTAGTAAGATCGGTGCCGCTTGCAGAAAGCTCAAGCGTCGTCATGCCAGGCAATTCGCCTGCCAGCAGGAAGCTCGCCTTGCCCTCTGCGTCGGTCGTGGCCTCAACCCACACGCTTCCGTCCGCATCGCTCTGGAACGCGGCGCCTTTGAACGACGCAAGGCTACCCGATTCCAGCTTCGCAACCACGCGCTGACCAGCCACAGGCGACCCGTCGGCATAGCGCACATATGCGATAACCTGCACCGGCTCGCTGGCATTCTGCTGAAGCACCACAGCGTTTTCGAAATTAGCCACAAGCTGGGAGGGATGTTTGGAAACCGTCAGCTGCTGCGACCAATTTCCCCCCTGCGTTGCCAGAGCCGTGCCCACATAATTCTGCAAGCCCTTTATGGCGAGGTTCACCTGGGACCCTTCAGCAAGCGAGCTTTTTGGGTATATCCGCAGCACGCGAGAAAGCGTGCCGTAGCCATCCGCCTCGGACGCCTCCTGAGGATCAACCCACTCTATGCGTTCGGCGGCAATTCCATCCAGGGTCGCCTCAAGGGAATCCGATGCCTTCATGTACTGGTCGAATGCGATCTCGATACAGTCGGAATCAGCCCAGGCTTCTTGAACCTCGGGTGCTTTTGAGGACTCGAGCTTGATGTTCACACCTGTCTGAATCGGAAGCACATTGAGCCACTCGCTCGCCGAATCGCGATAGCCGTCCTTGCTTACGCGCACCTGGTACTGACCCGTGGGAGTATCCCACGCGAACGAACCATCGCCGCTGGTCGTTTGCGGGTTTCGCTGCTCGTACGCCTCAGCGTTCCATTCCTGCTCGGACCCGCCGGAAGCGGAGCCCCTTGTCCACAACGTAGCCGTTGCGCCCTCTACGGGATTGCTCTCCAACGCCTCATACACCACGCCCGATGGGTCGAGAATGACATTCGCACCATAATTGCGGTAGCGAACATCCGACCCATAGAAACGGTCCCAATCGATCGTTTCGCGGTATTTATCGTCCTCGCTTTTCTTCTTCCCGGAATTCTTGCATACGCTCATGCGATACGCCGTTGCCTCGGCGTATTCGTTCTTGGCAACGTCAGCCCAAGGAGCGCGCAGCATGTGAGCAGATGTCGAAGACACATCGGCACACAGCGAAAGCTTGGAAACGAAGTTGCCAAGAAGATCGGAACCCTCATACACTTCCGCAGAACCCGCCGCCCCGAACGAGCCCGAACCATAAAGGCTGCATACTGCCAGCATGGCGTTCAGCGTTGAGGTGCCACAGCCCCTCATAACATCCGAATAGTTGTTGTCATCTTCGGCAACAAGGTATTCCTTGTATTTCTCGGCGGCTTCAAGCTCGGCATACAACGCGTCGATGCAGCGCTGGCAATCGCTGTCGCAGGGGTTGTACGCACGCCAGTATTTAATGAGCTGGTAGATATTCTCGATGTCCGTTTCGATGAGGCGAATCTCGTTGCCGCTGTCAATGAGCGAATTCTTCGCGCTATCCATACCGAAGTAATCGTTAGCCAAGCCGAGCACGCCCGTTATACCCTTGCCCGTTTGCATCATCTGGTTCGCTTCACCAATTTCCTCCATTTCCTTCTCGAACAAGTTCGCTTTCGCATATGCCTCCATAAGAGGCGAAACCTCACTTACTGGCATATGCTCCATCAAACGTCTGTTGATGATGTTCTTGATTGTGAGCTTATTCGCATAATCGAGGCCCCCCGATACCAGTTCGAGCACCTGACCTCGTGCAATGCTCCACGCTGATGACCACATATCCGCTTTGGCGGCGTCGCTACGTTCATGGGCTTCATCGAAATTGGACGTATAAGTCGTAACACGAGCAGGCGCCTCGACACCCTGGGGTGCCTCTTCTGTCACGCGAGCGGTCATTCCCGAGTAAATCCCAGGCGTTTTGCCGTCTTTACCATTCTTCTGTTCTTCGGTGACGAAGTAATCACCCGTAAAACGACCATTCGTCGAAGAGGATATCTGCTCGCCCTTCGCATTATCTCCGTCCGAAATGGCGAGCGTATCGCCGCACTCCTTCTTCATGACGTTGTCTATCAGGGTGTAGGGCGAACCCGATTCGCTCGGCGCGCCCACGCCCGATTCGCGACCCAGCTTGTCAAGGCCGTTCACGATTGTCTTTTGCGTATTGCGCGCCCATGCGTTTTTCTGCTCAATTTCCTGCTGAACTTCATCGAAGGACTTGCGCGCAATGTCGGTGAGTTTTTGCTCGTTGCCGTTCTCATCGAGAATGACATTGCCGTTGCCGTCCATCAGAATCTCGTCGCCATACCACTCCTGGAGCTCGGCATCGGTGGGAGCCGTCCAGCTGATATCGTCCGGAAACTTCCCTGTGAAAATAGGCGAATCGATCGAGGCAATCCAGAGGTCATCGTCGGGAGCGAGCGCAGATCCGAAGTCGCGGAAATCAGGGCGCAACGCTTCAATTTCGGCAATGGTGGCCTGTACGTCTTCGCTGCTCGCATCATCTCGCTCGGCGAGCTGCGCTACAACCTCGCCCAAAGCGGCATCGACTTCCTGGGCGTGCTGCTTGGCGGTGTCATCCACCTCAAAGCCCGCCCAGTAGTCCGCCCAGAAGGCGCTGTATTGCTGCTGCCTTTCGGCAACCTCATCTTCAATGCGCTTTTTCGCGCGCTCTTCGTAATCTTCATCAAGGTTTGCCTTGTAGGAAAGCGCGAAGTTGCTAAAGCTGTAGCTTTCGGGAATGAAGAGATTCTTCGACTGGAGCAATTCCGAGGAGAAAAACCCCTCGCCCTCATTTTCCTCAAGCAAGGCCAGGTATTCTTGGTCTACGTATTCGCCCACGTAACGCGAGCCCTCGTCTCCTTGCGATACAAGGGCAAGAGGCACCGCAACATTTTCCCCATTTGCCAGCTTCGCGTACATCATGAGCACATCGCCGGCGTTGATCTGCGCAGTGGCGTTGTCAACCGTCACATCAAACGTCCAATATGCATTCTTTTTCTTTGGGAGTTGATACAGAACGGTGAGGTTATCGTAGGTCTCTTTCCCATCAACGATTCTTGTTTGGGTTTTGCCCGCATTCGTTATGCTGAACGTCTTGATTTTCGCACCTGGGCGATAGAAGCAATTGAGATGAGCATCAACCTGTTCACTTTTCGCATCAAGTTTTACGTAGTCGCCGAACAGAAGACCCTGGGTGACCTCTTCGGGAATGTCAAATGAAATCTGCGCATGACCAAGCGCGTTCGTATATGCCGTTCCCACCGTTTGGCCAGCAATGGAAAGCTCGATAAACGACGAAGGCGCGCTGTACACCGTGGCCTGATTGCCCGTATCTTTTACGCAGTTGTCGGCAACCTTGACCGTCATTCCTCGTGCGAGGAATGACGCATCACCCAAAGGAATCACCTTGTCGTCCGCCTCGAGCGACACGGGAAGCGAGTAAACCTGCTGCTTATCGGGCGTAAACGCAATATAGAGCACATCAGTGGTCGTTTGCGCATCGACATTAACAACCAGGCTGTCCCCATACACCCCGCAAGACGCATTACCTGAGCTTTTCAGTGATGCGCTTATGCCGTGATAATCAGCGGAAGGAATGCCGAAGGTGAATTCGAGCGGCATTGGCTTATCGAGGTCATAGGCCACTTCGATTATTGTTTCGCACCCAGCAACCACACCGTCACCCGGGGCTTGTACGCGCGCTGATTTCACCCCCGCATTCTTCAGCAGCTGCTCTTTGTCGTAATCGGGCACGTCGAGCGTCACCTCAGACACTGAATCGTCGGTTATTTCGACTTCGGCTTTCGCGTACGGAACGCCAGAACGCTCCAACACTCCCAGGTTCGACGCAGAGAGCACCGTGTCTGGCTTGCATGCCGCCACAACATAGGTTCCCGCCTTCAGCTTGCCCGTAGAAAGAATCCAATTGGGGTTTTCCTGACCATCTGGCCATTCAACCGACGTGTAGCTGTCCACGACGCAACGGGCATTCGCGTTGGTCCCGCTGAAGAGGAATACGCGACTGCGGCCCTCGTACGCGGCATTCGTGGACACACGTGCGCTGCCCCATGAAGAAAGGGTTGCCTCGAAACCGCCCCGTTCACTGCTGTAGGCAACCGTAGCGCCCGTAAGCTTCAGCGAATCGCTGGTCGAAACTTCGAGCGAAAGCCTCTCGAAGTTGCCCTCGTTCGCAAGCGCTTCGGAGAGCACAACAGAATTGCACTGCACGACGTAATCGGCGTCTTCGCCCGAAGCCAGATCGACGCCATCGCGCTTGAGCTTGAACGATAAACCAGGATTGCTCGTAATATTCGTGAGCGCTTCTTCGCCTTCCGCATTCGCGGCGTTCTTTGTATAGACGCTTATCGGGAGCGTGCGCTGAGCGGCGACTTTCTTGAAATCAGACGCGGCAATTGTTCCCAAATCCCACGAGGAGCCCATCTGCAATGCGGTACGCAGGTAGTTTTTATCATAGTACCCAGCAATTTGCACGGTGATGGAACACTCAGTAGCAATTGCTGCGTCGGGACACGTGAAAGACCCGTCTTCGGCTAGCGCCAGTTTCTTCAATGCGCCGTTTTGCTCCATAACTACCGACACGTCGCCGGGAGCAGCGCCTTCAGGAAGTTCAACTTTGCCGGTAACCGTGACAACCGACGATTCATCGTCGAGCCATACGTAGTTATAGTGCTTGGAGGATTCGGTATCCTGCTGCGAAAGGCGGTACGGGTCAGAATCGGTGCCGTCGCTCTTCTTCTTGTAGGCATACACAGTTGTACCGTCGTCGAAGGGGAGAGAAGGGTCGTCTAGGTCGCTGTCGTACTGGCTGCCAAAACGAATGTCGGGATTGTCGAACCGCACCTTCAGAGCGCCGCACGTCGTAAACGCTCCGCCGTCAAGGTATTTAAGCGATTTTGGAAACTCAATCAGGTCCTGCTTCGCAAGGCCGTTACAATTGGCAAATGCCCCGCCCGCAATGCACTCAATGCCCTCTTCGAATTGCAAGTCGGTCAAAGACGCATTTGTGCCATCCTGCATAAACGCATCCATGTTGATCTTTTTGACGAAGCTGGGGATTGAAAGCGAGCTAAGGCGATTGTATTCGAAGCCGAAGTCGCCAATGTGCACATCATGGCTGCCGTCAAACAGATCACGGAAGTTGACGGACGTAAGACCAGCATCGCCCTCGGCAATAACCACGTCGCGCTTCGCGCCGTCAGTTGTACCGCTGTAGTTTTTTTCAATGTAGGCATACACCTCAGCATCGTGCAGGGGGTTTGGCTGCGGCCAGTCGACTGTAAAGCTCCACCCCGGCTGGTCCCAGTAGCCATTGTCTTGGATGAGCGTACCTGCCCACATCTTTTTACCCTCGCAGCCGACTTTCGTTTTCCAGCGCTTGGCTGTCTCGGTTTTGTCGACGTTGCCCTCGCTGTCTACCATAACGTGTTTGTCGTAGTTGTCCAAGCCAAGCAGCGACTGCGCATCCACACCTTGCTTAAAGGGGTTCGGACCTGCTTCGGGGTCGTCGGCGGGAGTAGCGGCGTCATCCTGCGCAGCAGCTGCGTCAGCGCTGGCGCTTGCGCTACCGCCCTGCGCGGAAGCTGCATCGCGAGCGGCGGATGGAGCCGAATCGGAGCCGGCCTCTTCGCCATTTTTGTCAGAAGCCGCCCCAGGCTCGTTTCCTTCGAAAATGACGGCAGCATCGATAGCCGTGCTGCTTTCGGGAATGGCCACCTTCTGCGAATCGGGGGCATCGGTGCCATTGGCCATGCCTACGGCTTCAGTGTTCGCAGCATCGTCTGATGCGCTGGCAACATTCGCCGCAACGCCAGCTTCGCCCTGGGCAACATCGGCTATGCCAAAGCTAGGAACGAGTCCTATTGCAAGCACCAGCGAAAGCATGCACGCGCATGCCCGTCTTCCTCTTGCGCGCAATGTCATCCGCTTTTCCCGACGCGTGGCATTTCGTTTCATAGCAGCGTCCTTCTCTTTTTGATTTTGCTGATAGTTCACGCTAATCTTTGCGCTAATGAGAAAGGAATTCCTAGGTTCGTATATGCGAACCTAGGATTCAACTGGGACAATGATACTGTTCGTATAGTTGGCTCCGTCTAGCAAGGTCAAGATCGCAAGCGCATAACGCGCCAGGAAAGCATCAGCTGCAGAAAAAAGAGGTGTTCCTATAGTTCTGTCAAGAGGGATTCGCCCTTTCGATGGGCGTTTTTGGCAATGCTGACGCAGGCCCTGCCGGGCCTGCGATCTCCGCCGGCCGTTAGGCTGCGCACGGAACCTTGTCCCTCGTGATCGCGTAAATCACCTCGAGCCGCTTCCTCGCCACGGCCATGAGCTCGAGGGTCGCCGGGTCCGAGAGGTCGGCTTGCGCCTCGAATTCCGGGCACGATTCGAGCAATATGCTGCGGAGCCTGTATTAGCGACGGAAGCATCGTAGTTGGCGGGCTGTGCGGCGTCGACGCCGAGGCATCGGACTGCCGCCCCCGCATTTACATGCGGCTGCTGCGTCTCATTTTCGAGAGCCATCAGTTAAACGGGCGACTTCCCGAAAAGGAAGGCTTCATTCTCTAATCACACCTGTACCCCAAATCGCGAACTCGGTTCGACTCATGGACAAGCCACCTGAGACTACTCACTTTTCCCGCCGAAGGCGAAAACCTGCGACCTGGTGTTTTGCGAATGGCACGCAAGCCGCCCGCGTTAATTCACTTACGATTGCAGCTGGCGGCTTGCAGACTAGAGGGCGGTTGAGTTTCAAAACGGGCGTTTTCGGCGTTTTCGGCGCTATCGAGGCTCCAAAGGCGGCTCGCCGTGTCCCTTGGGACAAAAATAAAAAATCAATACTCTGAGTTTAAAATAAGTGTTTGAAGTTGTCCCGGCTTTTGTCCCCAAAGCCGATGAAACACGACATAGTGATACTTGGCGGCACTCGGCTCGAGACGGCACCGAAAACTGGATGCAACTGGAATGACGGGACGTCAGAATCGACGCCACCGAGTGGGAGTAGCCGAAAGGTTTTTTGAAGCATCGAATTTCCATCCGCTGAGTACCGCAGAGTGTCGCAGCGTACGGAAGAAACGCAAAGCCCCCAGCAACTTGGGGGAATAAATGAAATGAGACGCCCCCGATTTCCACTTGGAATCGGGGGTATTTTTTGTGCTTTTGACCTGCTGTTTTAGGAAGCTTTACTCCTAAAACAGGGCTGCCAGTGGCAGCGTGAGAGTAATCTAGGGGTGGCGGTTCTGCCCGCTGCCGTCCCGTGCTGATTCCGGCTTGCGAGGCGATTCTGCTATCCTGCGAGTTGAAAAGGTTCCACCCCGGCGACAAGAGCTCCCCTGCTCTTCCGCGAACCGCGGATAGCCGGGGTGGTCGTTTGTTAGTAGTACTTTTTGAACGATAAAGTTACCGTGATAATCAAGCGGTTGACTGCCGTTGCCTAAGCAGTCTTGTCATATCGTTGCCACAGTCCCCGGCGCAGTGCGCAGCTCCTGTCGAATCTTCCGAAAGCGTTCCGGGACTTCGGCAAGCTCCATCTTCTGCGGGGCATCGACCGTGCCCGCTTCCTTCGCCGTTTCGTAATACCAGCACTTGTAATCCACCATCTCCATGGTGTGCTGCAATTCCGCCATCTGCTGTTTCAGAACTTCTTGTTGGCGCCGGAACATGGCAAGGCGCAAATCGATGGTGTCGTCTCCTTGCAGCGCCATCTCGATGTACTGCCGGATATCCTTGATGGACATCCCGGCTTTCTTCATGCAGCTGATCACCTGCAGCCATTCGATATCCGATTCCCGGAACATACGAATGCCACCGGAGGAGCGCTCCACGAAGGGCAGCAGCCCCTCCTTGTCGTAGTAGCGCAAGGTGGACGCCGCAACCCCCAGCAGCTTCGCCATTTCCCCCACCGTATAGACCATCTGAAAACACCTCCGAATTATTCCAGAATCCCCTTGACTTAAAGTTAACTTCAAGTTCTAGGATGCACATGAAGTTCAAAGGAAGCATGCTTCCAAACAGAATGTTTGTCAATCATAAGGAGGGGAATCGAACGTGAACAGGCCGTATGTTTTCTGCCACATGATGTGCGCTTTGGACGGAAAGATCATGGGCGATTACATGGGAACGCCACAGGGCAGAGCGGCGGGCGATGCGTTCTACGACATCGCCTTCGGGAAAGAGCCCTTTTACCATCACCAGGGCTGGCTGTCCGGCAGGGTGACAACGGACGACAACTTCACCTTCTACAGGAAGCCGGACCTGGACGAAGATGCGCCGGCCGTTCCGGCAGGTGATTTCATCGCGCAGCCGGACTTCGGAATGTTCTACGTCTCTGTGGACCCCCACGGCAAGCTGGGGTGGAAAAGCAGCACCCTGCGCTATGTGGACACCACCGCCCATGTCGTCGAGGTGCTGACAGAGCAGGTCGGCAACGGCTACAGGGCATTTTTGAGAAAGCTGGGAATCTCGTACATCATCGCGGGAGAAACGGAGCTGGATCACGGTCTGGCCCTTTCCAAGCTGAAAGAAGAATTCAACATCGAGACCCTGATGCTGGGCGGTGGCGGCGTGCTGAACTGGTCGTTCCTGCAAGCGGGGATGTGCGATGAGATCAGCATCGTGTTGGCGGCGGCGGCAGACGGGAGCCCGGATACTCCGCCGGTCTTCCGAGCTGCAGAAGGCATTTCGGAAAGCAAGGCCCTTGGCTTCACGCTGAAAGAGGCGAAGGCCATGGACGACGGGGCGGTCTGGCTGCGCTATGGCGTGAATCGATGATCCTTAGAGGAGGTTTCAATTATGAGATATGAACGAAAAGAGCAGTTCGAGAAGGTCAACGCATTCGGCACGGGAACGGCGAACACCGCCTATGCCCAGTTCTTCACCGGCGATTCGTTCCTGAATCCGCTGACCGATCCGGAAGGCGGCCTGTTCGCCGCCAACGTGACCTTCGAGCCGGGATGCCGCAACAACTGGCATATCCACCACGCGGACAAAGGAGGCGGCCAGCTCCTGATCTGCACGGCTGGCGAGGGCTGGTACCAGGAGGAGGGCAAGGCCGCCGTCAGCCTGCACGAGGGCTGCGTCGTGATGATCCCCGCCAACGTCAAGCACTGGCACGGAGCGAAGAAGGACAGCTGGTTCAGCCATATCGCCGTGGAGGTTCCCGGCGAGAATTGCGAGAACGAGTGGTGTGAGCCGGTATCCCATGAAGAGTACGCAAGGCTGTAGGAAGGAACGAAACATGGCAGTCAAGCAGACGGCAGGCAGAGATGCCCTGGGCGAATTCGCCCCGAAATTCGCGGAACTGAACGACGACGTGCTCTTCGGAGAGGTCTGGAGCCGAGAGGGGCAGCTCAGCCTCCGCGACCGCTCCCTCGTGACCGTCGTCGCGCTGATGGCTCAGGGGCTTACCGATGAGAGCTTCCACTATCACCTGACGGCGGCAAAGAAGAACGGTATTACAAAAGAAGAAATCGCGGAGGTCGTGACCCATGCGGCCTTCTACTGCGGCTGGCCCAAGGCGTGGGCGGTTTTCCGCATGGCAAAGGATATCTGGGGCGAGGAGTAGAACGATGGTCTTGAATGAAACCTACCCGTTAGCAAACGGAGTTCAGGTTCCCAAGCTGGGACTGGGCACCTGGTTCATCGACGATGCCGAGGCGGCGGAAGCCGTTCGCGAGGCGGTAAAGCTGGGCTATCGCCTGATCGACACCGCACAGGCCTACGGAAACGAACGCGGCGTCGGCGAGGGCGTGCGCACCTGCGGCGTTCGCCGGGAAGAGCTGTTCGTCGCCAGCAAGGTCGCGGCAGAGCTGAAGACCTACGAGGATGCGGCGAAGTCCATCGATGAGACGCTGGAGAGGATGGGGCTCGGCTACCTCGACCAGATGATCATCCACTCTCCCCAGCCGTGGAGCGAGTTCCGTGTGGAGAAGCGCTATTTCGAGGAGAACAAGGAGGTCTGGCGTGCGTTGGAGGATGCGCGGGCGGCGGGCAAGGTCAAGGTAATCGGCGTGTCCAACTTCCTGCAAGATGACCTTGAGAACCTCCTGGGCTCTTGCCGCGTGATGCCCATGGTCAATCAGATCCTCCTGCACATCACCAACACCGATTCGGCATTGGTGGGCTTCTGCAAGGCACAGGGCATTCAGGTGGAGGCATACTCTCCCATCGCCCACGGCGAGGCGCTGAAGAATCCGGCGATCGTTAAGATGGCAGAGAAGTACGGCGTATCTGCCGCCCAGCTCTGCATCCGTTATGTCCTTCAGCTTGGAGCCGTCGCGCTTCCCAAGACGGCAGATCCCGCCCACATGGAAAGCAACGCGGACGTGGATTTCGCGATCTCCGAGGAAGACATGGAAACTCTCAAGAACATGGAGCGCATCGCCAACTATGGTGAATTCAGCGCATTTCCCGTGTTCAGCGGAAAGCCTCTTGCATGAGGAGAAAGCGTGAAATGAAAACCTTGATTCTGTACTACTCCTACGGAGGCAACACGAAGCGCATCGCCGAGATGATCCAGAGGGAAATCGGCGGGGATATTGCTCGTATGGATACGGTTGTTCCCTACGATGGCGATTATGATGAAGTCGTCAATCAGGGGCAGCGTGAGATTGCCGAGGGTTATTGCCCGGAACTGAAGCCGCTGCACATTGGCTGGAGAGACTACGACACCATCATCCTGGGTTCTCCTGTCTGGTGGTACACCTTTGCGCCCGCCATGCGCAGTTTCCTGGAGCGGGCTGACCTGACCGGGAAGATCGTGTATCCGTTTGCCACCAATGGCGGCTGGCTGGGACACACGCTGAAGGACTTTGAGGAAGCCTGCAAAGGCGCAATCGTGAAGCCGGGCCTCGATGTGCAGTTCGATGAATCCATGCTCCGTACTCCTGAGAAAGATATTCAGGCATGGATTAATACAATCCGCAGATAATCGATCTGCAGCTTTCGGCATCCGCCACAGAGCTGGCAAGGGTTTGGGACGATCCCAAAAATGCAAACAGAGCATTCCGGCTTCCCGACGGAACGCTCTGTTTCCCTTCTCGCGTTGTGTTCGCACCAATCCTCTGCCCAATTACTCTACACCAGGGCGAAAGCCTGCTACAAACAGAACGCAAATCAGAGAAAACACCACGCTTGACCTGCGTAAATAAGATAGCTATCCGAGCGGGCGCAGCGCATAGCCAAAAACGGAGGCTTCGGTGGTTTGTGTGACAGGGGGGCTAGCCTAGGCGGCAACGCTCTTCGCTCCCTCCGTGCCCTTCTTTCTCGCCCTCTGGCCGTCGGTGAGGTCCTCGGATGACCCGTATCGTCTTTTCAGACGCGCACGCCAGAGACTTCGATGCTCTAGCATACACACACCCCCCTATCGTGAACCTATCGCGCATCAAAGCAAAAGCGCGCGGGCCTCGAAGGACCCGCGCGCTCTATGCATAGTTTGCGGCGTGAGATGTATTACAGCTCGATGCGGCCGAACTTCGCAAGCAGTTCGGAGGCGGCGGCGCAGGAGGGGCAATTGCAATACTTGGCGCCCGCTTCCTTGCGCGCGAGCTGCGCTTCGAGCATTTTGGCCGCGGCCTCTTCGCCCATGATTCCCTTCGCCGGGCCCTGGGCGAACGCGATAACGCCATCAATCGTGGTGGGACGACCCTCAAGAAAGTCGAGCAGCTTGGTGGTTGCAGCCTCGACAGCGGCGTCGCTGCTATCGGCGGCAACAGCGTCTTTCCAGGCAGCAGCCGCGCCCTTGGTTTCCTGCTTACTCGTGTCGGCGGTGGCGAGAATGCCCGCGCGCTCGGCAACGTAATCGAACAGTTCCTTCTCCATGATGAACCTCCTTGATTGTGTGTATCGTCTTATGGTCATTATAGGATGCTGGCAACGCACTCCAAGTAGCTACCTCGGGGAAACCAGGGCCATATCGCCTTCAACGAGAATCGTCTCGCACGAAGCGTGTGGCACCATGGCCCGGCTGCAGTTGAACACGATGGAACCTCTAGACCGTCCCCCATGGCCTCTACCATGTGGGAGACCGGGCTTTCGCGCGAGGACGCCCATCTGATCTTCGTCCACAACGTCCAGGGAAACCTCGCGGTCACCCGCCGGCAATCCCATTTGCGATACCGCACGCAGCTAAGCCTCGATATGCGAGCTCATGTAATCGATGAACTTCCTGGTGGCGATGGGCATGGTCTCCCAGCTTCGCCATGCCGCCACCACATCGCGCGATGGCGCCGCCGCGATCGGAAGCACCTTGATGTCGGCGCGCACGCCCTCCACGGTGCGGCGATAGAGCATGCTGACGCCCAAGCCCTCCTCGACCATCGCCATGATGGTGTAGTCATCGGTCACCTCGCCCGTCACCAGCGGCTGCAGCCCATGAGCGGCAAACGCATCGAGCACCAGGCTCTGCTCGCCCTCGTCAAGCAAAAGGAAAGGTTCGGCCGCCAGATCCTCAAGCGTCACCTGCTCTTTAGCGGCCAACGGATGCCCGGAGGACACCAGCGCCACCATCTCGTCGTGATAGACCATATGCATGTCCAAACCTGCCGTGAAACCTCGCGCGGTGAAGCAAAAATCGACCACGCCGTCGTGCACCCACTGGGCGTTGCGCGTGTAATCGCCCTGCTTAAGGGTAAAGTGCACGCCGGGATGCAGAGCGCTGAACCCGCGGATCACGCGCGGCAGCACGGTACGGCTCACGTTGGTGAAGGTTGCTATACGGATGTCGGTCGAAGACAGGCCCAGCAGCTCTTGACGCTTTCCCTCTAGCTCGGCCTCGGCCGTCACGATCTGACGAAGGTAGGGCAGATACTGCTTCCCGTCGCGCGTGAGCGAAACGCCCTGCTTGCCCCGCTCCAAAATCGTGGTGCCCAGCTCGCGCTCGAGCGCCTTGACTGCCTGGCTGACCGCGCTTTGCGTGTAGCCCAGCTGGTCGGCCGCCGCCTTAAGGCTCCCGCGATCGACCACCGCGCAGACGACCTGATACCGTGATGCCATAACGCCTCCGTAGCAAAGGGGGCGGTGAAATGTTTTGCCCCAGCCTGTATATCTTCTATTAGCATTGCTTAATCATACTGAAGATACATTCGCTTTACTACATCGTTTTAGCAGCGCACAATCCTTTTCATGAAACCATTCCGAAGCAAAAGGAGTCCCATGGATCGCAAAAAGGCAATCGCGCTCTCGTTTTCCGTTCCCGTCGCATGGGGCTTCTCGTACCCCTTGATGAAGATCGGCATGGACGGTATGAACGCCACGAGCATCGTCGCGCTGCGTTGCACCATCGCCTTCATCGTCTGCGTGCTGCTTTTCCACAAGTGCACCTTCCGCATCAACCGCGACCTCATCGTCCGCGCCGCCGTCATCGGCGCCATCATGGCGGTCGAGCTTACGTGCATGTGCCTGGGCTCAAGCCTCACCTCGGCTTCCACTGCCGGCTTTTTGCAAAGCCTGACGGTCGTGATCGTGCCGTTCGCCAACGCTTTGCTGCTGCGCCGCGCCCCCGAGCGCAAGGTGCTCATCGGCACCGCCGTCGTAACCGGGGGCATGCTGCTGCTCTCGGGCGCCGACTTCACCAGCCTCAACCCCGGCGCGCTCGTCATGCTGCTTTCGGCGTTCGTCTACGCCGCCCACATCATCATCAGCAAGCGCTTCGTCGAACAGGTCGACCCGCTGGCTTTGGGCGTTTGGCAGCTGGCCTTCGCCGGCCTGTTCTCGGGCATCGGCGCGGCCGCGCTCGGCGGCATCACGCTTCCCAGCACCCCGACCGAGCTCACGGTCATCATCGCCCTCGCGCTCATCTGCTCGGCTTACGGCTTCATCACCCAGGCTTACGTGCAGCCGCATGTTCCCGCCGAGACCACCGGGTTCGCCTTCTCGCTCGAGCCGGTCTGCTCTGCGGTGTTCTCGTTTTTCCTTGTTGGCGAGGTCTTGACCCCCATCGCCTTCCTGGGTGCAGCGCTCATCATGGCTGGCGTATTCGTCGCCACCATCGAGCCGCCTCGTCTGCATGCCCCGGCCTACCCGCAAGAGGCGATGGCGGTGGAACCCGAGCGGGTTTCGTAAGCCCCCCTCCCAGCTAAAGCCGCCTCCGTGCGAGGCGACACAGTCGCGAGGCTTACGAAACTCTAGCGAACCAGCCATGGCGCCCTGGTACGAAACGCTTGCCGGGTACAAACCTCTCCCATAGCCGTTAGCGCTGGCGTATCCACCGACAGGGACAAAAGCAGCGACGCAGGTCGCAGCCCAGCCCTTGGATGAATCCCGCCCAAAGGGAAACGATCGGCCGGCTAGCCCATGATCTGGGCAAGGTCGGCTTCGGGAGTGGATATGGGGCGGATACCGTAGTTGTCCACCAGCACCTGTAGCACGCCAGGGCTCACGAACGCCGGAAGCGTGGGACCCAAGTAGATGCCCTTGATGCCCAAGTGCAGCAGCGTGAGCAAGATGCACACCGCCTTCTGCTCGTACCAGGAGAGCACCATGGAAAGCGGCAGATCGTTCACACCGCAGCCGAAAGCATCCGCCAACGCGAGCGCGATCTTGATCGCGCCGTAGGCGTCGTTGCACTGGCCGACGTCCAGCAGGCGCGGGATGCCGCCGATGCTGCCCAGGTCCAGGTCGTTGAAGCGATACTTGCCGCAGGCAAGGGTCAGGATAACGGAGTCGGAGGGGGCCATCTTGGCGAAGTCGGTATAGTAGCTGCGCTCCTTGCGCATGCCGTCGCAGCCCGCCAGCAGGATGAAGCGCTTGATGTCGCCGGACTTGACCGCATCGATGACGGCGGGAGCGACGCTCATCACGGTATCGTAGCCGAATCCGGTGGTGACGCTGGTGCCGCCGTTGATGCCGGTGAAGGTCCGATCAGCGGCCCAACCGCCCAGCTCCAGCGCCTTATCGATAAGAGCCGAGAAGTCCTTGGCGCCGTCTTCGCCCGCCTCGACGACATGCGCACCCGGGAAGCTCACGGGACCGGTGGTGAACACGCGGTCGGCATACGACTCGTCCGGCTTCAGTAGGCAGTTGGTAGTCCACAGGATCGGCGCGGGAAGGTCCTTGAATTCCTTGCGCTGGTTGTGCCATGCGGTGCCGTAGTTGCCTTTCAGGTGCGGATACTTGCGCAGCTCGGGATAGGCGTTTGCAGGGAGCATCTCGCCGTGGGTGTACACGTTCACGCCGCGGCCTTCGGTCCGCTCCAAAAGCTGCTTGAGATCGTGCAGGTCATGGCCGGTGACCACGATGAAGGGGCCCGCCTCGACCTTGAGTTCAACCGTCGCGGGCTCGGGCTTGCCGTAGGCGGAGATGTTCGCGTCCTCCAAAGCCGCCATGGCGGCCAAGTTGACCTCGCCGCACTTGAGAACCAAAGGCAGCAGCTCGTCCATGCCCAGATCGGAGCCGACGGCCCGCATACCCTCATACAGGAACGCTGTCACAGCAGGGTCCGACTTCCCCAACGCCTGCGCATGATAGGCATACGCTGCCACGCCGCGCATGCCGAAAAGCAGCAAGCTCTTCAGGCTGCGGATATCCTCCTGTGCGTCCCACAACTCGCCCATGTCGTACAGATCGAATTCGCCCAGGGCGATAGCCTTAGCGCGAACGCGGCGCTCAAGGGCGGCAATGGCCTCGGGGTCGAAGCTGACGTTGCTCACGCAGGCGAACATGCCTTCGAGCATAAGCCCATCGGACTCGGAATCCCCCTTTCCGCCGTTCTCTGCTCGGGCCAGGGCGATCAATGCCCCGGTCAGCTCGTCTTGCAGCCGAGCCACATCGGCGGTCTTGCCGCATACGCCGGCGGCTCCGGTACAGGCGGTGCATCCCGCCGTTTGTTCACATTGGAAGCAGAACATGTTCCCGTCAGTCATTTCGCGCTCCTCAATCAAAGGGTGTATTTACGAAGTGACTGCACTATACTGTTGTGTCTCATACATTTCTGTTGTAGAACCTACAGGTGAAGCCAATGCTTAATATCCCCACTTCTTCTTCAATGCTTTTCGCCGGCATAGCCCAAGACGAAGCGAACTTGATGCTACCTTGCCTTGGGGCGACAAGAAGGGCTTTCAGCCGGGAGGAGCGGATCATGCGCGCCGGCCAGCCCACCGAATACCTCGGCATCGTCCTGTCCGGACGCGTGAGGATCGAGGTCTCGGACGCCTGGGGCGAGACGACGATCCTGGATATCTTGGGACCCGGCTCGCTTTTCGCTCACGGATACGCCTGCAGCATGGAGCCCCTTGACATCGACGTGCTGGCAGATTCGGCCTGCGAGGTGGTGCTGCTCAAAGCCGAGCGCATCATCCATCCTTGCCCCAAGCAATGCGGCTGCCACTCGCACATTTCCTCGAACCTCATGCGCGCCTTAGCGCTAAGCAACCTGGACATGAACCGCCGCGCCATCGCCATGACCCCCAAAACCATACGGGGCAAGATCCTCGCCTTCCTCTCGCAGCAGCAGAAAAAGGCCGGCACCCGCGCCTTCACCATCCCCTACAGCCAAACCAAGCTGGCAAGCTACCTCAGCGTCGACCGCAGCGCGTTGTCGAACGAGCTGTCGAAGCTGCGCAAAGAAGGCGTCATCGACTACGAAGGCCGCACATACCGGCTCCTGTAGCGCGCAGGCAACTTGCTGACACGTTGCAGCTGACACGGATTTCCGCTTTGCGACCGACGCGAATCCTTGCACTCACGTCCGCAAACGACGAGGCGCCCTTCGAGATCGAGCTCACCTGGAACCGCGGGCAGGTGGAGCCTTACGACAACGGCGGCAAGGACGCCCACATCGCATTCGCCGTGGACGATTTCGACGCTTTCCATGAACTCCACGAGAAGATGGGTTGTATCATCCGGGAGAACCCCCGCATGGGCCTGTACTTCATCGCCGACCCCGACGGCCAGTGGATCGAGATCATCCCCGCGAAATAAGAGTCCCAAGCGCTTCCTCGGGCCGGCAGTGCGAGCGGCTCGATCTCGCACAAATCAAGTGGCGTCCACCATGCTGCCCGTACGCAAGCCCTGAAGCACACGCATACGGGCAGCGCGCAAAACCCGGCGCTTCCCTACAGCGCGCTCATGTGCACGCTCATGTCGAGGGGTTTGGCGAAGTGCAGGCAGGTGGTGGCCAGGCCGTCCACGCCGGTGGCGGCATACTCGGCGGCATTACCCAGGTTGACGCCGCCGGCGGCGATGAGGGTCACGTGCGGGTTGATGGCCTTGAGCTGCGGCACCAGCTGCGCAACCTGCTCAGGCGCCACCTTGTCAAGCTGCACGCCGTCGACGCCGGCTTCCACCAGGCGCACCGCGTCTTCGGTGCTCGACTCGACGAACAATTTCTTCTCGCAGACCTTCGCCTTGAGCTGCGGCAAGTCGGCGATGAACCGCTCAAGCCCGCCGTAGAAGGTCAGGTGATGATCGAAGACGAGCACCGTCTCGCTCAACCCCAGACGATGCGGGAACGCGCCGCCCACCGTAAGCGCCTTGACGTCGAAGGGCTTGGTGCCGGGCATGAGCTTGCGGGTGGAAAGCACCTCGCACAGCGGGTTCACGGCATGCACGGCATCCACCATCTGCCTGGCCTTGGTGGCAAGCGCGCAATAGTACTCGAAGATGTTCAGGCAGATCTTCCACCCCATATGCAGGCCGGCAGCAGGACCCTCAACGGTCATGAACACGTCACCAGGCGCAAGCATGCTGCCGCTGGGAAGCGCCTCGACCACCGTGCAGCCGAAACGGCCGAAGATGCGGGCAGCCTCCTCGGTCCCGCAAAGCAGGGCCGCGTCGCGCGTGTAGTATTCCATGCGGCCCGGCTGCGCGCCGATGCCCAGAACATGCGTGGTCAGGTCGATCCCACTGGGGATGTCGGAAGCGATAAGCTCATCGAGATAGCTGTCCGGGATATACATATGATTCCTCCTTGCGCTTCCTAGCGCGTGATTTTCCTTTTTGACGATGATACCGCTAGCCGCGGCCCAGAAACGCCATCACCTGCGGACAGAACTCGCGCGTGAACAGCTCGTCGGCGGGGCACACGGCCTGCAGCGCGCCGTCCAAGATGATGCCTGCGCGGTGCCCCAGGCAGCACGCCTCATTGAAGTCATGCGTGACGAACACCACGGTGCAACGGAAGCGGCCGTGCACGTCGCGCAGCGTCTCGTACATGCGCTTCTTGGTGGTGGGGTCGAGCGCCGAGAACGGCTCGTCGAGCAGCAAGATCTCCGGCTGCATCACCAACGCGCGCGCCAACGCCGCGCGCTGACCCTCACCGCCGCTGATGATGCCGGGGTACCGGTCGGCGATATGGCGGATGGAGAACAGGTCGAGCATCTCCTCCACGCGGCGGGCGGCCTCGGCCTTGGGCACGCGCGCCATCCTCAGGCCGTAGCCGATGTTCTCCGCAACCGTCATATGCGGGAACAACGCGTGGTCCTGATACACGATCCCCAACCGCCGTTGCTGCACGGGCAGGCAGCGGATGTCCTTGCCGTCAAGCAGGATGCTGCCGGCCTCCAGGGGAAACGCCCCGGCAATCGCCTCGAGCAGCACGGTCTTGCCGGCGCCTGTCTCCCCCACGATGGCGAATATCTCGTGCGGCTCGATATGCAATTCGTCAACGCGCAGCAAGAAGCTGCCGCGGCGCGCCACCATGTCGCGAATCTCGATGCTGCCGCCGCTCATCGCTTTCCCTCGCATTCCCCGCATTTCCTCATGCGCCTCAAACCCAATCCCTTGCCGGCCCTGCCCACGCGGCTTGCGCCCGTGGGGCGGTCGAGCACGTTCGCCACCGCCAGCGTGAACGCCGAAACCAGCAGCATGATCATAGCCGTGGCCATAGCGGTTTCGGTGTTGCCCGTCGAGATGCTCAGATAGATGCTGCCGGGAAGCGTCTCGGTCTTCATGCGCGTCACGCCCACCAGCATGAGCGTCGCCCCGAACTCGCCCATGCCGCGCGCCCAGGTGAGCACGAACGCGCTGATGATCTGGTTGCGGCACATGGGCACGATGATGGTACGGAACACGTCCCAGGGCATGGCGCCCAAGGTCTGCGCCACGAACTCGATACGCGGATTGACGCCGGCGAAGGCCGTGCGCATCATGCGGATGGCGAAGGGAAGGTTGACGATCATCTGGGCGAACACGATGCCCGCAGGCGAGAAGACCACGGCGAAGCCCGCCTCCTTGAGCGCCTTGCCCAGCGGCGACGAGAAGATCAGCAGCAAGGCGAAGCCCAGCAGGATATAAGGTAGCGACAGCGTCAGCTCCATCAAAATCTCGGCCAGGCGTTTGCCGGGAAACGCCACATGCGACAGCGCATAGGCGGTCGGCAGCGACAGCAGCAGGCAGATGACGGTGGAAATGCTTGAAGTGGTCACGCTCATGCGCAAGGAGAACAACACCTCCTCGGAGCTGATGGCCTCGCCGAAATGCGAGATGCCGCCCGCCACAATAGCGAAGATGGCGCTCCCGATGAATAGGAGCACCATCCCCGTTACCAGCATGCACAATGCCGGGAAGATGTTGCGCTTGCGGCCTCTGTGACGTTTTGGCTTAGGTGCCGCAGACATGCGTTACACCAGCTCGTAGCCGAATTTCGTCCAGATGTTCTTGGCGGTCTCGGTCTGCAGGAACTCGGAGAAGGCCCTGACGGCGTCGGCATCGGCGGCACAGGTCAGCTCGGCGCTGGGCACGGTCTTAACGTAGTTTTCCATGCCGGAGTTCTCAAGGATGGTCAGGCCGTCCTTGCCCGCGTTCTCCTTCCACACGATGGCGGCGTCGCCCTCGCCCTTGGCCAGCGCCTCGGCGATCTGCGGGGCGGTGGTGGAGGTGGTGATGGCGCCAGAGGCCTTGACCTGCTCCATAACGCCGGCATCGGTCATGGCCTTGACGGCAATCTTGCCGATCGGCGTGGACTCAGGGTCGCCCAGCAGAAGGGTGTCGCACTTCACCAGATCGCTGACGGTCTGGATGCCCTTGGGGTTGTCGGCAGGCACGACCAGGACGGGAATGTGCTTGACCAGGTCGGTGCTGGTGGCAACATGATCGCTGACGAGCTTGAGCTCATCGGCGGAGCCGGCGATGAAGAAGTCGCCCTCCTGCGTGGTGTTGATCTGCGTCTGGATCTGTGCGGCGTTGGCGAAGGTGATGTTCATCTCGCAGCCGGTTTGCGCCTTGAAAGCGTCGGCGATCTCCTGGAACGGCTTGGTCATGCCAGCGCCGCAATAGATGTTGAGGCTTTTGCCCTCAAGGGTTGCGGCAGCGGTCTGCTCCGGCTGCTCGGCCTTCTGCTCGCTCTTGCCGGAGGAGCATCCGGCCAGCACGCCGCAGGCAAGCACGGTGGCAAACGCCACGGCTACGATCGCTGTCAGGCGGTTCTTCATCTTTTTCATACTGGTTCCCTTCTTTTTTGTCCCCATACCACCAGGCGCCCCTTCGCATGCGAAGGGGCGCCTGTCATTTCGCTGATTATACACAGATGACGATAATATTTGCAAGAGCATATAATCGCAAACGAAAATAACCGCTTAGGGCAAGCGATAGTTCGTGGCTAGGCGCAAATAGAAAGAAATGCCTGGTCATAAAGTGTTGCTCTATAGACTGGAAGCTGCGGAGCCTGTCGGCGCGTCACTATCGCAAAAGTGCTTGATATCGAGACGATCAAGGAAACGGGCCTATCCCGCCACAATTCCTAGCGCAAGCGATCACGCCAACGCCCCCGACACTCCCCCTTTCCCGCTAAGCGCCGAACAACGCGGCGGTTTCCTCCATGCGCTGGGCGATGGGCACGCCGAACGGGCAGTTCGCCTCGCAGGCGCCGCATCCGGTGCAGTCCCCGGCGCGAACCTCAAGGGCAAGGTAATGGTCGCGAACGGATGCGGGCGCCTCATCCTGCATCTGCGCCAGGTCGGAATACTTGTTCACCTCGGCAATGTTGATGCCCACGGTGCAAGGCTGGCAATGCCCGCAGTAGATGCAGTTGCCGAAATAGGCGTGCTGCGGCGCGCTAGCCAAGATGGACGCGTAGTTTTTCGCCTCGTCATCGGCAGTTTCGTACGCCAAGCAGCCCGCGCATTCCTCGATGTCCCTGAACCCGGCCAGCACGGAGGCGACCGCGGGGCGAGTCAGGCAATAATGGCAAGCCTGCACGGGGGTCATCGCCGCGCCGAACGGCGATTTCTCGGCGTCGAACAGGCGCCCACCCGCGAACGGCTTCATGACGGTGATGCCCACGCCGTTTTCCTCGCACAGCGCGTACAGGCGCTTGCGCTGCGGGTCCATGTTCTCAAGACCGGGCTGGTACTCATCCTTGAACAGGTCGTTGATGTCCTCGGAAGCGGGCAGCATGTCGTAGGCGGGGTTGATGGAGAACATGATCATCTCGATGTCCGGCGTAACCGCAGCCCGCAGCGCAACCTCGGGGTTATGCGTGGACAAGCCGATATGATCGATGCGCCCGGCGGCCTTCTCGGCTCGCACGTACTCGATGAACGGGCCGTTCATGATTTGCTCGAACTCGACGACCGCGTCCACGAAGTGGATCAGCCCCAACTCGATATGCCCGCCGAAGCACAACAGCAGCTCTTCCCAAGCCGGGATCACCGCATCCATCTCGCGCGTGCGGGTGTACTGGCCGTTTTGCCAGGTGGCGCCGAAGTGACCTTGCACGATCCACTTGCCGCGGTGCGCGCAGACGGCGTTGCTCAAAACCCTGCGCACCGCCGGATCGGCCATCCAGCAATCCACGATGTTGACGCCCTGCTCCGCAGCGAAATCCACCAAACGGGAAACCTTCTCCTGGTCGTCACCCGGCATCCACTCCGCGCCGAAGCCGATCTCGCTGACCTCAAGCCCCGTCCTGCCCAAACGCCTGTAGTTCATGGAACCCCCTCCTTCGCTTGATACCATACCCGTATCCTACCAGGAGAAAACCCTGCCGGGATGCATCGGCAACGCGGCTGCTCCCGCGCCGGCACTGCAAGGGCGATTCCCGTAACCGCGCAAAACGCGCGGCCTCGTGCCGTCGAGAGGGAATCGAATGTCACCTCCTGACGGCATGCGAGCACGACCCGCCTGTCGCCGAGCGCAGGAATCCGCTGCTCGACCACAAAAAAGCCCGTCTCGGCAAAAGAAAACCTGGACCCTGCCGCATATAATATGGGGGCTATGACTCATGTGCTGCGCACGGCAGCGCATACCCGCGAACCAAAAGGAGCTCTGCATGGATCCGAACAAGCGTCCCGACGACATGGTGCGCATCACCACCCCCGAACTCGCCCAAGCCTTCATCGACGAGCAGGTTGCCGCAGTCCGCGAGCAAATCGGCGACAAGAAGGTCCTGCTGGCCCTTTCCGGCGGCGTTGACAGCTCCGTCGTCGCAGCGCTGCTCATCAAGGCCATCGGCAAGCAGCTTATCTGCGTGCACGTGAACCACGGCCTCATGCGCAAGGGTGAAAGCGAGCAGGTCATCGACGTGTTCAAAAACCAGCTGGACGCGAACCTGGTCTACGTGGATGCCACCGACCGCTTCCTGGGCAAGCTCGTCGACGTCGAGGAGCCCGAGGCCAAGCGCAAGATCATCGGCGCCGAGTTCATCCGCGTGTTCGAGGAGGAGGCCCGCAAGGTCGGCAACGAGGTCAGCTTCCTGGCGCAGGGCACCATCTACCCCGACATCCTGGAGTCCCAGGACGGCGTGAAGGCGCACCACAACGTGGGCGGCCTGCCCGACGATCTGCAGTTCGAGCTGTGCGAGCCCGTCAAGCTGCTGTACAAGGACGAGGTGCGCGTGGTCGGCCGTGAGCTCGGCCTGCCCGAGAACATGGTCGAGCGCCAGCCCTTCCCCGGCCCCGGCCTGGGCGTTCGCTGCCTCGGCGCCATCACCCGCGATCGCCTGGAGGCGCTGCGCGAGGCAGACGCCATCGTGCGCGAGGAGATCGACAACGCCGGCCTGACCATCTGGCAGTACTTCGCCGTGGTGCCCGACTTCCGCGCAACCGGCGTGCGCGAAGGCAAGCGCGCCTACGACTGGCCCTGCATCATCCGCTGCATCAACACGGTCGACGTCATGACCGCCGAGGTCCCCGAGCTTGACTGGGCGCTGCTCAAGCGCATCACCGCCCGCATCACCGCCGAGGTTCCCCGCATCTGCCGCGTGTGCTACGACCTCACCCCCAAGCCCGTCGGCACGGTGGAGTGGGAATAGAACACCCGTTCGATTCTATGATATAATGACTGCCGATAGGCGCGGTTTCTCCCGAAGCCGCGCCTATCGCTATGTTTGAAGCGATATCGGCGGGAAACTTACATTATGGGAGGGCGATTAATGGCATACGATTTCAAGAAGGAATTCAAGGAGCTTTACAAGCCGTCGTGCAAACCGAGCATCCTGACCATTCCGCCCATGAGCTACATTGCCGTACGCGGCAAGGGCGACCCCAACATCGAGGGCGGCGAATACCAGGGCGCCATGCCGCTGCTCTACGGCGTGGCCTACACTGTCAAGATGTCGAAGAAGGGCCCGCACGAAATCGAAGGCTATTTCGACTTCGTCGTGCCGCCGCTCGAGGGGTTCTGGTGGCAGGACCCTGCAGACGATCAGATCGACTATGCGCGGAAGGGCGACTTCAACTTCATCTCCTGCATCCGCCTGCCCGATTTCGTCACTCGCGACGATTTCGATTGGGCTGTCTCGGAGGCTGCCGCCAAAAAGAAGCTTGACTTCTCAGCGGTCGAGATGCTGAAGGTCGACGAGGGCCTATGCGTTCAATGCATGCATACCGGGCCTTACGACGGCGAGCCGGCGACCATAGACGCCATGCACGCATGTGCAGCCGAGCAAGGCTATGCGCCCGACTTCTCCGAAGCCCGTCTGCATCACGAGATCTACCTCTCCGACCCGCGCAAGTGCGCGCCGGAGAAGCTCAAGACCGTGATTCGCCATCCCATCAAGCCGATTTAGCAGAACGAAACGCCGCAATGTGCTCCAAGCGCGCCTTTTCAATCGGCAAAGACCATAGCTGACTCGATTGCGGGACGTTTGTCAGCACCGGCAACAGCGAGTATAATGATTGACGATGGGCCCGGGATGACCGCTGATTCAAGTCACCGGGCCTAAATTTGTATCTACAGCAGAAACCTTATGGCAAACGCATGCGGGCGCCTTTTCAATCCTGGACCAAATGGACATTCGCCCATGGGAATCGACTCGGACATGCTTTCCTTGTTCAAGGCTTTATCGCCATTGGCCTACGAAAGCCTTCACGGCAACGAGAAGAAGACGACGGTCGAGAGATTCCTCGAAAATCATCCAGCGCCGGTAGGCGTGAGGCTGTAGCTAATTCAATCACCTAGATTGGCCACCAAGCAGATTGACCAAGCATCACAACCTCCACCCTAGAGCAAGAATAAACTCACAGCGACATATCGACTGTCCGAAACGCGCTACTCTTTGCAAGGCGCCTTTTTGTGAGAAATCGTTTGCAACACTTCTTGTACCGATAGCGAATATGCCGCATTTACATTTCATAATGCAATATATAATTGACATTATGATTTGAATGCAATATATTTCTGTCATGTTGCAACGGATATCTGTCCATATGTCGAAAGGAAGCCCATGCCAGGTCAGAAAAACCTACGCATGAAGGCAGCGCGCGCAGCGGCCGGCCTTTCGCAATCCGATTTAGCCGAAGCCGTCGGCGTCACACGCCAAACCATCGGCCTTATCGAGGCAGGCGGTTATAATCCCACGCTCAATTTATGCGTTGCCATTTGCAAAACCCTTCATGTCACCCTAAACGACCTTTTCTGGGACGAAGAACGCTAACCCGTTTTCATCGTTCCCAACCCAGCACGTTACCCAAACCAAGACATATCCTTTTAGGAGAGAATCATGAAGCTGCAAAATATGAAACTTGCCCAGAAATGGCGCGAATATGCCGGCCCGAAGGACGAGCGTCTTGAGACCGAGAACGCGAAAATCTACAAGCTTGGGTTCATGCTACTATCGTTCGGCATGCTCACGTTGCTTGTGTATCAAATCATGGCCCAGCAGGTAGCGTGGGTGCACGATGGCGCCGGCGAAGCGTTTCGCCTCTTCGCAAATCCCGTTGACGCCGTCATGTACGCATGGCTTTTCATCGTGATGACCGTCTGTGCCGTGCTGCAGACGAGGAAAGGCTATGTCGACACCAACCGCTTCGGGCAAACAGAGCACATTCCCACAGGCTATTTCCTGCTCATTTCGGGCATCACCGGCATCGCAAGCGCACTCGCCATCGCTGCTATGCGCTGCATCGCCGAGGCGCAGATCGTACCGATCGAAAGCGTCTTTTGGGGAGCGAACCTGGAAACGGGCGTAGTATTCGGCGTGACCATCTTCGTTGCCGTATTCGGTGCGCTGTGCCTGGCATTCTTTGAGGCAAAACAGCGCCGCGCGAAAATCGAAGCGGAACTAGACTGCCCCGACGACCTGTAACCTAAAAGAGCAGGATCCCTGCCCTATACCACCCCGTCAGGGAAATGTAACGAGCCGCGCCAAAACAATCTTTTTGGGCGCGGCTCAACCATTTCGGAAACACTGTTGCTAACGAAACCGCATCTTCGTAATCAACGATGCGCGACAATCTACGAGCTAAAAGCCGACGATCAAGCCTCCGCGTTCGGCATAGTAGCTGCAAAGACCCCTGGTCGGGAGGATCTCGATCCGAGAATCCGCCCACGCGCTCAAAATGCTCTCCTTAAGAGCCTGGGCAACAGCATGGTTGTCGCAATGGCTGATGGCAACGTTGCCGCCCGAGAACCCACGCTCCCTCATGCAGTCGACCAGCGCGCGGACGGTGCGCTTCGAACCGCGCGTCTTACCCTCGACGACGATCCTGCCCTCGTCGCTGGCGCTGCCGATTCCCCACATGCCCAGCGCCTTGGCAAGAAAGCCCGCCATCTTGTGCATACGGCCGTTTTTGATCAGGTTATCGAAGGACGAAAGCGCGAAAATCACCTTGGTTTTATCCAAAAACGCGTTCGCACGGTTCACCGCCTCGTCGAAGCCGACGCCCTCGCGGGCGAGCCTTTCAATCTCACGCACGCAAAGGACCAGCTCAGGACCGGTTGACCGGGAATCCAGAACGGCGATCTTCTTATCCGGGTCAGCCTCAAGCGCCAAATCGCGAGCGGTAAGCGCGCTATTCATGCTGCCAGACAGCTGCGACGAAATGGTAATGGCAAACGTGTGATCAGCCTTCTCGAACTGCTCAAGCCACGCGCCCGGAGCAGGGCAGGAAGTGTAGCTGGCGGTCTTCTCCTGCTCCATATCGCGCAGCATCTCCTCGATATCAAGCTGCTCGTCATCGGTATACCCGCGAACACCGACGCTGATCTCGAACGGCACGCTGGATAGCTCGATCACGTCAGATCGATAGTCCGACGGAATAAGGTCGCAGCTTGAATCCGTGACCACGTTCCATTTCATGTAGGCTGCCCTTTCCCGATGCGTCAGAGCGCCTGCACGCAACAGGCGCCCCGCATCCATCTCTTTTCCCTGCATCCATCAGTCGAAGCGCAGCTTCCCCGCGCCCTTACATCGTAAGAAACCATCATGCCCATGCCTTTCCCCATAAAGCAAGGGCATGCGGCGAATCTCAAGCCGAAAGGCCGCCGCAGCAAGCGCGGCGGCGCCTCAAGCCGCCTGCCCCACCTCGCCGCACGCGCATGCTGCGACCATCCGCAATCGCAATCTGTCCCCACCCGCAGCACGCACGAACCACCGATTACCCTTATTCGTGACGCGCCCGCGCCCTAGCCTTCCTCAAACGCAAGAAAGGGAACGGGCAAAAACCCGTTCCCTTTCCAAAACCATCGGTTGCCCGATGATCGACAAGGATCCGCAGATGATTCGCTAGGCGATCGGCGGGGTGCCCTCGAAGTTACCGAAGATGGCGTCGATCTGGATGGCGGCGCCCATGGGCAGGTTCGCAACGCCGACCACGCGACGAGCAGGGGTTCCCTCGGGGAAGAACTGGGCGTACACCTCGTTGACGGCGTCCATGTCGTCCATGTCCTTCACGAAGATGTTCACCTTGACGCAGTCCTCCAGGACATGGTCGACGCTCTCGATGATGGCCTTGATGTTCTTGAGAGCCTGCTCGGTCTCGGCCTTCACGCCGCCGGCGACCAGCGCGCCCGTTGCCGGGTCAACGCCGAGCTGGGCGGAGATGTTGTTGTAGTGGGAGAACGCCACGGTCTGGGAGGACAGCTCGTCCTTCGGAGCGTCGGCGATGTTGTTGGCCTCGATGATCAGGCCATGACGGGCCTCAACGGCCTGCGGCGGGGTGCCGTCGCCGTGGGAGCACACGGCCTCGATCTGCACGAGCGCGTGCTGCGGCAGGTCGGCGACCTCGACCACGGTGCGGGCCGGCAGGTAGTTGACGGCGCGGGCGATGCCCGAATCCGGGAAGAAGCGCTTGTAGATCTCGTTCATAGCCTCAACGTCGCCGAGGTCCTTCAGGAAGACGGTGACCTTGACGATGTCGTCGAACGGAACATCCATGGCGGTCAGGACGGCCTTGATGTTCTTCAAGCACTGAGCAGTCTGCTCCTGAACTCCGCCCATGACGATCTGGTTGGAAACCGGGTCGATCGGCAGCTGAGCGGTGATGTTGTTGTAGTGGGAGAACGCCACGGACTGCGTGGACATCGCGTCGAACGGGGCGTTGTGGGTGTTGTTGGCGTACTTGACCAAGTCGCCGGCCTGGGGCTCGTTCGGGATGGTGCCTTCACCGTTGGTGAGCAGAGCCTCAACCTGGACCAGGGCGCCCATGGGCAGATCGTTGACGGCAACGATGGTGCGGGCGGGCACGTAGGTGGTGAAGAAGGACTTGTAAGCCCTCTCCACAACGTCGATGTCCATGATGTCCTTGACGAAGATGGTGACGCGAACGACGTCGTTCAGGTCATGATCGATGCTCGCAACGATGGCTGCGATGTTGCGGAAGCACTGCTCTGCCTGCTCCTTGACACCGCCCTCGACGATAGCGCCGGTCTTAGGATCGACAGGCAGCTGGGCCGAGAGGTTGTTGTAATGGGAGAAAGCGACGGTCTGAGAGCACATCGGGCACTTCGGTGCGTTCTCGGTGTTCCTTGCCACTACCACGTTATCCGCCATGGCAATACCCTTTCTGTTGACAGCCTTCAATGAGGTTGCGCAAATACGTTTTCCCACGACTTGCGTCAGAGCGCATTAAACTTGACGGCTATTGTCATTGTCAATCGGTTTTCAGCAAATTCGTTGCCGGCTTCTATAGGTCGAATCCCGGGAATCTAAACGGAAAAATGATTGCCCGATCCCATAATCCTTATGTTTCGGCGCGTATTTTCCAGCGAAACCCTGTTCATTCCGCATAACGTTCGGCGCCCTTTTCGGCGAAAAATATTCCAACCGTTACCGTTCCGTCAATCACGTTTCCCGTCGAAAAACAGCCGCTTGCCGTCGAAGCCCATCCCTGACGAATCAAGGGCTAACCGTCAAACCGACGGAAAAAGCCCTTGCTACACTTTCGCCGAAGGGAGCGGGCCGAGCCGGATGCACGCCATCGCAAGATTGCCGAACGGCGCCCCGGACGGCCTGCAAGCATACAAGGAGGAGGGATCTGCCATGTTTTTCTACGAGCCGCTATCGGCGACGGCATGCGTGAGCGCGTTGCTGTACCTGGCATTTCTGATCGGCATGAACGAGCTGTCGCGCTTGAACAAATGGATCGGCGCGGTCATATTCATCGCGCTGCCGGCCGTTCTGACCGTCTTCGTTTGGCCCCATACCGCGGTCGAGGGCACGGGCGCCGGCACTTGGTTCCAGTGGGTGAAAACCTACTCGTGCTTAGCTGGAGCGATCTTGGGCTGGCTGATCGTCTACTTCCCCGCCTTCCAAAAGAAGTACATCGTCTGCATACCGCCCATCATCTTCGCCATCAACATCCTTGAGGCGTGCATCCGCGACTTCCAGCTCACGGGCGTCAACGGCATCGTCGACGGCTACATGGTGGTCGGTGGCCCGTGGAACGTCATGAACGGCATCGCCGGCATCTTGAACGCCATCTGCATCTGCGGCTTCTTCGGCATCATCGTCAGCCGCGGCAAGAAGAAGGACTACGTCTGGCCCGATCAGCTGTGGTTCTGGATCATCGGCTACGACCTGTGGAACTTCGCCTACACCTACAACAGCGTCTCCGACCGCTCCATGTACTGCGGCCTGGTGCTTCTGGCAGCCTGCACCATCCCGGCGTTCTTCATCAAGCGCGGCGCCTATGCACAGCACCGCGTCCGCACGCTTGCCGTGAACATGATCGTCACCATGACCATCCCCTGGTTCTTCCTGCATCCGGCGTTCGTGGTCCATTCCACCAACAACCCTGCAGCTCACATGACCATCTCGGTCATCGCGCTCATCTTCAACGCGGGCGTGTTCATCTACCAGGCCTACACGATCTTCGGCAAGAAGCGCAACCCCTTCAAGCAGGAGCTCTACATCGACAACCCGCGCTTCCGCAGGGTGTACCTCGAGAGCATCGACGTTCCCGAGGGTCAACGCGAGGCGGCGCTTGCCAACCTGGAGGAGCTCGGCTATGCAGCCGCATGGGACGGGAAGGGCCGCGTCAAAACCATGGTGGAGCGCCCGTAACGTTCGCCGAGATTCCCGCGACCCACAACCCGAACGCGTTCTTCGCCGTCAGCCTGGTGGCGCTCATCGCCAATGCGACCCTTGCCGCCTACCAGCTACGCCGAATCCGCGCACGGCGCCTTAACCCGCTTACAGACGAGCTCTATAATGACACGAAGAGCTATCAAGAGGTCGTCGAGGAAAACCGCTGATCTACAGCGAACCGCGCCTGGGCGCACGTAGCGCGGCGGCTTCCCCACATGCGAAGGAGCCCCGTGTCTGCACTGGACAGCAAGCCGATACCCGGATTCGATCCTGACCTGCCGCACCCCGTCACGCGGCAGGTCAGGCAAAGCGCGAGGCTTGAAGGAACCGCCGGCGACATCATGCTGGCGGCGCGCGAGCTTTACGAAACCGAAGGGGTCGCCGCCACCAGCATGGCCGCCATCGCCCGCAAAGCGGGCGTGGCGCGCAGCCTTCTGTACTATTACTTCCCCGACAAGCAGGCCGTCACCGACGCCGTGATCGAGGACTATCTTGAGGATCTGGTCGAAAGCGTGTCCACCTGGAACGAGCTGCGCGCGTTCGGCGAAACCCCCTCGGAGCTGAAAAACTGCGTGTCCATGCTGCGACGCGCGCTCTACACCGCATCGGGCGACCCTCGCCCGATGTTTTCCGTGCTCGAGGAGCTCGGCCTGCGCGACCGTTTCGCCACCCAGGCCGTCCGCGAGGTGGTGGCATGCATCCAGAACTACATCGTGTCCGAGTACATGGCGTACCGGACCATCGAGATCCAGCTGATCCCCGAAACGTTCGGCCTGCTCATATTCGGGTTAGCGGGGATGATGAAGGCCAAGCCCGACATCACCGACGACGAGCTTGCAACGCTTATCGCCCAAACGCTTCGCCTTGATATGACGGTAATCGATCCACCGCCATGGCCGGAACACCCTGATGCGCCTTCACGCCCGACGCCGTCCTCCGATGGCGCGGCTTAGCGCGTCGCTCGGTGCAGGATGCACTCGGCCACTATGCTGACGGCTATTTCCTCGGGCGTTTCGGCTTTGATATCCAACCCTATGGGCATGTGCACGTCGTCAAGCGCCGATTCGGGGATCCCCGCTTCCAGCATGCGCTCGCGCGCCGTGGCGATCTTGCGCCGCGAGCCCATGAACCCCACATATGCCAACGGCTGGCGGAGCACCTGCTCCAGCACGGCGAAATCGTGCCGATGGCTATGCGTCATGATGAGGACGTAATCGCGCTCATCAAGGGTCAGGGAGGCGGCGATATCGCTGTAGTCCCCCACGACCACCTGCTGCGCGCCGTGGGATTTGCCGGCGTTTGCGAACTCGGGACGGCAGTCGAACAGCGTGCAGGAAAACCCCACGCGCGACAGGGCCGAAACGGTGGCGCTGCCCACATGCCCGCCGCCGAACACCACGGCGCGAACCGGCAAGGGAACGGGCAGCATAAGCCAACCGTCCGCGATGCAGCGCCCCTTCTGGCCGCGAACCCGATCGCCCGGCGCGGAGCCGTCGCCTGCGAGCAAGGCCCCATCGGCGTCGAGCAACGCGACGCCTTCGCCGGATTGCGGCAGCTCATCGCAGCAGCTTAACGCCAGATACGCCGGCGTACGTTGCTCGAAACAGCGCAACAGCTCGCTGGCAACCTTGGCCCATGCTGCGCTGCCGCCGCATATCGGAACATACAGCAAGCTTGCGCTTCCGCCGCAGACCATACCCAGGCGCTCCTCAAGGCCCATGTTCTCGAAACGGTGCGCCTTGCCTCCCAGCAAACGGCGCGCGCAGGCTATGCCATGCGCCTCAAGGGCGCCGCCGCCGATGGTGCCGCACACCAGCCCGTCGGCGGACACCAACATGAGCGTTCCCGCTTTGCGCGGCGTGGAGTCCTTGCTTTCCGCCACCGCGACCAGCACCAACGGCTCGCCCGCACGGCAAGCACCTGCGATATGCTCTGCGATCTTGCGCATCTTCCCACCTCACGCCCTATCGGGCCGAAAACGTTCCACCTACATGAAGGATAGCCTCAAGCACGCCGCCCGCAACCGCCAGGCCTTTGTCCGAGACCAGCCCGCAATAGCCGCTCTGGTCGCGTGGGTCCACATCACCGCACTTCAAGCCCTGGCGAACCTGCACCCCATCGGCTATCAGGCCGCGCAAAACGCCCGTGAGCGTGGCAACCACGGGGACATCCCCCGCATACGCCACAACCTGACCTTCCTCAACATGGTCGCCTATGGTCGCAACGCCGCGGAATTCGCCATCGCACGGGGCGCGCAGCACGCGCTCGCCGGCGAAGCCGCCCACCAAACCAGGCACCGCGGTGTTCGGCAACGCCGACCCCTCGTAATACGCTCGGCCCAGGGTATGCCCGCGCATGGTCTCCACCACGGCATGGCAATCCACGCCTGCGGTGAATCCCGGGCCGACCCCGACGACGATGGGCGCCATATCCATGGTAGTGCCCAGGTTGCGCTTGGCCAGCACGGCATCGACCACCGCGTCGGGCGCCACGTCCTTGACGCATGCGCACGCGGGGTCCACCAAAACAGGGATGACGCCTTCGCCGGAAAGCAGATCCAAGGCATGGGACGCATCACGGGCACGCACGGCCGTCACGCCTTCCACCTGGGCTTTTCCCATGCGAACGGCTTCGCTGAAGGCAACGGTGCGACGGACCGTCAAAGGCTGCCCTATCTCGGTCATAAGCACGGAAGCGCCGCATCGCACAAGGCGCAGCGCGATGGCGCTGGCGATATCGCCGGCGCCACGGATCACCGCAAGCATCGAAGATCGTCCCTCCAAAGGCTTCCCGCCACCACCGGCGTATCGCACAGCGCCGCGATGCGCCGCGCCGCCTGCCAGTCGGCGGCAGTCTCCACCTTGTTGATCAAAACCACGTCATGAAGCGCCTCGGCACACAGCACCGCCGCCACCGCCTCGGGCGTGACCGCATCGTCGGCGGAAACGCCGGCCAGCTGCGCGAAGATTTGCGGCCGGTGGCACGTCTGCGAAACGGGAGCGCCTAGGCCGTCGACCCCGACCACGCACACCGTCCGCCCCGCGCACGCGGGGATGACCGGCTCGTGCTCGGCATGCGCCTTCAGCGGGAGCTTCTTCGCCCCGTCCGCCTCCACCAGCACGTAGTCCGCCAAACACACCAGGTCGGAAAACGCCGCCCGCGGCTCAGTCAACTTCCCCGTAGGCGGATGGATGGAGCCCGCGCATACGATGGGGGCCTCAGAAAGCGCCGCCTGCACATCATCGGGCGACGCGCCAAGCACCACAGGGCACCAATCGGGCACGTACATCTTCGTGCTGGTGGCCACGACCACGCGCGCATCGTGCGACAGCTCCTCTGCCAAGGCACGCAAAAGCGTGGACTTGCCGCCACCGCCGATGATGGCTGTAAGCCCACGCTGGATATGTAGCAAGCTGCCTAGAATGCCTACTCCTTCGGTTTCGCCAAAAGAATGTGCTCGGGAAGGATGGGCAGTTCGCGATGCCACACGCCCGTTGCCCGGTAGATGGCCTGCGCCAGCGCAGGACCCGGCGTGTTGATGACGATCTCGCCGATGGACTTCGCGCCGAACGGGCCCGTGGGCTCGTAGGAATGCTCGAACTCCACATTGATGCGGCCCGTGTCCAGACGGGTGGGCAACCGGTACGTGAACAGGCTCGATTCGCGGATGGCTCCCTTGGGCGTACGCGTGACGTCCTCCATGAGCGTATGCCCGATGCCCTGCACGATGCCGCCTTCCACCTGGATGCGCGCGAGTGCCGGGTTGATGGGGATGCCGCAATCGACCACGGCGGCGTAGTCGAGCACCTCTACCACGCCGGTCTCGCGGTCGAGCTCGATCTCGACCATGCCCACCATGTACGGCGGCGGGGACACCGGCGAGGAATGCTGGGCGGTGGCCTCCGGGGCAAGGCGGCAGTTGCACTGGCTTTTCGCGGCGATCTCGGACAGCGAGACCGTGCGCCCCGTGGCCTCGTGGCGAACGCATCCGCCCTCGAAGCGCAGCTCTGCCGCATCGCAGCCGAGCTCCTCGGCGGCGATGGCGCACAGGCGCTCCTTGAGCTGCGTGCACGCCTTCTCCACTGCCATGCCGGTGACGTAGGTGGTGGAGGATGCGTACGAACCCGAGTCATAGGGGGACGCGTCGGTGTCGGCGCCGAACACGCTCACGGCATCCACGGGGCATTCCATATGCTCGGCGACCATCTGGGCCAGGATGGTGTCGCAACCCGTGCCCATGTCGGCCGCGGCGATAAGCAGCATGTATCCCCCGTCGTCGTTGAGCTTGACGGTGACCGAGCCCACGTCGATGCCGGAGATGCCCGAACCCTGCATGGACATGGCAACGCCGGCGGCGCGCACCTTGCCGTTGCCCATGTCGCGCACGGGGAACTTGTCCTTCCAGCCGAACATATCGCTGCAGTGCTGCATGCAGCGGTCCAGGGCGCAGGCGTTTGCCATCTCGCCGAAGTAGGCGGGCATGGCCATGCCCTCGCGCACCATGTTCTGCTCGCGCAGCTCCACCGGGTCGCGACCCAGCTTCGCCGCCAGCTCGTTGACGGCGCTCTCCACGGCGAACTGGCCCTGCGTGGCGCCGAAGCCTCGGTACGCGCCCGATGGCTGCATGTTCGTGTACACCACGTTCGCGTCGAATTTGAACGCCTCGAGCGAGCCGGTGTAGAGCGGGATGGACTTGTGGCCGGTCAGGCCGACCGTGGCCCAGCCGTGCTCGCCGTAGGCGCCCGAGTTCGACAGCGTGGTCACCCCAAGCGCGCGGATGCGGCCGTCGTTGTTCGCGCCCAGGCGGACCTTGACCTCCATCTCATGGCGCGGCGACCCGCAGGTTTGCGATTCCTTGCGCGAGAACACGCACAGGGCCGGGCGCCCCGTCTTCATGGTGACAAACGCGGGGTACACCTCGCACACCGCGGTCTGCTTTGCGCCGAAACCGCCGCCAATGCGCGGCTTCTCCACGCGGATGCGGCTTTTCGGGATGCCGAGCGCGTGCGACAGGATACGGCGGACGTGGTACACGATCTGCGTGGACGAGATCACGTGCAGCCTGCCATAGCGGTCCAGCTGGGTGAACGTGCGGAACGTCTCCATCATGGCCTGGTTGTAGGCCTTCGTGTGGTAGGTGCGCTCCAGCACCACATCGCAATCGGCCAGCACGGCCTCGATGTCGCCGCCGGCGTCGGAGGTGGTGCCCACCAGGTTGCGTGTGTTGTCGCCGCCCAGGTCGCACAGCATATGCCAGTTGTCCTCGGGGTGCACCAGCACGGGGTTGTCCTTTGCGGTGCGGAAATCCAGGACGGGCTCCAGCACGTCGTACTCCACCTTGATGCGCGAAAGGGCGGTTTGCGCCGCCTTCTCGTTCTCGGCTGCCACGATGGCCACCACGTCGCCCACGAAGCGCACGTGCCGGTCGATGATCAGGCGGTCGTACGGGCTGGTTTCAGGATAGGTCTGACCCGCGTTGGAGAAGCGCTGGTTGGGCACGTCCTCCCAGGTGTACACGTCGACCACGCCAGGCACCTTCTTTGCCTTGGACGTGTCGATGGTCTTCACCATGGCGTTGGCGTGGGGGCTTCGCAAGAGCTTGACCACCAGCGCATCGGGCGCGATGTCCTCGGTGTAGACGGGCTTTCCCAGCAGAAGCTGCAGCGAGTCCTTCTTGCGGACCGACTTGCCTACGGAGCGGTATTCGGGCTTATCCACGCTCGACCTCCTTGCCGTGCTTTTCGTCCAGGAAGGCGCGGATGCCGCGCAGCTGGCCCACGTAGCCCGAGCAACGGCACAGGTTGCCGCTCAGGTACGCCAGAATCTCGTCGTCGGTGGGGTCGGGGTTCTCGCGCAGCAGCGCGATGGTGTTCATCACGAAGCCGGGGTTGCAGAAACCGCACTGCTCGGCGCCCTGGTCGGCGATGAAGCCCACGAACTCCGACGCCTCGGCCTGCAAGCCCTCCAACGTGCAGACGCTGCGACCATCGGCGCGGGCGACCAACGTGGAGCAGGACAGCACGGGCACGTCGTCGAGCATCACCGTGCACAGGCCGCACGCAGACGTCTCGCAGCCGCGTTTGACGCTTTTGCACCCGTGGGCGCGCACGAAATCGATGAGCAGCATGTCGGCAGGGATGTCGTCGACCACCGTTTTGCCGTTCAGCTTGATCTTGACTTCCATCTAGCGCACCTCCCCTAACGCAAGCAGGGCGCGGCGCACGAGCACGGGCGCGAGCGCGCGGCGATACTCGGCGCTGCCCCACATGTTCCCGGAAACGCGGATGCTTCCCGCGGCATGCTCGGCAAACGCCGCGACGCTCTCCTCGGTGATACCGTCGGCAAGGATGCCCTGGTCATCGCGCAGAAGCACGGCACGACCCGGGCGAGCGCCCACCGTCACGCGGTATTCGCCGCCTAGCTTCGCCGCCATGCAGTTGAGCGTGGGAAGGTCGGTGCGCTGCTTGCGCACGGCCTGGTACGCGAACGCGCCGGGACGCTTCTTGACGATAAGGCGCACCAGGATGTCCTTGTCGTAAGGCATGTTCACGAAACGCTCCAGGGGCACGATGCCGCCTTCATGCAGCTCGACGTAGCTGTCCATGGCAAGAAACGCCGTGACGATGTCGGAGAAGCCCATGCGACGCCACAGGCTACCGCCGACCGTGGCGCCGTTGCGGAACTGCACGCCCACGATATCTTGGAACGCCGCCTTGATGGCGCCGCGGGAATAGGCGTCAAGGCCGGCGTGGGTTTCCATCTGGCGCAGGGTGACCATGGCGCCGATGCGGAACTCCTCGTCGGTCTCCTCGATGGCATCCAAGCCCAGACCGCACAGGTCGATAGCGGTGCCAAGGGAATGGTTGCCCATCTTCAGCCACATCATGCCGGCCACCACGCGATTGCGCTTCTTCTGGTTCAGCTCCCAAGCCTCTTGCAGGCTTTGCGGGCGAACGTATTTCTGAAAGGTAATAATGGTGCACCCCGTTGCTTGAGGTTTATAGAAACGTACATATTATACTGTGGCCGGGGAATCCTTCGAAAGCCCCGCACACCGAACCCAACCGACCGACCATCGAATCTGCAAAGGCGAACCGACCATGACCAGCCCCGTTGAAACCCCGAACGCCGTACATGGCTGCATCATCATGGCATCGGGTCTGGGCACGCGCTTCGGGTCGAACAAGCTCATGGCGAACCTTGACGGCGCGCCGCTCATCGCCCACGCGATCAGCGCCTGCGACGGGTTGTTCGCGAAACGCGTGGCGGTCACGCGCCACAAGGACGTGGCGAAGCTGTGCCGCACCCTGGGCGTGGAAGCCATCATGCACGACGAGCCGCTCAGAAGCGACACCGTGCGCCTGGGGATGCAGGCCATGGACGGGTGCGATACGGCCACGTTCATCCAGGCAGACCAGCCGCTCATTAGCGCAAACACCCTTGCCGCCCTGCTTCGCGGCGCCGAGGCGCACCCCGAGTTCATCTGGCGCGTCGGCTTCCAGGGCACGCAAGGCGCACCGGTGCTGTTCCCAGCTTGGGCATTCGACGAGCTGCGCGCGTTGCCGCCGGGCAAGGGAGGCGGCTTCGTGGCCAAAGCCCATGCGCAGCGCGTGCGCTGCATGGAAGCCGCCAGCGAATGGGAGCTGTTCGACGTGGACACCGTGCAGGACCTGGAGGTGCTGCAGGCGCATATGAAGCAATGCCGAGCTGCCTCCATAGGCGGCAACGACGTCATCGGATAGCCAAACGAGCCATCGGGCGTGCCAGCACGCCGACCGTAAAGCCGCACATCACCCCAAGGCGGGCTAACCCGCCCGCAAAGCCCCTGAAAACCCGAAATGCCCGGCAGGTCGCACAGACCTACCGGGCATTCTCATCATATATGCGTCGCGAAAGGCTATACGTCTGCGTCGCTTTGGGGCATTTCCTTATCCTTGGGAAGCACGATATTCAAGACAATGGCCACGGCCGCCGCGGCAACGATGCCGGAGCCGCCGAAGATCAGGCTGACCATCTGAGGAGCGCCAGCCAGAACGGCCGGGTTGGCGCCGATGCCGTAGCCCAGGCCCAAAGCCACCGACACGATGCTCAGGTTGCGCGGGGTCAAAGGCTCGCGCGTGATCAGCTGGATGCCGCTGACCACGATGGAGGCGAACATCATGACGGCCGCGCCGCCCAGAACGGACTGCGGCATGATGGAGACCACTGCGCCCAGCTTCGGGCACAAACCGCACAAGATCAAAAACACCGCGCCGCACGCCAGGGCCTTGCGGTTGACCATCTTCGTCATGGTGACCAGGCCGACGTTCTGGCTGAACGAGGTGTTCGGCAGCACGCCGAACAGGGCCGCCGCGGTAGATCCCATGCCGTCGCAGACCACACCGCCGGAAAGCTCCTTGTCGGTAGCCTCGCGGTTCATGCCGCCCTGCGTGACGCCGGAGATGTCGCCGACGGTCTCGACGGCGGTGACCACGAACATCACGAGCACGGGGGCGATGGCGCGCATATCGAACACGGGCGCCACGGGCAGCGGGTTGGGCACGGCAAACCATGCCGCCGCGGCAACCTTATCCCAGTTCAAAACCCACGCCTTCGTGTATTCGACGCCGTTCGCGTCGACACCGGTGGTGGGCAGGACCATGCCCATGACACCCGCAACGATATAGCCGACGATAATGCCGACCAGAATGGAGGATGCGCTCAAAAACCCGGTGGTCGCGTGCTTAACCGCCAAAATGACCACCAGCACGACAAGCGCCAAGCACAGATTCTCAAACGAGCCGAAGTCCTTGGCGCTGGCGCCGCCGCCGAAGGTGTTCACGCCGACGCTGATCAGGCTCAAGCCGATGGAGAGCACCACCGTGCCCGTGACCACCGCCGGGAAGAACCGGCGCAGCGGCTTGAGGAAAAAGCCCAGCACAGCCTCGAACAGGCCGCCGATGATGGAAGCGCCCATGATGGCGCCGTAGGCCAACAGGCCGCCGCCCATGGATGCCGCCACGGAATTGAACACGCCGATGAAGCCCGAGGACGTGCCCATGATGATGGGCACCCTGCCGCCGACCGGGCCGATGCCGAACAGCTGGACCAAGGTGACCACGCCCGCAATCCACATGGCGTTTTGCAGCAGCGAAAGCTGCACGTCCGCGAACTCCGCGCCCGCCAGGCCGCACGCGCCCGTAACGATCAAAAGCGGCGTCAGATTGCCTACGAACATCGCCAGCACATGCTGCAGACCCAGCGGAACGGCCTGCGCCAGCGACATGTCGCCCTCAAACGAGAAAACGCCGAGCGACCTTGCGTTACCGGAGGTTTCCTCCGAACCAGCGGCCGAGCAATCCTTCTCCTGAACCTGCTCTACCGCCTCCGGCTTCTCATCTACCATGCACATCCCCCTTCTAAAGGACGGAAACTTCAAAAAAATAGCACCCTGGCGCATCTTTTTGAAGAAGGCATGGAGTAATTTACACGTACGTGACATTTTCGGGAACGGCTATGGCCGCCCCAAACGCAAAGCGGGGGCGCTGCCCATTCGGCAACGTCCCCTGCGCCATGAGCGCCTTGCGGCAGCATGCCGACGCATCCAGCGCAAAAGCCCGTGATTCGGAAAAGAAGCAGCTTCGAGCCAAAACGAAACGGCCGCCCCGGAAACGGGACGGCCGCAAACATCACTGAAGGAAGACCCCCAATCGCCGAAGCCGGGGCAAACCCCCGCCCGCGCGCTGACTTAGTTCTAGAAACCGCGCCCTTACAGCATGTGGGCGCGCAGCTCCTCGCCGCTTACGGGCGAGAGGTAAGCGGGCGCGATGTCGAACACGGTCTTGCAGCCCTTCGCACCCTCGGAGGCCAAGCGCGCGACCGCGCGAGCGTAGGACACCAGCACGCAGGCGGTGAACTCGGGGTTGGAGCCCAGGTCGAGCGAGTACTCGATACGGCAATCGTTGCCGCCGGCCGTGGTGCCCGTGCGGATGACGAAGCCGCCGTGCGGCAGGCCCGCGTGGTCGCGATCGAGCTCTTCCTGGCTGATGAAGTTCACCGTGACGTCGTACTCGTCGAAGTAGTTCGGCATCTCGACGATCTGCTTCTCCACGGCCTGGGCGTCGGCGCCCTCCTCAAGCACCACCCAGCACTCGCGCGTGTGCTTCTGGCGCGTGGTCAGCTGCGGGTTGTCGCCGGCGCGCACCGCATCGAGCGCGGCGGGCACGGGGATGGTGTATTGGCGCGCATCGGCCACGCCGGGGATGCGGCGCAGCGCATCGGAGTGTCCCTGGGACACGCCGCGGCCCCAGAACGTGTAGTCCGCGCCCTGCGGCAGGATGCAGTTGGCGTACAGGCGGTTCAGCGAGAACAGGCCCGGGTCCCAGCCGCAGGAGATGAGCGCGCAGGTACGGGCGTTACGAGCAGCCGCGTCAACGTTCGCGAAATGCGTAGGGATGTTGGCATGCGTGTCGAACGAGTCCACCACGTTGTACAGCGCCGCGTACTTCGGTGTCTGCTCGGGCAGGTCGGTGGCGCTGCCGCCGCACAGGATGAGCACGTCGATGTCCTCGTTACCGGTTTCCAGGTCGGCCACGGAACGAACGGGCACGCCCTCGGTGGCGATGCTCACGCTTGCGGGGTCGCGGCGCGTGTACACCGCTGCGAGCTCCATGTCGTCGTTCTGGCGAATGGCCAGCTCAACGCCACGTCCAAGGTTTCCGTATCCCAAAATGCCGATGCGAGTCATTTCGCTTCCTTTCCCGATGCGGCGGCGCAGGGCCGCGATAGTGCCTGAAAAACGCTTCCATGATACGCGTATCATGCGCCAAACCCGCAAGCGCCGCGCAATTTCCGCATACCAACCGTATAGGGAAACGCCCGCAAAACCCCGATTGCAGCGCGGCGGCGAACACTCGCTCGCGGCGTCGCGACAAACTAGCGGCGAACGCCCGCGCATGGCACGACGGCAAGCCTGCGCGCGACACAACGGCGACGCCCCGTCCGCAACGCCGCGGCCGATCCTTGCGCAACACCGCCGCGGCGCGGATCGACCCGGCTATATCCTACCGGTCTCCTTCCCTTCCTGCTAGAATACGGCCCATGAAACTTCAACAGCTTAGATACGTCATCCAGGTAGCCGAATCCGGGTCGCTCACCGCGGCGGCAGAGAAGCTCTTCGTCGCGCAGCCCAGCCTTTCCAAAGCGGTATCGGAACTTGAACGCGAAATGGACATCACCATCTTCACGCGCTCGCGCACCGGCGTCGTCCCCACCGAAGAGGGCATGCGCTTCCTCTCGCGCGCACGCCAAGTCATCGAGCAGGCCGACCTTCTGGAAGGCGAATACAAGGGCGCCGACCGCATCCGCCGCGTGTTCGGCATCTCCACCCAACATTACGCCTTCGTGGTGAACGCGTTCGTCTCGCTCGTACGCGAATACGACCGCAACCGCTACGAATTCTCGCTGCGCGAGACGTCCACTGCCGGCATCATCGACGACGTGCGGGTGCAGCGCAGCGAGCTGGGCGTGCTGTATCGCTGCGACTTCAACGAAAGCGTCATCTCGAACGTGGTGAAGTCGGCCGACCTGCACTTCGTGCCGCTGTTCCGTGCGAAGCCGCACGTATTCGTCAGCCGCAACAGCCCGCTGGCGCACCTTGAGCGCGTCACCCTTGCCGACCTGGCACCCTACCCGCGCCTGAGCTATGACCAGGGCATCCGCAACTCGCTGTACTATGCCGAGGAGCTGCATATCGCCGAGGCCGTGGACAAGAGCATCGTGGTGACCGATCGCGCGACGCTGTTCAACCTGATCATCGGCCTTGACGGCTACACCATCTCGAGCGGCATCCTTTCCGAGGACCTCAATGGCAGCCAGATCACGTCCATCCCGCTCGAAAGCCCCGAGCATATGGAGCTGGGGTACGTCAAACGTGCCGACCGGCCGCTGTCCTCGGTCGCCGAGCGCTACCTGCAGCTGCTGCAGGAGTATGTCAACGAATACCAGCGCGAAGCCGGCGAATAAGGGCAAGGCGCAGGGCGCCCCCCATACCGCCAACCCCACTGCGCGGCAGGCCAAGCGGCAGCGCAAACCGCAAGGCGGGGCGCACGGCGCTGCCTGCCGGCGCCCGACGACGCGCGCCAAGCCGCAGCCCGCTTCCATTCCTTTTAGCTATACATAACCCTACCAAACCGATAGTTTTCTATCACGCGGGCCTGTGGCATCCTTTCCTTCGCAACACAAGCGATGAAAGGATGCCACCCATGGCCATCACCAACCCTCCCTACGCATATGACATCGTCGGCAGCTTCCTGCGCCCCGAGGCCCTCAAGCAGGCGCGCGCCGATTTCGCCGCCGGAACCATCACCCGCGAGCAACTGACCGCCGCCGAGGACGCCGCCATCGCAGACCTGGTGGAAAAGGAGAAGCAGGCGGGCCTGAAGGCCGTCACCGACGGCGAGTTCCGCCGCGCCATGTGGCACCTCGACTTCCTGGAAGGCCTGCAAAACGTCGAGCACGTCGACGCCGAAACGTGGTCGGTGGAGTTCAAGGGCCCCAAGCCCAAGGGCGCCCAGCTGGTGTTCCGCGACAAGATCGCCTTCGGCGACCACCCGTTCCTGGCCCATTTCGCCAAGCTGCGCGACATCGCCGGCGACTATCCGGTGAAGCTGACCATCCCCGCACCCTCCATGCTGCACCTCATCCCCTGCGTGCGCGGCAAGGCCACGTACCGCCCCATCGAGCGCTATGCCGATGAGTCGGTGCTCTTCGACGACATCGTGGAGGTGTACCGCGATGCCGTGCGCGCCTTCTACGACCTGGGCTGCCGCTACTTGCAGTTCGATGACACCAGCTGGGGCGAGTTCTGCGACCCGGCCAAGCGCGAGGCGTATGCCGCCGAGGGAATCGACGTCGACCAGGTGGCGAAGAGCTACGTGGACGCGATCAACCGCATCCTTGAGGCCAAGCCCGATGACATGACCATCACCACGCACATCTGCCGCGGCAACTTCCGCTCCACGTGGTTCTCCTCCGGCGGCTACGAGCCGGTGGCCGAGGTGCTCTTCGGCGGGGCGAACTACGACGGTTTCTTCCTGGAGTACGATTCCGACCGCTCCGGCGATTTCGCCCCGCTGGCGCATATCCGCGACCAGAAGGTGGTATTGGGCCTGGTCACGTCCAAGTTCCCCGAGCTGGAAAACGAGGACGACGTAATCGCGCGCATCCATGAGGCAGCGCAATACGTTCCGCTCGAGCAGCTGCGCCTGTCCACGCAGTGCGGCTTCTCCTCCACCGAGGAGGGCAACGTGCTCACCGAGGATGACCAGTGGGCCAAGATCGCGCTGGTGCGACGGGTCGTCGAGCGCGTCTGGGGCGAATAAGCGGCCAACGCACGTAACCGAACCCGATACGTTGGGCCCGGGAACGATGGTTCCGGACCCAACTTGTTTTGACGCGGGATAACGCTTGGCACAATGCTTGTTTCGAAAACGGCACCGCTCTGACTTTCTAAACCTACGCAACGGTCGCCCGAAGCGACCCCATGATAGAATCGCCGTTGACTCGTATCAGCTTCCCCGTATCGCAAAGGCTTAGGATGAACACGCGCACCACCAGCAAAGGCAGCCGAATCTCGCGCGTCCTCATGACGGCGCTCACCATCTTGCTCATCTTCCTGTTCCTCGACATCATGTCGCTCGTCGCAGACATACAAGGCACCGCGCGCGTGGTGAACTACGCCGGCTTGGTGCGCGGCACCACGCAGCGCATCGTGAAGATGGAAGATGCGGGGCTTGCGCAGGACAAAATGATCGAGTCCGTGAATTCCTACATCGATGGACTGCGCTATGGAAGCGATGACCTAGATTTGGTGCGTCTTGACGATGAAGCCTATCAGGCGAAGATGACCGAACTGGCCAACCGCTTCGCCGGCCTTCGCACCGAGATCGAGCTTGTGCGCGAAACCGGCTACCAAGACACCGACATCATCGCGAAAAGCGAGGACTTCTTCGAACTCTGCAACCAGACCACCGGGCTGGCGGAGGAATACTCGCAAGAGAAGGCCACCGCGCTCGACCGCCTGGAAAGCATCGTCATAGCCGATATCGTGGGCCTGCTGGCGTTGTTCGCCATTGAGCTTGTCCGTGCGCTGCACACCGCAGCCCTGAACAGGCAGCTGCAGCGCAAGGTGTACCTTGACGAAGCGACGGGGCTTCTCAACAAGAACAAGTGCGAGGAGATCTTGTCGCAGCCCGGGCCCATCGGCCCCGAAAGCCCCTTGGCCGTGTTCGTGTTCGACCTGAACAACCTTCGCACCATCAACAACAACCTTGGGCACGAAAAGGGCGACGAATACATCCGCTCTTTCGCGCTGCAGCTGGCGAAAGTGCAAAGCCCCCTATGCTTCACCGGCCGCTATGGCGGCGACGAGTTCCTGGCGGTGTTGCGTGGCGCCGATGCCGCACAGGCCGCGGCGCTGCTCGACCGGATAAGGCGCAACGCAGATGAGTATTCCCAGGCCCATCCCGATATGCCCATCAGCTATGCCGCCGGCTACGCCCTGTCCAGCGAATTCGAATCCCCCACCATGCGCGAGCTGTTCCGCCAAGCGGACAAGAACATGTACATAGACAAGAACAACGCGAAGATCGCCGAGGCGGCGGCGCGCCAACGGCAAAACGAGCGCATCTTGAAGCGCGTTTCCCGTCTTGGCTTCCATTTCTCCAACTGCATATACTGCGACGCGAAGCTCGATCAGTATCGTATCCTGCGCGCATCCTCAAGCATGTTCCTCGCCGACAGCGGCAACTACTCGGGCGCCGTCGAGCACATCGCATGCTCGCTGACTTGCGAGGAGCAACGGCCCGAGGTGCGCCGCGCACTGCAGCTGGAAACGCTTCGCGAACGCCTTACCCCGCAAAGCGAACCTATCGAGCTGATCTTGCAAAGCCCGGCATGGCGCGGCCGCATCACCGTGCTGCACCTAGACGATAGCGAGGAAGGGGCGCTCCATCACTTCGTGGTCGCCCTCGAGCCGTTCTCCGACGGATCGGCAAGCGAGAAGCAGCAGCTCTCCCGCTACTACGACCAGCTCAGGCAATCCATCCTCGAGAACGACGGCGGCTACGTGGACGCGCTGCTCGATTCGGCGCAGGCGGCATATTCGGTCGACCTGACCAACGATCGGCTTGAGCAGGTGTTCTTCGCGGCCGACGGGGGCTTCGCCGATCCGGACATGCAACTACCTTGCTCCTATACGGCCTTTTGCCGCGAACATGTCGGATCCGTCACCGAGAGCACGCTGGAAAGCTATCGGCTCGCAGATTCCTCGGAGAAGCTGCTTGCGCGTTTCAAAGGCGGCGCGAACGAGGTGACCATCGAATTCTGCGAAACAAGATCGGACGGCAAGCCGCAATGGTCGCAAAAGGTCGTGCTCATGTCGCAAGATTCGCAATACCGCAGCGACATCCAAGATGAGCTTCCCGTCGTGCGCGGCATCGTGCTGATCAAGAACACCTCGGCGTTCCATGAGCGGGAACAAGCGGAAAAACACCGTCTTGAGCAGGCGCTGCAAACCGCCGACTCCGAGAGCAAGGCGAAAACCGAGTTCATGAACCGCATGAGCCACGACTTCCGCACGCCCATCAACGGCATATTAGGCATGCTCGACATCATCGGAGCAAGCGAGCAAGACCCCGCGAAAACCCGTCAATGCCTGGACAAGATCCAGATATCGGCGAACCACCTGCTCGACCTGGTCAACGACGTGCTCGATATGAGCAAGCTCGGCTCCGGGCAGGCGGTGCTCGAGCAGGACGAGTTCAACCTTCTGGAATTGGCCGATGACGTGGAATCGCTCGTTGCCGCCCAGATACTGGAAAGCGGCATCTCCCACGAACGATTCTGCAAAAACGTGAAGCACAGTCAGCTCATCGGCAGCGACCTGCGGTTGCGCCAGATCATGCTCAACCTGTTCAGCAACGCCATCAAGTACAACAAGCCCGGCGGGAAGGTGGACACGTATATCACCGAGCTTTCATGCAACGGCTATACGGCGCTGTTCGAGTTCAAGATCGCCGACACCGGCATCGGCATGAGCGAGGAGTTCGTGTCCGAGCACCTTTTCAAGCCGTTCACGCAAGAGCAAAACGGCGCACGCACCCGCTACCAGGGCACCGGCTTGGGCATGTCCATCGTGAAAACGCTCATCGACGCCATGGGCGGCACCATCAGCGTGCAAAGCACGCCCGATGTCGGAACGGAGATAACCTTCACGTTGCCGTTCAAGATAAACGGCAACGTAGCGACGAAGCCTGAATGCGCTCAGGCCGCTCCGCAAGCCGAGGGCTCCCTTTCCGGCAAGCGCGTGCTGCTGGTCGAGGATAACGACCTGAACATGGAGATCGCCGAGTTCTACCTGGACCACGCCGGCGCCGCCGTGGTCAAAGCATGGAACGGCAAGGAAGCAGTCCGGATGTTCGCAAGCTCGAAGCCGGGCACGATCTCGCTGATCTTGATGGACTTGATGATGCCCGTCATGGACGGCTACGAGGCCACCCGCGCCATACGCGCGCTCGACCACCCCGACGCGTCCACCGTGCCCATCATCGCCATGACGGCCAACGCCTTCGACGAGGATCGCAAGAAATCGAAGGCCGCCGGGATGAACGCACACCTGGCGAAACCGCTTGATATGCAGGCGCTGCTGTCCGCAGCCGGACGTTTCTGCAGATAGGGCGCTGGAACACGCAAGCTCCAATCCGGTAGCAAGAATGTCGCCAGCAGGTTTTGCGGCAACAGAAACGGGGCCGTATCCTGCAGTCGGGGCCGCATCGCATCATCCTGACCCGCACTCCGATTCGCCGCGCCCGGAACAACGGTTCCGGGCGCGACTCGTTTTGATGCGCGATACCGCCTGAAAAGGCGCACGGACCGCGAAGGGTGCCCTACCCCGCAAGTACGCTCTGCCAGTCGATGGGCCGTTCGCCCGCTTCCTGCAAAATGCGATTGACCTGGGAATACGGCCGCGACCCCATGAACGCGGGCAACGTGGCGGTGGCACGGTTGGCCGAAAGCGGCGAAGGATGCGTGCTCTTGAGCACATGCTTGTTAGCAAGCGATGCCGTCGCAGGGCCCGCCTCCACGGCCTTCCAAGCCCCGTCCACTAAATCGATGGCGTGCTTGCCCCAGGTCAGGAACGCCACGGGCTGCGGCACCTCCAGGCAACGGCGCACCACATGGTCGGTAAGCACCCGCCAGCCCAACTTGGCGTGCGATGCCGCGGCGTGCTCGCGCACCGTGAGCGTGGTGTTGAGCAGCAACACGCCCTGCGCAGCCCACGACGTCAAATCCCCGCTCTCGGGCATAGGGCATCCCAAGTCGGCGGCCATCTCCTTGTACATGTTGCGAAGGCTGGGGGGCAGCTTACAGCCAGCGGGCACGGAAAACGACAACCCCATGGCCTGCCCCGGCCCGTGATACGGGTCCTGGCCCAAGATGACCACCCGCACGTCTGCGGGCGCGGTGAACGCAAGCGCGTTAAGGATATCGTCCTGCGGCGGATAGATGGTCTGCGCATCCCGCATAGCCTCCACCTGCGACAACAGCTCCTGCGTGGTTTCGCGCACCTGGTCGGGCGCGGCGTCAAGCCACGCGTTCACGTTCTCGTTCGAGCCCATGGGGCCTCCTTCTTATAGAGGGAAACGCCGGCAAGCGGCGTTTTTCCGATTGCGTATCGGCGGTGCGGGCAGGGAGCGGAGCCCGATCAACATAGCGGTCTTACCCGCCGAACGCCACAGACCCCGCAAGCTAAACGCTTTCGCACCAGCGGTTCCGAAGTTTATCCGTACTTGGCAACGATAGCCGATGTTGCCCGGCGCATCTCGCCCGCCTCGCTTCGCCATTCGATTATCATCTATCGAACGCTTTACCGACGGCCGTCCACAGCCGCAGTAACCGAGCGCTACTTCCCGCGGCGGTACTCCTTCACGCGTTCGCAGAAAACGGCCAGCTCATCGGGCGTCATCTCGTCGAGCCGCTCCAAGTTCTCAGCGAAATGAGCGAGCGTGCCCTCCTGGCGCTGCCGCAGCATGGCATTGCAATAGCTGACCACCACGCCGGTGATAAGGGCGATGTAGAAGATGCTCACCACGCTGAGCAGCACCGTGGCGATGCGCGCCACCGGCCCCGCCGCCGTCACGTCGCCGAAGCCGATGGTGGAAACTGCCTGGAAGCTGAACCACATGCCGTCGCCGAACGTGTTCGCCACCGGGTCGGCAAGCCACACCGCCAGCGAGCACAGCAGGAACACGACGACGAACAGGCAGGTGATGGGGCCGAAGCCCGCCTGACGCTCGATCTCCACGAGCATGCGCAGCCTACGCATGGCGCTCCCCTTCCCCGTCCGGCGTTGCCGAGCTTGGCGCGTTTTCGCCACCGTCGGGCAAATCCCCCGTCTTTTGCGGGCTCAACGCCTGTGGCAGAGGGATGGCCGCGCCGATGGCGGCCGCCGCCAGCATCACGATCACGCCCTTAAGCGGGAAGCACATGACCAGCAGAAGCGCCGCCATGAGCGGCTGGCGCATGACCGCACCCATAAGCGCCGAGGTGCATGCGGCAACGCAGAACACCGCGTCGGCGCCGCTGATCTGGGCAAAGCCGTAGCCAAGCGCGATTCCCGAGAAGATCACCGGGAAGAAATGGCCGCCGCGCCAGCCAAGCTTGATGCACGCGGGCGTGAGCGCCGCCTTCACGAAGCCCGTCGCCACCAACGCGCCCGCCGGGATGGCGGTCCAGCGCGCCATGAGCAGGGTAGACTGCGTTTCGCCGGCGAACATGGCGTAGGGAAGCGCCATGCCGCAAAGCGCCAAGGCCAAGCCGGCCAGCATCGCCTTGGCGACGGGCCTGTCGCCCATGCGGCGCGCCAACGCGCCGGCAGCCGCGCCCGAAGCGTGGTATGCCCAGCCGCAGGCCGTGCCCACAAGCGCCAGCGGCACCAGCCACGCAAGCTCGCGCGGCCCCACGTTGGCAGCCGAGAAACGCGGCAGCCCGCCCCCGCCGCCGATCAGCTCGGCGAGCCCGAAAAACGCACCGAGGGCGCCCACCACGGCGCACAGGTACACCGCCGCCTTGCCGGCGCGCGGCAGCTTGATGTCCACCTCGCCTTCCGGCACGCGCCCGTCGGCGGTGCCCGCAAGAGGCGCGGCGAAGCCGTAGAGCGGGGCGGTGAACAGGGCCGTCAATGCTGCCTGCGTGCCGGCCACGGTCATGGCGCGGAAGTCGGCGCCGAAGCGGCGCATGCGGTCGCCCACCCATGTGCACAAACCGGCGATCACGCCCGTCAAGCCCGCCTCGGGGCCCACGCTGCCGCCGAACAAAAGCGGCAGCAGCGCCGAAAGCGAGCGCTTGCCAAGGTGGTCGTAAGGGTAGCGCCCTTCGCCTTTCACCTTGCCCATGACCACGTTCAGCTCCTCGGGGGCGAAGCCGACATGCTTGTCGTACAGCCCGATGGCAAGGCCGCCGATCAGGCACACGATCAGCGGCCATGCGGTGAACCCGAACGGCCCCGACGCCAGCGCCGGAACCTCCCGGCCCACCGCAGCCCCGAGCATCTGCGGCAGCTTCTCCCACAAAAGCCCCAGGCCGATGTCCATGCAGAAGAAGAACGCCCACACGAACGCGCCGGCGATGGCGCCCGTGATCAGCACGCACAGCGCGAACAGCAGCCGGTTCGCCGGCTTGGCAAGCTTGCCCATGAAAACCCCTTGGCATCAAGCTGCGAACCGGGGGCACGCAGCATTGCGGATATGTCAGCCATATTGTAACCGTTGACCCGCCTGGCAAGCCAAGGACCCTCCCCCAACACGACACGCCCAAGCTGCAAGGGGCGCGGCAACCTGCCGTAGGGCCAAGTCGCAGCCGCCGCCCATGCCCAAAGCCCCATGTGTAACGAAGCCCGGACAACAAAAAACCGCCTTCCGCCCCTGATTGCTCCAGAAAACGGAAGACGGTTCGAAAAGCGGTCAAAGCCGAAACCCCGATAGCGCCGACAAGCGGCAGACGCGACTTTACGCCAGCATCATAAACAGCTTCGCCAGCACGAAGCCGATGAGGCCGCATGCCGGGAACGTGATCACCCATGCCAGCAGCATGTTCTTGGCGATGCTCCAGTTCACGCGCTTGATGGAACGGCTGGCGCCCACGCCCATGATGGCCGACGTGTTGCAGTGGCCCGTGGACACCGGCATGCCGGTCAGGCTTGCGAACAGCAGCGTGAACACCGTGGAGAAGTTGGCGGCCACGCCCTGGTACTTCTCCAGCTTCACCATGTCCATGCCCACGGATTTGATGATGCGCTTGCCGCCCACCACCGTGCCTGCCGAGATTGCCAGCGAGCACGTGATCATGACCCACATGGGGAAGCCGCCCGCGTCGGGCGTGGAGCTGCCGAAGGAAAGCGCGATGCCCAGCATGGCGATGGACATGAACTTCTGGCCGTCCTGCGCACCGTGCAGAAACGACAGCGCCACCGCGCACAGGTCCTGGATGGCGGTGAACACGATGTTAGCCGCCTGACGGTTGGCCATCTCGAACACACGCTCGATGATCTTCGTGAACACCCAACCCAGCGCAAAGCCCGCCAGCAGGGAGAACACCATACCGTAGATGACCTTGACCCACTCGGAAGGCACGACGCCCGCCCAGCCGTTCATGGCCACCGCGCCGCCGGTGATGCCGGCGATAAGGGAGTGCGATTTCGAACAAGGAATGCCGAAGAACCAGCAGAAGATGCCCCAGCCTATGGCGCCGATCATGGCCGCCACCAGGGCAAGCAAGGCGGCATCGGTGTTTCCTGAGAAGTCGACCATGCCGAACATGGTCTTCGCCACGGCCGTGGAGATGAACGTCATGCCCACCAGGCCGACGAAGTTGAACACGGCCGCCAAGGCGATGGCCGTGTTCGGCTTGAGGCAACGCGTGGAAACCACCGTCGCGATGGCGTTCGGCGCGTCGGTTGCGCCGGACACCGCGGTAACGCCGATGATAAGCACCAAAATGACGAACAGGATAGGCTGAGCCATAGCCTGCGCAAGAAAGTCAGCAAACGTAAGCGCCATGCAATTCCCCATACTCGTAAGAGCTGCGTCAATTTTTTGACGTACGCCTAACAATACTACATTCAGCCATGCGAGCGCTATGCCTTAACCCCGGCTTCTTCCATCATCTTTTCTGCATCGCACGCCATCGGGCGGCCAAACGTCGACGGTTCCGCCGACAGCCCGCTCGCGCCGCCGCCCCGAAACGCAACAGTCGGGGCGCCGCCACGCAGCAACGCCCCAACCGCAGAATACGGTAAGCCGTCCGTCTCGGCGTTAGCGCACGCCCTCGGCAATCTGGCCGTCCCGATACGCCTCCAGCAGCTGCTCAAGATCCTCGACGCGGCGGCGGATATCGGCACCGTCGTCGGTGTCGGCCACCAGCGTGCGATGCTCGACGCGCTCGACCACGCGGCGGCTCGAGTGGATATCGAGCTCCTCGACCACTGCCGCGGCCGCGGACTTCAGCGGCTCGTGCGCCGCCAGGATGAACTCGTAGGAGTTGTCGATGAGCGTGTAGCCGGCGATGCCCGTGGTGGGCTGGTAGGCCCTCGAGAACCCGCCGTCGATCATGAACACGCGCCCGCCGCACTTCACGGGGTCCTCGCCGTCCTTGACCTTGACCGGCACGTGACCGCACACGATATGCGACGTCTCCGGGTCCATGCCGAAGTCCTCGAAAATCCCCGCGATGACGCGCTCGTCCTCGATAAGCGTGTAGAAGGGGTTCTTCACCTCCTTGCGCGCGGCCTTGTCGGCGATGAGGTACAGCTCGAACGTGGCCATCTTGCTCTTCGCGAACAGCGGGCTTCCCTCGCCCAGCCACAGATACCACAAAAGGTCGCGGCCGCGACGGCTCTCCTCGGCGTCATGGCTGAAGAAGGCGGCGCGCACATAGCGCTCCATCACGTCGTAGAGCGCGCGGCCCTTGTAGCGGTGGCCGAACACGTCCACTTCCTTCAAGCTGCCGTCGGCGTTGAGCGGCACGCAGGCATGGAACATGAGGTTGCCGTTGCGGATTTTGTACAGGCTGCCCACTTCCAGCAAGAAGCGCATATGACGCTGCAGTTTCTCGCATCCGGTGAACGCGGCCTCCAAGCGGCACATCACCTCTTCCTCGGCCGGCGTGAGCGCGAAGGGGTTTTGCGGGTCCACGGTGGGGAACACGCGGTCGGTCAGCGGGTACTCCACGCCATCGACCACCACGGTGCCCGCCTCGTAATCGATCTTGTCCAGCAGCTTGCGGCTTTCCAGCCCGAACTCGGGGTACTCGTCGATCAGCGCCGCCTCCACCTTGAACTGGATGATGGCCATGGCCTTTTGGATCTTCACGTTCATCTCAAGCTCGGACGGCGACAGGTCGGGGTTGCCCTTCAGGCCGAAGCCCACGCACGGATCGTCACGGTACGCGTCAAGGGCGAAGCTTGCCAGCGGCAGGATGTTGATGCCGTAGGCGTCCTCCAAGATGGACAGGTTGCCGTAGCGGGCGCAGTTGCGCACCACATGCGCGATGCAGCCGCGCTGCCCGAGAGCCGCGCCCATCCACACGATGTCGTGGTTGCCCCACTGGATGTCCACATTATGCTGCGCCTGCAGCGTCTCCATGATGACGTCGGGCTGCGGGCCGCGATCGTAGATATCGCCGATGATGTGCAGCTGGCTGATGGCCAGGCGCTGGATGAGCTGCGCGAGCGCCTCGATGAGCGCGATGCCGCGCCCGGTGCGCACCGCCGCATCAAGGATGCCGGCATAGTACGCTTCCTTGTCCACGCCGTGGTTGTCCTCGTTCATCAGCTCCTCGATGATGTAGGCGAACTCGGCGGGCAGCGCCTTGCGCACGCGGCTTGCCGTGTACTTGCGCGCCGCGCGCTTGCACACCGCCACCAGGCGCGGCACCACGGTGGCGTACCAGGCGCGCTCGTCTTCCACGCCCGCCAAGATCAGCTTCGCCTTCTCACGCGGGTAGTAGATGAGCGTAGCCAGCTCGCGCTTCTCGGCCTCGGTCAGCTGATCGCCGAACGCCTCGTCCACCTTCAGACGGATGGAACCCGACCCGTTGCGCAGGATGTGGCTGAACGCCTCGGATTCGCCGTGGATGTCGGAGCAAAAGAACTCCGTGCCCTTCGGGAGGTTCAGGATGGCGCTCAGGTTGATGATCTCGGCCGCCGCCAGCTCCTGCGTGGGGAAAGATCGGGCCAACAATTCCAAGTAGCGCTTCTGATCCGCTTCCATGAAAACCTCCTCAGGTCATCGCACAGTGATGGCACGATGGTACCGCGCGCAGCCCTCCCCCGCGCACCCGCACCGGTAAACGGCGCAACCCGAACGCAGGCGCGCCCTCGCGCCGGTCACCACGCCGCGCGGAGATTTTCTTGTTCGCATGCCGATCGGCGAAGCGGGTTGCTCGCGGGCGGTACAATAGGCGCTGCGAACCTACGGCGACCACGTTGCCGTTACCTATATTTAGCAAGGAGCATCCATGGAACGCATTGCAAGCTTCTCCGTCGATCACCGCGTGCTCGAGCCCGGCGTGTACGTGTCGCGCCGCGACTCCGACGCCGCCACCGGCTGCACGACCACCACGTTCGACCTGCGCATGACCGCCCCCAACCGCGAGCCGGTCATGGACACCGCCGCAGTCCACGCCATCGAGCATCTCGGCGCCACCTTCCTGCGCAACGACGCCGAATGGTCCGGCCGCGTGATCTACTTCGGCCCCATGGGCTGCCGCACCGGCTTCTACCTGGTGGCCTTCGGCGAGCTCGAGTCCACCGATGTGGCCGACCTCGTGCGCCGCATGTTCGCCTTCATCCGCGATTTCGAGGGCGAGATCCCCGGCGCCAAGCCCGAGGAGTGCGGCAACTACCACGACAACGACCTCGTGCAGGCGAAATGGTGGGCACGCCGCTACATGGCCGACACCCTCGAGGTGCTCGACGAGGCGCACACGCACTACCCCGCCCTGCTCGGCTAGCGCAGGCGAACAGGATGAGCAGGGGACGGAGGTGCGTTCGGGGCAAGCCTTTCATTCCCGCAGATTCACCCAGAACACACCTCCGTCCCCTGCTCACCACCCCCTCTATTTCGCACGCGTGCGTCCTCGGCTCCCTTCCGGCGCGCGCTTCCCTTCCCCGATCAGAAAGCAGCTTATGACTACGAGCTTCAACACCATGGGCATCATCGGCGCCATGGACGTGGAAATCGCGCTGTTGCGCGAGGAGATGGCGAAGGCCGGCGCAGTGAAGATCACGCGCATCGCCGGCATGGAGTTCAACGTGGGCACCATCGGCAACACCACCGTCATCGTGGTGCAGTGCGGCGTGGGCATGGTCAACGCCGCCACGTGCGCGCAGGTGCTCGTCGACCGCTTCGGCGTGGGAGCGCTGCTCAACACCGGCATCGCCGGCTCGCTGGACGCATCCATCAACATCGGCGACATCGTGGTGGCCGACGACGCGGCCAACCACATCATGGACGTGTGCAACCTGGGCTACGCCGCAGGTCAGACGCCTGGACTGGACACGCTAGCGTTCCCCTGCAGCCCGGCGCTGTCGAAATCGGTCGTCGCCGCGGCGTCGGCGATAGGCGCCACCGCGCACACCGGCCGCGTGGCCTCGGGCGACCACTTCGTGCGCGACAACTTCGAAAAGCAGCGCATCACCGAAACGTTCGGTGCGAAGTGCTGCGAGATGGAAGGCGCGGCCATCGCGCAGGTCGCATGGGCCAACGGCGTGCCGTGCGCCATCGTGCGCGCCATCTCCGACAAGGCCGACGGATCCTCGTCCATGGACTACCCCACGTTCGAGGCGCAGGCGGCCCGCAACAGCGCCGCGCTCGTCATCGCCATGCTTAAACGGCAAGGCTAGCAAGCCTCGGAACCGGTGCCGCGCGACGCGCGGCACCGACCCGCACGCGCAGCGCCTCGGAAAACCCGGCTCGCACGAACCCGCGGGCCCGGCGCCAACCCAGACCCGCGGCCTCGAATCCCCCGCTACCCGACGATCGGACGCTTCCCCATGACCTTCGACGACAACATGCTTCCCGCCATCGACGACCCCGCCGTCAGCCTGGTGCGCGACGAACGCGGCCTGGCGCTGGTGGGCGAAGGCATGGAGCTGCGCTGCGATCTTGCAGGCATGCTGCCGCGCATCAAGCCCGGGAGGCTCTCCCACGAGCTGCTCGTCCGCGCCGCGCGCGTCAAAGGCGTCGATCAACCTCGCGCCATCGACGCCACCGCCGGGTTCGGGGAGGATGCGCTGCTGCTGGCCGCTGCCGGCTTCCATGTGCAGCTCTTCGAGCACGACCCCGTCATCGCCGCGCTGCTTGCCGACGGCCTGGCGCGCGCCGCCGCCGACCCGCAGCTTTCGCCCATCGTGGCGCGCATGCGCCTGACCAGCGGCGACAGCGTGCAGGCGCTTGCCGCACGCGCATCCATGGACGTGGCCAAACCCGACGTGGTCTACCTCGACCCGATGTTCCCCGCCCGGCAGAAAAGCGCCGCGGTCAAGAAGAAGTTCCAGCTGCTGCACCATCTGGAAGCGCCGTGCACCGATGAGGAAGGGCTGCTGCGCGCCGCCATAGCCTGCGGCCCGCGCAAGGTGGTCATCAAGCGCCCGGCGAAAGGCCCGTACCTGGCCGGCATCAAGCCCAGCTACTCCATCGACGGTAAGGCCGTGCGCTACGACTGCATCATCCCCGCCAGCATGAAGCTGTAGAGCGTGAACAGGCCTTCTAGCCCTCCACCTTCGCGTAGAGCTTCATGGCCGCCACGAACGCCTCGCCTATCGCATCGAGCGTCAGCCCGCGCGGCATCACGTAGCCGATATGCATGCGCTCGCCCGAGCGGATGGGCACCGCCGTGATGGCGCCGCGCTGCAGAAACTCCGGGTACACGCCGCTGGTCACGGTATAGGCGTCGGAGTGCAGCATGAAGCTGGTGGCGAAGCCACGATCGCTGACCTTCACCGTCTTCGCCGAGGGCGCCCACAGCGGCTCTTCGGAAAACGCCGACGACTCATAAGCCCCCTGCACGAACGACAGCTGCGGATACGGGTACAAGTCGTCAAGCGAAACGCTCTCCCGCCCCGCCAACGGGTGCCCGAAACGCAAAAACACGTGCGGCACCGCTTCGAACAGCTCGTAGAACTCCAGCTTGTTGCGGTCGAGCACGCGCCCCACCGCCCCCTCGTTGGCGCGCGAGAGATACATCACGCCCAGGTCGCTATCGCATCTTGCCACGTCATCGATGATCTGCTGCGTCTGCGTCTCGTTGAGCACCAAGTCGAACCTACCCGAACCAACCTGCTGCGCAACGTCCAAAAACGCCCGCTCCACGAACGTGAAGTGATGCGATGACACCGCGAAGCGCATTCCCTCGGGTTGGTTGCCGCCATAGCGACGCTCGAGGTTGTCCATCTGCAGCACCACCTGCCGCGCCCGGCCCAGGAACTCCATGCCCTCCTTCGTAGGCGTAGCGCCGGTGTTTCCGCGGGTGAACAGGGAAAATCCCAGTTCGCGCTCCACGACCGACACCGCCTCGGACAGGCTGGGCTGCGAAACCGACAGCACACGCGAAGCCGCCACCATCGACCCCGTTTCCGCGATCTTCAACATATAGCGCATCTGTTGCAGCGTGATCTTCATGCCAACCCTTCCGGCGAAAAGAGAAACCTTCGAAAGCCAAGTATACGTCACGCCCCGCGCCAACCCTCAAACGCCCACATGCGGATGAAGCCGTGTACGGCTCGGCTTCACCATCTCGCTTACCCTCTCCTTACACGTACGCGCGCGGGCAAGTATACTGGCGGAAAGGGGAAAGCCGCTGCGCAAAGGCGCTTTCACGCGACGCCGGGGCCGCCGTTACGTCGCGCAAACGCAAACGGAGGAGGACATCATGACCGCTATAACGCTTCTCATGGCGATCGCGCTCATCGTGCTTGCAGGCGCGGGCATTGCCGCATGGGCTCGCAACGCCCGGAAAACCGGCGCGAACGCGCCGGGCGCGCTCGCGGGCGCCGCGGTAGCTATCGCAGCCGCGGGCACGCTCGCCATCGCCCCGGCGATGCCGGCATTCGCGGCGGACGAATCGCATCACGCAGACGACGACCACGCCTGGTCAACCGATGAGATCGCCGTCGACGATGCGAGCGGCATGCTGGGAGACGACATCGTCTGGTTCGGCCAAAGCAAGCTGTTCACGAAGACGGCCGCACCTAACGACATCCTTGCCGCTGGCCAATCCATCGCCGTAAGCTCATGCACCGTATCGGGCAGCATCCGCGCAGCAGCCGAGGACATCGCCATCAGGGGCGCCGATGTGGCGCACAGCATCACCCTTGCCGCAAAAGATGCCACGGTGAGCGACACCACGGCGCAGGCGGTGGCCATCGCCGCCGGCGATGCAAGCTTCTCCGGCGAATGCAACGCGCTCTACATCTGCGCCGAGCACGCCGTCATCGACGGAACCGTCCACGGCAACGTCGTGGTCAACGCCGACTCCGTACGGCTGGGCCCGAACGCCCGCATCGAAGGCGCCGTACGCGGCTCTGCCGGCGATCAGCCCGAGATAGCCTCCTCCGCACAGCACGGCGCACTGGAGCTTTCCATCCACACGCAAGACGATAAGCCCAAGCCCGCGTTCAATGCGGTCAGCACCTTGCTGGCAGCGATCTATAGCGCCCTCGCGTGCCTGGTGACCGCGGCGGCGGCCGAATGGCTGGCGCGCAAGCACACCGCAAACGCCGCCCAGCTGGCGAAAACCCGCACCGGCTACCTGATCGCCTCCGGGATCATCGGCGCCATCGCAGCGCCCGTGGCGGTGATCATCCTGTGCTGCCTGGTCATCACACTGCCCCTTGCCGGCGCCGCAACGTTCGCCCTGATCGCGCTCACCATCGTCTCGGGCGGCTTCACCGCCGCGGCGCTGGGCAAGCTGGTCTTCAAGAATCTGGGGCGCTTCCCGGCGGCAATCGCCATGGGCGCCATCCTCGGCGCAGCCTGCGCGCTGCCCTACGTCGGCAAGCCGATCGCAGCCGCTTGCTTCATGTTCGCCCTAGGCTACAGCATCCAGAACGCGTTCCTGGGATTGACGAACCGCAACGAGGGCGCACCGACGCCGCAGACGGGCAACCCCGTCTCGGCCGCAGCGGCGCCCGATGCTCCGCAAAACGGCTCCGGCAATCCGCCGCAGGCGCCCACGGCATAACCTGCACACCACGCAAAAGGGGCTCGACGCGATTCAACGCGTCGAGCCCCTTCGTCATAAGCAACCGATTCTTGCAATCAACCGAACGCAGCATCCGGCCGAAACCCCGGCTTCGCCGCCGGCACGACAACCGCACACCCGGCCACTCCCGACCGAAGGCCTTCAGCAAGCGCAAGCCCTAGGCAAGCCCCAGCCAGATGGCAACCTTCGGCGCGTATCCCAGCACGAAGATCACCACGATCAGCGCCGGGATGCCGTACTTCAGCCACAGGCGCGTCCAGCGCGGGAACTTCACGCCCTCGCCCTGGTCGGCCTCGGCAAGGAAGCTCTCCCATCCCCAGCCGCGGCGCGTGGTGCAGAACAGCACGAACGCCAGGCTGCCCAGCGGCAGCATGTTGTTCGACACGATGAAGTCCTCGATGGACTGGATATCGCCGATGGCCGGGATGGTGACGCCCGACAGCACGTTGAAGCCCAGCGCGCACGGGATGGAAAGCACCAGCACCAGCACGGCGTTGAAGATCACGGCACGGCTGCGCATCATGCCCCATTTGTCCATGGACCAGCTGATCAGGTTCTCGAACACCGCGATGACGGTGGACAGCGACGCGAACGCCATGAACACGAAGAACAAGCAGCCCCACACGTTGCCAAGCGGCATCTGTCCGAACACCACCGGCAGCGTCACGAACACCAGCGACGGGCCCTGATCAGGGGAAACACCATAGGCGAAGCACGCCGGGAAGATGATGAGGCCCGCCAGGATGGCCACCACGGTGTTCAGCGCAGTGACGGAGACCGCCTCGCCGGTAAGGCTACGCTGGCGACCGATGCGCGATCCGAAGATCTCCATGGCCGCAATGCCCAGCGACAAGCTGAAAAACGCCTGGCCCATGGCCGCGTACACCGCATCGCCGAACGTCGACCACCCGTCGGCGAACAGGCGCCCGAAGTCGGGCACCAGGTAAAATGCAATGCCCTCGGCGGCGCCGGGCAGCGTGACGGCGCGGATGCACAGCGCGATCATCACCACGAACAACGTGGCCATCATGACCTTCGTGACGCGCTCGACGCCCTTTTGCAGGCCCAAGCTGCACACCAGAAAGCCGATCACCACGGCCACGACCATCCATCCGATCAGCCACGCGGGATTCTCCAGCATACCGCTGAACGCCGCACCCGCAAAAGCGGCATCGGCGCCGTCGAACATGCCCGACGCCATCTGCGGCACGTACGAGATCATCCATCCGCACACGGTGGTGTAGAACATCATCAAGATCATGCAGCCGATATAGCCCCACCACGAGAACCAATGCCACTTTCCGCTCGGCTGCAGCTTATCGAAGGCCTGCGCGGCCGAGCGCTGCGATGCGCGCCCCACGGCGAACTCCATGACCATGACGGGCATGCCCAAGATCACCAAAAACACCAGGTACAGCAGCACGAACGCCGCTCCACCGTACTCGCCGGTGATGTAGGGGAAGCGCCACACGTTGCCCAACCCGATCGCGCATCCGGCGCTGATCAGGATAAATCCCAGCCGCGACGCGAAATGCTCGCGCGAGGCCGGCGTCTCCTTGCCCGACGCCGCCACGGGCGCCTTGGGTGCGTTTTCCGCCATATCCATTCCCTTTCCCAACGCAAAGGGACGGCCACCTCGGGCAACCGTCCCATAGCAAGCTGAAACGTTGCGCCCGCATACGCAGGCGCAACGTCATATGGTACCACTATCGCAGGGCAGCCCCATCCAACCTCTTCAGGGTGGTTTTATGGAAACCCGTCCCTGCTTTCTCCACGGTTCCGGGGCTCTCGGCGGTTTTCCCAACGCCGCAGCACGGGGAAGCGCTACTTGCGGGCGTCGTTCCCGACGTTGCGCGCGGCGTTGGCCTGCTGCTCGCTGAAGGCATCCGCCTCCTTGAGCTGCGCGGCGTTCTCCATAAGCTCATCGGCCGTCGGCTCCGCCTCGTCGTGCTCGCAGGTCAGCTGGTACGGCGCGATATCGTTGCGCGAGAGCAGCAGCTTCATCTCGCGCTTCAAGCTGCGCTCGAGCGCCGCGCGATCAGTCTCCGAGCATGTCGCCACCACGCGGATGGTCATAGCCGAATCGGTCAGCTCGACCACGCCCTTGTAGAACGGGCCGTCCAAGATCTCGGGCACGCGCTCGGCCACCTTCGGCAGCTCGCGCGAAAGCACGTTCTCCACGTACGGCAGGCTCTCGCCCGTGGGAATGACCACATCGACGTTGGCATAGGAGTCGAGCTTGGTCTTGTTCACCACGTTGGATATGCCGCTGTTGCGCAGGACCAGCACATCCCCGGCCCCGTTCTTGATCTTCGTGGTGCGCACGCCGATCTCCATGACGGTGCCGGTGCTGCTACCCACCTGGATGATGTCGCCAACGCGGAACTCGCCCTCGAAGATGATGAACAGACCGCACAGGATATCGGTGATAAGGTCCTTCGCGCCGAACGACAGCGCCAAGGTGATGATGCCCATGGAAGCCAGAAGCGTTGCGGTGTCGACGCCCAACACGCCAAGGCACCAATACAGCATGAACACGACCATGCCGTACTTCACCACGCTTGAAAGCAAACGGCACACCGTCTCGCCGCGCGTCCCCAGCACGTCGGACAGCAGGCGCAGCACCCACTGCGCGATCGTCGCCACGGTGATCGCCACGCATGCGTACATAATGGACGCCGTGACGGCGAACACGTTCACGCCGCGCTCCCAGTCATCGCCCAGGATGTAGGCGAACACCGAATCCGACGAGAAGACCCTGTCGCCGAACACCACCGCCAGGAACACGCAGAACACGCCCACGCCCGCAAACCAGCGGATCACCGTCGCCAGCTTCTGCTCGGGGGACTTCTCGTTCCAGGCCATGGACCCGTTCAGCCAGCGGCTGACCGCGCTCTCCGTGCGCTTCGTGCGACCATCTGCCATGACCACGTTCACCATGCGCGCATCGGAGCCGCGATGCCCCCTTCGCGCCGACGGACGGCCCTGCTCGCCCGGCTCGCCCTGCGCGCGATGCTCAAGGGACAGCACGGCGAACACGAACAGCAGGCAGATCAGCGCGATGACGCCCGTGGCCACGGAAAGGGGGCCGCGTTCGGCCATCAGCTCGCCTTCGGGGCCGGCAACGAACAGGTAATAGTCGGCAAGCTCGGTGCAATTTGCGAAATACCGCTCGCCGCCCACGGTGATGTAGTCTGAGAACCCGTCTTTGATCTGGGTCTTCTCCAAGCCCAGCTCCTCGGCGGACTTGCCGATGTATTTGGCGTTCGGATAATACGCCACAGTGTCGTCCTCTTTGCCCAAAGCGAAGGCGAATCCCTCAGAACCCACCTTCACGCCGTCGAGCACATGGTCGATCTGCAGGCTCTTCATCAGCGTCGCCAGATTCGACGTGCGCACGCCGATCTGCACGAGGCCGCTTGCTATGCCGCTATCGTCGTAAAGCGCGACGCCCAGCCATTGGTCCACCTCGCCCGTCGATGCGTTGACCGACGGTTCCTGGATGAACTCGTCCTTGCCCGCCAACAGGCTGCGGAACGCATAGGACGAATCGCCGTAGGTGTTCGACAGGCTGTAGCTGCGCTGCGAGGTGTTCGACGCCGTCATGTTCCCGTTGCCATCGAACACGTACACATAGGCGACCTGCAGCGCATCGGCCATCTCGACCAGCTTCCCATGGGAGACCAGCTCGGGGTTTCGCTCGATCATGTACGCGGCAAGGTGGTTCTTGTCAAGATAACGCTGCGCATACTGGTCCTCCAGCACGTCCGCCCTCTTGGTGTTCGACGCCAGCGTCTCGGAGACCTCGGCGCAACGCTGGCCGTTGGCCACGGCCTGGCTGGACAAGGCGAACAACGTCTGCATATAGAAGGCGACGCCGACGATCGCCAGGAACCCGACGATGGAAAGCACGATGGCCTTCTTGCCGATGGCCTTGTTGTAGCGGTATCCGCCGAACGAGACGCTCCCCTCGCCCGCGCCCGCGCGCAAGCCCTCCTGCATCACGAAGATGCCGTACAAGGCCACGGCGGCCATCACGGCAAGGAACACGAACAAGATGACGCCGACGGTGATCGCGCGGGAACCCGCCAGATCCGCCTCGGGGACGCAGTACAGATAATACGCATCATCGATTTGGAACACGCCGCAGTACAGCGCCTCGCCATTGAACTCGGCATGGAAGAAGTTGCCGTCTTCAAGCTCCGAGACGTCAAGCCCCGCCTCAAGGGCGTCGGCGCCCACCACGGCGGTATCGGGGCTGTACGTGACCAGATAATCCCGTGCGGAAACCGCCATGACGTAGCCGTTGCGCCCGACGGTCATATCCTTGAGCACGCTGGCGGTCGAGCTAGTGCCATCGACAAGCTCGCGCAGCTCGGAGGGGCTGTTCTCGATGACCACCATGGAATCGTCGTCGAGCGCGCACGCGTAATAGCGCTCCAGCCATCCCCGCTCGGGCAGCTCGATCTCCACCGCATCGGAGGCCTTGCCCGTATCAAACGTCACCCGTAAAGCATTGAACCTGTCGTAGGCGAAGTTCGCCTTGGTATCGGCGGCCTTCGCCACAACCTGCCCGTCACGCGCGACGACCATGATGTTGTCGACCTTCAGCAGGTCCTTGTATTCCCGCATCTTCGCATCGGATGCCTCGAACCCGACGTCGTTGCGCGCCATGAAGGCGACGCTTTCCGCCTTGCTTTGGTAAATCGCGTCGAACGTCTCCTCGTTGCCCACCGTCTCATCGGCCGCAGCCTGCAAGACGCCGGGCAGCTCGGCCGCCTCTTGGCGGATCTCGTGGTCGAGGCTCTCAAGCTGCAAACGCTCCTGCATGCCGTTGAGCAATATGCCCATGACCACCATGCTGACGGCTATCGCCACCGCCAGGATGACGGCTTTCCCCTTCGTACGGTACATCACGGCACCTGCCTCCTTATCCTTAATCCCATGCGTCGATGATCGCGGCGACGGTGCCGTCGTCGACCATGCCCCTGACGGCGTCCCCTACGCGACCGGACAGCGCACTGCCCTTCTGCGTGGCGACGGCATAACGTTGCGGGTCGATGGAAAAACCGGGCAAGATGACGCGCTCGTCGTTGAGATACGCCTTGGCGATGACCCCGTCGCACGCCATCACGTCCACCTCGCCCGATTCAAGGGCGTCAGAGAGCTCCTGATAGCTGGAATACATCATCAGATGCCAGGTGTCGTATTCGGCATCGCAGCCATCCGAAGATGCCGAAAGCTGCTTGCCGTCGCTGAAGCCCACCTCCGCAAGATGGCGGGCCAGCTGTGGGGCCGTGTTCGCGCCAGACATGACGCCGAAGGTGCATCCGCCCAAGTCGTCGATGCCCTTGATAAGCGAGGTGTCCTGCGCCACCAAGATGATGGAGTCGGTGCAATACTCGGGCGAGAAATCGAAGAGCTCCGAGCGCTCATCCGACACCGAGTAGCATGCGATCAGGCAATCCACCGCCCCTCTTTGCAGCATCTCCTCGCGGCTTTCGGGCGTGACCGCCGTGAACTCCGCGCCGGCATAGCCCAAGCGACGCGCCAGCTCCTCGGCGATATCCACTTCCGCACCATAGAACTTCCCCGTGTGCTCGTTATAGGAGCTGAAGCCCACCACATCGGCGCGTACCCCGACCTTGAGCACGCCGCCGGACGCTTCCCCGGCGGCGCATCCGCCCAGCAGGCACGCGCACGCCGCCATGCACACCGCAAGCAGGCAAACCGCCCATCTCGCTTTGAAAACGCTCCCCATACGGTCCCCTTTCCTTTCCGGAAACGCCTTGCGCCCCGAACAGGCGCCGCGCGATTCCCATAGAGCCTCGATTCTACTCGCGCGCGGTACCCGAGCCGTCGGAACCGCCCGTTTCAATCGCTCGTTGAGGGGGAGGTGTTTCCACGCCCTATCCCCTCATCCCACCGCCCTGCAACGCACGCGCCGTGTGATGCCGTTTTTCGCGGCCCCACCTCAAGCATCGCGAAATAGCACCCGCTTCCGCCAAGAAGGGGTATCATTTGGTTCGATACCCCGATCCCGAACCAGCTGAGGCACCCCCGACATGAACATCAACCAGGTTAAGTACTTCGTCACCGTATATGAGCAGGGAAGCATCTCCACGGCGGCGCGAGGCCACAACGTCTCAGCCCAAGCGGTGTCGAAGGCCATCAGCGACCTGGAAAGGGAATATGGGCAGAAGCTGTTCGATCGCACGAACAGCGGCGTCAGCCCCACCGTGCAAGGCCGCGCGTTCTATCAGAAGGCCAAGGTTGCAGCGAGGGCGTACACGGACCTGGAAACGATGTCCTTCGGCGGCGGGCTGCCCGAACCGAAAGCCTGGCGCCGTTCCGAATGGCCCTTTGCTCGCCCGCCTTCGACGGCGACGATCAGCTGCGCCGGGCGTGGTCGATGTTCTTCCAACGCAACACCGGTATGCCCATCACGTTCGATCTGGCAAGCCGCGAGCAGATGGCGCGCGGCATCGACCCCGATGAATACGACGCGCTCGTGACCATCGGCAAATACGAGAGGCAAGGCTGCACGTGCACCCCCATGGGATCCCTTCCCACCGGCATCACCGTGGCGCGCACGCATCCCCTTGCATCGAAGGAGTTCGTCACCTTTGCCGACCTGGGTAAATACCCGGCGGGGGAATCCGGCGTCTACGATTCGTTCAATAGCTCGATCTTGGTCACCTGCAAGCAGCTTCACCTGGTGAGCAACGTCAACCAGATCACGACCGCCGCCGACGCGCTGGCGCACATCACCATCAAGCAAGGGTATTACTTCAGCGTGGTGCTGAACCGCCTGAGGAAGGCGAAGCTCGCGACCGCGCTCATCCCCATCGACCCGGCCGAAGACCCGCGCATCCCCATCTGCATCGTCACGCGCGACGACCGCGAAACCGCGCGCCATCGCGTAGTGCGAAACTTCGCCCTGCACGCGATGGACCTGGTAGGCAGCTAAACCGCGCCTTCCCGGCGCCTCCCCCGGCCGAACCTCACCGGCGAAAACGGAGTCCGCAGGCATTCTGCACCACCAGCCGCAGGCCCACCCAGAACTCCCTTATAATGTGCGCATCAGGAAACATCACCTAGGAAAGACGCCCCGTGAGCACCATCGAACCCGCCGACACCGCCCTGCCCAACCACAACAACCAGAAGAAGATCGCGCTCATCAACGACTTCACCGGCTTCGGCCGATGCTCGGTGGCGGTGCAGCTTCCCGTCATCTCCCTGCTTGGCGTGCAATGCTGCGCGCTGCCCACCTCGGTGCTGTCCAACCACACGGGCTTCCCCAGCTACAGCTTCCAAGATTTCACGCCCTACATGCGCGAGCACATCCGCGAGTGGCGCAAGCTCGGCCTGAGGTTCCGCGGCATCTGCACGGGCTTTTTGGGCTCGGCGGAGCAGATCGCGGTGGTCAGCGAGTTCATCGATGAGTTCGGCGGCCCCGACTGCATCGTGATGGTCGACCCCGTCATGGGCGACGAAGGCCATCCTTACGGCACCTACACGCCGGAGATGTGCGAGCGCATGGCCGAGCTCACGGCGAAGGCCGACATCATCACCCCGAACCTCACCGAAGCGTGCATCCTGACAGGCGTGCCCTTCAGCAAGGACATGACCTGCGAAGATGCCGCCATGATCGCCCAGCAGCTATCGGAAACCGGTCCTGCGCGCGTGGTGGTCACCGGCGTGGAGTTCCAAGACCGCGTAGCCAACGTGTGCTACGAGCGGGGCTGCACGTCCTTCACCGTGCAGACCGCGCGCTTAGGCGGGCAGCGCTCCGGCACCGGCGACGTGTTCTCCGCCATCCTCATCGCCGACGCGGTCAACGGCGTGCCGCTGGAGAAGTCGGTGGAGAAGGCCTCGCACTTCGTGTGCACCTGCGTCGAGCGCGCCATCGACATGGACCTGCCGCGCACCGACGGCCTGCCCATCGAGGAGGAGCTGCGCAACCTGCGCTAGCATCGCGCACCGCGCGCCGGCCGAGGACGTGCACCTTGCAGCAGGCGCACCTTAAGGCGTACCCTAAACGGAAACGGGAAGGCGAACCGCATCGCGACCTTCGCCCCCCACCTCAAGCGAAAGAGGCTCATCATGGCGAAAACGAAAGCCGAGACCATCGTATACCCCGTGCACAACGGGCTCTATGTCAACCTGACCAACCGCTGCAGCTGCGCTTGCACCTTCTGCATCCGCCAAACCGCCGACGGCGTGGGCCAGGACGGCGAAGGCGGCGAGAACAACCTGTGGCTCGACCACGAGCCCTCCTTCGAGGAGGTCATGGCCGCGTTCGACGAGCAGGACATGAGCCGCTACGAAGAGGTGGTCTTCTGCGGCTACGGCGAACCTACCTGCGCCTTCGACACACTCAAGCGCGTGGCCGCCGAAGTGAAGCGCCGTTACAACCTGCCCGTGCGCGTGAACACCAACGGCCAGGGCAGCCTGATCTGCGGCCGCGATATCGCGCCGGAGTTCGAGGGCATCGTGGACACGGTCTCCATCAGCCTGAACACCCCCAATGCCGACGAGTACGCCGCCATCGTGCGCAGCCGCTTCGGCGACAAGGCGTTCCCGGGCATGCTCGACTTCGCCCGCGAAGTGCGCAAATACGTGCCCAACGTCGTGATGACCACCGTGGAGACGACCATCAGCCACGAGGACGAAGCCGCCTGCCAGCGCATCTGCGACGAGCTGGGCGTGCGCTATCGCATCCGCGCCTGGGTGAACTCGTAAGGCCCGGCACGGCCCGGACAGCAAGCCAAGCAACAGCAAGGCCCGCGGCGCAAACCGCGGGCCTTGCTCGTCTCGGCCGATTTCGCGCCAGCCTACTCCGCCGTCTCCAGATACGGGGAATTGCGGCTTTGCTCGATTTCGTACATGGTCTGCACGTTCTTCAGCTCGTAGTCGTTGAGCTGCGAGGAGGATATGGCGTCGAACTCCTCGGGCGTGTACGTCTGCGTGTACCAGCGCTTCGTGGCGAAGTAATCGGTCAGGTCCTGGTTCTTGAAGCCGCGGCCGTGGCGCGCGAATATCTCGTTGCGCGCAAGGTAGAGCTCCCACAGCGACATCTTCTCCAGCTCGGAGCGCGAGTAGTACTTCGAAGCGCTGCCGGGCAGCACGTAATCCTGTGAGCTCACGCTGGTATCGTAGGAGGAGATGCTGGTCACGGGCACATACGTATGCGAGATCTGCCCTGCGAACGGACCCGAATCCGAGCAGCTGAGCAGCACGGTGCGCGTGGCGGAGGTGCTGCCGGGGCACGTGGAGGTGAACACCACGCGGCACATGGAGCGCTGATCGTCATAGATGGACTGGTAGATTTGGCGAAGCGCCTGCGCCAAATCGTCCGACGCCGCATCGTAGTACGCGCCGTTGCAGCTTGACGCCAACGACTGCAGCGAGCTGCGGTTCACATCGCCGCCCACGCCCACGATGTAGACGGGGATACCCGTTTGCTGGGACAGCGTGATGACGTCGTTCAAGCTGCAATTGCTGCCGTTCTCCTCGCCATCGGTGAACGCGATGACCACGCGCGAGCCCGATTTCAGGTTCGTGCGCTGCAGCGCCCAGTACAGCGCGTCGTAGAGCGCCGTCTCGCCGGTAGGCGATACCGCATCGATGGCGCTGTTGAGCAGCGCGGCGCTCGAGGTGAACGGCTGGCGATTGTACACGTAATCGTTGAACGAGGTGATCTCGGCCACATTGCCCTGGGTTTTCACCATCTCGTCGACGAACGAGCTTGCCGCCTTCTTGGCGCTGTCCATCTTGCTGCGCGCCCTCATGGACCCGCTCTGGTCGACCACCAGGTTGATGTTCATGGCATCGCCCACGGCAAGCGGGACCACCTGTTCCACCGTGGCGGCATATTGCGAACCGGACGAATCGGTTTCCGTGACGGTGAACTGCGACGCGTCAAGGCCGCTTGGCGTCGAACCCGCCTGGTCGGCGATCTTCGTATATAAGGTGACCTGCGGATACGCGGAATTGTCCACCTGCGACACGAACATCGTCAACGGGCTTTTCGGCTCCGACGAGGCGGTTGCGGGCTGGCTTGATGCCGCAGGCTGCTGCACTGTCGTCGGCGTCTGGACGGTGCCTGAATCCGCATCCGAGGCGTCGTCGCCGCCAGGCCACAGGAAATACAGCGCCGCGGCTATGGCGACGATGGCCACGACCACCCAAATGGTCGGGATGTCGCCGATGGATTTCTTCGGAGAAGCGTTGCCGGCTGAAGCAGCGCCCGAAGCGGGCGCGTTGCCGCCGGACACCGAGTTTAGAGCCTTGCCGCACGATGAGCAGAACGCGTCACCGTCTTTGACCGAGGCTCCGCAATGGGGGCAGAACATGTCAGATCCCTTTCCTTCCAGTTAAGCGTCGCTTGACGTTGTCGCCGAAAGCTAGCGCAACACCCGGACCCAATCGCAAGGTTACCAAGCCGTAACTTCTCATGCAGGTTAAAGATACGCCTGCCACGATACCCCGGCAAGGCCCCTATCTGGCCAAATGCGCACATAGGCGGCAAATGCCGCGAAAGCCGAAGGCGCAACCTGGCCGGCAGACGAGCATGCACGGCCCCAGCGCGACCACAGAGCTGCGGTACAATACAGCAAGCAGCGCCCACAGGGCTGCAATACAATAGAGCGAGCACGCGGCGCGCGCACGCGCACCATCGCATCCGCCCCAAACGCAAAGGAGCCTCCCATGATCGTCACCTCCGCAGACGTGGTACCCGGCCAAAACGTCCAGGTCCTCGGACTGGTACGCGGCAACATCGTCACCTCGCGCCACATCGGCCGCGACATGATGGCAGGCATGAAGGAGCTGGTGGGCGGCGAGATTAAGTCGTACACCGAGATGACCGACCAAGCCCGCACCGTGGCGGAGGGCCGCATGATCGCCGAGGCCGAGCGTCTCGGCGCCGATGCCGTGGTGGCCATGCGATTCTCCAGCGGCTCCATCAACCCCGGCACCATCGAGATGCTGGCCTACGGCACCGCCGTGAAGTTCGTGTAGCCGCCGTCCACAACACCATATCGGGGCCCATTCGCAACGCCCCGCCAACCCCGCTTCATCCCGACTGCCCGCCCAACCGGCGGGCAGCGCGGCATCTGGAAGGAACGCCCCATGCCAACGCCCGAATTCATCACCAACCTGCGCACGAAGATCGGCAACGACCCGCTGTGGCTCACCGGCATCACCGCCTACGTGGAGGACGGCCAGGGCCGCATCCTGCTGGGCAAGCGTGCCGACACCGGGCAGTGGGCGCTCATCTACGGCATCGTGGAACCCGCCGAAGAGCCGGCCGATACCTGCGTGCGGGAGGCCCTCGAGGAAACAGGCGTCGACATCGAGCCCGTATGCCTGGTCAGCGTGAAGTCGTCCCCGTATATGGTCACCTACGCCAACGGCGACCAATGCCAATACATGGACCTGCTGTTCTTCTGCCGTCCCCGCGAAGACGGCAACGCGCAGCCCCGCGTCGCCGATGACGAGAGCCTTGAAGTGGGCTGGTTTGCCCCGGATGCCCTTCCCCAACCGCTGGCGACATCCACCCGATCGCGCCTTGAGCTGGTGCAACGCTTCAAGCAAAACGCCGCCCAAGGCAACCACGCCTGCCTGTTCGCCAGCAATCTCGTCTAGCCGAGCGCGCCGGGCAGAATTTCTCCCTCCCATTTCGCTTTCTGCAGAATTCCTCGAAATCGAGCGGTTGACCCCATACCGGATGCGTTCGGCTTTACCATCTCTTTATATTCGAAGGCCAGATGGGAGTTTTCATGCATAACCGCACTACCGCGCACGCCTCCGCGATCGCCGCCAGCGTGCTCCTTGCGCTGTTCGCCGCGCTCACGGTTTCGCTGGTGTTCGTAGACCGCCAGCCTATCGCAGGCGATGGCAGCTTGGTGGGCCTTGCCACCTTCAACCTTGATGCCCGCGCCATCCTCGGACAAAGCGACCTCATGGAGAAGCTGTCCAATGCGCTGCTCATCGTTCCGGCCGTCGGCGCGCTTATACTCGTGATAGTCGGCTGCAAGCAGCTGATCCGCTCCCGCAGCCGAGGCGGGATCGACCGCGACCTTTGGCTGCTGCTGGGGGTTTACGGCGCCATGCTGGTGCTGTACGTCCTATTCAACTGCATCTCGCCCAACAACCGGCCCATCCTGGAAGACGGCGTTTGCGAGCCGTCGTTCCCCTCGTCGCACACGCTGCTGGCCGTCACCATGTGCGGAACGGCCATGATCCAGGCCGTGCAACGCATCCGAGAAGGCGGCCTTCGCACCGCAGCCCTGGTCATCTGCGCCGCGGGCATGGTGGGCATCATCGCCGCACGCGCCATGGCGGGCGTTCACTGGGCCACCGACATCCTTGGCGGCATCCTGCTCGGCGCGGCCTTGGTTGCCGTTTACCACACGATAGCGTTCGCCGACTATGGCAAAGCCTCACGCGGAAAGCACGCAAGGCGCTAGCCGCAAACCGGCGCGACGATCCGGCAGCCTCCTCGTCTCCGCGCGTCGCACCTCATCCCGAAACCGGTATGCACAAGAAAGCCTTCTATTTCTCGAACACAGGAATAGAAGGCTTTTTCACGATGGCAGCCAGACCTTTTCACGCTGGCTGCCAGCACATTTCCGACAGGGGCGCGCGTAAGCGGCGATCAACGTGCTTGCCATAGCAGCACCTCAGCATGCCCTCAGGCACTGACGAAGCCGATTTACTCCCAGCCCTTCCACACATCAGGCTGATAGCCCACCGTGGCCTTCTTGCCGTTGCGAACCACCGGCTCGCACAGCACCTGCTGGTTGTCGAGCACCTTCTCGAACTTCTGGTCCGCCGCCAGATACTGCAGCAAAGCCACGGTATCGGCATCCTTGGCGTCGGGGTTGATCAGCTTGTCAAGGCCGCCGACGGCATTGGCCACCGACTGCAGCTCGCCTTTGCTCATGCCCTTTTCCTTCAGGTCGATGAACTGGAAGCTGATGCGACGCTCCTTGAAGTAGCGCTGGGCCTTCTTCGTATCGAAGCTTTTCTTCGTGCCGAAAATCTGGATGTTCACGCAAACGTCCCTTCAAATCCTACAGCTGACCGTGCCCATGATACGCCCGCGCAAGGGCGCGGCCCATCTCTTCGGCATCGGCCGCATCAAAACGATACGACACCGTCTGCGGCTGCCCAGGCGCGTCGGCACGGTCCTGCTCGACGCGCACGAACACGCACTCCACCTGCGCATATCCCTCCATCAACACCGCATACGCGTAGCATGTGGCCTGCAGCAGATGCTTCTCGTGCAGCTGCTCGGCGGTTTCGGCAGGCGAGCCGCCGGTCTTGTAGTCAACCACCAGCGCGCTGCCTGCCGACTGCTCGCGCGTGCCGGCGGGGGCGACGCATGCCAGCAGGTCGATCTCGCCCTCAAGGTAGGCCGCATCGCGAGGGCCGTCCACGCGAACAAGGAACGGCGCCTCGGCGCTTACGCTCTCGCATACGCCCACGCGCGCCGCTATATCGCTGGCGAACCACCGCTCAAGCGCCGCATCCAAGCGATCGCGCTGCTCGGCGGAAAGCCCGCACGAACGTTCCAACGCCCGTTGGCGCACAACGTCCGGACGCTCAAAGGCGCAACCCGGCCGCCAAGCCAACGCCGCAAGCTGCGCCAAGCGGTGAAACGCCGTTCCCAAGCTTGTGGCCGCATCGGCGTCGCGCGCGCCCAGCGAGGCGCTGGAGGCATCGTCGGCCGCATCTTCCACGGAGAAGTCGACGAACCCTCCGCCATCCTCGGCGATGGAGGAATAGCTGAACATACCCGCCCGCGCACTCTCATAGGGCTTGCCCCGCTCGGGCTCGTAGGGCCTCACCACGGGAAGGGCGATCATGCCCGGCTTGCCGTCGGCGGGGCAACCGCCGAGGGCAGCCTCGCCGACGCCCGATCCACCATCGGCCGCAAAGCCGTCGGGCGAAACGCCCGCCGCAGCCTCATCAACGCCCGGACGGCCATCAACCTGCAACTCCACGCCATCCGCGGCATCGCCCGCAACGCCGGCCGCACCTCCCAGCAGCTCCTCGACATCCGCCGGCGTCAGGTGCATGCATTCCACGTGCGCCGGCCGCTGCCCGCCGAAGTCGAACATGCTCACGCCCGGCTCGAACGCGCAGCACTCGCCCACCAGCGCCGATTGCACATCGCCCCAGCAGCTCTTCGACAAGCCGGTGGCGTCGACCTTCGACGACTTGCCGCGCATAGACACCACGAGGGCCTCCTTCGCGCGCGTAAGCGCAACGTAGAGCAGGCGCCGCGATTCGGCGGCCTCGCCGCGCTCCTCGTGCAGCTTGATGGCCGCACGCCTATCAGCGGGAAGCTGGCTACGCGAGACCATGGCGGCGAGCTCCTCGTCGTCGAACTCGCAAAACGGCTGGTACGACCCGCTCTTAGCCACCAACGAGGAGGTCTTCTCCTTCAAGCGCTCGAGCACATGGCCGCCGTCGAGCGACACGTAGGTGCGCCCTTCGATCGAGCAGCACTCCAACGCCTGCGACCGCGCCGCATCGTCTCGCAGCTCGGCCACCGCCACGATGGGGAACTCAAGGCCCTTGCTGGCGTGAACGGTCATGATGCGCACGAAATCGCCGCCTTCGGCGGACAGCGCACCCGGCGCCTCCTTGGCAAGCTCAACGCGCAGCGCAAGCTCCTCGGCCACGCCCGCGGGCCCCATGCCGCCAGCCGCCTCGATATCGCGCGCCATGCGGATGGCCTTGTACACGTTCCCCGCGCGCGCCAACCCCTCGGGACCGGCCTCCTCAAGGCGCGCAAGCCACCCGGAATCGGCCACGATGCCCTGCATGATGTCGGCAAGCGCCACGTTTCCCACCTGCTCGGACGCTCGGCGCATCAGGCTTGCGCACGCCGCAAGCGCCGGCGAGACCGCGCACCCCGATGCCACCTTGCGCTCGATATGGCGAAAGCCCTGGTCGAACGCCCGCCTGCGAGGAATGCCGCGCTCCTCGTCCATACCCGTGGACAGCTCCAGCAGATCATCGGCGGACAGGGCGAACAGCTCGCTCGAGAGCACCTCGAACAGCGCCGTGGTCCACTTCGGGTTCGCGATGGCCTGCGCCAGGCGAACCATAAGCGCCACCTCGGGCGCACGGTTGAAGATGGAGCCGCCGGCCACCACGCACGGCAGCCCCTCGGCCCGCAGCGCCTCGGCATACACGTTCGCGCGGCCCATGCCGCCGAGCAGCACCACCATGTCGCCCGGCCTGTGCCCGGCGGCCGCGAACTCGGAGAACGACTTCGCCACGCGCCGCGCCGCCACCGCCGCCGCATCCGCAGACGCCACGCCGCGCGACGGGGTCACGGTCACCTGCACCTGCACGCGGGGGCCATCGGGCAGAAACGGGCGCTTGACCTTGGATTCCTCGCGCCCCGGCGCCAACGACATGAACTCGGCGCCGAACACCTGCGGCTGCTCGAAGATGCGGTCGCACAGCGCCAGCACATCCCCGTGGCTGCGGAAGTTGTCGGGCAACTCGATGATGCCCTCGGGGTTGCGGCGGCGCACATCCTCCAGATGACGGCGGTACACCGACACGTCCGCGCCACGGAACCGGTAGATGCTCTGCTGCGCGTCGCCGACGGTGCACATGCGCGAGAAACCTTCCCCGGCCATGCGCTTGATCATGTCCACCTGCAGCTGATCGGTGTCCTGGAACTCGTCCACCATCACCAGCTTGAAGCGATCGGCGTACGCCGCCTGGATGGCGGGATGGTCGCGAAACGCGCAGGACGCGAAGGCCAGCAAATCGTTGTTGTCCAGCAACCCCGCCTCGCGCTTGCGGCGCGCGAACGCGTCCGCGACCGACTTCGCCACATCGATCAGCGTAGCCAGCTGCTCCTGCACCAGCCCGCAACGCGCCTGCGCGGCGATGGCGCAGTACTGTTCCGCCAGCTCAGCGGCCTGTTCGCCATACGGCGTGTTCTTGCCGAAGTTACGACCGGGAACGAGAAATCCGTTCATGGCCGAAAGCACGCGCCGGTACGTCAGCCCGTCGGAGCCGCGTCCGATCAGCTCGCGTGCGCCCTCCAACGCATCCTGCGTTGCCGCCAGGAACTTGTCGCGCGTGGAACCAGGCTTGACGCCGTCGGCCAAGGCATACGCGGTATCGGCGACGTCCACCAGCTGCGCCAGCAGCTTGATCGGGCTCGGCGCCTCAGGGGGCGCCACCACCGACGCCATGCCGTCGGGATGCGCCGAGGCGGCCTCGACCAGCTGCCGCACCATCCCCTCGACCGACGCCGTACGTGGACCGGCCGGGTGCACGTCGAACGATGCGAACAGCGCATCAAGGCGCTGCGACGAAACGCCTTCGGCAACCGTGACCAGGTCGTCCCTGCCGCCGAGCACCTCCTCAAGCGACGCATCCAGAAGCGTTCTCACCGTGGCCTCGTCGGCAACCTTGAATGCGGGGTCGAGCCCCAGCTCAAGCGCATGCGCACGAAGGATGCGCGAGCACATGCCATGGATGGTGGATATCCACGCCTCATCGGTTTTCAGCGCCTGCTCGGTCATGCCGCCGGCGCGCAGCGCGCCCTTCACGCGCGATTTGATCTCGCCCGCCGCCTTCGACGTGAAGGTGATGGCCAAAACCTGGTCGATATCGGTCAAATACCCGCTTTCCAGCGCATGCACGATGCGGCGCGTGAGCGTGAACGTCTTGCCGCTGCCGGCGCCGGCGCTCACCGCCAACGGCTTGTCCAGCGTGTTGACGCACTTTTCCTGGCCGATGGTCAACGCCATGGCTATCCCCTCCTTTCCGAACACGATGAGACCGGGCACCACTTGCACGCCTCGGGCGTTTCCGGGCGCGGACGGATATCGCCTGCCAGCATGCGCTCGAGCGCCGCGGCCACCGCCTCCTCCGTCTCGTCGAGCACATCGGAAAACGGCCTGTCGGCGCACATGCAATCCTTATGGCGCATGTTCGGCAGGTGGGCGTTCTCTATCACGCGCCCGTCGTAGGCGCCCGAAATCATCTTGCGCCGCCCGTAGCACACGTACAGCGCGCCCACCGGCTCCAAGCCCAGCGTACGGCGAACCACCTGGGCGTAGATGAGCGCCTGCACCTTGCCCAGGCGCCCCTCCTCGCGCACGCCGAGCGCGTACGACCCGGAAATCGAGCCCTTGTAGTCGATGATCGCGCACCGCCCTTCGCCGTCCACATCGATGCGGTCGGCCGTGCCCAGCAGCTTGTGGCCCGCGTAATCCACCGCGCCGCCGCAAGCCACGTCGTACTCCAAATACTTCGGGGCGAAGGTGGGCAGAAGCTCAGCCTCGAAGTCCAGGTAGTCCATCAACTTGTGTTCAAGCTCGGCAAGCTCCCGATGCTCCACCTGCGACGTGGGGATCAAACGGTTCTCCGACTGGCGAAGATGCGGCTGCAGCGCCTTATGACGCGCAAGCACGTCGGCCATGAGCTCCCGCGCCTGCGCAAGCAGCTGCGGCGTCACCTTCGCCTCACCCAGGTCCTCGGACATATGCTTATAGAAGCTGTGCAGCGCGTTGTGCGCGAAGTCGCCCATCTCAAGCGGCCCGAATCCTTCGTCCAGGTCGTCCAGGCGCAAACGCCTTTGAGCGAACCACTTGTACGGGCACTCCAGATAGCTTTCGATCTGGGAAGGCGAAAGGCACGGCTCGTCGAGCACCTGCCCGCCCTGCAGCACGCGCGGAAGTACCACGAGCGAACGCGCCTCAGGCGACACCGCACCCGTCAGCGGCGGCTCGATGCGCGCCGCTTCAGGCGCCGGCGCATCCGACAGCGCATCGTTGGCGCACAAGGCATCTTCACCGCGCAGCAGCATCCCGTCCTGCAGACGCTCGGGAAGCGAATACGGGTTATCGATATCCTCGGTGGCCGTGGGATCGTCCCGATAGCAGTCGACGAACTCCTCCAGCACCACGCAAGGGTACGTGGGGTCGGCGGACGAATCGTTGAGGCAGCGCTCGAGGATCAGCTGATCGGTTGCAGCGTGCTCGAGCGCGAAGAACGCACGGCGCATGCGGGCAAGCGCCGAATCGGCACGCTCCACGCCAAGATGCTCGAGCAGCACCCGGGAGGCGTCCTCGGGATCGGCCGCCGGATAGGCGGCGCTTGTCAAGTCTGCCGCCACGAGCACCTTGCACGAGCCGCTGCCCAAAGACGCCGCCGTGTTCTGATCGGTCACCAGCACATCGGGCGCACCAAGGGCGGCGCCGTCGCAACCGCGCGGCGCCACGATGCGTGAAACGTTGACTTTCAAGCGTTTTGCCTGGTCGAACGCTGTGTCCGCCCCCAGCCCCGCTAGTTTGGCGGCGTCGGCGGCGCGCTGCAGAGCGCGCAATGCAGCAATCTGCTCGGCGCGCCACGCCTCCGAGCGGTTCGTCATGCGCCGCACGGCAGCCTCGAGCTCGGCTGCTGCTCGCGCATCCAGCTGCAAGGCAAGCCGCTCCATCGCCGCGAACATCGGGTTGTCGCCGCGAAGACGGGCGCGCAGGTCGGACCGCCGCGCCGTGCGATCGGCGCGCATATCGGCGTCAAGCTTGAACGCCGCCTTCTTCGTCATCCCGGAAAACGGCGACAGCGCCCAATCGGCCAGGTCGGCGCGATCCCAGCGCTCCACATCGGTCGGGGCGATATCCCCGTATCCTTCGATATGCGAGACACCGCACGCCTGCCCTTCGTCAAGGAAACGGCGAAGCGAGCAGATGGCCCTGCCGAAAGCGGTGTCCGCGAAGCGGCGCCGCCCGCGCAGGGCAGCCACATGGCCCTGGCGAACAAGCGCCGGCGCCACGCGCCCGAACAGCACCGCCGGATTCTTGGCCGCAACCACCACGACAGCGGCCTGCGACCAGGCCAAACGCCCATCTCGATAGCCGTCGGCGCTGCCGGAAGCGTCCTCGCAGCTGGAAGCACCGTCATCACCGGCAGCCGGACCGGCCGCAGCAGCCGGCGCCGCCCCTCGGCCCGCAGCCGCGCCAAGGGCATCGCGCACGATATCCGCCAGCAGGGCCGGCCAGGCATACTGCCCCGAGGGGAACGCGAAGCGAACCCGCACGCCTTCGGGCGCGCGAACAGGACCCTGGCTTCCCGAAGCGGCGCGAACCTCCACGCCCATCCACGGACAGGCGGAGAAAAACGCCTCCTGGCCAGGGGTAAGCGGAGCAGCATCCTCCAACAGCACGTGCAACGGGCGCTGCGGCAGAAGCTCAGGGAGCAGAGCCAGAGCCTGCCCAGGCTCCACCAGCCCCAGTTGCGCCAACCGATCAAGGTATCCCCCGATCATCCGCAGCACCGGCACTTCCGCGCGAGTCACGCCCTCAAGCGCGCCAGCACCCGCCAGCACGCCCTGCTGCGCATCCCGCACCGCCGCATCGAAGGCAGGCAGGCCGACGCCGGCGGCAACGCAAGCTGCCGCGACGCGATCGAGCCCGAGCGCCTCCGTTTCGCCATTTCCGACCAACGCGCAGGCGCCTTCCGCGATGCAACCTTCCGCCAACTCGCATCGTCCGCTAGCACCATCAAGCTGCGCGCGCTTGTCGCTTTCCAGATCAACGCAGTCGCCGTCAGCAGCCCGCTCGCAAGCCGCGCGCAGCAACGCCTCGCGCTCAAGACGCGAGACGAACGTCCTGCCATCACCGTAGAGTTCCCAAAGGTCGCGAACCCAAGCGCCGAACCCGGCAACCGTCACGCCCATAAGCGAACAACCGCTGTCTGCAGCCCGTTTCCTATACGCCACCGCCCGATCGGTATCCGGCAGCAGCACCACATCATATGCAATAGAAGTATCCATGCCCGACATTCTAGCGCACCCCCTGAGCGCCTTCGGTCCCATACATGGGACTTACCCGAAGTTTCGCCGATCGTCCCGGCCGCAGCGCAAAGAAGGCCGGCCGCCCTTTCGGACGACCGGCCTTCCGAAACCGATCTATCGCACGATCGAAAGCCTCAGCACGCTCCCGACATCCCGCAGCAAAGCTCTTGCCAGCGGAAACGCGGCGCCGCGCTGGACGGACGAACTACTCGCCGTCGTACATGGCCTTCAGGCGCACCAGGTGATCATAACGCTCGATGGCGGCCTTCTCGTTGCGCTCGAACAGCTCGCCGGCGCGCTCCGGGAACTCGCGGGTCAGGCGGCTGTAGCGGGCCTCGTTCATGAGGAACTCCTGGTAACCGCCAGCAGGCTCCTTGCAGTCCAGCGTGAACTTCTTGCCGGCCTCTGCTGCCGGGTTGAAGCGGAACAGGTTCCAGTAACCGCAGTCCACGGCCTTCTTCATCTCGGTCTGGCAGTTGCTCATGCCGCCCTTGATGGAGTGCATCTCGCACGGGGAGTACGCAATGATGATGGACGGGCCATGATACGCCTCTGCCTCGGTGATGGCCTTGAGCGTCTGGGCCGGCTTGGCGCCCATGGCTACCTGGGCCACGTACACGTAACCGTACGCCATGGCGATCTCGGCGAGCGACTTCTTCTTGACGTCCTTGCCGGCGGCGGCGAACTGCGCCACCTGGCCGATGTTAGAAGCCTTGGAAGCCTGGCCGCCGGTGTTGGAGTAGACCTCGGTGTCGAACACGAAGATGTTCACGTCCTCGCCGGATGCCAGCACGTGGTCGAGTCCGCCGTAGCCGATGTCATAGGCCCAGCCGTCGCCGCCGAAGATCCAGACGGACTTCTTGGCCAGGTACTCCTTGTGGTCCAGGATGCGCTGCGCGGCCTCGGCTGCGGCGCCTTCGCCGGCGGCAACCTCGGGCAGAGCGGCGATCAGGGCGTCGGCGGTCTGACGGCTGGCGGCCTTGTCGCCGCGGGCGTCGAGCCAAGCCTGGGCGGCCTCGGCGGCGGCGCCGGCCTCCACCAGGACGGCGGCGTCGGCGGCGAGCATGCCGTTGACGGCCTCATAGCCCAGCTTCATGCCCATGCCGTGCTCGGCGTTGTCCTCGAACAGGCTGTTGGACCATGCGGGGCCGTGACCCTGCTTGTTGACCGTGTACGGGCTGGTGGCAGCCGGACCGCCCCAGATAGAAGAGCAGCCGGTGGCGTTGGAGATGTACATATGGTCGCCATAGAGCTGGGTGATCAGGCGGGCGTAAGCCGTCTGGGCGCAGCCGGCGCAGGCGCCGGAGAACTCGAGCAGGGGCTGCTTGAACTGGCTGTCGCGCAGCGTGGTGCCCTCGATCTCGGGCTTGTCGGCGATCTTGCTCACGCAATACTCGAACACGTCCTGCTGAGCCATCTCGTCCTCGACGCCGACCATGGTCAGCGCGTCGGCCGGGCAGGCCTTGACGCACACGCCGCAGCCCATGCAGTCCAGCGGGCTGATGGCCAGCGTGTACTTCAGCTCCTTGTGCTTGCCCTTCATGGGAAGCACGGCCATGGCCTCGGGGCCGGCGGCGGCTTCCTCGTCGGTCAGGCCGAACGGGCGGATGCAGGCATGCGGGCACACGAACGAGCAGCTGTTGCACTCGGTGCACTTCTCGGCATCCCACTTCGCCACGGACACGGACACGCCGCGCTTCTCGTAGGCGGCAGCGCCCTGCTCGAACTGGCCGTCGGCATGGTCGACGAACACGGAGACCGGCAGGGAGTCGCCTGCCATGCGGCCGACGGGCTCCATGATCTCGCGAACCTGCTTGACCAGCTCGGGACGGCCCTCGAGATGCTCGACCTCGGCGTTGTCCTCGGCATCGGCCCAGGCGGCGGGCACGTCGATCTTCACGAACGCCGTGGCGCCCGCGTCGATGGCGCGGTGGTTCATGTCAACGACTTCCTGGCCCTTCTTCAGGTAGGAGCGCGTGGCGGCGTCCTTCATGTAGCGCACGGCGTCCTCGGCAGGCAGGATGTTCGCCAGCGTGAAGAAGGCGGACTGCAGGATGGTGTTGGTGCGCTTGCCCATGCCGATCTGGCGGGCCAGGTCGATGGCGTTGATGGTGTAGAGCTGCACGTCGTTGGCCGCGATGTAGCGCTTGGCCTCGGCGGACAGGTGCTCCTCAAGCTCCTCGGGCGTCCACTGGCAGTTGATCATGAACGTGCCGCCGGGCTTGACGTCCTTGACGATCGGGAAGTTCTTCGTGATGTAGCTGGGGTTGTGGCACGCCACGAAGTCGGCCTTGTTGATGTAGTAGCTGCTGCGGATAGGCGAATCGCCGAAGCGCAGGTGGCTGATCGTCACGCCGCCGGTCTTCTTCGAGTCGTACTGGAAGTAGGCCTGCACGTACTTGTCGGTGTGGTCGCCGATGATCTTGACGGAGTTCTTGTTCGCGCCGACGGTGCCGTCGCCGCCCAGACCCCAGAACTTGCACTCGATGGTACCGGCAGCTGCGGTGTTGGGAGCGGACGCATCCTCGGGCAGGGACAGCCCGGTGACGTCGTCGACGATGCCGATGGTGAACTCGCCGCGCGGCTCGTCCTTGGCCAGCTCGGTGAAGATGGCGAACACGGACGCGGGCGGCGTGTCCTTGCTGCCCAGGCCGTAACGGCCGCCGGAGACCTTGATGCCCTCGCGGCCCTCGACCATGAGCGCGTTGACGACGTCCAGATACAGCGGATCGCGGGCGCCGGGCTCCTTGGTACGGTCGAGCACGGCCAGCTTCTTGCAGGTTGCCGGCAGCGCCTCGGAGAACTTCGCGGTGACGAACGGACGGTACAGGCGCACCTTCACCAGGCCCACCTTCTCGCCCTGGGCGGTCAGGTAGTCGATGACCTCCTCGGCCACGTCGCAGATGCTGCCCATGGCGACGATCACGCGCTCGGCGTCGGGGGCGCCGTAATAGTTGAACAGCTTGTAATCGGTGCCCAGCTTGGCGTTGACCTTATCCATATACTCTTCCACCACGGCCGGCAGCGCGTCGTAGATGCCGTTGCAGGCCTCGCGGTTCTGGAAGAAGATGTCGCCGTTCTCGTGGCTACCGCGCATACGCGGACGCTCGGGGTTGAGCGCATGGTCGCGGAAATCCTTCACGGCGTCGAAGTCGCACATGTCGGCCAGGTCGGCGTAATCCCACACGGCCACCTTCTGCACCTCATGGGAGGTACGGAAGCCGTCGAAGAAGTTCAGGAACGGCACGCGGCCCTTGATGGCGGCCAGGTGCGCGACGGCGGACAGGTCCATGACCTCCTGGACGTTGCCCTCGGCGAGCATGGCGAAGCCGGTCTGACGGCAGGCCATGACGTCGGAGTGGTCGCCGAAGATGTTCAGCGCGTGCGTGGAAACGGTACGGGCCGAGACATGAAACACGCTCGGCAGCTGCTCGGCTGCGATCTTGTACATGTTGGGGATCATGAGCAGCAGGCCCTGGGAAGCCGTGTAGGTGGTGGTCAGGGCACCGGCGGCCAGCGAGCCGTGCACGGCACCGGCGGCGCCGCCCTCGGACTGCATCTCGCACACCTTCACCTTCGTGCCGAAGATGTTCTCCCTACCGGCCGCCGACCACTGGTCGACCAGGTCGGCCATGGGGCTGGAAGGGGTGATGGGATAGATGCCGGCAACCTCCGTGAACGCATATGAGACATGCGCTGCGGCGGTGTTGCCGTCCATGGACTTGAATTCTCTCGTCATTTCTTCTCCTAAGGCTATCCCCGATCGGCGCGATCGGAAACATCGTCTGGCCGTACAATGCGCCTATATTAGCAGCCTCGACGCGCCGAAACCCCACGGATTAACTCCGAGCAGGCGTGGGGCGGATGCTCTCGGCAAGCGGTCTCGATCAGACGGGGCCCTCCCGCTCGCCAGGACCGGCGCGCTTGCCGCTCACCCCGCCATGGCAACCGCCCGCCGCCGGCAAGCCCTTCCGAGGACCCTCCCGAAACGCCCTGCGCACGAGGGGGTTCCCCCGTAACGGCCGGGTAAAACCTTTACCCCTTCTTTATTTTCGAAGCCCGTTCAGGGATAATGCATCGTGTTTGCTGTAGTGCGTGCGCGAAAGGCGCATGCGCAGGCTCGGGGCGAAAAACCGCCTCGACAGATGAACGGAGGGAATCCCATGGAACAGCAGTATTCTCTGTCTCGCCGCACTTTCCTGGCGGGCAGCGCCGTTGCCGCCGCAACGGCCGGCCTGGCCCTGAGCGGCTGCGGCAGCAGCTCCTCTTCCGAGGGCGGCAAGCCCAGCGGCTCCGCTGCCAACACCGGCGGTGTGATCACCGCTGCTTGCAGCTACAAGAACGCTAACTACAACCCCATCGGCGCAAGCTCCGCTCTGATGCTGCCCGCTATCCAGCACTGCCTGGAGGGCCTCTACGAGCTGGATTACTTCACCGGCGAGTCCAACGCCGCCCTGGCCGCCGGCGAGCCCGTCAAGGTCTCCGAGACCGAGTACGAGGTCGCTCTGCGCGAAGGCGCCACGTTCTCCAACGGCGAGGCCGTGACCGCCGCCGACGTCGTGGCCGTCATCGAGGCCAACAAGGCCAACGCCACCTACAAGGACATGCTATCCTTCATCGACACCGTCGCCGCCAAGGACGACGCCACCGTGTCCTTCACGCTGGCCTACCCGTTCGTCGACAGCGACAAGCAGCTCAAAGAGCGCCTGTCCCTGTGCCGCGTGTTCCCGGCTGCCGAGATCACCAAGGAGACCATGACCACCCCGCCGACCGGCTCCGGTGCATGGGCCTTCGGCGAGTGCAACGGCGAGGATGGCGGCGAGCTGAACTTCGTCCCCAACCCCAAGTACAACGGCCCGAAGCCGGCTTCCGCCGACGCCATGCAGTGGCTCGTGCGCGTTGACAACACCGCTCGCGTGACCGCCCTGCAGGAGGGTACCGCCATCGCCGGCGAGAACATCCCGTTCTCCAACATCGACCAGCTGGTCGGTGCAGGCGTCACCGTCGACAGCGTCGACAGCTACGGCATCGGCTTCCTGATGTTCAACTGCCAGAAGGAGCCCTTCAACGACAAGCGCGTCCGTCAGGCCTTCCACTACGCCATCGACTACGACAAGCTGATCAAGAACCAGCTGGGCGGCAACGCTGAGACGCTGACCTCCTACCTGCCGAAGGACAACCCGGCCTACCACGAGGCATCCACGGTCTACAAGTACGATCCCGAGAAGGCAAAGGCCCTGCTCAAGGAGGCCGGCCAGGAGAACCTCGAGGTCAAGCTGCTCGTCATCGACAACTGGATCAAGGACCTGTCCGCTCAGATCCAGCAGGACCTGCAGGCCGTCGGCATGAACGTCACGCTCGACGTGCAGGCTGCCCCCTACCCCACCATGGCCGCTTCCAAGACCGACGAGATCCTGCCCTTCGACGTGTTCCTGGCCCCCGGCGACGTCTCCTGCTTCGGCACGAACGCCGACGTGCATCTGGCCTGGTTCTACGGCGAGAACACCGACTGGTGCCAGGGCCGTTCCTGCTGGGCTAAGGCCGGCGACGGCAAGTGCCAGGAGTTCAACGAGTACCTCGACCAGGCTCGCAAGGCCACCGATGCCAAGACGCGCCAGGAGGCGTACAACAAGTGCTTCGACATCATCTCCGAGGAAGTGCCGCTGTACCCGCTGTTCCACAAGAAGGTCGTCACCGGCTACTGGGCCGGCCTTATCGAAGGCTTCGAGCCCAGCCCGACCACCGGCCTGTACTTCCAGAACGCGAAGCTGAAGTAATAACCGCCAAGTTATAGGCTGCAACCGGAAAGCCCGCCTCATTGCGAGGTGGGCTTTCTTTGCGTCTTGACCCCATATGCGCATGAAGCGTATACCATGTTCACGTCAATTCGATTTAGGGGGGTTATCACCGCATGACACGTTTGTTTTCCGTATACGGAGACTCCATCAGCTCCTTCGAGGGCATCCTGCCGCAAGGCTGGCGCGTGTTCTTCGAAGGCGAGCAGCTTGAGCTCACCGGCGTGAAAACGCCGCACGACACCTGGTGGGGTCAGGTCATCGACCACTTCGACGGACAGTTCCTGGCCAACGCGTCCTGGTCGGGCTGCGTGGTGGAAGGCCGCGACTTCCCCGTCGGCGCCTCGGCCGAGCGCATCGAGCACCTGCAGGCCGACGGGCGTACCCCCGATGACATCCTCGTGCATATCGGCATCAACGACTACGGCTGGGGCTCGGGGTACGCGCAGATCTGCGCGGCAACGCCTTCCGCTCCGCCGAAGCTTGCGGCCGAGTGCCCGGACCATGGCAAGGTGGCGGGCATGGCCCCCGAAGGAACCCTTGCCAACTTCGAGGAATCCTACCGCCGCATGCTGACAACGATGCACGCCCAATACCCGAACGCCCGCATCTGGGTCTCCACGCTCCTTCCCGGGCGCGTGAAAGGCGCGCATCGCCCCACGTCCCCGCGTTGGTTCCGCGGCATCTGCGTCGATGAGTACAACAAGATCATCCGCGCTGCCGCCAGCGACGCCGACAACTGCTATCTCGTGGACATGCAGGCGTTCGGCTACGACTACGACGCCATCGACGGAACCCACCCCACCGCGCTGGGCATGAAGCAGATGGCTTCCATGTTCATCCGCGGCATGGAGCAGGCCGACCCCGAGCTGCCGCGCACCCCTTACGACGGGCACAACCTGTTCCCCGACGAAATGCGAAGCGCCGAGTTCTGCACGAAACCCTGCGTCGGCTGCGAATACGCGCGCGGCACCGGAAACAACTGGTGGCATGTCTGCGAAAAGCAGCTGGCTGATTAGTTATCCTATTTCGCCGTTTATCTGCGAAGGAATCTTGCAAATCGGTATAATGTGGAAGGTTTGCCAGCCTGCGTGAGCTGAACGATGGCAAACCATGTAACGTAAGCATGCTCTTATGAGCCTACAGAAAGGAGGGGATCGAGTGAACAACCTGCTTCGACTGATCGGCAATCGCCTGCTTTGGCTGCCCATCATGGTGTTCGGTGTCACCGTTCTCGTCTTCTTCCTGATGTCGCTTTCGCCTATCGACCCCGCCTTCTCGGCGCTTGGCGAAAACGCGTCACCCGACCAGTTGGAGGCCTACCGCGTCGAGCACGGCCTCAACGATCCGCTGATCGTTCGCTACGGCGACTACATGGTCGGCTTCTTCCATGGCGATCTGGGCACGTTCGGTCCCTCGAACCAGTCCGTGTCCGCTCGCATCGCCACCGCGCTGCCCATCACGCTGCAGCTCGGCTTCTTCGGCTTCATCATCGCCATCGTCGCCAGCGCCATCCTCGGCGTCGTTTCCGCCCTGTATCGCGACCGCTGGCCCGACCAGGTCATCCGCATCTTCTCCATCGCCTGCATCGCCACGCCGTCGTTCTGGCTGTCGGTGCTGTTCATCCTGCTGTTCTCCTCCACGCTGCACCTGCTGCCGGCCTCCGGCGCCCTGCCTGCGCTCACGCAAGACCCCGGTGGATGGCTTGCGCGCATGGCCATGCCCGGCATCGCCCTTGCCGTGCCGCTGACCGGCCAGATGACGCGCATCATCCGCACGTCCATGGTCGAGGAGCTCGATAAGGACTACGTGCGCACCGCCCGCGGCTTCGGCATCCCCTACGGCACCGTCGTCGCCCGCAACGTGCTGCGCAACGCCCTGATCACGCCCGTCACCGTGCTTGGCCTGAAGTTCGGCTACATGATCGGCGGCGCCGTGGTCCTCGAGGTCATCTTCGCCCTTCCGGGCATGGGCATGGCCATCGTCTCCGGCGTTACTTCGAATTACGTCATGTTGGTTCAGGGTGTCGTTCTCGTCGTCGCCATCACGTTCATCATCGTGAACGTCATCGTCGACATGCTCTACATCCTTATCGATCCGCGAATTAGGACGGTGTAGAGTATGGTTCAACTTCGTGGCGACCTCACCAAGAAGATGGAGGACGGCGCCGGCAAGGTCCGCTTCCGTCGCTGGAAGAACATGACCATCGGCGCGCGTATCTCGCTGGTCATCCTCATCGCTATCATCGTAGTGGCCGCACTCGCCGACTTCATCGCGCCCTACAGCCCCTACGAGATCTTCACCTCGTTCTGCGCGCCTGATTCCGCGCACCTGTTCGGCACCGACGACAAGGGCCGCGACGTTATGTCCCGCCTGATGTGCGGCGCTAAGTACTCCCTGGTCATCGGCCTGGGCGCTACCGGCTTCGCACTGGTCGTGGGCTCCATCATCGGCGCTATCGCCGCCGTCGTGCGCCCGCGCATCGCCAACGTCATCATGCGCATCCTGGACATCATCATGTCCTTCCCCGGCATCGCGCTTGCCGCAACCTTCATCGTGGTGTTCGGCAACTCCGTACCTTCGCTCATCTTCGCGATCGGCTTTCTGTACATCCCGCAGATCGCCCGTATCGTGCGCGCCAACGTCATGAGCGAGTACAACCAGGACTACGTCCGCGCAGTCGTCGTCTCCGGCGCCCGCGCCCCGTGGATCCTGTGGAAGCACGTCGTGCGCAATTGCGTGGCTCCCGTCCTCGTGTTCACCATCGTGCTCGTGGCAGACGCCATCGTGTTCGAGGCCTCCCTGGCCTTCATCAGCGCCGGCATCCCCGAGCCCACCCCCACCTGGGGCAACATCCTGGCCGACGCCCGCAACGGCGTGCTGGCCGGCCGTTGGTGGCAGGCGCTGTTCCCCGGCATCATGATCATGCTGACCGTTCTGTGCCTCAACATCGTCTCCGAGGGCATCACCGACGCCATCGCCGCGCCGAAGAGCGCCGTGAAGGTCGACGAGAACGACCTGAACAAGGACCGCGAGGCCGATCGTATGGTCGCCGACCCGACGCTGGCCTACGCTGCTCAGGCCGACATGCTCAACAAGCGCCTGGCCGCCCTTAAGGAAGCCGAGCTTACGCGCACCGACCGCTTCGAGGCCCGCACCGACGTGCCGCCCATCCTGGAAGTCAAGGACCTGTGCATCAAGTTCCCCCGCCATGGCGATGTGAACGTGGTCGACCATGTCAGCTTCGTGGTGCGCCCGCGCCAGACCATGGGCCTTGTGGGCGAGTCCGGCTGCGGCAAGTCCATCACCAGCCTGGCCATCATGGGCCTGCTGGACAAGAAGGCCGAAATCTCCGGCGAGATCATGTACGACGGCAAGAACCTGCTCAACCTCTCCGACAAGGAGATGAACGAGCTGCGCGGCCGCGAGATCGCCATGGTCTACCAGGACGCCCTGTCCTCGCTCAACCCCTCCATGCTCATCCGCTCTCAGATGAAGCAGCTGACCAAGCGCGGCGGCACCCGTACCGCCGAGGAGCTGCTCGAGCTGGTCGGCCTGGACCCAAAGCGCACGCTGGATTCCTATCCGCACGAGCTCTCCGGCGGCCAGCGCCAGCGCGTGCTCATCGCCATGGCCCTGACGCGCGACCCCAAGCTGGTCATCGCCGACGAGCCCACCACCGCCCTTGACGTGACGGTCCAGAAGCAGGTCATCGACCTGCTGAACAAGCTGCAGCACGAGCTTGGCTTCGCCATGGTGTTCGTGAGCCACGACCTGGCGCTTGTTGCCGAGGTCGCCAACTCCATCACCGTCATGTACGCTGGCCAGGTTGTGGAGCAGGGCCCGGTGAAGGAGATCCTCACCAACCCCATCCACGAGTACACGCGCGGCCTGCTCGGCTCCGTTCTGTCCATCGAGGCCGGCGGTGCGCGCCTGCATCAGGTTCCCGGCTCGGTACCTTCGCCGAAGGACTTCCCCGAAGGCGACCGCTTCCGTCCGCGCTCCAGCCATCCGGACAAGACGTCGAACGTGCGACCCATGCTCAAGCGTGTGGCGAATTCCGACCACTACTACGCCGAGCTGCCTGACAGCGAGCTGAAGCGCATCGGCGTCAAGCCTTATCTCACGGGAGGTGCGAACTAATGGCCGAAGCAACCAACAGTGCAGCCGTCGCCAACAACGACGAGCAGACGCCTATCATCTTCCTTGATGATATCCACGTGGTGTTCAAGACGCGTACCGGCTCCCTGCTGCACCCCAACAAGGTCCACGCCGTCAACGGCCTGTCCCTGAAGCTCATGCCGGGCCAGACCATCGGCATCGTCGGCGAGTCCGGCTGCGGCAAGTCCACTACGGCCAACGTCATGTGCGGTCTGCAGACCCCCACGTCCGGTCATGTGTACTTCAAGGGCACCGATGTCACGAAGCGCACCGCAGCGCAGCGTAAGATCATCGGCCGCGTCATCTCCGTCGTGTTCCAGGACCCGGCAACGGCCCTGAACGCGCGCATGACCGTCCGCGAGCAGCTAATGGACCCCATGATCGTGCACAAGGTGGGCGACGCGAAGTCCCGCGAGGCTCGCGTGCGCGAGCTCATCGAGATGGTGGGCCTTCCCAACAGCGTCCTTGAGGCGCTGCCCGGCCAGATGTCCGGCGGCCAGCGTCAGCGCGTGGCAATCGCCCGTGCGCTGTCCCTGAAACCCGACGCCATCATCGCCGACGAGCCCACCTCGGCACTCGACGTGTCCGTGCGCGCCCAGATCCTCAACCTGCTGATGGATCTGAAGAAGGAGCTCAACCTTGCCATGGTGTTCATCAGCCATGACATCCAGACGGTGCGCTACATCTCCGACCAGATCATCGTCATGAACCATGGTCAGGCCGTTGAGCGCGGCACCGCTGAGCAGATCTTCAACAACCCCAAGGACGACTACACGCGCCTGCTCCTGGGCGCCGCCCCCTCCCTGCTCCATCCCGAATTGGGCAAGTAGCCTTCCAACGGGCTAACCTAACGGGAAACGCAATCGCCCCCGCCGCTCGCAAGAGCAGCGGGGGCGATTTTCATTTGCTTGGATTTCAGAAGCAATAACATATAACCTAGGAAGCCCTTGTTATCGGCGAGCCAACAATCCGAGTAACACAGATGAGCCCTTGCTCGGTACCTCATAAAGCGAGTTCCGCAGCGACTGGAACAGTCCAGTGGACTGTTCCGCCAAGCGAGGACTGTCTGAGCGACTGGGGAACCGAGCAAGGACTCATCGAACGGGACAAAAAGAAGCCCCGGCCAACAAAAGCCGGGGCTTCCGATGGGACTGCTAAAACCTACTTGCTAGCAGCCTCCACGAACCAGCTGGTGATGCTGGTGGGGTGCGTGATGGCGGTGCCGACCACGACAGCCCACGCGCCGGCATCCATGGCAGCCTTGGCGTCGGCAGGCGTATGCACGCGGCCCTCGCAGATGACAGGCTTGTCGGGGAACTCCTCCACGGCCTGGCGCACCAGCGCCACATCCGGGCCGTCAGCCATGCCGCAGTCGATGGCGGCGCCAGGGTGCGAGAGCGTGGTGGAGGCGATATCGCAGCCGATGGCGAACGCATGGCGGATGTCCTCGATGGTGGAGCAGTCCGCCATCACGAGCACGCCCTCCTCCTTCAGCGGACGCACCGTGTCCTCAAGCGTCTTGCCGTCGGGGCGCGGGCGATCGGTAGCGTCGATTGCCACGATGTCGGCGCCTGCCATCACGCAGGCGCGCGCATGACGCAGCGTGGGCGTGATGTAGACGCCCTCGTGGCCTTCCTTCCAGATGCCGATGACAGGCACCTCAGTGCGGCCTTTGATGGCCGCGATATCGGACAGGCCCTGGCAGCGGATGCCGCCAGCGCCGCCCAGCTCGCACGCACGGGCCATCTGCGCCATGGTCTCGGGGTGGCGCAGCGGCTCGCCCATATACGCTTGGCAGCTGGCGATGACCTTGCCGCGCAATTGCTCGATAATGGGATCCATTTCCCCATCCTTTCACGATCTTAAACAAGCGGCGCCCGTAGCCGCGAATCCACGGCGTCGGGCGCTGCGATTTACCGAGGGAACTACTCCTGCGGATCTTCCATATCCAGGTGCTCCTGGGGGTTATGCAACTCGTCAGACGCTTCGATGTCCTCGACGTCGTCAAACTCGTCGAGCTCCTGCTGAGCCTCGACATCCTCCAAGTAGTCAAGCAGATCCTCTGCCGCGCCGATAAGCGGAGCGTGCCCGCCCAGCTCGGCAGCAAGGATAGGCAGACTACGCTGCGCCAGCGGGATTTGACGCTCGAAGCCCTCCTGCACCGCCGCACGCCACTTCGTGCCCGCCTTGGGCACCGAGCCGCCGATAACCACCATATCGGGATCGAGCAGGTTCGTGATGCCCGCGATGGCCTCGCCCAGGGCGATGCCCGCCGTCATGATCACCTTGTGCGCCGCAGGCTCGCCTTCAGCTGCACGGCGGGAGATCTCGGCGCCATCGATATGGTTGCCCGTGATCTCGGCATAGCGAGCCTCTATGCCGCTTCCCGACGCCACCAGCTCCAAATGACCGGCACCGCCGCACACGCACGGGATACCCACAGCCTGCGAGCAGGCGATATGCCCGATTTCTCCGGCGAAACCGTGGTTGCCGCGCACCAAGCGCCCATGGGCGATCACGGCGCCGCCGATGCCCGTGCCGGCGGCGATCATCATGCAGGTATCAGCCCCGCTGGCAGCGCCCCAGCGAGCCTCGCCGAGCGCATGGGCCTGCACGTCGTTAAGCACCGACACCGGCAGCTCGCAGGACTCCTGCAAGCGCTCCTTGATGGGCTGGCCGGTCCATCCGGGCATAATCTCGTTGGCATACGCGATACCGCCCGTGACCGCATCCACGCGCCCGGCGGTGGACACGCCGATGCCGAGCACCCGCTCTCGGCGCGAGCGCGCCTCGGCAAGCACCGTGTTCGCCACATCGCACACGGTGACGAGCACGGGGCCGCCCCCGCGCTGCGCCTGCGTGGGCACCTGAGTTTCAAACACGACTTCAGGGGCAGCGTCGATCTGCTCGTATCGCAGCAGCGCGCCGGCGATCTTCGTGCCGCCGATATCAAGCGCCGCAACGTATGCGGGATATTCCATGCACCCCACCCTTCCCTTTTCGAAAAGCACCTTATCACCTGGTGCCAACCATGGTACCGCAAACAAAAAAGCCGGCGCGGGTGGAACCTGCGCCGGCTTGCAAAAGCGAAGAAAAGCTACTTGCGGATGGGAGCGTCCGCGTCCATGAGGCCGGCCTTCTTGATGACCTCGACGATGGCCGCGACATCCTCGCCCTCGAGCGCCTGGACGGGCTCGCGCATCTGGTTCGTGTTGAACACGCCCATCTGCCACAAAGCCGTCTTGAACGCGCCCACACCGGCGCCGAAGCCGACGGTGGCCTTGACCACACGGGTCAGGAACATCAGGCGGGCAAGGTGATCCTGGATCTCCTTGACGCGGTTCCAGTCGCCGGCCTGAGCGGCCTTCCACTGCTCCACGTAGCTGTGCGGGTCGAGGTTGGCCAGGCCCGGCACGCTGCCGTCGGCGCCTGCCAGGTACGCGCCGTCGACGCACACCTCATGGCCGGTGAGCAGCTGCAGCGGATGACCGGCGTCCTCGTTTTCGAGCACCAGCCAGCGGAAGCTGACGTCGTCGCCGGAGGAGTCCTTCACACCCTGCAGCACGCCGTCCTTGCCCAGACGCACCAGCATGGTGGGGTCGAGCTTGGTGTGCACGCACACGGGCAGGTCGTAGGCGAACAGCGGCAGGTCGGTATGCTCGCGGATGGCGCGGAAGTGACGCTCAGTCTCCTTCGGGCCGCCCAGGGCGTAGAACGGGGCGGTAGCGACCAGCGCGTCGACGCCGAAGCCCTTGGCGCGCTTGGCCTGATCGACCACGCGCAGGGTTTCCATGTCGATGACGCCGGCAAGCACGGGCACGCGATGGTTCACGATGGCCACGGCCTCCTGCAGCACATGGTAACGCTGGGCGTCGGTGAGGAACGCAACCTCGCCCGAGGAGCCCAGGAAGAATAAGCCGTCGACGCCGGCGTCGATCATACGGTTGATGGAGCGCTCGAAGGCCTCCAGGTCAAGCTGCTTCTTCTCGGTCAGCGGGATGACCACCGGGGGGATTACGCCGTGGAACGGGGAATCGGTCATGATGAGTACCTTGCCTCTTTCTTTTTGTTGAGCAAACTTCAATGAGCATAGTATCGGGGTTCGCCGTTCGTCAACGCGCTGGCCAACGTTTCACAAACAAAGGATGGAATCCGCCTTACGGCGCGAACAGGCACCCGAACGGCGCAAAGCGCATCGCATCGGCGCAACCGGTCGACCTATCGCTACGCGATGGCCTTCCCTCGAAGCACCACGTGCTTGATGTTCAGGTCGCGGTCGAGCACCACGGCATCGGCCTGATAACCCGGGGCGATGGCGCCGAGCTTGCCGTCAAGGCCCAAGGCGCGGGCCGGATTGACCGTTGCAGCCTTCACGGCGCTGGTCAGCGGGATGCCCATGGTGCGCACCGCCGTGCGCATGCACGCCATCACGTCGGAAACGCTGCCGGCAAGGCTGCCGTTGGCGATGGTGGCGCGATTGCCCTTGACGAAGAACTGCTGGCCGCCCAGCTCGTATTCGCCATCACCGAGCCCGCAGGCGCGCAGGCTGTCGCTGATCAAGATCATGCGATCGTCGCCGAACAGAGCGAACGCCAGGCGCACCATAGCGGGATGGATATGCACGCCGTCGGCGATGATCTCGGCCGTTACGTCGTTACGCTCCGCACCGGCGGCAATAGGGCCGGGCTCTCGATGATGCAATGCGGGCATGGCATTGAACAGGTGCGTCATATGGCGCGCGCCGGCATCGAAGGCCGCGCACGCGTCATCATAGCTTGTGCACGTATGGGCTACGGAGACGCGCACGTCATGGGACATCTGGCGGATGAACTCCAGGTTGCCCGGCTGCTCGGGAGCCACGTCCACCAGCTTGATGAGGCCCATAGCCTGCTGCTGCAGGCGGCCGAACTCTTCGATGGAGGCGCTGCGTACGTACGCAGGATTCTGCGCGCCCACCTTGTCGGGGGCGATATAGGGACCTTCCATGTTGATGCCCACGATTCCGGCCTCCCCCGCTGCTGCTTCATGCGCGGCCACGCTGGCCACGATGGGAGCCAGGCGCTCTTCAGGAAGCGTCATGGTAGTCGGGCAGATGGAGGTCACGCCACGGCTTGCCTCGTATGCCGCGATGGCGGAGATGCCCTCATCGGACGCATCGCAGAAATCGTGGCCCATGGCACCGTGGAAGTGCACATCTATCAGGCCTGGAATCACATAGCATCCCGAAGCGTCCAGCGTATCGGCGGCGCCACCCGCGCCGCACGCTACGTCTCCCGATGCCTCGATGCTGGAGAAGGTCTGCCCCTCCACTACCACATCGCGTTCGCGGAAGCATTGACCGTCGAACACCTTGCCGTTTGCAATGCGCATACCCGCATGCTCCTTTCAAATATGGAAGGGCCTTCCGCATGCGCGGAAAGCCCTTCGAATGTGTTATCGATTATGGCACCGGTTCGCCTTACAGCAGCGAGCCGGCCTCGGCGTCCACCACGACGGTGACGTTAGGGTGCAGCTGCAGCACGGACGCGGGAACCTGCGGCGTGACGGGGCCGAAGAACGCGTCGCGCACAATCTGCGCCTTATCGACGCCACTGGCCACCACCAGGATGGCACGCGCCTTCATGATGGTGCCGATGCCCATGGTGTAGGCCTCGCGGGGAACCTGGTCGATGGACTCGAACAGACGGCTGTTGGCGTTGATGGTGCTCTCCGTCAGCTCGACCACATGGGTGCGCACGGGGAACTCGTCGCAGGGCTCGTTGAAGCCGATGTGACCGTTGTGGCCCAGACCCAGCAGCTGCAGGTCGATGCCGCCGGCTTCGCTGATGGCCTGCTCGTAAGACTCGCAAGCGGCCTGTGCATCAGGATTGGCGCCGTCGGGGACGCTCGTTGCCTCGGGGTCGATGTCGACATGGTCGAAGAGGTTCTTCTGCATGAAGTAGCGATAGCTCTGGTCATGCTCGGGGGACAGGCCACGGTACTCGTCCAGGTTGAACGTGGTGACCTGCTCGAAGCTGATACGGTCGGCCCGGAAGTCCTCCACCAGGTCCGCGTACAGCCCGATAGGCGTGGAGCCGGTTGCCAAGCCCAGCGTGGAAGCCGGGTCCACGATCAGCTGCGCGGCGATCAGATCAGCCGCGCGACGGCTCATATCCTCGTAGGTCTCCTCGATGAACAGTTGCATGTGATGCCCTTTCTTTCGCCGTTGAAATCGGTCGGGGTTGACAATAGAAGCTAGCGCGTGCGAAGGCCACCCACCGCACGCCGCCGCCTAGGTCCAGAACAGCACCGTCTCGATGATGTCCTGATACGACCAGGGGTAGATATCGGAGAACCATCCGGTTTCCGGGACGAAGCAGATAAGCGAGATATACAGCACCGAGATGCAGACGAGCGCCAGCAGCCCCTTCATGAGCAGCACCTGGGCCGTCGACCCGGGTCTAAGGTTCTCGTTGACGATAAACGCCAGAAGCACCGATGCCGCCAGGAACATGAAGCTGAAGTCCGCATAGTAGCGCTGCAGGATGCCCGCCATCTGCGCATCCATGAGCGCAACCACCACGCCGCCGAACAGCAAGGCGATGATGACGCCGGCGATAGTGCGCGTCGAGCGCTGCATGAAACGCAAGGCCAAGATACGGCGCGAGAACGGCAGGATCCACAGGATGGGAAGGCATGCCAACACGCCGCCGAACGTGACCTCCTTGATGGTCTGCCCCAAATACGTGGTCTCGAACGGAGCAGGCTGCAGGAACGGGAACACGCCGGTCATAGATGGCGGCTGCAGGAAGTACGCGAACAACGCCGGAGCCAGACGCCCGATGTTCCAACCGCGCTTGGTCATGTCATTGACCGTCAGGTTGTAGTTCGCGCCGAAATCGGTAAAGCTGCCGAAGCGCGCATGATTGTACAGCATCAACCCCACCGCCACCACAATGTACGGCGCCATCAAGCAAGCGAACTCGATCGCACCCTTGCGCGTGAGGATGGTTCGCTTCGTGATGTACTTGCGCCAGAACAGCGGGAATGCCACCAGCGACAGCACGATAAGCTGCGGACGGCATCCGACAACCAGGGCCATGCACAGGCTTCCGCCCAGATACCAACCGCAAGGACGCTTCGCCGCACGGCCGCGCATCCACAGATACAAGCCCCAAACCGAAAACGCCAGACCCATGGAAATGGGAAGCGAGTAGAACGTGGGGAACTTCAGCAGATACAAGATGCCGCAGCACATAACCAGCGGAATCTGCAGCAACAGGTACAAGCCAAGGCTGACGCGCTTGAAGTGATAGCGCGCGAACCTGTCGAGCAGAGCCGAGCAGCCCAGCACGAACATGATGACGGCTATGAGCACGCCGATGGCCGTCGGGAAATTCGACCCGGTCAGCAAATAGAACGGCAAGTAGAACACGAGCACGGGAACCACGCCGAAGTACACATAGTAATGCCCGTCGTGGTAGGCAACGTCGAAAAGGTACTCCTCGCCCGTTTCCTTCTGCAGCTCATCGCGGGCGCCCTTGTCGTAAGGGTCGTCCATTTCCTGAAGCCATTGCGGAGGGGTTTCCTCCAGGTACAACTGGCCATGGGCCATGGATTTGGCAAGCTCGGCGTACTGCTGAGCATTCTCACCGCCAACTTTAAATGTGTTGGCGATGCCGGTGCCATCCCAGGAGCCGGAATTGTACGTGCTGGTAGCGACGCCTACCAAGTTCGAGCCCATGAACAAATAGGAACTGAGCAGCACGATCTCGATTGCCACGGCGGTGATAAGCGCGGCTTTCGACTTACGGGGATTGCGAACGATGCCGATGCGGTAAATAGCAGACTTCGGACGGAAGATGAACGCAAGCGACAGAATGCCCAACGTTAGCAAGAAGCGCGTCTGGTTGAACAGGAACGGCTCTCGCGCGTTGATGGACACGTCCGAGAGCTTCACCGGGTAGTTGATATCCTCGCCGGTGATAGTGATCTTGAGATTGGACACCAACCCCGTGGTGTTCAGATTGATGTACTCGCTTTGATCGCACAGCGTATTGACGTCCACCTCGGGCACGCCAACTGTGTACTCAGTAGAATCGAAATACGTGCTATGAGCCTCGTCGGTGAACTGAATCTTCACCTTCAGCTGCTGGGCAGGTTGCCGGTAATCGAAGTTCAACCACACGTTGTGAACCTCAGAGTTGAGGTTCTTGAACTCGATGACGTGATTAACCTCGGTAACTCGATACTGGTTGTCAAGCGTCTTCGTAAGCGCCAAGCGATTGTTCAGGTTAGTAGTGTGGTACCCCGCCGTACGAAAGTAATTGAAGTTGAACACGAACGTTTCCAGCACCAAGGCCGCAAGCACCAACAACACGACGCTTTTCAAGACGTGCTTTACCGTAGCGCCATGCTTAAGCATAAGCTGCTGGTGCCAGTAGGATATGTTCTGTTTCATGGTAGGCATACGGCGAACCATTATACGGGATAAGCAAAGGGAGGGGTAGTTTCACCCCTCCCCTCTCAAGCAATATGCACGTTTTACGGCAGATGTTACAGACCAAGAGTCTGCTTCACATCAGCATACACAACGTCGACGTCGCGGTCGCCGTCGATGGACACGAGCAGGTCGCAGCCGCGATAGTAGTCGATCAGCGGAGCCGTGGACTTCTCGTAGACGTCGAGGCGGTTACGAACCGTGGCCTCGTTGTCGTCGTCGCGCTGATACATCTCACCACCGCATGCGGGGCATGCAGCGTCAGCGACGGAGCCGATGTGGCCGCATTCCTTGCACATACGACGAGAGGTCAGACGCTTGACGATAACCTCGAAGTCGACGTCGATGAGCAGAGCGGCATTCAGCGGGCGCTCCAGCTCGGCGAGCATGGTATCAAGAGCCACAGCCTGCGTGGTGGTACGCGGGAAACCGTCCAGGATGACGCCCTTCTCGGTGTCAGGCTGCTCGATGCGCTCCTTCATCAGATCGATGATCAGATCATCGGGAACCAGCTCGCCGGCGTCCATGAAGCCCTTGGCCTTAACGCCCAGGGGAGTCTGATTCTTAACGGCAGCGCGAAGGATGTCGCCCGTGGAGATATGGCACAGGCCGCAATCCTCGACCAGCTTGGCAGCCTGCGTGCCCTTACCGGCGCCCGGGGCGCCCAGCAACACGATGTTCATGGTGAAGCAATCCTTTCGAGATATGCAGATAATGCTTCTCCATCATAACAAAAAGGGAGGGCCCTAAGGCCCTCCCTATCGGTAACTGCAAGGTTTCCTTACTTGAAGAACCCCTCGTAGTTATGCATCTTCAACTGGCTTTCAACCTTGCTCATGGTATCGAGCGCAACGCCGATCATGATGAGGATGGAAGTACCGCCGAACGCCTGGATAAGCGTGTTGCCGGTGAAGTAGAAGATAATGGTCGGCACGACCGCGATGACCGCGATGAAGATGCCGCCCGGAAGCGTGACGCGATGCAGCACGTTCTTGATGTAAGTCACGGTAGCGGAACCGGGACGCACACCAGGAATGAAGCCGCCTTGCTTGCGCAGGTTGTCCGCCGTCTCCTCGGGATTGAACACCATGGAGGTGTAGAAATACGCAAAGAAGACGATGAGCGCGATGGTGAGGATCCAGTTCACCCAACCCGTGGAGATGGCATCGGCGAACGCCGTCAACCAACCCACATTGAACAGAGCAGCAAGCTGAGCCGGGAAGTAGATCAGGCAGCTTGCGAAGATAATCGGGATGACGCCCGCCGCATTCACCTTCAAGGGAATGTAGGTGGACTGACCGCCCATCATCTTACGACCCTGCACGCGCTTGGCGTAGTTCACCGGGATGCGACGCTGCGCACGCTCCACGAAGATGATCGCGGGAATGCACACGAGCACCACTGCCAGGATGAGCACCGTAATGGCAATGCCCATGCCGGTATCGGTGGTCAGGTTCACCGAAGAGAAGATGGCCGAAGGCACACGGCTGACGATGCTCACGAAGATGATGAGCGACATGCCGTTGCCGACACCGCGCTGCGTGATGAGCTCGCCCATCCACATGATGAACGCGGTTCCGGCCACCAACGTGAACACCACCAGGATGTCGGTGACGATCTCGGGGACCTCGGAAGAGAACACCACGCCGTACTGCGGGGACTTGAACAGCAGCAGGTAGCCGATGGCGTTGATCAGGCCAAGCGCCAGCGTCAGGTAACGCGTGACTTGGGTGATGCGACGCCTGCCGGTCTCGCCTTCCTTCGCCCAACGGCCCACCGCCGGGATAACGCCCTGCATCAGCTGCATGATGATGGATGCGGTGATGTAGGGCATGATGCCCAACGAAAATACCGAGAAGTTCGAAAGCGCGCCGCCGGTGAACAGGTCCAGCATGGTCATGGACACGCCCGAATCCTGGAACGAGTCAGCGAACTCGCGGAACGGGATGCCCGGAACCGGCACGTAGGAACCGAATCGATAGAGCGCAAGGATGCCCAGCGTGAACAAGATCTTCTTGCGCAGCTCGGGAACCTTGAACGCGTCGATGATAGAGCTTAGCAAGGCTCTTCGACCTTTCCGCCAGCTGCCTCGATCTTCGCCTTGGCGGAGGCAGAAACCTTATCGACCTTGACGGTCAGGGCCTTGGTGATGTCGCCATCGCCGAGAACCTTCACCAGGGCGTCCTCATGCTTGATGATGCCCTTGGCCTTCAGAGAAGCGCCATCGACGACGTCGCCGGCCTCGAACTTCTCCTCGAGACGGGAGACGTTCACGGGCAGGTACTCGACACGGTTGATGTTGCGGAAGCCGGGCAGCTTCGGCAGACGACGTGCCAGCGGGGTCTGGCCGCCCTCGAAGCCGGCGCCCTTGCCGCCACCGGAGCGGGACTTCTGGCCGTTCATACCGCGGCCGGCGGTCTTGCCCTGACCGGCAGCGTGGCCGCGGCCGACGCGCTTGCGGTTCTTACGAGAGCCCTCTGCGGGCTTGAGGTCCTTGAGTTCCATTCTTTTCTCCTTGCAGATAGCTTACCGGGCTCCCGCCCGGTGCTGGCAGCTCGCCGCCAGCAAACTTCCAATACAGCCGATTGGCGCGCCGGAAGCCGACACGCCAATCAATAATTATACCCTAGACGGGTAAGTATGCCAAGGTGGCGATTGGGAACTTTACAGCTCCTCCACCTTGATGAGATGCTTCACCTTGAAGATCATGCCACGGATGTTGGCATTGTCGACCTGATCGATGGAGCGGCCAATCTTGCCGAGACCCAGGGCCTTCAGCGTTGCAGCCTGATCCTTCTTGTAACCGATGGAGCTCTTCACCTGCGTAAGACGCAGCGTCTTCTTAGCGTCGGACATGGGTTACTCCTTCCAGCCGTAGATCTTGGCAACGGAAATGCCACGACGCTCGGCAACGGACTCGGGGGACTGCATTTCCTTCAGACCCTCGGCCGTGGCCTTGACGACGTTCATGACGTTGTCGGTGCCCAGAGACTTGCACAGGACGTTCTCCACACCGGACAGCTCCAGGACGGCACGAGCAGCGCCGCCGGCGATAACGCCGGTACCGGGAACAGCAGGCTTGATGAGGACGCGACCGGCACCGAACTCGCCGATGATCTCATGCGGCAGCGTCTTCTCGTCGGTCAGCGGCACGGAGAACATGTTCTTCTTTGCGTCCTCCACGCCCTTCTTGATGGCCGTAGGCACTTCCTGGGACTTGCCCATGCCGATGCCGACATGGCCGTTGCGGTCGCCCACGACCACCAGCGCGGTCAGACCGAAGCGGCGACCACCCTTGACGACCTTGGACACGCGGTTGATGTAAACGACGCGCTCTTCGAGCTCGGGAGCTGCGGCGTTCTCTTGCTTGTTGCGAGCCATAGACTAAACCCCTTCTAGAATTTCAGACCGGCTTCACGAGCAGCGTCGGCCAGAGCCTTGACGCGCCCATGGTACAGGTTGCCACCACGATCGAAAACGACTTCCGTGATGCCGCATTCCTGAGCCTTCTTGCCTGCGATCTCACCGAGAGCGGTAGCGCCCTCGACGTTAGCGCCATTCTTGCCCGTGGCCTTGAAATCAGGGCCCAGGGTGGAAACGCCGCACAGGGTCTTGCCCGCAACGTCGTCGACGAACTGCACGTAGATGTTGTTGTTGCTGCGCGTCACGCAAAGACGGGGACGCTCCGGCGTGCCGGAGATCTTACCGCGCACGCGACGATGGCGACGGGCCAGCGCAGCTTGCTTTTTCTGAAGCTTATTCATGGTAATCCCTTCGTTCAGTTACGCTTGCGCGCTTAGTCCTTGCCAGCCTTGCCGACCTTGCGGCGGACATGCTCGCCCTCATAGCGGATGCCCTTGCCCTTGTAAGGCTCAGGCTTGCGCCATGCGCGGACGTTAGCGGCCACCTGGCCGACCTGCTCCTTGCTGATGCCGGAGACGACGATCTCGGTCTGGCTGGGAACCTCGAACGTGATGTTCTCAGGGCACTCCATGAGCACGGGGTGCGAGAAGCCCAGCTGCATCTCCAGGTCCTTGCCCTTCAGCGCGGCACGATAGCCGACGCCGACCAGCTGCAGCTTCTTCTGGTAGCCGTTGGAAACGCCCTCGACCATGTTGTGGATGAGGGTGCGGGTAAGGCCGTGCAGGCTCCTGGCCTCACGGGAATCGTCGGGACGGGAGACGATGATCTCCTCGCCTTCCTGGCTGATGGTCATCATGGGGTTGAACTCGCGGGTGAGCTCGCCCTTGGGGCCCTTGACCGTCACGATGTGGCCGTCGATCTTCACGTCGACGCCGGCAGGAACGGTAACGGGCTGCTTGCCGATACGAGACATAAACCTATCCCTTCCTTTCCTACCAGATGTACGCGATAACCTCGCCGCCGATGCCCTTCTTGCGGGCGTCGCGGTCGGTCATCACGCCGTTGGACGTGGAGACGATTGCAGTGCCGAGGCCGCCCAGAACGCGGGGCAGCTCGTCCTTGCCGGCGTAGATGCGCAGACCCGGCTTGGAGATGCGGCGGATGCCGCGGATGGTCTTGGCCTTCTTCTCGCCGTACTTCAGCGTGATTTCGAGCGTGGCACGAGGCTCGCCTTCGACAACCTCGTAGCCGGCCACATAGCCCTCTTCCTGCATGATGCGGGCGATCTCGACCAGCTTCTTGCTGGAGGGCATGGAGACCGTAGCCTTGCCGGCAGAGTTAGCGTTACGCACGCGCGTAAGCATATCTGCGATAGGGTCAGTCATGGTCATAGTAAGTTTCTCCTTTGGTTCGTGATGAGCCGATCGGTTCGGTTCGGATAAGCGCCCTTAGCACCCCCGCCTGAACCGTGGCACACCCGTACGTACCTTGTGTTGGGGCCTACCAGGAAGCCTTGGTCACGCCGGGCAGCTCGCCTTTGTTGGCCAGCTCGCGCAGGCACACGCGGCACAGGCCGAACTTACGGTAGTAAGCGCGCGGACGCCCGCAACGCGTGCAGCGATTGTGCTGGCGCGTGGAGAACTTCGGCTCGCGCTCGCTCTTGGCGATCATCGATTTCTTTGCCATGCAAATCCTTCTTTCTTGTTTCCAAGCCCGCCTGGAAAGCGGGCTTTAAACTGCCTGCAGGATGGCCTGACCGGCCATCCTTACGGTCAAACAAAAGGGTTAGTCGCGGTCCTTGAACGGGAAGCCGAGCGCGGACAGCAGCGCGAAGGCGTTCTCGTTGTTGCCGGCGGTGGTGACGAACGTGATGTCCATACCACGGGTGCGGTCGACCTTATCGTACTCGATCTCGGGGAAGATCAGCTGCTCGGTGATGCCGAGCGTGTAGTTGCCGCGACCGTCGAAGCTGGTCGGGGAGATGCCGCGGAAGTCGCGGACGCGCGGCAGAGCAGCGGCCAGCAGACGATCCAGGAACTCCCACATGCGGTCGCCGCGCAGGGTGACCTTGCAGCCGATTGCCTGACCCTCGCGCACATGGAAGCCTGCGATGGACTTCTTGGCGCGGGTGATGCAAGGCTGCTGGCCGGTGATGATGCGCATGTCGTTCATGGCGGCATCAAGCAGCTTGTGGTCGGAGGCGGCGGCGCCGACACCCATGTTCACAACGATCTTCTCCAGACGCGGAACGTCGTTGATGTTGGCGATCTCCAGCTGGCTTTCCAGCTTAGCGACGATCTCGTTCTTGTACTTCTCTTTGAGACGAGGAGCAGTCATGCGATTTCCTTTCGATGAATTAAACGCAGGATTTCCGACCCTGCGTCCCTGGTCTTATATGGCCAGGGTCATATTCTAAACGCGGCCCGCGCAAAGGCGGGCCGCCTTCAACAAAACTATTTATCGATGTCCTTGCCGCACTTCTTGCAAACGCGGACCTTCTTGCCGGCCTCGTTCACGCGGTGGGACACGCGGGTGGGCTGCTTGCACTCGGGGCAGATGACCATGACGTTGGAGACATGGATGGGAGCCTCGACGGACATGATGCCGCCCTGCGGGTTCTGCTGAGTGGGGCGCATGGCCTTCTTGACCATGTTCACCTTCTCGACGACCACGCGCTGCTTGCTGGGGAGAGAACAAACGACCTGGCCCTCCTTGCCCTTGTCCTTGCCGGACAGAACGCGGACGGTGTCGCCCTTCTTGATGTTCATGCTGTTCATTGCGAATAACCCCCTTTACAGCGTCTCAGGTGCCAAGGACACGATCTTCATGTACTTCTTCTCGCGCAGCTCGCGGGCGACGGGCCCGAAGATACGCGTGCCGCGCGGCGCACCGTTGGCGTCGATCAGGACGGCGGCGTTCTGGTCGAACTTGATGTAGCTGCCGTCAGCGCGACGAACTTCCTTCTTCACGCGCACAACGACGCAGCGCACGACGTCACCCTTTTTGACAGCACCGTTGGGCATAGCCTCTTTGACGCTGCAGATGATCACGTCGCCCAGGCCCGCGTAACGGCGCTTGGAGCCGCCCAGGACCTTGATGCACTGCACCTTGCGAGCGCCGGAGTTGTCGGCGACCGCGAGCATGGTTTGCATCTGAATCATTGCTTCAACCTATCTTTCAATCGGTAATCTGATGGGATAAGAGGAAAGGGCTATTTCGCCTTTTCGTTGATCTCCACCAGACGCCAGCGCTTCATCTTGGACAGCGGACGGGTCTCCATGATGGTGACGGTATCGCCGACGCCAGCCTCGTTGTTCTCGTCATGCGCGTGGAACTTCTTGGTGGTCGTCATCATCTTCTTGTACACCGGATGCGGCTTGCGCTCGGCGACGGAGACGACGATCGTCTTGTCGTTAGCGGCGCTGACCACGACGCCCTGGCGGACCTTACGCGTATTACGCTCTTCGCTCATGTTATCAAACCTTCCTTTATGCGCTCAGCTCACGGGCGCGCATCTCGGTCTGGATGCGAGCGATGTCCTTCTTGACCTGCTTCACGCGTGCGGTGTTGTCAAGCTGGCTCGTTGCCATCTGGAAGCGCAGGTTGAAAAGCTCAGCGCGTGCTTCCTTGAGTTTGGCCTGCAGATCGTCGGCAGACAGCTCACGAATCTCTGCTGCTTTCATTTACTCCTGCCCTTCCGTTTCCTTGGTCACAATCTTGCACTTGATGGGCAACTTGTTGATTGCAAGGCGGAGCGCCTCTTTGGCCGTGGCCTCGTCGACGCCGTCGATCTCGAACATGATGCGACCGGGCTTGACGACCGCGACCCAGGCCTCGGGGTTGCCCTTACCGGAACCCATGCGGGTCTCAGCCGGCTTCTTGGTGATCGGCTTGTCCGGGAAGATGGTGATCCAGACCTTACCGCCACGCTTCATGCAACGGGTCATGGCGATACGAGCGGCCTCGATCTGACGGTTGGTGATCCAGTGGGCTTCCAGGGCCTGAATGCCCCAGGTGCCGTGGTTCAGACGGGTACCACCCTTTGCACGGCCCTTCATGGAACCGCGCTGCACCTTACGGTGCTTAACACGCTTAGGTACGAGCATTACTTGCGCCCCCTATCATTACGGTCGTTGCGGCGGGAACGGTTCGGGCGAGAGCTGCCCTCGAGCTGAGGCTGCGGAGCCTTCTGGCCCGGCAGGACCTCGCCGTGGTACACCCACACCTGAACGCCGATGGCGCCCATCTGCGTGCGGGCGGTGCAGAAACCGTAGTCAACCTTGGCACGCAGCGTGTGCAGCGGCACGCGACCCTCGCGGTACCACTCGCGGCGGCTCATCTCGGCACCGCCGAGACGACCGGCGCACTGGATGCGGATGCCCTTGGCACCGGACTTGCGGGCGGACTGCACGGCCTTGCGCATGGCGCGACGGAATGCGACGCGGCCCTCGAGCTGCTCGGCAACGGACTGGGCGATGAGGTTGGCGTCCAGCTCGGGGCGCTTGACCTCGACGACCTCGATGTTGACCGGGCCGTTGGCGACCTTCTCGAGCTTCTTGCGCAGAGCGTCGATCTCGGCGCCCTTCTTGCCGATCACGACACCCGGGCGAGCCGTGGTGACGATGACCTTGATCTTGTCGCCTGCGCGCTCGATCTCGACCTTGGAGACGGCGGCACGGGCCAGCTGCTTGTCCAGGAACTTCCTAATGGCCAAGTCGTTTGCCAGGTTCTGGGCGTAATCCTTGTCGGCGTACCAACGGCTGCGCCACTCTTCGGTGATACCGAGGCGGAACCCGGTAGGGCTTACCTTCTGACCCATAGACTTTATGCCTCCTCTCGCGGAGCGACGATGATGGTGATGTGGCAGGTGCGCTTGCGGATGCGCGAAGCGGAACCCTTAGCGCGGGGACGGATGCGCTTGAGCGTGGGGCCCTCATCGACGAAGGCGGTCTTCACGACCAGCGTCTCCGGACGCACATGATGCTGGTACTCAGCGTTTGCCACAGCGGAGTTCAGCGTCTTCTCGACAACCTCGGCGGCTGCGCGATTGGTGAACATCAAGATCTCACGGGCAGCCGGAACGGACTTGCCGCGGATCAGGTCGACGACGATGCGTGCCTTGCGGGGCGACATGCGCACGGTGCGTGCGATTGCTTTAGCTTCCATGATTCACCCCTTCTTATCGCTTCTTCTTGTCGGCTGCGTGACCCTTGAAGGTACGCGTGGGGGCGAACTCGCCCAGCTTGTGACCGACCATGGACTCGGTAACGTAAACCGGCACGTGCTTGCGACCGTCGTGCACCGCGATGGTGTGGCCCACCATTTCGGGGAAGATGGTGCTGGCACGGGACCAGGTCTTGATGACGTTCTTTTCGCCGGCCGCGTTCATCTTCTCGATGCGATCAAGAAGGCGAGGCTCAACGAAAGGACCCTTCTTCAAACTTCTGCTCACTATTACTCCTTAACGCTTAGCGCTACTTCTTGCGACGGCGAATGATCAGGCGGCTAGAGGCCTTCTTCGGGTTGCGCGTACGATGACCCTTGGTCGGAACGCCCCAGGGGCTGACAGGGTGACGGCCAGAAGTCTTGTTCTTGCCTTCGCCACCGCCGTGGGGATGGTCCACAGGGTTCATGACGGTACCGCGAACCGTCGGGCGGATGCCACGCCAACGATTACGGCCGGCCTTGCCGATCGTAATGTTGGAGTGCTCGGCGTTACCGACCTCGCCGATGGTGGCGCGGCAGGTGAGCAGCACGCGGCGCATTTCGGAGGAGGGCATGCGCAGGATGGCGTACTTGCCTTCCTTGCCCATCAGCTGGATGCTCGTGCCGGCGGAGCGGGCAAGCGCGGCGCCACGGCCGGGCTGCAGCTCGACAGCGTGGATGAGCGTACCGACGGGGATGCAGGACAGCGGCATGGCGTTGCCGGGCTTGATGTCCACATCGGTGCCGCTAACGATCATGTCGCCGACCTTCAGGCCCTTCGGGTGAAGGATGTAGCGCTTCTCGCCGTCAACGTAGTGCAGCAGAGCGATACGAGCGGAGCGGTTCGGGTCGTACTCGATGGTAGCGACCTTTGCAGGCACGCCGTCCTTGTTGCGCTTGAAGTCGATGATGCGGTAACGACGCTTCACGCCGCCGCCCTGGTGACGGACGGTGATGTGACCGTGGTTGTTGCGACCCGCCTTCTTGTTCAGCGGCGCAAGCAGGGACTTTTCCGGCTTGTCGCAGGTGATTTCGGCCTTGTCCGAAACCGTCTGGAAGCGACGACCGGGGCTAGTCGGCCTGTACTGTTTGACTCCCATTTCAAACCTTTCGATCTGGATTTCCGCTCGCATGCCTCACCATGCACCGGAGATCCTTCCTACAGATGTGGATATGGCGATTGCCCAAGCACGCTCGTTTGAGGCCGAACGCACCGACTCCGTCAATCCACGCGCCCGGGTGTATCCATAAGTCACCAGACGCAACTGGATATTATACGAGCCTGAATGTGCGGTTTCAAGAAAAACCTGCCTGAACGATTCGCGCCCACAACCTGCACACAAGCCAGGTTGCGGGCGCTTACCTATTGATATGGAGAGGGTCTTGCGGGCTTCCCTCTATCACGATTTCCGCGATGCTGCCGAGGCGTGCGCTAATCCAGATGGAACGCGCACGGCAGGTCGACGCTTACCGGCGAGTTATCGGCGTTGGTCTCCATGACGCTGGCCATGAAATCCCACCACTTCCGGCAGATCTCGGTCTCGGCCGATTCCGCGTAACGCTCGGGATCGTCGAGCTCGATGTAGCCGAAAAGGATGTTGGTCTCCTCATCGATGAAGATGCTGTAGTTGTGCCCGCCGTACTCGTGGAGCATGTCGGCCATCTCGGGCCACAGCTCGTTGTGGCGGCGTTCGTACTCCTCGGCAAACCCGGGATACAGCTTCATCTTGAAGCCGCTGATGGTGCGGCCTTCTGCGGTTTTACGTACGGTCATCGCCTTTTCCTTTCGTTATCGTTGCGGATATGGGCGCGCAGTCGCGCACGGACCCGGGATTGCCCGCCCCTTGTGCGCACCGTACGTACGTGCTGCGAAACGCAGTATGCCGGAGTTTGCGGCAGCGCCGGGATGGACGGAAGGCTTCGGGCCCTTCCCTGCCGATGCGTACGTGCTGCGAAACGCGCATGCCCGGGCGGCGCGCCCGGGCATGCAGCGAAAACGTTACTGCAGCTTGCCGTAACGCTCTTCCGTGATCTGGTCGAGCGTCTTGCCCTGCGTGTCCGGGCACCACACCACGCCGACCACGAGGGACACCACCAGCACCGCGCACATGATGAGCGCAGCCGGGAAGAACCCGGCGGGGTTGGTGGAGATGTCGCCCATGATGGCGCCGACGCCTACGAGCGACCAGATGCCGAGCGCCGCGCGCACCAGGAAGAACATGATGCCCTGCGCGCCGCCGCGATAGCGCGTCGGGAACAGCTCGGTTCCCCACAGCGCGTAAAAGCACTGCGCCGAGAAGCCCGCCGAAACGCCCCACAGGATGACGTAAGCCCACAGGCACCAGCCCATGGAATCGGTGGCGCCGTTGTTGAGCGCCGCGCCGAAGATGGCGATGCACACCCACGAGGCCAGCGCCAGCAGCGCCGAGACGCCGAACAGCACGCGATGCGGCACCTTATCGCCCAGCTTGGAGAACACCGCCAGCGAGCAGACGGCCACAAGCACCCATTGCACCACGCCGAGCAGGCTCTGCCCCACCGAATCCAGGTTGCCGGCAGCGGCATACAGATACGGCATGAACTGGCCGTTGGTGCCAGCCGCCAGGTTCCACGTCAGGTACACGGCCACCAGGAACACGATGGTCTTGACGTTGACGGGGTTCTTCAGCGCGTTGGCCATCATGCGGCCGAACGACTCGTGCTCGGTCGCGTCGCTCTGCTTCTCCGCCCAATCCTTGGACTCCTGCAGCTGGCGCTGCAGATTCCATGCGACAAGGGCCACCACGAGCAGCACCAGGAACAGGATGCGCGTGGACAGCAGGCCGTCGAAGGGACCGTAAGTTCCAGCGGGCAGCAACGTTTTACCGTCGGCCGCGAAACCAGGGAGCGCAAACGACAAGGCCAAGGACAGCAGGAAGATGATGGCCGGGCCGCAGCTCCATGCAAACTGGCTGATGCCGATGTTCGCGGCGCGCTTGGTCGAGGTGGACGTTTCGGAGATGTAGCTCCACGAAGCAGGGACGCCCGCTCCCACCGACAGGCCGGAGAGCACCACGCCCACCACCACCATGGGCAGGTTCATGGCGCACATGGCGATTGCCACGCCGATGGCGTATACCAGCAGGTTGTAGCGGTAGATGATGGTGCGGCCGTACTTGTCGGTCAGAAATCCGCCGATAAGCGCGCCGATAGCGGCGCCGAACGCGTTCGCGCCGATAGCGCCCAGAATAGAGGTCCACATCGAGCCGAAACCGAATGCGGCGGCCCACGCCGTCAGCGCCACCGACGACGCCACGATGCACCCGGAATCCAGGAAGTTCGTCAACGACACCGCGATGGTGCCCTTGCGCTCCTGAGACATTGCCATGATCGATTCGCCTTTCACTTGTTCCTATGGCCGGCAGCTGCGCTAGTCCAGGAAGCTTTCGTTGATGTCGAGTTTGAAATCGCGGGCGATGGCGCGCAGGCCGTCGTCGGTGATGGTGTTGCGGAACTCGTCGCTGCCGCCGTTGAGCATACGGGCCTCGGCGTAGATGGCCGCGGCCTTCTCGATGGTATGCATAAGGCCGAACGCCGTGTCGAAATCAGGGCCGGACACGAACAACCCATGCTGCGCCCAGATGGCTGCATCGTAGGTTTTCATGAGCTCGCAGGTGGCCTGCGCGATCTCGGAGCCGCCCGGAACCATCCACGGCACGACGCCTACGCCCTTCGGGAACACCACGATGCACTCGGTCATGGCCTTCCACAGGGCGCGCGTGATGGTGCGCGCATCAAGCGGCATGATGAACGACAGCGCGATGACGTTCTGCGGATGCGCATGGTAGATCACACGGCAGGCGCCATCGGTGGCGGCCACGCGGACGCTATGGTTCATGAAGTGCGTGGGGAACTCGCTGGTGGGAACGCCACCGTCCTTCAGGCCCCACACGATGCGCCATGCGTCGCCGGCGTCGTTGATCTCGACGATGCCCACGTTGGCCGCAGGGTCGAGCTGCACGTTGCGCATGTAGCGGCCCGAGCCCGTGGTGGCGAAAAACGCCCCGCGCAGGTTGTCGGCCTGCACGCCCATGGACACCCAGCTGGAGGGGTTGTCGTAGAAGAACGGGCGGCACGCGCCAACCTGCTCATCGGTCAGGCGATACGTCAGGTTACCGCCGTTGCGCTCGTGCCAGCCCTGGTCCCAGCCATCGGTGCACAGGCGCACGAACGCCTTCATAAACGGCTGCTGCTCCACGGCCACGCCCGAAACGGCGCCCTTGGCAACGGTGACGCCCTTGTCGAGCACGCCCTGCGCGGCTTGCGCGCCACGGCCCAGCACGTCCTGCGCGCTATCCAAAATACCCATGTTCCTACCTTTCCATCATGCGCCGGGAACTACGGCGCGGACCGGGCGGGCGCGAATGCGCGTTCCACACCCGCCACTTGCTTTCATTGAACGTGAAGGGCTGCCCGCCTACGCGCGGCCGGAGAGCACCTCGTCCTCATAGGCCTTGATGGGAGCCCACAGCCCGCCATCGGTCGGCACGCCCTCGCGACGGCAGTACTCATCCCACACGGCGCCGAACGGCATGGTCTTGAACTGCTCGGTGACGATCATCTTCTCGGAGAAGCGATACGTATCCTGCAGCTCCTTGAGGCGCTCGACGGGCTGCAGCAGCTCGAACAGCAGGCTCTTCTCCATGGCGCGGGTGCCGGTCGCCCAGGCGCCGATGCGGTTGATGGACGCGTCGAAGAAGTCGAGGCCGATGATGACCTTGTCCCAGCCGTCCGGGCAGCGCACGATCTCGCCGGCGATCTCCTTGATGTTGTCATCGAACAGCACCACGTGGTCGGAGTCCCAATGCATGGAGCGGGTGACGTGCAGCGGCACGTACGGGAAGAACAGCAGCAAGCTGGAGAGCTTGTCGGCGATGTTTTCCATGGGGTTGAAGTGGCCGGCGTCGATGAGCACCACGTGGTTGCCGCCCTTCTTCGCGGCATAGGACACGTAGAACTCCTGGTTGCCGGTGGTGAAGCCCTCGACGCCGATGCCGAAGACCTTCTGCTCCATGGCGTCGATCACGTGCGGCGTTTCGAAGGAGTAAATCTCGTCGAGCGCATCGCGCAGGCGCTCACGCATGCCGAAGCGATCTGCCGGGTAGTCCTTCAGGCCATCGGGGATCCAGAAGTTGTTGAGCACCATGTCGTCAAGCTCCTCGCCGATGCGCTCGGCGATCTTGCGGCACGCGATGCAGTGGCGGATCCAGAAGTCGCGCACATCCTTGTCCGGCGAGGAGACCGTCAGGCCCTCCTTGACCATGGGATGGCTGAACAACGTGGGGTTGAAGTCGATGCCGTAGCCGTGCTCCTTGGCCCATGCCACCCAGGGCTCGAAGTGCTTGTACTCGATCTGATCGCGGTCGACCCAAGGGTTCTCATCGGTGAAGATGGCGTAGCTTGCATGCAGGTTGATGCGCTTCTTGCCGGGAATGAGGCTGCACGCCTTCTCGAAGTCGGCCGTCAGCTCCTCGAAGGTGCGGGCGCGGCCCGGGTAGTTGCCCGTGGTCATGATGCCGCCGGAAGCCGCGTTGTCCTTCTGGTCGAAACCCATGACGTCGTCGCCTTGCCAGCAGTTGACGGAGATCGCCTTGCCGGCCAGCTTCGCCAGGACCGCCTCGGTGTCGATGCCCTCGGCGGCATATGCCTCGCGTGCCAGTTCGTAAGCTGTGCTCATGTGCGCTCCTATCTTGGATGAATTGCTATGTTCAAGCCGCGTTGCGGCGGTGAACCGATTCGGGTGCGCAGAGCCGACGCGCGGCGGGCCCTGCGCACACGGGTTATTCGGGCTGATATTCCACCACGTCGAACGAACGGCGGATGGCCTCTCGCGCCTCGTCGAGATCGGCGAAGACGCCATCGCCGATCATCTGCACCATAAGGTTGCCCAGGCTGGTGCCCTCGATGGGGCCGGCGAACACGGGGATGCCGCAGGCACGGGCCGTCAGCTCGTTGAGGTAGGTGTCCTGGCATCCCCCGCCGACGATGTTGATGGAGGTGTACGTGCGGCCGGTCAGCGCCGACAGCTCGTTGATGGAATCGGCGTAACAGCCCGTCAGGCTCTCGTACACGCAGCGCATCAGCTCGCCGACGGTGTCGGGAACGGGTTGGCCCGTCTCACGGCAGGCAGCCTTGATCTCCTCGATCATGGACGCGGGAGCCAGAAAGCGATCGTCGTTGACGTTGACGTGCGAGACAGGGGCATCGGGGTGCAGCTGCTGCTCGGCGCGCGCGGCATCAGCCAGCTCGCCGAAGCCGACCTCTTTCGCAGCGCGCTTGAGCTCGGCGCCCTTGCCGGCGACGTAGCTGACGCCGTTGAGCTCGCGGCGGATGGATTGGATCATCCACAGGCCCATGATGTTCTTCAGGAAGCGGAAGCGCTTCAAGTAGCCGCCCTCGTTCGTGAAGTTCTGATACCTGCTGGCATCGGAGGTGATGGGGCCCTCGTGCTCAACGCCGAGCAGGCTCCACGTGCCGCTTGAGAGGTAGACCGCCTGCGCGTCGCGCGCGGGCACCGCCAGAAACGCCGAACCCGTGTCGTGCGTGGCGGGCAGCATGACCTGGGCGTCGAAGCCCACGCGCTGCTGCACCTCGGGTGTAAGCCCGCCCACCACCGTGCCGGGCATGGCGATATCGCCGAACAGGCGCGCGGGGGCCTCGGCCGCCTCAAGCGCGAACGGGTCCCACGTGCAGGTGCGCGCGTTGACGAGGTTCGTGGTGGTGGCGTTGGTGTATTCGTTCACCATGCAGCCCGTGAGCAGGTAGTTCAGGTATTCGGGCACCATGAGGAAGCGATCGGCCGCCTCAAGCTCCTCGGGATGCTCGCGCGAGAGCGCCGCAAGCTGGTAAACCGTGTTGAACGCTTGGCGCTGGATGCCCGTGACGCGATAGAGCCTCTCCAGGCCGATGCCCGCATCGACATCGGCGGCGACATCGCTGGTGCGCGCGTCGCGATACGCCACCGCGTCGCCGACGAGCCGGCCCTGCGCATCGACCAAGACGAAGTCCACGCCCCAGGTGTCGATGCCGATCGTCTCGGGGATCTTACCGGCTTCGCGGCATTTCTCCAAGCCGATCAGGATGTTTTCCCAGATCATGTCGATATCCCAGCAATCGTGCCCGCGGCGGCGCACCTGCACGTTGTCGAAGCGGTGCACCTCCTCGAGCTCGATGACGCCGTTTCCGTTCACGCTACCGAGCACGTGGCGCCCGCTTGACGCCCCGATGTCGATGGCGAGGTAGTAACGCTGCTGCGGCATTACTTCCCTCCCTTTTGTTTGGTTGTATCGTTTTCCCGGATCTGCACCACGTACATGACGTTGGTGGCTGCGACGGACTCCGCGCCGTCAGGGCCCTTGGACACCACAGGGCTGGTAGAGCGATCGCCCGCGGTGAACACGGCGACGTCGCCCGGGCGCAGAAGGCCCTTCGACACCACGGCATCGCGCGCATTGTCCACGACGCTGCGCATATCGCCCTGCACATCGCCGAGCATGGGCACGACGCCCCAGTGGATTTGCTGCTGACGCATCACGCGCTCCGACGGCGTGACCGCGTAAATGGGAACGCGCGGGCGCAGATTGGACACCAAGCGCACCGTACGGCCCGACATGGTGGGTGCCACGATGCAGGCGGCGTTGACGGTTTCGGCGGTTTGCACGGCGGCAAGGCCCACGGCCAGAGCCACGCGCGCGGCGACGCGCGTGCGATCGGGGAAGCGCTCGTCGAACAGGTACGGCTCGCTTGCCTCGGCGACGCGGGCCATCATCTGCACGGCGGGAACCGGGTACTGGCCGCACGCCGTTTCGCCCGACAGCATGACCGCGTCGGTGCCGTCGTAGATGGCGTTGGCCACATCCCCCACCTCGGCACGCGTGGGACGAGGATTGCGGATCATGGAATCAAGCATCTGCGTTGCCGTGATAACGGGCTTCGACGCGCGGTTGCAGGCGCGGATGATCTCCTTCTGGATATGCGGCACCTTATATGCCGGAACCTCCACGCCCAAATCGCCGCGGGCGATCATGATGCCGTCGGACGCCTCTATGATCTCGTTGATGTTCTCAACGGCCTCGTGGCATTCGATTTTCGAGAGGAACATGATGTCGGAGCCGCCGTGTTCGTTCAAAAACGCGCGCATCTCGCGCACGCCCGCGGCATCGCGGATAAAAGACGCAGCGATGAAGTCGACACCTTGCTCGATACCGAACAGCAGGTCGGCGCGATCCTGGTCGGTCATGACCGGCAGAGGCAGCGATGTTCCGGGAAGGTTCATGGATTTGCGCTCGCCGAGCATGCCGGAGTTTTGCACGGTGCAATGGATGTCGCCGCCCTCGACGCTATCGACGGCAAGCTCGATGAGCCCGTCGTCGACCAGGATGACCGTGCCGGGAGAAACGACATCGGCCAGGCCCTTGCAGGTTTGGCTGACCACGCGATCGTTGCCTCCGACCGCCGCCTCGGTGAACGTGAACGAGTTGCCCGCCATAAGCTGCACCGGCTTATGGCCCGCCAGCTCGCCCGTGCGGATTTCCGGGCCCTTCGTGTCGAGCAAGATGGCGCAGGGGCTGTCCATTTCGCGACGGACCTTGCGCAAACGGTCCATGCGCGCACGCTGCTCATCATGCGAGCCGTGCGAGAAATTGAAGCGGGCGATATCCATACCCGCGTTGATCAGCCCTTTGAGCGTCGACTCGCTGTCGACGGACGGGCCAAGGGTGCATACAATCTTCGTTCGCTTTGCCATGCAGCCACCTTACCGTTGCGGTTTTCGTCTCACATAATGAAAAACTATACCGCTAAACGGCTGCGATTTATCGGCAATCGGAAAACCCCACTTTTGCGCTAGACTCATCGCAAAAATCTCCGCGAAAAAACAGCGGGCACCATGCGGAAACGCACGCCGAGACGAAAACGGACCCGCAGCATACCCGCTGCGGGTCCGTCCTTTTCGCGCGCGTTGCCCGGGTGCTAGACCTCCTTGACCCACAGGCCGTGGAGGTTGCAGTATTCGTACGCCTTCACCGGCGTATCGCCGGCGGCCAGAGCGAAGGTTGCCTCAGGGGCGTCCTGCGCGGTGAGCGGGGCGATCTGGTAGCCCTTCTCGGTGACGAGCACGATGAACGCGATCAGATGCTCAGGCGTCATGGGATGGGCGACCTCGCCCACCTTCACGTGAACCGTGGAGCCGTCGACGACGACCTGCGGCACGTGCTTCTCCTTGGCGCCATCGGTGTCGTTGGCGCGAAGCTCGACCATCTTCTCGCCGCAGCAGGACATGGGCACGCCCTGGTCGAACGGCTTGATAGCCACGTTGCCGCAATGCATGCACTTGAAGAATTTGACGTCCATGGTAAACCCCTCTCAGGTTTCAACGGCAACCCCCGTGGTGCCGTTGCTCTCAGTATAGATAGCGCCTTGCGAACGCGGAGGGCGCGTGGGTAGATGTTAGCCAACCCGTTACGCTCCCGCATCCCGTCTGTTGCGTACCTATATGTTACTGCTTTTGTATCATTTCTGGAAGCCCTTTTTGCGGTTTCTTAACGCGAACGGCATAAACAAGGGCGCATGCCCCCGCCACCATGAGCGGCACGCTGAGGACCTGGCCCATAGTCAGCCACCCTCCCCACAGGTAGCCGATTTGCGCATCGGGCTGGCGGACGAACTCGATAAGGAAGCGGAACAAGCCGTAGCCCACCAAGAACACGCCCAGAAACGTCCCCTGCGGACGCGGCGGTTGCTTGCGCGACAGGATGTACAACACGCAGAACAACACGACGCCCTCGAGCAGGGCCTCGTAGAGCTGCGAGGGATGACGCGGCATCACGCCCGCCGTACCGCCGAACACCACGCCCCAGGGCAAGCTGGTGGGCGCGCCCCACAACTCGCCGTTCACGAAGTTGGCGCAGCGGCCGAAAAACAAGCCGATGGGCGCCGCGATGCAGCCCATATCGGCAAGCGTGAGGTACGGGATGCCGGTGAAGCGCGCCGCGACGATGCCCGAGAGCAGCGCGCCGATAAGGCCCCCATGAAAGCTCATGCCGCCATGGCTGAACGCCAAGATCTCGGCGGGATGGGAGAAATAGTAGCCATCGCCATAGACAAGGACGTAACCTAGACGTCCTCCCAAGATCACGCCCACGATGGCGCACAGCACCACCGTGAACAGGCTGTCCGCATCCACCCGCACCTTCCAGCGCTTCGCCACCTGCCACAGCACGAGCGCCGCGCACACGAAACCTGCCACATAGGCGATGCCGTACCAGCGCACAACAAAAGGCCCGACGGCGAACGCCACCGGGTCGAGCATGCGATATATCTCGTTTAACATGGGAAAAGCTCCGTTCCATAGCAGTCGAACGGAGAAAAGGATACCTTAGTTCAAGCCCCCTGCGCCAACCTGTTGGGCGCTTGCCCTAACCTCTTCACGAAGCGCGCCGGGGATGGCGCGCAACAGCTGAACCTGCGCGCCGCACTTGGGGCAATCTAGGGTGAACAGGGCCGTTTCGGGGCCCAATACCATAATGGCGCGGTATCGCGCCATATCGAACGTGCCGCACCCGCAGCTAGGGCACGCGGCATACATGTTCACGGCCTCCACTGAAACGTCCTTAGAGCAAGAACCTGTTCGGATTGCCCTGACGGGTGGGGCCTTCGTCTACGCGATCCGCCGTGCTCGGCCCGTGCTCCAAAAAGAACTCGCAGAAGCGGCAGATCTCCTTGACCGCCGCGTCGAAATCGCGGCTGGGGTTGAGCAGTTTGCCGAAATCGGTGCACACCACGTGGGTGGGACGGAAGCAGGCGGCGAAGTGGCAATCTGCGGGGCACGGTTCGCCGGGAATGTTATGCGGGCAGCGGCCGTTCATCTCGGCATCTTCGTAGCAACCGCGCAACTCCCAACACTTCATGCCTTCCGCTTCCCTTCTCCGCCTGCTTACCTGATGTTTACCTGCTTACATGACCGCCGGCACCACGCGGGTGACGCCGGGCACGCGCTCCTTGAGGATGCGCTCGACGCCGTTTGCCAGCGTCATCTGGGACATGGGGCAGCCCTTGCAAGCGCCCTGCAGCTCGACGGTAACCACACCGTCCTCGTCGACGTCGATGAGCTTCACGTCGCCGCCGTCAGCCTGCAGGCTGGGTCGGATGAGCTCGAGCACTGCTGCAACATCGGTCTTCTCAACCATGGGGTTCTCCTTTGCCTTTCGGTCTTTTGTTCATCATGAGCGATTCTACCACAGCGCCCGATGGGGCCATCGGGCGTTTGGATGGGGTTACGATGATGGTTTCCAGTCTTTGCCGAGGATAACCAGCACATCGGTGCCGAACGAATAGGCGCCGGTGTTCTGCACCAAGCGACCCACCCCCATGGCATCGAGCACGGTCTGCGCGGCCGGCTGCGCGTCGCTGGTGTTGTAGATGACCAGCGTTTCGTTGTACACGGAGGTGTCGGTGTTACCCGTCTCCGAGACCTTGAAGCCCTTCGAAGTGAGCGTGGACTCCATGGAGGCCGCCGCACCCGTGATGCCGCCGCCGTTTTTGAGCGTGATGGTAAAGCTTCCGGGGTCGGTGGTGGCAGCCTGCGTCTGCTCGGCGGGTTCCTGCCCCGAATCGACGCGGTCCATCATCTCGGTCCATGAGGAGTTCGAAACCGCGAACACATCTTGGCCGTCGCTTTGCGTGACGTAGCCCGGCACGAGGGCGCCCGTGACGGAGTCGGCGCTCATGCCCTTGAGGCTCTCGGCCAAAGACAGCGCATCGCTTGAGCCCATGTCGGTGCCGAAGGCGCCCTGCAGCTGGTCGAGCAGGCCGACCAAGCTGGACTTGCCTCCCGACACCATGCGCAACGACACCGCCTCGAGCAGCTTGCGCTGATTTTCCGCCTGGGTTTGCCTTGGCGAGGAGAAGTTCGTGGCGCGCGCCAGCGTTAGAGCGCCTTCGCCGGTGAGGGTTTGAGCGCCTGCAGGCAAGTACACGCTGCCGGCATTGGGGTCGTCCACCTCTTCGGAAAGGTCCACATCCACGCCGCCGAGCGTGTCCACCAGCTGCACCAGGCCGGGCGCGTCGATCTTCACCACATGCGAGATCTTCACGTCGGCGAAGCTGGCAACGGCGCTGACCAGGCTGGCATCGCTCTCGCGCACGCTCGCCTGCCTGATGGGGTAATACTTGCCGTCCTTCAGCGACACCTGCACATCGGCGGGGATGCTGATGATACAGGCGTTCTTGCCCGAGGAATCGGTTCGCACCAGGGCTAGGGCATCGGGGCCCTCGGCGGAGTTCGGCATGCCCGGGGTATCGAGCTCGGCCACGACGAGCGTGTAGAACGGATCGCCGGACTTCACAGCAGTAAGCGCCTTGGCAGCATCGGAATCCTTGAGCGCCAGCTTGCCGTTAAGGTTTCCCATGAGGGTGAACGAGCCCACGCCGTAGGCCACAGCCGCCAACACGGCAACCACCGCCACGGCGATGCCTACGCGCTTCGCGAGCGTGCGGCGCTTGACCCCCGGCGAGAACTCGAGCCCTCGGGCATAACCGGTACGGCTTCGCGGGCCCTGGGCGCTGGGCATGACGTTGCTCACGTAGCCGCGCTGCGCGCGCTTCTGCCTACGCGGGCTGGAGAAACCCACCTGGTCGGCGTTCATATGCGCCGGGCGCACCCTGGGGACGTGCGATCCCAAGGTAGCGCTGCGCATGCGGCGCGAGGTGAGCTTGGAGTTGATCTGCGTGATGTCCTTGCGTTTCCTGACCATGACGCTCCCGTCCGGCTATTCGGCCGCGCCAACCTGGCGGCGCGACACGTTCGCGCCGAGCTGGGAGAGCTTGCCGCAGTAGTCCTCGTAGCCGCGGTCGATGTGCTTGATGTTGTGCACGCGGGTTTCGCCTTCGGCCACGATGCCCGCCAGCACCAACGCCGCGCCGGCACGCAGGTCGGTGGAGGACACGTCGGTACCCTGCAGGTCGTTGACGCCGCGCACGAGCGCATGATGGTCCTCGATGGTGATATCGGCGCCCATGCGCGCCAGCTCGCTGGCGAACATGAAGCGGTTCTCGAAGACGTTCTCGGTGACCATGGAGGTGCCGTGGGCCAAGCTGCACAGCAGCATGAACTGAGCCTGCAGGTCGGTGGGGAAACCCGGATGCGGAAGCGTTTGGATATCGGTGGGCTGCAGCGGTTGGTTGCGGCTGCAGGTGATCCAATCCTCCCCTGCCTCGACGCAGCAGCCCATGGCGCGCAGCTTCATGATGGCCATATGCAGGTACGACGGGTCGATGCCGCGCACCGTGACCGGGCCGCCCGTGAGCGCACCGCCCACCAAGAAGGTGCCGGCCTCGATGCGGTCGCCCACCGTGGTGTGCTCGCAGGGATGCAGGCTTTCAAGCGGCACGCCCTCCACCTGGATGATGGACGAACCGGCGCCGCTGACCTTGCCGCCCATGGCGTTGAGCATGTTCGCCAAATCGACGATCTCAGGCTCGCGCGCGGCGTTCTCGATGCAGGTGATGCCATGAGCGGTAACGGCGGCCATAAGGCAGTTCTCCGTGGCGCCGACGCTGGGGAACTCCAACGTGACATCGGCGCCGTGCAGGCCGTTGGGCGTGTAGGCGTTCAGGTACCCGTGGTCCACGGTGAACTCCACACCCAGGGCCTCAAGACCCACCAGGTGCATATCGATCTTGCGGGCACCGATCTGGCAGCCGCCGGGCATGGCCACGCGCGCTTGGCCGAAACGCGCCACCAGCGGGCCGAGCACGCTAATGGACGCGCGCATCTTCGACACCAGCTCGTAGGGTGTTTCATGGGACGTGACCTGAGCGGTGTCGATAACCATGGTGTGGCCGTCGCGCTCGACGGTGGCGCCGAGGCACTCGAGCACCTCCGACATGACGACGATATCGCTGATAAGGGGCACATTGTGCAGCGTTGAGGCGCCCTGGCCCAAAAGCGAGGCGGCGATGAGCTTCAAAGCCGAGTTCTTCGCGCCGGAAACCCTCACCTCGCCGGAAAGGACGTTGTTGCCCTCGACGACGATGATCTCTTTCTCAGACATGCAAACCCCCCTGGATGAACTAGATTGCGAAAGCCCATTATAAAGCGAAGGCCCGCGCAAGGCGGGCCTTCACGATGAAAGCAAACGTATCAACGCATTCGCGGACGCGCAGAAGCGATAATGGCCCGAGAAAGGAAAACGGGTCGCCCCGAGCCTTGCGTCCGCTACCGCTGCGGCATCGACGGCCGATGTCGCAGCATTAGAGCGGATACAAGGCGAAGGAGCGGCCCGCAGCGTTTGCGATTCGCTGGCTATGTGGCGAAAAGCGTGGGTTACGCGGTCTCGCCCAGAGCCCAGCGCACGAAACCGGTCACCTTGATGGTGCCGCCCAGGTTCTTGGCGCACTCGTCGGTGTACTGGTTGATGGACTGGTCGGGGTTCTTGACGAAGGCCTGCTCGGTCAGGCAGTTCTCCTTGTAGAACTTCTCCATGCGGCCGGTAGCAATCTTCTCCTGGATGGCCTCGGGCTTGCCGGACTCGGCAGCCTGAGCCTTGTAGATGCCCATCTCATGCTCGACGACCTCGGCCGGCACGGACTCGCGGTTGGCGGACACCGGGGAAGCGGCGGCAACCTGCATGGCAACGTCGCGGCCGTAAGCCTGGAAGCCCTCGGAAGCGGGGTCGATGCCCTCGACGTCGAAGGTCACCAGAACGCCGATCTTGCCGCCACCGTGGATGTAGGAGGCGATGCCGCCGGCGTTGACGGTGGTGGCACGGGGGAGCTGGATGTTCTCGCCCAGCACGTGGATGGCGTCGGTGAGGATGTCCTCGACGGGCTCGCCCTCGAAGGTGGAGGCGCGCAGGGCCTCGACGTCGGCGGCGTTGGCGGCCAGAGCGGCGCGACCCAGCTTCTCAGCGTAGGCCTTGAACTTCTCGTTCATGCCCACGAAGTCGGTCTCGCAGTTCAGCTCGACGACGGCAGCGGACTTGGCATTATCGGCCAGGACGGTCATGACGGTGCCCTCGTTGGTGGCGCGGCCGGCCTTCTTGGCGGCAGCGGCCAGACCGCGGGTGCGCAGCACGTCGACGGCCTTCTCCATGTCGCCATCGGCCTCGACGAGCGCCTTCTTGCACTCCATCATGCCGGCGTCGGTCATCTCGCGCAGTTCCTTGACCATGGAAGCGGTGATAGCAGCCACGTTGGATCCTTTCTATCCTTGTTGCGGCGGCGCCTGAGCTCCGCCGTTAATAACCTCGAACGCCGTCGGCCGCCCTACGGGGACCGACGGCGTGCAACACCAGGGGTTAGGCCCCGTGCTTATTCGGCAGCAGGAGCGGCAGCCTCGGCAGCCGGAGCAGCCTCGGCCTCGGCCGGAGCGGCCATTTCCTCAGCGGAAACGGGGGCGCCGGTGCCGGCGACGACGGCGTCGGCGATGAAGTCGGCCAGGAGCTTGACGGAGCGGATGGCGTCGTCGTTGGCCGGGATGCCGTACTCGACGTCATCGGGATCGCAGTTGGTGTCGAGCGTGCCCACCACGGGGATGTTCAGACGATGAGCCTCGCGGATGGCAATCTCCTCGCGGTTGGTGTCGATCACGAAGATGGCGTCGGGGACGCGCTTCATGTTGCGGATGCCGTTGAGGTTGAGCTGCAGCTTGGACAGCTCCTTGCGCAGCAGAATCTGCTCCTTCTTCGGCAGCAGCGCCATACGGCCGTCGGCTTCCATGGCCTCCAGCTCCTCCATGCGGGTGACGCGGGAACGGATGGTCACGAAGTTGGTGAGCATGCCGCCGAGCCAACGGGCGTTGACGTAAGGCATGCCGCAACGGTTGGCGGCGTCGGCGACGGCCTCCTGGGCCTGCTTCTTCGTGCCAACGAACAGGACGGAGCCGCCGTTCTTGGCGACGTTGGAGACGAAGGTGTAAGCCTGGTCCATGCCCACGAGGGACTGCTTGAGGTCCAGGATGTAGATGTCACCGCGGGCGCCGAAGATGAACGGCTTCATCTTGGGGTTCCAACGACGCTTCTGGTGACCGAAGTGCGCGCCTGCATCGAGCAGGGTCTGGATGCTGATCTTAGCCATGACACTCTCCATTCGTTAGTCCTCTGCGTGCGGTCATCCCCTTTCACCCGCAACCGATTTCGGCCACTAGCGGGAAGGGTCGCACACGCATGTGTGATAAAACAGCCCTCGGATTATAACAACGCCCCCGGGCGTTTGCAACGGGGGCGTCGATGTTCGTCCATGTTTTCACGAAATGCCGACGGGTAAGCTCGCTGGCCCTGGGCACGCAACCGCCCGTCGGCTTGCGCCCATAGGCCCTCGACGGGCCTATGCGTCGTAGCGCTTCCCGTTGCGCATGGACAGCGCGACGGTGGAGGCGTTGTGCAGAAGCGAGGAGACCTGCGGGGAGATGATGCCGCCGATGCCGGCCGCCAACAACGTCGAGTTGATGACCATGACCTCCTTGAAGCTGCCGTTCAGGCGGCCCATCAGGCCCTCGCTCATACGGCGCAGCGCCACGATGGAGCCGAGCTGGCCGCCCGTGAGCGTGATGTCGGCCACCTCCTTGGCCACCGCGGTGCCCTGCCCCATGGCGATGCCCACGTCGGCAAGCGCCAGCGCCGGGGCGTCGTTGACGCCGTCGCCGACCATGACCACGTGCGCGCCTTCCGCCTTGAGCTTCTCGACGAAGGCGTACTTGTCCTCGGGAAGCAGGTTCGCGTGGAACTCGGAGACGCCGGCGCGCGCGGCGATGCGCGCCGCGGTGCGTTCGTTGTCGCCCGTGAGCATGATGACGCGCGAAAGCCCCAGGCGGCGAAGCTCGGCGACGGCCTCGGGAACGCCGGCCTTGAGCGGGTCCTGCACGCCGATGACGCCCATGAGCTTGCCGTCCACGGCAAGGTAGAGCGGCGAGAGGCCCTCGGTCTGCCGCGCGATGAGCTCTTTCTGCGCCTCGGAGATCTCGACCTGCTCGTCCTCCACGACGAAGTGCTCCGAGCCGATGACCACGCGCTTGCCGGCAAGCGAGCTTGCTATGCCGTGCGCCACGATGTACTCCACCTCGGCGTGGCGCTCGCGGTGCTCCAAGCCCTTCTCGGCGGCAGCGCGCACGACCGCGCGGGCCACCGGGTGCGGGAAGTGCTCCTCCAGGCATGCGGCGAAGCGAAGCACCTCGTCATCATCCCACCCGTCAAGGGAAAGCACGCGCGCCACCTGCGGGGCGGCCTCGGTCAGCGTGCCCGTCTTATCGAACACGATGACGTCGGACTGCGCCATGGACTCGAAGTGCTGAGAGCCCTTCACGGTGAAGCCCGCCTGGGCAGACTGGCTCATGGCCGACAGCACGGCAATGGAGCCGGTGAGCTTGAGCGCGCAGGAGTAGTCGACCATAAGGGCCGCCGACGTCTTCACCAGGCTGCGCGTGGTAAGCGCCACGATGCCCGCCAGCAGGAAGTTCCACGGCACGATGCGGTCGGCAAGGCGCTCCATGCGCGACTGCGTGCGGGACTTGTAGGATTCGGTCTGCTCGACCAGGTTGATGATGGTGCGCAGCTTCGTCTGGCCCTCGTTCGCCTTCACCTCGACGATGATCTCGCCGTCCTCCACCGCCGTGCCGGCGAACACGTCGTCGCCGACGGTGCGCTCGACGGCCAGCGGCTCGCCGGTGAGCGCCGCCTGGTTGACCATGGCGCACCCGCGCACCACCGTGCCGTCAACGCACACGGGCATGCCGGTGCGTACGGCGATGAGCTGACCTGCGCGCAAGGAGCTGGAGGGAACCTGCACCTCGGTGTCGCCTTCCACCAGCTGGGCGGTCTCGGGCAGGTCGAGCAGCGCGTTGATGAGCGCGCCCTCCGAGCGGCTGCGCGTGTACTCCTCAAGCGTCTCGCCAACGTTGAGCAGAAGCATGGTGAGCCCCGCCGTGCGCGGATCGCGCTTCGCGAACGAGATGCCGATCGCCGCCGCATCGAGCACGGGCACGTCCAACCGGCCCGCCGCCAGCGACTTCAGGCCGGCGAACAAGAACTTGCGGTAGCTGAAAACCGTCCAGGCTGCCGCCAGGGGTGCGGGCAGGAACCAACGGCGCATGAAATGGAAGCCCACGAGCGACGCCAGGTCCATGAGCAGGGAATGCGAACGCGGGGCAAGCTCAAGGCCGCACCCCTGCTTGGCCTTGGCGATGGCCGCCGCATCGATGCCCGCCAGATGCTCGAGCACGCGTGCGCGGCCGCCGGGTGCGGCGTTATAGGTCAGGGCAACGCTGCCGATGCGCGGATAGACGGTTGACTTCGCGATGTCGGGGCATGCACCCAGCACGCGATACAGCGCATCTAAGTCCGCTGGCGGGACAGGGCCCGCCAGCTTCACGCGCAAACGGCCCGGAAGCTCATTTGCGATCTGATATTTCATAGCGACGTCTTCGCGCTATTCGCCGTCGACCGCGGACTGCTCGGTCTTAGCAGACTCGTTGATGTAGCTTGCCTCGGCCACGATGTCATCGACCTGGGCCTTTGCCTGCTCGACAACGTCCTGATAGGCGGCCTTGGCCTGCAGGCCCTTGGCGACGCCCTGCACGTAGCATTTCTTCGCCGTGGAGCTGCTCAGCGCCTTCAAGCCCAGCGTGCCCAGAGCGAAACCGCCGGCGAGCATCCAACCATCGCGCTTTTTAAACTTCATGTTCTGCGTCCTTTCTTGTGCTGGTCGTCGCCGTACGTCAAGCGATGTTCGACCCCAATAACTTCTACTGCGTTCGAAACAGTATGACGCAGGTGACATATTGTCAATCAATGGCAACTTTATTTCTCGAAATCCCCGCTTGCCGTCATGCGGGGTTATTGCGGATGGCGGATGACGTGGGCATTTCCGCAGGGCGAAGCACGCTATCATGGTGCAAGCACAACTTCGAACCATTTGGAGCACCGTATGAACTTCAACAACGTAACCTTCGAGCGCTCGTTCGGCATCTCGTCGCAGCTGCCGCCCTCGACGCTTCCGGAAGTGGCGTTCGCCGGCCGCTCGAACGTGGGCAAGTCGTCCATGCTCAACGCCCTGTTCGGCCGCAAAAGCCTGGCGAAGGTCTCTCAGAAGCCTGGCAAGACGTCCACCATCAACTTCTTCGCCACCGAAGGCGCCCGCTTCGTCGACCTGCCCGGCTACGGCTACGCGCGCGTGGCGAAATCCGAGAAAGGCCGCTGGGCGGAGCTGATCGAGGGCTATTTCAACCAGGACCGCAACTTCGCGCTGGTGGTCAGCCTGGTTGACATCCGTCATGAGGCCCAGCAGCTCGACCTTAACATGATCAACTTCCTCATGGAGGCGGGGCTTCCGTTCGCCGTGGTGCTCACGAAGGCCGATAAGCTCTCCCGCAACCAGCAGAACAAGCAGGTGTCCGTGCTGCGACGCCAGCTCGCCCTGCCCGAGGACGTTCCCATGCTGGTGACGTCCAGCGAGAAGCGCGAGGGATTCGACGCCTTGCGCAAGCTCATCACGCAGGCCTGCGAGGGCTAACGCGGTATCGCGAAAGCGCGGGCGCGCGCCGACCGGGGTTGCATGCCCCGCTGCCCATGAGGCCGAATGCCCCCTGGGCATGATCGGGTCGGCGCCCTTTCGCCAGCCCCGGCTCCAAGCAGCCATTTCTGCCGAGCCAACACCCCTGCAAACGCGAACGAGCCCCAAGCTGGTGGAACAGCTTGGGGCTCGTTGTTTACTGCAGATATTTCGGCGCCGCCAGTTTACATGCTGGTCGATGTGCCGCTGAAGCGGGAAGCGCTACCAGGGACGCACGATGATCATGTCGGACTGCACGGAGCTAACGCACACCGTCTGGCCAAAGGTTGGGGCATGGATCATCTGCCCGCCGCCGATGTAGATGCCGCAATGCGACCAGCTGGTGCAGATGTCGCCAGGTTGCGGGTCGGAGACCTGGGACATGCCCATGAACGTGTACGTGGTGCCGTAGCGCGAATAGCTGCCGGTCAGCGCATAGCTGACCAGACCGGAACAGTCAAAGCTGTCAGGGCCGACGCCGCCCCACTCGTACGGCGCGCCAATGCAGCTGTATGCACGGTCGACGATGGCATTGCCCGTAGAGGCGTTGTAAGACGGAGCCCAGCTGCTGGAGCTGCTGGAACCGCCCGAGTTGTCGGTATTACCCGAATTGCCGTTATCGGTCCAACCGGTGTTGCCGGAGTCGCCGGAGTTGTCGGTCCACGTGTTGCCGCCACCGTTATCGGCAGCGCCGCCGTTACCGCCATTGCCGCCGGCATTTGCGTTGTTGTTCGTGGCGCCGGCGATGCCCATACGCTGGGTAGCCTGAGCAGCGGACTGGTCGACGGTCTGCTGGGCGGTTGCGGCAGCAGCGGCCGCCTGTGCGGCACGCTCTTCCTCCACCAGCGTTGCCACCTCGGCCGAAAGACCGTCATAGGTCTGCTGCATGGAGTTAACGGTGGCCTGAGCCTCGTCCTGGATCTGCTTAGCCTCGGATGCCTTGGCAGCGGCGGTGCGGGACTGCTCGTCAAACGTGGCCTTCTGCTCCTGAGCCTCGGTGCGCAAATCCTTGTTGCGCTGCACGAGCTCGGCATCGTTATCGTTGACCTTGTTCAGCAGGTCCCAGTTCGTGGCGAACTCGCTGAACGAGGTGGAGCCGAGCAGCAAGTCCAAAAACGAGCTGGCGCCCGTGCGGTACATGCTTTGCGCGCGATCGCCCAAGCGGGACTGCACATCGGCGATCTCGACGTTGATCTGGTCGATGCGCTCCTGAGCCTGATCGGCGGACTGCTGAGCCTGAGCCTGCTCCTCGAGCGCCTGGCCGTAGTCAGCCGATGCCTGATCGAGCTGGTACTGCATGGAGTTGAGCGAGGCCAGGACCGCCTGGGCCTCGGCCTGCTTGGAAGATGAATCAGGGGTGGCGAATGCCAGCTGCGGGACCATAAGGCCGCAGGACAGGACGCAAGCCATCGCTCCACCGGCGATGCGGCGGCGCAGCTTCATTTCCTGTTGCATGCACGAACCTCCTTCTCGGTTGCAAAATCGCTTACGCCACTGTATCACCCTGGCGACAAGCGCGGTACCTTTTGCACTGAACGGGCATACGCCCAGGTGAGGCTACCTGCATATATGGAGAACGGGCAGGTGGGGCGAAACCGGGGTTTCCGCCCCGGCCCGCTCCGCCTGCCCGTCCTTGGCAGCGCCTTGCGCCGCTATCTAGCCGCGGAAGCCCGCGTCCTCCTTATGGCGCGACGGGTCGTCGGCCGCAGAGGTTGCCAGCGCATCGCAGCGCTCGTTCTCGGCATGGCCGGCATGGCCCTTGACCCAAACGAACTCCACGTCGTGGGGCTCCTTCGCCTTGAGCATGCGCTTCCACAGATCGGAGTTCTTCACCGGCTGCTTCTGCGAGTTCTTCCACCCGCGCTTGAGCCAGCCATCCACCCAGTGCTGGTTGAACGCGTTCACCAGATACTGGGAATCGGAGTACAGCGTCACGTGGCACGGGCGTTTGAGGGCCTCGAGGGCCACGATGGCGCCGAGCAGTTCCATGCGGTTGTTCGTGGTGCAGCGATACCCTTGCGAGAACTCCCGCTCGTGCACCCCGCCCTTGCTGTCGATGAAACGCAGGATGCTGCCGTACCCGCCCGGCCCGGGGTTGCCCCGCGAGGCGCCGTCGGAATACAAATCAACGTGCATATGCAAACCAATCTTTCCGCACCCATGAAAAGACCGGCCAGCCGCGTTGCCGCAGCTGGCCAGCCTGATGGGATGCCGTGCTTTGAAACCCTACTTGAACTGCGAGGGATGCTTCGAGAAGAAGTCGAAGCGCGGGGGAAGCTCGCGGATGCGATGGCGTCCGTCCTCGAGCTCGGCGCCGTGGCACAGCTCGTCCATGCCCTCGAAATCGAAGTTCCAGCTGAAGAAGTCGTCGAACTCGAAGCTGAGGTAATCGGCGATCTTCTCGCAGCCCTTCGGCACCACGGGGTGCATGAGCAGCGTGGATACGCGAAGCAGGTAGAAGCAGTCCACGAGCACCTGACGGCGCAGCTGCTCGTCGCCTTCCTTCTCGGCGGTGCGGATGTTGTCCGTCCAGTACTTGTTCGCCCAGCGGATGAACGTGTCCATGATGGACATGACCGTGTGCAGCTCCGCCTTGTGCATGGTCTTATCGTACTCGTTCATGCAGGCATGCGCACGCTCGCGCACCTCAGGCGACACCTCGCCAAGCGGCATCCAGCCTTCGAAGTTCTTCTGCGCCTCGTAGAAGCAGCTGCGGGCCAGGCGGTTGAACACGTTGGTGAGCAGCGTGCCCTCCTTGAGGACCGGGTCCGCCACGCGCGGGTCGTTGCGCTTCGCCTCGTCGGGATCGAAGGGCTTGGGCTTGAAGCCCACAGACTTCTGATCCAGGCCAAGCGCCAGGAAGTGCGCGCGCAGCTGCTCGACGGTGTAGTGCTCCAGCAGCTCGTCGGCCGTCGGCGGCTTGACCGAGCCCGACGACGAGGCCTTCTTGTTGCCCAGCAGGATGTGATGGTTGGCGATAAGGCTGGTCTGACGCAGGGGCGCATCCGTCTCGCCGGGCGCGAGGATATCGCCCGGGCGCAGCGCCTCGATGAGCGCCGGCTGGGCAACGCCGTAGAAGTACAGGTTGTCCTGGCCGATGAACTGGTAGACCTGCGCGTCCTCCGAGCACCAGAAATCGCGCCAGCTGCCGCGCGGCAGGCCCATCTTGTCGTTGACGGCCATGGTGAAGCTCATGGGAGCCCACAGGCTTTCGGGCCAGCACCACACCGTCAGGCCCTCGAGCCCGTCGATGACCGGCGCCTTCACGCCCCACTCGATGTTGCCGGTGATGCGGAAGGGAACGAGCGCCTTGCCCGTGCGGAAGCGGATGCCCGCCGCGGCGAGCACATCGCGCGCCGCATCGCGGTCGTCGATGGTGTCGAACTCGATTTCGAAGGACTGCTTGCCCTTCTCGGCCTCATGGTACTGATGATGCGCGAGCTTGTCGGCGATCTGAAGATACTGGTCGTACAGCTCGTTTTTGATGTAGACCACCGGCGGGGCCAAGAACTCCTTGATAGTCTGCGGCACGATGGGGCGCACCTCGGGGTCGGCCTCAAGGGCCTCCACGTGCTTTTTCAGGAAGGCGTTGAACGCCGGCAGGTCGAAGTACCAGTTCTCCACCGGGCGCATCTCGGGCGTGACGCCGGTGAGCGAGGACTTCGGCGCGATAAGGTCCTCAGGCGCGTAGCTGTGGCCCAGGTCGCACTCGTCGGCATAGGCATGCTCGGACTTGCAGCCCTGCACGGGGCAATGGCCCTGCACCTGGCGGCCGTTCAGGAACGTGCCGGCCTCGGGGTCGTAGAACTGCAGCGTCGCGCGCTTCTGCAGCCAGCCGTTCTCATACAGCTTCTTGATGAACGCCTCGCTGATGAGCTGGTGGACCTCGCCGGAATGCCCGATGTTGGATCCTTCGTAGATATCAAGGCTGATGTCATAGGAATCCAGCGTGTCTTTCTGGCGGTTGTGGTTGCGCAGCACGTAATCCTCGATGGTGCCGTCGAACTGCCCGGCCTCCACCAGCTTGCGGTAGCCCTCGTTGATGGGCGAGCCGAAGCAGTCCGTGCCGCTGATGAAGCGGACGTTCTCCGCGCCGATGCGGTCACGCAGGAAGCGCGCGAAGCAGTCGGCGGGCACGAACACGCCGGCGATATGCCCGAAATGCAGCGGCTTGTTGCCGTAGGGCATGCCGGCCGTGACCACCGCGCGCTTGGGCCAGGCAACCGTTTCGTTATTGTCATGCATTGTCGCCATCTATATATGTCTCCCCTAGAACTCCAGGTTTGCGTTTGCGTTCCCGTTGTTGTGCTGGGCCTTTTTCGCCGTGCGCATGAGGAACTCGTCGTTGTCGTCGGTGCGCTTCAAGGATTTGATGAGCATGTCCATGGCGCGCTCGGTGTTGTTCGTGTTCGCAAGGATGCGGCGAACCGCCCAGATGAGCGGGGCCTTCTGCGGATCGAGCAGCAGGTCCTCCTTGCGCGTTCCCGATGCCACCGGGTCGATGGCCGGGAAGATGCGGCGATCTGCCAGGTTGCGGTCGAGCTTGAGCTCCATGTTGCCCGTGCCCTTGAACTCCTCGAAGATGACCTCGTCCATCTTCGAACCCGTTTCCACCAGGGCCGAGGCGAGGATGGTCAGGCTGCCGCCGCCCTCGATGTTTCGAGCCGCGCCCAGGAACTTCTTCGGCGGGTACAGGGCCGTGGAATCCACGCCGCCGGACAGGATGCGCCCGGATGCGGGCTGCGCCAGGTTGTAGGCGCGCGCCAGGCGCGTGAGGCTGTCGAGCAGCACCACGACGTCCTTGCCGTCCTCCACCAGGCGCTTTGCGCGCTCGATGACCAGCTCGGAAACCTGGATGTGGTTTTCGGTGGGCATATCGAAAGTGGAGGAGATGACCTCGCCCTTGATGGAGCGCTGCATGTCCGTGACTTCCTCGGGGCGCTCGTCGACCAAAAGGCACATGAGGTGCACCTCGGGGTTGTTGGCGCTGATGGCTGCGGCGATGTCCTTCAAGATGGTGGTCTTGCCGGCCTTCGGCGGGCTGACGATCAGGCCGCGCTGGCCCTTGCCGATGGGACTGACCAGGTCGATGACGCGAGCCGTGATGGTGGTCTGGCCATGCTCCATGGTCAGGCACTCGTCGGGATAGACCGGCGTGAGATCGCCGAAGCGCACGCGGCGTCCCAGCTCCTCGACGGGCTTGCCGTTGACGGTGGCCACCTTCTGCACGGCGGCGTACTTCTCGTTGGGACGCGCCGGGCGCGTGGTGCCGGTGAGCTTGTCGCCCTTGCGCAGGCCGTTGCGGCGGATGGTGGAAAGCCCCACGTAGCAGTCCTGCTCGCTGGGCAGGTAGCCGTTGGTGCGCAGGAAGCCGTAGCCATCCTGCATGATGTCGAGGATGCCCTCGACCTCCACGAAGCCCTCCGCCTTCAGGGACGCGTCGTACACGGCGTCGATGAGCTCGGCCTTCTTCAGGCCCGCCACGTCGACGTCGAGCTCGGCGGCCTTCGCGCGCAGCTCGGCCACCTTGAGCTTGGCCAGGTCCTCTTTGTTGACGCTCGGGACGACCTCGCGGTTGTTGTTGCGCTGATGGCGCTGGTGACGGTCATTGCGGTCGTTGCCGTTCTTGCGGCCGTTGCGATCGCCGCGGTCGTTGCGCTGGTGGCGGTCGGCACCGGCGTTGCCAAAGCTGCGGCCCTCGGTGCGCTCGGCGCCTTCGCGGGCATCGGATTTGCCGCGGCCCTCATGCTGCTCGGAGCGGCCCTCGCGGTTGGCGCCCTGGGCGCGCACCGATTTGCGCGGGGTGCGCGCGGCGCGTGCCGCGCGGCCCGGGGCCATATCCTTGGCGGGTGCCTGCTGGTCGGAGCCGGCTGCTTCGGCGGGAGCCTGCACGGCTTCGACGGTTTCTGCGACTTCGGGAGCCTGCTGCTTGCCGGATGCGTCCTGCGCAGGGACCGCCTGAGCGGCGACGGGCGCAGTGGCGATCTTCTTGTGCGAACGGCCCGGACGGCGCCTTGCCGGCGTGCCGGTTACCGCCTCGACGGGCTGGGCGGCCTCGGCGGCCTGCGCCTTGGATGCGGCGGCCTCGGGCTCGGCAGGAGCCTCCTTCGCCTTTTTCGCCTTCGCCGCGGAAGCGGCCTTCGCAGCAGGGGCGGATTCGGCCTTCTGGGCGGGCGCGGCCTTCTTACGAGGACGGCCCGGACGGCGCTTGGCCGGCGTTTTCGGGGCGCTATCAGCCCCATCGGCCGGGGCATCGGACGCGGCGTCGGGGGAAGCCTCGGAAGAGGCCTTGCCAGACGAGGCGGCGCTTTTGCGCGGACGGCCCGGGCGGCGCTTGGGAGCAGCCGGCGCCGCATCGGCCGCGGGGGCGCCCTGCTGCGGCGCCTCCGCTACATTCTGCTCGTCGCTCATGCGTTAGCTACCTTCTCCCAGTCCTTCATGAAGGAGTCCAGGCCACGGTCGGTGAGCGGATGCTGCACCATCTTCTTCAGCACGCCGAACGGGACGGTGGCGATGTCGGCGCCCATGAGCGCGCACTGCGTAACATGGTTGGCGCTGCGCACGGAGGCGGCGATGATCTCGACCTGCTCGCCGTTGGCGGTGTTGGCCGTGAAGTCGTAGTTGTTGATGGCGGTGACGATGTTGCCGACCTGCTCGAGGCCGTCCTCGGAGATGTCATCGAAACGGCCGATGAACGGGCTGATGTAGCGGGCGCCGGCGCGTGCGGCCAGCAGCGCCTGCGGCACGCTGAAGCACAGCGTCATGTTCACCGGGATGCCCTCGGCGGCCAGCGTGTGGGTGGCGGCCAGGCCCTCGACCATGGTGGGGATCTTCACCACGATGTTAGGGGCGATCTCGGCCAGCTTGCGACCGTCGGCGACGATCTCGTCGCGCGTCATGGCGACGGACTCGGCGGAAACCGGGCAGTCCGGGCCGACGATGTCGCAGATGCGCTTCATGTGGTTATGGAAGTCATCCAGCTTGCCGCCGATCTTGGCGTACAGCGACGGGTTGGTGGTGACGCCTGCCAGCGCGCCCCAGCTAGCAGCCTCTTCGATTTCGGCTAGATCTGCCGTGTCCAGAAAGAACTTCACCCTTATTCCTCCTTATATATGGGTTGTTGCCCGCTTTGCGCATAGAAAGAGCGTTGATGGGAAGCGGGAACTTGATGATGGGAAGGGTTTCCTTCGAGAAAATAAAGCTAGGGGCAGAATAGCGCAGGCGCCGGGTGCGCGCAAGCAAGTCGCCACGGATAACCACCCGAAGCGCATGACCGGGCGCAAAGGGGCGCAAAACGCGCGAAAGCCGGGATGACCCGGCCTCCAGGCTTTCTCGTATTCCGTTTTCCGCGGTGCGCCATGGCGGCGAAAGCGCCTACGGATAACCGCGCGTGAGCGAGTTGGGCACCGTTTTCCCGCGAGAGCGATGGCGGCCGAACGCCTACTCGAGCTCGGCCAGCGTGCGGAAGAAGCAGCTGGTGGCGCCGGTGTGGCACGCGGGGCCCGCCGGATGCACGAGGGCCAGAAGCGTATCGGCATCGCAATCATATCGAAGCTCGACGATCTTCTGCGTGTTGCCGCTGGTGGCGCCCTTGTGCCACAGCTCCTGTCGGCTGCGGCTCCAAAACACCGTCTCGCCGCGCTCGAGCGTCAGCACCAGGCTTTCGGCGTTCATCCACGCCATCATGAGCACCTCGCGCGTTTCCACGTCCTGCACGATGCACGGGATCAGCCCATCGGCGTTGTATTTCAGCTCGGGAATCTCGGTTTGCATGGATGGTCCTTTCTACAGGCGCACGGGGATGCCTTGGCTGCGCATGTATTCCTTGACCTGGGTTACCGTGAACTCGCCGAAGTGGAAGACGCTGGCGGCCAGCACCGCGTCGGCCTCGCCGTCGATGATGCCCTCGGCGAAGTGCTCGAGCTTGCCCACGCCGCCGCTGGCGATGACGGGGATGTCCACCGCGCGCGCCACCGCGCGGGTGAACGCGCAGTCGAAACCGTCCTTGCTGCCGTCGCGGTCCATGCTGGTCAGCAAGATCTCGCCCGCGCCGCGACGCGCCGCCTCGACCGCCCATTCCACGGCGTCGATGCCGGTTGCGGTGCGGCCGCCGTGCACGTAGACCTCCCACTTGTTGGGGTTGCCGGCCACCTGCTTCGCGTCGATGGCGCACAGGATGGCCTGCGTGCCGAACGCCGCGGCGGCGTCGGAGATGAGCTGCGGGTTGTCCACCGCCGCGCTGTTGACCGACACCTTGTCGGCGCCGGCGGCGATCATGCGGCGGATGTCGGCGACGCTGCGGAAACCGCCGCCCACGCAGTACGGCAGATGCAGCTGCGCGCTGGCGCGGCTTGCAAGGTCCACCGTGGTCTCGCGCTTGTCGCTGGTGGCGGTGATATCAAGGAAGATCACCTCGTCGGCGCGCTGCTCGTCGTAGCGCTGCGCCAGCTCGATGGGGTCGCCCGCATCGCGCAGGTTCACGAAGTTGACCCCCTTCACCACACGGCCGTCCTTCACGTCCATGCAGGGGATCACGCGTTTTGCCAACATATATCTGCTCCTCAACGGCTCGGGGAAAGGGAAATCGACGGGAAGGCTCCGGCGGGCGCGGCGCAAGGCCGGGCAGCTTCACGCGCAGCGCCCGGCTTCACCGCGAAACGGACGATGCTCGGCGCCTTTAGGGCATTAGGGTCGCGCTGCCGTCAAGTTGGCGCAAAGGGCGACGCCTTCGGCGACGTCGAGCGTGCCCTCGTACACGGCGCGACCGGTGATGACGCCCTCGATGCTTTCCGCCACCGGCGCCAGGCGCTCGATGTCGGCGAGGCTAGCCACGCCGCCGCTGGCGATGACGGGGTTGCCGAACGCGTTCGCCATGTCGACGTAAGCCTGCACGTCGATGCCGGTCTGCATACCGTCGCGCGCGATGTCGGTGTAGACGATGTGCTTGAACCCGGCGGCGCCCATCGCGCGCGCCAGGTCGGCGGCGGCCACGCCCGAGCCCTCGATCCAACCCGAAACGGCCACTTCCCCGCCCTTCGCGTCGATGCCGGCGGTCAGGCGGTCGCCGCCCACCGCGGCGATGGCCGCGTGCGCGAGCTCGGGGTCGTTCACGAGCGCGGTGCCCAGCACCATGCGCGCCGCCCCGGCATCGGCCAAGCGTTTCAGCGTCTCCAGGCTGCGGATGCCGCCGCCGATCTCGACGGAAAGCGACGTCTCGCGCACGATGCGCTCAACGATGGCGATGTTCTCCGGGACGCCGCTGCGCGCGCCGTCCAGGTCGACCACGTGCACCCATTGGGCACCGGCCTGCTCGAAGACGCGCGCCTGCGCCACGGGGTCGTCGTTGTACACGGTCACTTGGTTGTAATCGCCTTTCGCCAGGCGAACGGCCTTGCCACCCAGGATATCGATTGCGGGAAGCAGGTACATGGCGACCTCCTAACCTTGCAAGGCGGGCGACGCCGCCTTGACGATCTCGACGAAGTTGCGCAGCACGGCCGCGCCGGCGTCCGAGCTTTTCTCGGGGTGGAACTGCACGCCGAACGCGTTGCCCTTCTGCACGGCGCACGGGAACGTCACGCTGTGCGTGGTGTGCGCGATGGCGAACGGCCCGTCAGGCGCGATGTAGCTGTGGGTGAAGTAGAAGTACGTGCCCGAGGGGATGCCCGCGAACAGCGGGTTCTCGGGAGCTCCCGCGGGGAAATCGACGGTGTTCCAGCCCACGTGCGGGACCTTGTACGCGCGGCCCTCGGCATCCTGGCGCGGCATGCGGTCCACGCACCCGGGCAGCACGCCCAGGCCGCGCGGGTTGCCGTCGGCGCCGGCGCCTTCCGCGCCTTCCTCGAACAGCAGATGCTCGCCCAGGCAGATGCCCAGAAACGGCACCCCCTCCGCGATGCGGCGGCGAATGACCTCGGTCTGGCCGAGCTCGTCCATGGTGGCCGCGGCATCGGCGAACGCGCCCACGCCCGGCAAGACGATGGCGTCGGCGGCGACTATTTCAGCGGCATCGTCGGTGATGCGGGCATGGGCTCCGGCGGCGCGCAGGCCGCGCTCGACGGATTGCAGGTTGCCCTTCTTGTAGTCAACAACAGCGATCATAGGCGCCTCTTACATCTCGCAGGTCCAATAAAAGTCAGTGAAGGCGGTGTGCGCCCGAACGAAGCTTGAACGGGAGGGGCGGAGGGGCGCGCCGCAGCCGCCCGCGACGTCGAGCGGCCCGGCCGCCGTCAGGCAGGCGCCGCCAGGCTTATAGCATCCCCTTCGTGGACGGCAACGCGTCGCCCATGCGAGGGTCGGGCTCGCAGGCCTGGCGCATGGCGCGCGCCACCGCCTTGAACATGCCCTCGATGACGTGGTGCGTGTTCTCGCCGGCAAGCTGGCGGATGTGCAGCGTGACGCCGGCGTTGGCGGCGAAGGCGATGAAGAACTCCTTCGCCAGCGTGGCGTCGAAGGCGCCCACCATCACCGCAGGCACATCGGCGTCCCAGTACAGCTGGCCGCGCCCCGAGATGTCCACAGCCGCCATGATGAGGGCCTCGTCCATGGGCATGGCGATGTCGCCGAAGCGGCGGATGCCGCGCTTGTCGCCGAGCGCCTGCGCGAACGCCTGCCCCATGACGATGCCCGTATCCTCCACCGAGTGATGGCCGTCCACCTCAAGGTCGCCCTTGCAGCGCACCTGCAGGTCGAACAGGCCGTGGCGCCCGAACGCGGTGAGCATGTGGTCGAAAAACCCGATGCCCGTCTCCACGTCCGTTTTGCCCGTGCCGTCAAGGCCGACGGACAGGTCGATATCGGTTTCCTTCGTGGTGCGCGCGATGCGCGCAACGCGTTCGCTCATTGCTGTTCGCCTTTCTCTCGTCGTGTGCGCGGCGATTCCGGACAGATAACGCTACGTCCCCAAAGTGTCCGGGCGGGCGGCGTAGCGTCCCCGAGGCGCCCGGTCCTTACTTCGGCAGGATCTCCCGAAGCGCGGCTAGGAACTCGTCGTTCTCCTCGGGGCTGCCGATGGAGACCCGCAGGCAATCCTGCAGCATGGGCGCACGGCTGAAGTCGCGCACGAGGATGCCGCGGTCGTAGAGCTGCTGCCACACCTCCCCCGCGCCTTCTGCGCGGAACAAGATGTAGTTGGCGTTCGAGGGGTACGCCGTGATGCCCGGCATCTGCGAAAGCTCGCGGAACACGCGCCCGCGCTCCGAGACGATCTGCATGATGCCGCGCTCGAACTTCGCGCGGTTGCGGAACACCACGCGCGCGATGGCTTGCGACACCGCATCCACCGAGTACGGCTGGCGCACCTTCAAGAACTCGCGGATGACCTCGGGGTTTCCCAGCAGGTAGCCCACGCGCACGCCGGCAAGCGAGAACGCCTTGGAGAACGTGCGCAGGATGACCAGGTTCTTATGCTGCGCCAGGTAGGGGCGCACCGTGCCGCGCGAGAACTCGAAATACGCCTCGTCGACCATCACGAGCGCGTCGGTGGCGTCGAGCAGGCGCAGGATGAAACGCTCATCGGCCAAATCGCCCGTAGGGTTGTTCGGGCTGGTGACGATGACGTAATCGATGTCGCCGCGCGCCACGCGGGACAGCACCGCCTCCTCGTCGATGGTGTAATCGGCGAGGCGCGGGATGTCGACCACCTCGGTGTTGGTGAGCTCGGCGTTGTTGCGGTACACCGAGAACGTGGGCGGCATGTTGAGGAACTTGCGCCCCGGCCCGCCCCAGGCAAGCGCTATGTCGAACAGCAGCTCGTCGCCGCCGTTGCCCACGAGCACGCAATCGCGGTCAAGGCCGTTGGCCTCGGCGATCATGTCGCGCAGCTCGTTGGCCAAGGGGTCGGGATAGCGGTTGAAGGCCACCTTGTTGATTTCGCGCTTGATCTCGTTGCGGACCTCGGTCTCCACGTCGCAAGGGTTCTCGTTGGCCGACAGGTACGCGCGCGCCGGGAGGTACTTCGGGTCGTAGGGCGTGATGTCGGCAAGCTGCGGGGCGGATGCTCGGACGCTATTCATCGGCACCGTCCAAACCATAGATGTCGCCGGTCTCCACCAGGGCCTTACGCAGCTCGACGCTGCGGGCATGCGCCCACAGGCCCTCGTGACGGGCGATGGCGATGACGGCGTCTGCGTCGTTTGCCAGCGACTTCGCGGAATACTGGATGACACTGGAGTGCTTGACGAACTCGTCGGTGGAAAGCGGCGAGGCATAGCGCGCGGTGCCGCCGGTGGGAAGCGTGTGGTTGGGGCCGGCAACGTAGTCGCCCACGGCCTCGGGGGTCCACTCGCCCACGAAGATGGCGCCGGCGTTGCGGATGGCGCCGAGCTGCTCGAACGCGCCGTCGAAGTGCAGCTCCAGGTGCTCGGGGGCGATGACGTTGACGGACTGGATGGCCTGCTCCATGGAGTCGCAGATGACCACAAGGCCCTGATCGGCCAGCGAGGCGGTGGTGATCTCGGCGCGCGTGGAAGCCTTCATGTGGCCCTCGATGGCGGCTTCGACTTTGTCGGCGTAGCCCTCGTCGAACGTGACCAGATAGCAGCTTGCCAGCGGGTCGTGCTCGGCCTGGGCCATGAGGTCGATGGCCACCATGGCGGGATCGGCGGTCTCATCGGCCACGACGCACACCTCGGAGGGGCCGGCGATCATATCGATTCCCACGTCGCCGGAGACGATCTTCTTCGCAGCCGCCACGAACGCGTTGCCCGGGCCCGTGATCTTGCAGACCGGATCGATGGTCTCGGTGCCGTAGGCCAGCGCCGCCACGGCCTGCGCGCCGCCTACCGTGTAGATCTCGGTGACGCCGGACAGGCGGCAGGCCTCGAGCACCACCGGGTCGATGCTGCCGTCCTTGGTGGGCGGCGTGACGCACACGATGCGCTCAACGCCGGCGACCGCGGCGGGCAGAGCGTTCATGAGCACCGTGGACGGGTACAGCGCGCGGCCGCCGGGCACGTAGATGCCAACGCTTTCAAGCGGGGTGACCTTCGCACCGACCAGGGCGCCGTCCTCGCGCACGGAGAACCAGCTCTGCTTGACCTGGCGCTCGTGGAACTCGCGGATCTGCTTGGCGGCCTTCTTGAGCGCCTCCTCGGTTTTGGGATCGACCTTCGCCGCGGCGGCCTCGATCGCCTCGGCCGGCACGCGGAAGTCCTCGATGGCAACGCCGTCGAAGCGCTCGGTCAGCTCGCGCAGGGCCGCATCGCCCTGTTCGCGAACCTGCTCGATGATGTTCGTTGCCGCCTCCATGGCGCGGGCGTTGAACGCGCCCGTGCGCTTGAGGTGCTTGTTGGAGAATTGCTCGCCTTTGTTCAGGATGACGCGACGCATGTTGTCCTTCTTTCCATGTACACGCCGGATGACCCCTCCGGCCTCTTTCATGATGATACCTTGTCGCGGCCGCGCCTGCGAGCAGGCGCCTCTGCGGCCTTGACGTTGCGGCGCCCGACCCCTGGGCGCCTGCGGGCGCGAAGCCCTGACCAGCTGTTATTCTGTTGCGGGCTCGGGCGACTGCACGCCGCCGGCGATGACCGTCGCCTCCCACTTGCCCGCCGCGGCGCCGGCGCGCATGGCGTCGGCCAGCTCCACGATGCGCGCATCGGTGCGCAGCGAGGTGCCGTTGGCGAAGAATCGGGCCGTCGACGACAGCACATCCTCCACGATGACCAGGTTGTTCTCACGCAACGTGGTGCCCGTGGCCGTGATGTCGACGATGCGCTCGGCCAATCCAGTCAATGGTGCCAGCTCAATGTTTCCGTGCAGTTTCACGATCTCGACTTGGGTGCCGGTTTTCGCGTAATGGGCGCGCGTGATGTTGGGATACTTCGTGGCGATGCGGATGGAGCCCAGGCGACGGTAGTGCTCGGCGGTCTGATCGGCGGCGCCAGCGGGCTCGGCCACCACGAAGCGGCAGGAGCCGAACTTCAGGTCGGCAAGCTCAACCACCTCGGGCTGCGCCTCGAGCAGCGAGTCCTCGCCGCAGATGCCGCAATCGGCCGCGCCGAGCTCCACGAACGCCGGGGCGTCGGAGGGGCGCACGATGATGTACTCCACGCCCGGGTTGCGGATAATGAGCTGACGACCGGGGTTATCGAGCCCCGTGACGTCCAGGCCGCATGCCGCCAGGCACGCGATGGAATCGGCGTTGAGCGAGCCTTTCGGCACGGCGATGCGCAGCGGGCGCTGGCCGGTGCCGGATGCGGCGCGCTCATCGGCGGCCGCGGCAGCAGCCATGGCGCGCTCGAGGAAGAACGCGAAGCCGGCGGCGGGACGGCTTTCGCCATATGCCCCGATGGTGTTGTCGTAGCGGCCGCCGCTGCCCAGCGGGCTTCCCAGCCCCGGCGCGTAGGCTTCGAACACGATGCCGGTGTAGTAGTCGAAGCTGCTCATGACGGAGAAGTCGACCTGGATGCTGTCCGCCAGGCCCGCGGCCTCCAGCAGGTCGAACGCCTGCTCCAGGCCGTCAAGGCCCGTCTCGCAGCCCAGCGGGGCCACCAGCTCGCGCACCTCGGCGATGACGGCGCGCCCGCCGCGGATGCGGGCGAGCTTGCCGATGGCCTGGGCGAACACCGGCGGAACGCCCTGCGCGCCCTCGCCTGAGGTCAGCTCGTCGAGCGTGACGAAGTTCGACGTGTGGTACGCATCGAGCACCGCCTGGCGCCATTGCGGTGCGGCACCGCAGCTTGCGAGCAGCGCGCGCAGCACCGACACCGATGCGAGCGCGATCTTGAAGTCGGCAACGCCGGCGAGCTTGAGCGATTCGGCCAGCAGGCCCACCACCTCGGCGTCTGCCGCCGCGCCCGCCTGGCCGATGAGCTCGACGCCCATCTGCGTGGTCTCGCGCGGCTCGGCGCGCGTCTGGCCCTCGGCCTCGCGGAACACCCGCTGCATGTAGCGGAAGCGGAACGGCCCGGGCTGGCCCGCCAGGCGCGTGGCGCACATGCGGGCGATCTGCAGCGTGACGTCGGGACGCATGGCCAGAAGGTCGCCGCGCGCGTCGAAGAGCTTGAACGGGGTGCCCGGCAGCCTGCCGCCGGCCTGCAGCACGTCCATCACCTCGAGCGTGGGCGTTTCCACCGGAAGATAGCCTTTGGCCGCCATGTTGGCCTGCACCGCTTGGGCCGCCTGCTCGCGCAGCACCGCCTCGTCGGTGAGCACGTCGCGGAAACCCGAAGGCGTCACGAAGTTCATCTGATCCATCCTGCCTTTCATCGTGCGGTTGCGGGCATCGGCCCGTGGTCATTTGCAGATGAGGGAACGGGCGCGAGCGCGGGGCGCTTCCGCAGCATCATTCCCAAGTGCTGTCCGATACTTTAGCACAGTAGAGTGATAAAGCAAGAAACTTGGCCGATTTTTTGCAGAAGCGGGCGAAAGATCCGGAGAACTCCCCTTTTCGGGCACGAAACGTCATAATCGTCCCTATTCGCAACGCGGGATAAGCACGCCGCGGGCGAAGCAAGCAAGAATGTCTTCACAGAAAGCGCCGCTATGCCGAACCTGTTCGCAGACCATACCGTCGTCCTTGCCGGCTACGGCTTCAGCGTCGACGGGCCCTACCTTACGATCAACGACCTTGACGAGGGCACGGTCGGCTACGTGCCCGTGCTCGGGCGCACGTTCTCGCTGCGCCGGCTGCCGCGCCGGCGCTGCATCGGCCGGATCGACCTTCGAACGCACGAGCGGAGCACGTGCCCGCTGAACGCGGAGCTGCTGCCCGACGGCAAGGAGGACATGTGCCCGGCATGCATCGAGGCGACCGGCTTCAACCCCTCGTTTTACTTCAGCAGCTACATCTCGCCGCAACAGCGCGAGTACAACCAAACGCCGCATTACGTGTACCTGGCGTACTTCGCGCCGGGCTATGTGAAGGCGGGTATCTCGAGCGAAACGCGCGGCATCGAGCGCCTGCTCGAGCAAGGCGCCCGCGCGGCGCGCGTGGTCGGGCGCTTCACCTGCGCCGATGACGCTCGCGCGCTTGAAGCGGCGCTGTGCGCGCAGGACGGCGTGGCCGAGACCATGCGCGCATCGCTCAAGGCGAAGCTGCTGGCCGACGCGCCATACAGCTTCGAGGAGGCTTGCCACGAGCTGCGCACGGCGGCCGACAGGCTCGAAGACGTCGACGCGGTGGCACAGGCCGGTTTCTCGCCCGAGGACGCGCTCGACCTTTCGCCGTACTACTTCGGCGGGCCGTCCCCCGACGCGCACACCATGCAGCTGCCCGAAGGCGAAGGCTTCGCGAACGTGTGCGGCGGCGTGTGCGCGGGCATGGTCGGCGCAAACCTGGTGTTTTGGCAGGACGGGACGAACTTCATCGCGCCGATCAAGGATTGGGAATCCCACGAGATCGAGTTTTTGGACGACGAGATCGCCTGCGAATACGCCAGCGAGCCCCAGCAGATCTCGCTGTTCTAGCGCACCCCGCCTGCGCCCGGCAAACACAAGAAGCGCCGCCCGGATTTCCGGGCGGCGCTTCGTTTGCGAACCTATGTCATGCGAAAAGGACAACGCGAACAGCTCCGTTCGCGTGCGCCGCCTTAGCGGCCGAGCACGCGCCAGCAGCCGCCGGCTTTACGCTTCGTTTACGTCGGCGTCCACAGCCTCTTCGAAGTACTCCTTCACAGGGCCGGCGCCGAAGTCCTTCACCTCGTCGAGATGCCAGCAGTCGGTCTGCGGCATGCCCGGAACGTTGTCGGCCACGAACACCGGGTCCTTGCCGGCGGCGCGCTGCTCGGAGTAGTCCTTCAGCGCGGCAAGCGCCCACTTGCCCAAAAGCAGGATGGCGATGAGGTTCATCATGGCCATAAGGCCCATGAAGATGTCGGCCAGGTTCCAAGCCAGATCGAAGCTGTTCACCGCACCGTAGAAGATGACCGCCAGGCACGCCAGACGGAAGATGATCAGCGCCGCCTTGGAGTCGTTCTTGATGAAGCGGAAGTTGCTCTCGGCGTAGAAGTAGTTGCCGATGAGGCTGGAGTAGGCGAACATGAAGATGGCGAACGTGATGAAGTGGATGCCCATGGGGCCCACGGAGTTGTTCACGGCCATTTGCACGAGCGGCATGCCGTTGAGGCCCTCGGCCGCAGCGGGATCCTGCACGTAGAACACCAGGACCATCATGGCCGAGCAGGTGCAGATGACGAGCGTGTCGATATAGACCGACAGGCTTTGCACGAGGCCCTGCTTGACCGGATGGGAAACGCTGGCGGTAGCGGCGGCGTTAGGAGCCGAACCCATGCCGGCCTCGTTGGAGTACAGGCCGCGCTTGATGCCGAGCATGACCACCGAGCCGGCGAAGCCGCCGAAGATGGACTGGAAGTCGAAGGCGCTTTCGAACATCAGGCCGAACACGGCGGGCAGCCAGGTGATGTTGGCGATGGTGGTCCACAGCGCGATGGCGATGTAGGCGATGGCCATGACCGGCACGATGATGGACGTGATCACGCTGATGCGCTTCGAGCCGCCGAAGATGACGCCGGCGGTGAACACCACCAAGCCCAGACCGGCCGCCACGGCGACGCCGTTGGTGGCGTAGTCGGGGATGTAGTACTCAAGCGCGCTGCATGCGTTGAACGCCTGTAGGCCGTTGAAGCCAAACGCGAAGCACAGGATGAGCAGCACGCTGAACAGCACGCCGAGCTTACGGCTGCCGAGCGCCTGATGGATATAGTAGGCCGGGCCGCCGCGGAACTCGCCGTCGGTGCCGCGCACCTTCCAGATCTGGGCGAGCGTGGACTCGACGAAGGCCGACGCCGCGCCCACCAGGGCCATGAGCCACATCCAGAACACGGCGCCCGGGCCGCCCGTGGCGATGGCCGTTGCCACGCCGGCGATGTTGCCCGTGCCCACGCGGCTTGCCGTGGAGACCATGAGTGCCTGGAACGACGAGATGGAGCGCTCGCCCTGCACGTGCTTCTTCTCGGTCAGCTGCTTGAACATGTCCTTGATGAAGCGGATCTGCACGCCTTTGGTGCGGATGGTGAAGTACACGCCCACTGCGACCAGCAGGATGAGCAGGATGTACGTGTACATGAAGCCGTCGATCTCGCCTGTGACATCGACGAGCCATGCGTTGAAATCCATGATGGCTTTCCCCTTTCCCCGATACGAAACTGATTCCCTGGATTTGTGCAAACGCACAAGAATTCACGGAAACATCACTATACCTTATTTTGAAACAAATTGGTAACGTTCGCGGTTCCCGTGCCTATTCCCTAGCGTTTGTGTTCCTCGTTGTGCTTTTTCACCTTGTCCGGCTTGTGACCGCTCAAAGGGCTATCATGGTCACTTACCGAATACTGGGCAACGATGCGTAAGGGGCGCACATGCTTTCAGAACGATTTCTCACGAATCTTGTCAAGGGGATGACCAAACGCCATCTCGACCTACAACCCACCGACGAGCACTTCTTTCCCGACCCAAAGCCCGACACCAAGTACATGCTGTACCTTCATGTGCCGTTCTGCCAGGTCCTATGCCCGTATTGCAGCTTCAACCGCTACGTGTTCCACGATAACATCGCCCGCACGTACTTCAAGAACCTGCGCCGCGAGATGATGATGCTCAAGGAGCGCGGCTGGGACTTCGAGACGCTGTACTTCGGCGGCGGCACCCCCACCATCCTGCTCGACGAGCTGTGCGAGACCATCGACCTTGCCCGCGACAACTTCCACATCAAGGAAGTGGGCGTGGAAACGAACCCGAACCACCTTGCCGAGCCGTGGCTCTCCGAGATGAAGGGCCGCGTGCAGCGCCTGTCCGTAGGTGTGCAGAGCTTCAACAACGACCTGCTCAAGCAGATGGACCGCTATAAGAAATACGGCAGCGGCGAGGAGATCTTCGAGCGCATCGGGCAGGCCGCGTCCTACTTCGACAGCGTGAACGTGGACATGATCTTCAACTTCCCCAGCCAAACGGAGGACATCCTGCTCGACGACCTGGAGAAGATCGTTGCCTGCGGGGCGCGTCAAACCACGTTCAGCCCGCTGTACGTCTCAAGCGCCACCACCCGCAAGATGGAGAAGTCGCTGGGCAAGATGGACTATAACCGCGAGTTCCGCTACTACCAGATCCTCGACGAGGTGCTGTGCGGCGGCGAGCACCCCTTCTTCAGCCGCGACACCATCTGGACGTTCAACCGCTTGAACCAGCAGGGCGCCCACGACCATAACCTGTACGCCGAGGAGCTGCAGGTTGCCTACAACGAGTACCCCGGCATCGGCAGCGGCTCGATCACGCACCTCAACGGTGCGCTGTACGTGAACACGTTCAGCCTGAAGGAGTACAACGAGGCCATCGAAGCCGGCCACATGTCCATCATGGGCAAGTGCGTCATGAGCAAGCGCGACCTGGCCCGTTACTATTTCCTTCTGCACCTCTACCAGCTGCGCTTGGACAAGAACGACTTCAAGAAGCAGTTCGGCTGCAGCATCGAGCGCCTGCTGCCGGCGGAGATGGCGTTCTACCGCGCGCATCGCGCGTTCGCCACCGACAACCGCGATGAGCTGACGCTGACCACTATGGGGCGCTATCTGACGCTCATCCTGTACCGCCAGTTCCTCTCGGGCATGAACAATCTGCGCGACCAGGCACGCGATGCGCTTGACGGCGAGGAGCACAACCTGCTGTTCGGCGACGAGACGAACTGCAGCGCCTGCCTGGAATAGCCTGGGCTTCGCAGCGTTTTCATGGGCGACATCGCACAAGATGCCGCCTTTTTTTCGCGTTGGAACTCCCGTTTGCCCACAAAACCCAGCGCGTTCACCTAGGAAATGCGCCAAATCGCGGAAAGTGTCCCCTTGCAGCGCGCGGAAGGCGCTCCTATACTTCCCAACTAAGATATCTGTTCAGGGCGAGGTGAAATCCCTCACTGGCGGTGACGTTCCACGCTGCACGAAGCAGCAGGGCGAAGTCCGCGACCCTGACAGGTTGCAAGCAGGCGGCCCCGTGGCCGCAGCGTCGCAGCCCGTCAGGCTGATCTGGTGAGAATCCAGGACCAACGGTTACAGTCCGGATGGAAGAACAGGAGCACGAGAGCACGCGGCCCCCGGTCGGTGCCTGCTGCGGCATTCCGCAGCACCAAGGATGCATGGCAGCGCTTCGGCGCCTGTCGCGCGTCCCCATTCGTCGCTTATCAACGCCCGCAGATTCCCTGCGGGCGTTTTTTCATGCCTGGACCCCGCAGGGCGGCCGCAAGAGAAAGGGCACCCTATGGCAGGCATACCCGAACAACGATGCGAGGCGAACGCGGACGCCGAAGCGCAGGGGGCCGTACCGGCGGCGCTCGGCGCCGACGATGCCCGCTTCATGCGCCGCGCCATCGAGCTGGCCTGGCGCGGTTGGGGCTGGACGAACCCGAACCCGCTGGTGGGCTGCGTGCTCGTGCGCGATGGCCGCATCATCGGCGAGGGCTGGCACGAGAAGTGCGGGCAGGCGCACGCCGAGCGCAACGCGCTTGCCGACTGCGCGCGCCGAGCCGCCGATGGCGCCGCGGATG